>SCUS01000129.1 GCA_004297725.1 Myxococcaceae bacterium | reverse complement strand
GCGAGCAGCAGGCGTGGTCGCGCCTCGTCGCCAATGTGCGCCCGGCGACGGGGCTCGAGCCCGACTGGATCGAGCTGGCGCGCACCCCGCTGGAGACCCCCGCGAGGCCCTGACGGAGCGACGAGTGACGAGCGCGCGAGCGAGCCGTCGAGCTACCCTCGCGCGCCATGAGCCTCGACTCCTTCCATCACATCGACCTCATCGTCGACGGCGGCGACGACCCGCCCCTGGCCCGACGCTTCATCGCCGTGAACACCCGCGGGTGGCTCCCCGAGGACGAGGCGCTGCTCACCCTGCAGGCGATCATCAAGTTCACGATGTACCAGCGTCGCGCGGCCGATCAGGTCGGTCCGGGGAGGCCCGCGGAGCTGGAGCTGGTGACCCTCGAGGAGCCGCCCGACACGCTGCTGCGCTGGCTGAAGGACCGCGGCGTCGAGTGCACCACCATCGACGGCGAGGCGCGCTCACCCGCTGTCGGGCGGCCGTCGGGCTACGCCGAGGACGGCCACGGCGGGCCCGCGCTCGGTCCGCTGGTCGAGGCCTCGGCGCGGCGCTTCGCCGACGAGCACGGGCTCCCGTGGCCGCCGACGCAGGCGTCGCTGGCCGCGCTCGATGAGGTGCTCGGCGCCCGCCGCGCGGAGGCGGGCTTCGGCCCCGACGACGAGTCTCCGGACCTCGAAGACGGCGAGCTCCTCGTGCTCGCGGGCTCGTACGCGGGCGAGTGCGCGCGCCGTCGCTGGGGCGGGTCGTGGCGGTACGAGCCCCAGCAGGGGACGCCCCTCGTGCTCGCGACGGGCGAGGGCGAGGGGGTGAAGGTCAACTTCCACGGCAAGGTCGACAAGTACCTCTGTCATGGCGCCAGCGACTCGCTCGCGGCGCTGGTCGTCGCGCTGGCGCAGCACGTCGAGGAGGCCTGAGCGCCAACGCACCGTGCGCCATCACGGGATCACGAGCCTGACCCTGCCGATCGTGGGAGCCCAAGGGAAGCTCAGGTGGGCGGCGCCGGGGTGAAGTGCTCGGCGAGGCGATCGAGCACCCGAGCCCAGGCGCGATCGAAGTACGGTCGCACCATCGGCCAGTCGCCCTCGGTGCCGAAGCCCAGGTGCTGCAAGCGCAGCTGAGTCCCGGTCGCGGTGGGACGGAGCGTCAGCACGCACCACGCGCGGCGCGTGCGGGCGAAGGGGATCCCGGGCGGCGCGTTCCAGGAGAACGCGAGCATCTCGTCGGGGACGTAGGCGAGGATCTGGCAGCCCTCGGAGCCCTGTTCGCCGGGCGCTGCTTCCTCCATGAACACCCACTCATAGGCGCCGCCGATGCGAAGCTCGATCCTCGATCGGATGCCCAGCCAGGAGCGCAGGCCCTCGGAGCTCGTCCAGGCGTCGAAGAGGGCGCTGGGCGTCGCAGCGAGCTCGATGGTCTTGTCGATGGCGTCGGTGACGCGCCCCGAGGCGTCGAAGAGCGTGGTGTCGATCATCGCCAGGTCGTCACTCGTACCGGTGCGAAACGCAACTCCCTGCACCGGACCCCACAGCTCCGCGGGCGCTCGCTCGACGCTGCTCTGCCCCCCCCGGCGGCGGGTGATACAAAAGCCACGTGAGCTACGTCCTCTACGGCAGTCCCTCTACGGCGAGCCTCTGCGTCCACTGGATGCTGCTCGACCTCGGCGTCCCCTTCGAGCTCCACATGCTGGACTTCGCGAGCCGTGAACAGCGCTCTCCCGACTACCTGAGACTTAACCCCCAGGGCAGGGTGCCCACGCTCATCGTCGATGGCGCGCCGGTCACCGAGTCCGCCGCGATCCTCATGCTGCTGGCCGAGCGCCACCCGGAGGCCCGCTTCGACGTCGCGCCGGGAGCGCCCGGACGCGCGGCCTATCTCCAGACCATGGTCTTCCTGGCGAACAGCCTGCTGCCCTCCTATCGCAACTGGTTCTATGCCGACGAGGACGGTGACCCCGAAGGGGCCGGGGCGATCCGTGAGCGGGCCCGGCTGCAGATCGAGGCCGCGTGGGAGCGCATCGACGCCGAGCTCGCCGACGGCCGCGCCTTCCTGCTCGGCGATCGCAAGACCGCCGCCGATCACCTGGCCACCATGCTCGCCCGATGGTCCCGCAACATGCCCCGCGCCGCGACGCGCTGGACCCATGTAAAGGCCTACCTCGACCGGATGCGGCAGGACCCCGGGCTGCGAGAGGTGCACCGCCGCGAGGGCCTCGCCGACTGGATCGACGGCTGACGCCCGCCCAGCGCGACGGAAAGGCGCGCTGGGGTGGCGTGGTAGGTCGCTCCCGCTCCCTCACGGTCGCGGTCTGGCTCCGGTCGCTGACGGCCTCGCGGTCGTACCGGGGATATCCTCGCCGATGGCCTCGCGGTCGTACCGGGGATATCCTCGCCGACGGCCCAGCGGGCGGTCTCCCTTCAGGCCTTCAGGGCCTTGCGCCGAAGGGTGTTGCGTCCCACCCCGAGCGCCCGCGCGGCCTGGCTGCGGTTGTTGCCGCAGGCGCGCAGCGTGGCCTCGATGTAGCGCGCCTCGACCTCGGACAGGCTGAGCCCCAGCGGCAGCACGACCCCCTCGACGGGCGCGGCGCTCGTGGGCTCTGGCGCGGCGACCCGGCGCACCGGCAGCCCCAGGTGCTCGGTGCCGATGAGCTCGTCGGGGCAGAGCACCACCGCGCGCTCGATGGTGTGCTCCAGCTCCCTCACGTTGCCAGGCCAGTCGTGCGCTCGCAGCGCGAGGCGAGACGCCGACGAGAGCCTCAGCCCCGGCCGCCCGTAGCGCCGGGTGAAGCCTTCGAGGAAGTGCTCGGCCAGCCCGAGCACCTCGTCGCCCCCACGAGCGCGCAGCGGAGGCACGGTGATCTCGACCACGCGGAGGCGGTAGAAGAGGTCCTGCCGGAAGCGCCCCTGGGCGACGAGGGCCTCGAGGTCGCGGTGCGTCGCCGTGAGCACCCGCACGTCGACCTTGATGGTGGCGCGGCCGCCCACCCGCTCGAAGGCGTGCTCCTGGAGGAAGCGCAGCAGCCGCGCCTGCACCGCCAGGGTGAGCTCGCCCACCTCGTCGAGGAAGAGCGTTCCTCCGTCCGCCGCGTCGACCTTGCCGGGAACCCTCCGGTCGGCGCCGGTGAAGCTGCCCTTCTCGTGACCGAAGAGCTCGCTCTCGACGAGCGCGTCGGGGAGCGTGGTGCAGTCGACGGTGACGAAGGGCCCCGCCCGGCGCCGGCTGTTGGCGTGGATCGCCCGCGCGAAGAGCCCCTTCCCCGCGCCCGTCTCCCCGCGCAGCAGCACCGTCGCGTCGACCGCCGCCGCCCGCGTCACCTGCTCGTACACGGCCCGCACCGCGGGGCTCGACCCGACGATGTGGTTGAAGAGCCCCCGCACCTGCACCCCGCGCTCGCTGCCCTCGGCCGCGCGAAGGGTGGTGCGGTCCAGCGCAAGCGCGACCTGGTTGGCCAGCGCCTGGAGGAAGGTCTCGTCCTCCGGGGAGAACGGCCCGCCATGCTTGTTGAGCACCTGGAGCACGCCCCGGATGGCGCGCCGCCCGTCGCGCACCGGAACCGAGAGCAGCGTGCGCGTGGTGAAGCCCGTCGCCCGGTCGACGCCCGCGAAGTGCCGCGGGTCGCTCGCGGCGTCGATGAGGTTCACCGCCTCGCCGCTCTCGGCCACCCAGCCCGCGACCCCCATGCCCCGAGCGAGGTGGAGCTCGGGCAGGTCGGGCCGCTCGGCGATGCGAGCCCGCAGGTCGCCGGTGGCCGAGTCGACGACGAAGACCGTGGCCCGCTCGGCGCCCATCGCGCAGGCGACCCGGTGCCCGATGTCGCCGAGCAGCGCGTCGAGGTCGAGCTCCTGTGCGAGCAGCGCGCCGAGCTCGAGCAGCAGCGAGAGCTTGTGTTCCCGCTCGATCACTGCCGCCGAGGCTAGCACGGCGGAGAGCCCGCTCACGCCGCGCGCGCGGACCGTGCGGCGCCCAGCTGGATCGACAGCCCCTCCCTCGCCGCCACCACGTCCCCGAAGCCCTGCTGCGCCTGCGCCTCGATCGCCGCCACGCCGTCGTCGGTGCGCGATGGGTCGTGGTGGAAGAGCACCAGCTTGCCGACGCCCGCGGCGCGGGCGAGCTCCACCGCCGCCTCCCAGGTCGAGTGGCCCCAGCCCACCCGGCTCATCCCCCCTTCGCCCGAGTACTCCCCGGGCAGGTACTGCGCGTCGTAGATGAGCACGTCGGCGTCGCGAGCCAGGGACACGAGGCGGGGATCGACGCAACGGTAGTGCTCTGTGTCCGTGGCGTAGACCACCGAGCTGCCGCCGCTCGACACCCGGTACGCGTACACCTGGTCGGGGTGGTTGGCCTTGGCGACGGTGACCTCCGCCTCGCCGACGTGGAAGCGCTGCCGCTCCCGCACCTCCGCGAAGGTCAGCGCCGCGGGCACGTCGTTGAGGTCCACCGGGAAGGTCGGCGCGCTCATCTGGCGGCGCAGCACCTCGTGGGTGGGCGTGCCGTTGGCGCCGTTGACCACGTGGACCTTCGTGCCCGGCGCGTAGAGCGGGGCGAAGAAGGGAAGGCCCTGGATGTGGTCCCAGTGCACATGGGAGAGCAGCAGCGTGAGGTCGACGGGACCCCGCTTCATCAGCTCGTTGCCAAGGCGCCGCAGCCCGGTGCCCGCGTCGAGCACGAGGCAGGTCTCGCCGACCGTCACCTCCACGCAGGAGGTGTTGCCCCCCACCAGGGCCGTCTCCGCACCCGGCGAGGCGATGCTCCCCCGCACTCCCCAGAACGTCACCTTCATCGACATGGCGCGCCTCGAACTCTCTTGAACACAGGGCGCACTGCGCACCCGGCGCAGCAGGCTTGAGCAGCGCACGTGCCACCCTGCGAGCGCTCGGAGTCCGTCGTGGAGGACACCCGACCGATGGATCATTCGGGCCCACGGGGCGGTGGTCCGTTTCGGCGCGGTGGTCCGTTCTGGGGCGGCGAGGCGGAAGAGGGCACGGCGGGCGATCGTCGGTTAGCGCCGATGAAGGGAAGAGGGCTCCGGGAGACCCTTCGCTCCTGTCGCTGGTCAAATGGACGCAGGTCAGGGGCTCCACATTCGGCAGGTCGTGCGGCGAGCGTCATCCCCATCCCCCCACGGAGAGAGCGCTACGGTGGGGCTCGACGTGGGATCGACCACCGTGAAGGTCGTGGTGACCTCCGCCGACGCCGCTCCGATCGTGCGCTGCGCCCGGCACCAGGGGCGCCTCGCCGAGACCGTGGCCTCGCTGCTCGACGAGGTGCTCCCTCCCCGCGCCCGGCTCGCGGTGACCGGCAGCGGCAGCGCCGTCGCCGCCCCGCTGGGGGCCTACGGGGTCCACGAGGTGACCGCGGCGGCCGAGGCGGTGGCGAGGCGTCACCCCGAGGCCCGCACCCTCATCGACCTCGGAGGTCAGGACGCCAAGCTGGTGACCTTCGAGCGAGGCGGCACCGAGGGGGGAAGGCCCCACGTGGCCATGAACGACCGATGCGCGGCGGGCACCGGGGTCACCCTGGAGCGCTGCCTGCGACGCATCGGGGTGAGCGCCGAGGCCGCGAGCCGGGTGGTGTACCGCGCCGAGGAGGTGCTCCCGCTCTCGGCCCGCTGCGGGGTCTTCGCCGAGACCGACCTGGTGAACCTCGCCCGGCGAGGCGTAGGGGTCGACGCCCTGGTGGCGAGCCTCGCCGACGCCATCGTGCTGGCGAGCCTCGGAGCGCTGGCCCGAGGGATCACCCCGAGGGCCCCGGTGGTGCTGCTGGGGGGGCCGCATGTGTTCCTGCCGGCGCTGACGATGGCGTGGAGGCGCCACCTCGCCGCCCTCTGGAAGGAGCGCGGGATCGACTTCGATGCGCGGGGCCGCGACGTGTTCGTGCCCGACGACGCGCTCTACTACCCCGCGCTGGGCGCCGCCCTCCGCTGCGAGCCCGCGCCCGAGGCCCGCCCCCGCTCCCGCTCCTGGCTGCTGCGCGCCGCGGCCACTGCCCGCCCCGCCTCGCTCTCCCGGGAGGAGCGGGCGCTCGAAGCGACGCCGCCCCATGGAGAGCGCCCCGCGTGGCCCCTCGTCGACGCGCCCGTGGGGCGCTACGCGCTGGGCATCGACGCCGGCTCGACGGTCACCAAGGCCGTCATCCTCGATGGCTCCCGGCGCCTGGTGGCGCAGTCGCAGCGCGCCAGCGGAGACCCGGTGGACGACGCCCGCTCGCTGCTCTCTGCGGTGAAGGCGAGCCTCGCGGAGGTCGACCCGGCCGCGACCCTCTCGGCGATCGCGGTCACGGGCTACGGATCGGCCTGGGTGGCGCCGCTGGTGGGCGCCGACCTGGAGGTCGTCGAGACGCTGGCCCACGCCCGCTCGGCCCGCGCGGTGATGCCCGGGGTCGAGGTGGTCTGCGACGTCGGAGGGCAGGACATCAAGGTGCTGGCCCTCGAGCCGGACGGATCGCTCCGGGAGTTCTGGGTGTCGAGCCAGTGCAGCGCGGGCATCGGCATGGTGCTGGAGTCGACCGCCAGGGAGTTCGGCGTGGAGAGGGACCGCTACGCCGAGCGGGCCTTCGTCGCGCGCCGGGCGCCGCGCTTCGAAGACGGCTGCGTGGTCTTCGTCGACGCCGCGCGGGTGGGCTTCCAGCGAGAGGGCTACGAGCCCGGGGAGATCCTCGCGGGCCTGGCGCGCGCCCTCCCTCGCATCGTCTGGACGCAGGTGATGAACGGGGTCTCCCCCGCCACGCTGGGGCGCTCGGTGCTGCTCCAGGGGGGAGTGCAGCGCAACGAGGCCGCGGTGCGCGCCCAGGTCGACCACCTCGACGCGACCGTCCCCGGGGTGCGCGTGGCGGTGCACCCCTACCCCGAGCTGGCGGGCGCCCTCGGCGCGGCGCTGCTCGCCCTCGATGGGGCGTCGGCCAGGGCTCCGAGGCCGCTGCACCTCCCGGTCGCCACGCTCCGCGCCGACGACGCGCTGCGCTGCGACCTCTGCGAGAACCGCTGCCCCCGCGCCGAGCTCGAGCTCGTCGACGAGGGAGAGCGCCGCACCTTCCTGGTCGGCCACGGCTGCGAGGCCGGGGGCGAGGCCTCCGCCCGAGACGGCGCGCTTCGGCGGAGGGAGCGAGAGGCCCGGGTGCCCGACCTCTACTCCTTCGAGGCGCATCAGCTCTTCGTCCCCGACCCCTCGGTGAAGGCACTGCGGCGCCTGCCCCGACCGCTGCGCATCGGCATCCCCAGGGTGCTCGCCCAGTACCGCGCCGCGCCCTTCTTCCGCGCCTACCTGGAGGCGCTGGGGGTCGCTCCCCGCGACGTGGTGTTCTCCCCCGCCACCACCGACGCCCTGTGGAGAGAGGGCGCCCACCACGGCTCCACCGACCCGTGCTTCCCGGTGAAGGTGACACTGGCCCATGTGCACCACCTGCTGCACCGGGTCCACGACCGGGGGCGCCGCCTGGACGCGCTCTTCGTGCCTCGGGTGACCCACGCCGTCACGCCCGTGAGGCACGCGGCCGACTGCGCCTCCTGCCCCGTGGTGGCCTCCTCGCCCGCCCTGGTGCGCGCCTCCTTCGGCGGTGACGCCCTCGCCGAGCGGGGCATCGCGCTCCTCGACCCCGAGGTGGCGCTCTCCCAGCCCGAGCGGCTTCGCTCGCAGATGTTCGGCGCCTTCCGGGCGCTGCTGGGGATGACCCGGGACGAGAGCGACGCCGCGGTGGACGCCGGAGCCGCTGCGGTGCGCCGCTTCGAGGCCCGACTCCACGCCAGGGCGGGGGCGCTGCTCTCCGCCCCAGCGCAGGGCCGCGGGGCGGTGCTGGTGCTGGCGAGGCCCTACCACGCCGACCCGGGGATCTCCCACCACGTGGGCGCGGAGCTGCAATCGCTGGGCTATCCCGCCATGAGCACCCGGGCGATCCCCCGCGACGAGGCGTGGCTCCGGGGGATCATGGCCGACGAGCTTCGACGGGGCGTCATCGCCGACCCCTTCGACGTGAGGGACCTCCTGCCCGAGTGCGACAACTCCGGCGGAGGAGAGCGGCTCTGGGCCGCCCGGGTCGCCGCGCGCCACGGGGGCCTCGGGGTGCTCGACCTCTCCAGCTTCAAGTGCGCCCAGGACGCTCCCACCTACGCTCCGGTGAGGGCGCTGCTCTCCGAAGCGGGGACCGCGTACTGCGCCCTCCACGACCTCGACGAGACGCGCCCCCGCATCTCCCTCCGGATGCGGCTCCGCACCTTCGCGAAGACCATGCAGGAGCGGGGGCTCGGTCCATGGTCGTGATCGTCGGGACGGGCGCCCTCTACGACCCGCTGGTGGCCGCGGCGCTGCGGGGTTGCGGCATCGACGCCGAGGCCGCGGCGGCGCCCACCGACGAGGCCCTCGCCCTGGGGAGGGCGCTGATGCCCCGAGGGCACCCCTGCTCCGTCTACTACCTCGCGGGCACCATGGTGCTCCACGCTCGGGCCCGCCCTGGAGCGCACTGCTTCGTCACCCCGGGCGACCGCTGCGGTTCCTATGCGACCGACCTCCAGAGGGCGCTCCACGCCTCCGGGGCCGCCTCCGCGACGGTGATCGCCCCTTCGCCGGAGAGGGGCCTCGGGGCCCTCGACGCGCTCCTCGCAGGCGCCCGGGGACTGGTCGGGCAGGCGGTGCTCGACGCCATGGCGGCCGGGGACGCGCTCTGCGCCGCGGGGCGGAGGCTGCGCTCTCGGAGCGTCGATCCCGACGAGGTCGACGGGAGGGTGGGCGAGGCGATCCGCTCGGTGACCGGGGCGCTGGAGTGCGGCGGGGACACGGCGGAGGCCATCCGACGCCACGCGCCGTCGCTCCGCCCCGGCCGGAGGAGCCACGCTCCGAGGCTGAGGGTGAGGGTGACGGGCGAGCTGCTCCCGGCGATGTCGGGCGGGGACCCGGGCGCCCACCTGGTGCGCTGGATGGAGTCTCGCGGCGCGGAGGTGGAGACCCCGCTCGCGTGCGAGTGGGCGCTGCACCAGGCGTGGAGGGCGAGCCGCTGTGACGGGGAGCTGGCGAGGGTGAGGACGATGATCCTCGACGCGTGGGCGCGCCACGCCGCGGCGACGGGCCACTCGCTCTCCCCCCCGGTGGACGCCTCCGCGTGGGTCGAGGCCGCGGAGGAGTGGGTGCCCGTGTCGCTGTGCTCGGGCGCGGGCTTCACGGAGATCGCGGTCTACCTGGACGTGGAGCGCTCCCGCCGGGCCGACCTGGTGGTGTCGCTCAAGCCCTTCGCGTCGATTCCGTCGAGCTCGACCTCCGACGCCGTGCTCCACGCGCTCTCGCGCAGGGGAACGGTGGGCTTCCTCTCGCTGGAGGTGAACGGCGACGGGCACACGCAGATGCGCAGCAGGCTGGAGCTGGCGATGGATTTCGCGCAGCGCAGGGAAGGGATCGGTCGTTCGTGAAGACCTCCAGGACGCAGTTCAAGCTCGGGGTGGCGGTGGTGATGGCGGTGGTGCTGGCGGCCTTCGTGGGCTTCGTCCCCCGGGGGAACGCCCTCACCATCCGTCGACCCGACGAGGTGACCCTCGGGGTGAGCGCGCTGCGCATCAGCCTGCCGCTCTTCCTCGCGGCGAAGCGGGACCTCTTCGCCCGCCACGGCCTTCGGGTGACGCTTCGCTCCTACCCCACCGCGCAGCCGATGGTCGACGACGTGACCCAGGGGCGCATCGACGCCGCGGGCTACGCGGCCTGGCCCATCGTGCTGCTGGCCTCGTCGAGAGCGGCCGTCCCCCCTCGGGTGGTGACCACCCTGGAGGAGGACGAGGCCCACCGTCTCAGCTACGTGCTGGGTCGCCGCGGCGGCGGTCTCCGCTTCCCCGCCGACGCCGGTGGACGCCGGGTGGGGGTGCTGCCGACGGTGGCGTACCGGCGCTGGCTCACGGCGATGCTGAGCGCGGCCCACGTCGACCCGGCGACGGTCACCGTGGTGCCGGTCGAGCCCGCGCTACAGGCGCAGACGCTCGCCCGGGGAGGCGTCGACATGATGTTCACCAACGATCCGATGGCCACCGCGATGATCGCCCGCGGCGTGGCCGAGGTGATCGACGACGGGCCGCCCTGCGCGAAGCGCCTCGGCTCTCCCTTCCGCTTCGGCACCTTCGTGCTCTCCGGGTCCTTCGCCGACCGCTCTCCCTCCGTCGCCGCCCGGCTGGTCGCCGCCGTCGACGAGGCCATCGAGGCCGCCCGCGCCGACCCCGCGGCCGCCCGTCGGGCGATGGCCGACTCCCTCCGCCCGGAGGAGCGGGCCTTCGTCGACGCCTACCCCCGGTCGCTCTACCGCACCTCCCGCGAGGCCGGCGACGTGCTGGCCCCGGAGATCACCCGGGAGCGAGCGCTGGGCATCCTCGACCGGGAGGTGTCGGTGAGGGCCTTCCTGCCGCAGGCCCGGTGAGCTCCGAGGCGCTCATCGAGCTGCGCGCGGTGCGGGCCTTCGCCGGGGCCGCGCCCGTCTCGCTCTGCATCGGGCGAGGGGAGCGGGTGGCGCTGCTCGGGCGCAACGGCATCGGCAAGTCGACCCTGCTGCGCGCCATCGCGGGCCTCGCTCGCCCCGAGAGCGGATCGCTCCGCCGCCCTCCCTGCGTCGGCTACATGCCGCAGGACTACCGCGCCAGCCTGCTGCCATGGCTCTCGGTGAGGGACAACGTGGCGCTGCCGCTGCGGGCGCTCGCGCTCAGCACCCGGGAGCACGACGCGCGCCTCGACGACGCGATCGCCGTGGTGGGGCTCCCTGGATCGCTGCTGGGGCAGACGCCGCAGCGCCTCTCTGGCGGTGAGCAGCAGCTGGTGGCGCTCGCCCGCTCGCTCGCCTGGCAGTCGCAGGTGGTGCTCTTCGACGAGCCGCTCTCGGCCCTCGACGTGTCGACGCGCGCGTCGCTCCGCCTCCGCCTCGCGGCCTCGCTGGAGGCGCGGGGCCTCGGGTGCGTGCTGGTGAGCCACGACCTCGACGACGTGCTCTCGCTGGCCACGCGCTGGGTGGTGCTCGGCGGCACCGCGGGGGAGCTGGTGGAGGACCAGCCGGTGTCCGTGGGCCGCGCTGCGCTGGAGGCCGCGGTGCTGGGGGTGAAGGCTCCATGAGCGCGATGGGGTGGCTGCGGAGGGCGATGGCGCCGCTCGCGCTGCTGGCGCTCTGGGGGATGGCCTCGATGACCTCGTGGGGGCGCGAGCACTCGGTGCCCACGCTCGCGGAGATGACCCGCGCCGCCGTCGAGGGGGCGGGCGACGGGACGCTGCTCCGTGACCTCGGCGACACGCTGGCGAGGGTGCTGGCGGGCGCCGGGGTCGCGGTGCTGCTGGGCGGCGTGGCGGGCGTGTGGCTCGGAGGGCGCCCATCGCTCTGGCGCGCGGTGGAGCCCACGGCGGACTTCGTCCGGTCGATACCGCCCATCCTCGTGTACCCGCTGCTGCTGATGGGCTTTGGCTACCACGAGGGCTCGCGGCTCGCGGCGGTGGCCTTCGGGGGCTTCGGCGTGGTGATGCTCCCGGTGGCCTCGGCGCTCGCCCGGGTGCCCGCGGCGAGATCCGACGTGGTGCGGCTCTCGGGCCTCCGGGGCTGGGCGGCGTTTCGGGTGCTGTATGTTCCCGAGGCGCTGCCGGCGCTGCTCATGGGAGCTCGGCTGGCGCTCACCACCGCGCTGGTGATCGTGGTGGTGACGGAGATGCTGGTGGGCTCTCGCTACGGCCTCGGGGTGAGGGCGCTGGCCGCGTTGCAGGAGTACCGCCCCGAGCGCCTCTGGCTGGTGGTGCTGCTCTCCGGTGGGCTCAACGCCGCGCTCTCCGGCGCGCTCGTCGCGCTGGAGCGGAGGCTGGTGCGCTGGCAGCCGGGGTGAGGCGCGGGGAGCGTCGGCGCCGCGCGAGGCCTTCGGATGGGGGCCAAGGCTGACTCCAGTGCTTTGGCGGCTTCATGGAGCACTGTTCAAGGTTCGATGCGCCCGTCGCTGCGTCCTACAGGGCTATCGCTTCTACACAGCTCGATGGAGCGCTCAACGCTTCCCCGGTGCGAGCGCGAGGCCGACAGCGAGGAGTCCCCGGTACGACCGCGAGATCGGCAGCGAGGAGTCCCCGGTACGACCGCGAGGTCGGCAGCGAGGAGTCCCCGGTACGACCGCGAGGTCGGCAGCGAGGAGTCCCCGGTACGACCGCGAGGTCATCAGCGACCAGAGCCAGACCGCGAGCGTCAGCGAGCGGATGCGACCTGCCACGCTGCCAGCGCGGCATTCTGACGCCGCTGCCCGGAAACCGGCGACGTTTCCAGACGACGACAGGCAGCGTGGCAGGTCGCATCCGCTCGCTGACGCTCGCGGTCTGGCGCTGGTCGCCGACGCCTCGCGGTCGTACCGGGGAAGCGTTGGGCGCTCCACCGAGATGGGTTGAAGCGATAGCCCTGAAGGGCTCGGCGACGGGCGCATCGGCACCTTGAATGGGCTGCCCCGGGCGACCGCTGGCACCGTCCGAGCGTACCCTTACCCCTACCGCGCGAACGGGTGGCGCGGGCACTCCAGCGGCCCACCTTCGCGGTAGTGAGTGATCGGGTCAGCGGGCGGCGCGGGGAGCGGCGTGGCGGCGCGCAGTGCCAGGCGGCGAACGAGGGCGCTGAATTCCAACGAGGCGCACGCGAACACAAAGGACAGCAGCGCGAGCGAATAGACCCATCTCTCATCCACAGGCCACGGGCCACGGGCCTCGATCTGGATCGCCAGCGAGAAGACCACGAAGGCCGCGAGCGCGATGGTTGCCGCGATGCGTACCGCCACACGCACGCTCCGCCCCCGTCGCTCCGCCACGCACCGTGGGCACTCCATCGGGGCCATGTTCCACTCCTACCACGCCCAGCGCTCGGCTCTCCTGCTTGCTGGCTTCCTAGTTGTCCTGGCCTCCCCCGACGTCAAACTGACGGTATCTCCACCGAGAAACCAAGGCGATCGCCGACGGGTCCCGCAACCCTGATGAGTAATGACGAATGTTCCGGTCCCGACTTCTCGTGTTCACCACAGAACACGAGTCGGAGTGGGCCGGTCTCCGCCTGCACCAGTGTCGAGCCGTCCTTCGGTGCCGTCGCCGATCTCACCCTCGCCGTTATGCCCCCAGCAGAGGACATCACCCGTAGCACGAAGCGCGCACACATGGTTGCGGGTCGACGCCAAACTAGAAACGTCCGACAGTCCGGACACCGCCACAGGCGTCCTTTGAACCATCGATGAACCATCGCCGAGCACGCCAAAACTGTTGGAGCCCCAGCAACGAACTGTCCCGCCAGTCATGAGCGAACAACTGTGCTGCGTGCCAGACACGATCTGCGCGACGTTCGTGAGGCCAGGAACCATTGCGGGTACACTGCGAATTGGAGCGCCATCGCCAAGTTGACCGCTGGAACCATTCCCCCAGCACTGCACCGTGCCGTCTCGGAGTCGTGCGCACGAATGGCTCCCACCAATCGCGAGATCGACTACGCCCGTGAGTCCGAGGACTGCCACGGGTGCCGTTCTATCGATGCGCGTCCCGTCACCGAGTTGTCCCTGTGCGTTGTAGCCCCAACATCGGACCGTGGCGTCGTCGAGGACTGCGCAAGTGGAATGGCCGCCGGTCGCAAGAAATGTAACCCCTCGGAGTCCCGGGACGTCGGCGGGCATCGCATGAGCGGTCGTGGTGCCATCTCCGAGTTCGCCGTGATCGTTGGCCCCCCAGCACTGCACCGTTCCACCGGCAAGACGCTGGCACGTCCAATTTTGATCTCCACCAAGGACGAACTGCCGGGCAGTGCTTGACGGCGCAGTTAAGTGGGAATTCAAGCATCGGACGGACCCGTCGGTGATCAGAGCACACATCCTGTTGATGCCGGAATGAACTTCAAGCGCTCCGGCGAAAGTCGGCACCACTACGGGTATAACGTGATCAAGTTCAGTGCCGTCGCCGAATTCGTTGTGCCGGTTGTAACCCCAGCACCGAGCGGATCCGTCTGAAAGTCGTGCGCAACTATGCACTCCACCAGCGGCTATCTGCGTGACTCTAACATCAGAACACGCGCCGTCCCAGCACCTCATGCCTGTCGTGCATGAGTGGCCACACGCACCGCAGTGTGCGGGGTCTGACCGAGTTAGACTGCATATGCTGCCGCATATCGTCCGCGGAGCGGGACATGTGCAAGCGCCTGCCCTGCATACCTCACCGTCCGCGCAAACTCGTGCGCAAGCGCCGCAATTCGCCGGATCGATCCCGATGTCGACACATGTGCCCCCACAAGAGGTACCGCCCCCAGGACAGACGCACATGCCCGCTGCACAGACTGCCCCGACGGTCGCACACGTGCGACCGCAGGCGCCGCAATTCAGCGGGTCTAAAGATGTGTTGACGCATCGACCAGGACAGGGAGTCGTCATGCTCGCGGGGCAGTCGTCCGGAAGCGCCGTATCTACTCCAGCATCTACCACCGCGGAACGATCCACGATTACCGATTGATCGACCATCGGCACGTCCACGGTCGCAGGGACGTCGTTGATCGTCAGCGCATCGAACACGGTCGCCGCATCGACCCTGCCAGCGTCCATCGCCCCATCGACCATCGTCCCCGCGTCGCTCCCAGCGAACGGGCGCACCACCGCCCGCGTCGCCGGTTCGCAGCGCCCGGTGTTCCCGCATCGCTCATCGCCCCCGCAGGTCACGCCCACGCACGCCGACGCCAGGAGCAGCGTCACCTCCTCGGTCTGCCCGACCGCGAAGCGCACCACCGCGCGTTGCGCCACCGCCGCGGTGGCCACCGTGCACCCGTTGGGGGCGCGGCACCCGAGGGCTTCGATCCAGACGGGCGTGTCGGTGTCATCGGCCGGGACGATGCCCACCAGCAGCGGGAGCGGTCGCCGCTCGCCACCCACGCCCAGCGCCGTCGTGCGGGCGCTCCGCAGCGGGCCGGTGGGTCCGCCCCGGCGCACGGTGAGGGTCACGCTCTGGACGGTGCGCCCCGCGCCCCAGGCGACCTCGGACTCCACGCGCGCCACCAGCTCCGTGCGCGGCTGCTCGCACCCTGCCACGAGCAACACCCACCCCGCCGCTGCTGCCGCCCGTCGCATCGGGCGACAGTACCAGCGCGTCGATCGTGCGGTCGACGGGCGTGGCGCTGCGGCCACAACAGGTGACCGTTCAGCTCCCCGAAGCTCCATCGGACAGGAGTTCGGCGTGGTGAGGCTCCCTGTGGCCGGGGCGCTCTCCCGGGTGCCCTCGGCGCGTGATCGTGGTGGTGACGGAGATGCGGGTGGACTCCCACCTCTCGCCGGCGGTGCTGCTCTCCGGTGGGCTCGACGCCGCGCTCTCCGGCGCGCTGGCAGCCCGGGTGATCCGCGAGGGCCGTCGGCATGACCCCGGTCAAGAGCCGATCGTCGTCGGCCTTCGATGATCATCGCCGATGAAACCCGCCACGCTCCTTCGACCCTGGCTGACCCTCGGGGCGGCCTTCGTCCTCGCGCCAGGCTGCCACGAGACGCACGAGATCTCGCCCGACGCCCACGTCCACGAGCTCGATGCGGCGCTCGACGTCGACGCGCCGGAGACCTCCGCGCCCGACGCCGCGAGCGCGGACGCCCCGAGGGACCGCTCGCGAGACCTCGAGCTCCGCCTCGGAAGCTGGACCGCCGAGCGAGGGCGCCGCGCCGAGTTTCGCCTGGTGGGCCGCGAGGGCTCGCTCGACGCGCTGGTGGTGCTGCGCTCGGTCACGACCGGGACGGAGCGCTTCCTCCTCGCTGGAGCGATGGGCGCCTCGCCCTCCCGCCTCGACTGGTACATCGACCGCGACGGCGACGGGCGCTTCGGGCCATCCGACACCGCGTCCCACGCGCTCGCTCCCACAGCGCCTCCCTACTCGCTCACGCTCTCCTCCGAGGCCGCTCCCGGCGAGCCCGCGCCCCTCCCGGCGGACCGCTCCGACCTGGTCGGCACCCTCCGAGGCTTCGAGGTGCACGAGGGCGTCCGCTTCGACCTCACGGTCACCGAGGCGGTCTCCGGGCGCACCGTGGCCCTCTACCGCGACGAGGCGATGAGCGGCGCCGACGCCTTCGCGCTGCGCCTGCCCAGGGTGCTGCGCCCCGGCGTGGCGTACCGGGTCTTTCTCTTCATCGACCTCAACGACAACGGCGTCTACGACCCGCGCGGAGACCACGGCTCGGGCCTCGAAGGGACCGCGACCGCGGCCGGCCTCACCTTCGGCCACGACCACCACACCAACCGTAGCTGGTGGGAGTAAGGCGGCTCTTCGTTGCTCTCCTCTTCGCGGAGACGCCGCCCACTCCGCGGTTGCGGATGGCCCGCGAGCGGGCCTGCAACCGCTGAAGTGGGGTCCTGGAACTGGGCGCCCTGCCTTCGCAGGGCTTGCTGAAGGAGCGCCGGTCGCTGGCGCGACCGTCGGTTGGGTCTCGACCGCCGCGATGGAACTCCATGCGACGCTCAGCGCCTTGTCCTGCTTCTGCGCGAGAGCACCTACGCCCTCTTCATCGAGCGCTCCAGCGCTCGATGCTCCTGCAGAGAGTCCCGCGAAGGCGGGACGATCAGCCCCAGGCTCCCACTTCAGCGGTTGCAGGCCCGCTCGCGGGCCGCCCGCAACCGCGGAGTGGGCGGCGTCTCCTCGACGATGGACAACGTGCATCGGGCGGCGTCTCCGCGACGACGGGCAACGTGCATCGGGCGGCGTCTCCGCGACGATGGACAACGTGCATCGGGCGGCGTCTCCTCGACGATGGACAACGTGCATCGGGCGGCGTCTCCTCGACGATGGACAACGTGCATCGGGCGGCGTCTCCGCGACGACGGGCAACGTGCATCGGGCGGCGTCTCCGCGACGACGGGCAACGTGCATCGGGCGGCGTTTCCACGGCGATGGACAACGATGGGAGTAGCGCAGCGCTCAGGGCCCCGCCGCGAGACACGACCCCGTCGGCGACGAGCGCGCCCGGTTGCCGCCGTCGCCGAGCTGCCCGCGGCCGCCGTCGCCCCAGCAGCGCACCCGGCCCGCCGTCTCCAGGGCGCAGGTGTGGCCGATGCCCGCGGCCACCGAGGTGAAGGTGGCCTCGGACATCACCCGCGTCGGCACCTCTCGAAGGGTCAGGTCGCCGGTGCCGAGCTGCCCGGCGGCGCCGTCGCCCCAGCAGCGCAGACGGCCGTCGCGGCGCAGCCCGCAGGTGTGCTGGAAGCCCGAAGCCACGGAGGTCCAGTCGGAGTCGGAGCCCGAGCGGACGGGGGTGAGCGAGGGGGTGCGGCCGCCCGTTCCGAGCTGGCCATAGTCGTTGGAACCCCAGCAGAACAGCTCCCCCGCGCTGGTGACCGCGCACGCGTGCAGGGGGCTCGGCCCCACCGCCGCCCAGACCCTCGCGGAGGCGATGGGCACCGGCGCCCTCCGGTCGGTGCGGTCGCCGACGCCGAGCTGGCCGTCGGAGTTGTCGCCCCAGCACCAGAGCGACCCTGCCCCGAGCATCCCGCAGTTGAAGCGGCCCTTCGCGGCGATCCCCCGCCATCCGAGCTCGGTGCCCACCCGCTGCGGCGTGGAGCGGTCTCCGGTGGCGTCGCCGAGGCCGAGCTGCCCGGCGGGGTTGGCGCCCCAGCACCAGAGCGTCCCGCCCTCCCGCGTCGCGCAGGTGTGAAGCCCTCCGCAGGTGACCTCCGTCCAGTCGCTGGCGTCGCCCACGCGCGTCGGGGCGTTGCGGTCGAGGGTGTCCCCGACGCCGAGCTGGCCGTGCACGTTCACCCCCCAGCACCAGAGCGACCCGTCGGTGCGGATGCCGCAGGAGTGCCGTGATCCAGCGGCCACGAGGCGCCACTCGCCACCGCCGGAGACGGGCGTGCCGACGCGGCGGGAGAGCAGGTCGCCGACCCCGAGCTGACCGGTGCCGTTGTCGCCCCAGGCCCAGAGCCGCCGGGCGCCGTCGATGGTGAGCGAGTGGCTCCACCCGGTGGTCACGAAGCGCCCCGAGGCCGCTGCGCCGAGGGACTCGCAGCGCCCCCCGCGGCAGGCCTCGCACTCGCCGCACGCCGTCGAGCACGCGGCGTCCGCCGGGGCGACATCCAGGGCCGCCTCGTCGAGGGCCGCGTCGAGCACATCGAGGGTCTCTCCCGCGTCGAGGACCACGTCGGGGCCCACGTCGGCTCCGGCGTCGACCGGGGGAGGGGAGGGCGAGGAGGCCTCGCAGCCGGCGATCAGTGCCGCCACGCCGAGGAGGGCGGTGGTCTTCATCGCGCGCCCCTGCGGCGGCGGCGGGCGGTCAGCGCGAGGCCCAGCGCCGCGAGCCCGATCTTCCCGAGGAGGCCGCTGCCGGTGCTGCCGACCACGGTGCAGCCGCAGGCGTTGCTGCGCGCTCCAGGCGGAGGGAGCGTGGCGGCGTCGAGGGGAGCGGGCGCATCGGGGGCCGCCGCGTCGCTGACGTCGGGCCTCGGGCCGGCGTCGCGGCGGGGCACGTCGCTCGACGCGTCGGAGGGAACATCCGAGGCCCCGGCATCGACCCCACCGTCCTCGACGGGGTGGATGTTGGAGAGGTCATAGGTCTCGTTCCACCAGGAGCAGGTGCGGGGCTGGCAGCCTCCGATGGCCACCGCGAGGTGGGCGCGCTCGTGGAGCACGAAGGAGTGGAAGGCTCGCGAGGTGACGGCGTCCTCGATGCGGGCGAAGGTCGAGGTCCTGGGGTTGAAGACCTCGTTGCTGAGGTCACAGTCGGTGCGCCCCGAGCAGCCCTGGTTGATGAGCACCCGCCCGTCGGGCATCCGCACCGCCTCCGCCCCGACGCGCATCTGCATCATCGAGGGCCCCGGGGCGAAGCGCGCCATCGCGGGGTCGTAGATCTCCGTCGAGCGAAGGAAGCTGGTGCACGCCCCGTCCGGGCATCCGCCTCCGACCAGCACCCGACCGTCGTCGAGCAGCGCCGCGAAGTGCCCGCCGCGAGGCGTGGACATCGGGGTGGCGCTGGTCCATCGGTCGGCGGTCGGGTCGTAGACCTCCGCGGAGGCGAGCACGCCCGCGCACTGGATGGAGGTGCATCCGCCGGTCACCAGCGCCCGGCCGTCGCGCAGCAGCACGACCTCGGCGCGGCCCCGGGCGGTGGCCATCGGGGCGGCTGCGGTGAGGGTGCGGGTCCTCGGGTCGTAGAGCTCGACCCTCGCGGAGCAGGTCGCCCCCGAGCAGCCTCCGGCGAGCAGCACCCGCCCGTCCCTCAGCCGGATGCTGGCGATGCCCGCGCGCCCTTCGGCGAGCGACCCCACGGCGCCGAAGCTCGAGCTCGCCGGGTCGTAGACGGTCACCGAGGGGGTGGTGCTCGCGCAGGCCGGATCGATGCAGCCTCCGGCGACCAGCACGGCGCCCGACTCCAGGCTCTCGGCGGCGTGGAAGAAGCGCCCCACGGTGTCGTCGCCAGCGCGCGACCAGGTGCGGGAGCCGAGCTCCAGCGTCTCGGCCTCGCGCAGCACCGTGCGGCAGGCGGGCAGGGTCAGGTCGCCGCTGCACACCGAGGCCGAGCAGCCGCCGGTGGCGAGCACGCGCCCGGAGGGGAGCACGTTGGCGGCGGCGTAGAAGCGCCCGTAGGACATGTCCGCGGTGGAGGTCCAGTCGGGGTCGACCAGCGCGGGCATCTCGAGGGTGCTGAGGTCGATGCGCACCACCAGGGTGTTGTCGCGCACCACGACCTCGCCGGTCACCCGGTGGCCGCTGCGGTCGACGGCCACGGGCCTCCCTGCGCGCAGCCACGCGCGGCCCTGGGAGTCGACGGCCTCGATGGCGGTACCCGTCTGGCGGATGGCCGTGATGCGAGGACCCCTGCGAAAGCGGTAGGTCCACTCGGTGGGCGCCGCCCTGGAGCGCACCAGCAGGTACTCGTCCGCGTGCGTGGGCGTGGACTTGTAGAGCACGTCGGTGTCGACGAAGGCGTCGGGGTAGACGAGCACGCCGTCCTGCTGCGAGGCCACCGCGCCGCGGGCGTCCACGGGCCGGAGCTCGACCCAGGCGTCGGGGTGCTGCCCGCTGGCGATGCGCATCCAGCCGTCGAAGCGCAGCGGGTAGCGAGGGACGATGGTGTACCCGGCGTTGTCGGCGCGCCTCACCCGGGGGTGGGTGAGCGAGTCGTAGTCGGGCACCAGCCGGCCGTCGAAGCCCGCGGTGAAGACCGCCCCCGCGACAAGTCGAAACCACCCCTGCGTCTGCGGAAACAGGAACCTCGCCTGGTCGACGACCCGGTCGCTCGCGGGCGCGCTCAGCGCCACGGGTCCCGTGGGCGGAGGGGGCGAGGCGGCGCTTCGCGAGGGCTGCGCGAGCGCGGTCGAGGTGAGGAGCCACGCGCCCAGCGCGCAGGACACGAAGCGAGGGGAAGAGGTCATCACGGGCGACGACTCTGGGAGCGCCCGGCCGAGCGCGAGTTGACCTCGGTCAGATGGGAAGGGGGCCCGCGATCGCCGCCCCGGGGCCACCGGGCGGCCGTGGTCGGCAATCGTTGCGTAGCTGTTGGGTAACGATTGCGTGGTCCATAAAGGTTGCGTAGTGCGCAATTAAGTCCGTTATGGATAAAGAGTTGTTTGGTGCGGTGATGTTTCTATAAATATGCTTTATTTCAAGGTGTTTTCTGTTTGTCTTGTCGGTGCTGTATCAGCCGTATGCAATAGGTTGATCGTTATCAATTGCGCTCGTCTTGGAAGCGCGTAGCTCCTATCGATATGTTGGTGGTGTTCCATGCAGGCCCGGCCGCGTCTCTGGCGTCGAAGGGTCGAGGCGCCCGATGAAGGCCCGGTGGATTCCGTCAGCGATCCTGCTGGCCCTCGTGGGCTGCGGCGGCGGCGGCTCGCTCGTCGGCTTCGATGACGCCTCCATCACCATCGCCTTCGACGCGCCGACGGGCATGGACGCCAGCGACGACCTCGGCACCCACGACGGCGCCTCGGACCTCGCCGAGACCTCCGAGGAGAGCGACGTCCCGTCGACCCTCTGCGTCGACCGTGACAACGACCGCTACGGCTTCGGCCTTGGCTGCATCAACGTCGACTGCGACGACGACGACGCCAGCGTCACCGACCAGTGCTACTGCGGCCGCCTCCCCAACACCCGGGCGGGCTGCGAGTGTCGCCTCGGCGACCAGCCGAGGCCCTGCGACGTCGACAACGACCTCAGCTACAGCGCCTCCGAGACCTGCAACGTCGGCCAGCGCACCTGCGACCCGGTTGCCGGGAGCCCCGAGACGGGGCGGTGGTCCGAGTGCCGCCGCTGGCGCCCGGACTACCCCACGCCTACCCGCTTCGTCGGCGTGGTGTCGCAGTGCCCGGGCAACTGCTCGCCGCAGTGCCGCCACCAGGTGATCTGCCCCGAAGGCGCCGATCCGATCCCCGCAGGGTCGAGCAACGTGGCGGTGGCCAACGCCGCGCACGCGGTCTTCTGCCCGGGCGGAGCGGGGCTGCGAGGCGGCATCACCTCGACCTGCACCAGCAGCTCCGGGGGCAGCTACACCCGGGGGAGCTCGACGCTGCCCTGGCGCGACGCCTGCGCGGCGCCGGGCCGCCAGACGGTGCTGGTGAGCTCCGACGACGGCACCACCCAGCTGCCGCTGCCCTTCACCTTCCGCTTCTACGGGGCGCCCTACGTCACGGCGGGCATCGCCACCAACGGGATGATCTCCTTCGTCGACCCGACCTACTGGTGGGTCAACAGCTCGCTCCCCACGGCGGACGTCGCCAACACGATCTTCGCGTTCTGGGACGACGTCTACAACCGCGGCAGCGGAGAGTGCATCGCGGTCTACGGCAGCTCGCCCAACCGCGAGTACGTCGTCCAGTGGAACGACCAGTACTTCTATCCGCCGGATGGCGCGGGCAACACGACCGAGCACATGACCTACCAGGTCGTGCTGGCCGAGACGACCCACACCATCGACGTCCTCTACAACCAGATGGAGGGCCAGGGCGATCGGGCCACCGGCAACAGCGCCACCATCGGCATCCAGCAGGGGACGGGCTCGTCCTTCGACCTGGTGGGCAGCAATTCCCCGGGCGTCGCTCCGGCCGGGCGCAGCATCCGCTGGACCCCTTCGAGCGGCACCACGGTCTGCGCCACGGGCACCTACCGACGCGTCTACGAGGGGACGTCCTGCGACGGCATCGACGCGCCCTACTGGGGCCAGTTCAACTTCACCTCGATCGTCCCTCAGGGGACCAGCATCGAGTTTCGCGTGCGCGTGGCGCAGACCTCGCTCGGCCTCGCGAGCGCCACCTGGACCCGCCTCGCCAACGCCCCCAACGGCGCCCCGACGGCGCCCTCGACCCTCGACGTGGGCGCGGCGATCCGAGCGGCGATGCCCACCGCCGTGGGCGCGGACCACTTCCCCTTCCTCGAACTACAAGCGAGGCTGATCCCCTCGCCCGACGGGACCCTGGCGCCGACGCTGATCTCCACCGAGGTGCAGTTCACCTGCGCGCCTCCGGAGGAGGTCATCTGCCGCATGGGGGCGCAGTGCTACATCGCCTCGGACCCCTGCCGTCGAGGCGTGATCCAGTGCCTCCACGCCGCCGGTGGCCGGCCGGTGGAGACCTGCGTGGACGCGGGCGCGCTGCCCCCCGGGACGGTCTGCGGCGTGGGCTCGGTCTGCAGCGCCTCGGGCGTGTGCGTCCCCTGCAACGAGGGCGCCTCCTGCGCGACGGGGCGGGCCTGCGCGACCGGGCGCGTCTCCTGCGCGACCGGGACTCCCACCTGCGCCATCGCCACCCAGCTCCCGGTGGGCACGGTCTGCGGCGCCGGGGTGGACGTCTACACCCGACTTCGCCCCTCGCCGATGCCCTGGGTCGACGTCTGCTCCCTCGCAGGGCACCGGACCTTCATGCCGGGCTCCGACGACGGGACGGCGGGGGAGAGCCTGCCCTTCACGTTCCGCTTCTACGGCAGCCCCTACAGCTACGTGGGCATCGCCTCCAACGGCCAGCTCTCCTTCGTGCTGCCCACGTACTCGTGGGTGAACAGCATGCTGCCCACGGCCGCCGTCGAGAACACGATCTTCGGCTTCTGGGACGACATCTACCAGCGCAACGGCATCTGCACGGCCACGGTCGGCGCGGCCCCGCTGCGCCGGTACATCGCGGAGTGGGAGGACAACTTCTTCTATCCGCCGGGCTCGTCCAACGCGAGCGAGCACATCACCTTCGAGATCAGCCTCTCCGAAGGCTCCAACGCCATCGACGTGCTCTACGGCCGCATGGAGGGCCAGGGGGACCGCGGCTCCGGCGGCGACGCCACCATCGGCATCCAGCGAGACACCGGATCGGCCTTCGACCTCCTCGGCTACAACACCACGGGCGTCGCCTCGGCGGGCAGCTCGGTGCGCTGGCTTCCGGGCTCGTCGAGCGTCTGCAACGCCACCGCGGACTGCGTCGCCTGCGCCAACGGCGCTCCCTGCTCGCTGCCTGGAGTGTGCGTCATCGGCGTGCTGGACTGCTCCACCGGGGCGCCGGTGTGCACCCGCGCCGGGACGCGGCCCCCTGCGGCGGAGACCTGCAACGGCGTCGACGACGACTGCGATGGCCTCATCGACGAGGGCGTGACCCAGGGCTGCTACACGGGGCCCGCGGGCACCGGCGGCGTCGGCGTCTGCCGGGCGGGGACGCAGAGCTGCTCGGCGGGCGCGTGGAGCGCGTGCGCGGGGCAGGTGGTCCCTGGCGCAGAGAGCTGCAACAACCTCGACGACGACTGCGACGGCGGCGTCGACAACGGGGTGAGCCGCGGCTGCTACACGGGCCCCGCCGGGACCAGCGGCGTGGGGGTCTGCCGCGGAGGGACGCAGGGCTGCAGCGCGGGCGCGTGGGGCGCGTGCACCGGGCAGACGCTGCCTGGCGCGGAGAGCTGCAACAACCTCGACGACAACTGCAACGGCGTCGTCGACGAGGGGGTCTCGCAGGGCTGCTACACGGGCCCCGCGGGCACCAGCGGCGTGGGGCTCTGCCGGGCCGGGACGCAGGGCTGCTCCATGGGCGCCTGGGGCGTGTGCACCAGCCAGGTGACCCCGGTGACGGAGAGCTGCAACAACCTCGACGACGACTGCAACGGCGCCATCGACAACGGCGTGGCTCGCGGCTGCTACACGGGCCCCGCGGGCACCCGGCTGGTGGGGCGATGCCGCGACGGCCTGCAGGCCTGCGCCACCGGGGCGTGGGGCGCGTGCACCGGGCAGACGCTGCCCGCGGTCGAGAGCTGCAACAGCATCGACGACGACTGCGACGGCGCGGTCGACGAGGGCATCGCGCAGAGCTGCTACACGGGCCCCGCGGGCACCCGCGGCGTGGGCATCTGCCACGACGGATCACGGTCGTGCGTGGGCGGCGTGTTCGGGGCGCTCTGCCCGGGGGAGCAGGTTCCGGGGGCGGAGGTCTGCAACGGCCTCGACGACGACTGCGACGGGGCGATCGACGAGGGCCTCGGCACCACCACCTGCGGCTCCGGGCTCTGCGCGCGCACGGTGAACAACTGCGTGGGCGGCGTGGTGCAGGTGTGCGTCCCCGGAGGCAGCGGCACCGAGACCTGCAACAACCTCGACGACGACTGCGACGGCGCGGTCGACGAGGGCCTCTCCCTGGCCTGCTACACGGGCCCCGCGGGCACCAACGGGGTCGGGCTCTGCCGAGGAGGAAGCTCCCCCTGCGCTTCGGGCATCTGGGGCTCCTGCGCGGGTCAGGTGGTTCCGACGGCGGAGCGCTGCAACGGGCTCGACGACGACTGCGACGGCGCGGTCGACGAGGACTTCCCGACGCTGGGCAACGCCTGCTCCGTGGGCGTCGGGGCCTGCTCCCGCGCGGGCACCGTCGTCTGCCGCGCCGACGGACTGGCCTCGCAGTGCAGCGCCACCGCGGCCTCGCCTGGGGTCGAGCTCTGCAACAACCTCGACGACGACTGCGACGGCGCGGTCGACGAGGGGCTCGTCCGCTCCTGCTACTCGGGCGGCGCTGGAACCTCGGGGGTCGGGCTCTGCCGAAGCGGGGCGCAGACCTGCGTGGCCGGGTCGTGGGGGACGACGTGTCCAGGCGAGGTGCTCCCGACGCTGGAGGTCTGCGACGGGCAGGACAACAACTGCAACGCCTCGGTGGACGAGGGCCTCGGGCTGACCTCCTGCGGGGTGGGCGTGTGCGCCCGCACGGTCGCGACCTGCCTCAGCGGGACGCCCCAGAGCTGCGTTGCGACGGGCCCCGCGACGACGGGCCGGGGCCTCGACGGGGCGCTCAGCGTCGCGAGCGGCGCGACGACGACCATCGACACGGTGCGCACTCCCGTGAGCGGCGCGGCCGGGGGCACGGTGCTCTCCCTGGGCAGCGCGTCGGGCTTCTCGGTGGGTCGCCTGGTGCTGGTGCACCAGAGCCAGGGGACGGGCGCCGGGGCCTATGAGATACGGCAGATCCGCTCGCTGAGCGGGACGACGGCGACCATCGACACCGCCCTGTCGAGCAGCTATTCCAGCGCCGGGAGCAGCCGGGCGCAGGCGGTGCTGGTGCCCGAGTACACCCTGGTGACGGTGGCCTCCGGGGGCACGCTGGTGGCGCCCTCGTGGGACGGGAGCACCGGAGGGATCCTGGTCTACCTGGCGAGCGGGGCGGTCACCATCGACGGCGCCGTGAGCATGAGCGGCCGGGGCTTCCGGGGGACGCAGCACGGGTGCTTCAACCGCTGCGTCACCGGGGTGCAGGGAGAGTCCTCGCTGGGCGGAGGCGGCGGCTCGACCGCGGCCAACGGCAGCGGCGGCGGCGGAGGCAGCCGGGGGCAGGACTGCGCGGCCGGCGGCGGCGGGGCCTACGGGAGCGCTGGCGCCACGGGCGCCACGGGATCGGGCCTCGGCGGCTGCGGCGCCGGGACGAGCTCCCAGCCCGGAGGCACCGGCGGCTCGGCCGCGGGCTCGAGCCTGGACGCGGCGCTGCTCTTCGGAGGAGCGGGCGGCGAGGGAGGCGGCGACGAGGACGGCGCCTTCGCCGGGGGCGGCGGCGGCGGCGGCGGCATCGTCTTCATGCGAGGGGCGCAGCTGATCGTGCGGGGCACCGTGACGGCGAGCGGGGCACCGGGCGGCGACGGCAACAACGGCGCGTGCGGCGGCGTGGGCTGCGGCATGGGCGGCGGCGGCGGCGGCGCGGGCGGAGCGATCTGGCTGGAGTCGACGCTGGCGGCGACGCTGTCGGGCCTGGTCTCCTCGGGCGGCGGCGTCGGGGGGTCGTGCACCTGCGGCGGGGCCTACCCTGGCGGCGTCGGGGGCGTCGGTCGCATCGCCGTGAGGGCGCCTTCGGTGAGCGGGACGAGCAGCCCGGGCTACGCGGTGGGCGGCTCGCTCGGGCCGAGGGTGTCGGTGCCCGGGACGAGCAGCGCGGAGATCTGCAACGGCGTCGACGACGACTGCGACGGCTCGACCGACGAGGGCGGGGTCGGCGGCGGGGTGTCGTGCGACACGGGCCAGGCGGGGGTCTGCGCGGCGGGCACGACGGCGTGCACGGCCGGCGGGATCGTGTGCAACCGCAACGTCGGCCCGAGCGCCGAGCTCTGCGACGGCCTGGACAACGACTGCGACGGGTCGGTGGACGAGGGCTACTGCCGCATCGGCGGAGCGTGCTTCACCAGCGGGCAGCTCAACCCGGCCAACAACTGCCAGGTGTGCACGGTGCCGTCGTCGACGGTGTCGGGGCCGACGAGCTGGAGCAGCGTCCCGGGCGGGACGGTGTGTCGCGCCTCGGCGGGCGTCTGTGACGTGGCCGAGAGCTGCAACGGAAGCGGGTCGGCGTGCCCGGCCGATGGCTTCGCGGCGTCGAGCACGGTGTGTCGCGCGGCGCTGTCGGGCGGCTGCGACGTGGCGGAGCGCTGCACGGGAAGCACCGCGGCGTGCCCGGCCGATGGGGTCGTCGCGGCGGGCACCGTGTGCCGCGCGGTGGCGGGCGTGTGCGACGTGGCCGAGACCTGCAACGGAAGCAACACGTGTCCCTCGGATGCGTTCCTGCCGTCGAGCACGGTGTGCCGCGCGTCGGGCACGATCGCGGCCTGCGACCCGGCGGAGAGCTGCACCGGCTCGTCGGCGCTGTGTCCGACGAACGTCATCACCCGCGCCCCGACGACGGAGCTGTGCGACGCCGTCGACAACGACTGCGACGGCCTGGTCGACGACCCGTGGATCCGCCCCACGGGGTGCGTCCCCGGCGTGGAGGTGTGCGACCGCGTCGACAACGACTGCGACGGCCGGGTGGACGAGGGCCTGGCGGGCAGCGCGGCCTGCCCGGGGCGCTCGTGCGAGGACATCTACGCCGCGACGATGTCCATCGGCAGCGGGTACTACTGGCTCAACCCCACGAGCGCCTCGACGGCGGGGCGCTTCGAGGCCTGGTGCGACATGGCCGCCGACGGGGCGGGCTGGACGCTGGTGGGCCGCTCCCGACCGGGCGGCTGGGGCCCCGGCTGCGCGGGCGGCGACGGGGGCGCGAGCTTCGGCTGGCGCTCGGCGCAGGGCGCGGTGCGCAACGACGCGGCGGCCTACTCGCTCAACGCCTTCGGGGTCGGCCTGCCGGTGACGCAGATGCTCTTCGGCAGCTACGCCGCGGGCAAGAGCTGGGGCGCCAACGTCTTCCGTCACACGGTGCCGTCGAACTTCGTCTCCGCCTGGGGGGGCGCCGAGTTCTTCAACGGGACGCCCGCCACGGTCTCCGGGCCGTGCTCGCCGGGGATGTTCGGCTGGATCGGCTACACCGCCGCGACGGACCAGTTTCACCTGCGCGACGTGCCGGGCGGCTCCTTCGGTCTCACGGCGAGCGGCTGGGCGAGCTGCTACGACGCGAGCTGCTACGCGGGGAACATCAACGGCTCCCAAGGGCAGATCATGGTCCGCGCCCCGGCGCTCTCCTACGGCTACCTGAGCGGAGCGTGCACCGTGGGCGTCGGCGCCTGCGCGCGGGTCGGGGCCCTGGTGTGCACGGCGGACGGTCGAGGCACCGCCTGCTCGGCCACCGCGGGGGCCGGGTCGCCGGAGGTCTGCGACGGGATCGACAACGACTGCGACGGCCTGCTGGACGAGGGCTTCTGCCGCATCGGCGGGGTGTGCTTCACCAGCGGCGACCTCAACCCGGCCAACAACTGCCAGGTGT
>SCUS01000128.1 GCA_004297725.1 Myxococcaceae bacterium | reverse complement strand
GCCCCAGCTTCGGGGCGATGTACTCGAAGGCCCCGTCGTCGTCGGTACCCACCCGCAGCTCGGCGCCCAGCACCGGCTCGAACCAGCGCAGCAGCACCCCGACGTCCGCCGTCACCTGCGCGGTCATACGCGACACGGTATGGCTCCCGAGCACCGTGAACAGCCCCTGGAGCGACGCCCCGAGGGCCACCGTCACCCGCGGCGACGGGCTCCACAGCGCCGCCACCCCGGGCTCCACCCCCACCGTCGCGGCGTACTGCCTCCCGGTCTCCGTCGGAACCCTCAGCCGACCATACGCGGACACCCTCCAGCGCGGTCCGTCCACCAGCCATGCGTGAAGCCCCAGGGTGGTCGCCCCGAGGCCGAGCGTGGTCGCCGCGATGCTGGCGTTCTGCACGAAGCGAAACTGCAACGGAGCGATCGCCCCGGAGAGCCACCATCGATCGCTCAACGGATAGCTCCCGGAGATCACCGCCCCGGCGTCGATGGCGCCATAGAAGTCATCGAGCTCCAGCAGCGCGGTGCCCCTTCCTTCAAGGGACAACACCCGACCTCCGCAGGGCGATGGGGTCATTCCGAGGTCGGCCTCCCCCAGCGTCACCCCCAGCGGCAACCGCGGACCGATCCTCCCTCGCTCACACACCGTCGAGCCTTGGGCCGCCGCGAGGGGGGTCACCAGCGACAGCCCGAGCAGGGCGCTCATCGCAGCGATTCGGGCGCTCATCGGGGAGCCCTCCAGCCACCACCGTCCATGTCGACCAGGAAGGGGTTGGTGAACGCGAAGGGAAGGCTCCCGGGCGCCACGATGTCCAATGGATATCTCGGGTCGCTCGGGGGCGGTCGCAGCATCCCGGTGTCGTCGATGGCCCCGTCGCCGTCGCCGTCGACGTGGTCGATGTAGCCGTCGTAGCCGTCCTCGTCCGCGACGTCGGCCGCCCGGGGAATGGGCATCCCCGCCTCCACCACCACCCACGCGTCTCGTCCACCCGTGAGCTCCGACAGCGGAATCGTGCCCCGCCATCGCAGCACCCCCTCGTGTCCATAAGGGTCTGCGGGTTGTTGGATGGCGGCGCCGGTGATGGTGCGGGCGACCGTTCCATTGACGATCACCCTCACCTCGGTGACGCCCACCCAGGGAGCGGCCCTCACCTCCACGTTCAACACCGCCCCCAGCCCCGGAGCGAAGGGCGTCACCCCAGGACCTCTCGGGCTGCCATCCATCCCCATCACCGTGGCTTCGATGAAGGGACCGTTGGTGCCCACCATCCGCCCGCCCCGCACGGCGGCGTTGAAGGCGTCGCGGTCGAAGCCCGTCCGGGGAAAGCTCCCCAGCACCACGTTGCGGGGATAGCCCATGGTCTCCGTGTTGAGCGAGTGCGAGTCGCTGTTGGCCGTCGCCGCACGGATGATCCCTTGCGACAACATCTGGAACCACAGCGCCCGGTATCCCAGGTTGAGCACCACCCCGGCGCCGTTCATGGCCTCCTGGGTGTCCCAATCGATGTTGCGATGGCGCGTCGGCCCGCCGGGGCGCCGCCAGACCATCCCCGCGCCGCTCCCGTCTTCGGACATCGGGAAGGCCTGCCGCGGGTCGTAGCCGAGCGCCCGGAGGTAGCCCTCGTCGCGCCCCACCTTCATCTCCGCCACCGGGTGGTTGCACTGGATCACCCCCTGTTCGCCCACCCTCGCCCTCATCCGATCGAAGAGCTGACCGGGCTCCTGGCGCTCGTCGTAGGGAGAGCCGTCGTTGATCTCCGTGGGGTCGCGGCGCAGGGGCCAGAAGTTCCAGTGGCCGAGGGTGCGGGGCACGGTCGATCCAGGGCGGATGAGGAAGGGCACCAGGCCCGTGATCTCGGAGCCCGAGATCACCGTGATGCGGTCGGAGAGCCCCAGCGCCCGAAGGGTGTCGTCGTAGGAGGTGCAGACGTCGTGGTCGGTGGCGATCACCACGTCGACCCCGGAGGTCATGAAGGACAGCACCCGCTCCCGGTCGGGGAGCGCCGTGTCGAAGCTCCTCCCTCCATGGACGTGGAAGTCTCCCATGAGCGATCCGGTCGGGAAGACCGCGACGTCTCGGAGGGTGATGTCCACCGAGGCGGAGGCCCCTTCGGCGACGGTGACGGTCCCGTGGCCGAGGGTGCGATGGAGCCCCGCGTGGGCGTAGACGGTGTAGCTCCCCGGGGGCAGCGCGAAGTCCGTGGAGCCCCCGCGCGCCAGGGCCCGGTTGCACCCGGGGGAGGCCCCATGGGGAGGTCCGAGGTAGGGCGCGCAGCCCTGTCCGAAGAAGCCGTGGACGGTGCCTTCGAGGGAGGCCGCGGTCCCTTCGGCGGGGATGAGCACCAGCTCGGCGTCGACGCCCTGCATCGAGACCGCGTCGGTGACCCGCACCGTGAGCCTCGAAGGGGCCGGGCGAACGATGTCGGGGAGCACCGTGACCGCCCCCACGGCCTGCACCGCGATGGCCTCTCCATGGGCTCTGCCGAAGCGGTGGAGCTGGAGCCGGTAGGAGCGCCCGGAGGGGACTCGCACGCGGAAGGTCCCGTCGGGGCCGGGGACCACCTGCGACCAGGGGGCGACGGTGGCGGGGTCGTCGGGGGTGCTGCTCCCGGGCTCGTAGACCTCGATGGAGCCGAGCGTCTCGCTGCCTCCGATGGGGTTGCCCGCGGGGTCGACGAGGCGGCCTCGAAGCTCCGTGACGGCGCCGCCGTTCATGCGGGCGTGGGCGTCGAGGGCGAGGGCCGCGGCGCCGGCGATGCCATTCCCTGACCCGGTAAAGATCATCCGCTCGAAGGCCATGCCGTCGCCGGGGACGATGACCGTGCGAGGCAGGCCCGCGGCGGAGATGGTCGGGTCGTGGACGCCCTCGAGCTGAGGGCGCCCGCAGGCGACGGAGGCGTAGCTGGTGTCGCCGGCTCCGACGTGGGACGAGGCGGCCATCCAGTCGAAGGTCGACCACGATCCGTCGATCTCGACGAGGTCGAGCTCGCGGTGGCGGAAGCCCTCGCCGCGGCCCGGAGCGAAGGGCGTCATGCTGCGGTCGCCCCAGAACCACGCGTCGGCGAGGAACCACGTCGTCAGCTCGCGGCCGCCGTGGTGGAGCTCGGTGCGCACCCGCAGCCCCCGGTCGCAGGCGCGCAGCTCATAGCGGGTGACGATGCGGGAGCGGGGGAAGCCGTCGAGGGTTCCACGGAAGACGACGGCGGCGAGGCCGGGCTCGTTGATGAGCTGGGTCTCGGTGTAGCGGGCGCCGTCCCGGGGGAGGATGCCGGTGATCTGATAGACCTGATTGAGGTGATCGGTGCCGTCGACGGGGGCGAAGTCGAGGAGCGAGCCGCCGGAGGTGGCGAGGTGGTGCGGGTGCTCCGGGGCGTCGAAGAAGGCGCGGACGTAGCCGTTGGAGAGCATGAGGTCGCCCGGGGTGGCGATGGCGTCGAGGCCCGGGAGGCGCTGCTCGGGGCGCTCCATGCGCGCGGCGAGGGCGGCGCCCGACGCGCAGGTGTAGGCGATGGCCGCGCAGGGGGAGGGCGGCACGCAGCGAGGATCAGACGAGGAGAGGCACCCATCGGGCTCGACGCCCACGCAGGTGAGGAGCACCGAGCAGAGGGCAAGCTGGAGAAGGCGGGGGCGCGCGACCATCACGGGGATGGAGGGGACACCCTGGAGGGGTCAAGGGGCAATCGTCGGCGAGCGACCCGGGATCACTCCACCCTTTCGAGCACCGCCGCCGCGCCGAGGCCTCCCGCCGCGCAGATGCCCAGCAGCGCCGTCTTCTTCCCCGTTCGCGCCAGCTCGTTGGCCATGGTGGTCACCATCCGTGCGCCCGTCGCGCCGAAGGGATGACCCAGCGCCAGCGATCCGCCGTGCACGTTGAGCCGCTCGTCCTGCACCGTGCCGACGGCGCTCTCCCTGCCCAGCCGCGCCTTCGCGAAGCTCGCGCTCGCCAGCATCTTCAGGATGCTCAGCACCTGCGCCGCGAAGGCCTCGTGCAGGTCCACCAGGTCGATGTCGCCGAGCGAGAGGCCCGCCCGCTCCAGCGCCAGCGGCATCGCCAGCGCCGGACCCATCAAGAGCTGATCGGCCGGATCGACCCCCACGTAGGCCCACGACCGCAGCGCCGCCTTTGGCTTGAGCCCCAGCGAGCGCGCCTTCGCCTCGCTCATCAGCACCACCGCCGCGCCTCCGTCGGTGAGCGCGCTGCTGTTGCCCGCGGTGAGCGTGCCGTCCTTGGCGAAGGCCGCCCGCAGCTTCCCCAGCTTCTCCAGGGAGGTGTCCCCTCGCACCAGCCCGTCGGCGCGCACGGTCTTCCCCTCCGGCGTGGTCACCTCCACCACCTCGTCGTCGAAGACTCCCCCCGCGATGGCCGCCGCCGCCCGCTGGTGCGAGCGCAGCGCGAAGGCGTCCTGCTCCGCGCGGCCGACCTCGTTGCGCCTCGCCATGCGCTCCGCCGCCTCGCCCATCACCTCTCCGGTCGAGCGCTCGGCGATCTTCGGCTGCCTCGGCAGCAGGTCGGTGATGGGCCAGAGCTGGCTCAGCACCGCGAGGTAGTCCGACCTCGTCGGCTTGCCCAGCGCCAGCGGCGCCAGCGCGTGGACCACCTTCTGCGGCAGCTTGATCTCCGCGTTGCTGGTCGAGTCGCTCCCTCCGCACAGCACCACGTCGGCCTCACCCCGCTCGATGGCCGCCGCCGCCAGCGTGATCGCCTGCAGCCCCGAGGCGCACGCCCGGGTCACGGTCATCGCCTCGGCCCTCGGATCGAGCCCCAGGTCGAGGGCGATCTCCCTCCCCACGTTGGGCGACCCGCTCGGCAGGATGACTCCCCCCCAGACCACCGAGTCGATGTCCCTCACCCCGAGGCCCACCTTCGCCATCGCCCCTCGCGAGGCCGCCACGCCCAGGGCGATGGTGTCCATCGTGGTGAAGTCCCCGAAGGCCTTCACGAAGGGCGTCCTCGCCCCGGCCACCACCACCGCGCGCCGCCCGTCCTGCTTGTTCATCGACATCTCCTCATCAACGATTCGTTGTCATTCAATGCTGCTATCGCCGCCATTCGTCTGAAGTGCGAATCGCCGTTTGACGCTACGGGTACGGTTCTCTCGCGGCGTGGATGGAGCCCCCTTCCCCGCTGCCGCGCGCCCTACCCCCGCCTCGGGGGCAGGGCTCAGGGGATCGAGGCCACGTGCTCGAACGGTCAACGCGGAAGCCTTGCAGTACGATCACTCTGTTACCAGTCGCCTGAGCCCTGCCCCCGAGGCGGGGGTAGGGCGCGCGGCAGCGGGGAAGGGGGCCCCACTCATCGACATCTCCTCGCTACGCCCCCAGGAAGGCCCCGCCGCACACCCGCAGCGTCTGCCCCGTCACCCCCTGCGCCCCCGGCGACGCCAGGAAGGCGATCGCCTGCGCCACGTCCTCCGGCAATCCCCCCTGGCCCAGCGCCGAGAGCCTCCGCCCCGCCTCTCGGATCGCCACCGGCACCGCCGCCGTCATCCGGGTCTCGATGAAGCCCGGGGCCACCGCGTTGACCGTCACGCCCCTCGCTCCCAGCACCCGGGAGCGCGCCCTCACCCAGCCGATGAGCGCCGACTTCGAGGCCGCGTAGGCCGTCTGGCCCACGTTGCCCGAGATGCCCGCGATGGACGAGAGGCACACCACCCGCCCCCCATCGCGCAGCAGCGGATCGAGCGCCGCGTCCAGCGCCAGCACCGCCCGGAGGTTGACCGCCAGCACCGCGTCCCAGTGCTCTCGCTTCATGCGCGCCATCGTCCGGTCGCGCGTCACCCCCGCGTTGTGCACCACCACGTCGACCCCGCCCAGCGCCTCCGCCGCCGAGGCCACCAGCGCCACCGAGGCCGGGTCCGACAGGTCGGCCAGGGCCACCGCGCCGCCGAGCTCCTTCGCCAGCGCCGAGGCGGCCTGCTCCTCCTGCGGCCGATCGACGCACAGCACCCGGGCGCCCTCCGCCGCCAGCGCCCTCGCGGTCGCCGCGCCGATCCCTTGGGCCGCCCCGGTCACCAGCGCCACCCTCTTCTCCAGCGGCTTCACCTGCAGCGGAGCAGGCTCCCCCGCGGCCCCCATCGACACCCTCACCGGCTGCCCCGACACGAAGGCCGACCGGTTGGTAAGCAGCCAGCGCACGACGGCCCCGGCGCGCTCCTCGGCGCCTGCCTCCACCCGCAGCAGGTTGGCGGTCACCCCGTGGCGGCCGAGCTCCTTGGCGAGGCTCTTGACGAAGCCATCGAGCGCCGACTGCGCCGCCGCCGCCTCGCTGGAGAGCCCCGGGTCGTCGGAGGGACGCCCCAGCACCAGCACCCTCCCGGAGCGGGCGACCCGCCCCACCCACGGCTGGAAGAACCCATGCAGCGCCCCGAGCGCATCCGAGCCCGAGAGCCCCGAGGCGTCGAAGACCAGGGCGTCCACGCGCTTTCCTTCGGGGAGCGTCGAGGCCGCCCTGGCGGGGCGTCCGTGGGCCTCTCCAGGGCCGAGGAAGGCCACCGGGGAGCACCCTTCGAGCAGCGGGTCGGCGCCCGCCTCGGTGAGCGCCGAGGCGAGCATCGCCAGCAGCGGAGCCTCGGCCCCGGAGCCCACCACGACCGCCTGGTCGGCCAGCGGCTGAGAGGGCAGCGGGCCTCGCCCTCGACGCAGCGCCACCGGAAGCGGAAGCGGAAGACCGAGGGCGGAGACGAGGCGACGGGCCGTGGCGTTGCGTCCGAGCTCGACCAGCAGATCGCTCACGACCCCACCTCCGCCCGGCGAGACGCCAGCTTGGAGAGCATCCGCTCGCCGGTGGTGGTGATCTCCTCGTGGAGCGCCCGGTCGCGCAGCTCGCACCGGTCGAGCCAGCGCTCCAGCACCTCCCGGCGCTCGGGGAAGCGCCTCGACTGCTCCAGCAGGATCTCCGCGATCGCCTCGTCGGCCAGCAAGCGCGTGAGCCGCTCGGCGTGGAGCATCGCCAGGGCGAAGTCGCGCTTCGGGTCCCACTCCCTGGAGAGCGAGGCCTTCCAGGTGGCGGGGGAGGTGCCTCCCAGGGTCTTCAGCTTGTCGGCGGCGGTGCGGGTGAGCAGGTGCTGCTGCACCGAGAGCGAGAGCACCGACACGGCCGAGACCCGACGCTCCAGCGGGTCGGTGGACGACACCGAGCGCCAGCGCGCCTGGGCCATGCGCCCGAGGAAGGCCTGCGGTCGCTTGATGATCCCCATGAGGGTGTCCTTCATGGCCATCAGCGACTGGATCTGGCTGGTGCCCTCGTAGATGGGCAGCACCAGCGCGTCTCTCAGCAGCTTCTCCGCGCCATACTCCTTCGTGTATCCGACGCCCCCGTGGATCTGCACGTTGCGCCTCGCGATCTCCACGGCCTTCTCCGCCGCGAGGTACTTGAGCAGCGGGGTGTACCTCCGGGAGAGCGCCCGGTGCTTCGGCAGCTCGGCCTTCACCCGCCCGGCCTCCGGGGCGCCCGCGGTGAAGCGCTCGAGCAGCGCCATCTTCTGCGACATCTCCTCGTGGAAGGCCGAGGTCGCCGCCAGGGCCCGCAGCCCCAGCAGGTCGGTCTCCATCTCGTCGAGCAGGTCGGCGATCATCTCGTGGTCGGCGATGGCCTTGCCCATCGAGCGCCGCCCCGCGGCGTACTCCCTCGCCATGCGGAGCGCGCACTCCCCGAGGCCGATGGACTCGAAGGCCACGCCCACGCGGGCGTTGTTCATCAGCACCAGCATGTACTTGAAGCCCTCGCCCCGCTTGCCGATGAGCTGCGCCGGGGCGTTGTCGAAGAGCAGCGCCGCGGTCACCGAGCCGTGGTGCCCGAGCTTCTCCTCGAGGCGCTCGATGGAGACGTGCCGCACCCGCCTACCATCCGGTAGGTCGTCGTAGGCCTTCACCAGGAACATCGACAGCCCCTGCAGCCCCGAGAAGGCGTCGTCCCCCTTGGGGTCTTCGGTTCGGGCGATGACGAAATGGAACTTCCCGTGCCCGGAGGTGATGAAGATCTTCTCTCCCGTGACGGTCCAGTTGCCCTGGTCGTCCTGGGTGGCGCGGGCGCGAAGCCGGGCCATGTCCGAGCCGGCGTCGGGCTCGGTGATGTCCATGCAGCCCCAGGCGTCGCCCCGGGCGATCTCCTCGATGTACTCGCCGAAGCGGGTGCTGGCGATGCGCCCCGCGGCCACGTCGAAGTCGGTGGTGCCCTCGTGGATGGAGTAGGCCAGCATCGCCATGGCCATGCCGCCGTGGAAGGAGAAGTGGGTCATGGCCGAGACGTCGCCCCGGGCGACCATCTCCGCGATGAGGAAGTAGAGCGCCAGCGGGGCGTTGAGCCCGCCGAGCTCGCGGGGGAGACAGAGCCGGTGCACCTCCGCGGCCTTGAGCGCCGCGAAGAAGGCCTGCATCGCAGGGCCCTCGGTGACCTCCCCCTCGGAGAGCTGGTTGCCCTCGCGGTCGATGGTGGCCGCGCGGGGCCCTAGCTCCTTGGCGACGAGCTCGCCCATCATGGCGGCGATCTCGGCGTAGAAGGTGCGGGCCTCGGCGGGGGTCTTGAAGCCGTCGGGGGTGCGGTAGCCGTACTCGGTGACCTCCACCAGGGCGTCCCAGTCGATGCCTCGCTCCAGATAGAACCGCAGGTCGTCGTTGTCCGTGAGGAAGCTCGCCATGGGGATGTGTGGTTACCTCTTGGTAGGGCGGCGCTTCGGGGGCGCCCGGGTTGGCTTCGGGGAGGGGACGGGGTCGCGGGCGACGAAGAGGGCCGCCCTGGCGATGCGCTCGAGCTCGCGGTCGCTGCGGGCGCGGGCCCTGGCGAGGTCGTCCTCGAGGGCGACCGGAAGAACCGGGTTGGAGACCCCTGCCGCGATGACCACCTGGAGCATCTGCAGCAGGTAGGCCTCGGGGTCGAGGTCCGGGTGGTGGGTTCCGCCCGCCTGGCCCGCGCGGATGAAGCCCGCGATGGCCTCGAGCCAGGGGCGCACCGCCTCGCGCAGCATCTCCCGGATGGCCTCTGGTCGGTCGAGCATCTCCCGCAGGATGAGCCTCGCCCGGTAGGGATCATCCGCGAAGAAGCGCCGCACCGCGCCGAAGATGGCCTCGAAGCGCCCGAGGCCCGTGGGCGCCGCGAAGAGGAGCTGCGGGAGCGCCTCCTTCCAGTGGGCCAGGAAGCCGTCGAGCACGGCGTCGCGGACGTGCTCCTTGGAGGGGAAGTAGTGGAGCACCGCGGGCTTGGAGACCCCGACCGCGTCGGCGATGTCCTGCAGCGCCGTGCCGTCGAAGCCGCGCTCGGCGAAGAGCCTGGTGGCCTCGCGCACCACCGAGGGCCGCACCTCTCCCCGCCCGCTGCGCTCGTCCGAGGCGACCATAGATCCCGGGTGACTCCCTACCAGATGGTAGGGAGAGGACGCAATGGGTGGAAGGGGTCACCCCCTGGCGTTCGGAGTACGAGCGCGAGGCCCCCTTCCCCGCTGCCGCGCGCCCTCCCCCCGCCTCGGGGGGAGGGCTCCGAAGTCAGCGAGAGTGGAGTCGTACTGGTGGGCCTCCGCGGTGCCTGTTCGAGCACCAGTCGTCGATCCCCAAAGCCCTCCCCCCGAGGCGGGGGGAGGGCGCGCGGCAGCGGGGAAGGGGGCCTCGCGCCCGTACTCCGAACGCCAGTCACCCCCCGTCGGCGCCCGCGTCGGGCTCTTCGGGGGCGAGCGCGGGCGGCATGCACAGCATCGACTCGCGGTTGCAGCGGTAGCCCTCGGCGGCGCGGCAGTCGGCGTGGGTCGCGCAGGGTCGCGTGCAGAAGCGAAACGGCACGCCGTCGCAGCCCACGAAGGCCGTCATGGTGGTGCTCCCCGAGGGGCACCCGCCGGGGATGTCGCCTCGAGCGAGGTCGATCGCCGGGTTGCACCAGCCGCCTGGGAAATCGAAGGTCCAGGTGTGCGGCCGCACCGGCCCGGCGCACATCCGCTCGAAGCGCGTGGCGCACCGTAGCCCGGCGCATTCGTCGTCACCCCGGCACGCGGCGCCCACCAGCGTGGGGGCGACGTCGGCCACCGCATCGCGAGGAGCGCCCGAGTCGCCGCCGGAGCTTCGCGAGCCCCCGCAGGCGGCGAGGGAGAGCGACAGCAACCAGGGCAGCGTGATCCTCACGGGACCGTGACGGTACCGCCCGCAGGCCGACGGGTGCGCGCGCCAGGAACCTTTTCGCCGCGCGCTGGCTCTCATCCCTCGAAGACCGGAGGACCTCCATGTCAGAAGAAGCGGTGAAGAGCAGCCCCCTGCGCCTCGCGTGGGATCAACTGGGAAACCGGGTGGTGATGGCGGCGCTGGCCTCGGCGACGCTCGGGCTCGCTCCCTTCTACCCCCACGCGCACATCTGGAAGCAGCTCGTGAACCTCTCGCGAGGGACGCTCACCGCCCCGATGGATGTCTTCGACCTCGTGATGCACGGCGCGCCCTGGGTCGCGCTGATCGCGGCCACGTTCCAACTGTTCAACCGGGCGTCCGTCCTCGCGGCGGCGCAGAAGAGAGCCCCATGAAGCGTCTGACCCCCTTCGCGTTCGCGTTCTTCCTCGCCGCGGCCTCGTCCTCGCTCGTCGGCTGCGACAGCGCCTCGGCCGGATCGTCCCCTCAGGCCTCGTCGGCCCAGGTGTCGGGCATCGACGGCCCCGGGGCCCACGCGCTCGTCGCCCAGGGCGCGACCCTCGTCGACGTGCGCACCCCCGGCGAGTGGCAGTCCGGGCACATCGAGGGCGCGGTGCTCATCCCCATCGACGAGCTCGGCGGGCGCCTCGGGGAGATTCCCCGCGACCGCACGGTGGTCGTCTACTGCGCCTCGGGGGCGCGCTCGGCCCGGGCCGCCGCGATCCTCGGCGCCGCCGGCTACACCGTGCGCGACCTCGGCGGCATCTCCCGGTGGAACGGATGACCTACTGGATCTGGCTCGCGGCGCTCTCGGCGCTCTTCATCGCCCTGGAGCGCCTCTGGCCCAGGGACGCGCGCCAGGGCTTCTTCCGCCGAGGCCTCGCCACCGACCTCGTCTACATCGTCCTCAACGGGCACTGGCTGGGCGTCGGGCTCGCGCTCCTCACCGAGCCCCTCTCTCGCTCCCTCGACGCCTCGCTCGCGTCGCGAGGTGTCAACCTCCACCTTCGCGTCGCCGGGGGATGGCCCTGGTGGGCGCAGCTCGTCGTGGCCTTCGTCGCCATCGACTTCATCCAGTGGAGCATCCACAACCTGCTCCACCGGGTGCCTGCCCTCTGGGAGCTGCACAAGGTCCATCACTCCATCGAGTCGATGGACTTCTGGGGGAGCATGCGCTTCCACTTCGGCGAGATCCTCGTCTACAAGTCCCTTCAGTACGTGCCGCTGGCGCTGCTGGGCTTCGACGGGAGCGCGCTCTTCGTCATCGCCGTCGTCTCCACCGCGATCGGTCACCTCAACCACGCCAACCTGCGGGTTCGCATGGGCGCGCTGCGCTATGTGCTCAACGGCCCGGAGATGCACATCTGGCATCACGCGCACCCGAGCGCTGGCCCGAGCAACGTCAACTTCGCGATCAACCTCGCGGTCTGGGACTGGCTCTTCGGAACCGCCTACCTGCCGGGCGACGGCTCCGTGCCTCGGGCCCTCGGCTTCGAGGGCATCGAGTCCTTCCCTCGCGACCCGCTGCGCCAGGAGCTGTGGCCGATACGCCTCGGCGGCGCCTCGGCTACTCCCGCACCTGCGCCGCAAGCGCCGCGCTGAGCGCCGTCGTCACCAGCACCCGCACCGCCTGCGCGTCGGCCGCCGTCAGGCTCCGGTCGCCCGCGTTGAGCTCCAGCCGGATCGCCAGCGACCGCATCCCCTCGGGCACCTGGGCGCCGCTGAACTCGTCGATCACCTCGACGCCCTTGAGCAGCGCGCCTCCGGCCCCCAGCGCCGTCGCCACGACCTGCCCCGCGCTCACCGCCCGCCCGACGAACATCGACACGTCGATGGGCAGCGACGGGAAGCGCGGCGGAGCAAGCGTCTTGAAGGTGGTCCCGGCCTCGTCGAGCAGCGCGTCGAGGTCGAGCTCACCGGCCACCACGCGGCGGCCCTCCATGTCGAAGCGCGCGCACACCTCGGGGTGCACCACCCCGAAGCGGCCGTAGTGCTTCTCCCCCTTGCGCAGCGCGGCGCAGAGCCCCGGCTGGTAGGGGGCGGCCTCCTCCGCCGCGATCTCCACGCCCTTGATCCGCAGCGCCCGCAGCAGGTGCTCGACCACCGCGACGCCGTCGAAGAGGTCGGCACCACGGTCGGCGCCGCCGTGCATCGAGGCCCGCTCGATGCGCCCGGTGAGCGCGAAGGACACCCGCAGCTTCTCCGCCGGCAGCCCCCGCCCATACGGCGACGGAAGCTCCGGCAGGAACACCACCCCGATCTCGAAGACCTGCGCGTCGGGCGTGTGCCGGTGGTTCTCCCTCAAGGTCTCCATGAGGCCCGCGAGCAGCGTGCGCCGCAGCGAGGTGCGGTTGACGTTGATCGGGTTGAGCACCTTCAGCCGCGGCGTCTCCTCGGGCTCCGCGCCCAGCAGCGCCTCGGACTCCGGGGCGATGAGCGAGTAGGTGAGCAGCTCCTGAAGGCCCCCGCGCACCAGGGCGTCGCGCAGCCCCTCGCGGAGCGTGTAGCGCCTCGATGGCGTGTGGAAGGGCAGCGCCTCGGCAGGCATCGTCTCCGGGATGCGGTCGAAGCCCGTCACCCTCGCGAACTCCTCCGCGAGGTCGCAGGGCCTCGTCACGTCCTCGCGCCCCGGCGGGACCACCGCCTCCAGCGCCCCGCCCGCGGCCTCTCTCACCGTGATGCCCACCCTGGCGAGCGCCTCGGTGAGCTCCGCCTTCGTGGCCTCCAGGCCCAGCACCGAGGCAATACCCTGCTGGGTAAACCGCATCACCCCCGGAGCGATGGGGGCGCGCTGCCAGTCGCCGGTCGCGGTCACCTTGAGGTCGGGCGAGGACCACTCGCGCCAGAGCCGCACCGCCCGGCGAATCGCCAGCACGCTCAGCGTGGGGTCGACCCCTCGGGCGAAGCGCGTCGAGGCGTCGGTGTGCACCTTGAGCGCCGCGCTGCTGCGCCGCACCGAGGGCCAGTCGAAGCACGCGCTCTCCAGCAGCACCGAGGTGGTGTCGGCGCGCATGGCGGTGTCCGACCCGCCGATGACCCCGGCGACCCCGACGGGAACGTCGCCCGCGGTGATGATCAGCGTCCCGACCGGGAGCGCCACGGCGGGCTCTCCCTCGGCCCGGTTGAGCAGCCTGGCGGCCTCGCCCTCGCGCGCCCGGCGCACCCCCACGGTGGAGGCCCCGAGGCGAGCGAGGTCGTAGCCGTGCATCGGCTGCCCCAGCTCGATCATGCAGTAGTTGGTGACGTCTACCAGGTGGTCGATGACCGCCACGCCCGCCAGCGCCAGGCGACGCTGCATCCATCGCGGAGAGGGCACCGCCCTCACCCCCTCGACGCGCGCGGTGCTGAAGCGCCGGCAGGCGTCCGTCGCCTCGACCTGGGCGTCGAGCTCGCCGGAGACCACGTCGAGCTCGTCGAGGGCGACGTCGTAGTGGCCCTGCGCTCCGGTGAGGGCGGCGACCTCACGGGCCACGCCGACCATCGACAGGCAGCGGGCGAAGTTGGGAAGGATCGCCACCTCCAGCACCTCGTCGGCCTCGGCCCCCTCGGGGATGGGGAGCACGGCGGAGAGGGCGGTTCCGTTGGGGGCCTCGGTGGCGAGGGGCATGAGCCCGGTGTGGTCGTCGCCGACGCCGAGCTCCCTCTCGGAGCAGAGCACCCCGTCGGACTGCACCCCGTAGACCCTGGCGCTGGCGACGGTGACGAGGGCGAAGTCGTCGCCGTGGCCGTCGATGATCGTGGCGCCGGGGAGGGCGATGGCGACCGCGGCGCCGACGTCGAAGCGCTCGGCGTTGGGGGCCTTGGAGACCACGCTCACGCCGGGGTGCGAGGGCCCCGCGTCGATGACGAAGTGCGTGGCCGAGGGAAGGGCCTTGCGGGAGACGACGCGCCCGACGAGGGCGAGCGGGTCGAGCGCGCCGACGGTGTGGATGGCGTCGACCTCGAGGCCCGCGCGGGTGAGCAGCTCGACGAGCGCGGGGGTGTCGAGGGAGACCGGGACCAACGATCGCAGCCAGGAGAGGGAGACGCGCATGGGATGAGTCTCTTAGCGGAACTGCTGGAGCAGCCGCAGGTCGTTGCCGAAGAGGTAGCGGATGTCGTGGATGTCGTAGCGCTGGAGCACGGTGCGCTCGATGCCCATGCCGAAGGCGAAGCCGCGCCACTCGTCGGGGTCGTAGCCGCCGTTGGCGAGCACCACCGGGTGCACCATGCCGGCGCCGAGCAGCTCGAGCCACCCGGTCTGCTTGCACACCCGGCACCCGTTGCCGCCGCAGAGGGTGCAGCGGATGTCGACCTCCACCGAGGGCTCGGTGAAGGGGAAGTAGCTCCCCCGGAGGCGCACCCGCTGCTCGGGGCCGAAGAGCAGCCTCGCGTACTGGAGCAGCACGCCCTTGAGGTCGCTCATGCGAACGCTCCGGCCGACGAGCAGACCCTCCACCTGGTGAAACTGGATCTCGCTCCGGGTGGTGATGTTCTCGTTGCGGTAGCAGAGGCCCGGGAGCACCACGCGCACGGGCCGGGTGCCGTTGCCTCCGAGCTCCCGCATCGCGCGGATCTGCCCCGCCGAGGTGTGCGTCCTCAGCAGCCGCTCGTGGTCGAGGTAGAAGGTGTCCTGCATGTCGCGCGCGGGGTGATCGGCGGGCATGTTGAGGAGGCCGAAGTTGTAGTCGTCGGTCTCGACGTGGGGCGACTCGAAGACCGAGAAGCCCATGCGCTGGAAGACGTCGAGCACCTCGCGCATCACCAGGGTTACCGGGTGGTAGGCGCCGGCGGGCCTGGGCCTCGCGGGCAGGGTGACGTCTCGTGCCTCGGCGGCGATGCGCTGGGCGAGCTCGCGGGTCTTGATGACCTCGCGCCGCTGCTGGAAGCGGGTCTCCAGCTCGGCGTGCAGGGCGTTGACGTTCTTGCCGAAGGCCGCGCGCTGCTCGGCGGGGAGGCGGCCGATGCCGCGCTTCAGCCGGGTGGTGGCGCCGGAGGGCGAGAGCCAGGCGCGGTAGAAGGCTTCGAGCGCCTCGGAGGAGTCGGCGGCGTCCAGGGCGTGGAGGGCCGTCGTCTGCTGCGCCGCGAGGTCGAGGTCGTCGGGGGTACTCATGGCTGTGTGGGGTGTCGGAGGGGCTATGCCGCCCGGGGGGGTCGCGTCAACCGGGGAGACGCGGTGGGAGGATCAGGGCTCCGTCCGCCCGCAGGTCGAGGTGCACCCACGCGACCAGCGCGCCCTCGCTCGCCTCCACCGTCACCGCGAAGCCCTCGCTCGCGCTCGCCAGCAGGGCGCCCCTCGAAGGCAGCTCCACCCGCCGCCCCGCGACCTCCACGCTCGCTCCCCCGTCCATCGCGAAGAGGGCCGTCACGCCCGCCGCCGCGACGCGCCCGGTGCGCGCCCTCACGATCTCCGCCGACCACGCGATGCCCCGGCGCACCATCACGTTGAGGTCCCAGGTGAGGGCCGAGGGCTCGCCCACCACGTCGAGCTCGCCCGGGAAGGAGAGCGCCTCTCCGCGGGTCAAGCGTCGCGCTCCGTCGGGCAGCACCAGCGTCACCTCGCCGCCCGGGGCGAGCCACCGGTCGTAGCCCTCGAAGCGAGAGAAGGGGCTCCGTGCGACCAGCTCGGCCACGCTGATCCTCGCGTCGAAGGCGCCGGTGCCTCCCCAGCGGACGAGCTCGTGGGTGACACCCGCGCCGTTGGCCCAGGGCTGGGTGCGCCACTGCCCGGGCGCGATCACTTCGATGACAGGCAATGTCCGCTCCTCTCAGGGCGTCGCGCTGTGGGTGTCCTCCGAGAAGCCCGGCGGGCCGTTGTTCACCGCGCCCTCGCCGCCGCTCCCTCCGAGGCTGCCCGGTCCTCCGCCGCCTCGGGTGCAGGTCATGGACGACGTCACCGCCGCGGTGCCCACCGAGTACACGCACACCGACGGGCCGCCCGCCCCGCCGCCGCCGCCACCGCCGCTCCCTCCGCTGCCTCCCGGTCCTCCCACGGCTCCGTCGCCCGCGGTGCGGCTGTGCCCGCCTCCCGCTCCCCCGGATCCTCCCGCGCCGCCCATGCCGCCGGGGCCTCCGGCGCCGCCCGAGCCGCCTCGCCCGGTGGTGAGCTGGCACCGCTCGATCTGCACGGTGGAGCCGACGCTCAGCACCGCGATGCTGCCGCCACCGCCGCCGCCGGCCGTCCCGCCGCGGCCGCCGCACCCGCCGCCGCCGCCGCCGCCGCCGCCGCCGCTCGTGCCCGAGTTGCAGAAGGGGCACCCGTTGCGATCGCCTCCGCCGGAGCCACCGCCGCCGCCGCCACCGCCGCCGCCGCCGTGGGTCCCGACGGCTCCCACCGCGGGGACGTAGCTGCCGTCCTCGGCGCTCACGGTCCCCAGGCGCATCGCCGCCGCGCCGTTCATCCCGCCAGACCCCGGGCTCCCCGCGCCGCCCGCGCCGCCCGGTCGGCCGACGTCGCCCGAGGAGCTGCAGCACCCTCCGCCCTCCGAGCCTCGAGCGCCTCCCGCTCCGAAGCCCGGCGCGTTGTTGACGCCCGGCGCCCCGGCGTTGCCGTTGTTGGTGCCGCTCACCCCTGCGCCGCCCGCGCCTCCTGCGCCGCCGCACATCGACAGCCCCGCCGCGCCCGGCGAAGGAACCCCCGCTCCGCCCCCGGCGCCCCCCGGCTCTCCCGCCGTGCCGGGCATCCCCGCCGCGCCGTTGCCCCCGTTGCCCGCCGTGATCGCGCAGTGGTTGAGCAGCACCCGGCCGCGAGACCCGATCACCCGCACCCCGTAGGCCGTCGCCCCGGGCATCATCGCCGCGTCCGACCGGATGGTAAGCAGCTGCAGCTCCAGCTCGGACGACACCCCGCGGATCACCACGCCCCCGGCGCCGGGCTCGATCACCGTGGCGGTGTCGCGGGTGCGCGCCCAGGAGCGGGCGTCGTCGTAGCCTCCGTAGATGCTCACCGCCTCGCGCAGCTCCAGGGGCGCGGCGTAGCTCCCCACCGCGGCGTAGACCACCCTCCGGGGGGTCGCCCTCGCTGCGGCGGTGACGGCCGCCGCGAGGGTGCGCAGCGGGCTCGCCATCGACCCGTCGCCCGAGTCGTTGCCCCTCGGCGACACGAAGACCCCGCCGGTCGCGCTGCCGTCGACGCCGTCGCAGTTGGCGTCCTCGAACATCACGTCAGGGAGGTCGGCCGCGGAGGGGTTGCACTCGCAGCCGTTGGTCGGCGAGCGGTCGGTGTCGAGGTAGCCCGCCTCGCAGACATACGAGCAGGTCCCCGCCGAGCAGCTCGCGGTCTGGTGCGCCCCGGTGGCGCAGGCGGTGCCGCACGCGCCGCAGTTGTTGGGGTCGCTGCTGAAGTCCGCGGGTCGGTGAGAGCAGCTCGGCGTCGCCCCGTCGGGGACGCACACGTCCAGGTTGCAGGGGTCGGAGTCGGAGCAGTCGAAGGGGTCCCCCTGGGCGCAGCGCATCCTGGCGGTGTCGCAGCTCCAGGCCCCCGCGCAGGCGTCCCCGCCGAGGCCCGAGCAGTCCGTGTCGCGCTCGCAAGGGACCACCTCGGTGCAGCCTCTCGCCCCCGCGCAGAAGCTCCCCGAGGGGCAGCGCGCGTCGACGGCGGTGTGGGCGCAGCGGCCCCCGACGGCGTCGCAGGTGTCGTCGGTGCAGGCGACCCCGTCGTCGCAGCCGGCGCTGCCGCCGACCACCACGCAGCGGTGCGCCACGCAGGCCTGGGCGTTGGAGCAGAGGTCCGGCCCGGTGCAGTCGTCGAGCGTGCGGCAGACCCGCCCGAGGCCGCCGTCGAGGTCCTTGGGCGGCAGCCCGCCGCCGTCGAGCTTGTTGGGATCGATGACATCCGCGCCCATGGCGCAGGCCGTTGCGAGAACCCCGAGGCCCAGCCAGCGGCGCAGCGCGTGTCCTCGCATGGCGTCCACGTCGATCAGGCGGGTTCGGCCGGAGCCAGCGCGGGGGGGTTGGCTCGGGGCGCCGCGGGCTCTCCGCCGGGGCTCAGCCTGTTGGCCTCGTGGAGGGTGCTCCACGCGCTGGCGAAGGCCGTGCGCTGCCGCTCGCGCTGCTCGATGCTCCCGGCGGGGAGCAGGTACCACGAGGCCTGGAGGCGCTCGGGGGTGCAGTCGAGGATGTAGAAGCCGCGCAGCCCGGGGTCGCCCCAGCGGAGGTGGGGGTTCTGCGAGAGCAGCGTGGCGAGGACGGCGTCGGGGTGGTCGCCTGGCGAGGTGATGGCCGGGGTGATGAACTCCACGCCGAGCGACCCCGCGCCCGTGGTCGGGTTGTAGGCCGACGGGGTGAAGGGATCGATCGCGATGTCCATGGCCCAGGACGAGTGGATGTCGCCGGTGAGCACGGCGACGTTGGACGAGCGCATGGTGGCGAGCGCCTGGAGGAAGCGGGTGCGCGCCACGGGGTAGCCCTCCCAGCCGTCGGCGTTGAGGTCGGGGCGGATGGGGCCGATCTGCACCTGCTGACCGATCACCTTCCAGCGCGCGGTGGTGCTCGACACGTTGGAGAGCAGCCACTGCTCCTGGTCGGCCCCGAGGAGCGCCCGGCTCGGGTTGTTGGAGGGCTCGACCTCCTGCATGGAGCGCCCCCAGACGCGGGTGTCGAGCATCATCAGGTCGACGAGGTTGCCGAAGGCGAAGCGCCGCCAGATGCGCCCGTCGGGCTGCTCTCGGATGGGCATCCACTCGAAGTAGGCCTGCATCGCGGCGGCCTTGCGGACGCTCCACATCCCCTCGGTCTTGGGGAAGTGGTTGTCCGCGCCGTCGCGCCACGCGTTGTTGGCGAACTCGTGGTCGTCCCAGATGGCGATGAAGGGGTGCTGCTGGTGGGCCGCGCGCAGGTCGGCGTCGCGGCGGTAGTGGGCGTAGCGGCGGCGGTAGTCCGAGAGGGTGACCACGGCCGTGGGCGGGTCGTAGGTCCTGACGTTGCCGTAGAGGTAGTTCTGGAACTCGTAGATGTAGTCCCCGAGGTGCACCACCGCGTCGAGGTCGGCGCGCTCGGCGAGGTCGCGGTAGGCGTGGAAGTACCCGTGCGCGAAGCTCGAGCAGGAGACCACCGCGAAGCGCAGCCGGTCGACGGAGCCCGAGGGCGCGGTGCGGGTGCGGCCCACGGGAGAGCGCGTCGAGCCCACGGAGAAGCGGTAGTAGTACGTGGTGCCGGCGGTGAGCCCGGCGACGTCGACCTTTACGGTGTAGTCGCGCGCCGCGGTGGTGACGAAGGTGCCGCTGCCCGTGACGGTCGCGAAGTCCGGGGTGCTGGAGGTCTCCCAGCGCACCGTGGCCGTGCCCATGACCCCCATGCGAGGCGTCACCCTCGTCCAAAGGATCACCCGGTCGGGCAGCGGGTCGCCGCTCGCCACGCCATGGAGGAAGTCGACCATGTCGATGGGGGGCCCCCCGTCCACCGGGGGAGCGCCGCTGTCGGCCATCGGGGTGGAGGTGTCGTCGCAGCCCGCGCTCACCGCGCCAAGCGCGACCGAGGCGCCTACTCCAGCCAGGAGATCTCGTCGGGTCAACATCGTGCGCGGACGATACCGCAGTCCGCGACCGCGATGGCATCCTCGACCCGCCATGCGCTCCCCCGTGTCTGCCTTCGTCATGCTCCCGCTCTCGCTGCTCTCCTGCGCCCACCCGGTCGCCCCGGCGCCACGGGCCGCGCCCTCGCAGCCCTCCCCGGTCAGCGCCCCGGTGGCCGCGAGAGACACCGAGGCCATCAACGCCCCCGCCCGCGTCGGCGCCGTCACCGAGACCCTCCACGGCGTCGAGGTCGCCGACCCCTACCGGGCGCTGGAGACCGCGTCGCCCGTCACCGAGCCTTGGGTGCAGGCGCAGAACGCCCGCAGCGAGGCGTACCTCACCTCGCACCCGAGGCCCGACATCGCCCGCCGCCTCGGAGAGCTGCTCGCCATCGGCAACCTCCGGGGCGCCTCCATCGGCGGGTCGAGGGTCTTCTACACGAAGCGCGACGGCGACCGGGAGCAGGCCGTGGCCATGATGAGCGAGCGCTCCGCCGCAGGAGCATGGAGCCCCCCGAGGCAGCTCTTCGACCCGCACACCCTCGGAGCTCGCAGCGCCATCGACTGGATGGTCCCTTCGCCTCGCGGCCGCTACCTCGCGCTGGGCGTCTCCCAGAACGGCGACGAGCGCAGCACCCTTCGCGTGATGGAGGTCGCCACCGGGCGTCTGCTCCCGGAGGCCATCGCGCACACCAAGTGGTGCCGGCTCTCCTGGCTGCCCGACGAGTCGGGCTTCTACTTCACCCGCTATCCCCGAGAGGGCGAAGCCCGCCACGACGCCGCGGCCGAGGACACCTACTGGCGGGCGATGTTCTTCCACCGCCTGGGCGCCTCGCCCGACGGCGCCGCAGACGCCCGGGTCTTCGAGGTGGGCGAGCGCACCCACGCCCCGTCGCCCGACGTCTCCGACGACGGCCGCTGGCTGGTGGTCAACCTCTTCAAGGGCTGGAGCCGCACCGACGTGCTGCTCATCGACCGCCGCGCTCCCGTCGCCCCGGGGGCGCTCCCTCGCGCCGTCCCGGTGGTCGTCGGGAGGGAGAGCATCTCTCACGCGACGGTGCACCGCGGCCGGATGTTCGTGCTCACCAACGACCGCGCGCCTCGCTTCGCCATCCACGGCGCCCCGGTCGCCTCGGTGCTCGCCTCGCCTCCCTCGACCGCCGTGCGCGACGAGCCCGCCCTCTTCGGCGCCGCCCCGTGGCGCACCGTCGTCGCCCAGGGAGAGAACCCCATCGAGGACTTCACCCTCGCGGGCGATCGCCTCGTGGTGGGCCACCTCCAGAACATCGCCTCCCGGCTCCGCTCCTTCGCCCTCGACGGCACCGACGGCCGGGAGATTCCGCTGCCCTCCGAGGGGAGCTCGCCCTCCATCGTCTCCAGCGGGGAGAGCCCGGTGGTGGCCTTCGGGTTCCAGTCCTTCTTCGAGCCCTCGGCGGTGATGGCCGTCGACGCACGCGCCCGCTCCCCGCAGCCCCAGGTCATCGACCACGCCACCACGGACGTCGACTTCTCCCGCTTCGTGATGGAGCGCGCCTCCATCCCCTCGCGCGACGGAACCCCCATCAACGCCTTCGTCCTCCGCCCCCGCGCGGCCACCCAGGACGGGCGCAACCCCGTGCTCCTCTACGGCTACGGCGGCTTCAACGTGTCGCTGCTCCCGACCTTCCGCCGTGACCCCATCTACTGGCTGGAGCGGGGCGGCATCTACGTGGTGGCCAACCTCCGAGGCGGCGCGGAGTTCGGCGAGGACTGGCACCAGGCCGGGGCCATGGGCAACAAGGAGCACGTCTTCGAGGACTTCGAGGCCGTCCTGGCGTGGCTCTCCACCAGCCGCTGGAGCTCACCCTCCCGCATCGCCATCAACGGCGGATCCAACGGGGGGCTGCTCATGGGCGCCATGCTCACCCGGGCGCCAGAGCGCTTCGCGGCGACCTTCTCCAGCGTCGGGCTCTACGACATGGTCCGCTTCGCGCGCTTCCCCCCGGCGGAGATCTGGACCAGCGAGTACGGCGACCCCTCGCAGCCCGACGCCTTCCGATGGCTCCACGCCTACTCGCCCTATCACCGGGTGAGAGACGGCGTCCGCTACCCCGCCGCGTGGATCGAGACCGCCGACCACGACACCCGGGTGCACTGGGCCCACTCGACCAAGTTCGCCGCGCGCCTCCAGGACGCCCAGGCCGGCGAAGCGCCCGTGTACTTCTACATGCAGCGCGACGTGGGCCACGGGGCCGGAACCCAGCGCTCCGACGAGCTCCGAAGGCTCAGCCGGATGTTCACCTTCGTCGAGGATCGCCTCGGCCTCGAAGCGCCACCCCAGAACGAGGCAGCCCCCCAGCGGAGCGAACTCCGTGGGGGGCAGTAATTAAAGCGGCGGCACCATAGGCGTTGGGGGGGGAGGACGCCGGCGCCGCCGCCGACTTGTCTATGAGCAGGTCGCGTGCCAGGAGTTCGACCTCTGCATTCAAGCTGGTTTGAAGAGTGTCCGCACTTCGGACATTGCACATCTGCATGAATGCCATTTCAACCTTGCAGGGTCGGAAGCAAATCCAGCCGACGCCTTGACGAACGGTTGAACGCATTTAGTTTCCGTTCACTCTCGAATCGAAACGCCCGCTGAGCGGCTCCATCCAACGGTTGGGGTCGACGTGAATCAGCGGGATGGAAGCCAAGAACGGGAGCGACGGCGCGCGGAGGGACTGTGAGGCCACGACCTGTGGTCGTCACGGGCCCTGTGACGGCGCGCGCTCGCCGACGACGTGATCGCGGAAGGAGCCCCCAAGACGATGACCCACCGAACCGACCCCGTGATGCCTCGCTCCCCCTTCGCCCTGCTGCCCCTGCGCAGCGGGACCCTCTTTCCCGGAACCACCCTCACCCTGCCGGTCGGGCGCACCCGCTCGGTCGCCCTCCTCGACGACCTCGGCGCCCGGGCGATCCTCGGGGTCGTGACCCAGCGTGACCCCAGCGTCACCGACCCCGGCCTCGGCGACCTCCACGAGGTCGGCACCCTCGCTCGCATCGTCCAGGTCGAGCGCACCCGCGACCGCGGCTACCGGGTGGTGCTGGAGGGCCTGAGCCGCTTCCGGCTCACCGGCATCGCTCGAAGCGAGCCCTACTGGCTGGCCGAGGGCGAGGCCCTGGAGGAAGAGACCGCCGACGCCTCCGAGGCCCGGCTGCTCGCCCAGTCGCTCAAGCAGCACGTGACCGAGCTCGCCGCGCGCAACGGCGGGTCGCTCGGCACCGTGCAGGCCGACGAGACCGACCCCGGCCGCGTCGCCGATCAGGTCGCCGCCCTCCTGGGGCTCCCCTCCCAGAAGGAGGTCGAGGTGCTGCGCGAGGCGGAGGTGGGCGCCCGGCTGAGGCTGGTCGCGAGCCTCGTGGCCGAGGCGCGCGCGCTCAACGACATCAAGTCCAAGATCGACCAGGACGTGCGACGCGAGGTCAACCGCAGCCAGCGCGACGCCCTGCTGCGAGAGCAGATTCGCGCGATGAAGAAGGAGATCGGCGACGAGCCCGACGGCGACTCCGCCCTGGCCGCGCTGAAGAAGAAGCTCGACGACGCCGAGCTCCCGGAGGAGGCCCGCTCCGTCGCCGACCGCGAGCTGCGACGGCTGGAGTCCATGGCCGGACAGCAGGCCGAGGCCCACGTGATCCGCACCTACCTGGAGCTCATCGCCGACCTGCCGTGGTCGAAGCGCAGCGCGGCGACCGACGACGTGGACGCCGTGGCGAGGCAGCTCGACGCCGACCACGCGGGCCTCGACGACGTGAAGAAGCGCATCCTGGAGCACATGGCGGTGCTCAAGCTGACGGGCAGCGGGCGGGGGACCATCCTCTGCCTCGCCGGTCCTCCCGGGGTGGGCAAGACCTCGCTGGGGCAGTCCATCGCCGACGCCACGGGCAGGCCCTTCGTGCGCATCTCCCTGGGCGGGGTGCGCGACGAGGCGGAGATCCGCGGTCACCGGCGCACCTACGTGGGCGCCCTGCCGGGGCGGGTGATCGCCGCCCTCAAGAAGGCCAGGGCCCGCAACGCGGTGGTGCTGCTCGACGAGATCGACAAGCTCACCAGCGGCTGGGGCGGCTCGCCCGAGGCGGCGCTGCTGGAGGTGCTCGACCCCGAGCAGAACAAGACCTTCACCGACCACTACCTGGAGATCCCCTTCGACCTGTCGGAGGTGCTCTTCCTGTGCACGGCCAACGACCTCGGCGCCATCTCCGCGCCGCTGCGCGACCGCATGGAGATCATCGAGCTCCAGGGCTACACCACCGAGGAGAAGGTGCAGATCGCGAGGCAGCACCTCGTGCCGAAGCAGCGCAAGGAGCACGCGATCCCCGAGGAGGTGCTCACCTTCACCGACGAGGCGCTGCGCACCATCGCGAGGGACTACACCCGCGAGGCCGGGGTGAGGCAGCTCACCCGGGAGATCACCCGCATCACCCGGGCGGTGGCCCTGGAGGTCGCGAGGGCGACGGACCAGACGCTGGCCAGGGTGGTGGTCGACGCGCCGGACGTGGCGAAGTACCTCGGCCGGGCGAAGTTCTTCAGCGAGGTGGCCGAGCGCACGGCGGCGCCGGGCGTGGCGACGGGCCTCGCGTGGACGCCGGTGGGCGGGGACATCCTGTTCATCGAGACCTCGAGGATGCCCGGCCGGGGCGCCCTGGAGATCACCGGGCAGCTCGGTGACGTGATGAAGGAGTCGGCCCGCGCGGCGCTCACCTACGTGCGCTCCCACGCCGAGGAGCTGGGCGTCCCGACGGACGCCATGGAGAAGCACGACGTGCACATCCACGTGCCGGCGGGCGCCGTGCCCAAGGACGGTCCGAGCGCGGGCGTGACGATGTTCACGGCGCTGACCTCGCTGCTCACCGGGCGGCGGGTGAGGCCCGACACCGCCATGACCGGCGAGTGCACCCTGCGCGGCAAGGTGATGCCCGTCGGAGGCATCAAGGCCAAGGTGCTCGCGGCGCACCGCGCGGGCATCACCCGGGTGATCCTCCCGGCGCGCAACGAGCGCGACCTGGAGGAGATCCCCACCAGCGTGCGCGAGGCGATGGAGTTCATCTTCGCGGACGACATGCGCGAGGTGCTGGCCGCCGCGCTGGAGCCCGCGGGCAACGCCGGGGACGTGCTCGTTCCCCCGGCGGCGACCAACGACAACGCCACGGCGCGCACCGCGGCGTAGCCTCGCGGGGCGATCGGTAGAAGGAGCGCGGCGGCCTGTCCTCCGGTGACACGGAGAACGGCCGCCGCGCTGCTGTTCAGGGGGTCAGTTGGGGGTGAAGCGGAGGCGCACGTTGGCGAGGGGCATCGTGCTCGGGTACGTGACGGCCTGGGAGCCGGTCTGGTTCTCGACGCCGACGGTTCCGCCGCTGGTCATCGACGGGCCGTAGACCAGGTCGATGGTGTTGGTGGTCTCGTTGAGCACGATCTCCATGTTGATCGGGCTCGTCGCGGACGAGTAGCGCCGAGCGCCGGGCCACTGCACCACCCAGCGCCGGGTGGGGGCCACGCCCAGCGTCGCGTAGCAGACGCCGGAGGTACCGGTGACCAGGTCGATCCAGTTGGCGGCGATGACCCCGTGGACCCCGTCGCTGGCGTCGGGGATCGAGCCGCCCGTGTTGCTCGACCCGGCGCCGGTCAGGTTGATGAAGCCGTTGCTGGAGATGCCCACGCCCGCGCCCGCGGCGAGGTTCGAGCCCCAGAAGCGGAAGGCGAAGGGCAGCGCCGCCATCACGGAGCTGTCGTCGACGCTGGGCAGCACCCTCGCCGCTCCAGGCGCGGAGCACACGTCGGTGTAGTTCACGTCCGTGGGCGCGAGGCCCAGGGAGTAGCCGCTGGTGGTCCCGGGGGTGGTGGTGCTGACGCTGGCCGCCAGCGGGCCCGTGCTCGCCGTGGTCTGGGCGACGATGAAGTAGGTCCCCGGCGCCTGCCGGGGGATCGTCAGCCGGCCGCTGCCTCCGCTGGTGGCCGTGCAGGTGAGGAGCGCGCTGGCGCTGTCGCCGCAGGTCGACCACACCTCGAAGTAGGCGGTGCTCGCGTAGGCGACGGTGACGGTCACGTCGCGGGTGCTGGTGAGGGTGTAGCTGAAGACCGCGTCGCGGTACGAGGTCGTCGCGTTGACCCCGGAGCCGCAGCGGGTGCTGTAGTCCCCGCCGAGGGCGAGGCCGTCGACCGCCACCGAGGCCGCGGAGCCGTCGGGGGTGACGGGCACGGCGCTGGCGCAGACGTCTCCCACGGAGCGAGGCGTCGGGGCGGTGCTGCTGGCCGAGAGGGCGATGGTGTTGACGGAGCCGCCGTACCACTCGCCGATCACGTAGTAGTCCCCCGCGGGAAGGTCGCGGAAGCGCCGCGAGCCCGAGTAGCTCGACGCCTGGCAGCCGCCGAGGACGCCGGCGGTGGAGGAGCAGGAGCGCTGGAGCTGCCAGTAGAAGGTCGAGGGCGCGCCGCTGAAGCTGAGCGTGACGTCCCGGGTGGCCGTGAGGCGGAAGTGCCAGACGCCGTCGGCGTAGCCGGTGTGGGGGCCGGTGGTGGTGCAGGCCGCGCCCACGTCGGTGGCGACGTCGAAGCCGCTGAGGCTGGTGCTGCTGCTGGCGCCGTCGACGGTGACCTCCGTGGGGTTGACGCAGGCGTCGCCGGTGAGGCGCGATCCGGGGGCCACGGTGACCAGGCGGAGGGAGGGCGAGTACGAGATGGAGTACTGCGTCTCCAGGACGACGAAGTAGTCGCCGGCGGCGAGGCCGCGCACGAAGGAGGTCGCGGTGTTGGTGCTGTTGCACTCGCCCTGGGGGGCTCCGCCGCAGCCCTGGTAGACCTGCCAGCGCGCGTAGCTGGGGAGGTTGGTGAAGTTGAGCTGGACGTCGCGCGGCGCGGTGAGCGTGAAGCGCCACATGACGTCGTACCAGCGGTCGGTGCGGGGGCTCATGGAGCCGCAGGGGGTGCCGACGTCGGAGGTGTAGTCGAGGCCCGAGGGGGTGATGGAGACCGCGGAGCCGTCGGGGACCACCAGGGCGGCGGTGCTGCACGCGTCGCCCACGGCGCGCGCGTCGGGGGAGGAGGTGGTGACGGTGACCGGGACGGTTCCGGGTGAGGTGGAGGGCTGCTCGCCGACGAGGTAGTAGTCGCCCGGCGGGAGGGCGCGGTAGCGGCGGCTGAGCGAGGACCCGGTGGAGCAGCTCCCGATGGGGGTGCCGGCCGCGCCGCAGCCGGAGCGGAGCTCATAGCGGCCGCTGGTGGAGTAGCCCGAGGGGGCCGCGGTGATGGTGACGTCGCGGGTGGTGGAGAGCGTGAAGTGCGCGACCCAGTCGGTGTAGCCGTCGCGGCTGGCGCCGGTCGCGGCCGAGCCGCAGGTGGTGCCGACGTCGGAGACGTTGTCGAAGGTCGTCGTGACGATGTTGGTGGTCGAGCCGTCGGTCGGGACGTCGACGCCGGGGCAGGTGTCGCCGGGGGCGCGCATGTTGGGCGCCGTGGTGGTGGCGCTGATCTGGATCGGCCCGGTGGTGCCGTAGATCTCGACGACGACGAAGTAGTCGCCCGCGGAGAGGTTGCGGTAGCGGCGGGTGACGTTGCCGCCGGAGAGGCAGGCGCCGATGGGGGGCTGACCCGCGGCGCAGGTCGCCTGGAGCTGCACCCGGGTGTAGCTGAGCCCGGTGTTGACCGCGAGGGTCACGTCGCGGGCGGAGGTGAGCGAGAGGCGGAAGACCACGTCGGTCCAGCCGGAGCGGGACGAGCCGGAGCCGCAGGAGGTGCCGAGGTCGGCGGTGGTCGAGAGGCCCGTGGGGATCACCGTGGCCATCGGCCCGTCGGGCACGAGCTCGATGCCGGGGCAGGCGTCGCCGCGGGCGCGGCAGGTGCCCGAGGAGCAGACCTGGCCCGCGTCGCAGGGGGCGGCGGTGGAGGTGGTTCCGTCGCCGGAGCAGAGCTGGCGGTTGCCCATCGCGTCGCAGTAGAGCGTCCCGGGAGAGCACACCCTCGGCACGCAGCGGCCGCCGTTGCACGACTCCATCGCGCTGCACGCCACCGTCGTGGCGGTGAGCCCGTCGGCGTTGCAGGTGCTGCGGGAGTTGCCCACGCAGGTGGAGGCGCCGGGGGTGCAGGTCCAGGCGCGGCACACGCCCGACGAGCAGGTCTGCATCGCCGCGCAGGGGCTGTTGCTGTAGCTCTGGCCGTCGGCGGCGCAGAGCCGGCGGGTGGTGGCGTCCGCGCAGGTCGCGCTGCCGGGGGTGCACATGAAGGCGGTGCACGCTCCCTCGACGCACCCCTGGCCCGCGGGGCACGGGGAGACGGAGAAGCCCAGGCCGTCGGGGTTGCAGACGCGGCGGGTCAGCCCGTCGGAGCAGACGGTGGCGCCGGGGGTACACGAGCGAGGGAGGCAGTCGCCGCGGTCGCAGGACTCGGTCGCCGCGCAGGCGGTGGAGGTGTACCCGAGGCCGTCGGCGTTGCAGACGCGGCGGGTGCTGGCGTCGGCGCAGGAGCGCGACTCCGGGGCGCACAGGCGGGTGGTGCAGCGGCCGTCGACGCAGGTGTTGCTGGCGGGGCAGGCGACCTCGCTCCAGCGGGTTCCGCGGGCGTCGCAGCCGCGGGTGCGCGTGGCGTCGACGCACTCCACCGCGTTGGGGGTGCAGGCCTGGCGGAGGCAGACCGAGTTGTCGCAGTAGTTGCCGGCGGGGCAGTCCGGGTCGGCGAGGCAGTCGACGCAGACCCCGCGGGCGGTGTCGCAGACCTGGTCGAGGGGGCCGCACTCCCGGGACGAGCGGCACGCCATCGGCGGGGCGACGCAGTTGTTGAAGCGGCACACCGAGCCGGAGGGGCAGTCGGGGTCCGTCGAGCAGTCGGCGCAGACGCCGCGGGCGAGGTCGCACACCTGGCCGGGGCACTGCCGTGAGGTGGTGCAGGCCACCCGGTCGACGCAGCGGCCCTGGGTGCAGACCTGGGCGCCTGCGGTGCACTCCGAGTCCGAGGCGCACTGCACGCAGTAGCCGAGCGGGCGGTAGCAGCGCTGTCCGCTGGCCGCGCAGGGGGCGTCGTCGGTGCAGGCGATGCGGGGGAGGGAGCCGTCGACGGGCGCCGCGGCGTCGCCGCCGGCGTCGGGCCGGACGGGCGCGTCGCCGACCTGGCCGAGGTCACCGGTCGGTGGGGTGTTGGTGGGCGTTGGGGTGCAGGCGACCGCCAGGACGCATGCGAAGAGCAGAAAGCAAGCGGGGTGTTTCATGGCGGCGGGAAGGTACAGACGAGCCATGGCATTGCCAACGAGGCCACCTGACAGAGAAGGGGGGGAGGGGAAGTTGTCGCGGCAGCGGGGAAGGGGGCCGCGAGAGCGTCGACCCGTGTCCGCCGCGTCGAGGACCCTGGCGATCGCGCGACGTGCCGTGGCGCGCCCGCGAAGCGGGGTGTCACCGCCTCAGGGGTGCCGTGGCGCAGGCGTCGACCGACGTGGCGCGCGGAGGGAGTGACGTGGCGCGCGGAGGGAGTGACGTGGCGGGTGGAGGAAGTGACGTGCTTCAGGCCCTGGGCGGCGTGACAGGCGCGGGCGGCTCGACCCGACGGGACCACGTGCGCAGGGACAGGTACGTGAGCCGGGGGATCGCGGGGTCGAGGTCGTGGCCGCGCTCGAAGGCCGTCACCAGGCGGTCGAGCAGCGTGAGGTTGATGCCGTCCCAGAGGTCGACCTCCGACTGCGGAACCTCCGCGACCCCCTGCACGGCCGCCGCGCGCTCGTCGAGGCGCCGGGTCTCCGCGGCGGTCTTGCGGATGCTCGCGATCTCGCTCTTGCCGTAGCTGCCGGGCTGGAGCTCGGCGCGGTGCTCGGTGCCCAGCACCTTGGTCTCCAGGAGCTCGAGCAGGTTCTCCAGCGCGGTGGAGAGCGTGGCGCCGGTGCTGATGGTTCCCGCGGCGGCGTCGATCTCGGGGCGCTCGCCCAGCAGGTCGACGAGGACCTCCTGGAGCTGCGCCCGCAGCGCGCGAGCGCGATCGCGCAGGGCGGTGGCGTCGGCCTCCGCGGACTCCCTGCCCGTCTTGCGCAGGCCGAGCTCGACCTCGCGGCGCTGGTGCAGGTCGCGGCCATGCGCCAGCGCGCCGACCGAGGCCGCGATGCGCGCATCGGTGACCGTGGGCAGGAGGGCGCGCTGCGCGGGAGTCAGGCGCGAGATCACGTCGAGCACGATGCCGTAGAGGCGGCGCCCGTCGGTGATGATGCGCGGCGTGGCGACGCGACGACCGAGGTCGATGAGGTCTTCATCGGTGTACCCGCGGATCAACGCGCGGGCGCCCGACTCGTTGGCGCCGCCGACGCGCTTCACCAGCTCATCGACCGTGTAGACGTGCTCCGCCTTCGAGGCGGATGCCGTGACCTTCGCGGTGGCCCTGGCTGCGGGCTTCTTCTTCGCGGCGGCCTTGGGCCTGGCGGCGGGCTTCTTCTTCGCGGGAGCCTTGGTGGTGGGCTTCTTCTTCGCGGGAGCGGCCTTGGCGGCGGGCTTCTTCTTCGCGGGAGCTTTGCGGGTGCTGGCCATGACGGTTCACTCCAATCGGCTTTGAGGCGATGACAGAACGCGGACCCTCTTCAGGCTCTCACCGATGAAACGGAAGGGGCAGTCCGAAGTCACGGCCTTCGGAGTACGAGCGCGAGGCCGTGGGCGGGTGGTTCCCCGGTACGACCGCGAGGCCGTCAGCAACCCGAGCCAGACCCTGAGCGTTAGCGAGGGGGAGAGACCGACCACGCCAGCCCAATGCGGCCTCGCCCGGAGGGGAGAGACCGACCACGTTCTCCCAATGCATCGTCGTCGCGACGAGCGACGTCATCAACGTGGGCAACCGACGATGAACGGTTCTCGGATTCGGAGCCCGTCGCCAATGCGCATTGGGTTGGCGTGGTTGGTCTCTCCCCTCCGGGCGAGGCCGCATTGGGCTGGCGTGGTTGGTCTCTCCCCCTCGCTAACGCTCAGAAGGTCAGCATAAACCCCACGCGGGCTCATCCGAATTTTACGGAGTAGTGTAATATTCGGTGATGACGACCCCGCGACTTCCGATCGATCTGGGCGA
>SCUS01000127.1 GCA_004297725.1 Myxococcaceae bacterium | reverse complement strand
CCGCGTGCGCGCGCGCTGTCCAGAGGTTAAGTGGCAGTTCGTGGAGCCTGACAACGAGGCATGACGATGGGCGGCCGCAGTCGACTGCACGAGGCCTTCGTCTATGGGCTGCTGGCCGTGCTCGCGGTCGGCTCGATGGGCTTCGTCGGCCGTCGGAGGAGGGGTTGCCCCGCGGGCATGATCGCCGTGGCGGGGGAGTACTGCATCGACCGCTACGAGGGATCGCTGGTGGAGGTGCTCCCTCGCGGGCGCACCCGGCCGTGGAGCCCCTTCGCGGCGCTGCCCCCGGGGCGGAGGGTGCGCGCCGTGGCCAGGGCGGGGGCCTTCCCGCAGGGCTACATCTCGCAGGTGCAGGCGCGCGCGGCGTGCCAGGCCGCGGGGCGGAGGCTCTGCGCCGAACCCGAGTGGGTGCGCGCCTGCAAGGGGCCTTCGCCGAGCGCGTGGCCTTATGGGCCCAGGTATGTTCCGCAGCGATGCAACGACCACCGGGAGGGGCCGGTGCGGCGCATCTTCGGGCTCGGCGACGTGTTTCACGCCGAGCAGATGAACGACCCGAGGCTCAACCAGCTCCCAGGGACGCTCGCCCGAGCCGGCTCCCACACGCGGTGCCGCAACCGCTACGGCGTCTTCGACATGGTGGGCAACCTGCACGAGTGGGTCGAGGCGACCACCCGCGGGGGCCGCGGGGTGTTTCGCGGCGGGTACTACGTCGACGTGCACGTCAACGGCGCGGGCTGCGACTACGCCACGAGGGCGCACAACCCGAGCTACCACGACTACTCCATCGGCTTCCGCTGCTGCGCCGACCTGCGCTGAGCGGCGGGAGTCAGCGGTGTGGAAACACCGGCTCCAGCAGGAAGTCGTCGACCATGATGTGCCCCCAGCCCCCGGTGGCGTTGTCGTAGATTTCCAGGTGCGCGCGGCGGCCTCGCCACTCGCGCACGTCCCAGAACTCCCGGTGCATCCCCTCGGTGTCCGCCCCGGCGGTGCTGCGCACGGCCTGGCCGTCGACCATCAGTCGGGCGCCCACCTCCGCGGCGTTGGAACCTCCGCCGATGAGGAAGGAGATCGCGTCGGTGGAGAGCGTGAACTCGCGGGAGCGCAGCGTGCCCACCGCGGCGTCGCCCGCGCGGTTGAACGAGGTCGCGTAGCGCTGGCCCCGCCAGCCGTTGACGAAGGTCTGCCCCGCGGGCAGGTCGTGCGCCGGGCCGAGGTTGAAGGCCGTTCCGGTGGCGGTCCATCCGGTGTAGCGGGGCGCCTCGAAGGAGCCCTCCACCGCGTCGAAGGGGGCGCTCCCGCGCAGCCACGGGGCGACCGACCCGACGCGGGCGCAGTCGCGCTCCGCGGGCCTCAAGGGCTGACCCGCGAGCGCGGTGTAGGCCTGGGCGAAGGTCGGGTCCCACGCGTCGCGGCAGGAGACCGTGGCCGCGAGGCGGCGGGCCTCGTCGAGCTCGCCGCGGGCCAGGTAGCCCCGCGCGGTGACCAGCCGGGCCCACGCACTGCGAGGCTCGATGCCCGTGCGGTCGACCAGCGCCGCGGCGTCCACCGAGCGCCCGATGGCGCCGAGCATCACCAGCGCCTCGTTGAACTCCGCGCGCTCCTCGCCCGACTCCGAGAGGTGCTCGAGGGCCCACGCGGCGTTGCGGTAGGCCGCGGTCTCGCGCCCGCCGTCGTAGTCGTGGCGTCGCTGGGCGCGAAGCGTCTCGGCGCGGCGGCGCATCCAGCTCCGCCGAGGGTCGAGCAGCACCGCGTCGCGGGCCAGCGTGAAGGCCTCGCCGATCTGGCCGGAGCGCTCGGCGGCGCGGGATCGCTCGGCCATGCGCTCGGCGCCGCGCTGCACGAGGCTCATGGTCTCCGGGTCGTGGCGGCCGAAGCGGAGCGCCTGTGAGGCCAGCTCGCGGGCCATCGCGTACTGCGACTGCGAGGCGAGCGTGAGGGCGCGCTCGGCGAGCGCACGGGCGTAGCGGGCCACCTGCAGGCGGGCGTCGGTCTCGGTCTCGTCGAGGGCGCGGAGGCGGAGCGAGAGCACCAGGCGGCGCGCGTCGTGGAGGCGGCCGTGGCGCAGCAGGTCGTCCATCGTCGCTCGAAGCAGGTCGAGCTCGCGGCGGCCCTCCCCGCGGGCCACGGTGACGGTGCCCAGCGTCGCCTCGGCCTGGTCGTTGCGCCAGCGGATCTCGTAGCGCCCGGCGGGGAGCACGAGCCGGGCGCGAGCCCACGGCCGCTCGCCCGCCATGAGCCCGGAGGTCGGGACGATGTCGCCCATCGGGTGCAGCGGCACCGAGACGCGAGCGCCGCCCTGAAGGGGCTCCGCGACGATGCTCCCGGCGTTGACCTCACCGGGGTGCGTGAAGGTCACCTCGACGCGCAGCGCGCCGCCCGGGTCGATGCCTCGCGCGGAGAGGGTGTAGCCCTCGATGCGCCCCGCAGGGCCCGAGGAGAAGAGGGGACCCTGGTGGGCCTCCTCGGTCCATGGGGCGGCGAGGACGTCTCGGCGGACGTAGTTGCTGGCGTCGTCGTGCTCGGTGCCGATGTAGCCCGGGAGGCGAAGGTAGGCCTCGGTGAGCTCCTCGAGGCGCTCGAGGTTGACCGCGGCGTACCAGGCACCGTGCAGGTGCACGAAGGTCGGGCGGCGCTCGTCGAAGATGGCCTCGCGCATCCCGGGCTCGTCCTGCGGGTGCGTTCGCGCGATGGCCACGTCGCCGAGGCCGAAGAGGTCGATGACCTCCAGGCCCGAGTCGTAGCTCATGCCGCCGACGTCGGGGTCGAGCACCGAGGCGTCGCGCAGGTCGAGGGTGCGGGCGGCCGCGGCGTAGTAGCGCGCCCGGCCGCGGACCACCGAGAACTCCAGCGTGTCGTGCTGGCGCGTGTGGGTGTAGCGCGAGGGGTAGTGGTGCGTGGTCTCCTTGAGGACCATCCACGCCGCGAAGGGCGTGAGCGCGATGGCCAGCGGGGCGCGCAGGCTGCGCGGCATGGCGACGACGAGGATGCGGGCGAGGGCGCGCACGGACTCGGCGAAGCCCAGCGCGAGCAGCGGCACCCCGTAGGTGAGGAAGCGCCACTCCTCCATCCAGTCGCCGTGCGAGTAGACCGGGAAGAGCAGGCCGACGGCGATGCAGAGCAGCAGCGCCACGCGGGCGACCGGGGCGCGCAGGGCGAGCAGCAGCGCGGGCACCACGGCGAGGGCGCGGGTGAGGTCGTAGCTGCGCACGAACTGGCGGACGTAGACCCAGCCCGCGGAGTCGAACTTCGTGAGGTCCTTACCGAAGTCGAAGGTGCGCTTCTTCGTGTAGAAGCTGTTGGGGAAGGGCCAGGCGAAGTAGGCGAGGCGGAAGAGCTCGAGGGCCCCGACCATCATGCCGAGGGTGAAGGCCCAGGTGAGGTCCTGCCGGCGGGGCTTGCCGGTGATGATGCGGAAGCCGCGGGCGATGGCGATGGCGAAGGCGTAGAGGGCGCCGTCGGGGCGGGTCGCGAAGAGCAGCCCGAGGGTCACCGACGACCAGGGGAAGCGCTCGGGGGAGTGCTCCTCCCAGGCGAGCGCCGTGAGCGAGGCCGCCGCGAGGAACTGGAACAGCCCGTTCTCGAGCCCGGAGGTGGTCCAGAGGGCGGAGTGGGCGAAGGTCGCGGCGATGAGCGGGGCGACGAGGTCGTAGTAGCGGGGTCGGCGCTGGTAGGCGACCGCGGGGAAGGCCGCGATGGCGCAGAGGGCGAAGGCCGCGAAGGCCAGGCCGAGGCCCTTGGAGAGGGTCTCGTGCGTGACGCCGAGGCCGTCGGCGGGGGCGAGCAGGAGGATCCAGAGGAAGTTGGTCGCGGCCTCGACGCGCTCGGCGCCGGGGGTGAGGACGAGGCCGTCGCCGTTCCAGAGGTTGCGGGCGTAGGAGTAGGAGATGCCTGCGTCGTCGACGGTGAAATCCCAGGTCCGGCCGACGTTGGCGCCGAAGAAGCAGAGCACGGCGCCCAGCAGCGCGAGCCATGGGAGGGTCGGGGCGAAGGCGCTCGGGCGGCGCATGGGCGGCGGAACCTAAACCGGGAACGGGGCCGCTGTCGCGTACGACCGACGCGAAGTCAGCCCGCGACTTCGCGGAACATCCGGCCGAGCGGCATCGAGGTGAGCGCGTCGCAGCGGACCTCGAAGGGGCGGGCCTGGAGGTAGGCCGCGAAGATGGGGCCGTCGTCGGGCCAGAGGCCCGGGTCGAGCGCGAGCCCGACGAAGGGGCGCAGCGCCGCGGGGAGCTTCGGGAGCAGCGCGTCGAGCTTCGTGCGGGCGTGGCGGAGCACCTCGCGCTTGGCCTCGATGCCGACGGAGCGGTCGGCCATGCGGGCGACCTCGGCGTGGCCCCAGGGGCGCTCGCCGGTGATCGCCTGCGAGGCCATCAGCGCGAGGGCCACGAGGTCGCGGTGGCGCAGGAACATCCGCCGGTCGCGGGGGTCGGCGCTCTCGACGAGGGGCGTGGAGACGAGGAAGTTGAGGTGCGTCCAGTCGGGGGTGACGAGGTCGAGCCCGACCGGGAGGGGATCGATGAAGATGACGCTGCCGTCGTCGCGGAGGATGACGTTCTCGGGCTTGAGGTCGCCGTGGGGCCACTGAAGATCGTGGAGCTGGTGGATCTCCTCGGCGAGGCGGGCGACGTCCTTGGGAGAGCTCGGGTCGAGGACGCGCCCTCGGACGCGCGGCATCTCGTAGGCCTGCCGTCCGTCGAGCGAGAACTGCGAGGTGACGCCGATGACGGAGGGGTGCTCGACCTCGCGGATGCGGGTGACCTCGCCGAGCAGCACGCGGTTGCAGCGGCCGAGCTCGGTGGGCGGGACGAAGCGAGGGCCGTGGCCGCTGTCGGTGAGCCGGGGGGCGCGCAGCCGGTGGACGGTCTTCTCTCCGAGGCCGCCGTCGTGCTCACCGGAGTGGGGCCAGGCGACCTTCACCGCGACGGGCTTCGAGTCGTGGGTGGCCGCGAACACGACGCCGATGCCGCCGCGACCGAGGACCCCTTCGACGGTGTAGCCGCGCACATCGAGTGCGCTGATTGCGTCGATGTACTCGCTGGAAATGACTCGGAGGGAGGTCACGGTTGGCCGCAGTGTAACGGGGCACCCGCCCGGTTTGGCAACAATCGTGGTGGCAACCGCACCCGGTGGAGCGCAGCGCCGCGCCCGCTCCGTCCGTCGCTCACATCCCCGCGGTCTCCTCCAGTTCGCGTCCGCCCGTCTCGGGCAGCAGCGCCAAGATCAACCCCAGCGCCAGCAGCGGGAACACCGCCGTCGCGCTCACCGTCGGGCCCCACCCGTGGCGCTCCGCGAAGTACCCGACGAGCGGCGGCGAGAGCACGTACCCGATGCGCCCGAGGAGGTTGTTCGACCACGCGAAGGCGTCCGCACGGCACTCCGTGGGAAACAACTCCGTCGTGAAGGCGTTGAGCACCGGGAGGAAGGCGCTGGTACCGAAGACCGCCAGCACCAGCGCCCCGGTGAGCGCCCCTCGGCCGTGCAGCGTGTAGGCGGTGAACACCCCGAGCGACAGCACCCCGTAGATGATCACCGCGCCGCGCCTGCGGCCCACGGCGTCGAGCAGCCTCCCCGCGAGGAAGACCAGGGGCATCGACGCGACCGCCGCCACGGTGATGGCGCCGCCCACCTGCGCGTCGGTGAAGCCCCGCTCGGCGACGGCGAAGTCCTTCCAGAAGGTGATCGCGTTCTGGGCGCACGCGTAGGAGAGAAACCAGATCACGGCCATCTGGAGGATGCGCTTGAGGTGCGGCGTGCGGAGCACCGCGAGGAGGTTTCCCTGGACGAGCGCCGTGCCGCCGGAGCGGGCCTCCTCGAAGCGTCGGGTCTCCTTCAAGCCGCGGCGTGCGTAGGCCATGATCGCCAGCGGGACCGAGCCCACCACGAAGACCATGCGCCACCCGATGGGGCTCCTGAGCATCAGCGGGACCAGGCCCGCGCACGCGATGCCCCCGAGGGAGGAGCAGGCCTGGAGGATGCCGATGACGGTTCCCCGGCGGGCGGCGGGGTACTCCTCGGCGGCGAAGACCATGGCGATGGTCCACTCGCCGATGAGGAAGACGCGGGCGAGGCACTGGAGCAGGCCGAAGACCACCGCGTTGGGAGCGGCCGCGGAGGCCAGCGAGGCCAGCGTGTACCCGACGATGGTGATGGAGAGCACCCGCTTGCGACCGATGCGATCGGCCACGCGGATGAGCAGGTACGCGATGACGGTGCCTACGTTGATGAAGGCCAGGAGCCAGCCGGACTGGGCCCGCGTGATGTGGAAGTCCGCGCGCAGGCTCGGGAGGATCTGCGCCAGCGCGAACATGTCGTAGCCCTCGAAGAAGGTCGCCACGCTCAGGAACACCAGCAGGCGACGGAGGTACGGAGACAGGGGCTCGCTCATCGGGCGCGGAGTCTCGCACCGCTCGCGAGCGACGCGCTACGGCGCCCGGGCCGTCCAGAGTTCGATCAGCGCCTCGCCGTCGGGCTGGCGGAGCGCTCGCACCAGCCGCAGCCCGGTGAGGTCGGGCGCTCGCATCCGCGCGGTGAGGGCCTCGTTGGCGAGCACGTCGGCGCGCGGCCAGAAGCCCCGGGCGAACACCCCGTCGGACCAGCGGACGAAGAGCATCCGCTCGCCGGGCTGCGGTGAGAGCGGGGCGAGGTTGAGCTCGACGATGCGATGCCCGCGCGCCGCGTTGGCGAAGTAGATCGGGTGCAGGACGTAGTCCGCGGTCACCACCGTCACCCGTGCTCCGCCGTCGAGGGCGCTGGCCTCGGCGATGATCTGGTCGACCACGGCGACGTCGAGGGAGGTCACCTTCCAGCGCCGTCCGCCGGCTCCGTCGCGGTCGAGGAAGACGCCCCGGTCGGGGCCCCCGCCGTAGAGAAACCACAGCGCCCCGCGACGGGTGGGGCCGAGCGCGAGGGCCAGCACCGCGGCGAGGGCGATCCATCGGAGCCGGGTCGCGGCGAGCGAGGCGACCAGCAGCGCGGCCGGGGCCAGCAGCACGAAGCCGTAGCGCTCGGCGTCCACCGAGGGCATGTGCCACTGGCGCATCGGGGCGAGCAGCAGCGGCAGGCCCACCAGCGCCGCCGCGAGGTGGGGGATCGCGAGGCGCCGCAGCGGGTCGCGGCCGCGGGCGAGGGCGAGCACGATCAGGCCCACGGCGAGGGCGCCCGCGAGGAGCTCGAGGGGCAAGGGGGGCGTGGCGGTGGTGAAGTCGCGGAGGGTCGCCTCGCCGGAGAGCACGCCCGCGAGGGTGCGGTCGAAGATCTGGAGCCGCGATCCGAGGTGGTCGAGGTGGCTGCTGGGGCGGGTGCTGCCGTGCTGCGCGACGCGCGCCGCGCCCACGACCACGGGCGCGACGTGGGCGGCCGCGAGGAGGGCCGCGAGCCGCGTCGAGCGCTCCCGGAGGCGGGCGCGGGAGACCGGATCGGAGAGGAGCTGCGCGGCGACGCCGAGCGCGGGGATCAGCGCCAGCGGAGAGAACTGGAATCCCAGGGCGATGCACTGCCCGCAGGCCACGCGCCACCAGGAGGAGCGGGGGGAGGGGAGGTTCCAGGCGCGGTGGGCGAGGAGGGGGGCGAGGGCCGCGAGGGAGAGCGAGAGCGCGTAGGGGGTGACGACGTTGCGGCTCCAGAGCACCGCCCAGGGGTGCACCGCGAGCAGCGCCGCGAGCACCAGCGCCGGGAGGGCTCCCGCGATGCGCCGGGCGAGCAGGGCGACGGCGACGATGCCGACGAGGCTGGCGGCGACAGGGACGCTGCGGGCGCTGGCGATGGAGTCGCCGAAGAGGCGCATCGCGAGGGCCATCATCCAGGCGAAGAGGTCGGTCACGAAGCGGGCGTCGGGCGGCAGCGGAACCGGCCGGCCGTGCGCGCGCTCCCACGCCGCGAGGAGCCAGTTGCCCTCGTCGTGCGCCGCGTTGGGCACGCTCGCGAGCCGATGGACCCGCAGCGCGAGCGCGACGACGGTCACCGCCGCGAGGCCGAGCGCGAAGCGCCACCGGGGCGGAGCGGGAGGGCGCTCGCTCACCGGGCCGCGGAGGGGAGCATGGCCGCGAGCTCTCGCGCGAACTCGTTGGCGGGAGAGATCACCGTGCGGTCTTCGGAGACCGTCCAGCGGGCCTCCTTCGCCCGGCCTCCCACGTGGGCGCGGAAGACCACCACGCAGCCGGCGCCGCCGTCGCCGGGGGTGTCGGCGCCCCAGCCGTCGGCGGTGAAGCGACCGCGGCGGGCGCGCGAGGCGTAGGCCAGCAGGGCCTCGGTGTTGGTCAGCCGGAAGGCGCCCCGCCACTCCTGCACCAGCGCCACGTCGCTCACCCGGCAGCCGGGCGCGATGGCCGCCCGCTGCGACGGGGTCACCGCCAGCATCGGGGCGTCGCGGCCGGTGAGCGCGCCGGCGTTGAGCCGCGTGGTGTGGGGCGTCTCCGAGGGCTGGGAGAAGGGGTTCTCGGGCATCCACTGGAGGATCACCGCGACCGCGGCGACGAGCACCCCGAAGCCCACGATGGCGTACCAGGACTGCGCCCGCTGCTCCTGCTCCTTGCGTTCGTACTCGTCGCTCGGACCCGACATCGCGGCGGCGACTCTGCCACGAACGCGCCGCGGACCGCGCGTCGACTCTCTTACGTCCTGCGGTATACCCGTCCGGGTGAGCACCACCCCCGCCTCGCCGCCCCGCTGGAACCTCTCGGACCTCTACGCCTCGGTCACCGACCCGGCCCTCGACGCCGACCTCGACACCGCCCTCCGCCTCGCCTCCGCGCTCGCCGGCGCCTACCGCGACCGCGTGGCCTCGCTCGACGGCACGACCCTCGCGGCGTTGCTCCGCGACTACGAGGCCGCCCTCGCGGTCACCTATCGCCCGCAGATGTTCGCCAACCTGGCCCTCTCCACCGACGCCCTCGACGAGCCCACGAGGGCGCTCCACTCCAAGGTGGGCGAGCGCGCCAACGGGGTGTTCAACCAGCTCCGCTTCGTCGACCTCGAGCTCGGCCGCGCCTCCACGGAGGTGTGCGACGGCTGGCTCGCCGACCCGGCGCTCTCCAACTACCGGCACCACCTGGCGAGGGCCCGAGACGCGGCCCCCCACGCCCTGCCCGGTCCCGTGGAGGAGGCCCTCTCGACCAAGGACCTCACCGGCCGGCGCGCGTGGACCCAGCTCTACGACGAGCACCTCGCGGCCTGGCGCTTCCAGGTCGAGGTGAACGGCGAGGCCCGCACGCTCACCCTCGCGGACGCCCGCTCGCTGCGCGAAGACCCCGACCGCGAGGTGCGCCGCCGCGCCACCGTGGCCCTCCAGGGACAGCTCGCCCAGAGCGCCCCCACCCTGGGCTTCATCATCAACACCCTCTACCAGGACCATCGCCTGGAGAACGGGATGCGAGGGCACCTCGACCCGGTCGCCCCGACCATGATCGACGATGAGCTGTCGCGCCCGGTGCTCGACGCGCTGATGACCGCCGTCGAGGCGCACTACCCCGTGGCGCAGCGCTACTTCCGCTGGAAGGCCGCGAGCCTCGGGCTCCCGGTGCTGGAGGGCCACGACGTGCTCGCCCCGCAGGCGCATGGCGACCGCGAGGCCTCGTGGGAGACCGCTCGCTCGGAGGTGCTGCGGGCCTTCGAGGACCTCGACCCTGGCGTCGCCGAGCTGGCCCGGAGGTTCTTCACCGAGGGGCGCATCGACGCCGAGCCCCGGCAGGGAAAGCGCGACGGGGCCTTCTGCGCGGGGATGATCCCGGGTGTGGCGCCGAGGGTGCTGGTGAACCACCACGGGCGCATCCGGGACGTCTTCACCCTGGCGCACGAGCTGGGGCACGGGGTGCACTTCGCGCTCGCGGGCCAGAAGCAGTCGCTGCTCAACTACTGGCCGACCAGCCCGATGGCCGAGACGGCGAGCGTCTTCGGCGAGCTGGTGCTGGGGCGCAACCTGCTGGCGCACGAGAGCGATCCGGCGGCCCGCAACGCCATGCGCGCGGCCAGGGTGGAGGACGCGCTGGGGACGATCCATCGGCAGGTGGCCTTCACCCGCTACGAGCTGCGGGTGCACGAGGCCCGGGCCGAGGGCGTGGTGCCCGTCGAGGACATCTCCGCCATCTGGACCGCCGAGATGGACCGGCTCTACGGCGACGCGGTGCTGCGCACGGAGCGCGATCGCTTCGGCTGGGGGGCGATTCCCCACCTCGTCCACTACCGCTTCTATTGCTACTCGTACGCCTTCGGGCAGCTGCTGGTCTTCGCGCTCTACGACCTCTGGGAGCGCGAGGGGGCGGCCTTCGTCCCGAAGTACATCCGGCTGCTGGAGAGCGGCGGCCGCGACCGCCCGGAGGCCCTGCTCTCGGAGCTCGGCCTCGACGTGCGCGACCCGGCGTTCTGGTCCCGCGGGCTCGCGGTGGTCACCCGGATGGTCGACGAGCTCGTCGCCGGCGGCTGAAGCGCTCTCCGCCTTGCGGGCGCGGGCAGGGCGCCCCATTGACTCCCTCGTACAGAGAAGGAGCGGTGGTCCATGCGCCCTGTCCTCATCGGCTCGCTTCTGGCGGGCCTTCTCGCGTTGGCTCCAAGCCCTGCGGGGGCCGACCCTCGTCCTCGTCCCCCGAGCCCTCCGGCGGTGACCCCGGCCCCTGAGCCGGCCCGCCCGGAGATCGTCCCGATGAGCGCGGCGGAGACCGCGGGGATGCTCCGTCGGCTGCGCATCTACATGCTGCGCGCCCCCAACGCCTCGACCGCCTTCGGCTCGCTGGGAGCGGGTCCGCAGATCTGGTTCGTGCTCCCGAGCTGCCGCCCGCCGCAGCCCGACGACCCGAGGGACTACTGCCCCATCGAGCGCCTGGAGGTCACCGCCATCCACGGTGCGGTGATCCCCGGCCGGATGGTGACCGTGCTGGACGGCGAGGTGCCTCGGCGGGTGCAGGCCTTCGCGACGGCGGCGGGCACCGACCTGCTCCGGGTGAGGCTCGTCAGCCCCGACGGGCTCACCCGCTTCGAGGCGGTGCTCCCCGTGTCGGAGCTCGGAGACCTCTCGGCCCCGGAGGGTCGGGCGACGCCCACCGGGTTCTCGATCGACTTCCGGCAGTACCCGGCCAGGTAATCCGGGCGAAGCCTCCGCGATGACCTGACGGAGGGCGGTTGATGACTCCGCCCCGGGGATGGTCTATTCCGCGCCCCTCTATGGAGAACTTGGACGTGGCGCAGGACGGCATCGGATCGGGCGAGAAGCCCAGGATCGTGGGGACCCGTGAGGACGAGGCGTGGCGCGCGTACTTCGAGCGAAGCGCCGTGGAGGAGCCGCGCTTCAGCTTCGGCGTGCACTACCTCCGCAACGACGTGGCCGAGACCATGGCGCGGGCGATCCCCAGGGATGCCCGGGTGCTGGAGGTGGGCTCTGGTCCGGGCGACACGCTCGCCAGGCTGCCCAACGCGGTGCGCGACGGGGTCGACCCGATCAGGGCGGCGGTCGAGGGCGCGAGGCGCAGGCACCCGGGGCTCAACCTCCGCGAGGAGGACGCCCTCACGATGCGGCTTGACGAGCGCTACGACGCCATCATCTGCGATCGCCTGGTGCACAGCGTGCCGGACATCCAGCGCATGCTGGAGAACCTCTCTCGGCACCTGAGCCCCGGCGGGAGGATCTTCCTCACCTGCTACAACTACCTCTGGGAGGTGGCGCTGCGGGCGGGCGAGATGGCGGGCTTCAAGCTCCCGACCCCTCCGGCCAACTGGCTGGGTGAGTCCGACCTGAAGAACCTCTTCGAGATCGCCGGGCTCGAGGTGGTGAAGCTCGAAGACCGGATGCTGCTGCCGATGCCGATCCCCGGCGTGTCGGGGCTGCTCAACCGCTACGTCTCCAAGCTGCCGCTGGTGCGCCGCACCTCGATGTACCGGCTCTACGTGCTGCGCCGCCGGGGCGAGGCGGTGCTGCCCAAGTCCCTGCCCAGGGTCAGCGTGGTGGTGCCCGCGCGCAACGAGGCGGGCAACATCCCGAAGATCATCGAGCGCACCCCGGTGATGGGCGCCGAGACCGAGCTGATCTTCGTCGAGGGCGGCAGCAAGGACGACACCCGGGGGACCATCGAGCGCGCCATCGCCGACTACCGAGGGCCGCTCAAGCTGTCGGTCTACGGGCAGACCGGCAAGGGCAAGGGAGACGCCGTGCGCGTGGGCTTCCGGGAGGCCACCGGCGACATCCTGATGATCCTCGACGCCGACATGACCGTGCCGCCGGAAGACCTGCCGAAGTTCTACGACGTGATGGTCGGGGGCCTCAGCGACTACGTGCAGGGCACGAGGCTCGTCTACCCGATGGAGGCCGAGGCGATGCGCTTCCTCAACAAGCTCGGCAACATCGGCTTCAGCAAGCTCTTCACCTACCTGCTCAACCAGCCGCTCAAGGACACCCTCTGCGGCACCAAGGTGCTCTGGGCCCAGGACTATGAGCGCCTCGCCGCCAACCGCGCCTACTTCGGCGACTTCGATCCCTTCGGCGACTTCGACCTCATCTTCGGGGCCTCCAAGCTCAACCTGAAGATCCTCGAGATCCCCATCCGCTACCGCGACCGCACCTACGGCGAGACCAACATCTCCCGCTTCCGCCACGGCTGGCTGCTGCTGCAGATGTCCGCCGTCGCCGCCACCAAGCTCAAGTTCACCTGACGCGCCGCGCGGGGGCCACGCGCTCCCGCCACCGCCACTCCAGCGCCACATCCTCCGGCCTCCCCACGACGCCGATGCGCGGGCCCACCAGCACGTCGCCGTCGGCGGTGGGACGCCCCTCGTGAACCGAGATGCGCCCCGAGGTCACCACGTCGGTGCCGTCCCAGGAGCGGTCGACGCCGAGCGCGCGGCACAGGCTCCCGGGGCCCGCGCAGAGCTTCGCGTCGGTGGCCTTCGGGCCGCGCCGCTCCCTCATCAACGCGACCCCCTCGATGGGCTCGAGCGCCCGGATCAGCACCGCCGCCCCGTCGCCCTCGCAGACGAGGTTCATGCAGTGGTGCATGCCGTAGATGAAGTAGACGTAGAGCCCTCCCGACGGGCCGAACATCGTGGCGGTGCGCGCGGTGCGCCCCCGTGAGGAGTGGCTGCACGAGTCCGTGGGGCGGTAGGCCTCGGTCTCCAGCACCCGCCCCGCGGTGGCGCCCTCCGGGCCGATGGTGCGGATCACCCTTCCCAGCAGGTCTCTCGCGAGCACCCGCGCGTCCCGGGCGAAGAACTCCCTCGGCAGTCGGTCGGCGTCGAGGCGGTGATCGGCCATCAGGCGGCAAGCGTGGTCGACGCCGGCGGGCGCCGCAACGGAGCGCGGAGGGACGATGTTAGCGTCGCCGCGATGCTCTCCCGGTCTGCGCTGCTCGCCCTCTCGCTCGTCGCGTGCTCCGCCTCGCCCTCGACGCCCCCGGCGGATGCCTCGATGGACGTGGCGGCGCTCGATGCCGTGACCGACGCCGCGCCCTCCGAGGTGGCTCCGTCGGACGTCCCCGTCGCCGCGCCGAAGGACGTGCCGGCCGACGCGTCCGCGGGGTGCACCGGGCCCGACGTGGCCGACCTGATACGAGCGCTGCGCGCCCCTCGACCGCCGGGGGTGAGCGCCGTCGCCGCGCCGGGGATGCGCTTCGAAGACCTGCGCGCCCGCTTCGACGCGAACGCCGATGCGATGACGATCCTCGCTCGGGCCCGCGCCTCGTCGAGGCGCGCCGTGCCGACGCTCGCGCCCGGGGACAGCGCCAGCTACCAGAGCGTGGCCTCGCTCGCCCTCGCGGCGGCCCTGGTCGCCTGGCACGACCGCGACGCCGCGGCCGCGCGCATGGCGCTCCAGGTGCTCTCGGTGACCGCGGTCGCGCCGTCGTGGTTCGCGACGGCGGTGGAGGTCCCCATCTTCGTGGGCGCGTCGCTGGTCGACCTCGCCGCCGCGGCAGACCTGCTCTCGGCCTCGACGCTCGCTCCCGCCGAGGTCGACATGGCGAGGGCCTCCGTGGGACGCGCCGCGGCGGGCACCGAGGCGTGGCTCCAGGGCGGGGGACTGATCTTCATGGCCTTCCACCGGGACAACCACGGGATGCGCCTCGGCGCGGGGCTCGCCGCCGCCGCCATGGTCGCTCCCGCCGAGGCCCTGAGCGACGAGACGCTGGCCTACGCGCTCGCTCACATGGGCGCATCCATCGAGCGACAGACCGGAGGCGCGCAGGGGTGGGCCGAGGGGTCGACCTACTTCGAGTACGCCTTCGAGGTCGCCGCCCCCGCGCTCGCCGCCATCGACCGCGCCTGGATCGGCGACGCGAACCGCTGCGTCCGCTGCGAGCGCCACGCCTACTCGGTCTGCGCCGCGAGCTCGTCGCCGATCGTGCGCCCGTCGTCGGACCCTCGGGTGCGCGACCTCGTCCGCTGGAGCGCCTCGCTCGAGACCCGCGCGGGGTGGCTGCACCCCATCGACGACAGCCGGCTGATGGGCCTCCCCGCGCCGCTCCTCGAGCGGCTCGCGGGCGCCCGGCGCTACGCTCGCTGGTCCGTCGACGGCTACATCGGCAGCCTCGGCGGCTCGGTGAACGTCGGCCCGCTCGTGGCGCTGGCGCTGGCCTCGCCGGAGCTCCCGTCGCCCGATCGCCTCACCACGGTCTGGCCCTCGGCGGGCACCGCGCGCCTCGACGCGACGACCCCGTCGGGCGCTGCCATCGAGGCCTTCTTCATCGCCGAGCACGGCATGGCCAACGCCAGCGGCGGCCACGAGCGACCCGACACCCTCTCGCTCACGGTGGTCGTCGACGGCGCCCTGATGCTCGGCGCCTCGGGCTACCGGAGCTACGACGGGCGCGCGCCCTTCGCCCGCGCCGACGCCCACAGCGAGGTGACCGTCGAGGGGGTTCTCTCTCGCGACCTGGGCGCCGGGGAGGGAGGGCCCGAGGCGACCCTTACCGCCGCGGGAGAGGGGGTCACCGGGAGCTACAGCCGCGAGGGAGTGACGGTCACCCGCGCGCTCTCCTTCGAGGCCGGAACCCTGGTGGTGCGAGACCGGGTCGAGCTGACCGGGGATCGGGACGTCGCGTGGCACTGGCACCTTCGCGGCGCCCTCGACGCCGCGCGCTGGTCATGGACCGTGGGCGCCCGGCGCTGCGAGGCCACGCAGTCGGGCGTGGCGCTGCGCAGCGAAAGGGAGACGGCCCCCGATCACGACGACTACTCGCGGCTGGCGATGCACCCGGTGATGCGCCAGTCGTCGAGGCTCGCGGCGGGCCGGCACGAGCTCACGACCCGCATCACCTGCACCGCGATGTGATCCCCCCCGGCGCGCGGCCGAGCCGCGACGTCGCCACGTGGGCCTCCGGTGGACGCTCCGTGCCCACCTCGGATAGACGGTGGGGCACCCATGCTCACCACCGCGGCGATCTTCCTCGGGGCCGCCGTCGTCGCGGTCACGCTCTTCCGCAGGCTGGGCCTGGGGTCGGTGCTCGGCTACCTCGCCGCGGGCGCCCTCATCGGGCCGTCGGGCCTCGGGCTCGTGCGCGAGGTGCACGAGACGCTGCACTTCGCGGAGTTCGGGGTGGTGCTGCTGCTCTTCGTGATCGGCCTCGAGCTCCAGCCAAGCCGGCTCTGGAAGATGCGCAGCGCCGTGTTCGGCCTCGGCAGCGCGCAGGTGGGCCTCTCGGCGCTGGTCATCGGCGGGGTCGCGGTCGCCCTGGGGCTCCGCCCCGCCGCCGGGGTGGCGATCGGCGTCGGTCTGGCGATGTCCTCTACGGCCTTCGCGACGCAGCTCCTCGGGGAGAAGAACGAGCTCGGCACCTCGCACGGCCGCAGCGCCTTCGCCATCCTGCTCTTCCAGGACGTCGCGGCCATCCCCGCGCTCGCGCTCATCCCGCTGCTGGGCGTGGCCTCGACGCCCTCGGCGCGCAGCCCGCTGATGCAGGTGGGGCTCATCGTCGCGGTCATCGTCGCCCTGGTGGTGGGCGGTCGCCTGCTGCTTCGCCCGGCCTTCCGCGTCGTCGCCGGATCGCACAGCCACGAGCTCTCCACCGCCTCGGCGCTGCTCGTGGTCGTCGGCACCTCCATCATCATGCACGCCGTCGGGCTCTCGATGGCGCTGGGGGCCTTCCTGGCGGGCGTGCTGCTGGCCGACTCGGAGTACCGCCACGAGCTCGAGGCCAACATCGAGCCCTTCAAGGGCCTGCTGCTGGGCCTCTTCTTCATGGCCGTCGGGATGTCCGCCAACCTCCGGGTGCTCACCTCCCGCCCGCTGCTGGTGGTCGGCCTCGCGGTGGCGCTGGTCGTCGCCAAGGCCGCGGTGCTCGCCGCGCTCGGTCGCTTCGCCGACCTCTCCCCCCGCGCCCGGGTGAGCCTCGGCGCGGCCCTCTCGCAGGGCGGCGAGTTCGCGTTCGTCATCTTCTCCGTGGCCGAGTCCTCGCGCGTCCTCGACCGCGCGACGGTGGAGCTCCTCGTGGTGGTGGTGACCCTCTCGATGGTGCTGACGCCGCTGCTGTTTGCGCTCCGCGACGAGGCCTTCCGGCGCCTCGACGCGGGGGGCGAGGCGCGCGACTTCGACGCCATCGCCGACGACGGCAGCCAGGTGATCATCGCGGGCTTCGGGCGCTTCGGGCAGATCGTCGGCCGCGTGCTGCGGCTGAAGCGCATCGGCTTCACGGCCCTCGACGCGAGCCCGACGCACGTCGACTTCCTGCGCCGGTTCGGCAACAAGATCTACTACGGCGACGCCTCCCGGGTGGACCTCCTGCGCGCCGCGGGCGCCGAGCGGGCCTCGGTCTTCGTGCTGGCCATCGACGACTTCGAGGCCTCGATGCGGGCGCTCGCGACGGTGCGGGAGAACTTCCCCCGGCTGCGCGTGGTGGCGCGCGCGCGCAACCGGCAGCACGCCTACGCGCTCCTCGCGGCGGGGGTGGAGACGGTCATCCGTGAGACCTTCGCGGGCAGCCTCGACGCCGCGCGGGCCACCCTCGAGGAGCTCGGCGTCTCGCCCGCCGAGGCGCGCACCGCGGTGACGAAGTTCGGGCGCTACGACGAGGCGATGGTGCAGAAGACCTACGTGCACCGCGACGACGAGAAGGCGCTCATCGAGTCGGCGAAGAAGTACTCCGCCGAGCTGGAGAGCATCTTCCAGCAGGACGAGCGCTCCGCCGGAGAGTGAATCGCCGCTCAGCGGTAGCCGAGCACCAGCGCCCGGGCGAGCAGGAGCCAGCCGTCGGCGGCGACGAAGAGCAGCAGCTTGAAGGGGAGCGCCACCTGCGGCGGGCTGAGGCCCGAGAGCCCCAGCGAGACCAGCAGCGAGGCGATCACCAGGTCGACCACCAGGAAGGGCAGGAAGACCAGGAAGGCGATGGTGAAGGCCCGCACGAGCTCGGTCACCACGAAGGCCGGGAGCAGCACCGAGACGTCGTCGTCGCTCACCGCCGCGGTCGCTCCCTGACGCTGCGCCGCCTGCCGGGCGAGGTCGGCGAAGAGCCGCCGCTCCCGAGCGTGCGCGTTGGCCCTCAGGAAGCGCACCCAGGGGGCCTTCCCGGCGTCCCAGGCGCGGCCCAGCCGAGCGAGCCCGTCGGGGGTGAGGGGATCGGCCGCGAGCGCCTCGGTGAGCTGCGGGCCCGCGCGGTCGACCATGGCCCTCGCGGTCGGGGCCATCACGTGCAGCGACAGGATCGCGCTCAGCCCCAGCACCACCAGCGAGCTCGGGGTCTCTGCCGAGCCGAGGGCGTTGCGGAGGAGCCCGAGCACCACGGAGCATTTGACGAAGCTGGTGCCCACCAGCAGCAGCGCCGGGAGGAGCGACAGCATCCCGAAGACGATGGCGAGGACGAGCGGCGAGGTGCCGGCGGTGTTCACGACGCGGCGTCCTTCGGGGGCGCGTCGGGGAGCGTGGCGGGGTCGAGTTCGGAGAGCACCGAGAGGCCCCCGTCGCTGCCGCCGAGCAGGAGGGCCTTCGGCCCGACGCGCACCACGAAGAGCGTGCGCCGCGGGTCGAGGGCCACCCGGTCGACGACGGTGATGACCCCGGCGGGGCTGCGCCCTACGCCCCGACGGGCGGCCAGGCGGAGCACCCACCAGGCGAGCGCGCAGACCGCGCCGAGGACGAGCAGCGTCTGCGCGAGGGCGGCCCCGAGGCTCGGCGGCGGCGGTGGATCCATCCCGCGCGATGGTGCGGGAGGCGTGCGGCGAAGGGAAGGGGTTGGGATCAGGCGGAGGCGGACTCCGCCTCGGGGGCGGCGGACGCGACGGTGGGCTCGTCGAAGGCGACGGCGCGCTCGAGCACCTCGGCGATGTCGAGCTGCTCGACCGGGCGCTTGAGCTCCTCCTCCATCGACTTGATGCCGTCGGTGAGCATCGTCTGGCAGAAGGGGCAGCCCGAGGCGATCATCGTCGCGCCGGTGTCGACGAGCTGCAGCGTGCGGCGGTTGTTCACCCGCTGGGGGCTGTGCTGCTCCTCCATCCACATCTGCGCGCCGCCGGCGCCGCAGCAGAGGCCCTTCTCGCGGCTCAGCTCGGCCTCGACGAGCTCGAGGCCCTCGATGCGCCCGAGCACGTCGCGGGGGGCCTCATACACGTCGTTGTAACGACCCAGGTAGCAGGAGTCGTGGAAGACCACCTTGGCCTTCACCCCGCGGGTGGGGCGCAGCTTGCCGGTGGCGAGCAGCTCCTGGAGGTAGGTCGAGTGGTGCACCACCTCGTACTTCGCGCCGAGGTCGGGGTACTCGTTGAGCAGCGTGTTGAAGCAGTGCGGGCACGTGGTGACGATGCGCTTCGGCTTGTAGTTGTTGAGCGTCGCGACGTTCGCCTCGGCGAGCATCATGTAGAGGTGCTCGTTGCCCGCGCGCCGCGCCGGGTCGCCGGTGCAGGTCTCCTCGCTGCCGAGGATGGCGAAGTCGACCTTCGCCTGCTTCATCAGCCTCGCCATGGCGCGGGAGATCTTCTTGGCGCGGTCGTCGTAGCTGGCCGCGCAGCCCACCCAGTAGAGCACCGCGGCGTCGGGCTTCTCGCTCATCAGCTTCACGTCGAGGCCGTCGGACCACTCCGCCCGGTCCATGCGCGTGAGGTTCCACGGGTTGCCGTTGGTCTCGAGGGCCTGGAAGGTCTTCTGAAGCTCCGCCGGAAACTCGCCGCGCACCATCACCAGGTTGCGGCGCATGTCGACGATCTTGTCGACGTACGTGATCATCACCGGGCACTGCTCCTCGCAGGCGCGGCAGGTGGTGCACGCCCAGATGACGTCGGGGTGGATGACGTCGGGCACGAGGTTGAGGTCGAAGATGGGCTTCGGGGCCTCGCCGTTCTCGCCGTAGGGGTCGTGCGAGAAGACCTCCTCCTGCTTGGAGTAGAGGTGGTCGCGCAGGTCGATGGCGAGGTGCTTCGGGGAGAGCAGCTTGCCCGTGCGATGCGCCGGGCAGTTGTCCGAGCATCGGCCGCACTCGGTGCAGGTGTAGAAGTCCAGCAGCGACTTCCAGGTGAAGTGGTCCATGCGGCCCACGCCGATGCGCGCGGCGGTGGGGTCGGGCTGCTCCATCGCGGCGGCCATGTCCTCGAGCAGCTTGTCCGAGCTCTCGGCCATGGGCTTGAGGCGCCCGGGCGGGTCGAGGTTGCGCGTGAAGACGTTGATGAGCGCCGTGATGACGTGGAAGTGCTTGCCGTAGGGCAGGTAGTTGAGGAAGGCGAAGACCAGGAAGACGTGCACCCACAGGCCGACGCCGCCGATGGCGCGCGCGGTCGAGGCGCTCGACACGCCGACGCCGTGGAGCACGAGGGCCAGCACGCGCCCGAGGTTCTCCCCGGTGGCGTTGGCGATGTGGTTGACGTTGCCCGAGACGTCGCCGCCCTCGCGGATGGCGTGCGAGAGCAGCAGGCCGCCGTCGGCCACGATGTCCATGACCATCATGGTGCCGATGACGCTGAGCACGACCCAGGCGTGCCAGCCGTAGGCGAGGCGCTTCAGCTTCGGGACGAGCCGGAAGTACATGAAGGCCACGACGCCGCCGATGACCCCGAGGACCACGACGTCCTTGAGCAGGTTGTAGCCGTAGCCGAGGGCGCGGAGCAGGGGGTCGGGGCCCTGCGGGTCGAGGATGAAGAGGTAGAAGCTCTCGTCGAAGCCGCGGCCCACGAGGATGATCGTGCGGAGCAGCAGCGTCGCGAAGCCCGTGAAGATGAGGTAGTGCGCGATGCCCGCGGAGGCGTACTTGGGCATCTTCATCTGCGCGCGCAGGGCCCAGAAGAGCGCCGCGCCGCCGCCGACCGCCGCGAGCATCGTCCCGAGGTGGAGGAAGCCCTTGCCCGCATCGCCCGGCGCCAGCGCGCCGAGGAGCGCCGCGGGGGCGGCCGCCATGCCGACGATGGCGGTGAACACCAGCGCGCTACCGAAGACGCTCGGACCCTTCGCACCCGGGGCGACGGTGAGCCGCTCCCAGATGTGATCGAGCCGGTTTTCGGGCTGTCCCTGGGCAAGCAGGATGAGGCGCCGGAAGGCGCTCATGGAAAACAGCCCAACAAGCCCTCCGACCAGGAGGGCCATCGCGATGGGGTTCATGTCCGTCGACCGTTGCGTGAGGATCCGCGTGCACCGCGCACGGGCCTACGCGGTGGGTCTTTTAGGCTCGGCGGAAGATAGGGTCAATCGCCCGCTGAACGGCGATTCAGCGGGGCAGCTTGGCGTCGAAGAAGGCGCGGAGCTTGATGAGGTTCTTCTCCTCGCGGCCGAAGCTCGGCGCTGCGTAGCTGCGCGCGAAGCCCTTCACGTCGGCGGTGAACTCCGCGCGCACCGGGGCGCCGGAGATGATGTCGTCCACCGAGCGGCCCCGCGCCGCGCTGCGCTTGAGGCCCTGCACGTAGACGTCGAGCCGGTGGTAGTCGTCGCCGAGGAAGGACTTCACGAGGTCGACGTCGCCCGCGAGGGTCTGGAGCGCGGGGTTGGCGCCGAGGTCGACGCCGTTGGCGCCCGCGTGCGCCGCGGCGATGCGCAGCACGAACGCGTCGTCGAGGTAGCCGATGTCGTCGATGCCGTCGGGGATGAGGTCGACGGACTTGAACACGTAGTTGAGACCCGCGGCGAGCGAGCGGCGCGCCGCCTCCGGGGTCTCACCGGCGTTGAGCGCGTCGACCATCGCCTCGGCGTCTTGGCCCAGCGAGCGAAGCCAGTTGGGGAAGGTCTCCAGGCAGCGGGCGTCGACTTCGGATGTCATGTCTCTCCTAACAAGTGGTGAACGGACGGATGAGGTCGTCGGCCAGCGGGTCGGGACATTCCCTCGCGGCCTCCCGTTCGCGGCGCGCGATGGTAACGGCGACGACGCCCTCCCCACAAGGCTCCCGTTCTGTTGGGGCCGGGACGGTGCTAAGACCCAACGCCGCCCCGTGCGCACCCGCCGCTCGTCCGCTCTCGCGCTCCTCCTGCTCGCCGCCGTCGCCCCGGCCTGCGCCCGCTCGTCCGGGCCCACCACCGTCGAGCGCATCGGCGGTCGGCTGCGGGAGCGCCCCTACGCGTCGGCCACCGCCTACGAGGCCTACCTCCGGGGCGAGCTCGCCGCGGCCCGCGGTGACTTCGTCGAGGCCGACCGGCAGCTCTCGCTCGCCGCCTTCGCCGACGCCTCCGACCCCTGGATCGTCGCTCGCCGGGTGCACCACCTCCTCGCCGCGGGCCTTCGCGCGCGCGCCATCGACGTCGCCCGCGAGGGCACCGGCCGCCACCCCGACGCCTCGGCGGCCTGGCTGGGGCTCGCGTCGGCCCTCGGCGACAGCCCCGCCACGCGCGCCGAGCGGGACGCGGCGCTCGCCCGCGCCGTCGGCCTCGACCCGGAGGACGCCGAGGTGCGCGCCTCCGCCGTGCGCATCGCCTCGCGAGACAGCGCCTCCGACGCGTCGCCCGCCATCGTCCGTCGCCCGCTGAGGGCGGAGCTCACCGTCGAGCGCCTCGCCGAGTCCGGCGCGTGGTCGCGTGCGGCGGCCCTGCTCGCCTCCGCCGCTCGACGCCAGCGACCTGGCGTCGACGACCTCCTCGCGGCCTCCGTGGCCCGGCTCTGCAGCGGCGATCTGGTGGGCGGGCGCGCTGCGGTCGACGCGCTCTCGCGCCGCCGCGGTCCGGTCGACCGCACCTCGCTCGCGTGGCTCTGGCTCCGGGCGGGCGAGCGCCAGAGGGCGCTGGAGGAGTCGGCGCTGGCGATGGGCGAGGGGGTCGCCGGGGCCGCCACGGTGAGGGCCCTGGCGCTGGCCGAGAGCGATCAGCCCACGCAGGCGCTGCGGGTCGCCGCGCTGGTCGACGTGGGAGAGCGGGCGCCGGACGTGGCGACGACCTCCCTCGCGCCGTGGGCCGGGCGCTGCGTGCGCTCCGGGGCGATGGGCCGCGCCGAGGGATCCCCGCGAGGGAGCGCCCTGGCGATGGTGACCGCCGCGCTCGCCGCCGCGCTCGACCGGGCGGGGCACGGCCCGCTCGCCGACGTGGCCATCGAGCGGGCGATGCTCCGGCTGAGGGCGCTCTCGGGGGAGGGGGCCGCCGCGAGGGACGCGCTGCGTGTCGCCGCCGCGACCCGGCTCGATCGGCTGGGCCGCGCCCCCGACGGGCCGCTGGCCGAGGTCGAGACCCCGGGAGGAGGCCTCGCCCGGGCCGCCGTCGCGGCGTGGTCGGGCCCTGGCGCTCGCGCGCTCGAAGACCTCTCCACGGCGGACCGCGATGCCGAGGCGGCCGGGTGGTCCGCCGCGTGGCGGGTGCTGCTCTGCGCCCGCTCGCCCTCCCGCTGCGAGGGCGTCGATCGCGCCGGCGCCGAAGCCACGGTGCTCGCCTCCCTCGACGAGGCCCCGGTGGTGCTCCGCGCTCAGGCCCTTCTGCGCCGCGATCCGGGCGGCCTCGAGCGCGCATCGGCCGCCGACCCCCGCTCTCCCTGGGACGCGTGGCTCCGCTCCCAGCTCAGCCCCAGCGCGGGCCGCGTCACCCCGTGAGGGCCCCCTGGTCTCCGGCCGCGCGGCGCATCGCGTACGCCCTCTGCCTCGCGGCGGTGGCCGCGGCGGCGGTGTGGCACTACCGTCACGAGGGCACGGCGCTGCCGGTCGACGACGCGTACATCACGCTGCACAACGCGCAGGTGCTGCGGCGCGGGGTCGACCCGCAGTTCGGCGTCGCCGCGATGGTGGGCGCCACCAGCTCGGTGCACACGGTGCTGCTGGCCCTCCTCGGGGCGGTGGTGCACGGCGAGGTCGCGGGGTGGCTCGGCGCGTGGGTGGGCATCGCCGTCTACGTCACCGGCGTGCTGGCGCTGGGCGTCCGCTACCGGCTCTCCCGCTGGGACGCCGGGCTCCTCGTGGCCCTGTCGCTGGTGGTCGCGGAGGTTCCGCACCAGCTCACCAACGGCCTGGAGACGGGCCTCGCGATGGGGGCGCTCGCGTGGTGCCTCGCGCTCAGCGAGCCCGGCGCCTCGGGGCTGCACTCCCGACTCCAGCCCGTGCTCTTCGGCCTTCTCCCCTTCCTCCGACCGGAGCTCTCGGTCGCCTCCGCGGCGCTGCTCGCCACCCGCTGGCTGCGCCTCCGCCGCGCGGGCTCGCTCGACCTCCGCCGCGCGCTCACCGACCTCTCGCTGGCCCTGCTGGGCGCCGCCCCCTGGGCGCTGCTCAACCTGGCGCAGCTCGGGGCCCTCGCGCCCTCGACCATCGCCGCCAAGCGGCTCTTCTTCGCCGAGGGCTGCATCCCCTTGAAGGTGCGCTGGGAGTGGGCCCGGCACAGCCTCCGGGCCTTCGCCGACGGCGTCGGGTACCTCTCCCGCTCGGTGGTGCTCTGGCCCCTGGCCGCCGCGGGCAGGGCGGGGCTGCTCACCGCCGCCGCGCTGGTGCTCGCCTACACCACGCAGTTTCCCGGCGCGCTCGGCCACTACGAATACCGATACCAGTATGTGCTGCTGCCCTTCGCGTTCGCCGCGATCGCCGCGGCGCGCGCGAACCCCTCCCGCTGGATCCGAGGCGCGGCCCTCGCGATCGCCGTGGTGGCCCTCGACGCCAACCTGTGGAGCGTGGGCCAGCGCTGGGAGCAGCACCGGCAGCGCTGCGCCTTCACCCGCACCGAGCTGGTCGGCGTGGCCGCGTGGGTACGCACCTCCCTCCCTCGCGACGCGCGCCTGCTGGTGCACGACGTCGGCTACATGGCCTTCGCGGGCGAGCGGTCGATGGTCGACCTCGTGGGGCTGAAGACCCCTCGCGCGGTGGCGCTGCACCGTCGCTACACCTGGGCGACCTGCGGCGCCACGCGGGCCGAGGCCGTGCACCGCCTCGCGCTCGACACGCGCCCGACGCACCTGGTGGTGCTCGACTCCTGGGACGCCATCTACCGCATCGCCGAGGGGCTTCGAGCGCACGGCTGGAGGGTCGAGCAGGCGAGGCCCTCGGGGCGCTATCAGGTGTTCTCCCTCGCGCCTCCGCCCTGACGCGATCCTCTGCAAATCGAGGCCCATTTGTTGGCTCGATCGAGGGGGGGTCGGGTAGCTTGACAACCCTGGGGATCCGAAGGAAACAGCGGCCGCCTGTTGGACCTTGGTGGGCCATCGGCCAAATAAGCAGAAGGTGAAGACCAAGATGCGTGGACTAATTTCAACGTTGATGGGCGCGGCGATCGCGCTGGGCGCGACGACCGTGGGCGCGCAGGACCTGAGCACCACCACCGTGGCGCCCTCGACCACGACGACGACCGGGGCCTCGGTCACGGACACCTCGGGTCCGACCGACCACTCGGTGGTCGTGGGGCACCTCGGCCTCCGCTACTTCGGTTCGGCCGACATGCCCGCGCTCTCGTTCACCGGCGGCATGGCCTCGCAGGGCGGCACCCAGGCGATCCACACCGTGGGCGCGCGCTACTGGCTCAACCACTCCCTCGGCATCGAGGCCGGCCTCGGCATCGGCTTCACCAGCGGCTCGAACACCCGCACCGTCCAGTCGGGCGGCAACACGATGCAGCAGTCGTCGGACAACCCGAACTTCTTCGGGCTCGGCCTCCAGGTGGGTCTGCCCATCATGGTCGCCGAGGCGAAGCACCTCGCCATCCACCTCGATCCGTACCTCTACTTCCGCTACGGCACGAGCGGCATCACCACCGGCTCGGGCACCTCGACGACCGACAACACCCTCAGCGCGGTGCAGTTCGGCCTCGGCGCCAACGCGGTCGCGGAGATGCAGTTCGGCTTCATCGGGCTGCCGCAGCTCGGCCTCCAGGCGCAGTTCGGCTTCGGGCTCGCCTACAACAGCAACAGCTTCAAGTCGGTGGTGCTCAGCACCAACGACACCACCACCGCCTCGTCGTCGGGCTTCGGCATCGGCACCACGGTGGGCCCGCACTACGGCCTCGACCAGATCATCAGCGGCTCGGTCTCCGCGGTCTGGTACTTCGGCGGCTCCCCCGGCCGCTGAGCCCTCCGCCTCGCTGAACGACCCCTCAGCGCCGACGCCTCCTTGCAGGCGCGGCGCGGAGGGGCTCGTAGAAGCCCTCCAACCCCACCACTTCATAGGGCTCCTCGCCCCGCGCCACGAAGGCCGCGCTGCGCGCCGCGATCTCGTCGAGGATCAGCGGGAACGCCGCGACGCTCCACGGCAGCGTGTCGTGCATCAGCAGCACGCCCCCGCGGGGCGCCCGGTCGAGCTCGGCGCGCACGTTGGCGAGCACCCCGGCGGCGGTGTTGACCCGCCAGTCCTGCGAGTCCATCGCCCAGAACACCGGGGTGTACTCCCGGGAGAACACCGCGCTCACCGCGCGCGGGTGGTGCAGGGCTCCGTAGGGCGCCCGGAAGAGCCAGACGCGCTCTCCCACCACGCCGTGGATGAGCGCCTCGGTGCGGTCGATCTCGTACCGCAGCGTCGCCTCGCTCATCGTGTCGAGCAGGTCGTGGTGATAGGTGTGGTTGCCGATCAGGTGACCGTGGCGCCACTCCGTGGCCAGCACCGTGCGGTTGCGCCGGGCCACCTCGCCGTCGCCGTCGATGCGATGGCCGGTGACGAAGAAGGTCGCTCGGATGCCGTGCCGGTCGAGGGTGTCGAGCAGCGCGGGGGTGGTCTCCCAGCTCGGGCCGTCGTCGAAGGTGAACGCGATGCAGCGCCGCGCGCAGCCGCCGCCGCCGATGAGCCGGCCGCCGCGGAAGCGCTGCGACCAGAGGTTGCTGTCCGCGGGCTTGATCTTGTAGCCGGTGTCGTCGGGGCCGCCGGTGGCGGAGGCGAGGAGGGGCGAGAGCGCGATGGCCGCGACCGTCGCGACCACCACGCCGAGCGCGCTGCGAGGGGAGAGCCGATCAGAACGGGATGTCGTCATCGCCACCCGGGCCGCCGCCCCCGAAGTCGTCGGGGGGAAAGTCGTCGGCGTCGGCCACCGGACGACCGCCAGGAGCAGGGGCCGGACGAGCCGCGCCGCCGCCGATCGCGGGACGAGCCGCGCCCCCACCGACAGCGGGAGCGCCGCCGCCCGGGTGCGCGCCCGCGCCCTCGTTGCGGCCGCCCAGCAGGATGAGGTTGGACGCCACGATGTCGGTCGCGCTCTTCTTCACCCCGTTGGAGTCTTCGTAGGAGCGCGTCTCGATGCGGCCCTCGACGTAGACCCGCGAGCCCTTGGAGAGGATCTTCGACAGCGCCTCGCCCCGCTTGCCCCAGAGGACCACCTGGTGCCAGTGCGTGACCTCCTGGCGGGTCTGGTTCTGGTCCATGTACGACTCCGTCGTCGCGAGGCGGAACTTCAACACCGGCCGGTTGTTGGTGGTGAAGCGAAGCTCCGGGTCGGCGCCGAGGTTGCCGATGAGCATTGCCTTGTTGAGTCCTTCAGCCATGTTGTGCCCCGTTTCTCCAGGAGTGCGGGCGCAGCGCCCGTCGCGGTTCACCGTAGTGGCCGCTCTCGGAGGGGTCAACAAGTGGTGTGACATAGCCTGTCACGGCTGGAAACCGCGCCAGGAGCTTGCGTTCTCGGCTCAATAGTCGGCCGGGGGGCAGATGTCTCCGTGGCGTCGGCGGTACACGGGCTCGCCGTCGACGTAGCGCATGAAGCAGTACCCGCGGTCGAGGTACGCGCGGAGCTGGGGGTAGTTGTACATGTACCTCCCGCTCATGGTGCGGCCGGCGTCGATGATGAGCTCGGGGCGCTCTCGCTCGAGGTCGGCCAGGAGCTGCTCCCGGCTGCCCGGCACCACCCGGCGCTCCTCCTCGTCGCGCGTCGCCTGGAACCACGGCACCACCCCGGCGGGGTAGACCGTGTAGACGAAGCGCGAGGCGGGCATCCGCTGCGACGAGACGTAGGTCTCCGCGCGGAAGCCCCAGACGAAGATGCGCTCCCCCGGGTCGGTGCGCTCCAGCACGTAGCGGACGATCGGGTCGGTGTGGGGGTTCTGGTACCAGCGGTCGGTCTCTCGGCGCAGGCGCACGTTGCGGCTGAGGTTCGAGGCGCAGACGACCAGCAGCGCCGAGGCGCCGAGCACCAGGGTGAGGGTGCCGACGAAGCGGCCGCGCAGCGTGGCGCGCGACGGGGCGACGGAGGCCGCGAGGGCCCCTCCAGCCACCACCGCCGCCACGGAGAACACCTCGACCAGGTAGTGCGGGAAGAAGCGCCCGGTGAACGACGCGCCGATCACGCTCCCGACGAGCTGGAGAAACGCCGCCAGCGCGCCGCCCTGGGAGCGGAGCCCGGTCCAGCGAGGGCCCTCGTGGTCGGTCACCCGGCGCAGCACGCGGGCCGCGAGCAGCCACCCGAGCGAGCCCACCACCACGATGCCGAAGAGGTACTTGTCGAGCTGCTCCCTCAGCTTGTCGCGGTAGGAGGTGTAGTTGACCGGAGCCATGAAGATCTCCCGGCCATACCGTTGGAAGTAATAGAAGAACTCCTTGAGGTGCCCGGAGGCGGCGTAGATCACCACCACCACCACGAAGGGGATGGCCGAGCCGAGGGCGAAGCGGATCAGCGTGCGGGCGCGCGACTCCCGGGTGGAGCCGGGGTCGTTGTTGCCGAGGACGATCCACGCCGCGAGCGGGAGCGCGTGGACGAGGGCCATCTGCTTGCTCAGGCCCGCGCAGGCGGCGAGCACGCCCGCGACGAGGATGTGCGCGTCGCGGCGGCGCACCGTCCCGCGGGGGTCGTCGGCGGGGCGCATCGCGCGGGCCACGAGCAGCCACGAGGCGAGCGCGAAGATCATCGCGACGACCTCGCCGTTGTAGCCGATGCCGTCCCAGGGGTTGAGCTCGTAGGTGAAGAAGTAGGTCGAGACCAGCACCGCGATGGCGGCCGCCGCGGGGGAGAAGAGCTCCAGCGCCAGCAGGAACACCAGCGCCAGCGTGGCGAGGGCGCAGAGGAGGGCGAGGACGCGAATGGGGATCCAGCTCCACATGCCGCCGAGGCGCATCGCGAGCGCGGCGAGCCAGTAGGTGATGGGCCCCCGCTGCGAGACGCCGTCGACGTAGGGGAGCCAGTGCCCGCGGATCATGCGCAGGCCGAGCGCGGAGATGTAGCCCTCGTCGTTGCTCACCGGCGTGGCGTAGGGGAGCAGGAAGTGCGCGTGGGCGCGGAGCGTGACCACGACGGAGACGGCGAGCGCGAGGAGCGTCGGCCCCCACCCGAGGAGGCGCTCGCGTCGGCGGGCGCGGGGGTCTTCAGCAGCGGTGTTCATCGGTGTTGAGAGGTCGGAGGGGGGAGTCGAGGGGATGAAGGATCAGCCGGGGGTGATGAGCTGGAGGTCGAGGCCGCCGGGATACATGTACGAGGTGTACCGGGCGACGCCGTAGACCTTCACCCCGATGGGCTGGGCCCCGGAGGAGCGCAGCCGGTGCGGCCCGCTGGTGATGGGGAGGGTGAAGATGTTCATGGTGCCGACGGTGGACATCGACCCGCGCAGGGGCATGTCGTCCATGATGAGCTCGGTGCCCGCGGGGGCGACCACGTTGACGAAGTTGTTGGGGTAGGTCTGCGGCACGTAGAAGTCGTAGCTGGTGCGGTACTGCTGCACCGGCACCTCGAAGACCATCGCGGGGTCGCCCGAGGTGAGCCCGCTGCCGGCGGGCCCCTGGCCCAGCATGAACTGCGAGACGAGCAGCGCCTGCGTGCCGATCACCCGGAAGTTCGCGTTGGTCTGGAACTCGATGAGCTGCCCCGCGGACAGGGTCACCGGGGCGTGGGCGCTCGGCGGGTCGAAGGTGAGCTCGTTGTCGTTGGACTGCGACAGGATGCGCACCACCGCCGGGACGCCGGGGCCGCGGTCGCGCAGCGCGGAGACGATGTAGTCGCGCCCCCAGGTCTCGTTGGGGAGGAGCTGCTCCTCCAGGTGGTCGCAGGCGACGCGGCCGGCGGGCACCGTGGCGCAGTCGTGGCCCACGAAGACGGCCACCGGCTGGTTGGTCTCGATGGAGGTGCCGGTGAGGTCGCCCATGCCGTCGCCGATGAGCTCGAGCACGTCGCCGGCGTTGAGGGTGAAGGTCCTCGACTCGCCCGAGCGGATGGCCGGGATTCCGGCGCCGGCGGCGACGTTGGAGGTGGGGCGCACGGTGACCTCGGTGCTCTCGCCGGTGACCGCCGTGACGGTGACGAAGCCCCCGACGGTCTGGCGGGTGAGGGCGTTGAAGACGTTGGGCCAGGTGGAGACCAGGTAGCGCTGGCGCAGCACGCCCTGCGGCAGCAGCAGCGAGGCGTCGTTGGTGAAGGAGAAGTAGCCCCCGCTGCGCTCGAAGGTCAGCGGGTTGAACTGGTACGCCGCGATGGGCCCGTTGCTGCGCACGTGGTAGGCGCCGCCGCGGCGGATGACCGAGCTGGCCGGGCGCGCGGAGGCGTCGGGGCAGGGGCTGCCGTCGGCGCGGCAGCCGCGGTTGGCGGGGTTGAGCTGCACCAGCTCGGACACCCACGGGAGGGTCACGGTCTCGATGGCGCCGGGGGCGAGGTCGAGCTCCCGGGGGGTGCCCAGGGTGCCGCCGGTGATGGTGGCGTGCACCGCGTAGCCCTGCGGGTTGGAGAGCACGACGGCGAAGGAGAACTGCGGGTCGAGCGCGGTGTTGGGGGTGATCGTCGGCCAGTAGTCGCAGCCCAGGTACGAGCGGCCCGTGGAGCTCGCGGAGCAGCGGTCGACGCAGACGCCGGAGTTGCAGCTCTCGCCGTTGGAGAGGTTGCACGAGGCGCCGTCGACCCAGCGCGAGCCGTCGGCGCTGCAGGTCTGGATCTGCTGCGGAGAGGCCGGGTTGCACCGCGAGGTCGACGGGGCGCAGAGGCGGCAGCCGACGTTGGGGACGCACGATCCGCTCGGCGCCACGCAGGCCTGGCGGTCGACGATCTGGCCGGCGGCGTCGCAGGTGTAGCGCTCGTTGCCGTTGCAGTAGACGCGGCCCTGGTCGCAGGGGCCGACGGTGCCTGCGTCGCGGGAGGGCCCGGCGCCGCCGTCGCGCACGATGACGGTGAAGCGCTGATCTTCGGCCGAGCAGGCTGCGACGGAGGCGACTGCGGACAGCGAAAGAACACAAAGCAAAGCGCGCATGCCACGACTTCTACCGCAGCCGCTGCACGTCCGTCCACGCGAGGCCGTTGCCCTGTGACGGTCACCACGGGCATCCTCCGGCCCGATCTCATGGACCTGCTCCTCCGCGGCGGAACCCTCGTCACCTGCGACCCCGACGACCGAGTCACCTCGGGCTCTCTCTGGATCACCGACGGACGCATCGCCGCGCTCGGCGCCGACGCCGAGGCGAAGGCGACCCGCTCGGGCCGGTCGCTGCGCGTGCTCGACGTGGCCGGGTGCGCGGTGATCCCCGGCTTCGTGCAGGCGCACGTGCACCTCTGCCAGACGCTCTTCCGGGGCATGGGCGACGACCTCCCGCTGCTCACCTGGCTGAAGGAGCGCATCTGGCCCCTCGAAGGGGCGCACGACCCCCGCTCGCTGCGCGCCAGCGCCGACCTCGGCATCGCGGAGCTCATCAAGGGCGGCACCACCACGGTGCTGGACATGGGCACCGTGCGCCACCACGACGCGGTCTTCGAGGCGCTGCGCGACTCCGGGCTCCGCGCGGTCTCGGGCAAGACCATGATGGACGCCGGGGAGAGCGTTCCGCGGACGCTGCGGGAGACCACCGGGGAGAGCCTCGCGGAGAGCGACGCGCTCTGCGCCCGGTGGCACGGCGCCGAAGGGGGGCGGCTGCGCTACGCGTACTCGCCGCGCTTCATCCTCTCGTGCACCGAGGCGCTCTTCCGCGGCTGCGTGGAGCGGGCCAGGGAGCGGGGCGCGTGGATGCACACCCACGCCTCGGAGCACCCGGGAGAGCGCGACGCGGTGCGCTCGGTGCTCGGCATGGACGACGTCGACGCGCTCCACGCGTGGGGCTTCGCGGGGCCGGACGTGGTCGTCGCCCACGGGGTGCAGCTCACCCCGAAGCAGCGGCGCATGCTGGGGCGCGACCAGACGCGCGTGGCCCACTGCCCGAGCGCCAACCTGAAGCTCGGGTCGGGCGTGGCGAGGGTCGAGCGCATGCAGCGCGCGGGCATCGTGGTGGGCATCGGCGCGGACGGCGCGGCCTGCAACAACAACCTCGACGCGCTGCTGGAGATGCGCCTCGCGTCGCTGCTGGCCAAGCGCTTCGGCGACACGCAGGCGCTGCCGGCGCGGCGGGTGCTGCGCATGGCGACCATCGACGGAGCGACCGCGCTGGGTCTCGCCGACGAGGTGGGATCGCTCGAGGTCGGCAAGCGCGCGGACGTGACCGTGATCGACCTGTCGACGACGCACGTGGGGCCCTGGGGCGAGCCCTCGGCGCGCATCGTCTACGCGGCGCAGTCGCGCGACGTGAGGCACGTGGTGGTCGACGGGCGGGTGCTGCTGCACGAGGGGCGGCTCACGACGCTGGACGAGGCCGAGGTGTGCGCCCGGGCGAGGGCCGAGGCCGTCTCGGTGAGAGCGCGCGCGGGCGTCACGGACTGAGGGGGAGACGCCGCCGTGTGTGAGCTCCTCGGGATGGACTGCAACACCCCCACGGACATCCTGTTTTCGTTCACGGGCTTCTCGCAGCGGGGAGGGCGCACCGGGCCGCACGGCGACGGGTGGGGCCTCGCGTTCTTCGAGGGCAGGGCGGTGCGCGCCTTCGTCGACTCGTCGCCCTGCGCGGAGAGCCCCCTCGCGAGCTTCGTGCGCAGCCACTCGATCAAGACGATGATGGCGGTCTCGCACATCCGGAAGATGACGCGGGGGAGGGTGAAGCTCGCCAACACGCACCCCTTCGTGCGCGAGCTGTGGGGCCGCGCCTGGGTCTTCGCGCACAACGGCACCGTGAAGGGCGTGCCGAGGGTGAAGAGCGGGCGCTTCGTCCCCATCGGGGAGACCGACAGCGAGCGGGCGTTCTGCACCCTGATGAACCGCGTGGCGAGGCGCTTCCCCACGGCGCCCGAGGACCCGTCGGCGCTGTGGTCCTACGTCGCCCGCGTGGCCGCGGAGATCGGCCGACGCGGGACCTTCAACTTCATCCTGGCCAACGGCGACGTGCTCTTCGCCCGCTGCGACACGAAGCTCTGCTTCATCGAGCGCCGCGCCCCCTTCGGCAAGGCCACCCTCAAGGACCACGACGTGAGCGTCGACTTCGGCGCCGTCACCACGCCGCGCGACCGCGTCGCCGTCGTGGCCACCGCGCCGCTCACCGTCGACGAGGTGTGGACCCACGGCGAGCCCGGGACGCTGTGGGTGTTTCGCAAGGGCCGACTCGCCGCCACGCTACGCAGCGGAGCGCCGCCGCGACGGCCGCCGACGCGAGGCCTCCCTCACTCCGTGGCGATGACCCAGAGGCCGCCGCGGTAGAACATCGCTCCGGCGCGGGACAGCGGCGGCGCCGAGGGGAGCGCGAAGGGGGCGAAGCTCGCGCGGGGCATCGCGGTGATCCAGGCCCAGCAGTAGCCCGCGTCGCCGAGGTGCACGGAGGAGTCGGTGACCACGGCGTAGTAGGGGCCCACGCGGGTCGAGGTGGTGGTCCCCGGTGGGCAGAAGCTCGCGGGACTGGCGGTCACCCAGCCGTCGGCGTTCTGGGTGTCCAGCCAGCCGAAGCGGAGCGAGGCGTAGGAGGGCGCCGCGCTGCCCATCCACGACGGCGCCGGGTCGGTGCGGGTGAACGTGAACGCGCGGGAGCCAAGGTCGTAGCCGTATTGGATCACACCCTCGCGGGCGAGGAAGGTCACGCCCTCGGTGGTTCCGCCTGGGCTGCCGTGCGCGGCGGGAACGGTGTAGGCCGTCACGATCGTTCGGCCGCGGGTCTCGGGGAAGAGCGTGGAGAGGGCGCCCGACGAGGTCCAGGTGTGGGTGCCCAGGTCGAGGAGGTGCCAGGTGGCGTCGGTGATCACGTAGGCGATGCCCTGGCTCTCGATGTCGAAGGCCGCGCGCACGGGGCTCAGCGGCGCGTTGAGGGTGCGCTGCGTGGGGTTGGCGTCCCGCGCGGCGTCCAGCGGCCACGCGCTCCACGTCGCCGCTCCCGTGGGCAGCAGCCAGATCCCGCACGCGCCCTCGTCCGAGTCGGCGTCGCAGTCGTCGTCCCGGCCGTTGCAGCGCTCGCGCGCCCCCGGGTAGCGGCCCGGGTCGCGGTCGTCGCAGTCGGTGCCCGAGGGCGAGCGGTCGCCGTCGAGGTCCGCCGCGCAGCGAGCGCTCACGCACACCGCGCCCGCCCCGCAGATCGCCCCGCAGCAGGGCTGCCCGCTCGCGCCGCAGGCGTCGCAGCGCCCGGCGACGCAGGCGCTCCCCGCGGCGCAGGCCGTCCCGCAGCAGGCCTGGCCGCTCGCTCCGCAGGGGGGCGGCGCGACGCAGCGCGCGGACTCGCAGATCAGCGGCGCCTGACAGGCCTCGCTCGCGCAGCACCGAAGGCCCGCCTGGCCGCACGCGCCGAGGTCCGCTGGCGTGCCGACGTCCGCTGGAGCGCCGAGGTCCACCGGGGTGCCGAGGTCCGCTGGAGCGCCGAGGTCGACGGGGGTGCCGAGGTCCATCGCCACGGCGGCGTCTCTCGCATCGGCCGCGACGACGAGGTCCTGCGACGGAGGGATGTCCCTCGCGCCGAGGTCGGTGTCGGCGATCGTGTCGACGCGCGATGGAGCGTCCATTCTCGTGACCCCACCGTTCCCCGAGTCCTGCGGGTCGACGGGGATGACGGAGGTCCCCTGGGCGCAGGCCACGAGCGCGAGGGAGAGCGTGGAGAGCGGGGCTGGGGTCTTCATGGGAGAGGCCTCGCCGAGAGCCACTGCCACATGGCGGGCGCGGTGTCGGTTCGTGTCGAGAGGGGACAGCAGTGCCCCACGCCCGGGAGCTCGGTGTACCGCACGTCGAAGCCCCTCGCCCGAAGGTCGTCGCGGGTGCTTCGGATGTTGGCGATGGCGAAGTCGCCGCTGCCCGTGAGGAGGTCTACCGGGATGCGACGCGCGGCCATGCCTGCGAGCCCGAGGCCCGGCATCGGGTCGCCCGCGGCGCTGACGTTCACCGCGCCGAAGAGCGTCGAGAAGGTCATCCCGGCGTAGAAGGCCAGGTAGCCGCCCTGGCTCTGCCCCGCGAGAAACACCCGGCGCGCGTCGACGCCGCCGCTCACCAGCAGGGTGCGGGTGTCCTGCACCAGGCGCAGGTCGGCGTTGCTGCTCGCGGGGCGGGTGTACGCGTCCCAGTCGACGCCCATCGGTGCGCTCCCGGCGATCGCCAGGGGCAGCGCCAGCGCCACGGCCTCGCTGTCGGCCACGGCCATCAACCCGCTGGTGCGGAGGAAGTTCGAGGCGGTGTCGCCGTTGCCGTGGAGCGCCACGAGGCCCGCTCCGCCGCCGCGCCACCGCGTCGGGACGTAGAGCAGCACGCGGCGAGTCCCTACGGTCACCACGCGCTCTCCCGCGCTCAGGGCGCCGCCCGGGACGTCCGTCGGCGGACCGAGGTCGGACGTCGGGGCGCCCCGGTCGATCGCCACGCCGGCGTCGATGGGGGGCACCGAGCGGCAGGTTCCGGAGAGCGGGACGCACTGCGCGAACACCCCCGCGTTGGTCTGTACCCCGACGCAGCGACGGTCGGCGTCGCAGGTGTTTCCCGCCCCGCAGGGCACCCCGCAGAGCATCTCTCCGGCGGGGCTGCGCACGCAGAGCCCGCCCGTCGCGCACTGGTCGTTGGTCGCGCATGGCGCGCAGAACCCACCGCCCGCCGCAGGAACATCCATCGCGACGACCACCTCGCCCGAGTCCCTCGGGGGAGCGGTCCCGCTGTCGTCCGTGGTGATCGTCCCCGCATCGACGGCGGGGATCACCCGGCCGAGGTCCGCGGCGGGCAGCGCGCCCGCGTCGGAGCCCTCCCACCCGGCGTCGTCGGGCTTCCGGGCTCCGGCGTCGTCGTCGAGCAGCGGGAGCTCCCCGCCGCCCGCGGCGCAGCCGAGGAGCAACGCATGGAGCCCGAGCGCGCGGGGGGAGGTGCTCATCGCGGTCGACGTTACCACCGCTCGCCGCGCCCTCAGCGCAGCGGCACGGTGACCGTGGGGTCTTCCGCGGGGAAGCGCGCCCTCAGGTGCACGGCGCCGTTGCCGTCGCCCCGGTCGTCGAAGGTCATCGGGGTGACCCACACGTCGCGCGCGCAGTCGTTGGCGGTGCGGCACGCATCGGCCCGCAATCGGTGGTGCACATAGAACCAGCTCTGCCCGTCGGGGCCGAGCACCGGGCTGCCATGGCCGAAGGACATCCCCGCGCTCGGGATGAGCAGCCTCCCCACGAGGCGTCGCGGGTTGTCGTAGGCGAGCTCCTCCACCGTCGGCGCCGCGGACCAGGCCACGTGGTACCAGGCGGAGTCCCACGCGCTGCCGGAGTACAGCGCATAGACGTAGCGCCCCCGGCGGAAGAGCGCCGGGCCCTCGGCCACGCCCCAGGAGCGCCCGTCGCGGAGCATCTCCTCGCCCTGTCGGCCGCGGGTGAACGACAGCCGCTCGCCGCACCGGGCGCACGCACCGCGGAGGCGCGACTGCGTGGCGTCGTCGTGGGGGTTGGCCACGAAGACCTGCGGGGTGGCGGCGTTGCAGCGCACGGCCCACGGGTCGCTCCCGTCGAGCTCGACGAGGGAGGTGTGCTCGCCGTGGTTGGAGCGCTCCCAGTCGACCCTCGGCGGGGTGTTGGTGAACCACGAGTAGGAGAGCCACCAGCGCCCGGTCTGGGGGTCACGGAAGACGTCGCTGTCGAGGCGGATGATGTGGTGACAGAAGGTTCCCTGGCAGTCGCCGGAGACGCCGTCGAGGCTGCGAGGGAGGGAGTCGCGGAGGGCGCAGGAGCTTATCTGACCACCCGCGGGGAGGGGCTCCCATGGGTGTTCGGCGACGGCGTAGGGGCCCTCGACGCTGGCCGAGGAGGCGACGTACACGCCGCCGTCCTCGCCGTATGGGGGGCAGGTCGACTGCGGCCGATCGTAGCGGCTCGCGGTGAAGGAGAGCATCCAGGCGCCGGGGCGCACGGCCACGAGCTGCGGCGCCCACAGGTGGCAATAGTGATGTCCGTTGAGCTCGATGGATCCGCCGGGCCGGTGAGCGCGGCGGAAGGCGCCGAGCGGCAGGCGGGTCCAGTGGATGAGGTCGGGGGAGCGGTAGATGGGGAAGTCGCCCTGGTCGACGGTGGCGACGAGGTAGTACGCGACGGCGCCGTCGGGCTGCACCACGCGCAGCACGGCGGGGTCGGGGTGATCGCCAGAGAGCACGGGGTTGCGCCCGGTGACGACCATCGGGGCGGGCGGAGCATCCACCGCGGGTCGATCGACCAGGAGAGAGATGTCGGTTGAGGGGCGAGGGATGTCGGTTGAGGCGGGTGGGATATCGATGGAGAGCGGCGGGATGTCGGAAGAAGGGAGCGGGATGTCCGAAGAGACCGGGGGGACATCGGGAGCCGAGGGGAGGGGGATGTCCGAAGAGGGCGATGCGTCCGGGCCGGCGGGCGGAGGGTCGGAGGCGCAGCCCGCGAGGAGCGCGAGCGCGGCGAGGTAGAGGCGGCGGGCGCGTCCCATGGAAGCGGAGGCTACACGACCCGCGCTACCGGCCCCCGACGGATCGCACCCCCTCCTTCAGCGGGATCCACGAGGGGACTCCCGCCGCGCGGGCGATGGCCGCCTGTCGGGCCGCGGCGTCTCGGCGGTCGGACGCGTGGAGCAGCGCGTCGAGGAGCTGGTTCGCCCGCGCGTGTCCGCCGAGCGCGGCGGCGCTCTCGATGGCGGTGCGGACGTCGCGTATGAGCCGACGGAGGTCGTCGCCGTCCTCGGAGTGCTCCCGGAAGTCAGCGGCTCGGAGCCGCCTCGCAGCCTCAAGGCCTCCAGCCGCCTCGAACATGCAGGCCAGGCGCTCGAGCTCCGGGGGAATCCACGCCACGGCGCCATCAAGGTTCCCTCTCATGCAAGCTCATATCGGACAGGGCGTCCCCGCGACTTAAGGGGATCGACGAGAAAAGTGACAGGGGTTCAGCCGAGCGGGGGGGTGGACTCTCCGACCGGAGACGTCATGCCGCGCCGAGCGCCCGACGAGCGGACCGAATCCCAGGCTCGGACCCGCATCGGGCTCTCGCCATGCGCAGGAGCTGCACCTCGGTGCAAAATCCGCTGGCACTCCCCACTAGGGGTGACTCGCACAGGCCTCATATTCCTAGCGGCATATGGATTGCTCGGCCGTGCGACAATGGACGACTTCGTGATGGGCATGGCCGGCTCCGGCGGTGACGGCATCGTCAGCGCAGGAGAGTCACTGATTTCGGCGGCGGCCTACGAGGGCTACCACGCCATGATGACCAAGAGCTTCGGCTCTCAGGTTCGTGGTGGGGAGTCCTCGTGTCGCGTGCGCCTCTCCACCGCGCGGGTGCAGAACCCGGGGGGCACGCTCGACGTGGCCATCGCGCTCAACTGGGAAGACTTCCTGAAGTTCGGCGCGGAGCTGCCGGTCTCTGGCGACACGGTGGTCATCTATGACTCCAAGACCGGCGTAGAGCCCGGTCAGATTCCGCTGGTGGGAGTGACGCCCAAGGAGGTGTTCGCGGTGCCCATCGGCGAGATGGCGCGCCGGGCGGCGGGCACCGACAAGGCGAAGAACTCCGTCGTGCTCGGGCTCATCGCCGGGTGGTTCGGCATCGCGCCGGGGTCGATCGTTCGAGGGCTCAACAAGAAGTTCGCGAAGAAGGGCCCCGAGCTGCTCGCCGCCAACGAGCGGGCCTTCCACCTGGGTGAGGAGTTCGCGAAGGAGCACCCGCTCGCGACGCCGCGCGCGATGGCGCCGCCGACCTCGAGCGGCTCCAAGATGCTCACCGACGGCAACGACATGTGCGCCGCCGCGGCGATCCTCGCGGGCTGCGAGTTCTTCGGGGGTTATCCCATCACCCCTTCCACGGAGATCATGCAGTTCTTCACCCGGGAGGTGTGGAAGTACGGCGGCGCGGTGGTGCAGGCCGAGGACGAGATCGCCAGCATCGGGGCCGCGCTCGGCGCCTCCTTCGCGGGCAAGAAGGCCATGACCGCCACGTCGGGTCCGGGCATGGCGCTGAAGACCGAAATCCTCGGGCTGGCGACCATCGCCGAGCTCCCGCTGGTGATCGTCAACGTGCAGCGCGGCGGGCCCTCCACCGGGCTCCCCACCAAGCCCGAGCAGTCCGACCTCTTCCAGGCGGCGTTCTCGGCCTCCGGGGACGTGCTGCGGCCGATCCTGGCGCCGACCTCCGTGGCCGACACGGTGGACGTCACCGTCGAGGCCTTCAACATCGCGGAGCACTACCAGACGCCGGTGATCCTCCTGTCCGATCAGGAGATCGCGCAGCGCAAGGAGACCGTCGACCCCATCGACACGTCGCGCTTCACCTTCATCGAGCGCAAGCGTCCCACCGCCGTCGACCTCCAGAGCTACGCGCGCTTCCGGATGACCGAGGACGGCATCAGCCCGATCAGCCACCCCGGCATGAAGGGCGGCAACTACCAGGGCGCCGGCATCGAGCACAACGAGCAGGGCAACCCCACCGCCAGCGGCAAGGTGCACGCGGCGATGAACGCCAAGCGCTTCCGCAAGCTCGCGCCGCTGCAGCGCCGCAGGGACCTCTTCCGCATCGACGGCGACCCCGACGCGCCCTTCGCGCTCGTGAGCTGGGGCTCCATCGCGGGCGTGTGCCGCGAAGCCTACCTGCGGGCGACCGCCGAGGGCCTCGCGGTGAAGCTGCTGGTGCCCTGGCTCGTGTACCCGGTGGCCGAGGAGATCTACCGAGAGTTCTTCGGCTCGGTGCGCGCGGGCCTCGTCGTCGAGGCCTCGCACCAGGGCCAGCTCTACCGGATCCTGCGGATGTACGTCGACGTCCCCCGGGGCGTGACGTCCTTCGCTCGGGACGGCGCCAACCCCATCCAGCCCGGTGACGTGGTCGAGCGCCTGCGGGCCGCCGCGCTCGCGCTCCAGTCCCCTCCGTCCGCCCAACAGATCGCCTGCGAGGAATGACGCCGTGACCACCACCAACGCACCGCTGCCGACCTATCAAGCCAAGGACTACAAGAGCGAGCTCAAGCCCATCTGGTGTCCGGGCTGCGGCGATTTTGGCGTCGTGCAGGCGATCTACCGGGCCCTCGCGGCGATCGGTCGCCCGCCGCACGAGATCGCCTTCGTGTCGGGCATCGGCTGCTCGAGCCGCATCCCGGGATACACCACGGCGTATGGGTTCAACAGCGTGCACGGCCGCGCGCTGCCCATCGCGCAGGGCATCAAGGTCGCGAGCCCGGAGCTGCTGGTGCTCGTGGCCGGCGGCGACGGCGACGGGTTCTCCATCGGCGGCGGGCACGTCGCCCACGCCGTGCGACGCAACACGGACATCACGTACATCGTGATGGACAACCAGATCTACGGGCTCACCAAGGGGCAGCTCTCGCCCACGTCGCCGAAGGGGCTGCACACGGTGACCTCGGAGTACGGCAGCCTCGAGGAGGCCGTGAACCCGCTGCTGTACGTGCTGGCCTACGGGGCGAACTTCGTCGCGCAGGGCACGCCCGCGGACATGGCCGGGCTCGCGGAGGTCATCGAGGCGGCCATTCGCTTCCCGGGCTTCTCCTTCGTGAACGTGCAGTCGCCGTGCGTGACCTTCGGCGAGGACGATCAGCAGGTGAAGAACCACCGCGCGACGATGCAGTCGCTCGCGAAGCTGGGCCACGACCCGACGGACCGTCTCGCGGCGATGGGCCTCGCGCAGAAGTACGGCAAGGAGCTTCACACGGGGGTCTTCTACAAGAACCCCGATCCGCCTCCGACGATGAACGCGCTGATCAAGGAGCGGCAGCAGGTGCTGTCGGAGAAGGCTCCTCCGCGCTCGCGAATCTTCGACCGCTTCCTCCAGACCTGAGGTGCCTCCGTGACCGACAAGACGCGCTCGATCGACCTTGCCAACATCTCCCTCCGCGACGCGCTCGACCTCGCCGTGCTCGTCGAGGAGGAGGCGAAGGACCGCTACGAGGAGTTCGCCGACCAGATGGAGCTGCACCACAACCCCGAGGCCGCGCGGTTCTTCCGCTTCATGCTGGCCATCGAGGCCAAGCACGAGAGCCGCCTCGCGGAGCGGCGCCGAGGACTCTTCGGCGACGAGCCGCGCTCGGTGAAGCGCGAGATGATCTTCGACATCGAGGCCCCGGAGTACGACGAGGTGCGGGCCAACATGACCGTGCGTCAGGCGCTCGGCGCGTCGCTGCAGGCGGAGACGAAGGCCTTCGAGTTCTTCGAGGCCGCGGCGGGGATGGTCCAGATGAAGGACGTGCAGGACATCTTCACCGAGCTGCGCGAGGAGGAGCGGGAGCACCAGGCGCTGGTGCGTCAGGAGATCGCCCGGCTGCCGCCGGAGGGTCCTGCGCGCGACGACGACGACGAGATCGTGGCCCTTTGAGACGAAGCCCCACACCGAACGGAGGTCTGCCGTGACGACGAAGACGCTGAGCGAGATTCGAAAGATCCTCATGGAGGAGCACGCGGACATCCGAGCGCAGATCGAGGAGACGCGCGCGGCCACGGCGAGCTCGGACACGGCGCGCCAGCGGAGCTGCCTCGCCCGGCTGGCGAGCACGATGCAGCTCCACAACGCCGCGGAGGAGGCGGCGCTGAAGGCCATCCTCCCGTCCATCGACGCGTGGGGGCCGCTGCGGCAGAAGACCATGCTCGACGAGCACCTGGCCGAGCACGCCGAGCTCTACGCGACGCTGGTCGAGGCCAGCAGCACCGTGGAGTCGGCGGGCGCGATCGTGAAGCTCCTCGACAAGATGCTGGTGCACATCGCGCACGAGGAGAAGGAGTTCCTGGGCGCCGAGCTGCTGACCGACGAGATGCTCTGCGACGGCTTCGGGGGCTGATCGACCCGTCGGGCGCATCGCCTCCCACGAAGAAGGGGCACCCGCAGGTGAGGGGTGCCCTTCTTTCATTTCGCTGTGCCCGCGGGTTGGAAACCCTGATCCTTCCCGGAATCCTTCGGTGACCTTGCGCAAGGTCGTCATGGAGCGGTCGTCTCGTGAGCTACCGCCGACTCCGCGCCCGCGGGCGGCCCGCGAGCGGGCCTGCGGTCGCTGA
>SCUS01000016.1 GCA_004297725.1 Myxococcaceae bacterium | reverse complement strand
GTAGCAGGCTGCCCATCTGGAGCAGGCTGCCCATCTGGGCCCTGCCCCCGCCCCGCGGGGGTAGGGGAACGCGCCCGCAACGCGGGCGGGGGAAGGGGGCCCTACACCCCGCGCAGCGACCTACCGCGACGCCATCACCGCCCGGATGCGTTCCAGTACCTCCGCGAGCGCGCCCAAAACCTCGTCGTTGCGCACCCGCACGACCACCTGGCCCTCCGCGTGGAGCGCCTCCGTGCGGCGCGCGTCGTCGTCGACCTGGCCGTCGTGGACGTCGCCATCGACCTCGATCACCAGGCGCTTCGCAGGGACGTAGAAGTCGACGATCCAGCCGCGAATCACGTGCTGCGGGCGCGCCCGTACCCCGAGCGCCGAGCGCCGCACCGCCTCCCAGAGCCGATGCTCCGCCGGCGTCATCGCCCGACGAAGCGCTCGCGCCCGCTCCAACTTCTCACGGGTCGCCCCCGCCCCATCACCCACGCGTCGTCGTGCCATGACGCGCGGGTCGGCCCTCGGCGCCCCGCCGTTGCGTCGCCACCCCTGAACGCCACCGAGCATCGTCGGTCGCGCGTCTCACCCGAGCAGAGCCCCCGATGACCCTCGATCCTCGCGTTCGCATCCATCAGGACTGGCTCGGCATGGTGCAGCCCACCGGGTTGTTCCTCGCGCCGCGCGTGCTCGCTGACGCCGGAGCGGCGCCCACCGACCCCATCATCGACACCCAGGGCTCCGTCGCCGAGCTCGTCACCGACGGCGCCCTGCGCGACCCGCTGGGGGCCTTCCGCGAGGTGTTCGCGTGGCCCGACGCGGTGCTCCTCCACGGCGAGACCCTCCCGGCCGACGTTGCGCTCTCCCTCGACGGCGGCGTGCGCGTCGTGCCCGACTTCGCCCTGCGCGACCTCGACGAGCCCGTGTACGTGCTCCTCGGGATGATCGTCGCCCCCGACGTCGCCCTCGACGCGGCCTACGACGACCCGGCCTGGACCGCCTCGGCGCACCAGCGCTTCGAGCGCCTCCTGCGCGCCCGCGAGTGCCCCGTCGGCGTCCTCACCAACCATCGCTCCGTGCGCATCGTGTACGCCCCGAAGGGCGAGGCCACCGCCCACGCCACGTGGACCGTCCGCGACCTGCTCACCGTCGCCGGGCGCCCGATGCTCGCGGCGCTGCACATGTGCCTCAACGCGCGACGGCTCCTCACGCTCGACGGCGACCAGCGGCTCCCGGCGCTGCTCGCCCGCAGCCGGGAGTTCCAGAACACCGTCAGCACGAAGCTCCAGGGCCAGGTGCTCGACGCCCTGCAGGAGCTTCTGGACGGCCTCCAGCGGGCCGACCGCGTGACCGACGGGCGGCTCCTCGCGCCTTGGCGCGCCAGCGACGACGACCGCCAGGGCATCTACCGCGGCCTCGTCACTGCCCTGCTGCGCATGGTGTTCGTGCTCTTCGCCGAGGAGCGACGGCTGCTCCCGCTCGACGCGCGGCGCTACCGCGAGAGCTACGCCCTCACCAACCTCCACGCCCGGCTGCAGGACGACCACGCCCGCCTCGGCGCGCGCCTCGACGCCCGCTACGGGGCGTGGGCGCGGGTCGTGGCGCTGTTCCGGCTGCTCCACGATGGGCTCGACGCGAAGGCCATCCCCGACGGGTTCTCGATCCCGCCGCGGCGCGGGGAGTTCTTCGACCCCGATCGCTTCGCCTTCCTCGAGGGGCGGGCGCCGGGGCCGCGCGCCCTGGGTCCGCTGGAGCTGCCGAAGATCTCCGACGGGACGGTGTTCCGCGCGCTCGACAAGCTGCTGGTGCTGGACGGCGAGCGGCTGAAGTACAGCGACCTCGCGGTCGAGCAGATCGGCTCGGTCTACGAGGGGATCATGGGCTACACCCTCGAGCTCGCCGAGGGCCGCGCGCTGCGCATCCGGCTCGGGACCGCCCTCGACGTGGTGGTCGACCTCCAGCGCTTCGCCGACCTCGCGCGCAAGGAGTTCATCAAGCACCTCACCGACGACCTCGGGCTCAAGCTCTCCGACGGAACCGCCAAGGCGATGGAGAAGGCCGCGCGCGAAGACGACGTCGCCGCCATCCTCTCGCAGCAGAAGACCTTCAAGAACACCACGGCCATCGAGCGCGGGTGGATGTTCCTCCAGCCCGGCGAGGAGCGTCGCCGCTCGGGCTCGCACTACACCCCGCGCTCGCTCACGCAGCCCATCGTCGAGCGCACCCTCGCGCCCGTGCTCGCGGCGATGGGGGAGCACCCCACGCCCGAGGCCATCCTCGCGCTGCGGGTGTGCGACCCGGCGATGGGCTCCGGGGCCTTCCTCGTGGAGGTGTGCCGCCAGCTCGCCACGCGGCTGGAGGCGGCGTGGAAGCACCACGACGCGATGCCGACGATTCCGCCCGACGAAGACCCGCACCTGCACGCGCGCCGCCGCGTCGCCCAGCGCTGCCTCTACGGCGTCGATCGCAACCCGCTCGCGGTCGACCTCGCGCGGCTCTCGCTCTGGCTGGAGACCTTCGCGCGCGACCACGCCTTCACCTTCGTCGACCACTGCCTGCGCCACGGCGACTCGCTCGTGGGGCTGTCGCTTGACCAGATCGCCAGCGTGTCGCTCGACACCCGCAAGGGCGCGCAGCTCGACCTTGTGCGCAAGGTAGTGAACGACACGCTCGCCCGGGTGCGCGAACTACGGCGGGAGATCCACGAGGCGGGCGATGGCGACCCGCCGGACAACGAGGGGCAGCGCTCGCTCTGGCGCGAGGCGCAGGACGCGCTGCTCGAAGCGCGCACCGTGGGGGATGTGGTCGTCGCGGGGTTCTTCTCGCAGAAGAACGACAAGGACCGGGCGAAGTGGGTCGCGGGACAGCACGCGGCCATCACGGCGTGGCTCACGAAGACTGGGACGGGCGAGGGGCTGCGAGGCGAGGTGCGGCGGGTGCTCGGCGCGCGGGGGATCGTGCCGTTCCACTGGCCACTGGAGTTTCCCGAGGTGTTCGATGGGACGCGCGGGGGGTTCGATGCGTTCGTGGGGAATCCGCCGTTCGTCGGTGGCAGCAAGATCTCAGGCACACTCGGCAGGGCATTCCCCGAATGGCTCAAGCAGCTCCACGAGGAGAGTCACGGCAACGCGGATCTCGTCGCGCACTTCTTCCGCCGCGCCTTCGGCTTTCTCCGCGACGGTGGCACCTTCGGGCTAATCGCCACGAATACCATCTCGCAGGGCGACACTCGGTCTGCTGGACTCCGCTGGATCTGCACGAATGGTGGGACGATCTACGAGGCCCGCCGACGCTACAAGTGGCCTGGCATTGCTGCGGTCGTGGTCAGCGTCGTGTACGTGCTGCGGGGGGCCTGGACGGGCACTCGACGACTGGACAGTCGAGATGTACCAGAGATCACGGCGTTCCTCTTTCATCGGGGCGGGCACGACAATCCAGCGCTCTGCGAAGAGGTCGCAGCATCGCACTTTACGGGCTCGAAGATCTATGGACCTGGGTTCACTTTCGATGATCAAGAGAGGAAGCGGGATAGCGTCAGCAGCCTGGCTGATATGCAGCAATTGATCGGCCGTGACGCGCGCAATCAAGAGCGCATCTTTCCCTATCTTGGGGGGGAGGAGCTCAACGAAGACCCTGAGCAGAAACATCATCGGTTCGTCATCAATTTTGGAGAGATGAACGAGGGTGAGGCGCGGGAATGGCCCGATCTCATGGCGATCGTGGAGTCGAAGGTGAAGCCCGGGCGGGTGAAGGGATCCGACTCGCTGCGATCAGTGCCATGGTGGCTCTTCGAACGTCCGCGTGGTGAGCTCTATCGTTCGATTCGAGCGAAGTCTCGCGTTCTCGTAACGTCGCAGACGAGCGCAATGCGCATATTCGCCTTTGTGACGCCACAGTGCGTATTCAGTCATAAAATTGTCATATTCTCCGAAGAAACATCTGCATTTTTTGCTGTGATGCAATCGCGATTGCATGTTGATTGGGCAGCGTTCTTCGGCTCGACGATGAAGGACGATCCGGTCTACACCCCCTCGGACTGCTTCGTGACCTTCCCCTTCCCGCGGGGGTGGGAGTCGAGCGTCGCCCTCGACGACATCGGCCGTCGCTACGACGTGCACCGGGCGGCGATCATGAAGCGCACGATCGGGACGAAGAAGCCCGAGGGCCTGACCGCCACGTACAACCGCTTCCACGACCCCAACGAGCGCAGCGCCGACATCGCGACGTTGAGGGCGCTCCACGCGGAGATGGACCGCGCGGTGCTCGACGCCTACGGCTGGACGGACCTGCGGCCGGTGTACGACTACCGGGTGCAGCTCGACGAGCGGGTGCGCTACACGTGGGACGACGACACGCGCGACGAGGTGCTCGCGCGGCTGCTGGAGGAGAACCGGCAGCGGGC
>SCUS01000126.1 GCA_004297725.1 Myxococcaceae bacterium | reverse complement strand
TCGAGTCGCCCAGATCGATCGGAAGTCGCGGGGTCGTCATCACCGAATATTACACTACTCCGTAAAATTCGGATGAGCCCGCGTGGGGTTTATGCTGACCTTCTGAGCGTTAGCGAGGGGTAGATCCCGCCCACGCTTCGGTACGCGTCCGGAATCTCCGCTGCTTCTGGCGAGAGGGGCAGCGTCGGAGGGACGCGCTGACGGCGGTAGAGGGCGCTCCCCCTCGCTAACGCTCAGGGTCTGGCTCGGGGTACCGACGCCTCGCGGTCGTACCGGGGACTCCCCGCCGACGGCCTCGCGGTCGTACCGAAGAACTCCCCGCCGTCGGCCTCGCGGTCGTACCGGGGACTCCCCGCCGTCGGCCTCGCGGTCGTACCGAAGAACTCCCCGCCGACGGCCTCGCGGTCGTACCGAAGAACTCCCCGCCGACGGCCTCGCGGTCGTACCGAAGAACTCCCCGCCGTCGGCCTCGCGGTCGTACCGAAGAACTCCCCGCCGTCGGCCTCGCGATCGTACCGGGGACTCCCCGCCGACGGCCTCGCGGTCGTACCGGGGACTCCCCGCCGTCGGCCTCGCGATCGTACCGGGGACTCCCCGCCGTCGGCCTCGCGGTCGTACCGAAGAACTCCCCGCCGACGGCCTCGCGATCGTACCGGGGACTCCCCGCCGACGGCCTCGCGATCGTACCGGGGACTCCCCGCCGTCGGCCTCGCGATCGTACCGGGGACTCCCCGCCGTCGGCCTCGCGGTCGTACCGAAGAACTCCCCGCCGACGGCCTCGCGGTCGTACCGGGGACTCCCCGCCTTCGGCCTCGCGGTCGTACCGGGGACTCCCCGCCGTCGGCCTCGCGGTCGTACTCCGAACTCCAGACGCCTGCGCGCTGGCTTGACAGGCCCTCGCCGCGCCATCTTCCATGCGCCGGGGTCGAGCGCAGCGGAGGGTGACGTATGGGCAACGAGTTCAAGGGAGAGAGAGGGCACTCGGCGGACTACTTCGGCGACACCCGCGACCACTGGTGGAACCGCGACTACCTCCAGCTCCTCTCGCAGCGCTGGGGTCTCGCCGGGGTGCGAGACGCGCTCGACGTGGGCTGCGGCGTCGGCCACTGGGGGATGCTCCTCGCCGAGCAGCTCCCGGCGGACGCGAGGGTGACCGGGGTCGACCGAGAGTCGGTGTGGGTGGAGAAGGCCGCCGAGCGGGCGGAGGTTCGCGGGCTCGGCGGGCGCTTCCGCTACGTGCAGGGCGCGGCGGAGGCCCTCCCCTTCGCGGACGACTCCTTCGACCTGGTGACCTGTCAGACGGTGCTGATCCACGTGCCGGACGCCGACGCGGCGCTGGCGGAGATGATCCGGGTGACGCGCCCCGGGGGCCTCGTGGTGGCCTGCGAGCCGAACAACCTGGCCGGGTCGCTGAGCCTCGACGAGGACTCCATGGCGGCGCCGGTGTCCGAGGTGCTGTCGATGGTGACGCTCCAGCTGGTGTGCGAGCGGGGCAAGGCGGCGCTGGGGGAGGGCGACAACTCCGTCGGGCAGCTGCTCCCGGCGCGCTTCGTCGAGCACGGCCTGGTCGACCTCCAGGTGTATCTCAACGACCGGGCGAACCCGGTGACGCCGCCCTACGAGACGCCGTCGCAGCGCGCCGAGGTGGAGGAGCTCATCGACTTCAGCGAGCGCGCCTTCGGGATGTGGAGCCACGACGAGACGAGGCGCTACTACCTCGCGGGCGGAGGCTCCGAGGAGGACTTCACCGGGCACTGGGCGAAGGCGCTGGGGAGGCTCGACCGCACCGTGAGGGCCATCCGCGCGGGGAGGTACCGCTCCGGCGGAGGGGCGCTGGGGTACTGTATTTCAGGGCGCAAGCCGAAGGGCTGAGAGGCGCGCCGGGCGCTCCGACGCATCGCCCCTCGTATGCACAGCCGCCCACGAGCGCGGCCAGGGCGGGCGAGTACCCCCCCCTGCGTTCTCCATCGAGAGCCACCGAGAAGTCGGCGCCGCCTCACATCGTGTAAGGACAATCCCTTGACGATGTAAGGCATCTCCCTCATATGATGTTTCATGCACGAAGCCGCCGAGCGCATGATCGACGCCGCCGAGCGCCTCGCCGCCCAGCGGGGGCTCGCCGCGCTGACGGTGCAGGCCGTTCAGGAGGCCGCCGGCCAGCGCAACAAGTCCGCCGTGCAGTATCACTTCGGCGGTCGCCAGGGCCTGGTCGAGGCGCTGCTCGCCGCTCGCATGGCGTCGGCGAGCGCGCGGCGGACGTCGATGCTGCTCGCGCTCGGGAGCGCCCCCGGCACCCGCGAACTGGTCGAGGTGCTCGTCGTGCCGCTCATCGAGTCGGTGCTCGCCCGCCGGCCGAGCTACTGGGCCCGGTTCCTGATCCAGGCCATCGGTGATCCGCAGACGGGTCTGGCCGCGCTCGCCTCGGTCGACAACCAGGCGCTCCAGGCGGCGCAGTCCCGGCTCGAGGCGCACCTCGTCCGACTGCCGCCCGGGGTGCGCCGCCTGCGGGTGCAATCGATCTTCGGATACGCCTGCGTCGTGCTCGCCGCCTACGAGGTCGGCGCGCTCCCGCCCGAGCTCACCGGCGAAGCGCTCGTGACCGAGATCGTCGACGCCTGCTGCGGGCTCGTCGACGCGCCCGCCACCGCCACCACCGCCACCGCCACCCCCACCGCTCAACGGAAGAAGGTCCGACGATGAACACCCTGACCGCCACACCTCACCATGGCGCCGGCATCGAGATCCGCGGCGTCGACATCAGCGCCGCCGACGACGCGACCTTCGGCGTGGTCCGCGAGCTGTTTCACCGGCACGGCCTGGTGTTTCTTCGCGACCAGCGGCTCTCCGAGGCCGACCACATCGCCCTGGCCCGGCGGCTCGGCACCATCAACGTCAACCGCTTCTTCGTGAAGAACTCCGGGCACCCGGAGATCGCCATGGTCACCAAGGAGGCCGACCAGCGGCTCAACATCGGCGGCTTCTGGCACACCGATCACAGCTACGACCGCGAGCCCGCGCTCGGCTCCATCCTCGTGGCCCGCGAGCTGCCGACGAGCGGCGGCGACACGCAGTTTCTCAGCACCTACGACGCCTTCGAGGCGCTGCCCCCCGCCCTGCAGAACCGCCTCCGGGGCATGCGCGCGGTCCACTCCGCGAAGCACGCCTTCGGCACCACGGCCTCCCGCATTCGCCGGTGGATCGACCCGCAGGCGCGCTCGGAGAACACCGAGCAGGCCGACGCGCTGGACACGGTCTCGCACCCGGCGGTGATCCGCCATCCGCTGTCGGGGCGCGAGGCGCTGTTCGTGAACCCGAGCTTCACGGTGCGCTTCGAGGGCTGGTCGATGCTGCGCTCGGCGCCGCTGCTCGCGGAGATCTACGCCCGAGTGCTGCTCCGCGCGCCCGTCGCGAACTTCCGCTGGGAGCCCGGGTCCGTCGCGATCTGGGACAACCGCGCCACCTGGCACAACGCGAAGAACGACTACCGCGGGCAGCGTCGCGAGATGCACCGCATCACCCTCGACGGCTGCGCCCTCGCCGCGGCCTGATCGCTCCCGCGCGCGATCGCCGCGCCGCCCCCCCCGCGCTACCCACCCATCACCGGGGCGCCGTCGGCAGCGCCCTCTCGCCCACCATCACCGAGACCACCAGCCGGCTCCCCGGCGCGGCCTTCTTCCAGGTGTAGCGCCGCTCCTTCCCCTCCCAGGTCATCACCACGGGCTCTCCCCCCGACAGCTCGACGCGGGCGACCCCGCTGCCGCCGACGATCGCCGTCGTGCGAGACCACAGCGTCCCGCGCACCGTGACGCCCGCGCTCGCGAGCCGCGGGTGCTCGACCCGGCCCCGAGGCAGCGGCAGCGGCAGCTCGACCCGCTCGCTCACCGCCTCGACGAGCACCCCGAAGTCGGTGACGAGCTCCGCCACGCGCCCGTCGCCGTCGAGGCCCCAGTAGGAGGCGTAGAAGCCGTCGCCCCAGCCCGAGGAGAACATCACCACGTTCGCCCCGCCGAGGTCGGCCACGTGCCAGGTCCAGGTGTCGACGCCGGCCGCCTCCATCGCCGCGAGCCACCGCGCGCCGGTCGCCTCGTCCACGTCGCCGCGCGCCTCGGCGTCGAAGAAGCACCCGGTGCCGGCGTCGACGCCGTAGCCCGGCAGCTCGTCGTCCGCGAGCGCCCGCTGCCCGTCGAAGGTCGCGACCTCCCAGCGCATCGCCTCCGCCGTCGAAAAGCGCACCCGCGCGCAGGCCACGCGGGCGTCGGCGTTGTCGAAGCGCGCGATGGCGACCTCGACGGGGAAGACCCCGGTGGGCGCGGCGCGCGCGAAGGTCGCCGCGGGCTCGTCGAAGGCCGTGACGAAGGGGTCGGCGGCCCCGATGCGCCCGCTGGGAACCTTGAGCTCGCCGAGCGTGCGCGTGCTGACCTCGACGAGGCCGCTGCCCTCCTGGACGAAGCGGGTGCCGGCCCTGAAGGCGGCTGCGAAGGGGCTGTGGACCATCGCTCACCGTCCTACCACCGGCGCGCCTGCGAGCTGTACCTGCGCCGCCTCAGGCGCGCGTTGACGAGCGGTGGTCGCGGGCTGCACGCTTGAGGGACGGTGCCTGCATGAGCGACCGCCCGAGCGACGACGACGGTGCGAGCGGGGCGCGGGTCCTGGTGATCGACGACGACGCCGACTGTCGCAGCTCGATCTGTCAGATGCTGGAGGAGGAGGGCTTCGTGCCGACGGCGGCGGACGACGGCGCCGCGGGCCTGGCGCTGGCGCTGGCGGCGCCCCCCGCGCTGGTGCTCTGCGACGTGCGCATGCCGGTGATGGACGGCTTCGCCACGCTGAAGGGGCTGCGCGGCTCGGCGTCGACGGCCCACGTGCCCTTCGTCTTCCTGAGCGCGGGCGTCGACCTGAGGGAGGTGCGGCGAGGGATGAACCAGGGCGCCGACGACTACCTCGTCAAGCCCTTCTCGGGCGAAGACCTCCTGGCGACCGTGCGCGCGCGGCTGAGGCGCAGCATGCCCGAGAGGCCACGGCGCCCGGTGGTCACGCTGCCCGAGTCACCGAGGCTGGCGGGACGGCTGCTGCCGGACCTCATCGCCGGGCGCTACCGGCTCGCCGGGCGCGCGGGGCGGGGCGGCATGGGGGCGGTGTTCCAGGCGCGCGACGTGACACGCGGCGAGGATGTGGCGCTGAAGTTCCTGGTCGACAGCGGCCGGTCGTCGGACCGCTTCGAGAGGGAGTGCGCGATCCTGGCGCGCCTCGATCACCCGCGCGTGGTGCGCTACCGCGAGCACGGGGCGACCATGGACGGCGATCCCTTCCTGGTGATGGACTGGCTCCACGGCGAGGACCTCGCGGCGCGCCTGACCCGCGGCACCCTGAGCCTCGACGAGGCCACCCGGGTGCTGCGCCACGCGGCCGAGGCGCTCGCGGTCGCGCACGAGGCGGGCGTCGTCCACCGCGACGTCAAGCCTGGCAACCTCTTCCTGGTCGACGGCGAGATCGAGCGGCTCGCGCTGATCGATTTCGGCGTCGCGCGCGGGCCCGACTCGGGGGTCTTCACCATGCCCGGCGAGGTGCTCGGGACGCCCGGCTACCTCGCGCCGGAGCAGGTCGACGACGCCGCCGGGGCCACCGCCCGCTCCGACGTGTTCGGCCTGGGGTGCACCGTCTACGCGAGCCTCGTGGGCCACTCGCCCTTCCGCGGCGCCACGGCGATGGCCTCCCTCGCCAGCCTGCTACGGGACGACCTCCCCTCCGCGCGCTCGCTCCGACCGGACGTCCCTCCGGCGCTCGATGCGCTTATCACTGCGATGCTCTCCCGCGACCCCGAGGCCCGCCCTCGCGACGGCCGCGCCGTCCTCGACCGCCTCGACGCGCGCTGAATCAGGCCTTGCGCGGCACCTCGACCACGAAGGCGCTGCCCTCGCCGGGGGCGCTCTTCACCGTGATGCGCCCGCCGTGGAGCTCGACGATCTGCCGCGCGATGTAGAGCCCGAGACCGAGCCCCGAAGGGCTCGCCGTCGGCCCGGCGACCCGCTCGAAGCGCTCGAAGATCCTCTCCTGGCTCTCCTGCGCGATGCCGATGCCCTGGTCGCGGACCGTGATGCGCGCTCGCTCGTCGTCGCCCTCCACCGTGATTCGTACGGGCCTCCGCTCGCCGTACTTGATGGCGTTGGAGAGGAGGTTGGTGGCGACCTGGCCCATCCGCACGGGGTCGAAGTCGCCGGGCGTCGGGGCGTCTGCGTCGACCTCGAGGGTGACCCCGACCCGCGCCGCGCCGGGAGCGAGCTGGGCGGCGACGTCACGGACGACCGCGGCGAGGTCGCAGGGCTCGCGGTGGATCTCCAGCCTGCCCAGCCGGATCGCGGTGAGGTCCATGAGCCCCGCGGCCAGCGACGAGAGCCGGGCGCTCTGGCGCAGCGAGGCGTCGAGCGCCTCGACGAGCTGGTCGCGCTCCGGGGTCGCGGGCGCCACCCGCCGCACCCGGCGGGACAGCAGGTCGAGCTGGAGACCCAGCGCGGTGAGCGGCGTCTTCAGCTCGTGCGACGCGATGGAGATGAACTCGTCGCGCATCTGCACGGCCGCCTTCGCCTCGGCGTAGAGGCCGGCGTTCTCCGCGGCCATCACCTCGAGCGCGGCGGTGCGATCGTGCACCCGAGTCTCCAGGTCCCGGTACGACCGGTCGAGCAGCGCGCCCATCTGGTTGATCGACGCGGCGAGGCGCCCGAGCTCGTCGCGAGAGTGCACCGGGAGCGTCACGGAGAAGTCCCCGGTGCCCATCCGCCTGGCGGCGTCGTCGGCCGCCGCGAGGCCTCGCGAGATCGCGCGAGAGATGCGGAAGGTCATCGTGAGGCCCACGGCCTCGACGGTGAGCACCGCGAGGAAGAGCAGGGTGATCACCACGCGCTCCATCCAGCGCGAGCCCTCGCCGAGCACGGCCGAGAAGGTCGCCTCGACGCCGGACAGCTCGTAGTTGATGCGGTGCACCCGGGCCAGCGCGTCGTCGAGCGCCCGCTGGTCGAGGGAGCCCGCGCTCCGCAGCGCGTGGTACCGCACGCCGGCCTCCCTGAACTCCGAGAGCAGCCCGTCGGCCTGCGTCCACGCCTCGATGGCGCGCGCCATGTAGCTCACCGTGTGGAAGCGCCGGAGCAGGTCGACCATCGCGGGGATGTCCTCGTCGGCGATGCGCCCCTGGAGGAAGCCGGCCCGCACCACGCCCGGGTCGAAGTCGGGTCGCATGAGCTCGACGCGCGCCCGGTGGTCCCCCTCGGGGACGCGCAGCTCCGAGAGGAAGCGCTGGTACCCCCGCTCGTCGCCGGTGAGCGCGTAGCGCTGCAGGCTGAGCGCGGCGTCCTTCTGCGCCTTCGACCAGGTGCCCTCGCCGGCGACGAAGGCGCGCACCGCGGACAGCGTGCGCATCGCGAAGCGCAGCGTGGCGAGCTCGCACGCGATCAGCAGCGCCATCGTGCCGATGACCAGGTAGAGCTTCCGCCCGATCGACACGTCGTTCCAGAGCGTCATTGGGCTCTCAACCCCTTCGCGGTCGAGGCATCTCCCTCGGGGTCAGATCGTCGAGGTGCGCGCCAGCCACGCGCCGCGGGCCGCGCGCCAGGTCGGGCGCATCGCGCTCCACTGCGTGACGGCCTCGAGCTCGATGAGCAGCGCGGCCACCCGGTGGTCGTCGGTGGCGCCCTGCACGGCGGCGACCCAGCCCGCGCGCCGGGTGCGCCAGGAGTTCTGCACCGACGACCAGCCCATCGCCGCCTCGAGCCGCAGCAGCTGCGCGCCGAGCTCGCTCGCCGACCGGGAGCCGCGCACGTTGTTGAGCCAGTGCTGGCGCTGCGCCGCGAAGGTCGGCGACACCGCCGCCCACGACACCCCGTCCTCGAAGCCCAGCAGCGCCCGCTTCAGGTCCGCGGACTGCGCCTCGGCGGGGAGAGCCCGCAGCGCGACCGCGCAGCCCGCGGCCGCCATGACCGCAAGGAACGTTCGTCGACGAACCATCACCATGAGACACCTCCCTCGTGCGCCAGGGCGGAGCTTCGCCGCGGCGCCTGAGAGAGTCACCCGGAGCCCGGTCGGGGACAATCCCCCCGGGTTGCCAACAGGGCGCTCGCCGGGGCCTCGCGGCTACGTCACGGAGTCGGGCGGGGCTATCGGCGGGCGTCGATTCGGGCGGCCGCGAGCAGGTCGTAGCGGTCGAGGTTCATGACCTTGTTCCAGGCGGCCACGAAGTCGCGGACGAACTTCTCCTGCGCGTCGTCGCTGGCGTAGACCTCGGCCAGGGCCCGGAGCTGCGAGTGCGCGCCGAAGACCAGGTCGGCCGCCGTGGCCGTCCACCGCGCCGAGCCGGTGGCGCGGTCGCTGCCCTCGTAGACGCCCTTCGCCGACGCGGAGGGCCTCCACGCGGTGCCCACGTCGAGCAGGTTCACGAAGAAGTCGTGGGTGAGCGCGCCGGGCCTGTCGGTGAACACGCCGTGCTTCGAGCGCCCGTGGTTGGCGTCGAGGGCGCGCATCCCGCCCACCAGCACGGTCATCTCGGGCGCCGTCAGCGAGAGCAGGTTGGCCCGGTCGAGCAGCCGCGTCTCCGGCGTGAGGGGATCTCCCTCGCCGACGTAGTTGCGGAAGCCGTCGCCGGCGGGCTCGAGCACCTCGAAGGCCTCGACGTCGGTCTGCTCCTGCGAGGCGTCGGTGCGGCCCGGCGCGAAGGGCACGGTGACCGCGTGGCCGGCCTTCTTCGCGGCCTCCTCGACGGCCGCGCAGCCGCCGAGCACGATCAGGTCGGCCAGCGAGACCTTCTTGCCGAAGTCCTTCTGCACCGTCTCCAGGGCAGAGAGCACCTTCGCCAGGCGGGCGGGTTCGTTGGACACCCAGTCCTTCTGCGGCGCGAGGCGGATGCGCGCGCCGTTGGCCCCGCCGCGCTTGTCGGTGCCGCGGAAGCTGGCCGCGGCGTTCCAGGCCGTCGAGACGAGGTCGGCGATCGACACGCCCGCGTCCATGATCCTGCGCTTGAGCGCGGCGACGTCCGGCCCGTCGATGAGCTCATGGTCCACGGCGGGCACCGGGTCCTGCCAGAGCTGCGGCGCCGGGATCCAGGGACCGAGGTACCGGGCGCGCGGGCCCATGTCGCGGTGGAGCAGCTTGAACCACGCGCGGGCGAAGGCGTCGGCGAGCTGGTCGGGGTGCTCGTGGAAGCGCTTCGCGATCGGGGCGTAGATGGGGTCGAGCTTCAGCGCGAGGTCGGTGGTGAGCATCATCGGCGCGTGGCGCTTCGAGGGGTCGTGCGCGTCGGGCACGGTGCCCTGGGCCTCGGGGTTCTTCGGCCTCCACTGCTTCGCCCCGGCGGGGCTCCGGGTGAGCTCCCAGTCGTACTTGAAGAGGTTCTCGAGGAAGCCGTTGTCCCACTTCGTCGGGTTGTCGGTCCACGCGCCCTCGAGGCCGCTGGTGATGGTGTGGGGACCCTTGCCGGTGCCGTGCTTGTTCTTCCAGCCGAGGCCCTGCTCCTCGAGGGCGGCGCCCTCGGGCTCGGGGCCCACGTTGCCCTCGGCGTGCGCGGCGCCGTGCGCCTTGCCGAAGGAGTGCCCGCCCACGATGAGGGCCACGGTCTCCTCGTCGTTCATGGCCATGCGGGCGAAGGTCTCTCGGATGTCGCGCGCGGCGGCCAGCGGGTCGGGCTCGCCGCCGGGGCCCTCGGGGTTCACGTAGATCAGGCCCATCTGCACGGCGCCCAGGGGCCTGGCGAGCTGTCGATCGCCGCTGTAGCGCTCGTCCCCGAGCCAGGTGTCCTCGGGGCCCCAGAAGAGGTCCTCGGGCTCCCACACGTCGGGGCGACCGAAGCCGAAGCCGAAGGTCTTGAAGCCCATCGACTGCATGGCCACGTCGCCGGCGAGCACCATCAGGTCGGCCCAGGAGATCTTCTGGCCGTACTTCTTCTTCAGCGGCCAGAGCAGCCGTCGCGCCTTGTCGAGGTTGGCGTTGTCGGGCCAGCTGTTGAGGGGCGCGAAGCGCTGCTGCCCTTCGCCGCCGCCGCCTCGCCCGTCGGCGGTGCGGTAGGTGCCCGCGGCGTGCCAGGAGAGGCGGATGAAGAAGGGGCCGTAGTGGCCATAGTCCGCGGGCCACCAGTCCTGCGAGGTGGTCATCACCGCGATGAGGTCTCGCCGCAGGGCCTCGACGTCGAGCGCCGCGAACTGCGCGGCGTAGGAGAAGTCGTCCTCCATCGGGTTCGACAGCCGCGAGTGGTGGTGCAGCACCGAGAGGTCGAGCTGGTTGGGCCACCAGTCCTTGTTCGAGCGAGGCCGTCCCTTCTTCGGGGTCGGCGAGGGAATCACGGGGTTCTCTGTCTCGCTGACGCTCTGGGTGTCTTGCTTGTCGGGCACGGGTACCTCTTCTCTCTCAGGGGGGCGGTCGATCCCGCCGGGAAGCCTAGGACCGGCCACCGCCGACCGTCGATGCCCGGCGAGCGCCGCCCAGGGGACCGCCCCGACCGCCGGTCGGTGTACCGTCGCCCGGTGGGGTCCCTCAACGAAGCCGCCGACCCGATGTCCCTCCGCGCCGTCGTCCTCGGGCTCGCCCTCGCCGCTCCGCTCGGGTGCGCCTCGTCGGCCGCCGTCGCGCCCGCCGCCAGGGACGCCGGGCCGGAGGTGCTGTCCGTCGACGTCCCGCCCGACCCCCTCGACGACCCGATGACCCGCATCGACTGCCCTCCGGGGCGGCCCGACCCCTGCGGCCCGGGGCGCCACTGCATCGCGGTGGGCCCTGGGATCCTGGGCATCTGCGTGCGCGACGGGGCGCGCGGCGGCCTCTGCCGAAGGTCCACGATCGCGTGCGACGAGGGCATCCCGTGCCTCTGGCAGTGGTGCGAGCAGAACAACCACTTCGGCCCGCGCACCACCTGCGGCGACCGCCGCTGCGGGCTCAACGAGGGCTGCGTCGAGATCGACGGCGCGCTCCGCTGCGTCACCTACGGCGAGCCCGGCGGGTACTGCCGCCAGGACGCGGCCTCGGTCGAGTCCTGCGCCCCGGGCCTCCAGTGCGACAACGTCGGCAACAACCGCAGCCGCTGCGGGCGCCCGATCCCGCTCGGCGGGGCCTGCGACCCGGCGAGCAGCGGGATCAGCTACTGCGAGGGCCAGGCGGCGTGCGTCGCCGCGGCGGGCGCGGGCGTGTGCCAGCCCCTCGGCTCGACGGGCGCCCCGTGCCGCGCGGACTCCTCGTGCGACCCCGGGCTCGACTGCCAGCTCCCGGTGGCCCGCACCGGGGTCGTGTGCCTCCGGGCGGTGGCTCGGGGCGAGGCGTGCAACGTCGTGGCGGCCGGCTCGGCCCGGTGCGCGCGCGGGCTGAGCTGCGCCGTCGCCGATCGCGAGGCGGAGGGCGCCTGCCAGCCCGACGGCGCCTACCTCGCGCTCTGCCGGGAGAGGTCGCCGCAGTGCGACGGGGCGCTGCGCTGCCACCCGGAGTTCACCGTGTGCTCGACCGTGCTCGAGGTGGACGCCCCGTGCGTGCCGACGAGCAACCGCACCACCTGCGCGCGCGACGTGAGCTGCGTGTCGATCGGCGGCGTCACCCGCTGCCGGCCCGACGGGACGCTCGGCAGCCGATGCCTGCGGGGGGTGGCCTGCAACGCCGGGCTGCGCTGCGACTCGACGGGCGGGCAGGTCTGCGTCCCGCAGTAGGGCTTCGATCGAGCGGCTTGTCCATGGAACAACCGCCCGATCGCAGAGAGCCAATACGCTGCCGGATCAGTCCCCCGTCCCGGCGGCGCGCTCGGGGCGGTGCATCGGGGTCCCGGCGGCGAGGCAGCGGCGGGTTCCCTCGTTGGTGTGCTTCGACACCAGGTTGAACCACTCCATGCCAGGGAGCTTCGCGATGGTCGAGTCGACCTCGGCGAGGCGCGCCCGGCCGGACTCGTCACCGAAGAGGTAGGCCCCGACGAAGTCGCGGTCCTCGGTGGGCGCCATGGAGCCGCCGACGGGCTCCCACAGGGCCTTGAGCGAGAGCGACGCCATGCGCTGCGCCAGCACCGAGTGCTGCAGCCGCCGCTTGCCCTGCTGGTAGTAGAACGCGAAGTGCCGCCGCTCGTCCTTCACGATGCGCCGCATCACCTGGTCGACGATGGGGTTGGCCGACAGCTCCGCGAGGCGGCTGTACGCGTGGATGGCCGTGAGCTCGTTGATGGCGCCCCAGGTCATGTGCGTCGCGAGGAAGTCCTTCGACAGGAAGGAGAGCAGCCGTCCGCCGAAGTCCTGGAGCACCTCGGTGCTCTTGCGGGGCCGGGCGAACTCGTCGATGGAGCGCCGCGACGGCTCGTGCCCGCAGACCTCCTGGATGCGCGCGAGGGCGCGGCCGTGGAAGCACTCCTCGTAGCCCCAGCACACCATGAACGCGCGGGCCTCGTTGTCCGCGAGGGCGTGCGTCTCCATCAGCGCCTTCATGTAATGGACGGTGTAGAACTCGGTGTCCTGCATGTACCGCATGACGCGCACCTCGCTCGGGGAGAGCGGGTACTTCGCGGCGTCTTCGAGGCGGATGCCCGAGAGGTCGAGCGGCCGCGAGGCCGAGATGAACTTGTCGATGTTGAACGAGGGCACCTCCTCGAAGGTTCGCGAGGGGGTCGCCGGGGCCGCGGAGGTGTTGGAGGTAGTGCTCATGTCATTGCCTGTTGCGATAACGCGTGGTGTTGATGGGGAGTCGGGTTGGAAGGAGTGGTCACCGGGGACATCAGCCGCCCTCGAGGGCCCGCTGCGCCGCCTCGGCCTCGCGGGCGCGGCGCTCGAGCACGTCGGTGCCGAGGTAGCGGAAGACGTAGGCCCCGCCGACGAACATGCAGAGGAAGAGCGCCAGGATGCGCCAGAGCACCAGGTAGGGGAGCTCGTAGGCCGTGGGCACCCACGGGGACATCAGGGTGTTGGAGCCCGCCTCCGCGATGCCCGAGGCGCCCGGGGTGGGCGAGAGGTAGAGCGCGAAGTTGAGCAGCGTCTGCACCGTGATGATCTGGGCGAAGGCAGGCCCCGGGGCGACGTAGGTGTGCGGGGTGGTGCTGAGCCCTAGGCCCTTCAGGATGAAGAAGGCCACGGAGAAGCGCGCCCAGAAGAAGGCCACGGTGAGCCCGAAGGCCTGGAGCACCGCCCAGCGCCCGCGCTGGAGGTAGACCGCGAAGCCCTCGTGGACGCGGTCGACCGCGCGCAGCAGGCGCTCTCCCAGGATGCCCGGCTGGAGCGTAGGACTCTCCCGCAGGACCTTGAACCAGGGGACGAGGCCGAGCCCCCGGCGCAGCGGGTGCCAGGGCATGGCGAGGGCGTTTCCTCCGACGCGGAGGATGCCCTTGAGCAGCGGCGGGTGCACCACGCAGAGGATGAGCGCGAGCAGGGCGGCGCCGAAGACCACGGAGGAGAAGCCGACGAGCCAGTCGAGGCCCGCCGCGCCGGGGACCACCAGCAGGCCCTGGGTGCGCAGCACCATGAGCGCGGCGCCGGAGAGCAGGAAGAAGAGCAGGGTGCAGAAGGCCGTGAGCAGCTCGGCGGTGGCGATGGCGTCGAAGGGCATGCCGCCCTCGACCAGCGTGGCGACCTGCGCGACGGGCGCGCCGAGCTGGCCCGGGGTGACGCCCGCGACGAACATCAGCACGAACTCCGACGAGACCGCCGTGCGCCAGGTGAGCCTGGGGCAGAGCACCCGGCCGAGGACGAACATCCGGGTTCCGCCGCAGACGCCCTCCTGAAGGGCGAAGGCGGCGGCGACGAGCAGCCAGAGGGGGTTGAGCGTGGAGAGGGCGCTGGAGAGGTCGGCCTGCTTCAGCGTGACGGCCCGCCACAGCAGGAAGGCGAACGTCGCCAGGGTGAGCGCGACGATGAGCTGGATGCCCCGGATGAGGGTGGCGCGGTTCACCAGGGGGAGAGGGGGAGAGGGGTGGACACGAGGGGGGCTCTCTCTATGGCTCCATGCGCTGGAGGCTCGCGAAGCCGGCGCGCACGTAGCGCATCGACGAGAGGGCGAGCACCGTGACCACCACGGCCGTGAGGGCGACGACGAAGCCCGGGTCGACGGCGACGCCCGCGAGGCGCAGCAGGGGGATGGCCCCGATGAGGGCCGCGGTGACGAGGAAGATCGGGTCGACCGGGGAGCGCTCGGCGCGCAGCCGCAGCGAGAGCATGCGGGCGCCGAAGTAGAGGTTGACGCCGGTGGCGAGGGCGACCGCGGAGAGGGTGGAGATGTCTCCGCCCACGCCCGCGATGGCGATGGCGACCTGGGCGGCGAGGAAGGCGAGGGCCGGGGCGATGGGGCGGTCGGCGGAGGCGACGCGCTGGAGCCCGCGCACCTTGCCGAAGAGGATCGTGGCGATGGGCCAGAGATGCAGCGCCTGCCAGAGGGAGACGGGGCCCACGTGCATCTGTCGCCACACCTCGGTGCCGTAGAGCCCGGTGACGACCATGGTGAGCGAGAGCACCGCGACGGACTCGATCTGGTTGAGCAGGCCCATGCGGAAGACGCCGGTCTCGGTCTGCTCCCAGCAGGTCATGGCCGCGGCGCCGGGGATGAGCATGGCCAGCATCACCGTGTACTCGGGCGAGGAGCCGAGCACGTAGATGGTCATGACGGCGATGTAGGTGGTGTTGAGGAGGTCGAGCCCGTGGTCGAGAAACTCCCCCGTCGCGCTCGACTGCCGGGTGCGCCGGGCGTGGGCGCCGTCGGCGTTGTCGCACCAGTTGTAGGCCTGCAGCAGCACCATCGCGGCGAAGAACACCCAGCCGCGCCTCGCGTTGGCGGCGACCAGCAGGGCCGCCGCCACGAAACAGAGCAGGTGCCCCGTGTGCGTGATGGTGTTGGGGTGCACCTTCGTCGGGATGTACGGCAGGGTGGGCTCGACCAGCCACCGCTTGTAGAACGGCAGGAGCAGCGAGCGATCGTCGGCGCGATACACGGGTGCTTCAGACATCAGGGCGGAGGATGCAACCTGTCCCCTACGGCGCGCAAATCAGGGGCAGGCGCTTTTCCGCGTGCGTTCGGCCGGTGGCGTCGCGCGCGAAGGTCGCTACGCACTCTCGGCCATGACGTCGTGCACGGTGCCGACGCCCTGCTCCCAGAGCGTCTGCAGCTCGCGCGCTCCGGGGAGGCTGGCGAGGAAGGGCTCCCACTCCGCCGGTCGGCCGGGCGAGAACGCGAGCGCCAGCACCGGCGACCAGCGCGGCCGCAAGGGACGGCGGAGCAGCCGCATGTTGGCCTCCGGGGGGGTTCGGCCGCCCTTCTTCAGGTTGCACACCCGGCAGGAGCACACGACGTTCTCCCAGGTCATGGGGCCGCCGCGGGAGCGGGGCATCACGTGGTCGAGGTTGAGGTCGCGGGGGGTGCCCCGGCGGGCGCAGTACTGACAGGTGTATCCGTCGCGCAGGAAGATGTTGCGGCGGGTGAGGCGGATGGTGGTGCGGGGCATGCGGTCGTAGGCCACGAGCTGCAGCACCCTGGGTATGAGGATGGGGCCGCGGCTGGTGCCTACGGTGGGCCCGTCGCCGCTCGGGGAGATCGAGGCCCAGGACTCGAAATCGTGGGCGACCCAGGCAGGGTCGAGGGCCCGCGCGACGTCGGTGAACATCAGCACGAAGGCCCGGCGCGCGGTGGTGATGTGCACCGCCTGCAGGTTGCGGTTGACCACCAGCACCTGCGCCGATAGCTCCCGGGACGACTGGCTCATGGACCACCTCGGATGGAATTGCCTGATTGGCCGCGCTAATCCCTCGTAGCGTGCTTCGGCCCAGCGCCGGTCGCCACCGCCTTGTGCAAGGCCATGGTGACCGCCGTAGCGAGATCATCGACCTCCGACGGCAGCAACGACCTTACATCAAGGTGTAAAGCCCCGTCGAGCCCTCGGCCGATCACCGGGGGCGTGGCCGCCCGGAGGAGGGCCGCGAGGGGGTCGGGTGCCACCCCGTCGACGCGCACCGCCCAGGAGGGGAGGACCTCCAGGGGGAGGGTTCCTCCGCCGACGCGGGCCTCCGTCGCCGCGAGGGAGAGTCTTACCCCGTCGGGTATTCCACCTTCGGCGATCTTCGCGAGGGCGGACTCCGCCAGGGCGCGCAGCTCGGCCGGGGTGCGGGCGAGCATGGCCACCGCGGGGACGTCCCGGGCCGCCCGCCCGTCGGCGTGGGCGCGGAGCGTGGCCTCGAGCGCGGCCAGCACCAGCCTCCCCGGGCGCAGCGCCCGCATCAGCGGGTGCCCCCGGAGGCGCGCCACCCACGAGGCGCCGCCCACCACCACGCCCGCCTGCGGTCCTCCGAGGAGCTTGTCGCCGGAGACCATCACCAGGTCGGCCCCGGAGGCCACGCACTCCCGGGACAAGGGCTCCCTCGCGCTCAGACCCAGCGCCCGGGTGTCTCCGCCCGCCCCGCTGCCCAGGTCGACCAGCAGCGGAACACCCCGCGCCCGGGCGATGGCCGCCAGCTCCTCCAGCGTGGGCTGCTCGGTGAAGCCCAGCAGCGCGAAGTTGCTCCGGTGCACCACCAGGATCGCCCCGGTGTCAGGGCCCACCGCCCGCTGGTAGTCCGCCGCGCGGGTCTTGTTGGTGGTGCCGACCTCCACCAGCCGCGCGCCACACGAGGCGATCACCTCCGGCACCCGGAACCCCCCGCCGATCTCCACCAGCTCGCCCCGGGAGACGATCACCTCCCTCCCTGCCGCGAGGGCCGTCGCCGCGAGCAGCACCGCCGCCGCGCAGTTGTTCACCACCAGCGCGTCGTCGCCGCCGAGCACCGCGTTGGCCAGCGGCGCGATGAGGGCGTCCCGGTGCCCTCGCTCCCCCCGGTCGAGGTCGTACTCCACCGCGGCGTAGCCACGGCACGCCTCGACCACCGCGGCCAGCGCGGGCTCCCCGAGGGGCGCTCTTCCCAGGTTGGTGTGCAGCACCACGCCCGCGGCGTTGATCACCCTCCGTAGCCCCGCCGGTCGGCTCTCGCTTACCTTCCTGGGTAAGCGGGCGAGGGCCTCGGCGCGCAGGGCGTCGCGGTCCGGGGGGAGGGCTCCGGAGAGCAGCTCGGCGCGGAGGGCGTCGAGCACCTCGCGCAGGGCGAGGGCCACCGCGGGGCGGCCCCGCTGCTCGATGAGCTCCCGGGCGGCGTCGGTGGCGAGCACCTCGTGCGCCGGGGGGAGCGCCCTGCGCGCTGCGGAAGGGGGTTGTCGCACGCGACGGTCGTAGCACCGGGGCGAAAGTCCGCGAAGAAAGCTAAAGGGCGGCCGTAGACTCGCGGCGGTGATGAGCTGGCGGACGATGGCGGTCGTGGTCGCGCTCGGGTGCGGGTGCTCCTCGGCCCCGGCGCGCGTTCGGGGGAGCTCCGCAGCGGCCGGGGAGGGGGTGCTGGTGACGGTGCGCAACCGCTCTCGCTTCGACGTGCACGGGCTCTCGCTGCGCTCCCCGGGGCGGCGCTCGTGGGGCGTCGAGCGCCTCGGGCCGGAGCCACTGCGCGCCGGGCAGGACGCCTCGTTTCGCCTGGAGGGCTGCGCCCCGAGGGAGCTTCGGCTGAGAGACGTGCACGGGGAGGAGTGCGTGCTCCAGGGGGTCGGGGTGTGCGACGAGAGCGACGGCTTCACCCTCACCACCGACGACCTGCTGCGCTGCGAGCGGTGGCACTGAAAGCCGCTCGGCCCATGGTATGACCGCCGCGTGATCGAGAACCCCAATCCCCACGGGATCCCTCGGGTCATCGCCGTCGGCGGGGCCAAGGGGGGCGTCGGGCACTCGCTGGTGGCGGTGAGCGTCGCGACCTTCCTGGCCCAGCTTGGGCGCAAGGTGCTGCTGGTCGACGCCGCTCCGCGCGCCGCCACGCTCGGCGGCTGCTTCGGGGTGGTGCGCGACGCGGGCTCGGTCCCGCCGTGGCTGCCCTCTCCCTTCGTCGCGCGGGGGCACGAGACGGTCGTCCCCAACGTCCGGCTGCTGGAGGTGAGCAGCGAGCTCGGGCCCCACCGGGCGAGGGCGTCGAGCGACCCGAGGGCGCTGCTGCGCGCCTCCGAGGCGGACGTCTGCGTGCTCGACCTGGGCGGCGGCGTCTCGCCCCGGGTGGTCGACGGGATGCTCTCCGCCGACGTGATGCTCACCGTGTGCACCCCGGAGCCCGTGGCCGTCGAGGCGGTCTACCGCTTCGTGCGCCACGCCTACGCCCGCCGGATGCGGCGCCGGCTGCTGGAGCTCGGCGACGACGTGGGCCTCGAGCTGCTGAGGGAGCTGCTGGTCGCGGCGGGAGGGCCGCCGGTGCCGGCGCAGCTCGCGCACATGCTGTCGGCGCGCTCCGCGGAGGTCGCCTCGGTGGCCTGGGAGGAGGCCGCCTCGCTGCGGGTGCGCCTGGTGGTGAACCAGTCGCGCTCCAGGGCCGACCTCGACCTGGGAGAGGCCATGGCGCGGGTGGCCGTGAGGCCGCTGGTCGGGGCGGTGGAGAGCGTCGGGGGGGTGGAGTTCGACGACGCGGTGTTCATGGCGGCGAGGCGCCGGCGGCCGCTGCTCATCGAGAGCCCCGCGGCGAAGGCCAGCCGCAACCTGGAGCGCATCGCCCGGCGGCTGCTCTCGCCGGAGACGATGCGGCCCGCGGTGATGCCTGGCGAGGCGGGGATGCCCGCGGCGCCCTCGCACTACGAGGTGCTGGCGCTCGATCGAGGGGCCAGCGACGAGGAGGTGCGGCGGGCGTACCGGAGGGCGAGGGAGATCTACGCGGTGGACAGCCTCGCGCTCTCCGGGCTGCTCACCGAGGAGGAGGTGTCGAGCATGGTGGCGCGCATCGAGGAGGCGCGCGACGTGCTGCTCGACCCGTCGCGGCGCAGGCCCTACGACCTGTCCATCGCCCCGTCCGATCCCTTCGCGGGGCACCCGGGGGCGCTGGTGGAGGAGCCCGCGGAGGAGCCCGTCCCCAAGGGGCCGGAGCCGGAGATCACCACGGACACGGAGTACAGCGGGGAGTTCCTTCGGTCGCTGAGGGAGGCGCGGGGCATCGAGCTGCGCGACGTGGCCGCCCGCACCCGCATCCCGATGCACCACCTGAAGGCGCTCGAAGAAGAGGATTACAAAGTGCTTCCCCCGGCGGTGTACACCCGAGGCTTCGTGATCGAACTCGCCAAGACCCTGCGCCTCGACCCCGAGTCCGTCGCCCGGAGCTACCTCCGCCGCCTCCGCAAGGCGGTGGCCGCGTGAGCGAGGCGGTCGAGGTGAGCGAAGCGGTCGAGGTGAGCGACCCCGGGAGGGACGCCTTCCCCGCCGGCTACGCGGTGATGCTGCTGGCGGCGGGCTTCGTGATGACGAGGATGTTCCAGCGGGTGACGGTCGACCGCCCGGTGGTCGCCTGGCTGGGCGTGTTCTGCGTGGTGACGGGCGCCCTTCTCGCCCTCGTCGCGACGCAGCGCCTGGTGTGGTCGTCGCGGCTCCCGGTGGTGGTGCGCGCCCTGCGCTCGCTGCTGCTCGCGCCGATGACGGTGTTCGTGGTCGCCGCGATGCTGACCGAGCCCGCGCGTCGCCTCCAGGGCTTCACCATCCTGGGCACCGCGGCGACGCTGCTGCTGGCCTGCGGCGTCGGCGTGGTGCGCTCGCTGATGACCCGTGGCGAGCGCCTTCACGCGGCCCCGCTCGGGCTGCTGCTGGTGGGCGAGCTCTGCGAGCTCTTCGGTCCTCCGTTGCGCCTCGCCTTCCCCACGGGCTCGGTGGCGGCGCACGGCCTCGACCGCCTCGGGGCCTTCGCCGAGGCCGTCGCCTTCGCGGGCGTCGCGCTCGCCGTGGTGGCCGCCGTCGTCAGCGCGGTGCGCAAGGTGGGCGTCGCGAGGATGCTGCCCTTCACGGCGCTCCCCGCGGCCCTCACGCTGGTGACGGTCACGCTGCCGATCAACCTCCCGCGCAGCACCGCGCTCATCGCCCAGCAGGCCTTCGGGGCGCGCTTCGACCTGGTGGGCGGCGCTGTCGTGGCGCACCCGTCGCGGCTGGCGCTGTCGCTGTACACGCTGCTCTTCAGCGGGCTGGTGACCGCCGCGATGCTGTCGCTCTCGACGCAGCGCGAAGACCGGGGCGCGGGGCTGCGCCGGGCGCTGGGCTGGGTGGCGGTGCTCATCGCCGGCTTCGGAGCGCCCACGGCCGCGGGCTCGGTGGACGCGCTGCGGGTGCTGGCGCTCACGCTGGGCGCGCTGCTGCTGGAGGACGCGACCTCGAAGGGGTGAGAGAGGGGTCGAGGCGGGGCTCCCCCGGTACGAGCGCGAGGCCGTCGGCGGGGATATCCCCGGTACGAGCGCGAGGCTGGCAGCGAGGAGTCCCCGGTACGAGCGCGAGGCCGTCAGTACCCCGAGCCAGACCCCGAGCGTGAGCGAGGGGTAGAGCCCACCCAGGCCTTCCCAATGCGGCCTCGCCCGGAGGGGAGCGACCGACCACGTCCTCCCAATGCGGCCTCGCCCGGAGGGGAGGGAGCGACCATGTCCTCCCAGTGTCGTCTCCGTCGCGACGAGCGACGTCATCGAGTGGGGAACCGACGAAGAACAGTCCTCGGATTCGGAGCCCGTCCCCAGCGAGGCCGCGCTGGGAGGACGTGGTCGGTCGCTCCCCTCCGGGCGAGGCCGCATTGGGCTCAGGTGGTCGGTCGCTCCCCCGCCCTTACGGGCTGGGGTCTGGCTCGGGTTACTGACGGCCTCGCGCTCGTACCGTCGGACTCCCCACTGACGGCCTCGCGCTCGTACCGGGGAACTTCCTACGCCACCCCGATCAGCCGCAGCAGCCCGTAGACCATCGCGACCGCGGCCCCGAGCGTCGACGCCACCCCGAGCAGCACGAACACCGTCGCCACCAGCGGGTGCCGGTCGATGGCGTGCATCACCGTGTGCGCCATGCGCTTGGTCCCAGAGATGTGGCACTGGACCTTGATGCGGCCCGCGAGGATGTCCTCGAGCTCGCCCGCCATGTCGCCCGCGTTGGCGAAGCGGTCGACGGCCTTCGCCGAGACGGCCTTTCGGATGAAGTGCAGGTACTCCATCGGCGCGCCCGTGGCGGCCGCGTCGGCCACCCAGTCGACGATGCTGCGGTCGCCCACCGAGGCCACCGCGGCCAGCACCTCGGTCACGCTGTTCTTGCCGTCGAGGTAGTGGCGCAGGGACACCAGCTCGTGGAAGAGCACCCCCAGGCTGTACACGTCGCTGCGCTCGTCGATGCGGTCGGTCTCTCCGCGCGCCTGCTCCGGGGACATGTAGTGCGGCGTCCCCATGATGGCCCCGTGCTGCGTCTGCAGGCTCGTCGCCCCTGCCCCCACCGCCCCACCAGGGACCTCGTCGGGGAAGACCACCTCCGCGCCCCGCACCGGACGCGCCAGGCCCCAGTCCATCAGCATCACCTCGCCATAGGGCCCCACCATGATGTTGGCCGGCTTGATGTCGCGGTGGATGATCCCCCGGGCGTGGGCGTACTGCACCGCCCGCAGGATGCCGAGGAAGAGCTGCGCCCTCGCCTCGATGGGGAAGCGCCGCTCCGTGGCCGGGTCGTGCGCCTGGAGCTTCTCGATCACCGACTCGAGGGTCTGGCCCTCGACGTACTTCATCACGAAGTAGTGCTTGCCCTCCTCGTCGATGCCCACGTCGTGCACCGGGACGATGTTGGGGTGCTCCAGGCTCCCGATGGTGCGCACCTCCTGGGCGAAGCGCAGCAGCGCGGAGGTGTTGGCGTGCTCCGGGCGCAGCCGCTTGATGGCCACCCGGCGCTCGATGTCGTGGTCGCGGGCGAGGCTGACCTCCCCCATGCCGCCCTCTCCCAGCGACTGAAGCCGCTCGTACCGGAGCTGACCCTCGCGAAACACCGCGCCGCCGTCCCAGGTGGGCAGCACCGTCGAGCGAGATCGCCCGGGGGAGATCTGCGCGTAGGAGAAGCGCGCGTCCTCCGCGGCCATCGTCGCGTCGGCGTCGAAGCTCGAGTGCTCCGGCAGGCGCACCGCCTCCGTCGGACCATCGTCGGCCAGGGTGTTGGCGGTGGCCGGAGGATCGACCAGCGTGTCGAACTTGCGCGGCGAAGGGGACGGGTTCTCGAAGGCCAGGGTACGGGCCATGTGCTTGCTCCCTACGGTCGTCTCCAGGCGAAGGCTACGCGCTCCGGCCGGGGTCGGTGACATCGCGGCCAGAGAAAGTCGCCCGGAGGTGACGAGGGTCGGGCGGAGGGCGGAGGGCTCTTACACCCCGTAGTACTCGTGGGCCTTGCGGCGCAGGTGCGCCAGCAGCGGCTCGACGGAGGGCGGGGCGCCGGTCGCGAGGGTGATGAGCTCCTGCGGCAGGTAGCGCTGTCCGTGGCGGTGAACCTTCTCCCGCAGCCACTCCCGCAGCGGCGCGAACTCCCCGCGGGCGAAGGACGCGTCGAGGTCGCCGAGGTCTCTGCCCGCCGCCTCGAAGAGCTGCGCGGAGAAGAGGTTGCCCAGCGTATACGTGGGGAAGTAACCGAGCGAGCCGCCGCTCCAGTGCACGTCCTGCAGGCACCCGCGGCCCTCGGTGGAGGGGCGCACCCCGAGCAGGCCGTGCAGCCTGTCGCTCCACGCCGCGGGCACGTCGTCGGCCTTGAGGGCGCCGGTCATCAGCGCCTGCTCCAGCTCGAAGCGCAGCAGGATATGGAGGTTGTACGTGGCCTCGTCGGCCTCGACGCGAATCTCCGACGGGCGGATGCCGTTCACCGCCGCCACGAAGTCGTCCTCGCTCACGCCGGCGAGCGCCGCGGGGAAGGCCCGCTGCGCCTTCGGGTAGAAGAAGCGCCAGAACGACCGCGAGCGGCCGACGAGGTTCTCCCAGAAGCGCGACTGCGACTCGTGCACGCCCAGCGAGGCGGCCTCGCCGAGGGGGGTGCCGTAGCGCTCCCCAGGGAGGCCCTGCTCGTAGAGGGCGTGCCCGGTCTCGTGCAGCACCCCGAAGAAGGCGTCGCTGAAGCGGTTGGCGTGGTAGCGCGTGGTGATGCGAGAGTCGCCCGGCCCCAGGGAGATGGAGAAGGGGTGCACGCTCACGTCGAGGCGCCCTCGCTCGAAGTCGTAGCCCAGCGCCCTGGCGGCCTCGCGGCCGAGGGCCTCCTGCGCGTCGACGTCGAAGTCCCTCGCCAGGATCTCCGACGGAACCTTCCGTCCCGACGACATCACCTTCCCCACGAGCTCGACCAGCGGCGCCCGGAGCGCGCCGAAGATCTCCTCGAGGTGCGCGGTGGTCTCGCCCGGCTCGAACTCGTCCACCAGCACGTCGTAGGCCGCCTGAGCCGGCTTCGCGAGGCAGGCCGCCTGCTGCTGCTTCAGCGCGACGATCTTCGCCAGCCACGGGGCGAACCTCGCCGGGTCGTTGTTCTTGCGGGCGTCGACCCAGGCGTGGTGGGCGTGCGCGGTGGTGCGGGTGATCTCCTCGACCAGCGATCCGGGGAGCTTCACCGCCCGGTCGTAGGCCCGCCTCGCCTGGCGCAGCACCGCCCTGGGCTCGCTGCCCTCCGGCGCCGCGGACTGCTCGACCTCGGCCTCGGAGAGCGCCTCGCCGAACTCCGCGGAGGTCTGACGGGTGTGCGCGGTGCGGGCCAGCCAGGCCTTCTGCTCGGCGCGGTGCGAGGCCCCGCCGGGGGGCATCATCACCTGCTCGTCCCACTCGACGACGAAGAACACCGAGTTCACCAGCGCCACCTCTCGCAGCGCGGACAGGAGGCGGTCGTATCGTTCGGTCATGCGCGGTCCTCTCTAAGCTCCCGTAATGGAAGGGGGGGCGGAGTGAATACCAGATGGCGGGCCCTCCCGGCGCCGTTGACCCGCGCTCGGGCGCTGCGGGATCTTTCCTCCCGATGAACCTCTCCGCGCAGTCCGAGTGGCTCCGCCGCGTCGAGGCGGAGTACCGCTCGTCGGTGATCACCCAGCGCCTCACGCTCTGGCTCACCCAGGCCGGGGCCTCGCCCGACCTGCTCCACGCGGGCCTTCGTATCGCCGCCGACGAGCTCGACCACGCCGAGCTCTCCATGGCCGTGCACCGCGCGGCCGGGGGAGGCTCCACCCCGCAGCTCGACCGCGCCTCGCTGGAGCACCCGATCCGCTCGGGCGACCCGCTGGAGTGGGACATCGTGCGGCTGGGCGTGGACGTATTCTGTCTGGGCGAGACCGTCGCGGTGCCGCTCTTCCGGTACCTCCGCGAGGGCTGCGAGGAGCCCGCCGCGAAGGCTGCGCTCCAGCGCATCCTGCGCGACGAGGTGCGCCACCGCGACTTCGGCTGGACCCTCCTCGACGCCATGCTCGACGGTCCCCTCGCGCCGGAGCTCAGGGCGCTGGTGGTGCGCGAGCTGCCGGGGTGGTTCGGGCGCATCCGTGCCAGCTATGCCCCGGCCTTCGCCGCGGCGCAGACGGCGCTCTCCGACGACGACCGCCGCTGGGGCCTGATGCCCGCCGCCCGCTACGCCGAGGTGGTGGCGAAGACCCTCTCGCGCGACTGGGTGCCGCGCTTCCGCGAGCGGGGCATCGACGCCCGCGCCGCCTGGGATCGCGCTGCCACGTCCTAGCGCTCCGGCCGTGCGGTCTGCTACGTCCCCGCCCACTTATGCGCGTCATGAAGTTCGGCGGGACCTCCGTCGGTGATCCCACCCGCATCGCCAACCTCTGCGACATCGTGAGCCACTCGCTGCAGCGCCGACCCGTGGTGGTCGTCAGCGCGGCCTCGAAGGTCACGGACATGCTCCTCACCGCGGCGCGCCACGCGAAGGACGGCCGGGTCGACCCGTCGCCCATCGAGTCGCGGGTCACGGCCCTGCTCTCGGCCTTCGACCTCGATCCCTCCCTGGTGCACCGGGAGTTCGTCGGGCTGCGCGAGTCGCTGGAGGCCATCGCCGCGCGCGCGGAGGCCACGCCCGAGCTGCTCGACGCCGTGGCCTCCTACGGCGAGCGCATCTCCGTGAGGAGCACCGCGGCGATCCTGCGCAAGCGGGGGGTCGACGCGGTGCACGCCGACGCCTTCGACCTGGGGATGCTCACGGACGCCAACTTCGGCGGCGCCGAGCCGCTGCTGGAGAGCGCCGACCTGCTGAGGGCGGGCGTCGCGGCGCTGGTGGAGCAGGGGAAGGTCCCGGTGGTGACGGGCTTCATCGGGCGCACCCTCGACGGCCGGGTGACCACCCTCGGCCGGGGCGGCAGCGACTACTCCGCGGCCATCCTCGGCGCGGCCATCCATGCCGACGAGATCGAGATCTGGACCGACGTGCCCGGGGTGATGTCCGCCGACCCGAGGGTGGCGCCGGACGCTCGGACCATCCCCGTGCTGTCCTTCCACGAGGCCGCCGAGCTCGCGTACTTCGGCGCCAAGGTGTTGCACCCCAAGACCATCCACCCCGCGGTGAAGCGGGGCATTCCCGTGCGGGTGAAGAACACCTTCGAGCCCGATCACCCCGGCACGGTGATCACCGCCGAGGGCGACCGCGACGCGCGGGGCGTGAGGGCGCTCGCGCACAAGCGGGGCATCCGGAGCGTCAACGTGGTGTCCACCCGGATGCTCCTGGCGCACGGGTTTCTCGCGAAGATCTTCGAGGTGTTCGCGAGGCACCGGGTGGTGGTCGACCTGGTGAGCACCAGCGAGGTCTCGGTGAGCTGCACCGTCGACAAGGACGACGGCCTCGACGGCGCCGTGCGCGAGCTTCGCACCTACGGCGACGTGACCGTCACCAACGACCTCGCGCTGGTGTGCGTCATCGCCGCGGGCCTGCTCGAAGACCCGAAGCCCTGCGCCCGCGTCTTCGCGGTGCTGGCCGAGGAGAACATCCCCGCGCAGCTCCTCTCCATGGGCGCGAGCGCCATCAACCTGAGCCTGCTGGTCCCTGATGCGCACGCCGAGCGCGCGGTGAAGGCCCTGCACCGCGCCCTCTTCTCGGAACCCTCATGAACACTCCCCCCTGGCACTCCTGGCTCGGCCCCCGTCGCGCCCGCCGCCTCAGCGAGCGCTTCGGCACCCCCCTCTACGTCTACTCGGCCCCCGTGCTGCGCAACCGCTGCCGGGCCCTGCTCCGGGCCTTCCCCGGGGTCGGGCTGCGCTACGCCATGAAGGCCAACAGCAACCCCACGCTGCTGCGCATGGTGCGCTCCATGGGCCTCGGGGTGGACACGGTCTCGCCCTGGGAGGTGCAGCTCGCGCTCGAGTGCGGCTTCCGCAAGGCCGAGCTGATCTACTCGGGCAACAACCCCAGCGACGACGACCTGCGCGCCGTGCACCGCGCGGGGGTGCTCATCAACCTCGACTCCCTCTCGGCGCTGCACCGCTACGGCCGGATGTTTCGCGGGGCGCGCGTCTCCTTGCGGGTCAACCTGGAGGTCGGCGGAGGGCACCACCCGCACGTCATCACCTCCGGGCCCGACAGCAAGTTCGGCCTCGCGCCGGAGGACCTTCCCGAAGCCAAGTCCATCGCGGCGCGCCACGGGATGCGCATCGTCGGGCTGCACCAGCACATCGGGTCGGGCATCTTCGACCCGCAGCTCTTCCTCGACGCGCTCGACCCGCTGCTGGCCTTCAGCGAGGCGCTGCCCGACCTGGAGGTGCTCGACGCGGGCGGAGGCTTCGGGGTCCCGTACCGTCCCGAGGAGAGCCCCCTCGACCTCGCGGCCCTCGGGTCGCGGGTGACCACCCGCTTCCGCGCGATGCAGAAGGGGCGCAAGAAGCCCCTGCAATTCCTGCTGGAACCCGGGCGCTATGTGGTCGCCGAGGCGGGGGCGCTGCTCACCCAGGTGACCACGCTCAAGCGCACCCGCGACCGGGTGTTCATCGGGGTCGACTCGGGGATGCACCACCTCATCCGACCGGCGCTGTATCAGTCGTATCACCCGGTGAGCATGGTGCCGGAGCGCGACGGGGCGGCGCTGCGGAGCTTCATCGTGGGGCCCATCTGCGAGAGCGGCGACGTGCTCGCCGAGGAGCGGATGATCCCGATGCCCGAGGAGGGCGACCTCGCCATCGTGGGCAACGCCGGGGCGTATGGGTTCGCGATGGCGTCGCACTACAACCTCCGGGCGCGACCCGCGGAGGTGCTCATCGACAACGGCAAGGTGACGGTGATCCGAGCGAGGGAGAGCTACCGAGACGTGATCCGTCGGCGCGACCTTCGGGCGAAGCGGTAGGCTTTGTCTGACGAACCTGGGTCGAGGGTCACCGAGCGCCGACCGTCGCCGCGGAGGTGGTGAGCCGCGACACCGCGCGCAAGGACTACCAGGAGGGCCCGGCGAAGTACGCCGCCAGCGGCACCGGGGAGCTGTGGATCTTCGATCCCGAGCGCCGCGGTCGAGGGGTGACGGGCGAGCCATGGGTGCTGCAGGTGTGGCGGCGCACGCGGTCCGGGGAGTTCCGGCGGGAGTACGCGGGCGACGGGCCGGCGTACTCCGAGTCGCTGGGCGCGTGGCTCGTGGTGACCGACGACGGCACGCGCCTGCGGGTCGCGGACGACGAGGGCGGAGAGCGGCTCTGGCCGACGGAGGCCGAGGCGGAGCGCGCGAGGGCCGAGGCGGAGAAGCACCGTGCGGACGCGCTCGCCGCGCAGGTCGAAGCGCTCACCGCGCAGGTCGAGGCGCTCAAGGGGAGGTAAGGGCGTCACGGAGGGGGCGAAGGTCGCCGGCTCCTACCGCCCCTCCGCCGCCCGCAGATACCCCTCCATCCGGGTCAGGTCGTCCCCCCAGAGCCCGTTCGCCCTCAGCCACCCGAGCTGCGCCCTCGCCTCCGGGAAGCGCCTCCTCGCCATCAGGTAGTCGACATAGAAGCGCCGCGCCTCCCTCGACGCCGGGCCCTCCATCGCCGTCACCCGCGCGAAGGCCCGCTCGGCCTCAGCGTCCCTGCGCTGGAAGGCCAGCAGCCGCCCGTAGAGCCCGTAGGGCTCCGCCCACTCCGGGGCGTTGCGCACCGCCACCGAGACGTGCGCGAAGGCCTCCGCCAGCCGCTCCTCGCGGAAGCGGAAGCGCGCCACGAAGTACCGCATCCGAGCGCTCTCCGGCTGCACCGCGACCGCGCTCTCGAAGAGCCGCTCGGAGCTGCTCCAGTCGACGTTGCGACGCACCGTCACCGCCGACCACAGCGCCAGCACCACCGCCGCCGCCGGGACCACCGCCCTCGAGCGCCCTCTCGCCGCCCTCACCGCCGCGCCCAGCAGCACGAAGGCCCCTCCCGCGCCGAGGTACCACCAGCGCTCCGCGAAGGCCGCGGGCAGCACCTTCGGCACGTTGGAGTACACCCCCGCGGTGACCAGCACCCACGCGCAGGCTTCGGTCACCAGCGGATCGCTCCGCCACGAGCGCGCCGCCAGCCCACCGAGCCCGGCGACCGCCGCCGCGCCAAGGAGGGCGTCGCCGTCGAGGGCCATCACCGGGCGCACCACCGCGGCGCCGTAGTCCGCGCAGAGGTCGAGCGGCGCCACCAGCATCCGCGCCACCAGCCCGACGAAGTGCAGCGCCCAGCTCGCCCGCACCCCGAGCGAGGCATCCCTCAGCGGGTTGGAGAGCAGGTCGGGCACCAGCGTCGCCGCGCTCCCCAGGGCGGCCGTGCGAAGCGCCGTCGCGGCCCCGAGGGCGAGCGCATACCCGGCGTAGCGGGCGCCCTTCTCGGCGCGGGTGCTCTCGGTGCCGAGCAGGTCGCGCAGCGCCAGCAGCGGCAGCACCACCACCACGGACTCCTTGCAGAGCAGCCCCGCGGCGAGGGCGAGCGGCCCGGCGAGGGTGGCCCCGAGTCCCCTGCGGGCGTGCCAGCCGTAGACCGCGAGCACGGCCAGCGCGCCCTCGAGGTCGGAGCGGTTGGTGATGCACGAGGCCGCGTCGGTGTGCAGCGGATGCACCGCGAAGGCGAGGCCCGCGACCAGCGCCGCCACCGGGTCGAGCAGGCGCTTCGCGAGCACCCGGAAGAACACCACGCTCGCCGCGGCGTGGAGGGCGATGTTGGTGAGGTGGAAGCTCCAGGGGCGCCACCCCCCGACGAGCCGGTCGAGCGCGAAGGAGAGCGTGAGCAGCGGGCGGTAGGTGTGCACCGACCACGAGGCCCCGCGGGGGAAGCCCCAGATGTCCGTGGTGAAGACCCGGACCAGGGAGAAGGGCTCGCGCAGCACCGGATTGGCGGTGACCACCGTGGTGTCGTCGTAGACGAAGTCGCCGCCGAGGGTGTTGGCGTAGACCGCCACCGCCGCCAGCAGCACCCACCAGGCCGGGTCGATGCGACGGAGCGAGGCCGGGGTCACCGCCGCCAGGTGCGGCCCGCGGGGCCGGACTTGAGCCCGCGCTGCTCCAGCACGAGCGAGCGGTAGGTGGTCCCACGCTCCTTCGGGAGGAGCTTGTAGAGCACCATGCCCGCGGCCTCGGCGTCGTCGGTGGCGCGGTGGGCGTTGGAGAGGTCGACCCCGAGGCGGGTCGACACCTCGCCGAGCTTGAAGCCCTTTACCCCGGTCTGTAAGGCCCTGGCCCAGACCAGCGGGTCGAGCCACTCGGTGCCTCGAAGGGCGGGCGGCGTGGCGGTGGTCTTGGTCACCTCCACCCCGGCGCGCACCAGCTCGGCGCGGATGAACCCCCGGTCGAAGCCCGCGTTGTAGGCCAGCGGGATGCGCCCCTGGAGAAGCTCCAGGATCTTCGGGGCGAGCTGCTCGAAGGTGGGCTGCCCCTTCACCTGGGCGTCGGTGATGCCGTGCACCGCGGCCGCATCCGCGGGGATCGGGATGCCCGGGTTCACCAGCATCCCGTAGCGGCCCTCCACCACGCCGTCGCGGAAGTGCACCACCGCGATCTCCACGATGCGGTCGCCGCGGCCCGGGTCCCTCCCGGTGGTCTCCGTGTCGATCGCCGCCATCGGCAGCGTGTGCCACGGGGCGTCGGGGTCGAGCTCCTCCGCGAGGCCGAGCTGCGCAGGCGGCGCCGTCCGGAGGAAGGGCATGATCCCCGGGTATGGCAGCCCCGTGGGGAAGCATGAGTTCACCTTCGATCCGTGCGCCATAGGGTTGCCATCGCAGCACGTCGCGGCGCCCGCTGCCAACTTGCGCGCGCCCCGATTGACGTCCGAGCCCGGGGCCACCACCGTAGGCCGCCCCGATGGTTCCGCTGTCCGGCCCGCTGCTCGCACGCCTCGAAGCGCTCTCGCCCGAAGCCCTCGTCGCGATCACCGCCCCCTCCGACGCGACCACCGCCGTGGCCCCTTCGCTGCACTGGTCCGCCGACGAGGACGGCACCACCGAGGCCTGGGGCGCCGCGGTCTCCCTCGACGGCGAGCACCTCGACGCGCTCGCCCCGAGGGTGCGCTCGACCCTCTCGTCGCTCACCGCGCTCAGCGACCACGACGACGCGCCCGCGCCGCGGATGTTCGGCGGCCAGTGCTTCGACCCGGCCCGCTCCCACGCCCACGACCCGGCCTGGGGCGGAGCTCCCCGCGCGCTGATGGTGCTCCCCGCCTGGAGCCGCATCGCTCTCGGCCATCGCTCGTGGCTCCAGTGGGTCGGCCCCGCCTCCGCCGCCCGCTCGCTCGACTGGACCTTACCCGACGGTGTAAGCGCCCCCGCCGCCCCTGCCGCAGCGCGCGCGCCCGACCCCGAGGCGCAGCCCCGCTGGGAGGCGCTGGTGCGCGCTGCCCTCGCCGCGATGGCCGACGGCGCCATCGACAAGCTGGTGGGGGCCCGCCGGGTGCGATGGTCCCGCCCGGGGGGATGGTCCCTCGGGGAGGTGCTCTCCCGGCTCCCGGCGCAGGACGGGGCCCGCTTCGCCATGCGCCTCGCGCCCGATGTGGTCTTCGTCGGAGCGACCCCCGAGCGCCTCGTCCTTCGCCGCGGCGACACCGTGGAGGTCGACGCGCTCGCCGGCAGCATCCCCCGCGGCGCCGACGACCCCGCCGCCATCGCCTCCCTCCTCGCCAGCGCCAAGGACCGTCACGAGCACGCCCTCGTCGTCACCTTCATCGCCGACGCGCTGCGCGCCCTCGGTCTCCCGGTCTCCCACGCCGAGCTCCCCTCGGTGCGCTCTCTCCCCTCGGTGCACCACCTCTGGACGCCCATCCGCGCGCGCGCTCTCAAGGCCCCCGACGCGCTCACGCTCGCCTCGGCGCTGCACCCCACGCCCGCCGTCGCGGGCGCTCCCCGCGCCGACGCCCTGCGCTGGATCGCCCGCCACGAGCCCGACCCCCGCGGCTGGTACGCCGGGACGCTGGGCTGGTGCGACGCCCGCGGTGACGGGCGCTTCGTGGTGGCGCTGCGCTCGGCGGTCATCCACGGAGACGAGGCCTGGGCCTACGTGGGGGCGGGGCTGGTTCCTGGCTCCGACCCATCGGCCGAGTGGCGCGAGACCGAGGCCAAGCTCCGCACGGCGCGCGTCGCCCTCGAAGGACCCCCATGACCACTCCGCCCTCCGACCTTCACAGCGCCTGGGCGCGGTGGCTCCTCAGCGCCCTCGCGGACTCCGGCCTTCGCGACGTGATCATCTCCCCCGGGTCGCGCTCCACCCCGCTGGCGCTGGCCGCCGCGGAGTGCCCGCGGGTGCGCTGCCTCCCCGTCGTCGACGAGCGCGTGGCGGCCTTCGTGGCGCTCGGCCAGGCGCGCATCACCGGTCTCCCCTCGATGCTCCTCTGCACCTCCGGAACCGCCGGCGCCCACTACCTCCCCGCCCTCATCGAGGCCTCGCAGGCCTTCCTCCCCGTGCTGGTGGTCACCGCCGATCGCCCGTGGGAGGCCTACGACTGCGCCTCGCCGCAGACCATCGACCAGACCGACCTCTTCGGCCGCGCGGTGCGCCACCGCGCCGAGCTCGGGCTGCCCGACGCCTCCCCCGAGGCCCTCGCCGCCGTCGGCCGCATCGCCGCCCGGTGCCTCTCGCTCACCCGCTCGCCCACGCCCGGCCCGGTGCACCTCAACGCCCGCTTCCGCAAGCCGCTCGAGCCCGTGGAGGTCGCCGCCCCGGAGCCCTGGTCCGCCGAGCTCTCCCGGCGGGTGACCCTCGGCGCGCCCAGGGCGTTTACCCCGGAGTGTATTCCGTCCTCCGAGGGGGTCGCCGCGCTCACCGACAGCCTCGCCCACGCGAGCCGTCCGCTCTTCGTGTGCGGCCCGACGCTCACCTGGGGGAGCACCGCCCACGAGGCCCTCTTCGCGCTGGCCGCGGCGGTGGGAGCGCCCGTGGTGGCCGAGTCGTCGAGCGGCTACCGCCACGTGGGGTCGACCGGCGCGGCGACGGTGTGCCCGGGCGTCGAGCTCGCGGCCCGCAGCGCGTCGTGGCGAGAGAGGCACCGCCCCGACCTGGTGGTCTCCTGGTCGCTGCCTCCCACCTCGCCAGCGCTCACCGCATGGATCACCCACCCCGCGGTGGAGCGCTGGGTGGTGGCCCCGCACGGCTGGCCCGACCCGGCGGGGGACGCGAGGGCGGTGCTGTGGGGAGATCCGGAGGCGGTGGCGCACGCGGTGCGGCTGGCGCTCGGGGCGAGGGCGGTGGCCGCGGAGCCGTCGTGGTCGCGGTCGCTGCGGTCGGCCGACGCGCAGGCGTGGTCGGCGGTGAGGGCGGAGACCTTCGGCGAGGCGCTGGACGAGCTCACGGTGGCGCAGTCGCTCCTCGACGCGCTCCCGTCGGGGGCGTGCCTCGTGGCGGGCAACAGCATGCCGGTGCGCGACCTGGAGATGGCCTCGCCGTGGCGCTCGCTGAGGGTGCTGCACCAGCGGGGAGGCAGCGGCATCGACGGGCTGATCGCGGGCGCCCTCGGGGCGAGGACCAAGCTCGGGGCCGCGGAGCCGGTGGCGGTGCTGCTGGGCGACGTGAGCGCGGCGCACGACCTCGGGGGACTGAGCGCGGCGCAGGAGTTGGAAGGCGCGCTGGTGGTGCTGCTGGTGCAGAACGGCGGCGGCCGCATCTTCGCGGAGCTCCCGCTGGGCAAGACGTCCCCGCCGGGGAGCGAGCGGGCGGCGGCCTTCGGGCGGTTCTTTCTTACGCCGCAGGGTATTCGCTGGGCGGAGGCCTCGGGGGCCTTCGGTCACCGCTACGCGCGGGTGGAGACGCCCTCGGCGCTGGCGGCGGCGCTCGACGAGGCGCTGGCGACCGACGGGGTGACGGTGATCGAGGCCGTGGTGGCGCCCGAGGACGCAGGCGCCCGGAGGCAGCGGGTGAGGGCGCGGGTCGAGCGGGGGCTCGCGGAGTGATCGGCTGGCTGCACGGCTTCCTCGGGGCGCCGTCGCAGTGGGAGCGGGTGCGGTCGGAGGGCGACGCGTGGTGGATGCCGGGCCACGGGCTGGAGCCGTGGGTGAGGCCGGGCGCGGACTTCGACGAGGTGATCGACGCGTTGGCGCCGTGGACAACGGGTCGGCGGGTGCTGGTGGGCTACTCGCTGGGGGCGCGGCTGGCGCTCTCGCTGGCGCTGCGCCACCCGGGTGAGCTCCGGGCGGTGGTGCTGGTGGGAGGCACGCCCGGCATCGAGGACGAGAGCGAGCGAGCGGCGAGGGCGGCGGCGGACGACGCGCTGGCGGAGAGCATCGTGCGCGGGGGCCTGGAGGCGTTTGTAGAGAGGTGGGAGGCGCTGCCGCTCTTCGCGACGCAGCGGGAGCTGGCCCCGGAGGCGCTGGCGGCGCAGCGGTCGTGGCGGACGGGGCACCGGCCCGAGGCGATCGCGTGGGCGCTCTCGACGCTGAGCACGGGGAGGATGCCGCCGCTGTGGGAGCGGCTGGCGAGCGCGCCCTTCACGGTGCATGCGGTGACCGGAGAGCGCGACGAGAAGTTCACCCGCATCGCGGAGGAGATGGTGCGCAGGGGTGAGGGGAGGGTGGTGCACCATCGGGTCGAGGGCGCCGGGCACAACGTGGTGCTCGAAGACCCGGCGGCGGTGGCGCGGGTGGTAGGAGTGACGGAGTGACGAGGGCGGCCACGCAGGCCATCGGCGCTGAGTCGGGCGCCGATCAGTCGTCGCGGCGGGAGAGCCAGGCGTCGAGCGCAGCGGCGTCGAGCCCGAAGACCTCGTCGAGCCCCTCCCCCGAGGGTGGCGGCGGACACCCCGACGCATTCAATGGGTGCCCGTCCGGCGGCAACGCAGGCAGGATGCGCCCATGAACGCGCGATCGGATCGGTGGCGGCTCGCCTGCTGTGTGCTCTTGATTTCAGGCTGTGGCCTGGGTGCTTCCGTGGTGGGCGGACCCGCCGACGCCGGAGTCAGCGACCTCGGAGCGGACGTCCGCGCCGACGCGGGCTCCCTCGACGCGGGCTCCCTCGACGCGGGCCCCCTCGACGCCCCTCGCACCGACGCGCCCGACGTCGGGCCGGCGCGCTGCCAGCGCAACGAGGAGTGCCGCGACAACGAGTTCGGCTTCACCGTGTGCGACCTCCCCAGCGGGCGCTGCGTGGCCTGCTCGCCCACCGCCGACACCTGCCCCGCGGGGCAGTTCTGCGACGGCGCCACCTTCCGCTGCTCTCCCGGCTGCCGCAACGACGAGGGCTGCGCGGCCTCCGTCGTCGTCGACGGCGGCGTCTCCCGGGCGGACGGCGGCGCCTCCACCCTGCGCTGCGAGGTGCCCACCCGTCGCTGCGTCGAGTGCGTCACCGACGCCCACTGCCCCGCCGGGCTCGTGTGCTCGGGCAACCGGTGCGTCGCCGGCTGCAACGCCGCGCAGCCCTGCCCCTCGGGCCTCGCCTGCTGCGACAGCGCCTGCGTCAACCCGCAGGACAACACCGCCCACTGCGGCGGCTGCGGGATGACCTGCGTGGTCGCCAACGGCGCGCCCCGATGCGCCATGGGAGCCTGCGCGGTGGGCTCGTGCACCGGGTCCTTCGGCGACTGCGACATGAGCGCGGCCAACGGCTGCGAGACCAACACCGCGACGACCGCCGCCCACTGCGGCGCCTGCGGCCGCGCCTGCGCCAGCCGACCCAACACCACCGCGCGCTGCGCCGAGGGCGCCTGCGCCTACGACTGCAACGAGGGCTTCGCGGACTGCGACGGCGTCGCGGCCAACGGCTGCGAGGTCGACACCCGCACCGCCGCCGCGCACTGCGGCCGCTGCGACAACGCCTGCGTCACCGCGGGCGGCACCGCGGCCTGCGTCGCCGGAGCGTGTACCGTGGGCGCCTGCAACACGGGCTTCGCGGACTGCGACGGCATGGCCGCCAACGGCTGCGAGGTCGACACCCGGGTGACGCTGTCGAGCTGCGGGATGTGCGGCAACGCCTGCCCGGCGCGCGCCAACGCCACGCCGACCTGCGCCGCGGGCGCCTGCGGAATCGCCTGCAACACCGGCTTCGGCAACTGCAACGGCGTCGCCGCCGACGGCTGCGAGGTCGACACCCGCGGCAGCCTTACCCACTGCGGTATGTGCGGCAACGCCTGCCCCGCGAGGGCCAACGCCACGCCGACCTGCGCCGCGGGGGCCTGCGGGATCGCCTGCATCACCGGCTTCGCCGACTGCAACGGCATCGCGGCCGACGGCTGCGAGGTGAACCTCGCCGTCGACGCCGGTCACTGCGGCTCGTGCGCCATCGCCTGCCCGGCGGGGGCGACCTGCACGGCGGGGACCTGCTCCTGCCCGCTCGGGACGAGCTCCTGCGCGGGGGCGTGCGTCAACCTCACCAGCGACAGCCGCAACTGCGGCGCCTGCGGAGCCGTCTGCGCCGCGGGTCAGGTCTGCCGTACGGGCACCTGCCAGGCCACCTGCGCCAGCGGCAGCACGCTCTGCGGGACCCAGTGCGTCACCCTCGGCGACAACCCCCTCCACTGCGGCGCCTGCAACAACCGATGCCCGGCGGACAGCACCTGCGCCAGCGGGGTGTGCGTCCCGGTGGTGACCGTCGACCCCATCGGCTGCGCGGACGGCACCCGCGAGGCCTTCGCCGACCGCGCTCGCTTCCCTCGCATCGCGGGCTGCTCGGGCGCGTGGTCCCTCCCTGGGATCTTCCCCGCCATCCCCGCTTCCTCGCTCCCCGCCTGCGCGACGCTGGGCAACAGCTCGACCAGCGCTCCGGCCAACGGCGCGGGCTGCGCGTCGTCCAACCTCTGCGCCCGCGGCTGGCACATCTGCAACGGCGGCGAGGTCACCCCCCGCACCGGCGCGTCGGGCTGCGCCGCGGAGACGGCCTACCCCGCCGCGTCGTTCTTCGCGGCGGCGGTCTCGGGCACCGGCTGCGGCATCTGCGCGCTGCGCTCGGGCACCCTCACCGGACCGAGCTGCACCTCGCTGTCGTGCGCCACCAACTGCCGCGAGAGCGGCGACCTCAACAACGACTTCTTCGGCTGCGGGACGCTCGGCGCCGCGGTCGGTGGCGCCTGCGACGGGCTCAACCGCTTCTCGAACAACGACTGCGGCGCCCTCGGCGCCCCGTGGATCTGCGGCGGGAGCGTCCAGGAGAGCCGCACCGTGGTGAAGACCTCCTCCGCCGCCGGCGGGGTCCTCTGCTGCCGCGACTGACCCCCCGCTCCCGCCCTCAGCTCACCAGGGTACGTGCACCGCCGGCGTCGGCGGTGCGCAGCCCGCTCGCTCCAGCCCGTACGCCGCCGCCAGCAGCGTCGCCTCGTCCCACGGCTTCGCCATCAGCTGCAGCCCGACGGGCAGCCGCGCCCCCTGCACGCCCACCGGCGCCGTCAGCGCCGGGAGCCCGGTGAGATTACCCAGGAAGGTAAACCGCACCAGGTCGTTGGTGACCGCCTGGTCGGCCTCGCCCGCCCGCTCGGCCCGGTGTCGCACCCTCGGCGCGGCGATGGCCACGGTGGGCGTCGCGTAGAGGTCCACCTCGCCCAGCAGGGCGGCGAGCTGCAGCCGCAGCCGCCGTCGGAGGAGCTGCGCCTTCTGGTGATCCACCGCGGAGATCTGCCGGCCGATGGCGAGGGTGAGCCGCACGTCGAGGGCCATCTTGTCGCGGTGCTTGCGGTACTCCTCGGCGTGCCCGCGCGCCGACTCGGTCACCATCGTCACGAAGCCGATGGCGCCCGCGTGCCGCCCCAGCGGGAGCGACACGTCGCGCAGCACGGCGCCCTGCTTCTCCAGCGTGCGCAGCGCCTCGCGGCAGGTGAAGGCGATGGTCGGGTCGGCGTCGGCCCACTCGTTGGGATCGACCCCGATGCGCAGCCCCTTCAGGTCTCGCGAGCGGGCGTTGTCGAGGGCGGCGAGGTCGAGCGGAGGCGACCCGTGGCTCACCGGGCACCGCCCGTCGTCCCCCGCGGTCACCCTCAAGAACTTCTCCATCGCCTCGACCGAGCGGGCGATGGGACCGAGGTGCCCGACGCTCCCGTCGAGGTTGCCGTCGCCGGTGTTGGGGATGCGGCCGAAGGTGGGCTTGAGCCCCCACACGCCGCAGAGGGAGGCCGGGATGCGCACCGACCCGCCCCCGTCGGAGGCCACCGCGACCGGCACCGCGCCGAGCGCCACGGCCACCGCGCTGCCCGAGGACGATCCGCCCGGGGCGCAGTTGGGGTCGTGCGGGTTGCGGGGGGTGCGGGTCTCGTGGGGGGAGATGCCCGTCGCCCCGAGGCCGAGCTCGTGCTGCACGCTCTTGCCGACGATCACCGCCCCGGCGTCCCGCAGCCGGGCGACCGCCGTCGCGTCGCGCGCCGCAGGCACCGCCGGGAGATAGACGGTGCCCGAGCGGGTCGGCAGCCCCGCGACGTCCACCTCGTCTTTTACCACCATGGGTATGCCGTCGAAGTCCCCGAGGGCCTGGCCGGAGGCGTAGCGCGCGGTGGCGGCGTCGGCGGCGCGGCGGGCCTGGTCGTCGTTGTAGTCGCGCACCGCGGCGTGGGCGGGGGTGCGGGCGGCGGCGTCGCGCAGGGCGGAGAGCACCCGGTCGAGGTGCTCCCGGGGCGTGAGCTCGCGGCGGGTGAAGAGCCCGTGGAGGGCGTCGAGGGTGATCACTTGGAGAGCTCCTCCGGGCCGATGGGGCGCTCGCTCAGGCTGGGGTGGTCCCCCGGCTCGAGGGGGAGCCCGAGGGCCCGGGTGATGCCCGACTCGCCGTACATCAAGTGCAGTACTGCGCGGGCGGTCAGCGGGGATTCAGCAGCGCGGACGAGCGCGCGGAGGGTACGGTCGTCGAGGGGGGGGCTCTGCATGGCCGCGCACGATACGGACCGCCGCCCCGGCTGGGAAGACCGCCGTCATTCTGAGAAGAAGAGGGGTTCGCGGCGGGGGGGAGGTCGGGCAAGATGCCCTCATGAGAGCGAGAACGGGTCGTTGGCAGGTGGCATGTCTGGCCCTGGTGGTGTCCGGGTGCGGGTTGGGATCCTCGGTGGTGGGCGGACCCGTCGACGCAGGGGGCGACATCGGCGTCGTCGATGTGGTGAGCGACCTCGGGCCGATGGACGTCCCCCCGGCGGACGTGGTCACCGCGTGTCGCAACAGCTCCGAGTGCGTGGGCAACGCCGGCGGCCCGACCTGTGATGTCGCGAGCGGCCGCTGCGTCGCCTGCACCGCCACCGACGACCGCTGCGGCGTGGGCCGCCGCTGCGACCCGGCGACCTTCACCTGCGTCGCGGGCTGTCGCAACGACGACGCCTGCGCCACCGCCACCGTCGACGGCGGCGTCGGGGTGGCCGCGCCGCGCTGCGACCCGACGACGCGCGCCTGCGTCGCCTGCGTGGTGGACGACCACTGCACCCTGGGTCAGCGCTGCATGGGCAACCAGTGCGTGCCCGGCTGCGACGCCATGCGCGGCTGCCTCGCGGGGCAGACCTGCTGCGGCGGCGGCTGCGTCGACATCCGCACCAACACCGGCAACTGCGGCGGCTGCGGGATGAGCTGCACGATCAGCAACGGCTCCCCGGTGTGCAACGTCGGCGCGTGCTCCGTGGCCTCGTGCTCCGAGGGCTTCGGCAACTGCGACATGAGCGCGGCCAACGGCTGCGAGGTCGACACCCGCACCACCCTCGCGCACTGCGGCACCTGCGGCAACGCGTGCCCGACGCGCGCCAACGCGATGTCGACCTGCGCGGCCGGGGCCTGCGGCTTCACCTGCGAGCCGGGCTTCGCCGACTGCGACATGAGCGCGGCCAACGGCTGCGAGGCCGACACCCGGGTGAGCACCACCCACTGCGGGATGTGCGGCACCGCGTGCCCGACGCGCGCCAACGCCACGACGACCTGCGCCGCGGGCACCTGCGGCTTCACCTGCGCGACGGGCTTCGCCGACTGCGACGGCGACGCCGCCAACGGCTGCGAGGTCGACACCCGCACCAGCCTCACCCACTGCGGCGCCTGCGGCACCGCGTGCGGGGCGACCGCCGGCGGCTCCTCGGTCTGCTCCGCGGGCGTCTGCGGCGTGGCCTGCGAGGCCGGCTTCGGCGACTGCGACCGGAGCGCGGCCAACGGCTGCGAGGTCGACACCCGCACCAGCCTCACGCACTGCGGCGCCTGCGGCACGGCCTGCCCGGCGCGCGCCAACGCGGCGGCGAGCTGCGCCTCGGGCACCTGCGGCTTCACCTGCAACGCGGGCTTCGCGGACTGCGACGGCAACGCGGCCAACGGCTGCGAGGTCGACACCCGCAGCAGCCTCACGCACTGCGGGATGTGCAACCGCGCCTGCGCCTTCGCCAACGCCGGGGCGACCTGCACGGCGGGGGCGTGCGGCCTCGGGGTGTGCGCCAGCGGCTTCGGCAACTGCAACGCCACCGCGGGCGACGGCTGCGAGGCGAACCTGGCGACCAGCGCGTCCAACTGCGGCACCTGCGGCAACGTGTGCTCGCTGCCCCACGCGACGGCGAGCTGCGAGGCGCGGCTCTGCGCGGTGGCCTCCTGCGAGTCGAACTTCGGCGACTGCGACGGCAGCGCGGCCACCGGCTGCGAGGCGGCGCTGCTCACCGACGCGAACAACTGCGGCGCCTGCGGCAACCGCTGCGGGAGCGGGGCCTGCGTGGCCGGACTCTGCAACCCCTTCCCCAGCACCGGGGGCGAAGGGGCGCTCTCGCCGACGACGGACGTCGCGCTGTCGCCCGGCATCCACAACTTCACCACCATCAACGTCCCGGTGGGGGTGCGCATCACCACCACGGGCACCGGGGTGCTCGACCTGAGGGCGACCGGCGCGGTGGTGATCAACGGGATCATCGACGTGAGCGGCAGCGTCGGCGGCGAGCAGGCGGCGGCGCTGGCCCGCGGGTCGAGCTGCGTCGACAACGGCAACGGCTCGCAGGGCGGGTTCACGGGCAACGTGGTCTTCAGCGCGACCGGCGGCGACGTGGTCGCGGGCACCGGGCAGTTCGGCGCGCTGGGCGGCGGCGGCACCGGCTCGCCGGGCGCCGACGGCACCTCCCGCCTGGGCGTGGTGGTGGCGGGCCGGGGCAGCACCGGCGGCGGCTCGGGCGGCGGCTGGAGCTGCACCGGCGGCGGCGGCGGCGGCGGCGGCGGCTTCGCCGGGGGCGGCGGCGGCTTCGGCTACCAGAGCAACGAGTGCGGCTGCCTGGGCCAGGGCGGCGCGGGCGGCAACGGCGGCGGGGCGGGCCGGGGCGCGGGCGGCGCGAGCGTGGGCCAGGGCGGTCGCGGCGGCACCAGCGGCGGCAACGTGGCCTACGACGGCTCCAACGGGCTGACGCGCGCTCCCGCGGCGGCGAGCGGCTGCGGCTACCAGACGGCGCACGGCGGCGGCGGCGGCGGCGGCTCCATCGGCGCCGAGGCGGTGGCCGACCTGACGATGGCGACGACCTTCCGGCCGGGCTCGGCGGGCGGCGGCGGCGGCGGCGACGAGGGCTCCGGCGGCGGCGGCGGCGGCGGCGCGGTGCGCGTGGCCTCGCCGGTGAGCATCACCGTGGGCGCCTCCGGGCGCATCGCGGCGCAGGGCGGTCGCGGCGGCCGGCAGTCCTGCGGCGGCGGTCCCGGCGGCGGCGGATCAGGCGGCGCGATCTACCTCGCCTCCCCGGTGCTCACGGTGGCCACCGGGGCGGTGGTCTCCGCGAGCGGCGGCGCGGGCGGCGGCGACGTGAGCGTGCTCACGCAGGCGGCGGGCACCGGCGGCCTCGGGCGCATCCGGCTCTCCGCCGGCGTCGGCGCGGCGGGCTGCACCCTCTCGGGCACCTTCACCCCGGCGCTGGTGAGCGGCTGCGCGGTGACCGCGAGCCCGACCCCCGCGCGTCCCTACGTCGCGCGCTACCCGGAATAGCTTCGAGGCCCATAGAGGCACGAGCAGACCCGGCGGAGGGGGCATCGGCCCCCCCCTTCCGCTGGGGCGGTGGTTTGCACTAGGGTCGCGCGGGATTTCTGGTTCGCTGGAGGGTTCAGTCCATGTCGAAGTTCGATACGTTGGTGGAGATCTTCTCGGAGAGCACCAAGCGCTACGCGCAGTCGCCGCTGTTCGGCGAGAAGCGCGACGGCGAGTGGCAGTGGATGACCTACGGGGCCTTCAAGGAGAAGGTCGACAACCTCCGCGGGGGCCTCGCGGGCCTCGGGGTGAAGTCCGGCGACCGGGTCGCGGTGATCTCCAACAACCGCGCGGAGTGGGCCATCGGCGCCTACGCCACGTACACCCTCGGCGCGGCCTACGTGCCCATGTACGAGTCGCAGCACGACGCCGAGTGGGCGTACATCCTCAACGACTGCGGCGCCGAGGTGTGCTTCGTCCCGAGCGACAAGATCAAAGACCGGGTGCTCAAGGTGCGCGGCGACTGTCCGGCGCTCCAGCACGTGATCACCTTCACGGGCAGCGAGACCGAGAGCGACACCATGGCCGCGCTGCTGCGCCGGGGCGCCGAGACGCCCGCGCCGCTGGTGAAGCCCGACAAGAGCGACCTCGCGGGGCTCATCTACACCTCCGGCACGACGGGCAAGCCCAAGGGCGTGAAGCTCTCGCACTCCAACATGGCCAACAACGTGAGCGCCATGCACGAGATGCTCGCCATCGGGCCGGGCGATCGGTCGCTGTCGTTCCTGCCGTGGGCGCACTCCTTCGGGCAGGTGGTCGAGCTGCACGGGCTCTTCTCCATGGGCGCCTCGCTGGCCATCGCGGAGAGCGTCGAGAAGCTCCTGGCGAACATGGCGGAGATCGCCCCGTCGCTGGTGTTCTCCGTGCCTCGCGTCTTCAACAAGCTCTACGCGGGGCTCAACAAGAAGATGGAGGCGATGCCTCCGATGCGCCGCAAGCTGCTCCTGGCGGCGATGGCCAACGCCTCCGAGCGGCGCGCGCTCCATGACAACGGCAAGAGCTCGGCCTTCGTCGAGCTCAAGCACAAGCTCTTCGACAAGGTGGTGCTCTCCAAGGTGCGCGGCACCTTCTTCGGCCCCAACCTGAAGTACGCGTTCTCCGGCGGCGCGGCGATCTCCCGCGAGGTGGCCGAGTTCATCGACAACATCGGGGTGACCGTCTACGAGGGCTACGGCCTCACCGAGACCTCGCCCATCGCGACCTGCAATTCCCCGAAGGGGCGGCGCATCGGCAGCGTGGGCAAGCCCATCCCGGGCACCCGGGTGAGCATCGACAAGGAGGCCGCGAGCGACCCGCTGCACGGCGAGGTCATCTGCTACGGCCACAACGTGATGCAGGGCTATTACAACCTGCCCGAGGAGAACGAGAAGGTCTTCACCGCGGACGGCGGCTTCCGCACCGGGGACATGGGCTACGTCGACGCCGACGGGTTCCTCTTCATCACCGGGCGCATCAAGGAGCAGTACAAGCTGGAGAACGGCAAGTACGTGGTCCCGGTGCCGATCGAGGAGGCCATCAAGCTGTCGCCGTGGGTGCTCAACGTGATGGTCCACGGGGCCAACCGCCCGTACAACGTCGCGATCATCGTGCCCGACATGGAGAAGCTGAAGGCCTGGGCGACGGAGAAGGGCATCTCCACCGACCCGCTGCCCGCGCTGCTCCAGCACCCCGAGGTGATGGCCTTCTTCCGAGACGAGATCGGCAAGCACACCCACGAGATCAAGGGCTACGAGCGCGTGAGAAACTTCGCGCTGGTGGCCGAAGACTTCACCATCGACAACGACCTGCTCACCCCGAAGATGTCGCTCAAGCGCCGCAACGTGGTGAACCGCTACGAGTCGACCATCAACTCCCTCTACGAGGGCGCCTCGCCGGTCACCGCGGGCGACTGAGCCCTCCGGCTCGCTCTCCCCGATCGCCTCCTCCCTACGACCCCACCAGCACCCGGAGCATCGAGACCAGCAGGTCTGGCTCCACCGGCTTGACCAGGCAGTCGACGGCGCCTGCGGCGAGGCACCGCTCCCGCTCAGCCCCCGTCGCCGTGAGCGCCACCACCGGAACCCTCGCCAGGTCTCCCCTCGCCCTGATCGCCCGGGTCGCCTCGTAGCCCTCCTGCTCGGGGCCCGTGACGTCCATGAGCACCAGGTCGACGTCGCCCCGCTCGTCCAGTCGGTCGAGCGCCTCGCGGCCGCTCTTCGCGCGGGTCACCTTCACGCCGTGGCGCTCCAGCAGGCCGGTGAGGGCGAAGACGTCGTGGAGGTCGTCGTCCACCAGCAGCACCTCGCGGCCCGCCAGCGTGGGGGCGCTCTCCAGCGAGCGCAGGAGCGCCTCCCGCTGCGCCGGAGGGAGGGAGGCCTGCGCCCGGTGGAGGAGCAGGGTGCTCTCGTCCAGGAGGCGCTCAGGGGTGCGCGCGGGCCTCAGCACCTGCGAGCGCTCGAGGCGGGAGAGCCTCGCCTCGTCCTCCGCGGGGAGCGCGTCCAGGGCGTAGGCGACCGCCGGGACGCGCCGCAGCTCGGGGCGCTGGGAGAGCGCCTCCAGCAGGTCGAGGCCCCCGCCTCCCGCCTGGTCGAGGCCCACGATCATGGCGTCGTAGCGGCCCCTCGCGATCGCCTGGAGCGCCTCTCGCCCCGCCACCGCGGTGACCTCCACGCCCTCGCCTCCGACCACGGCGACGATGTCCTCCCGGCGGCCGCCGTCGTCCTCGACCACCAGCAGGAGCCGCACGTTGCGCTCGACCAGCGAGGCCGCGTCGTCGAGCGCCCGGGCGAGCGCGTCGTCGTCGACGGGCCTCGCGAGGAAGCCCAGGGCGCCGCTCGCCAGCGCGTGGTGGCCCTGCGCCCCGGCGCCGACCAGGTGCACCGGAACATGGCGGCTGCGAGGGTCGTGCTTCAGCCGATCGAGCAGCACCCACGGGTCGGCGTCGGGCACCGAGAGGTCGAGCACGACGGCGTCGGGCTGCAGGGCATGGACGAGCTCGAGGCACCGGGCTCCGAGGGCCGGCGCGACCCGGTAGCCCCGAGGCCGGGCGACGCGGTCGAGCGCCCGGGAGAGGGCCTCGTCGTCCGAGACGAGCAGCAGCGCGTGCGTCGGGTGCGCGGCGGGCTCCGGGGGGGAGGCGTGGGCTGGCATGGCGGGGTGGTCCTCCGAGCAAGGTACAGCCCGGCCTCCCTGCCGCCATCCCCCCGTCGCGCAGCGGGGCGCTTGCGGGCTCGGGGCCCCGGGCGGTAGATGCCTGCCATCGTGCTGCTCGGCCAACGGATCGCCGTGGTGATTCCTGCCTTCAATACCGGGGCGCGTGTGCGCCGGGTGGTGGACACCCTGCCGCCCTTCGTCGACCTCGCGGTGGTGATCGACGACGCCAGCACCGACGACACCGCGGAGGTGCTCGCCGCGATGGCCGGCCCCGCGGTGGTGGTGCTGCGCCACGAGGAGAACCGCGGCGTCGGAGGGGCGCTCGCGACGGGCTACCGGGAGGCGCTCTCCCGAGGGGCCGAGCTGGTGGCGGTGATGGCGGGCGACGCGCAGATGGACCCGTCGGACCTCGCGGCCCTGGCCGCGCCGGTGGCCGAGGGGAGGGCGGACTACGCCAAGGGCAACCGGCTGCGCCACGCCGACTGCGTGAGGGTGATGCCGGCGGTGCGCTACGCGGGCAACCGGGTGCTGTCATGGCTGACGCGCCTGGCGACGGGGCTGCCGGGCGTCGGGGACTCGCAGTGCGGGTACACGGTGATCTCCGCGAGGGCGCTGAGGGAGCTCGACCTCGACGGGCTATGGCGGCGCTACGGCTACCCCAACCACCTGCTGGGCGCGCTGGCGCTGCAGCGGCGGAGGGTGGTCGACGTGGTGGTGCGGCCCGTCTACGCGGGCGAGACGAGCGGCGTGCGGTGGCGCGACGCGCTGGTGGTGATCCCGCGCATCCTGCTGGCGGTGGCGCTGGCGAGGCACGTGGGGCGCGCGAGGGTGTCGTGGCTGGGGCTGCCGGGCTCGGCGGCGCTGGAGCGCGGAGGGGAACTCGATGGCTGAAGACGAGGAGACGGGCGGGGCGGAGCTGAGCGCGAGGGCGATCGCGGCGTCGACGGGGGAGCTCAACGCGCTGCTGGGGCGGGGCACGCGCTTCGAGGGCAAGCTGACCTTCGAGGGCAGGGTGCGCATCGACGGGCACTTCGTCGGGGAGGTGTTCAGCGAAGGGGTGCTGGTGGTGGGCGAGGAGGCGGAGCTCACGGTCACCGCCCTCGACGTGGGCACCCTCATCGTCCGCGGAGGCACCATCCGCGGAGACATCACCGCGCGCGTGACCGTGGAAGTCTACGCTCCCTCGACGGTCCTCGGGAACATCTCCTCCCCGGAAGTTTTCATCGACAAGGGCGTGCGCTTCGAGGGCGGGGTAAAGATGCCTACGCCCGATCGTTGAATGCCGTACCCCTTTACCCCCGTCAGGAGCTGTCGATGAAGCACCTTGCCCCCAAGCACTCCGCAGGTCTCCTCGTCAGCCTGTCGCTGTCCCTGGGCGCAGCCTTCCCCGGCGCCGCGATGGCGCAGACACCTCCCTCCACCGCGACGGCAGGAGACGCGGCGGTGACCCAGGGCCCCGCGGCCTCTGCGGTCGCGACCCCCGCGGCCCCCGCGACCCCCGCGGCCCCCGCGGCCGCTGCGGCTCCCGATGTGGTGACGAGCTCCGAGGAGGTCCCCGGGCTCAGCGTGCGCCGCGGTCGCTCGGAGACCATCATCGACGCGCCCATCGAGGTCGTGGCCCGAGCGATCACCGACTTCCCGACCTACGACACCTTCATGCCGCACGTGCGCGACGTGCGCGTGGTGCGCCGCAACCGCGCCGACACCGACGTCTACATGCAGGTCCCGCTGCGGGGCTCGCTCGGGGTCGTGTGGGCGCTGGTGCGGGTGAACGTGCGCCGCACCCCCGGGCGCCTCGAGCTGGTGGGCCACGCCGTCGACGGCAACATGGAGCGCTTCGAGAGCACCACCACCCTCGAGCGCATCCCGGGCCCCACCCCTCGCACCCGCATGAGCTTCACCCTCCTGGCGCTCCCCCGGCTGCCCTTTCCCTCCTCGGTGTTCTCCCGGGAGATGGTCGACGCCGCCCGCACCGTCGCGAACAACCTCCGCGCCCGCATCGCCCGCGCCGAGGCCGCCCGCACCCAGGCCGCCGCCAGCGCGACCATTGTCCAGACCGGCGGCTGACCTTACAGCCCTCACGTGCCTTGACCCTCGCGAAGTTGGGGTGATAGAAGCCGCGCGACCTCCGCCACGGGGGGCTAAGCACCGCGCGTCGTTTCCCTCCATTTCCTGCGGGATCGACGGCCGTCGCAGGAGCCGCGCATGCCGAACGTCCTCGCTCTGCTCGTCGCCAACGAACGTCCGCTCATCAACATCGACGTCACCCTCCTGCTCAACCTGGGCGTGTGGGTCGTTCTCTTCTTCTTCCTCCGGGCGACCCTCTGGAAGCCGATGCTGGCGCTCATCGACGCCCGCGAGGCCGGCACCGCCGGGGCCCGCGAGGAGGCCGCGCGGCTCGACGCCGAGGCGAAGACCCTCAAGGGCTCCCTCGACGAGCAGCTCGCCGTCGCGCGCTCGTCCGCCTCCAAGGCCCGCGAGGCCCTCCGGGCGGAGGGCGTCCGCGCCGAGGCCGACCTGCTGGGCAAGGCCCGCGAGGAGGTCAACGCGGCCGTCGAGAAGCAGCGCGCGGACATCGCCGCGCAGCGGGTGAAGCTCCACGGAGAGGTGATGGCCCAGGTTCCGGAGCTGGCTCAGGGCATCGCAGCCAGGGTGCTGCGTCGGGAGGTGCGATCGTGAAGCGCTGGTTCGGAGTGACGCTGCTCGCAGCGGCGATGGCGATGGGCACCGCGGCCTTCGCGCAGGAGCACGAGGCCTCCGCCCACGAGGGCGGCTTCCACATGCCCGACGGCATCAACTGGACCGGCGTCGGCGGCGAGGTCGTGCACACGGTCGACGGCCGCGAGGTGCGCACCCCCCGCCCGCCGCCCTTCGTCGGGCCGATCATCAACTTCGCGATCCTGCTGGTGCTCGGCTATATGGCCGTGACCCGCTCGATCAACCCCTCGCTCCTGGCGCGCCGCGCGTCGGTGGAGAGCGAGATCGCCGAGGCGAAGCGCCTCCACGACGAGGCGCAGGCGATGCACTCGGAGATGACCTCGAAGCTGGGCTCGCTCGACGCGGAGATCGCGACGCTCAAGGCGCAGTTCACCGCCGCGGGCGAGGCCGAGCGAGACCGCATCGTGGCCGAGGCGAAGGCCCGGGTCGAGCGCATGCGCGCCGACGGCACCGCCACCATCGAGCAGGAGCTGAAGAACCTCCGCGAAGACCTCCGCCGTGAGGCGATCATCGCGGCGACGGCGGCGGCCGAGGCGACGGTGCGATCGAGCATCGGCGCGGACGACCAGCGCCGCCTGGCGGACGAGTACCTCGCGGGCCTCGAGGCCGCGGGCACGGAAGGAGCGAGGGCGTGAGTTCACCGACCGCACGGCGATACGCCAAGGCGATCTTCATGATCGGCGTGGAGGAGGGCAAGCTCGACCTGCTCACCCGCGAACTCAACGACCTGGCCGCGACGCTCAAGGGCTCCCCGGAGCTCCTCGGGCTGCTGGCCAACCCGGTGGTGCGGGAAGACTCCCGGCGCGCGGTGATGAACGACATCGCCGGGCGCATGGGGCTCTCGCCCACGGCGCGCAACGTCGCGATGCTCCTGGCCGACCGCCGCAAGGGGGCGCTGATCCCCGACGTGGCGGCGGCGCTCTCGGCGCTCGGCGACGAGAAGGCAGGCAAGGTCCAGGCGGAGGTCACCTCCGCGGTGCCGCTGAGCGACGCGCAGTACGCGCGGCTCACGGGCGTTCTGGAGCGGCTCACCGGGAAGTCCATTACGCTCTCGCGTAAGGTCGACCCGGGGCTCATCGGCGGGGTCGTGACCCGCATCGGCGACAAGGTCTACGACGGCAGCGTCCGCACGCGGCTCGAAGAGCTGCGGACCACTGCGCTCCAGGCATAGAGAAATAAAACGGGCCCGCACTCCGGGCTTTCAGTCAGACAGAGGCGGACCATGCAACTGCGCGCGGAAGAAATCTCCCAGATCATCAAGAAGCAGATCCAGACCTACGAGAAGACCATCGAGGTCTCCGAGACTGGAACCGTCCTGACCATCGGCGACGGCATCGCCCGCATCTACGGGCTGTCGGGCGCGATGGCGGGCGAGCTCGTGGAGTTCCCCGACCAGCTCTACGGGCTGGTGCTCAACCTGGAAGAAGACAACGTCGGCGTCGCCATCTTCGGCGAGGCCAGCGCGGTCAAGGAAGGCGACGTCGTCAAGCGCACCGGGCGCATCATGGACGTCCCCGTGGGCCCCGCCCTGGTGGGCCGCGTGGTCAACGCGCTCGGCCAGCCGGTCGACGGCAAGGGCGCCATCGAGAGCCCGCACCGCCGCCGCGTGGAGATCAAGGCCCCGGGCATCATCGCCCGGCAGACCGTGAACGAGCCGCTCCAGACGGGCCTCAAGTCCGTCGACGCGATGATCCCCATCGGCCGCGGCCAGCGCGAGCTCATCATCGGCGACCGCCAGACCGGCAAGACGGCCGTCGCCATCGACGCCATCGTCAACCAGAAGGGCAAGGGGGTCTTCTGCGTGTACGTGGCCATCGGCCAGAAGCAGTCGACCGTCGCCCAGGTGGTGGCCAAGCTCCAGGAGATGGGCGCGATGGAGTACACCACCGTCGTCGCCAGCAACGCCAGCGAGATGGCGCCGCTCCAGTTCATCTCGGCCTACACCGGCGTGACCATGGGCGAGTACTTCCGCGACAACGGCCAGCACGGCCTCATCGTGTACGACGACCTCTCCAAGCAGGCCGTCGCGTACCGCCAGCTCTCGCTGCTGCTGCGCCGCCCGCCGGGCCGCGAGGCGTACCCCGGCGACGTGTTCTACCTCCACTCCCGCCTGCTCGAGCGCGCGGCCAAGATGGCCGACCAGTGGGTGCTCGTGAAGAAGGGCACCGCCGTCACCGACGCCACCAAGGGCGTCGACGGCAAGGTGCACCCCGGCGTGCTCGGCAAGGCCCACTGCGAGGAGCACCTCACCGACGACCTCGAGCTCGGCCGGCTGCCCAGCTCCGGGGGTTCGCTCACGGCGCTCCCGATCATCGAGACCCAGGCGGGCGACGTGTCGGCGTACATCCCGACCAACGTGATCTCCATCACCGACGGCCAGATCTTCCTCGAGTCCGACCTCTTCTTCGCGGGCGTGCGCCCCGCCATCAACGTGGGCATCTCCGTGTCCCGCGTGGGCGGCAACGCGCAGGTGCCCTTCATGAAGGCGATCGCGGGCACCCTCCGGCTGACCCTCGCGCAGTACCGCGAGATGGCCGCCTTCGCGCAGTTCGCGTCGGACCTCGACAAGGCCACGCAGAACCAGCTCGCCCGCGGCGAGCGCCTGGTGGAGATCCTGAAGCAGGGCCAGTACGTGCCGCTCGGGGTCGAGTACCAGATCGCGATCCTGTACGCCGCCAACCGCGGCTTCCTGGACAAGTACCCGGTCAACCAGGCGCGGCGCTTCGAGCGCGAGATGTACGCGCACCTCGACGCCAAGGCGAAGGACGTCCTCGACGCCCTGCGCAGCCCGAAGACCAAGCCCGGCAAGAAGGACGGCCAGCCCTTCTACGAGCCCCTCGAGAAGGCGCTCAACGAGTTCGCCGAGACCTTCGTCGCGGACGCGAAGTAACCCCTTCCACCCCTTCCCCCAAGCGCCTCCTGGAGCGTTGAAATGCCCTCGCTGAAGTCGATCCGCCGTCGGATCACGTCGGTCAAGAGTACGCAGAAGATCACCCGCGCCATGAAGATGGTCGCGGCCGCGCGCCTCAACCGCGCGCAGCTTCGCATCAAGGCGCTGCGCCCCTACGCCGTGAAGACGGCGGAGGTGCTGCGCTCCCTCGCGGGCCGCGCCGGCGGCGACGAGGAGGGGGCCCACCAGCTCCTCGCGCAGCGCCCGGTGAAGCGGGTGCTGCTGCTCGTCCTCACCAGCGACCGCGGCCTGGCGGGGGCCTTCAACAGCTCCATCCAGCGCGCGGCCGAGCGCAAGATCGCCGAGCTCAAGGGCGAGGGCTTCGAGGTGCTCCTCGGCGCCATCGGCCGCAAGGGCCGCGACTACCTGAAGCGCCGCGGCCTCGACGCGCGGCACGACTGGTCGGGCATGGGCGAGCCCACCGCCGAGCTCGCGGCGGAGATCGCGCGCACCCTGTCGCGCGAGTTCGTGGAGGGCGAGGTCGACCGCGTGATCGTGCTCTTCAACGAGTTCAAGAGCGCGATGACCCAGAAGGTCACCTTCCTCCCGCTGCTGCCCATCGAGACGGCGGCGGAGCCCGCTCCCGCGGCCAACGCTCCCGCGAGCGGCAAGAACATGTCGGACTACATCTACGAGCCGTCGCAGGCCGCCCTGCTCGACCGGCTGCTGCCGATGTACGTCGAGGTCTCGGTCTTCCGCGCGATGCTCGACTCCAGCGCGAGCGAGCACGGGGCGCGCATGACCGCGATGGACAGCGCGACCAACAACGCGAAGAAGATGATCGGCGCCCTGACCCTCGAGTACAACCGCGCCCGCCAGGCGGCGATCACCAAGGAGCTCATGGAGATCATCGGCGGCGCCGAGGCCATCAAGGACTGATCGTCCTCCCTCATCCTCCCTCGCGCGGCTGTGTACCCTCCGCGCATGCCTCCCTCCCTCTCCCGAAGACTCCTCGCCGCCTTCGCGCTCGTCTGCGCGCTGCCTTCGTACGCGTCGGCGCACACGCCTCCGCCGCGCTACCCGCGGCTGCGGCCGACCCTCGAGCTCTCGCCCTGGGTGGGCCTCGGGGGAGGCGCCCTGGTGGTCGACGGATCCTCCGCGGCGGTCTTCGACCTGAGGCTCGGAGGAGACGCCACCGTGGCCATCGGCCGGGAGGGAGACACTCGCCTCGGGCCCTTCCTCGAAGCGGCGACCGCGACCTTCGCGAGCGTGCAGGCGGTGGGCGGGGTCGAGCTCTTCCTGGGCGCCGCGCCTCGACCACTGCGGATGTTCTATTACACGGGCGAAGGGGTGTTCACCGCGCGCCTTGGTGCGGGCTGGGCGTGGCGCGATCACGACGTCTCGGACGAGCGCTCGACGCCCATCGCCTCGCTGACGCTGACCTACGGGTACCGCGCTCCCTTCTCGCTGAGGGAGTATCGGGACGAGCTGGTCGCGGAGGACGAACCCCCGGCTGCGATGCGCTACATGACCGGGGCGAGGCTGTGGCTGGGCGCGACCGTCGACCTGCGCGAGACGCCGGGATGGCAGCTCTCCGGGGGCATCGAGTTCGAGCCCGTGGGCACCTTCCGCTACCTGCTGGGCCTGTACTGACGAGCTGAGCAGACGGCGAGGGGATCGCGCTGGCGACCATTGCGCGCGGCGTCGCGATGGGGTTCAAGTCTCCGGCGATGGCATTCCAACGAGAGAAGCGGTTGACCCGCAAAGAGAAGCAGGCGCTGCACGGCGTCGGCCCGCGCCCCCCGGCGACCACCACGAGCTTCGCGGCCCAGGGCATCGAGCTCGAGCCCGGGCTCAACGACCAGTCGCACGTGCACTGCGTCGCGTGCGGACGGCACCTCGACACCGTCGGCGAGCTGCGCGCCCGCAACGGCGCCCTGCGCCCCGGCGGCACCCCGTGGACCACCGTGCGCTGCGCCCACGGCAGCGCCTTCCAGTCGTGCGTGGCGTGCGTCCCCCAGACGCGCGTGCTGCTCGCCGACCACGACCGCAACGGCTCGGACGTGCGCGCCGCCGCCGCCTGGCACTGACCTCAACCGATTCGATCCCTGTTCTCCCCGACTGCGCCGAAGGGTGCTGAAGGGGGGGGCGAGGGCCCTAAGGCTTCCTCGGGAGGCATGACACCCGTGAGCGATCCCCAAGAGAAGGAGCCGGAGGCGCAGCCGAGGCTGCTGGTGGTGGGCATCGGCGCGTCCGCGGGCGGGCTCGAGCCGCTCGAGGCGCTCATCCGCAGCCTGGTCAGCGACAGCATGGCCTACGTCGTGCTGCAGCACATGGCCCCGGACCACGAGAGCGCGCTCGCGGAGATCCTGGCGCGCGGCGCGTCGGTGCGGGTGATCACCGCCGCCCACGGGATGCCGCTCGAGGCCGGCACGCTCTACGTCACGCCGCCGGGCAAGGACATCACGCTGCATGGCGGCGTGCTCCAGCTCCAAGCGCAGTCGGCGGAGGTGCCGCGGCACTCCATCGACAGCTTCCTCCGATCGCTCGCCGCCGATCAGGGGAGCGCCTCCGTCGCGGTCATCCTCTCCGGCTCAGGGGACGACGGCGCCCTCGGCGCCAGGGCCGTCCGCGAGGCGGGCGGGATCACCTTCGCGCAGGAGCCCTCGACCGCGCAGCACCCGTCGATGCCGCAGAGCGTGATCGACCTCGGGGTGGCGGACTTCTGCCTCGCCCCCGCGGAGATCGGCGAGGAGCTCGCGCGGCTCTCGTCGCACCCCTTCGTCGCTCGTCGTCGCTCGCAGCGGCTATGGAGCCAGCAGGTGCTCGACCAGGTCTTCGACCGGCTGCGGCGGGTCTTCGGGGTCGACTTCGCCGGGTACAAGCCGACGACCATCGAGCGCCGGCTGGGGCGCCGGATGGCGCTGCGAAAGGTCGAGCGGGGAGAAGACTACCTGACCCTCCTCGACTCGGACGCCGAGGAGCTGAAGAACCTCTACGGCGACCTGCTCATCGGGGTCACCGCGTTCTTCCGCGACCGCGAGGCCTTCGAGGTGCTGGAGAGCACGGTGATCCCTCGGCTCTTCGCGGGGCGCTCTCCCGACTCCCCGGTGCGCATCTGGGTGCCCGGCTGCTCGTCCGGCGAGGAGGCCTACTCCATCGCGATGTGCGTCATCGAGCACCTCGACACGCTCGGGGTGCAGATCCCGGTGCAGATCTTCGCCACCGACATCGACGACCGCGCGCTGGCCCGCGCCCGGCTCGGGCTCTACCCCCTCGGCGTCGAGCTCGACATCCCCGCCTCCCGGCTGCAGCGCTTCTTCACCCGCCAGGGCGACGCCTGGCAGGTCTCGCAGCGGCTGCGCGCCTTGGTGATCTTCGCCCACCACAACCTGGGCAAGGACCCGCCCTTCTCCCGGCTCGACCTCGTGAGCTGCCGCAACGTGCTGATCTACATGCAGCCGAGCCTCCAGAAGCGGGTGCTGCGGGTCTTCCACTACGCGCTCAAGCCCGACGGCTTCTTGCAGCTCGGCGCCTCGGAGTCGGTCGGAGACGCGGCGGAGCTCTTCTCGCTCATCGACCGTCAGCTGAAGCTCTACTCGCGCAAGAGCGCGCCGTCGACGAGCGTCTTCGAGCTCTCCTCCGGCGCACGAGGCGGACCCTTCTCCCCGGGGTCGCGCCCCTCGCAGCCGACGGCCGAGCACCGCCCGATGGTCAGCACGCAGCAGCTCGCCGACCGCATGGTGCTGGAGAAGTTCGGGCCGCCCGGGATGCTGCTCGACGAGAAGCTCGACGTGATCCAGTTTCGCGGGCAGACCGGGCCCTACCTCGGGCCGAGCGCCGGGGTGGCCACGCTCAACGTGCTGAAGCTGGTGCGCCCGGAGCTGCTGCCCGCGCTGCGCCAGGCGCTGCAGACGGCCGCGACCCACGGGGTGGAGGTCACCTCCGGTCCGGTGGTTCTGATGGGAGCGCCGGCCTCCGCCGCGGTCGTCGTCGAGGTGATGCCGCTGCGCGAGGGGTCCGGCCGGGAGCAGTGCCTGCTGGTGATGTTCCGCGAGGCGCCGGCCGCGACGGAGGCCGCGGCGCCGACGCTGAACAGCGAGGAGGCCGGGGCGACGCAGGTGCGCGCGCTGGAGACCGAGCTGCTGGTCACCAAGGAGTACCTCCAGACCAGCGTGCGCGAGCTGGAGGTGGCCAACGAAGAACTCCAGACCGCCAACGAGGAGCTTCAGTCGACCAACGAGGAGCTTCAGTCGAGCAACGAGGAGCTGGAGACCTCGAAGGAAGAACTCCAGTCGACCAACGAGGAGCTGAGCACCATCAACGAGGAGCTGCAGAACCGCATCGGGCAGCTCAACGAGAGCAACGACGACCTGCAGAACGTGCTCGCGGACGTGAGCACCCCGCTGGTGCTCGTGGGCATGGACCTGCGCATCCGACGCTTCTCCGCGGCGGCCGAGCAGCTCCTGCACCTGATCGCCGAGGACGTGGGGCGCCCGGTGGCCCGGCTCGAGGCCGCGCTCAACCCGCCCCCCATCGAGGCCCCAGGCACGGAAGTCGAGCGGACGCCGCTGGTCGAGCCGGCGGTCGCCGAGACGATCCGCTCGCTGCAGGAGTGCGCGCGGCGGGTGCGAGCCTCCGACGGCCACTGGTACACGATGCGGACGATCCCCTACCGCACCCTCGACCACGCGATTCGCGGGGCGGTGATCGAGTTCACCCGGGCTCCTCCGGCGAGGAAGGGCGCCGAGTCCGTGGAGATCCACGAGATGGTCGGCAAGGTGTTGTCGACGCTGCCCCACGTCCTCATGTTGCTCGACGAGCACATGCGGCTGGTCTGGGTGAACAAGGCCTTCTTCGACACCTTCCACGTGGGCGCCGAGGTGCTCGGCCGCGCCCTCGACGAGGTGTGGCCGGCGAGGGCCTCGGAGCCCATGCTCTGGTCGGCCTTCGAGGAGGCGGTGGCCCGGGGGAAGAACTTCGCGGAGATGATCGTCGAGCACCCCTTCGGCCGCGAGGGCGAGCACCCGATGAAGTTCTCCGCGCGGGCGCTGGCTGCGGCGGGCGACCGGCCGGCGCTCACGCTCGTGCTCATCGAGGAGACGCGATGAACCCCAAGGACACCAACGCGCGCCCGGGCGCCCGGGCTGAGCTCGCCGACGTGACGCGCGAGCTGCAGCTCCACCAGCTCGAGCTCGAGGAGCAGAACCGCGCGCTGCGCGACGCCCAGTGCGCCCTCGAGGAGTCGCGCAACCGCTACGCCGACCTCTACGACTTCGCGCCCGTCGCCTACTGCACCCTCGACGAGCGGGGATGCATCCGGGAGGTCAACTTCACCGGCGCCAGCCTGCTCGGCCGCGACCGCCTCGCGCTCATCGGGGCGCCGCTGCAGTCCGTGGTGCGCATGGACGACCCGGCGCTCTTCTGGCGGCACATCGCGCAGTGCCGCAAGACCGGCGCGGCGGTGAGCAGCGAGCTCTCCTTCACGACCGCCGACGCCCGCTCGGTGTGCGTGCAGGCGATCAGCACGCCGGAGTTCGACCCGAAGGGCCAGCTCACCGGGCTTCGCACCGCGCTCTCCGACCTCAGCGCGCACAAGCTGGCGGAGCGCGAGCGCGACGTGGCCTGGAGGGCGGAGTCGACCCTGCGCCAGCAGCTCGAGCGCATCGACCAGGCGATGATCGCCGTGACGAGGGCGCTCGCCGGGCTGCGCGGCACCAGCAACCTGGACGCGGTGCTGCAGGTGATCGTGAAGCAGGCGCTCTCGGTCGTGGGCGCGTGGTACGCCGCCTTCGGGAGCGTCACGGCGGACGGCGCGGGCTTCGAGCCGAAGATCGAGGTGGGCGTCGACCCCGGGGCCGGAGGGCAGCTCAGCCTGCTGGTGTGCCACGGGGAGCAGACGCTCGGCGCGCTGCGCATCGCGGGCAAGCGCGGCGGCGCGACCTTCGACGCGGACGACCGGCGCTGCGCGGAGATGCTGGCCCGGCGCGTGGGTGTCGCGCTGGAGATCGCGCGGCTCCACGACGCGGCGGAGGCGGCGGTCGAGTCGCGCGACCACCTGCTCGCGATCGTCTCGCACGACCTGCGCAACCCGCTGTCGATCATCGCGATGCACGCCTCGCTGATCGCGCGCTCGGAGGGGGGCGACCCGAGGGCGCAGGCCAGGGTCATCGAGGACTCCGCCGCGCGGATGAGCCGGCTCATCAAAGACCTGCTGCAGGCGGCGACCATCGAGGCGGGCGAGTTCACCATCGAGGCGAGGTCGGAGAGCCCGGGTCGCGTCGTCGAGGAGTGGATCGAGGCGGAGCGGGAGGTCGTCGCCGCGCGCGGCATCCGGCTGGAGGCTCAGGTCGAGACGGGGCTGCCGAGGGTGCACTGCGACCGCGAGCGGGTGCGGCAGGTGCTCAGCAACCTCCTCGAGAACGCGATCCGCTTCACCCCGGCGGGGGGCGAGGTGCGCGTCGGCGTGTCGTCGCGCGGGCCGGACGTGTGCTTCTCGGTCTCGGACACGGGCTGCGGCATCCCGGAGACCGAGCAGCCGAGGATCTTCGATCGCTACTGGAAGGGCAGGGAGCAGGGGGCCAGGGGCACCGGGCTCGGGCTCAGCATCGCGCAGGGCATCGTGCGAGCGCACGGCGGAGCGATCTGGCTGAAGAGCGCGCCCGGGGTCGGGACGACGTTCTTCTTCACGCTCCCTCCCTCCTCGGCCGCCGACCCGATCGTCCCTTCCGCGCCGCCGCAGCAGCTCGACGAGGATCGCCTGCGGGGGCTGCGCGTGATGCTGGTCGACGACGAGGCGGCCGCGGTGAAGGCCCTGGGCTTCCTGCTGGGCAGCGAGGGGCTCGTGGTGTCGGAGGCGACCAGCGGGGAGCAGTGCCTCGGGCGCATCGAGCATGAGCGCCCGGACGTGCTGGTGCTGGACATGGAGATGCCCGGCATGACGGGCCTCGAGCTCCTCGAGCGGGCGCGCGCCCGACGGCCGGGGCTGCCCGCGGTGGTGATGTCGGGCTACACCTCCGAGCAGCGGGACGTCCGGCAGGCGCTTCAGGCCGAGCGCGTGGCCTACGTCGACAAGCCCATCGACCTCGACCGGCTGCTCTCGGTGCTCGCCCGGGTCACCGACGCGTAGGCGCGCTGCGGGGCGGGGCCGCGGTCGCCGCGGGCTCGCGCACCATCCCTCGCAGGAGCTGGTACCCGACGCGAAGCTGGAGGTCGCGCATCTCGCTCCCCGGCACCGGCGGCGGCGCGGCGTCCCCGCTCTCGCGGTGCGGCAGGTGCTGCTCCAGGTCGCGCTCCCGCTCCGGCGCGGAGGCGGAGCCCTCCTCGGGCTCGTCGGGCAGATCGACCTGCTCGACCTGCACGTCGGGCGCGATGCCCTGCGCCTGGATGCTCCGCCCCGACGGGGTGAAGTACCGCGCGATGGTGACCTTGAGCGCGCCGCCGTCGGAGAGGTCGATGACCGTCTGCACGCTCCCCTTGCCGAAGGTGCGCACGCCCACGAGGGTCGCGCGTCGGTGGTCCTGCAGCGCGCCCGCGACGATCTCCGCGGCGCTCGCGGTGTACTCGTTGACGAGCACCACCATCGGGAAGTTGGGGAGCGTCCCGGGGCCCTGCGCGCGCGCCTCGTCCTGCGCCGCGCCGTTGCGCCCCCGCGTCGTCACGATGAGCCCCTCCCGGAGAAACTCGTCCGTCACGCTGATGCCCTCGTCGAGCAGGCCCCCGGGGTTGTTGCGCAGGTCGAGCACCAGGCCCCGGAGCGAGCCTCCGGCCTCCGTGGTGAGGCGCTCGATGGCGAGCTGGAGTTCCCACGACGCGTGGTCCTGGAAGCTCTTGAGGTTGACGTAGCCGATGCGCTCGGGGAGCAGCTCCGCGTCGACGCTGGTGACGTGCACCACCTCGCGCACCAGCTCGAGCCGTATCGGGTCGGCCGCCCCGCGCCGCCGCAGCACCACCCTCACGCGCGTGCCCGCCGCGCCGCGCATCCGGCGCACCGCCTCGTCGACGGACATCCCCCGCGCGTCGCGCCCCTCGATGGAGACGATCTCGTCGCCCGCGCGCACCCCCGCCCGCTCCGCCGGCGAGGTCGCGATCGGGGCGACCACCATCAGGTACTCGCCGCGCGCGTCGATCTCCACGCCGACCCCGCCGAAGTCGCCGCTCGTGTCGCTCTGCAGCAGCGCGTACTCCTCACGGTTGAGGTAGCTGCTGTGCGGGTCGAGCGCGCCCACCATCCCCCGGATCGCGCCGTCGAGCAGCCGGTCTTCGCTCACCGGGTCGACGTAGCTGTTCTCGACGTGCGCCAGCACCTCGGAGAGCACCCCCAGCCGGCGGTACGGCGAGGCCGATGGCGGGTCTGCGTGGGCCCCCCGCCCGCTCAGCGATCCCGCCCCGAAGGCGCCCACCGCGAGCGCCACCACCCCGAGGCCCCGCACCCAACGCTGTCTCGATCGCACCTGCACGCTCCGGTCTCCGGGGCCCTCAGAAGGGCGCCGGCGGACTTCTTACCCCGAACGCGCCCCGCGGGGCAGCACCAGTACGACGCCGGCCCCGCCCTACCCTTGACGCTTCCGCACAGTGTGAGAGAAGACGCGGCTGCTTCGGGCGTTCGAGCGCCCATTGGGAAAGTCCCTCCGCCGCCATTCACCCCCGGCGTTGGGCGTCAACGGAGGAATCCTTTCATGACACGTATGCGCAACCTCGCGATCGCGCTGCTGAGCGCCTCGCTCGGCGCCTGTGGCTCCGACCCCGTCGTCAACCCTCCGGCGGACGCCGGCACCGACACCGGCTCGCCGATGGACGTGCCGGTCGTCGACACCGGCGCTGACGCCGGCACCGACACCGGCCCCGGCGACACGGGCCCGCGCGACACCGGCGCCGACCGCCCGGACGCGGGCCCCACCTGCGGCACGCTCCCGATCACCCCGGTCGCCCGCCCCACCTCGGGCGACACCGCGCGGGTGATGGGCGACACCACCGCCGCGTACATGGCGCAGAACCCCGGCACCCGCCCGACGGCCAACTCGCCCGTGCGCCCGCCGGCGAGCAACGCCACCTGCGTGCCCTCGCGCGGCCAGGTCGTCTACTCGTACACCACCGGCGCGATGCCGACGGCGCTGCGCATCTCGACCACCAACCCGGGCACCGGCCGCACCTTCGACACGGTGCTCTGGGTCACCAACCGCTGCCTCACCACGCTCACCGCGGCGGCCTGCAACGACGATGACCCCGAGTTCGCCGCCGCCGCCGACCGGCGCGTCTCGTCGAGCGTGACCACCCAGGTCTTCGCCCCCAACACCACCGTGTTCGTCGTCCTCGGCGGCTTCTATCCCCCGGCCACCGGCGGCGCGACCACCGACCGCGGTCCCTTCGAGCTCAGCATCCAGGAGCTGCCCCCGGTCGCCATGGGCGGCGCCTGCCGCATCGACGGCCGCACCCAGATCTGCGACTCCAGCGTGACCCCGGCCCTCACCTGCGTCGGCAACGACCCGGGCTCGGAGATGGGCACCTGCCGCGTGCGCGGCTCCGTCGCCGGCTCCATCTGCCGCACCAGCGAGCCCGCGTGCGACACCGGCCTCACCTGCTCGGCGGGCAACATCTGCCAGACCACCGTCCCCTCGGGCATGCCCTGCGACGCCTTCCGCACCTGCGAGGCCGGCAGCACTTGCCTCTCGACGGTGTCCTTCTCCATCCGCGGCATCTGCACCCGCTCGGGCACCGCCATCGGCGCGGCCTGCCGCCCGGTGGGCGCCACCGGCGGCCGCTGCGACACGGGCCTCGTCTGCAGCGCCGACATCGACCCGACCGACACCACCCCGTCCTGCGTGCAGCAGGCCGCTCCGGGCGGCGCCTGCGCCGTCAACCGCGTGATGTGCGCCGTCGGTGAGACCTGCATCACCGTCCACGGCGGCCTCATCGGCAACTGCCGCCCCAACGGCACCGTGGCCGGCGCCGCCTGCCGCTCCGGCGCGGGCATGATGCCCTGCGACGGCACGCTCCAGTGCCGCGCCCCCGGCGAGGGCGCCGCCACCCGCTGCATCAACGTCGTCGCCATGGGCGCGACCTGCGACGAGACCCACGACTGCGCCGACGGCTCTCGCTGCTTCCTCACCGACCTGAGCGACCGCTTCGTGGGTCGCTGCGGCGTCGACGGCGGCCTCGGCGGCGGCTGCAACGCCACCGGCGCGGCCTGCTCCGGCACGCTCACCTGCAGCAGCACCGAGACGCCCGAGAACGGCCTCTGCCAGAACGTCGTCGCGGCCGGCATGCCCTGCAACCGCCCGGTCGACCGCTGCGCCGAGGGCCTCAACTGCGTGCTCAACGAGGGCAGCCTCACCGCGGGCACCTGCCGCGCCGAGGGCTCCGTCGCCGGCTCCGAGTGCCGCGCGGGCGACATGCCCTGCGGCGCCGGCCTCACCTGCTCCAGCTCCGCGCTCTCCGCGGGCTTCTGCCAGACCAACGCCGCCGCGGGCGGGATGTGCAACCCCCTCCAGGGCACCATCCGCTGCCCGATGGGCCAGGTCTGCGGCGCCACCGCGTACAACCGCGGCACCTGCGCGGCGCTCACCGGCATGGAGACGGAGCCCAACGACAGCCCCTCGGCCGTCATGGCGAGCCCCATCTCGACGACCACCACCCGCGGCGGCTCGCTGCCCTTCGGTGACGTCGACTGCGTGGCGGTCACCGTGCCCGCCAACGGCTCGGTCACCGCGCTCGTGAGCGACGGCAACGGCCGCTGCCCGGCGCCCTTCCCCGGCGGCATCTCGCTCGACATGTACGGCATCGACGGCACCACCTGGCGCGGCGCCTCGTCCAACTCCGCCCTCGGCCGCTGCGCCATGATCGACGGCACCCGCGCCGCGGTCTTCCCCTACGCCAACAACCTCCCGGCCGGCGTGTACTACGTCTGCGCCCGCGGGTTCCGCGACACGACGACCACCACGGGCGCCATCGGCTCCTACGTGCTGAGCGTCTCCGCCAGCCCCGCTCCCTGATCGAGCGCGGCGCCCGTCGCCGCACCCTTCTCCCTCCCTCCGAGACTCCCCTCCGATCGTCACCTCGCTCCCCCTCGCATCACCTGTCAGGGGGAGGGGGGAGCCCTGTGGCGCCGAGGTGACATGCGCTGCGGACTTCCACCGCGCTTGACACCTCCCCGTCCCCCTCGGTATCGGCTTAATGACTCCGTCATTTCATGTACGGACGAGGCTGCCAACCGCAGCGTCGGACCGCAAACCGCCGATCACGGCAACAGGTGCAACGATGTCGCAGAGCGACAAGCGCAAGCAGAGTCTCTACTTCCCCGAGTCGATGCTGCTGGAGATCCAGCAGGAGGCCATGCGGCTCGACCGCTCGCTCTCCTGGGTGATGCAGCGCGCGTGGAAGCTCTCGCGGCAGGACATCCGCAAGCTCCCGTCGGTCAATGACGTGCCCGACATGGAGGCCGCCGACGACCCCCGCGGCCGCGACGAGGACTGAGCCTCCGGCGCTCCCCGCGTCCCACTCCCCCGCCAACGACCTCGACGACCCACCGACCGCACGCGATGACCTTCGCCGAAGGCCCTGACGGCACCCGTCTCTTCTACGAGTCCGACGGCGACGGGCCCGCGGTGGTGCTCTGCGACGGCATCGCGTGCGAGGGCTTCATCTGGCGCTACCTGCAGCCGGCCCTCACGCCCGCGCACCGGGTCATCCACTTCAACTACCGGGGCCACGGACGCTCGGGTCCGCCGGTCGACCCCGAGCGCGTCGGCGTCGAGGACCACGCGCGCGACCTGCACTGCGTCCTCGCCCACGCGGGCGTCTCGAGCGCGGTGATCATCGCGCACTCCATGGGCACGCAGGTCGCCCTCGAGGCGTGGCGACAGAAGCACGACGCGGTCGCGGGCATGGTGCTCATCTGCGGCAGCTACGGGCTCATCACCCGCACCTTCCACGGCAGCGACCTGCTCTCCGTGGCGCTCCCCAAGGCGATGGAACTCCAGGAGCGCTACCCCGGCCTCATGCGGGCCCTCTGGTCGCGCGGCCCGGTGGGGCTCTCGCTCTGGGTGGCCCGCGCGCTCGGCGAGGTCGACGCGCTGCGCCTCCGCCCGGAAGACCTCGCGCCGTACTTCGAGCACGTGGGCAGGCTGGAGCCCGGGATGTTCCTCCGCATGCTGGCCGCGGCCGGGGCGCACAACGCGGAGGACCTGCTCCCCGAGGTCACCGCCCCCACGCTGGTCATCGCGGGCGAGCGCGACACCTTCACCCCGGTCCGGTACGCCGAGCAGATGGCCCGACAGATCCGCGGCGCGACCTTCGTGCGCCTCGACGGCGCCTCGCACACCGCGCCCCTCGAGCAGCCCGAGCGCTTGCAGGACGAGGTCCTCCGCTTCCTCTCGCGGGTCCATGGCGATGCGGGTTGACCCGCGCACCCGCCACGTACTCACCGCCCTCGCGCTGCTCTATACCGCCCAGGGTATTCCCTTCGGCTTCGCCGCCGAGTACCTCCCGGTGGTGCTTCGCGAGATGGGCTACTCGCGCACCTTCATCGCGTCGATGTTCTGGCTCCAGCTCCCGTGGCAGCTCAAGCCGCTGTGGGCGCCCATCGGGGACCACCCCCGGGTGCGCCCGCACGCCCGCCACATCCTGCTGGCGCTGCAGTGCGCGCTCGCGCTCGCCACGGCCTCCTACGCCCTCTTCCCGGTCGCCACGGCGCTGCCCTTCTGGTTCGCCCTCACCGCCCTCTCGGCGCTGCTCGCCTCGACGCAGGACATCTTCGTCGACGCCTTCGCCGTGCGCTCGCTCGACTCCCTCGGCCGCGGCTACGGCAACACCGCGCAGGTCGCCGGCTACCGCGTGGGCATCGTCCTCGGCGGCGTGGCGCTGCTGCACTACCAGACCCGCTGGGGCACCACGCCCACCCTGCTCGCCTGCGCGTCGGTCATCCTCCTCGCGGGCCTCGGCGCCTTCGCGCTGCGCCAGGACGCGCCCGCGCAGGTCGCGCTCCCCAGCGCGGCGCCGCGGCCCACGCTGCTGGTGGTGCTCGACCAGCTCCGCGCGGTGGTGGGCCCCGGCGTGTGGCGCGTCGCGGCGCTGGCGGTGACCTACAAGCTCGGGGCGCACACGGCCTCCGCGCTCATCAAGCCGATGCTGGTCGACCACGGGTGGACCCGCGAGGCCATCAAGGACGCCGTGGTGCTCTACGGCACCGGGGCCTCGATCTTCGGCGCCGCGCTCGGCGGCCTGCTGCATCGCAGGGTGAGGGAGGCCAGCGCGCTGGGCGTCGCGGCGGTGGCGCAGGCGGCGTCGATGATCCCGCTGGCGATGGCCGCCGCGCAGGGGGCGCCCCGGGGCATCACCCTCGCGGCCATCATCGCCGAGCACCTCGCGAGCGGGCTCGGCACCACCGTGCTCTTCGCGTCGCTGATGAGCGCGACGCACCGCGAGCGCGCGGCCCTGCACTACACCGTGCTCACCAGCCTCAACGCGGTGGCCATCGCCGCGGGCGGCTACGCGGGCTCCATCACCGCCGACGTGGCCGGGCTGAGCGCCGCGGTGGCGCTCGCGATGGCCCTCAGCGTGGCGCCCTGCGCGCTGCTTTTCCGCTGGTCGGCGCACTCGGCGAGGAGCGCGGGATTGGACGCCGCGGAAGTGGAAGATTCGTTGACGGTGCGCGGGGGTTCCCTCTAGGCTGTCACGGCGCGGCGGGAGAGGCCCTGAAACACGCTCTTGAAGGCCGACAAGCTCGATGGACCTCGATGTCGGTTATGTCTGCAGCCACTGTGACTCCTATGCTCCCCTCGGCGCGACGCAGTGCCCTCGCTGCGCAAGGGCGCTGGGCTTCGACGAGAAGCCGTCCCCTCCGACGCCGTTCAGGGTCCCCATGCCGGCGCCCGTGCCGGTCGTCGACGAGCCCGGCGATGAGCCCATCGAGGCCGAACCGCTGCCCTCGCCCGACCAGGGGCTCGAGCCCACCTTCCCCTCGTTGGGCGAGGCGATCCCTCCCCCTCGTCCCGAGCCCGCGGGTCCGCCCGTGGGTCCGCACCGCATCCCGCTCAGGTTCGCTCCCACGGAGGCGCTGATGGATCAGGCCCGAAGCTACGTCTGCAAGAAGTGTTATTCCCCGGTCCCTCAGGGCCACAAGTTCTGCGGGCGCTGCGGCGAGCCCGTGCCCCGCGAGGTGCTCGGCGCGCAGACGATCATGTTCAGCAGGATGCTCGAGCCCGGCAAGGCCAAGCTCGTGCTCATCAAGGGCGAAGGGTTCCAGAGCGACCCCTCCGACGAGACGGCCTACCTGCTGGGCGGTCGGCAGCACCCGTGCGGCCGCACCCAGGGGGACATCCTCTTCGAGCACGACCCGTGGGTCTCGCCCCTGCACGCGACCTTCTTCTACCGCGACGACGGCAAGCTGGTGATCCGCGACGAGGGCTCCCTCAACGGGGTCTTCGTGCGGGTGCGCTCCCCGATGCCGGTGCAGCCGGGCGACACCTTCCTCGCGGGCGAGCAGGTGTTCCGCCTCGAGACCACGCCGCGGCCCTCCGACGGCAACGACGCCGAGGGGACGCAGTTCTACTCCTCGCCGAAGCGGGTCTCGCCCTTCCGCGTGGTGCAGATCCTCCGCAACGGCATCCTCGCCACGCAGGTGTGCGCCCGGGAGAACTCCCTCACCGTCGGCCGCGAGGGCTGCGACATGAACTTCCCCAACGACCCGTACATGTCCACCCGGCATGCGCGCGTCGAGCTCACCCCCCAGGGGGGCTTCGTGCTGCTCGACACGGGCAGCAAGAACGGCACGTACCTCTCGGTCCGCGGCGAGCGCGAGCTCAACCACGGGGACTACCTCTTCATCGGTCGCGAGCTGCTCCGTGTGGACATCTCTGCTTAGTCCGGTTCTTCAGTCTCGAATGGATGGAGGCGCGACGTGATCGTTTGTCCCAAGTGCGGCAAGGAGAACCAGGACCACTACAAGTTCTGTCTCGGGTGTGGCAACGAGCTGCCCCGCGATAGCGGCGGGGGGAGGCCCTTCCGCGCGCCGACCCCGACGGCCAACCCGATCGTCGACGTGGGGCGCGGCTCGGCGGTCCCCGGCGGCATTCCCCCGGTGGTCTCGCAGCCCGGGCCCTTCCCTCCCGCGCCGCAGCAGCCCGGCTTCGCGCCGCAGCAGCCCTTCTCGACGCAGCAGCAGCAGCCCGCCGGCTTCGCGCCGCAGCAGCCGCCGCAGCAGCCCGTCTACGCGCAGCCGCCGCAGCCCATGCCTCCGCCCTTCGTGCCGCCGCAGCAGGCGCCGGTCGCGCCGATGGTCCCGAGCGGGCCTTCCCCCATGGCCGCGGCGCCGATCAGCCGGCCGCCCGCGGCGATGCCCGCGACGTGTCCGCAGTGCGCGTCGCCCAACCCCCGAAGCAACCGCTTCTGCATCACCTGCGGCTTCGACATGGCCACCGTGGCCGTCGCCCAGGCCCCCGCGCCGGAGGTGATGCCCGAGGCCCCGACGCCCCCCATCGCGGCCCCGCCGCCGACGGCCCAGGCGCCGCGCCCCGCGGTCGAGCGCGCCAGGCTGGTGCTCATCCGCCCCGACGGCACCGAAGGCGGCCACCACTCGCTCATGGAGGGTGACAGCTCCGTCGGGCGCGACTCCGGGGGGGTGTTCTCCAACGACCCCTTCCTGTCGCCCCGGCACGCGTCGTTCACCGTCGCCAACGGCACCCTGACCGTGCGCGACGAGAACTCCCTCAACGGGATCTACATCCGCATCGAGCGCCAGCAGCCGGTCGAGCTGCACGACGGGGATGTGTTCCGCATCGGGCAGGAGATCCTCCGCTTCGAGGCCTTCCACCCGATGCCCCGCCAGGCGGACGGCACCGAGCGCATCGGCGCCGAGTCCGAAGGGCTCGTCGGCAAGATCGTCCTGGTCACCGGCCGCGAGAGCTTCGCGAGCGCCTTCCCGGTGCCCGTCACCGGGCTCTACCTCGGCCGCGAGCGCGGCGACATCCTCTTCCCCGAGGATGGCTACGTCTCCGGGCTGCACTGCCAGCTCGCGGTCAACCAGGGGCGCCTCACGGTCACCGACGTGGGCAGCTCCAACGGGTCGTACGTCCGGCTCAACGGCCCCCGCGCCGTGCGCAACGGCGACTTCCTCCTGCTCGGCCAGCAGCTCTTCCGCGTCCACGTCCTCTGATCCAGACCCGCCCGCCCGGCGCACCGCACTCGCGTGAAGGCGGTGCGCTCGGGTAGCATCGCGCCCCTCCATGCGCGCGCTTCTCTGCTCCGCCCTCCTCCTCTCCTCCGTGATGCTCCCGGCCTCGGCCTCGGCCCAGACCGGCTGCGGCGGCGACTACCTCGGGTGCACGAGCGCGCCCATCCGGTACCAGCACCGCGAGGGTCTGCCGGTGGAGTTCAACTTCGACACCGGCTGGGTGCCCTCCGGCTCGCCGGTGCAGGTGCGCATCGAGACGGTGCTCGCGGGCAACACGCAGGTCTCCCTCGAGGGGTCGCTGGTGGGCGCGTGGCCCGAGCCCATGAGCCTGACCGTCGAGCCCACCGAGGGCGGCGGGCGCATCTCGGTCGACTACGGCATCGTGTTTCGGGCGCGCGCCCGGCTGGCGCTCGACGTGGGGGTGGGAGGGCCCATCCGCTGGGAGGGCAACCTGCCGTACCTGCCCATGATCGACTTCCGCGCCATGTCCGCCAACGCCTTCGAGCCCTGGGCGTGGAGCCGCGCGTCGACGCAGGGGCGCACCATGCGGCAGCACATCGCGGACATCCCGATCACCGACGCCATCGTGCGCATCCCGGGCATCTCCGGCGGGTTCTCGCTCGACGCGATGGGCGAGGTCGAGGCGGGGTACCGCTCGACGCGCTTCACCTTCGGCGGCCAGGCCGACCCCATCATCCAGGGCATGCGGCGGGTGCAGGCGGTGTTCATGGCGGGCTCCTTCGTGGAGTACCAGCCGGCGCTCGAGGGCGTGCTCGACTACACCGTCGGGGTGAGGCTCTACCCCGGGCTCTACGTCTCCCTCGCGGGCCGCCGGTGGACCATCGGGCTGCCGGAGATCCCCGTTGGGGTCGGTCCGCTGCCGCGCACCATCCGCTTCGACCCGGCGGTCGCTCGCCTCGGGCTGCCGGACGTCGTGGCCGAGCCCGCGATGGTGGACTTCGGCGAGGTGACGCTGGGCCGCTCGGCCGAGCGCGAGGTCACGCTGCGCAACGTGGGCGAAGGCGACGGGCGGCTGCTCACCATCGCGGGCGACGGGCCCTTCAGCTCCCCGGCGAGCTCGCGCCCGCTGCCGGTGCGGTCGCGCTCGGTGGCGGTGGTGACCTTCACCCCGGTGCGACCCGGGCCCGTCGAAGGGACCATGGTGGTGACCACCAACGACCCGGACAACCCCCGGGTGCGGGTGGCGGTGCGGGGCGTCGGCGTGGAGCCTCCGCCGGAGATGCTCGACGCGGGGAGCGCGGTGCCGGTGGAGGTCGACGCGGGCGAGGTCGCGGACGACGGCGGGGTCCCGTCGACGCTGACCGGGGTGGACGACGGCGGCTGCGGGTGCTCGGTGCCCGGGCAGACGCGCAAGGCGCCGGGGGGAATGGCCGCGCTGCTGGGGATTGGTGTATGGGGGGCCGCACGGAGGTCCCGACGAGGGGCCTCGAAGCGACGGAAGACGGAGGAGAGTCCATGAAGCTTGAGGTTCGTATCGAGCGCACCAGCGCCCCGAAGGCCCATCCCCCGGAGAGCGATCTCGGGTTCGGACGGCATTTCACCGACCACATGCTGCTCGTCGACTTCCACGAGTCTCAGGGGTGGAGCGACGCGCGCGTGCTCCCGTACGGTCCGCTCGCGCTCGACCCGGCGGCGGCGGTGCTTCACTACGGCCAGGCGATGTTCGAGGGCATCAAGGCCATCCGCGGCGACGACGGCGTCGTGCGGGTGTTTCGCCTGGAGCGCCACTGCCAGCGCATGGCCAGCGGAGCGCCGCGGCTCTGCATGCCCGCCCCCGACCCGGAGATGCTCGCCCACTGCATCACCGAGCTGCTGAAGGTCGAGTCCGACTGGGTGCCCCGCGCCCGCAACACGGCGCTCTACATCCGCCCCACGCTGATCGCGACGGAGCCCTTCCTCGGCGTGCGCCCGGCGCACCAGTACCTGCTCTACGTGATCCTCTCGCCGGTGGGCTCGTACTACGGCGGCGACACGCTGAAGCCGGTGCGCATCTGGGTCGAGACGCACCAGACGCGCGCCGCCAAGGGCGGCCTCGGCGCGGTGAAGGCGGGAGCCAACTACGCGTCGAGCCTCCAGGCGGCGATGCGCGCCAAGAAGGACGGCTACGACCAGGTGCTCTGGCTCGACGGCGCGAAGCACGAGTTCCTGGAGGAGGTCGGGACGATGAACCTCTTCCTGGTGCTGGGCGACGAGCTGGTGACCCCGGCCCTGGGCGACACCATCCTGTCGGGCGTCACGCGCGACAGCATCATCACCCTGGCGAAGGCCCGTGGGATGACCGTCACCGAGCGCCCGCTGAGCCTCGCGGAGATCGTCTCGGCGCACGAGAGCGGCAAGCTGAAGGAGGTCTTCGGCAGCGGCACCGCGGCGGTGGTGAGCCCCGTGTCCGAGCTGGTCACCGCCGACCGGCGGATGATCGTGGGCGAAGGGGTCGGGCCCATCGGGCAGTCCTTCTACGACGAGCTCACCGGCATCCAGCACGGCACGCGGCGCGACGCGCACGGCTGGCTCACCGCGATCTGAGCTCGCTCAGCGGACGGGCGACGCGGCCACGCAGCGGGCGGCGTCCCCGGTCGGCACATAGCTCCCTCCCTCCACCGGAAAATACACGTCGGGGTCGCACACGCTGACCCTGGTGAGCGCCCCCTCCGCGGCGCCGAGGCTTACGGTGGCCCCGGCCCGCACGTGGCCGACCGCGCGGCGCACTCCGCGATCGTCGACCAGCAGGGCCATCTCCGCGGGGCAGGTCACGGCGTGCGGGCAGCGGCGCGCCCAACCCATGCCGCTCCCGCTGGAGCTGCCATGGCCGAGGGTGAGGTAGGGGGTGCGGCGGCGGTCGATCCAGCCGACGAGCGCGACCTCGTCGAGCACCCAGAGGACGCGCGCCCAGCGCAGCCCGGAGTCCTCCAGCAGGGTGACGGTGTCGCTGGCGACGAGGTCGACCTCGGCGCGCGGGCCCCGCGCATCGCCCGGGGACACGTAGAACGACCAGCGGCCGGGAGCGAGCCGCAGCGGACGGCGGAGGGAGGGCGGGGGAAGCGCCTCGGGCTCGAAGGGCGGAGGCGGTCTCAGCCGGAGGTACGAGCACTCCCGCCACGCGGGGTTCGAGCGCAGCCTCGCTCGCCGCGGGGCATCGGGCGAGAGCAGCACGGCGCCGGGCGCGGCGCGGGTCCATCGGAGGCGGCGCCCGGCCAGCGGGGTGAGGAGCCCGTCGAAGGTCGAGGCGCGGGCCGGGAAGAGCGGGACGTTGGCCGCGTGGGAGACGCCCCGAAGACGGAGCATCGAGGTCTCCACCGTGACGGCGAGCGGGACCACCTCCGAGTCGCCCTCGGGGAGCTCGACCCGGACGCGCGACGCGCGACGCACCTCGGCGAAGAAGTACTCGACCGTGGCCCCGGAGGCAGGCAGCTCGTGCTGCAGGACCAGCGGCTCGGGGAAGGTGACGTCGGACGCTTCGAGCGTGCAGGCGGGCCCGGCCGGAGGCGGCGGCGAGGGCGCGGCGAGGGCCCCGGCGACCGGGGGCGCGAGGGGAGGCCGGGGTGGGACGCAGGCCGCGAGGAGGGCGATGGCAGCGAGGAGAGAGCGTGGCGTGGACATCGGGCGCGGGGAGGAAGACACGCGCGGAGACGGCAGGTTCCCGGAAGGCGCGCTTGGTCGCCGGGTGATGGGAGTGGTACGATCGACCCTTCGCTCCGCAGGAATTCGCCTGGCAGACTCTCACCCTTCATGCGCTCACAGCGGGCGTGGAGCGCGTTCATGACCGACCCCACCAATCCGATCGCCGTCGAGGGCGATCCCCTGGTGACCGTCACGCGCGAGCTGCTCGAGCGTGAGGGGGCCTTCGGCGAGGGCGCGAGCGAGGTCGCGGCCGGGGCCGTGCAGGCGAGCGAGAAGCTCTGCGCGCACCTGGGGCGGGTCGTCGGCCAGCTCGGCATCTCGACGCTGTTCGTCCGCAGCCTCTTCCTGACGAGGGCGCGCTTCCCGTGGCTGGTGCTCGACCCCCACGCCGGCCCCGAAGGGCGCTGGCAGGCCCTGCGCTCGTGCCTCGAGGCCCAGCACGCCGACGTGGCGCGCGAGGCGTCCCTCTGCCTGGTGACCCACCTCCTGCGGCTCATCGCGGGCCTCATCGGCGACGCGCTGGTGCTGCGACTGCTGGCCGAGGTGTGGCCCGATGACCTTCCGACCCGAACGAAAGAGGTGACGCCGTGAGCGAACGGGTCCAGATCAACAGGCTTCCGACCGGCGTCCCCGGCCTCGACGACGTGCTCGGCGGCGGCCTGCCCGAGTTCTCGTTCAACCTCATCGCGGGCCCGCCCGGCGGCGGCAAGACCACCCTGGCGCACCAGATCATGTTCGCCAACGCCAGCCCCGAGCGGCCGGCGCTGTTCGTCATGATCTGCGGCGAGCCCCCGCTGAAGATGCTCCGCTACCAGCAGCAGTTCTCCTTCTTCGACCCCTCGCTCATCCCCGGTTCCATCCGCTTCCTCCACCTCGGGGCCGAGCTGGTCGCCGACGGGCTGGAGAAGGTGCTGGAGAGCATCATCCGGGAGGTCGAGGCGACGGGGCCGAGGCTGGTGTTCGTCGACTCGTTTCGCGCCATGACGCGGCGCGCGCCCGAGCAGGGCGGCATCAACCTCCAGCAGTTCGTCGAGTCCCTCAGCCTCCACCTCACGAGCTGGGAGGCGACGACCTTCCTCGTCGGCGAGTACGACCAGGACGACGAGCGCAACCCGATCTTCACCGTCGCCGATGGCATCGTGAGGCTCCTCCAGACGGCCGAGCGCAACTCCATCGTGCGCAAGGTGCAGGTGGTGAAGATGCGGGGCCAGGGGCAGATTCCCGGGCTTCACACGCTGAAGATCTCCGACTCGGGGCTGCGGGTGTACCCCCGGCTGCCGAACCCCGACCCGCCGCACCCACGGCCCGCGCCGACGCTCGAGCGCAAGGGCACGGGCATCGCGGGCCTCGACGAGATGCTCGGCGGAGGCATCCCCGCGGGCTACTCGGTGATGATCGTCGGCCCGTCGGGATCGGGAAAGACGGTCGCGGCGACGCAGTTCATCCGGGAGGGCATCGAGCGCGGCGAGCCCGGGGTGATCGCGGTGTTCGAGAAGCGCCCCGACGAGTACCTGAGCACCGCGCGCGACGCGGGACTGCTGGAGAGGCTCGTCGCCGAGGGCAAGCTGGAGATGCTGTACCTCCGCCCGCTCGACCTCTCCGTCGACGAGACGATGGAGGAGCTCGCGGCCGCCGTGAAGCGCGTCGGAGCGAAGCGCCTCGCGATCGACTCGCTCTCGGGCCTCGAGCTCGCGCTGGCGCCGTCGTTTCGCGCGGACTTCCGAGAGTCGCTCTACCGGATGGTCGGCGCGCTGCTGCGCCTGGGCGTCACCGTGATGATGACCGCCGAGCTGGTCGAGTCGTACACCGAGCTGAGGCTGAGCCCCCACGGGATCTCGTTCCTGACGGACGCGATCATCCTGCAGCGCTACGCCGAGATCCGGGGGCAGCTCCGGCGCTTCCTGGTCATCGCCAAGATGCGGGGCTTCGCGCACGACACCCGGTTGCGCTTCTACGAGATCGGCCCAAACGGTCTCGAGATGGGCGAGGCGACTACCGAGTATCAGGGCCTCCTCGTCGGCGACCCGCGGCACGTCGGCGACATGGAGCCCCGGTGAGGGTTGGGGTCGCGGGTGCGGGAAGAGGCTGGTGATGAAGCCCACGGATGATTCCACGCTCGCAAGCGAGGCGGTGCGCGCAGCAGCCGCCGCGCGCGACCTGCTGCTGGCGCAGGTGCAGGAGGCCAACGAGAAGCTCGTGCTCGCGGCCCTGCGCGCCCAGGATGCCGCAGACGCCGCGGAGGCCGCTCGGCTCGCCATCCAGGAGAGCGAGGAGCGCTTCCGGTCGCTGGTGACCACCTCGGCGGCGGTCGTCTGGCACGCGAGCGCGGCAGGCCGGGTGCGGGTCGACCCGGAGAGCTGGCTGCGCTTCACCGGGACGCCCCGGGAGGAGGCGGTGGGGTACCCGCCCTGGGGGTGGCTCGCCAACCTCCACCCCGACGACCGCGAGCGCGTGCGCGCGGCCTGGGGGGCCTCGGTCGCGACGAGCGGCGCCTACGCGAGCGACCACCGGCTGCGCCGGGGCGACGGCAGCTACGCGTGGGTGGAGTCGCGCGCGGTGCCCGTCCCCAGCACCGGGGTGCCACGAGAGTGGGTCGGCACGATGACCGACGTCTCCGATCGGGTGCGCATCGAGGAGGCCCGCGACCAGTTCATCGGCATCCTGGGGCACGACCTCCGGTCTCCGCTGAGCGCCGTGCAGATGGCGGCGCACCTGCTCAAGCACGGCGGCGGCGGGGCCGACCGCTCGGCGGAGCTCGTCGCGCGCATCGCACGGAGCGCGCAGCGGATGGAGGCGATGATCGAGTCGCTGCTGCTCTTTGCCCGGGCGCGCCTCGGCGGCGGCATCCCCATCGAGCGGCGCGCCTGCGCGCTCGGGGCCCTCTGCGCCGACCAGGTCGCGGAGGCGAGGGAGGCGTTCCCCGGGCGGGTGATCCGGTGCGAGATGAGCGGCGAGCTCGACGGCGACTGGGACCCCGACCGCCTCGAGCAGGTGCTCAGCAACCTGATCTCCAACGCCGTGGCGCACGGGGAAGATCCGATCGACGTCACGCTCCACGGCCAGGGCGACGCGGTGACGCTGCGGGTGAAGAACCACGGGGCGCCCATCCCCGAGTCGGTGCTGTCGAACCTGTTCGAGCCCTACCACGGGCGAGAGCGCACCGAGGGGCTCGGCCTCGGCCTCTACATCGTCGACGAGATCGTGCGCGCCCACGGCGGCACCGTCACGGTACGGTCCGTAGAGGGCGAGGGGACCACCTTCACGGTCGTGCTGCCGCGAGAGGCTCCGCCCCGGGACTCGCAAGCAGGGCCGAGCTGAGGCGCCGTCCTGGAGCGGTGGCCTGACGATCGTCGCGCGGCGGGCGCACCCCCTCGCCGCGTCTGGTAAACCACCCGACAGGATGGCGAGGGACGCACACAGCGTGACCGGGACCGCGGCGCCGCCCGGGGAGGAGCGCGGCCTCGGCGGGCAGCGGCTCCTGGCCTTCGCTCGCACGCTCCAGGGGGCGGTGGACTTCTCCGCGCTGACAGCCATGGTGGCCGAGGAGGTCCGCGGCGCCCTCGGCTACGACAACTCGTGGCTGTCGGTCTTCGAGGACGAGCGGCTGATGCAGGCCCGGCTGCTGACGGTCCAGGGGCCCAGCGAGGTGGACGTGTGGAAGCACGCGACGGTCATCCCGGTCGAGGGCGACTGGATGATGGAGCAGATCGCGAAGGGCGACCGGGTCGTGGTGATCGAGGACGCCCTCACCGACCCGAGGGTCAACCACGCCATCGTCGACCAGCTCAAGAACCGCACGATCATCAACGTCCCGCTGCGCTTCATCGACCGCCCCTTCGGCACGCTGGGCCTCGGGACCTTCGGCGACGAGGGGCCTCGCCCCCCGACGGAGGCCGAGGTCGAGTACCTCATCGCGATGGCGGCCCACGTCTCCGTGGCCGCGGCGCGCATCCGCCTCACCGAGGAGCGCGCCCTGGCCGCCGCCGACCGCCTCGACATCGAGCGCCGGCTCGCGCAGCGCCAGCGGCTGGAGAGCCTCGGGCTGCTCGCGGGGGGCGTGGCGCACGACTTCAACAACCTGCTGATGGTGATGCGCTCGACGGCGGCGGTCTTCGAGGCGGAGCGAGGGCTCAGCGAGACGGGGCGCGCCAGCGTCGCCATGCTCCTCGACGCGGTGGAGCGCGCGCGGGACCTCACCCGCCAGCTCCTCGCCCTCGGCCGAAAGCAGGACCTCCGGCTCGCTCCGCTCGACCTCAACGCGCGCGTCCGCAAGCTCGTGGCGCTGCTGCGCCGGGTCGTCCCGGCGAGCATCGCGGTCGACGTGATCGAGGGGCCGCGCCTGCCGCTCGTGTCCGCCGACGAGGTGCAGATCGACCAGATCCTGCTCAACCTCTGCCTCAACGCGCGCGACGCCATGCCGCACGGGGGGAGGATCACCCTCGAGACCGAGCAGGTGGTGATCAACGGCGAGTACGTGCGGGCGCACCCGTGGGCGAAGCCCGGCCGCTACGTGCTGCTCTCGGTGACCGACACGGGCACCGGCATCGCGCCGGAGCTGATCGACCGGGTCTTCGAGCCCTTCTTCACGACCAAGCCCGAGGGCCAGGGCTCCGGGCTCGGCCTCGCGATCGTCTACGGCGTGGTGCGCCAGCACGACGGGATGGTCCACTGCTACAGCGAGCCGGGCGTGGGCACGGCCTTCAAGGTCTACCTGCCGATCCTCGAGCGGGAGGCCGACGAGGTGGGCTCCAAGATCGCCGGCGCGGTGCCCGGCGGCACCGAGCGGGTGCTGGTGGCCGACGACCACCCCGGGGCGAGGCGCGTGATGGTCGACCTGCTCACCCGCGCGGGCTACACGGTGGTGGCCGTCGAGGACGGCGCGCAGGCCGTCGAGGCCGCGAGGTGCGAGCCCTTCGAGCTGGTGATCCTCGACGCGGTGATGCCCAGGCTGGGCGGCGGGGAGGCGCGCGCCCGTATCCGCGAGCTGCGGCCCGGGGCGCGCTTCCTCTTCGCGAGCGGCTACGGCGCCGACGCGCTGAGCGAGCAGCTCACCGCCGAGGACGCCCGCGAGGTGCTGGCCAAGCCCACCGACCCGGACTCCTTCCTTCGCGCCGTGCGCCGTGCGCTCGACCGCCGCTGAGCCCGGTGCCCGGGCGCGTGTAGACTCCCGCGCCATGGCGAGCATCTTCCGTAGTGATCTTCTGGCTGGGCGCGTGGCGCTCGTGACGGGCGGCGGGTCGGGCATCGGCCGCGGCATCGCGGAGGCCTTCGTGGCCCACGGCGCGCGGGTCGGCATCGTCGGCCGCAACGCCGAGCGCCTCGAGGGCGCGGCGGCGGCGATGGGCGGGTCGTGCCTCGCGGCGCCGGCGGACGTGCGCGACCCGAAGGCGGTCGAGGCCGCGCTCGACGCCGTGACGGCGCGCTTCGGGCCCATCGACATCGTGGTCAACAGCGCGGCGGGAAACTTCCTGGCGCCGGCCGCGGCCCTGTCGCCCAACGGCTTTCGCACGGTGATGGACATCGACGCCAACGGCACCTTCAACGTCTGCCGCGCGGCCTTCGACCGCTCGCTGCGCGACCGCGGGGGCGTGGTGCTCAACATCTCCGCCACGCTCCACTACGCGGCGACGCCGCTGCAGATCCACGCTTCGGCGGCGAAGGCGGCGGTGGACGCGATCACCCGCACCCTCGCGGTGGAGTGGGGCCCCCTCGGGGTGCGCGTGGTGGGCCTCGCCCCGGGGCCCATCGAGGGCACCGAAGGGATGAGCCGGCTCTCCTCGGACGAGACCCGCGAGCGGGTGATCGCGGCCATCCCCCTGCGGCGCTTCGGGCGCATCGACGAGATGGCCGCGGCGGCGCTCTTCCTGGTGAGCGAGGGCGCCAGCTACGTGAGCGGAGAGACCCTGGTGGCCGACGGCGCCGCGTGGCTCGGCACCAGCGCCCAGTGGATGGGGTGACTCAGTAGAGCGGGCCCAGCACCAGCCGGGGGTCGGGGTAGATCGCCAGCGCCGCCTCGCGGTCGGCGTCGCTCACGGCGCCCGGCAGGTCGGCCACCTCCGGGCGCACCAGCGAGAGCTGGAAGTGCAGGTGGGGGTTCCATCCGCCGTTCTCGTGGCGGTCGCCGACCCAGGCGATGACCTCGCCCCGGGAGACGCGCTGGCCCTCGAAGCGCCCCTCGATGGAGCGCGCCGAGAGGTGGCCGTGCAGCGCCCAGACGGGCCTCCCGTCGAGCTGGTGCTCGGTGATGAGCGTGTAGCCGTAGTCGCCGGCGGAGGGGTTGTTGCCGAAGCGGTGCACCGTGCCGTCGAAGAAGGCGTGGACGGCTTCGCCCACCGGGGCCGCGAGGTCGACGCCCACGTGGATGTCGCGCAGCCCCGCGAAGAGCTCGGTGGTGTACACGCCGCGGCGCTTCTCGTCGTAGCGGCCGACGCCGTAGGGCGAGGCCAGCTCCCGCCCCGGATCATAGCCCTCCGTGAAGTCGTAGACCTCGTAGCCCTCCGGCATCCGGATCACCGGGGCGAATACATATCCCTGTAAGTCGAGCGCTCGCATCAGCCCACCGTGCCGGAGAAGGCCCGGCGCGCGGGGCCGGTCATGGTCACCGCCTGGCTCCCCTCGGCCACGGTGATCACCAGCGGGCCGCCGTCGAGGCGCACCGTCACCGGCTCGCCCGCGGGCCAGCGACCCTCGGCCACCGCCGCCGCGGCCACGGCGCAGGCGCCCGTCCCGCAGGCCTGCGTCCACCCGACGCCGCGCTCGTGCACCCGCACCCTGAACCCGCCCTCTTCCGGGGCCACGAGCTCGACGTTGACGCCCCTGGGAAACTCCGCGAGCGCCGTCACCGCGCGCACCAGCCCCGCCGCGTCGTCGCCCGGCGCGAACACCACCCCGTGAGGGTTGCCCATGTCCACCGCGCGCACGGCCACGCGCTCTCCGCCCACGGTCACCGTCGAGGGCGCGCCCGCCACCGAGGCGGCGCCCATGGCGACCTCCACCTCCGACACGCCGTCCTTCGTCGAGCGCACCCGCACGGGCCTCGGACCCGCGTCCGAGTCGACCACCAGCGAGGCCCCCACGGAGAGTTCGCCCCGGTCGAGCAGCCAGGCGGCCACGCAGCGCACGCCGTTGCCGCACATCTCCGGCCGCGACCCGTCGGCGTTGAGGATCACCAGGCGCACCCGCCCCGCGGCGAGGCCCGCGCGGTCGACCCAGAGGAGCCCGTCGCCCCCGACGCCTCGGTGCCGGTCGCAGAGGGCGCGGGCGAGCTCAGGGGTGACCGTCGCCTCGGGCCACACCTCGGCGTCCAGCACCAGGAAGTCGTTGCCGAGACCTTCGTATTTCGCAAACGCAGCGGCCGTCATGGCGCGGGAGTATACGCACCGCCGCCGCGATGACCGATCCCACCGCGCGCGCTTGACCCGGGACCCGCGGGCGGGTGTCATCCCCGGCCTATGCGACGCTTGTCCTTGCCCTTGTTTCGCGTGTTCGTGGCGGGCGCCTGGGTCGTCGCCGCGGGCTGCTCGGACACCACCTCCGCCGCGGACGCGGGCCTCCCGGACGTCGACATCGTCGCGGACGCCGACCCCTCGACGGACGTCCCCGGCGAGCCCTGCGCGCCGCAGAACGACCCCGACGGCGACGGCATCTCCACCCGCTACGAGGGCGGCGGCGACGCCGACGGAGACGGCGTGGCCAACAGCAGCGACGCCGACTCGGACAACGACGGCGTGCCCGACCGCTTCGAGGGCGGCCACGGCCAGGCCTTCCGCTGCGACGCCCCTCCGGACGACAACGACAACGACGGGACGCCCGACTTCCTCGACACCGACGCCAACGGAGACGGCATCCGCGACGCCTCGCAGGTGGCGCCTTCGCCCGCGCAGCCCGGCGCCGGGGCGGCCCCCGCGCTCGACTGCTACCGCAGCAGCGACCGGGGGGTGAACCGCGACGCGGCCAACGGCTGGTCGTGCCACCCCTTCGACACCGACGGAGACAACGTCCCCGACTACGCCGACGCCGACGCCGACGGAGACCGCATCAGCAACAGCGCGGAGATCGCCCCGGGCACCGCCGCGGCGCCGACGGACACCGACATGGACGGCGTCCCCGACTGGCGAGACCGGGACAGCGACGGCGACACCATCACCGACTCGCAGGAGGGCACCAACGACCGCGACGGCGACATGCTGCCCAACTACCGCGACCTCGACAGCGACGGCGACAGCCCGATGGGCAGCGAGCAGGGCACCGACGCGGCGGAGGCCGGCGACAACGACCTGGCGACCGGCGCCAACGAGTGCCCCCGGGAGCTCGACGTGCGCACCCTCGACCTCGCCCGCCCGATGCCCGACGGCATCCCCGACTACCTCGACACGGACTCGGACAACGACGGCCTCGGCGACCGCGAGGAGAGCGTCGCGGGCACCGACCGCTGCAACCCCGACTCGGACAACGACGGCCAGCTCGACTCCGCGGAGGTCGCCTGGTGCCGCAACCACATGAGGGAGCGCTGCGCCACCGAGGCGTCGACCCGCATCCCCTCGACGGACTACTACCTCATCCTCCCGTGGATGGGCGCGCAGGTGGCGCGGGAGCTGGAGTTCGGCTCCAACCTCCGCGTGGCGGACGTGTACTTCATCAGCGACACCACCGGCTCCATGGGCGGCGTGCTGCGCAACGTGCAGTCGTCCATCGCGACCCCGCGCACCGGGCTCATCGACAGCATCACGGCGCTGATCCCTGACACCTGGTTCGGGGTCAACCACTACGACGACTTCCCCACCGGGAGCTTCGGCGGAGGCAGCGACCGCGCGCTCTGGCCGGTGTGCTCCGGGCCCCCTGGCACGCCCCGGTGCATCGCCAACTCGGGCATCGGGATGCAGCCCGCGTCGCGCGCCATGGACGTGCAGGCGACGGCCAACGCGATCCGCCTGGGCAGCGGCGGCGACGGGCCGGAGTCGCAGGTCGAGGCGCTCTACCAGACCATCGTGGGCGACGGGCTCTTCGACCGCTCCAACCCCATGGCGTGCACCGGCGACACCGGCCGCGCCCCGTGCTGGGTCGCCCCGCGCAACTGCGCCGACGGCACCTACGGCCATCCCTGCTTCCGCGTCGGGGCGCTGCCCATCGTGATCCACTTCACGGACGTGGACTTCCACAACGGGGCGCGCGACCCGGCGGTGCCCACGGGGCCCTTCGGCAACCCCTACTCGGGCATCTCTCCGGCGCCGCACACCATCAACGACGTCATCAACGCCTACAACGCCCGCTCCGGGCGCATCATCAACCTCAACGCCTCGTCGGGGACGCGCTGCGAGGGCATGCGCCCGGCCGGCCGCACGCCGGGCCGCCCCTGCTACGACTTCCGCGTGCTCGCCGAGGGCACCGGCTCCGTCGACCTCGACGGCAACCCGCTGATCTTCGACCTGCCTGGCGGCGGCGCCACGGTGTCGCCGGCCTTCGTGAGCTCCGTGGTCGACGCGGTGAACACCATCGCCACGCGGGTGCCGCTCGACATCAACACCATCCCCCGCAACGACGGCGCCAACCCCTTCGGCGTCGACGCCACGCGCTTCATCCGCCGGCGCACCCCGTCGTGCCAGATCAACCCCGCCAACGACCGCTGCTGGACCGAGCCCGAGGGCGTGGCCCACGCCGACGCCGTCGCTCGCACCGACCTCAGCACCTTCTACCGGGTGGTGCCCGGCACCCGGGTGCGCTTCACCCTCTTCTTCCAGAACGACAGCGTCTTCCAGGGCGCCTCGCAGGAGTCGACGCTCTTCCGCGCGTTCATCGACGTGGTGGGCGACGGGGTGACGGTGCTCGACACCCGCGAGGTGTACATCCTGGTCCCGGCCAACCAGCCGCCGCCGGGCTGATCCCCGCTACGGCAGCGTCACCATCCGCACCCGACCCGACGCCCCCTCGGCCACGTAGAGCCTGCCTGCCGACCAGGCCAGCGCCGTCGGCCGGGCCAGCGTCGCCGCGCTCGCCGGGCCGTAGTCCCCGCCGGGCGCCGCTGCGCTCGCCGGGCCGGAGCCCGCGAGCGTCGTCATGCGCCCGGTGCTGAGCGTCACCGCGCGCACCCGGTTGGCCGAGGCGTCGGCGATGAAGAGCGTGTCGGCGCCGTCGTAGGCGAGCGCCACCGGCTCAGCGAGGCCGAGGCTCGTCGCGAGGGCGGGCGCATCCCCGAGCGGCGACGGCCGATCGAGCACACCCGCCGCGACGCGCGCCTGCTCCGCGCCGTCGATGGACCACACCACGTAGCGCTCCGGGTCGGCGACGTAGAGCGTCCCGGCGCGGCCGACGGCGAAGGCCACCGCGCTGCCGAAGGGGGCCGACCTCGCGGGCACCACGCCGCCGTCCGGCAGCTCCCCGGTCGCCCCGCTCCCGGCGATGACCGCCGCGCTGCCGGAGGTCACCCGCCACACCCTCGCCCTCGCGTCGCTGAACCAGGTCTGCCCGGTCTGCGTGAAGGGCCACGCAGGGAGCTCGAAGCCCATCTCCGTCGCCGCGCTCCCGGCGTCCGCGCCGCCGTCGACGCCGCCATCGAGCGCCGCGTCGGAGTAGCGCCCCGCCACGCGCCGCAGCCTCGGGGCCGTCGGCAGCCCGAGGAGGTCCGCGATCACCCCGCGCTCGGGCATCCCGAGCAGCGCGTGGGTGCCATCGCCCGCGAGGCCGGCCACCGAGGTCGGAGGCAGCGTCGCCGGATCGATCGCGTCGCCCGTCGCGGCCGGGCTCACCGTCCCCGCGCCGAGCAGCACCCTCGAGCGCCCGTTGTCCACGCGGTACACCCGGCCCTCGGCCGAGCCCGAGAGCAGCATCGTGGCGCGGTCGTTGAGCAGCGCCAGCCCGGAGGGGCGCCCCGCGCGCAGCCCCGAGGCGTCCTCGTCCGCCGAGGGGAAGGCGCCCGGAGCCAGCGCCACGACCACCCGGGGAGAGCCTCCCATGGCGGTGTTCTCGACGCGCAGCACCCGCTGCTGCTGCAGGTCGCTCACATAGACGGCGCTGCGGTCGGCGCTCATGGCGATGCCCCCGATGCGGCCGATGGTGATCCCCCCGGAGCCGGTGGGCTGGTTGCAGCCGTAGCGCGAGCCCAGCACGATGCGCGCGGTGGTGAGCGCCCTCGCCACCACCTGGAACACCGCGCAGTGCGTCGCGTCGACGAAGTAGATCGAGCCGTCGACGCCGTAGCGCACGTCGGTGACGCGGCCGAGGCGCAGCGCCTCCCTCGGCACGAAGCCCGTCGTGGAGTCGCCCAGCGGATCGCCGGCGAGCTCGCAGGTCGAGCCCGCGAAGGTCTCCACGCGGCGCATCGGGTCGTCGCGGCGGTAGCGCCGGACGCGGCAGTTGTCGCGGTCGGAGAAGTAGACGTAGGTGGTGTCCACGTCGACGCCGACGGGGTGCGCGAGCGCGGTGCCGGTGCCCTCTCGTCCGTCGCCGTTGAAGCCGGGGCACGCGCCGCCGCACAGCTGGCCGACGACGGTGCTCGCCGCGCCGACGCCGCCGTCCGCGTCGAGCGGAACCACATGGATCCGGTTGTCGCCGGTGACGAAGAGCTCCCGGGTGTCTGGCGCGTAGGCGAGGCCGAAGGGCCCCGCGGGGAGCGAGAGCGCCAGCGGCAGCGGCTCGACGCGCCCGTCGCGAAGGCGCAGCACCTGGTGCGCCTCCTGGTCGGCGAGCAGCACGGTGCCGCCGGGGAGCAGCACCATCGAGGCGATCGCGCCCAGCGGGGTGGAGCGCGCGGGGCCGCCCACGAGGGAGCTGCCCGCGACGCCGGTGCCCGCGAGCCGCACGGGGGCGATGGGCGAGACGCCGAGGTCGTAGGCCATCACCCGGGCGCCGCCCGGGTCGCTCACATAGAGCCGGTCGGCGGTGACGGCGAGGGCGCCGGGAGCCAGCAGCCGGGGCTCGTCGGGGCTCCATCGGTGGCCCGTCACGGGCTCGATGCAGGGCGTCCCCATCGCCAGGGTGGCGGAGCAGCTCGGAGGCACGTCCGCGGGCACGTCGGGCACGTCGCGCCCGAGGTCCGAGGGGGCGTCCGAGCGGGCGTCGAGAGGGGCGTCGACGGAGGCGTCCCTCGCCGCACCGTCGGTGACCGAGGCGTCCATCGCGTCGGAGCGAGGTCCCGCGTCGGTGACGTCGCCGGGGCGGTCGGTCGCGAGGTCGCTCACGGGGCCGCGGTCGCTATTACCGTCCCGGGTAACATCCGCCCCCGCGTCGCGCCGGTCGAGGAGCGCCGGGTCATAGACATTGCAACTGATGACGGCGACGGCGGGGAGGACGAGCGCGAGCGGAACCCGTGGCTTCACACCGCGGGACGATGCCACCAGGAGCCGCGCGCTGTCACGGCGCGCCTGGGCCCGGGGAGGTCAGCGCTTCGGACTGTCGGACGATCCACGGTCGGCCTCCGCGGGAGATGGGCGCCACGCGGCAGCCTCCGCCGGGCAGCGGGAGCACGTCGGCGGCGATCCAGAAATCGTTGTCGTCGGGGCCGCCTCGGGAGCTGAGTGTGATCGGGCCGAGGCGGGCGACGGCCGTGGCGCCGTTGCAGTAGACGGTGAGCGTGGCGGCCTGCGGTCCCGCGCCGTGGTCGCTGTAGTAGTGCACCCCCACGCGGTAGAAGCGCGCGCTCGGTCGGAGGATGTTGATGTTCTCCGGGCCGTGGCCGGTGACGTCGTCGATGTCGAGGTGCGGGTCGTCGTCGACGGTCAGCGCGCCCCAGCGCAGGCCGCGGCTGTTGGTGCAGTTGCCGTAGTAGCAGTCGCTGTCGGTGCGCCAGTTGGGGTCGCCGACCCCTTGGAGCAGGTGCAGGTCGACGTCGCTGGAGTCGCACGCCGCGCCGGCGCTGGCGGGGCACGACCGGCCCGGAGGATCCCAGGAGAGCTCGATGCGCAGCCCCTCGCGGGGCACCGCGTGGACGACGGTGACGCACTCGTCGCTGGCCCCGTCGGAGTCGACGGCGCGGAAGCGCAGCCGGTGGTCGCCGGCGATGTCGGGGGTGAAGCGGGTGCGCGCCCGGTCCGTGGGATCGGGCGGTCGGCGGGCGCTGCCGGAGGGGGCGCCGTCGATGGTCCACCCGACGCTGCGGATGGCGCGGTCGCCCGCGACGCGGCCCTCGAGGTCGACGGGCTGCAGCGGGGCGACGGTGAGCTCCGCGGGGCAGGTGACGACCGGGCCCGCGGCGCGCACCTGCACGGTGAGGGTGCAGGAGAGCTCCGTCGCGGGGCCGCCGTCGCCCGCGTCGCGGTCGGCGCTGGAGGGCACGGTGACCCGGACGACGTAGCTCCCCTCGCGGTCGGAGCGGAAGGTCGCCCGCTCTCCGCCGTCGCTCTGGAGCGTCGGGGTCGAGCCGCTCGGGGAGCTCACCACCGACCAGCGGGCGAGGCCTCGGAGCGCTCGGGGAACGCCTGCGACCAGGGCGAGGTCGCGCGACGGGCGGGCGACGAAGACCGCGTCGGTGCAATAGAGCGAAGCGGGCTCGTAGCCCTCGTCGTTGAGGCCTGTGCGGGCTCCGCAGGAGGTCACCGAGGCGAGCAGCGCGAGCAGCGCGGCTCGAGGGATCACACCTCGTGGACCTCGACCACGATGGCGGTGATGTTGTCCTTGCCGCCGCGCGTGTTGGCGATGTCGATGAGGCGCTGGGTGACCTGCTCGACCGGGAGCGAGAGGATGGGGAGGATCTCGTCGGGCTCCTCGACGTAGCCGTGGAGGCCGTCGCTGCAGAGCAGGAAGCGGTCGCCGGGGATGGTCTCCACCACGCGGGTGTCGACCTCGACGTACTCGTGGCTGCCGACCGCGCGGGTGATCACGTTGCGGTGCGGCGCGTAGCGGGCTTCTTCCGGCGTGAGCATGCCCTCGCGAATCTGCGCGGCGATGAGGGTGTGGTCGTCGGTGATCTGGGCGATCTGTCCGTCGCGGGCGAGGTAGATGCGGCTGTCGCCGACCTGGCCGATGACGGCGACGCGGCCGAGGAGCATCAGCACCGAGGTGGTGGTGCCCATGCCGGCCTTGGTCTCGTCGAACTCGGCCATCGAGTGGATGAGGTACGTGGCGGCCTGGATGGCGCCGCGGAGGATCTGTTCGGCGACGTTCTGCTGGTCGACGTCGTAGGGGTCGGTGATGAGCGACTCGACCTTCGGTCGCTCGCGGCGCACCCAGCCGCGGATGTTGTACACGGCCTCTTCGCTCGCGACCTCGCCTGCGGCGTGTCCGCCGAGGCCGTCCGCGACCACATAGAGTCCGAGGCTGTCGTCGATGATGAAGGCGTCTTCGTTGTGCTTGCGCACGCGGCCGACGTCGCTCTGTCCGAAGGAGGTATATCGGGGCATGGCTGTTGTCTGGAACGGCACTCTACCAGAGAGCCGTCACCGGCTGAACAGTACCAACGTACGTTCGACGAAGCCTGCTCAGCGACATGGACCCGATCGCGGGAGGAGGGTATTGTCGGGCCTTCGAACGAGATGACGCTTCCCGAGAAAATCGTCGAGGTGCACCTGTCGCGAGCCGCGCTGCGGGATGGTTTCCGCGAGGCCGGCGAGGAGGGAGCGTTGGTCATCCCGGGGTTGTACGACCTCTCGCTGGGCGCGGCGGTCGACCTGCGCATCGGCCTGGAGGGTCAGCCCTGCGGGATGTTTCTCGAGGGGGTGGTGCAGTCGCGTCGGCCCGCGGGGGCGGGTACGCGCAGCGGCCTCGGCGTGCGCTTCCTCCGCTCGTCCGTCGAGGCGGGGCGCTTCGTGGCGCAGTGGGCCCACGGGCAGCGCGAGGCCAGCGGCCGGCACGAGTGGCGCTACCCGGTCGAGCTGTCGGTCATCCTGGTGACGTCGCCGCGGGGCAGCACTCGTATCTATCCGTGCACCCTGGTCGACGTGTCGATGCGCGGCGCGCGGGCGTCGATCAACCACCGCATCGAGCCCGACTCGGAGGTGCGCTGCGAGTGGAGGAGCGAGTTCGGCAACGGGGCGGTGACCTCCCGCGCCATCTGGAACGCCCATGGAGGCCTCGGCCTCAAGCACGTCTTCAACCGACCCGAAGAGCGCGTCGCGTGGGAGCAGCTCCTGGCGAAGGTGCGCTCGACCCTTCGTGAGCGCGTGGTGCTGCCCCTCCCTGACACCGCCCGGCTGTCCTCCGGCGCGGTGCCGGTGCTGGGGCGCGAGCGGGGCTTCACTCCCACGCCCGGCGCGGTCTCGCCCGTGGCGGTCGGGGTCAACAAGGTCATCCCGAAGCTGGTGGAGATCTCCGTCGCGGAGACCAAGGCCACGCGCAAGCGTCACGACCCTCGGAGCGAGTAGAGGGGGACTCCTCAGCGCTCGCCCATCGAGGCGAGGTGGGCCCTCGCCCTGGGGTCTTCCGGCGCCAGCGCCACGGCGCGCTCGAAGGCCGCCCTCGCCCCGGCGCGATCACCCCGGCGCAGCAGCACGAGCCCGAGGTTGTCCTCGATGGTGGCGGTGCGGCCGGGCATGGCGGCGGCGCGTCGCAGCGTCGCGAGGGCCTCGTCGGGGCGGTCGCTGAGGCTGAGCGCGTAGCCGAGGTTGCCCAGCACCACGGGGTCGTCGGGGGCCGCGGCGGCGGCGGCCTCGAAGCTCGCGACGGCGTCCCGGGGTGAGCCCGCGGCGAGCTGCGCGGCGCCCAGGTCGGAGCGCAGGCGGGGGGTGGAGGGCGAGAGTTCGCACGCGCGCTGGAAGGCCTCGACGGCGGAGCGGGCGTCGCCGCGGGCGAGGCGCACGGCGCCGAGGTTGTTCCAGGGCTCCGGGTCGCGGCCCGAGCGCTCGGTCGCGAGGATGAGCGAGCGCTCCGCCTCGGGCAGCCGGTGCAGCGCCACGAGGACCATGGCGCGGTCGTTCCATGCGGTCGGGTCGCGCGGGTCGGCCTGGCCGGCGGCCTCGAAGGCGCTCGCGGCGGCGTCGAGCGAGCCCAGCACCATGCGGAGCCGGCCGAGGGTGAGCGCCGCGAGGGCGTCGTCGGGACGGGTATTACCGTGCCGTGTAAGAACGGGCTCCATGGCGGCGAGCTCGCGCTGCGCGGCGGGGCTCAGGGTGCGCGAGGACGACGGTTCGAGCGGCGGGGCGAGGAGCTGGAAGCGGGCGATGGCGCGGGTGGCGGCGAGCTCGGGGGAGCGGCGCCAGGCGAGGCGCTGGCGGTCGAGCAGGGCGACGGCGGCGTCGGGCCGGGACTCCCTCAGGAGGGCGCGGGCGGCGGCGACGGCCTCGACGGGAGTACTGAACGGGTGTACGGATGCCACCGGCTGAAGGCGACCGCGCGAGGGCTGTGCCCACACCCCGCGGGGGACCAGAGAGCCGACCAGCACCGTGACCAACGCGAGGCGACGCACCCGATGGGAGTAGCACGGTCACCCGTGGCGCCCAGAGGGCCGCTCGCGACATCTGACGAGAACCCTCCGGCACCCCCCACACAACATGGAACCTACCCGTCTCCGCAACGCGCGCACCCACAACCTCCAGGGCATCGACCTCGACCTCCGCCCCGGGGAGCTGGTCACCATCGCGGGGGTGAGCGGCGCGGGCAAGAGCTCGCTCGCCATCGACACCCTCTACGCCGAGGGGCAGCGGCGCTTCGTCGAGAGCTTCTCGGCCTACGCGCGGCAGTTTCTCGAGCGCCGCGACCGGCCGCCGGTGGGCTCGCTCGACCCGGTGCCGCCCGCCATCGCGGTCGACCGCGGGGCTCCGGTGCGCACCTCGCGCTCCACCGTCGGCACCATGACCGAGCTCACGGACTACCTCCGGCTGCTCTGGGCGAGGGCTTCGACCATCGTGTGCGAGGGCTGCAACCGCGAGGTCCACCGGGGCACCGTCGCGGGAGCCACCGACGCCGTGCTGGCTTCGGACGGAGAGCGGGCGGTGGTCACCTGGCGGGTCTCGGTCGACGACGCCGAGCGCTACCTGGGGGTGAGAGAGCGGCTGCTGGAGGAGGGCTACCGGCGCGCGCTCATCGGGGGCGAGGCGAGAGACCTCGACGAGGTGGCCCCCTCGGAGGTCATCGTGCACGGCGGCATCGACGTCATCGCCGACCGGCTGAAGGTGACCGGGGCGGAGCGCTCCCGCGTGGCCGAGGCGCTGAGCACCTCGATGGCGAAGGGCGGTCGCGCGGAGGTCCACTGGGTCGACCGGCAGGAGGCGGGCAGGCGCGTCGATCGCTACAGCCGCGGGCTCGACTGCGCCCACTGCGGGCGAACCTATCCAGAGCCCTCGCCGGCGCTCTTCTCCTTCCAGTCGCCGCTCGGGGCCTGCGAGGAGTGCCGGGGCTTCGGGCGCATCATCGAGATCGATTGGGACAAGGTCGTCCCCGACGCGTCGCTCTCTCTCGACAAGGGAGCCATCAAGCCCTGGACGGGCAAGACCACGGCCTTCGAGCGCAAGGCCCTGGCGACGCTCTGCAAGGCGCAGAAGATCCCGACGGACAAAGCCTGGAGGGAGCTCAGCGAGAAGCAGCGCGACATGATCCTCGAAGGCACCAAGGGGTTCACCGGGGTGCGCGCGTGGTTCTCGTGGCTGGAGGGCAAGGCCTACCAGATGCACGTGAGGGTCTTCCTCTCCCGCTTCCGGAGATACACCACCTGCCCTTCGTGCAAGGGGTCTCGGGTGCGCTCGGAGGTCTCCCGTTACCGGGTGTCGGGCTTGTCCATTGGAGACGCCGGGGCGCTGCCGGTGACCGAGCTCCGCGCTCGATTGGAGTCGGTGCCCTCCGGGGACGAGGCGACCGATCGGGTGCTGAGGGAGATCCGCGCGAGGCTCGGCTACCTCGATGACGTGGGCGTCGGGTACCTCTCCCTGGAGCGGGCCTCCCGCACGCTCTCCGGCGGCGAGGTGCAGCGCGTGGCGCTCACGGCCGCGCTGGGCACCTCCCTCACCGGGACGCTGATGGTGCTCGACGAGCCCACCGCGGGGCTGCACCCCAGGGACGCCGAGCGGCTCATCGGGGTGGCGCGGGGCATCGCCCAGCTCGGCAACGTGGCGCTGATCATCGAGCACGACCTCGACGTGATCGCCGCCAGCGACCGGGTGATCGAGCTGGGCCCCGAGGCGGGCGAGGCGGGCGGCTGCATCATCTTCGACGGCGACCCGGCGACGCTCACCCGCGCGGGGACGCCCACCGGAGAGGCGCTCCGCTCGATGGGTCTGGCGCATCCGAAGCGCCGCAAGGGCCGGGGCTTCCTCTCCCTCCTCGGAGCGCGAGGGCACAACCTCAAGGCGGTCGACCTGGTCATTCCCACCGGGGTGCTCACGGTCATCACCGGGGTCTCGGGGTCGGGCAAGAGCTCGCTGGTGGGGGAGACCCTCTACCCCGCGGTGACCCGGGCGCTCGCGGCGCGAGGGCTCTCGGTGCGCGCGGAGGAGTCGCTGCCCTACGACGCCCTCGAGGGCGTCGACGCCATCACCGACGTGGTGCACGTCGACCAGGGGCCGCTCGGGCGCACCACCCGAGGCAACCCCGCCACCTACCTCAAGATCTATGACCGCATCCGAGCGCGCTTCGCGTCGGCGCCGGAGTCCAAGGAGCGCGGATACTCCTCTCGAACCTTCTCCTTCAACGTCGAGGGAGGGCGCTGCCCCACCTGCGAGGGGGCGGGCTACGAGACCGTGGAGATGCAGTTCCTGGCGGACGTGAGCTTCCAGTGCCCCGACTGCCACGGCCGCCGCTTCAAGGACGAGGTGCTGGAGGTGCGGGTGCGCGGCGCCTCCATCGCCGACGTGCTGGAGATGTCGGCCTTCGCGGTGGCCGATCACTTCCGCGACGACGAGCACCTGGTCACGGCGCTCAAACCCCTGCTCGACGTGGGCCTCGGCTATCTCCGGGTGGGGCAGCCGCTCTCCCACCTCTCCGGGGGCGAGGCGCAGCGGCTCAAGCTCGCGGCCTCCCTCTCCGAGGTGCGCCGGGGGAGCCTGGTGATCCTCGACGAGCCCACCACGGGGCTTCACCGTCGGGACGTGGCGAGGGTCTTCGACACCCTCGACGCCATGGTCGATCGGGGGGCCACCGTGGTGGTGGTGGAGCACGAGCCCTACGTGGCCGCGAGGGCCGACTGGGTGATCGACCTGGGCCCCGAGGCGGCGCACTCGGGCGGCGAGGTGGTGGCCCAGGGCACTCCCGAGCAGGTCGCGAAGGTCAAGCGCTCGCGCTTCGCCCCGTACCTCCGAGACGCGCTCGACTCCACCCGGTCGCGAGGGGTCGACCGCGCCCGGGCGGTGCGTCCGCCAGCGTCCATCACGGTGCCCGACTCGATCATTCTCGATGGGGCGAGGGAGCATAACCTCCACGTCGGCCACCTGGAGATTCCTCGGGAGAAGCTGGTGGCGATGACCGGGCCTTCGGGCTCCGGCAAGAGCTCGCTGGCCTTCGATGTGATCTACGCCGAGGGGCAGCGGCGCTTCCTGGAGACGCTCTCTCCCTATGCGCGGCAGTACCTCCCCTCGCTGGGCCGGGCGGACGTCGACCGGGTGGTGGGCATTCCCCCGGCCATCTCCCTGGAGCAGCGCACCGCGCGCGCCGGGGCGATGAGCACCGTGGCGACGGTCACCGAGGTCGCCCACTACCTTCGATTGCTCTATGCGAAGGTGGCCACTCCGTATTGCCCCAAGTGCGATCTCCCCATCGGGGCGCGCTCCCCCGAGGCCATCGTGGAGGAGCTCTCCACCCACTATCCGCCCAACGCCAACCTGTCGATCTTCGCTCCGGTGGTGAGGGCGAGGAAGGGCCTCCACGGGGAGGTCATCGAGCGCGCTCGCAAGTCGGGCATCGAGCAGGTGAGGGTCGACGGCGTCGACCATGAGCCCGACAAGGTCCCGGCGCTGAAGAAGACCAAGGTGCACGACGTGTGGCTCTGGATGGGCCGAGCGCACGCCAGCGAGCCCGAAGCTCTGCTGAAGATGATCCGCGCGGCGGTGTCGCTGGCGGAGGGCAATTGCGTCATCGAGAGGGACGAGCGCACCGGGCGGGTGGGCGAGCCTCAGGTGGTGAGCACCCGGAGGGCGTGTCCGAAGTGCGGACTTGGCATTCCCGAGCTGGACCCTCGGCACTTCTCCTTCAACACCCCTCAAGGGCAGTGCAAGGCCTGCGAGGGTCGAGGCGTGGACAGCGACGGAGACCCCTGCCGCCCCTGCGGGGGGTCGCGTCTGGCGCCCATTCCCAGGGCGGTCCGGCTGGGGGGAAAGCGCTTCCACGAGGCCATGGCGAGCACCCCGGAGGAGATGCGCGACGCGCTCACCGCGATGACGCTCACCCCCCGGGAGGCCATCATCGCAGAGGCGCCGAAGTCCCAATTGGAGGGCAAGCTCACCACGCTGTTGGAACTCGGGCTCGACTATCTCACCCTCGATCGGAGGGCCAACACCCTGTCGGGTGGAGAGATGCAGCGGCTGAGGCTCGCGGCGCAGATCGGCGCCGGGCTCACGGGTGTGCTCTATGTGTTGGATGAGCCCACCATCGGGCTCCATGGTCGGGACACGCAGCGGCTGGTGAAGGCCATGAGGGCGCTGGTCGACCGGGGCGCCAGCGTGATCGTGGTGGAGCACGACGCCGAGGTGATCCAGAGCGCAGACTGGATCGTCGACCTGGGCCCCGCGGGCGGCAAGGCGGGCGGCCACGTGGTGGGCAACGGACCGGCGGCGGAGGTGCTGGCGGGCGACGGCCCCACCGCGAGGGCGCTGCGCATCGCGGTGGGAGAGGGGGCGCGGAGCCGCCCGATGAAGGACGTCCCGATGCTCACCCTCAAGGGAGCGCGGGGGCACAACCTCCAATCGACCACGGCGAGGTTTCCGCTGGGGCGCTTCGTGTGCGTGGCGGGCGTGTCGGGCAGCGGCAAGAGCACGCTGGTGGAGAAGATCCTGCTGAGGGCGGTGAGGGAGAAGCTGAAGCTCACCACCGAGGAGCCATTGGCCCATCAGTCCATCGACGGGTGGAAGGCGCTCAAGCGGGCGGTGGCCATCGACCAGTCGCCCATCGGTCGTACGCCCCGCTCGGTGCCGGCGACCTATGTGGGCATCTGGGATGAGATCAGGAAGCTGTTCTCGCTGATGCCCGAGGCGAAGAAGCGGGGGTGGGGCATCGGGAGGTTCTCGTTCAACACCAGCGCCGAGAGCGGCGGAGGGCGCTGCGAGACCTGCGACGGCGCGGGGGTGAAGCACGTGGAGATGGCCTTCATGGCCGACGTGGTGGTGCCCTGCGAGGTGTGCGCGGGGGCGCGCTTCTCCAGGGAGACCCGGGACGTCAAGCTGCATGGCTACGACGCCGGGGAGATCCTGGGGCTGACGGTGGAGGAGGCGAGGCAGGTGTTCTCGCAGGTGGCGAAGGTGAAGCGCCCGCTCGACCTGCTCCACGACCTGGGGGTCGGGTACCTGGCGCTGGGGCAGGGCTCGCACACGCTCTCCGGCGGAGAGGCGCAGCGCATCAAGCTGGCGACGGAGCTGCAGACCGGCGGCGGCGGGACGCTCTACGTGCTCGACGAGCCCACCACGGGATTGCATGTGTCGGACGTGATGAAGCTCATCACGGTGATGCAGCAGCTCGTCGACCGGGGAGACTCGCTGGTGGTGATCGAGCACCACCCGTCGGTGCTGAGGGCCGCCGACTGGATCCTCGAGCTCGGCCCCGGAGGGGGGCGCGCTGGAGGGCGGGTGGTGGCGGAGGGGACGCCGGACGACATCGCCCGGGGGGACACGGCCACGGCATCGGTGCTGCGGGGCTGAGAACACCTGCAGATGGGCGAAGGGCTTGACCCGGACGCCGTCTGCGGGTGATCACCGCCCGGCGCGATGGAACAGCACTACGACCTCGTCGTGATCGGGAGCGGCCCAGGCGGCGAAGGCGCCGCGATGAAGGCCACCAAGTCGGGTCTGTCGGTGGCGGTGGTGGAGCGCTACCACGACGTCGGCGGCGGCTGCACCCACTGGGGCACCATCCCCTCCAAGGCCCTGCGGCACTCGGTCTCTCAGCTCGCGGAGTTTCGCAACAACCCGCTCTTCATGCCGCTGCTCGCCAACGACGAGCCCATCCCCCTCTCCGGGATGCTCCGCTCGGCGGAGAGCGTGGTGCGGCGCCAGGTGTCGATGCGCCACGGCTTCTACGAGCGCAACCGGGTGCGCGTGGTGCACGGCTCGGCGCGCTTCATCGGGCCCAACGTGGTGGAGGTCGAGGCGCCCGGCGGGGCCTCCGAGCGGCTTCACGCGCGGGCCTTCGTGGTCGCCTCCGGGTCGCGGCCCTACCGCCCGGCCAACGTCGACTTCTCGCACTTCCGCATCTGCGACAGCGACACGGTGCTGCGCCTCAAGGAGACGCCGTCCAACATCACCATCTACGGCGCCGGGGTGATCGGCTGCGAGTACGCGTCGATGTTCCGCACGCTGGGCGTGAAGGTGAACCTCATCAACACGCGCGACAAGCTGCTGTCCTTCCTCGACGACGAGATCATCGACGCGCTCTCCTATCACCTGCGCGACCAGGGCTGCGTCATCCGACACAACGAGGAGATGGAGCGCATCGAGCCGGTGGAGGACGGCGTGGTGCTGCACCTGAAGAGCGGCAAGCGGGTGAAGAGCGACGTGCTGCTCTGGGCCAACGGCCGCACCGGCAACAGCCAGAACATGGGCTTCGAGGCCCTCGGCGTGCTCACCGACGACCGCGGCCAGATCAAGGTCAACGAGCAGTACCAGACCTCGCTCCCGCACATCTACGCGGTGGGCGACGTCATCGGGCAGCCCGCCCTCGCCAGCGCGGCCTACGACCAGGGGCGCTTCGCGGCCACGCACGTCGCCTGCGGCTCCTGCGACAACCGGCTCGCTCAGGACATCCCCACGGGCATCTACACCACCCCGGAGATCAGCTCGCTCGGGCGCACCGAGCGGGAGCTCACGGCGGACAAGGTCCCCTATGAAGTGGGGCACTCGCTGTTTCGCAGCCTGGCGAGGGCGCAGATCACCGGGCAGACCGTCGGCATGCTCAAGCTGCTCTTCCACCGGGAGACGCTGGCCATCCTGGGGATCCACTGCTTCGGCCACCAGGCCAGCGAGATCATCCACATCGGCCAGGCCGTGATGAGCCAGCCCGAGGGCCGCAACACCATCAACTACTTCGTCAATACGACCTTCAATTACCCCACCATGGCCGAGGCCTATCGGGTGGCGGCGCTCAACGGGCTCAACCGCCTGTTCTGATCGGAGATCAGAAGGTCGCGACGGCCCCGAGGTGGAAGGCCCAGTCCTGGTCGATGCCGTTGCGCATGCCCCACCAGGAGTAGTGCTCCGCGGAGGCCTTCAAGCGATATCCGCGCTCGACGACGTACTGGGCGCCGAGGGTCCATCGGGAGACGCCCGCCTCGAAGTCGAGCTGTGAGCCGGGGGCGGTGTTGCCTCGGCGGCGCATGCCGTCCCAGCGCAGGATGACGTCGAGGTTGCGCAGCACCGGCTGCTCGACCTCCACGTACCAGCCGTCCCTCACCTGGAAGGTGCGCTCCGGGAGCGACCCGTCGGCCTGGGTCTGGAGCATGTACTCGAAGCGGCCCTGGTCGGCGGCGTACATGTCCGTTCGTCGGATGAGGTACTCCGCGCGCACGTTGGTGCGCCCGGCGCGAAGGTAGAGGTCGGCGCCGAGCACGGTGTAGGTCATGCGGGCGCGGGTGTCGTAGGCGCCCCAGATGGCCGATCCGCCGAGGCTCAGGTCGACGCGGCTGGCGAGGCGCGCGGTGAGCCCCACCCGGCCTCCGACCGAGGGCTGGGAGTTGTTGTCGATATAGTACGGAGCGGCGGAGCGAGACGCGATGAAGTCGACGTCGTAGGGGGTGTCGGTGTTGGCGCGCAGCCCGGCGACGGCGTGGGCGGCGTAGTCGAACTGCAGGCTTCGGTCGAAGAAGTGGGTGCCGGAGAACTCGATGCCGTTGTCGACATAGGGGGAGGGGAGCACCGAGTCGCCGAAGGCGTTGAGTCGGAGCATCCGGCCCATGTCGTAGGGGAGGGGCTTGTCGCTGAGGCGGTGGTTGCCCGGGTCGTGGCGCAGGCCGAACTCGCCGAAGGTCGGGGAGAAGCGCCCTACGCGGATGTTGAACTCGTCGGCGAGGCGGAAGTCGACATAGGCCATGCCGACCTCGAAGCCGTGGCAGCCGAAGCAGGCCTTGACGTTGGCCGAGGCGTGCGAGGAGATGTCGATGGCGAGCTTGAGGGAGAGTTCTTCGGTGAAGCCGTCGAGGGTGTGGCTGGCGGGGCGGGGGTCGCTCCGGCCGAAGGGGCTGAAGAGGTAGTCGAGCTGGAGGGTTCCGGCCAGGTTGAGGTCGATGGCGCGGGCCGCGAGGGGCGAGAGCACCCCGACGAGGCAGAGCAGTAGCATCAACGCGCGGGATTTCATCGCGTACCTCCCACGCCGCCATCGGGCGAGCGCCGTGCGGCCGAGTACCAGTTCAGGAAGCGGAGCAGCCCCGGGACGTCGTCGGGCGAGATGCCCGAGCCCGGCATCCGGCGCATGCGGGCGACGTAGACGCGCCAGTGATCGTCGGAGGAGATGCGGGTGTTGAGCGGGCGGGAGAGCGAGTGGCAGCGGGAGCAGCGCTGGGCGAAGAGCTCGTAGTCGGGCCGCAGCGCCGAGGGGAGGGTGGCCGGGTCGAGGCCCTCGCCGCGCTGGTAGGCCGCGCAGCCAAGGAGGATCGTCACGCCCAGCACCACGACCCGCCGCATCGGTGGCGATTGGGCCACAGCGCGCGGCAGCGGCGCAACGGGAATCCCATCGGCGCCGCGGTGGGGGAGGCGCGGGGGCTCAGCGCCCGAGCACGTCGTCGAAGAAGCGGGCGAGGGCGCCGTAGGCCGAGACGCGGTTCTCCCGGCGGAAGATGCCGTGGCCCTCGTTCTCGAAGCGGAGGTACTCGACCCGCTGGTTGCGGGCGCGCAGGGCCGCGACGATCTGCTCGGCCTCCCCGACGGGGACGCGAGGGTCGTTGGCGCCGTGGATGACGAAGAGCGGAGCGCGGATGCGGTCGACGCGGTGGATGGGGGAGACCCGGTCGAGCACGGCGCCGTCGCGGGCGAGGGAGCCGTACTCGGCCTCGCGGAGCGCGCGGCGGTACGAGGCGGTGCGCTCGAGGAAGGTGCGGAAGTTGGCGATGCCGACGATGTCGCAGCCCGCCGCCCAAAGCTCCGGGTTGAGCGTCAGGGCGGCGAGGACCATGTATCCGCCATAGGATCCGCCGAGCACGGCGATGCGGTCGGGGTGCACCTCGGGGCGGGCGCGAAGCCAGCGGTTGACCTCGGCGAGGTCGCGCACGCTGTCTTCGCGGCGCTCCACGTCGTCGAGGTGGGAGTAGCGCTTGCCATAGCCGGTGGAGCCCCGGACGTTGGGCGCCGCCACCACGTAGCCGTGACCCACCATGAACTGGATCACTGCATTGAAGTAGGGAGTGAACTGCGCCTCCGGGCCGCCGTGCACCCAGACGACCACGGGCGCCCGCTCTCCGGGGCGCAGCCCCCTCGGGGTATAGAGGAAGACCGGGACCTCCAGTCCGTCGAAGCTGCGGACGCGCTCCAGGGTGGGCTCGACGAGGGCGTTGGCGTCGAGGCCTGCGTGGTCGGCGGCGGTCACCACGGAGACGGCTCCGCTTGGGGACTCCACGCGGTAGATCTCATCGGGGGCCGTCGCTCGGGAGAGGTCGACGAAGAGGGCGCTGCCGTCGTGGGCGAAGGCGACCGAGGAGATCACGCCCGGGGGCAGCGCGGGGCGTGCGATCTCTCTCGGGTGCGCGGGGTCGGAGGCGTCGTAGAGGCGGAGCTGGCTGTAGCCGTCCACGTTGAAGACCAGGGCGAGGGTGTCTCTCGCGTGGGCGATGTTCTCGATGTCGTGATCGTCGGTGAGCACGAACTGCGGGGCCCCGGCGAGGGGGGTGTCGGCGGAGAGGAGGGCGAGGTTCATGGCCTCGCGGCCGTGGTCGGAGAGCACCAGCACCCGGTGGCCGTCCCGGGTGAAGATCGGGTGCTGATAACGGACATCACCCTGGTGGGGAGTGAGTCGGATGGGCGCGGGGGCGGGTGTGGCGAGTCCGACGACGAAGACGTCCTGATCGAAGTTGGAGCGCTCCTCGGTGATGAGGAGGCGCTGGCCGTCGGGGGAGAAGTCGATGGCCTCGTGGTGCCCGGCGGCCTCGAAGACCCGGCGGGCGGCGCCGTCGTCGGCGGGGCGGACGTAGACGTCGAAGTCCCCGGCGGAGCGGCTGTTGGCGGTGAAGGCCACCTGGCGGCCGTCTTCGGAGAGGGCGCCGAAGTTGTTCCTCACCTGGGGTTCGGGGGTGAGGGAGACCATGGAGGCGCCGTCGGGGAGCGAGCGGAAGAGCTGGGTGTTCTCGTTGCCGCCGGTGTCGCGGCCCATGAAGAGGAAGCGCCCGTCGGGGGCATAGGAGACGAACTGCACCCGCTCGGAGGCGGTGACCAGCCGACGCCAGGAGGACTCCGGCACGGGGACGGTGCCGACGGTGAGGGAGTGCGCCTGGGGGAGCCCGGCGGTGTCGGAGAGGAAGGCGACGGCGCGGCCATCGGGAGAGGGCGACGGGGCCCAGGCGCGGTGGACGTTGAGCAGCTGGTCGAGCGTCGGCCCGGAGCGGGGCTGCCAGCGGACGGTCGGGCGCGCCGGGCGAGCGGCGCAGGCGGAGAGTGCGACGAGGGCGAGGCAGAGGGTGAGTGGGCGGCTCATGGCGGCCGCGGGGATATCATGGAACGAGCGGGCGTCGGCCGGTCATGCCCATCGGCTCTCGATTTTGCTGCCTTGCGATCGGTCGGTTGCCCAATGAACAAGCTGCGCGTTGGACGCTACGGGTTCGCGCGAAACAGTTCATCGGAGTGGCAAGCCACTCGTTGCGCTGCGGATGCATCATTCAGCCCTTTCATTGCGCCATCGAGCCCGTCGCCGCGCCCTGAAGTACGCGGCGACGGGCGCATCGGCACGTTGAAAGGGCTGGTCGGCCCTCTCACCCCAACAGTTGCAGGTACTCCGCCAGCAGGGTCTTGGTCGCTCCCAGGTTGGGGAAATACACCTCCACCTTGAGCTCCGCGCCGGTGAGCACGGTCTTCACGGTGCCGGTGCCGAACTTCATATGGCGCACCCGCATGCCGCGCTGCCAGCCCACTGCGGGGTTGTCGCGCACCAGCACCGGGCCGTCGTTCACCACGGGCGCCTCCGGCTCCCTCGCCCTCGACGGGACCGGGTCCCGCTCCACCCGATATCCGCCACCACCGCCGCCACCGCCGCTGCCCCAGGTGTTGCTGCTCTCTCGCGAAGGGGTGCTCCCCTCTCCGAAGTGCCTTCGAGGAACCTTTCCCGACAACACATCGGGCGGTATCTCCAGAAGGAAGCGCGACGGGGGATTGATCCGGGTCTGCCCGAAGATCTGCCGGAATCGGGTGAACGACACGCTGAGCTGCTCCCGAGCCCGGGTGATGGCCACATAGGCAAGCCTCCGCTCCTCCTCCATCTCCTCCGGGTCCGACCCCAGCTCGGTTCCCTTGTAGGGGAACATCCCGTCTTCCATGGCCGCGATGAACACCGCGCGAAACTCCAGCCCCTTGGCCGAGTGCACGGTCATCAGCGACACCTTGGGGCTGTCCTCCCCTTCCGGGGTCTCTTCATTGAGGGTCACCCGCTCCAGGTATCCCGAGAGCGTCGGCTCGTCGGCCTCCTGGGCGTACTCGTGCATCGAGCCCAGCAGCTCCTGGATGTTCTCGTGTCGGGTCTCGTTCTCGACGTCCTTGTTGTCTTCCAGCATCCGGGCGTATCCGGTCTTCTGGAACACCAGGCTCCCCACCTCCGCGGGCCGGTCGAGCATCGCCGCGGCCTCCCGGCGAATCTCCCCCACCAGCCGATAGAAGCCGGTCAGCGCCTTGCGCGCCGCGGCGCCCACGTCGTCGGGCAGGTCGCCGGTGGCCAACAGCTTCCAGATGGAGGTCTGCCTGGCCGTCGCGTGCGCCGTCACCCGGTCGAGGGTGGTCTTGCCGATCTTGCGCGCTGGGGTGTTGACCACCCTCAACAGGCTCACATCGTCGTTGGGATTGAGCACCATGCGCAGGTACGCGAGGATGTCCTTCACCTCCGCGCGCTCATAGAAGCGCATGCCCCCATAGATCATGTAGGGGATGTTGGCCGCCCTCATGGCGTCCTCGAGCGGCCTCGACTGCGCGTGGATTCGATAGAAGACCGCGATCTCCCTCGCAGGAACCCCCCTGGCCAGCGTCGACTTCACCCCATGGGCGATGTGCCGTGCCTCCTCGCGCTCGTCTTCACAGGGGAGCAGCTCGATGGGAGCGCCCTCTCCGTTGCGGGTGAAGAGGGTCTTGCCCTCCCGCTGCTGGGCCTTGGAGATCACCGCGTTGGCCGCGCGCAGGATGCGCTGCGTGCTGCGGTAGTTCTGCTCCAGCTTCACGACGAGGGCGTCGGGGAAGTCCCGCTTGAAGTACTGGATGTTGCGCACGTCCGCGCCGCGCCAGCGGTAGATGGCCTGGTCGTCGTCGCCCACCACGCAGAGGTTGCGGTGCTCGTTGACCATGGCGCGCAGCATCCGGTACTGCGCGTTGTTGGTGTCCTGAAACTCGTCCACGAGCAGGTATTGAAACTGCTCCTGGAGTTCTTCCCTCACGCTGGCGTCGCGCTCGACGAGGCGGGTGAGCCGGGAGAGCAGGTCGCCGAAGTCCACGGCGCCGTTCTTGGCGAGGTGCTTCTCGTAGGCCTCCCAGGCGCGGGCGATCTGCTTGTCGTGGAGGGTGACCGCGCGGGCCATGAGGTCGTCGGGCTCGAGCACCTCCTGCTTGGCCCGGTCGATGGCCCCGAGGGCGGTGCGCACCGGGAGAAACTTCTCGTCGATCTTCAGCTCATCGAAGACGCGGTTCATCACCGAGCGCTGGTCGCCGTCGTCGTAGATGGCGAAGTCCTGGCGCAGCCCTGTGCGCTCATGGAAGCGCCGCAGGAGCCGCGCCCCGAGGGCGTGGAAGGTGCTGATCCAGAGGCCCCGGGCGCGGTCGTGGCCGACGATGCGGTGGAGGCGCTCCCGCATCTCCTGGGCGGCCTTGTTGGTGAAGGTCACCGCGAGGATGCGCCACGGGGGGATGTTCTTCTCGTCGAGGATGTGGGCGACCCGGAAGGTGATGACCCGGGTCTTGCCGGAGCCCGCGCCGGCGAAGACCAGCAGCGGACCGTCGGTGCGGAGGGCGGCCTCGAGCTGCGGTGGGTTGAGCTCTCGGGCCAGGGCGTCGCGGTCGATCAAAGGGGTCTCCAGGGGGCTTCGTCGGAGGGGGCTTCGTCGGGGGCGGAGCGGGCGTCGGCCATGGTCCAGAAGGCGCGCACCTCGTCGAGGGAGGAGAGCCGGGACGCGGGCGGGAGCGATTCGATGAGGGTCTTGCCGTAGCCGCGCGTGACGATGCGGCGGTCGAGGATGGCCACGATGCCGACGTCCTTGCGGGTGCGGATGAGCCGCCCGAAGCCCTGCTTCAGCGCCAGCGCCGCGGCGGGCACCTGGAGCGCCTCGAAGGGCTTGATTCCCTGCTCGATGAGCCGGGCGATGCGGGCGCCGGTGACCGGGTCGTTGGGGGCGTCGAAGGGCAGCTTGTCGATGATGACCAGCCGCAGCGCCCGGCCCGGGACGTCGACTCCCTCCCAGAAGCTGGAGGTGGCGAAGAGCACCCCGTCGTGGGCCGCGCGGAAGCGGTCGAGCAGCACCCTCTTGGGGAGCTGTCCCTGCACCCAGGTGGGGAAGGCCCAGGCGTCTCGAAGGGCGTCGTAGAGGGCGCGCATGACCCGCACGCTGGTGCAGAGCACGAAGGCCCCGCCGCCGGTGATGGCGATGAGCTTCTTGATCTCCGCGCAGGCGGCGTCGAGCCAGCGGTCTTCTCGGGGCTCCGGGAGGTTGCGGGGGATGTAGAGCCCGGCCTGCTCGCCGTAGTCGAAGGGCGACGGGAGGGAGTGCTCGGCGGTGTCTTCGGGCATGCCGAGGCGCTGTCGGATGAAGGCGAAGTCGCCGCCGGTGGAGAGCGTGGCGGAGGCCAGGATGACGGCTCCCTTGCGGCTCCACAGGCGCTCCTTCATCAGCGGACCGATCTCGACCGGCGAGGCCCCGATGGCGCCGCCGCCGCGGGCGTCGGGCTCGGCGAAGGCCACGTGGGTCTGCGACTCCTCATCGAGGATGGTCTGGAGGGACTCCTTGAGGGTGGCCGCGCGGCGGGAGACCGAGAGGAGCTGGTCGCTCGATCCGACGAAGTCGCGCACGTGGCCGAGGAGGCCGTCGAGGCCTTCCATGAGCAGCCGGGCGCCGTCGTCGAATTCGCCGCGGCGCATGGAGGCCTGGAGCAGCAGCCGGCCGGTGCTGCGGGGGATGGAGGAGAAGAGCCGCAGCGCCCCGGAGGAGAGCTGCATCAGGGTGCGCAGGACGGACTGCTCTCGGGAGCGGTCGACGAAGAAGCCGGCGGCCCGGAGGGCGCGGTCGGCGTCTCGGACGAGGGTGTCGACGCGGGTGCGGGTGAGGCGCACCCCGAAGAACTCCGTGGCGACGTCTTCGAGGGCGTGGGCCTCGTCGAAGATGATGGCGTCGTAGTCGGGGAGGGCCTGGGCGCCGGAGAAGCCGTTGCGCAGGGCGAGGTCGGCGCAGAACAGGTGGTGGTTGGTGACGATGATCTGCGAGGCCTCGGCGGCGCGGCGCATCTTCGTGACGAAGCACTCCTCGTAGAAGCGGCACTTGGCGCCGATGCGGGTGTCGGAGCTGGAGGTGACCTCCCGCCAGACGGCGGCGTCTTCGGGGAGCGAGGGGAGGTCGCTCCGGTCGCCGGTCTCGGTGCGCTCGACCCAGTCGAGGATGCGGTCGATGCCGTGCTCCGGGGCCACGGCGCCGGTGACGATGGACTGGCGGTACTCCTCCAGGCGGCGCTTGCAGACGTAGTTGGAGAGGCCCTTCACCAGGGTGACGTCGGGGTGCAGCCCGAGGCGTCGGATGGTGGGGATGTCCTTCTCCACGAGCTGCTCGCCGAGGGCCTTGGTGGCGGTGGAGATCACCACCCGCTGCGCGCTCTCCGCCGCCGGGACCAGGTACGCGAGGGACTTCCCCGTGCCGGTGCCAGCCTCGATGAGCAGCGTCCCGCTCTCCCGGAGGGCGTGCTCGACGGCATCGGCCATTCGAAGCTGCTCCTCCCGGGGTTCGTACCCGGGGAGCACCTTCGCGAGGGGGCCGTGGGGTCCTAGCCTTTCGCGCGCTGCCATGGTGAGGGTGTTCCCGGGCCATAGCATGCGCCCTGCGCCGGGGGATACCCGCGCTCCCCGGGGGCGTGACAGGATATGTCACGTCCTCCCGTTGCGTCGCGGAACGGATTAGGGTTGGGCCGCGATGCGCAGGACTCTCTCGTTGGCGGCGGTGCTGGTGCTGGTGGCTTGTCGGGACGCTCGTCCGCCCGTGGCGGTGAGGGACGCGGCGGGGTTGAGGGTGACGGCGACGCCGACGGCGCCGGAGGGGGTGCTGGGGAGGGTGTCGCTGGCGAGGCCGAGGGCGACGGCGGAGGCGCTGGGGGAGCGGCTTGGGGCGAGGGTTCCGGTCGACCTGCTGCTGGCGGTGGGGGCGGGCGTCCCGATGGCGGTGCTGGGGGCGGTGGACACGTCGAGGCCGGTGACGGCGTGCGCGGTGGAGCGCGGCGCGACGGGGGCGGCGTGGGTGCTGGCGCTGACGCCGAGGAGCGCGGCGGAGGCGAGGGCGGCGCTCTCGTCGCGGTACCGGATGGTTGCGGTGGAGGGCCTCGGGGAGCGGGCGGAGTCGAGGGAGGGAGCTGGGGGCGAGGGGGTGTCGTGCGCGCTGGTTCCGGTGGTGGACGCGGTGGCGGCGAGGGTGGTGTGCGCGACGGACGCGGCGCTGCTGGCGCGGGCGGGTCGGTGGCTGGCGTGGACGACGACGGCGGCGGGGGGAGGCGCGGCGGGGGAGGACGACGTGGTGGCCTCGCTGGGTGAGGGCGCGGCGCCGAGGCTGAGGGCGCGGTGGCAGTCGGTGACGACGGAGCTGTTGACCGAGTGGAGCGCGTCGGCCAGCGAGGCGCGGAGGGAGCACGATCGGCCGCCGGACTACGGGGATCCGGAGGCGGCGCTGGGGGTGCTGGAGCGGGCTCGCGACGCGGTGGGCGCGGCGATGGGGGAGGTGCGCGGGCTGCGGGTGGCGATGCGCGTGGGGGAGGAGGGCGTGGCGGTGACGGCGGTGGCGACGCTGCCGAGAGGCGGCGCCTCGGGCGTGGCGGCGGACGCGGTGGCGAGGGCGGGCGCGGGCGCGGGAGGGGCCGAGGCGCTGGCGCGCTGGGTGGCTCCGGACGCGGACGTGAGGGCGTGGGTGAACACGCCAGCGGATGGACACCGGGTGCTCTGGAGGAGCGCGGTGGATGCTGCGGTGAGGGTGCTGGGCACGCGCGTGGGGGATGGCGTGGCGGCGAGGCGGACGCTGGAGGCGCTGGGCGGGGAGAGCGGAGAGGCGGCGGCGCTGGGAGGGGTGACGCGGGGGGCAGCGAGCGGGGGAGGGAGCGCGGGAGCGAGCGGGGGAGCGAGCGGGGGAGCGAGCGGGGGAGCGAGCGGGGGAGGAGAGTGGACGCTGGTGGTGGGGCAGAGGGATGGAGGGCGCTCGGCGAGGGCGGCGCTGGGGCAACTGGCGACGGCGCCGTGGGTGCGAGCGCTGCGCTGGGGTGGGCGTGGGGTGAGGGTGACGGGCTGCGGCGCGGGGGCGTGGTGCGCGACGCTGACCGGGGGCACCGCAACGGGGACGGCAACGGGGTCGGCAACGGGGACGGCGGGGACGATGGTGCTGGCGGTGAGGGGCGAGGCGCTGGTGGCGATCGTGGGCGCGAGGGCGAGGACGGCGCTCGACGGGCTGGACGCGCGGCTACGGGCGGGGGTCGGGACGGGAGCGGGTGCTGGGGAGGAGAGCGCGGGGACGGGCGTGGGGGCAGGGAGGGAGAGCGCGGTGGTCACGGTGCGGGGGCAGGGGGCGACGGCGGCGGGAGCGCCGGCGCGAGGAGGCTATGGGACGGCGCTGGCGGAGGGAGACGGGGTGGTCGCGACCGGGCGGGTGGTGGTTCCGTGGTGGGTGCTGGAGGCGGCGCGGCGCGGGATCGCGCGGGGAATACACTGATGGGTAAGAATGGGGGGCGGCGGAGAGCCGGAGGAGGGGGCGAAGAGATTCGTTGACAGGGGGCCGTGGGTGGGGGTAGCAATGTCGCCCCCAACGAAGCCCAGATAGCTCAGTTGGTAGAGCAGGGGATTGAAAATCCCCGTGTCGGCGGTTCGACTCCGTCTCTGGGCACCAAATCACAGGGGCATTCCGACTCCAGGGGGTCCACGCCAGGCCACGGCATCGCGCTCGATGCGCGGCTCGTCCGGCGGGGTCACCCTCCAAGCGAAGCCCAATCCTGGAAGACGTGCACCGGATCGCACACCGCGTGGAGTCCCGTTCGACCGCGGTTGCCGATCTGCACGCCGTGGAAGCGGTGACCCGACTCGCGGGCGCTCGCGACACTGCGAACGAGGTCGGCCGGCGCGGGCCACTCGCCGTCGCTGACGAAGATCACGTCGGCCTTCTGCCACGCGGCCTCCTTCAATCGGGCCACGACGTGCGCCATCACCCCGGCCTCGTCATTGCCACCACCGAAGGACATCGCCAGGAACTTCAGAAGTCGCCCCACTCCCTCCGGTGACAGGTCGAGTTCGTGCTCGAACACCTGTCCCGGACCGCTGTACGAGTAGAGAAGACAGCGGCGCTTCTCCGCGTGGGCGGTGCGGAGAGCCTCCAGCACGATGGCCTTTGCGACCCGCTCGGGCAGCCCGTGCATCGACCCCGACGTATCGATCACTGCGATGATCGGGCCGCGCTCCGGACGTGGGCGCGTGCCCTGCATCTCCTCGAAAGCGTCGCGCTCGACCCAGGTCCGTTCGCTCACCATCCCTTCGACGCGATAGGTCAGTAGCGCCCGCTCGGCGCGCCGGGCGTGCCACACGAAGCGCAGCTTGGGATGCCCCAGCATCGAGGCCTCCACGGGCAGCATCCGGGCGAGTTCACCGCTGCGCTCGACCCCTCGGGTCTCGGCAGGCACGTGCGGTGTCGGGACGTCGCGTCGCTCCTCCTCGAGCCTCCGCACAGGGACGAGAAACGTCTCGGCAGCCGAGAGTTCGTTGGTCGAGGTACGGAGTCGACCCAACTGCCGAATGATGTCCCTGAGCTGCGGGAGGCGCTCGACGAGTTCGCGCAGGCGGAGCAGGTCGCGCCACCCGACGCTGCGGAGGACCCCCTGCGAGAGGTCCCAGCCGCGTCCCATCATCTGCCCGAGGTCGCCGAAGACATCCGCGATCTCGGACCACACCCGCGCCCGATCACCCCAGGTCGCGATCACCTGCTCGTCGGCGGGGCGCGCCTTCGCTGCAACCTCCTTCGCGGCCTGCTCTCGCAGGCGACGGAGCGTGTCCGCAGCGAGGACGGCGGCGCGCGCCTCGCGCTTCTCGCGCCGAGCCAGGGCCTCCTCTTCCGCGGAGAGGCGTCGACGCTCGAGCGCGTCGAGCGCACGGAGACTCTCGGTGACCTCCGCGCGCAGCGCATCGATCTGTCGCGCGAACGCCGCGACGAGGTCGACGAGCAGCTCGTCGACGAGCTCAGGCTGGCCCTCGCAGAACCGCACGAGTCCGAGCTCGGTGAGCGCCTTGCGAACCGGGCCCGCCGCCGACTCCGTCGGCCATGATCCCGGCGGAGGGACTCGGCCGGCGAGCAGCGCGTCGCGCCACCGCCGCACCCCTGCGACGCGCTCGGGGAGGCTCCCATCGGGCAACGTCACCACCTGCGCGAAGAGGTGCGCCGGACAGTCGTCGAGGAATGCGTAGCGGTGCTCCAGGGAGGCCGCGTCGAAGACGTCGCTCATCGCGCGCCCGCAGGTGCCGACGTCGGCGCCGGATCGGAGTTCTCTCGCGGAAGGAGCTCGAAGCCCTTGCGGGCTGCCGTCGCGCGAAGCAGCAGGGTCTTCACTTCGCTCCTGGTCCGCTGGAGGGTCTGTGCGGCCGACTCGACGAAGTCGTCCGTGACCCAGAGGTGGGAGCGAATCTCCTGCTCCATGGACTCGACGTGCGCCTGGAGGCGGGCCTGGTACTGCCCGACGTCGTTGAGGACCGTGTCGAGCTCGCGGAGGCAGACGTCGATGTACGCCTGCTTCTGGCGCGTCGGCTCGACGATCGGGGCGAGGTCGGTATCGATCAGGAGTCGATTGCTGGCCTCCGCGAGATAGGCCGCACGATCTCCGCTTTGCGCGAAGTGGTAGCGATCTACGACGAGAGTGTCCAGCTCCGCGACCGTGAAGCCTTTGCCTCCATTGGTTCGGTCGGTTACTTCGAGCCACGAGTGGTTCTGTTGCCGCTTCGAGTTGGCCGGTGCCAGGTAGAGAGGCTCGTTTCCGCCCGTGCGAACAGCGTAGACCCTGCCCTTCGTATCAGGCGTTGGCTTCCCGTCGGTGCCCTTGTAGAGCGGCTGACCCTTCGCATCGCGCATCTGCGACTGGCTCTCCCGGTCACTCTTCAACTTGCCCTCCCAGGCGACGACGACCCGCGTGAGCCGCGCCGGGTCCAGCGCCGTGCTCGTCCCGACGCGCGCCGCGTACCAGTCGTAGACCTTCTTGCGCTGCTCGGGCGCGTCCCAGAGGCAGTGCTGCAGCAGCCAGCAATCCCACACGGAGACCCGCGCCCGCCCGTTCGTGGCCGCCGAGACCTGCAGGAGCTTCACGACCTTGCGCCATCGCCGATCGGAGACCCGGATCTTCTCGGCGGCGCACCAGTCCCGCAGCTCGCAAAGCAGGGTCACCACGTCGGGGGGGAGCTCGACGCTCTCTGCGACCTCCTGCACCGAACTGAGGTCGTCCGTCGTCAACTTCCACGTGGCGGGCACCTTCGGAGTCGACTCGCCGCGCAACCCGAGCAGCTCCCGGAATGCGCTCTTCGACACCGGGTCGATGTGCAGTCGCAACAGGAACCGATCGTAGAGCGCGTCGAGCTCCTCGCCCTGAGGGAGCTCGTTGCTGGCGCCCACCACCGCGAGCAGCGGGGTGCGCACCCGCGTCGCGCCGTTGTCGAACTCGCGCTCGTTGAGGATCGTGAGGAGTGCGTTGAGGATCGCGCTGTTGGCCTTGAAGATCTCGTCGAGGAACGCGACCGAGGCCGTCGGGAGATACGACCGGGTGATGCGCTCGTAGCGATCCTCCTCGAGGCCCTTGATGGAGAGCGGGCCGAAGATCTCCTCGGGCACCGTGAAGCGGGTGAGCAGCCGCTCGAAGAACGTCGCCCCGCTGAAGGCGAGCCGAAGCCGCCGCGCCACCAGGCTCTTCGCCGTCCCGGGCGGACCGATGAGCAACAGGTGCTCCCCCGAGAGCGTGGCGAGGAGCGCGAGCCGGATGGACAGGTCGCGCTCGACGAGGCCCGCGAGCAGCGCGGCGCAGAGCTGACGAAGCCGTTCGACCGGGTCGGTCGTCTCGACGGGAACGGAGCCTTCGCTGCGGGTGATCTCATTCAACATCGTCGGGGGTCCTTTCACTGACCGGACCGGCCCCGGAGGGGGGCAGAAGGAGAGAGCGGGCGAGGGTGAGAAGGTGAGGTCATGCCCCTCAGACGGAGTGACGCGCCGGGGCCTGACAGCTCCAGAGAGATTCGCAGCGCTACCTCGGTGCGCCTCGCACGCGCGGCCCCACGGGCGGCACGCGCCTACGCTCCGCGATGCACCATCGCGACCGGACTGCGCCCATGCAGTGGGCATCAGGCGCCTCCCCGGTCGCGCTCCTCCCGCTGGCGAGCCTCCATCTCGGAAGCCCGCTGGCGCAGCGAGGTCAGCTCCTCCCGCATGCTCCGCAGTTCGGACCAGTCGGGCCTCGACGAGAGCGCCACGGGCGCCGCCGCGCCCGAAGCCAGCGATTGGGCGGTCTCGCCCGTCGAGGTCGGTGTACCGTCGGCGCCCGCAGGGAGGACGCGTTGCCGCTCGATCGAACCACCGCCCGCCACGGTCTCCCGCACCCGCTGGCGCTCCTGTACGACCGCCTCAACCAGCACGACCCGCGCGTGAAGCTCGCGGAGCTGCTGCGCTTTGCCGAGGGCACCGCGCGCTTCCTGGCGTGGGTGCTCGTCGCCGAGGCCGCGGCCCGTGGGCTCCCGAAGGGCGAGCTGCGTGGGTACATGAAGCCCGGCGCAGGATTCGGCTTCTTCCTCCACGTGATCGAGAGCGCCATTCATCAACGGCGAGCGCGGCAGGACGGCTTCCTGCGTGCGCTCGATGGTTTCCTCCAGGACCCGGCGTGGGCGGCGTTGCAGACCTTCAACGAGCTGCGCAACGCCGCCGCGCACCTCCGGCTCTCGACGTCGACGGAGACGGCGCGCGCCGTGCTCGCCGACCACCGCGACGCGTTCCAGCAGCTACTCGATGGCATCGCGTTTCTCACGCGTCACCCGCTTGGGGTGTTGCGCGGGGCGCGCGTCGCCTTCGACGGGGTGGTGACCGCGCACTGGTTCGCGTGCCGGGGGCTCTCGCTCCACAGCGGCAACCTCGAGATCGCCGACGCGGCCCAGCTCCCGAGTGATCAGCTGCTCCTGATCGACCCGGAGGCGCGCCTCGCGCTGACGCTGGCGCCCTTCTTCCTGTGCACCGAGCAGGCGTTCTGCTGGCTCGATCTGCCGAACCCGAATGACGTCGGCCAACGTTCTTCATACGCGCGGCCCTTGTCCGGTGACCCCCTCCTGGCCGGAACACCCACGGGCCTCTTCGACGCCACCGGCGCGTCGCCAGGCGGCCTGAGCCTCGACGCGTGGCTGGCCGATTCCCGCCAGCGTGGACGCCTCGTGCCGCTGCGCCTGGACGCTCCCTCGCTGCGCGCGATCGTGAAGAGCGCCGCGCCCACGCAGGCCCTGGAGGTGCAGTCGAGCCCGGCAGCGTGGGTGATCGGCCCTGAGGCCCCGCTCGCCTCCGCCTCCGAGCGGGCGCCGGTCTCGGAGCCGTCGATCGCGCCGGTGCCGTGGCTGCCGACGATGCCGATGAGCGCGCTCCCGGTGCCGATCATGTCGACGGAGAGCATGGCCCCCGTGGCGAGCGAGCGGCCCGCCCCCGCGCTGGTGAATCTGCCCAGGCGCATGCTCCCTGTGATCGTGGGGGCCGCGGTCGGAACGCTCCTGGCGGGAACCCTCCTCACGCTGGCGCGATCCAACGCTGCTCCCTCGCGCGAGCCGATCGCGGTGGGCCTCACGCAGGCGTCCTCGCCGCCGGTTCCGGGGCCGCTGTCCTCGAATCCTGCGCTCCAGCAATGGGTGCAGGCCTGGGTGCCCGGGCTCGACCGGCTCGACGCCGCGATGCTCTCCCGATACGCGGACGCGGTGGCGTTCCAAAGCATGTCACGCGATCCAGACCCGAGATTCATTCTCGGGCGATGGCGCGAGCGCCTCCATGCCGGGACCTTCACGGTCGATCTCGCGCGCTCGACCTGGTACGAGACCGTCGAGACGGACAACAACGTCCCGGCCGCGTGCCGCACCCTGACGGGCGCCGACCCTGGCGTCACGGTGGTGCGACTCGAAGCTGACGAGAATGGCGTGCCGCAAGGCCGGGCGAACGCGGCGAATGGCGTCTGCTTGCGGGTGAGGGGCACCTACCTGCTGCGCTCCCGTGTCGTCGCCGGGCGTCGGATGATCTGCCACGAGACCTGGCACCAGGACGCGGTCTGCCGGTCACTCCCGGGCATCTCCAACCGTCCGCACGGACGGTGACCCCGCGCGCGGGCGGAGGGCGGAGGGGGTCAGTACGGAATCGGTCGCATGCGGGCGGCGCGCGCGTCGACGACCGACACGTCCACCGACCACGCCGGCATCGGGACCACGCACGACGAGAGGCCGCAGAGCACGGCGTCGAACCAGCTCCGCGCAGTGTCGCCGAGCATCGTCGTCTCGATGAACCAGGTCACTCCGACGCCGCTCGACTGCGGGGCGCTGTTCACGCCAACGTAGGCGTGTCCCGGGACGAGGTGCAGCACGGGCTCGAAGCCGATGTTCTCCAGGATGCTCGCGAACAGCAGCGCGCCGTCGATGCAGTTGGCCGCCCGCATCGTCACGCTGTCGCGTGGGAGGCTGATGGGCTGGTAGCCCTCGAAGTACGACGACGAGATGTTGCGATAGATGACTCCGCGCGAACGGAGTTCGTTGAAGATCGCCGCGAGCGCGTCCCAGACGACGTCCGCGCGGGTGCTGTTGCGCGCCCAGCGGACGTCCCGGGAGACGAAGTTGTCCGTGGTGTTGAAGAGCACCAGTCGATACCAGCCGCCCGTCGCCGACGCGGTGTAGGTCCCCGAGGCGCCGCTCCGCTGGTTGGTCCAGGAGCGCGTCGTCGGGCTCGCCGCGCCCGGTCGCCATGCGCCGTACTGGCTCTCGGAGAAGAGATAGACGTCGATGTCGGCGTCGGCCCCGCCGGTGACCGTGCCCAACGCCCAGGCGATCGACTCGTTGCCTTCGAGGTAGATGCGATCGAAGTACTGGTTGCCGACCGGGATGTTGGCCGCGCGAGGGAGGGCTTCGGTGCGGTATTGCTGGCGCGAGGCGTTCCAGCCGATGGCGCCGAAGGTGCCGTACTGGCTGCGGGGCTCGACCGCGCGCCGGACCGTGGTGACGGTGGCATCGTTGGGTGTCACGAAGACCGACGCGTAGGGACCCATCGCGGCGAAGGTGTCCGCCGACGTGGTGGTCAAGCGGTCGACCGCGGACTGCGACCAGACGACGCCGTTGCCGGGGAGCGCCGAGACGGAGCGCATCGCAGACGAGAGCATCGTGCCGCTGGCATCTCGCGCGTAGGCCTCGATGCCCATCGGCGTCAGCGAGCGGAGGGCGTAGAGGAGCGGGAGGTTCCAGGCGGGGTTCACGCAGCGGAGCAGGGGTGCGCCCGGCGACACGGAGACCTCCTCCGAGCGATCGGTCGCGTAGCCCGGAGCGCGCACCTGGAGCGAGACGGACTGCGCGGCGGTTCCAGTGTTGGTGAGGCGCGCGCAGGCGGTCTCCAACTGGTAGACGCCGTCGGCGGGAGGACGAAGTCCGAACAGGTGCACCAGGTAGGTGGGGAGCCAGACCTCGCCGCCGGGGCGGCTCCAGAGGGCGGGGAAGGTCCACTCGACCCGGATGGGGGAGGCCATCGTCACGCAGCTGCCGGCGGTGCAGCTCTGGCCCGCGGCGCAGGTCATCCCGCAGGCGCCGCAGTTCGCCCGGTCGGAGCGGGCGTCGACGCACGCGCCGCCGCAGGTGAGCTGACCGCTCGGACACGAGGACACGCACGCACCCGCGGTGCACGACTGCGACGCCGGGCAGGCGCGACCGCAGGCGCCGCAGTTCTGGGCGTCGACCAGGAGGTCCACACACTGGCCACCGCAGGTCGCCCGAGGGGAGGGACACCCCCGGACGCAGGCCCCCATCGCGCAGCCTTCACCCGCGCCGCAAGGGCGGCCGCATGCGCCGCAGGAGAGCGCGTTGCTCTGCAGGTCGACGCACCGGTCGTCGCATACGGCCTGGCCCATGGGGCAGGTCACCTGGCAGGCGCCGTTCACGCACGACGCCGCGCTCGCGCACGCTCGCCCGCACGCGCCGCAGTGGAGCGCGTTGCTTCGAGGATCGACGCAGGTGCCGCCGCAGGTGAGTTGTCCGGTTGGACAACGTGGGTCGACGCCGACGTCCGCGGCTCCGGCGTCGGCGGTCCGCAGCGGGACCTCGATGCCCCCTTCGGCGCCGCATCCCATCCACGCCGCGGCCCACAGGGCCACGACGAGGCGCTTCATGTTCTGCATGTGATCTCTCTCCCCCGGTGATGAGTTCCGGCCCGTCGATCGGGCGTCGGTGCGGAGAGGCGGTGGCCTCCCGTCGGCCCTCAGGACGCGAGTCGGACGGTGGATCTGACAGGGATGCGGATCGAGGCGGCGAGAGACCCTTGGGGGTCAGCGGCTCCGGCAGATCGGCGCCTGCGGACAGGACCCGGCTGCACAGATGCCGTCCGCGATGGCCCAGCTCTCGTGGCAGATCACCAGCCCGCGGCCGGTGACCTCACGGAGTCGTAGGAGGTAGAAGCCATCGAGGCGGTCGCAGGGAAGATCTGGGGTTCGCGTTGCGCGATGTGGTTCGATCCCCGTAGCTCGCAGTCGCACGAGCAACACATCGCCGCTGGCGCCAGGGACCATGCGGCACGCGACCTGGCCCGGCATGTCCGGGTCGAGCGCCTCGTGCCTCCAGCGGGACTCGCTCCAGTCGACCACGAAGCTTGAACCCACCGGAACGAGCAGTGTGTGCCAATAGTTACTGATCCAGTCCGCATTACGGAGTGTCTCACGGCTTCCGACAAAGCGTACTGAGGGGGCATAGAAGCTGTTGAGGAACGGGGCGTGCTCCGATTGCTGGGCGAGCACATGGCCGTACCAATTCTGAAGCCACGCATCGAGCCGAGGCGAGAGTGGTTCGACGGCCGGAGTGGAGCGCGACCGGACCGCGGTGAATGCCAGCGCGCCGCCGAAGACGAGCGCGGCCGTGACGACGAGGCCGAGCGCCAACGGACGCCGCGCGCTCCGCGGGGCCGCGACGGGCGGCGGTGCGCTGACGGGATGGATGGAGGCAACGGGAGCTGGCGACGAGGCACCGACATCGAGGCGGGTGGCCTGTGAGCTCGCGATGACCTGGGCGATCACGGATGGGCGGAGCGAGAGGTCGGTGTAACGGGGCCACGCGTCGCGGTCGCCCAGCCACTGCGCGAGGGGAAGGCCATCGGGGTTGGCACCGCGGGGGTCGTAGAGCCCGGTGGGGAGCGAGTCCCTCGCGGGCACACCGGGCACCGGTGAGCGATAGGGCGTGCGGGTACGGTCTTCCGAGGAGGGGAGGTCGAGCCAGTAGAAGTCGTCGTCGAGCAGACACAGAAACGGCGCGACCGTGAGCACCCGCGCGCGAGCCGTGTCGACCAGGAGAAGCTGGTCGCTGGGGATTCCTCCGGCGTCGTGGAGATCGACGAGGCCGCCGCGGGGCGTGGGTCCGCGGCACGCCTGCCAACGACCGGAGGCGCGACCGTCGCCGCCGGTGCGCACCGCCCGCAGGATGCCCAGCGGGTAGCGCACCAGAAAGGCGCAGCCGTCGATCAGCGTGCGGAGGTCGTCGTCGTGTCGGCGCAGCAGCGTCGCGGCCTCGGCGGAGAGGTTGACGCGGGCGTGGGAGATGTCGTTGCGGAGCGACTTGAAGCGATCGAGTGCAAGCCACCATGGGCTGCCAATCAAGGCGTCGAGCTCGGGGAGCAGTCGATCGGGCGCGCCGCGCGAGGCGTTCGCGAAGTGCTGGATGGTGCCGAGCGCGCTGCCGAAGCCTCGCGCGGTCGCGTAGCGGGAGAGGATCGTCGGCGAGGTTGCGCGGGCGGCGGCGTCGGCGAGGAGGATGAGCGCGAGGTACCGGGCGACGCCCTCGGCGAGCACGAGCACCGCGGACAGGCGCGAGGCGTCGTCGTGCGTGCGCAGCCGGTCGCAGAGCACCGCGATCGGGTGGGGAAGCTCGTGGCGTGCGCTGGCCTCGTCCAGGCGCCAGGGGAGGGTCATCGCGGGGGATCGTACACAAGCGAGGTCCAGGGCGATGGAGCGGATCGTCAGGGAGCTGGAGCGCCAGGATCGAAGGCGCAGCGGACGAAGATCGAGTGGACGCGGTGGGTGCCGTCCTGGCGGTTCCAGGAGTAGCGGGGATACGCGGAGGCGTTGCCCGCGGAGGGCAAGAGAGCACCGCGGGTCACGAACTCCCCGACGATGCCCGCGGGGCGGAGGTTGAAGACCGCGGGAGGAAACGGGTCCGCCGTCCATTCGAGCCATCCCGCCGCAGGCTGGACTCGAAGATCGGTGTCCGTTCGCGAGCCGGGCTGCCGCGCGAGGGCCTCCCACTCCACCACGCGCGGCAATCGTCCGCCTCGAGAGCGACACCACGCCTCGGCTTCAGGGTGCCGCATGCACGGCATGGGTGCAGTGTCCGCGGGGCGGCGATCGACGCAGCCGTTGAACGCAGCGGACAGAGACGAATTCCAGCGGAGCAACTCACCAACTGTTGCGGCGCGGGTGTCCAGACAGACCCGCTCCGTCGTCATCACGGCAGGCGCGTCGGGCTGTCGCGGCAGCCAGGGTGACGGCCGATGCGGCGGCGGGAGAAGTCGAAGGGGCCATGCAAAGACCTCGACGGTTCCAGCGCGACACGGTGCCTGGGCAGGTGCCTCGTTCGGTGATGCGACGGCGACGGGCGGCGCCGCGAGACCGGTCGCGACGACTCCGGCGTCCGAAACCCGAGTGCCCGGTACGACCACCGTCACGGGGGCAGCCACCCGCGTCGGCGATGTCGTCCCCTCGACCGCGCAACTCCGCCCCGCCGCGAGCCCGCCGCCGAAGGCTGGCAGCGCCACGCCCAGCGCCGCTAGCACCGTGCGCCCGATGGAGAGCCGTGGGGGAATCGTCGGCCCCTGATCGCTCGCACCGCCATTGCGTCGAGCGGCCTCGCTCGCCGCGCGGAGCTCACCCATCAGGTGGCTGATGCGCTCCTCGGCCCGACGCGCGGGGTTGTCCGGGCTCGACTGCCATCGCGCCCGCTCGCGCATCACATCGAGGGCACGACCCACGTCGTTCGGAACCGCCGCCTCGGGGTGCTGGGTGCGGAAGAACCACGCCACCACGTTGGCAAGGTGCGCCGCCGCGACCCCGGCCGCGTGCTCGTAGTTGATGACCTCGCCCTGGATGTGGCTCCCGGTGTTGCCGAGGTTCTGGAGCCCTTGCAGGTCGATGAGGTTCTCGCGACCCAGCTTCGCGCGCAGCTGCTCGTGCTTGAGCAGGCCGTCGATGCTGGCTGATGGCTCGTGGCCGGAGCCCGGGACGTGGCGCACCCGCAGCGCGTGGAGCAGTGCCTCCCCGACGCGACGGGCCCGCCAGAGAAACGCCACCGGGTCTTCCCAGCGGACCTTCGCGGCGGCGTCGACCTCCGCGCGGAGACAGCGGACGTAATCGTCGAAGGTGCCGCTTGACGAGGGCGGCGGAGTCTTGATGGCCATCGGTGCGACTGTCCCCTGCACAGTGTCGCCCGAGCGAGGGCCCCCTGGGAACCACCGAGTGCGCCCCGGGGGTCTCGCGCCCGTTGTGATACGTGCGGCGCTCGGACGCGACCCCTTCGTCCTTGTCGACGCTCAGTACACCTCGCGTTCGAGCGCCGTCCGCATCGCAGCCTCGTCGCACTCTCCTCGATGCCGCGCCCACGCATCGAGCGCCCGTTGGAAGCCCGCCTGGTCGTCGTCGACGAGGGCCTCCGCCGTCGCCATCGCGGCCACGCGACCCAGCACCGAGCCCACCGGGCACGCGAGCGCCACCGCGCGACAGCGGTCGAGACCCCGCGCGGCGTCGACCGCCTGCCCCAGTCGACGGTGCGCGACGACCGTCCCGCGCAGCGCGCCCAATCGAGGGTAGTCGTGGTCCCGGCTCTGGGTGCCCAGCACCCGCTCGAAGCTCTCGAGCGCCTCGGCGGGGCGCCCGATCGCGAGCAGGCAGCGCCCGCGTTCGAGCCTCAGGTAGTCGCTCGTCTTCACCGACACCGCGCGCCCCTTCGCCGACGTCGCGAGGTCCACGAGCGCCCGATTGACGACCATGAGCGCCTCCGCGGCGTGGCCCGTCAGGCGCAGGCACGTCGCGGCGCCGTTCGCCGTGCGCGCCGCTTCCCAGGGCATCCGCTGGTCGTGAAACCATCGCACCGTCTCGTCGAGCGCCGTCCACGCCTCGGCGTGACGCCCTCCATGCAACAGCGCGCGACCCCGGGTGCCCCGGGCGTGGCCCTCGATCCACCGGTGCACCTCGCCCAGGCGATGGGCCTCGCCGAGCGCGGCGTCCATGTCGGCGACCGCCTCGTCGAAGAGGTCCCGATCGATCTTCACCGCGGCGCCCACGACGGCCTTCCACAGCCGCACCATCGGGTCGTCCGGCGCCTCGATCGACTGCACCAGCTCGCGCGCTGCGACATCGTCACCGGCGTGCAGGGCGAAGAGGGCCGCCCAGGTCAGCGCCTGGGCCGCATGCACGCGCTCCCATGGGTCACGGAGGAGCGCACGCCCCACGGACCACGCCTCTGCCGACAACGCTCTCCACCGCTCGACGCCATGCTGCCGGGAGTTCTCGACCCTGAACTGCTCGACCAACGCGACCTGCGCTTCGATGGTGCGCTCCGGGAGCGCGTCGAGCGCGAAGCCAGCCCGTGCGATCGCCTCCGCGAGCGTGGCGCAGCGGACGACCGTCACCGTCTCGGGGAGCTTCTCGTCGAAGGACTGACCCCGAGCGACGAGGAGGTGGGTCACTCTCGGCGCGCTCACGCCGAGCGCGGCGACCTTCTCGGGGAGCATGGTGACCGGTCCGAGGCTACCGTCCGAGCGCACCATCGCGCTTGCGGCAACGCTCTCGGGCGGCGGTGTCCCGAGCGCGCGAGACAGCCAGCCGAGGCACGCGGCCACGCCCAGGGAGGCTCCGTCGATGCGCTCGGTCTGCGCGAGACCAGGCACCTCGAAGCCGCCCGGCGTGAGGTCCACGGGCAGCGTGCGGTGCGCCTCCGCGAGGGTGGCCGTGAGCCCGAGCCAGGCACGAGCCAGCGCGTCCTCGCCCTCGGCGCTGAAGGCCGCGACGGACGACGCCCCCGTCGCCCGCCATCGGAGCACCTCCCCACGCTGCCTCGCCGGGTCACCGACCAGCAGCCACGTCTCGCCCACCCGTAGCGGCGGAGCCTCCCACCGCGCAGCAACGTCCGCGGTCGACAGCGCAGCGAGGATACGCCCCGCCATCGCGCCTTCCATCCACGGGGCCGAGAGCGCCTCGCGGAGCCTTTCGACGTGCGCACGCGCGAGGGGTCCCTGCGCGCCGAGTCGGAGCGCGCGCAACGAGAGCTCGACGTCCTGGCGGGCCACTACACGTCCGTTGCGATCGAGAGGTTCACGTCGAACTCCAGGCGCGTTCCATCGCTGGCGACCAGGACCGCAGGCACAGGCTCATCGCCTGCCGCGATCGAGCCGCTCCACACGCCCGCCTCGGAGGCCGTCGCCTCGCGCCCGCCCCACGTAACCCGGGAGAGCGCGCCCGGCTCGGCGTACACCTGGAGCGTCGCAGTGCCTGCCTCGCAGTCGATGCGTGCACTCGCCGAGAGCGGCGCGAGCAGGCCGAGATCGACCGACACCCGAGCTGCGCTCGTGGACTCCGTGGACGCAGCCAGCCGCCGTCCCGAGAAGCTCGGCGCCGCAATCGTGAGGTGGGCCGTGCCCCGCGACTTCTGTCTCCACCGCTGGGCGACGAAGCCGACGGGCAGCGTCCGGTCGGCGCGAAAGTCCTCCAGGGCTTCATCGACCAGCCGGCGCAGGTGCTCGCCGAAGATCGGGTCGGCGACCGCGTGGCCCTCGACGTAGCGGTGGAAGCGCCCCTCGCGCAGCCACGCATCGAGGATCTCATCCCCGGGTTCGACGTCGGGGATCGCCGCGGTGGATTCGGCGCGGTCGTCGCGCAGCGCCGCGCGCCACCCGCGATCATCGAGGCGGGCGCGTTCGCCCAGCAGCGCATCCACGTCGGGTCGTGACGAGTGAAGGGCGAGCGCGGTGTCGAAGGCCTCGAGCGTCGCGTCGAGCGCGTCGAGACCCTGACGGAGCTCGATGCCGGGTGGGGTCGTGACAGAGCGCCATGCGATCGCGGACCGAACGCTCTCCGCCTCGTCGCGGCGCCGAAGCGCGAGGGCGAACGCGGGGTCCCGGGGGTGGGGATTCTGTAGCGCGGACTCATCGATGAGCGGGCGCAGCGAAGCGACGAGCGCGTCGTCGGGGACGCCGCGGAGCCAACGGCGCAGCGCAGGAGGAATCGGCAACGGAGCCCGCAGTGCGTCGCCCAGGGCCCGCAGGCCAGGGAGGTGCTGCGATGGATCGGACGGACCTTCGGCGAGCGCGGCGCTGGCGCCATCGACGGCGCCGCGAATCGATCGCAGCAGGGCTACGCGCAGGGGATCAGTTTCCATGACGGTCGCACCAAGGACGAGCGAGGAGGGAGTGTTCTGACAGCGCCATCGGGATTCTGCCGGGCGACGTCCGGAGCGGCGTGGCGGACCTACCCAGGACGGCGGTCATGACCCGCCTCCCAGTCGTCGTCGGGTGCGACTCACGATCTGGTCGACGTTCGCCCTGGAGGTGCAGAGCGCAGCGGCGATGTCGTCGCGGTCCTCACCGGCCGCGATGGCGCCGAAGATCTGACGCTCGCGGTCGTTGAGCGTGGCCAGCACGCGCACCGCCTCGATGCGAACCGACGCCGCCTCATCCGGCGCTGGAACCGCGTCGTTCGCCGGGGGGGCCGCGTCGAGCTCGTCCTGGGGCGCGAGCTTCTTCTGCCGACGGAGGAGGTCGAGCGCCGCGTTGCGGATCGCGGTGACGAAGAAGGCGCGTGGGTTCGCCGCGTCGACGATCGAGCGGAGCTTCTCGTGGAGCTTGTCGTGCACCATGTCGTCGACCTGCTCTCGCACTGCCGCGGGGAAGTTCCTCAGCGCGAGTCGGGCCTCCTCCACGGCGAAGCGATAGAGGCGCGGGAGCGCGGGGCTACGTTCGGGCACGGCGGCGTCGGCGATCTGCTCCGCCAGCTCCCTCCACTCGTCGCTGGTCGCCATCGGGGCGGACGCTACCAGAGTCCTTGGATGTGGGTTTGGTGTCAGTTCGCGGGGGCCCCGTTCGTCACCGCGCCACGCCGGACGCAATCACGCTCGAGGCGATCGTGGGCGCCGCGCTGGTGATCTTTCCGGGCGTGATGCTCGGAGAGGCGATCCGTGCGCTGGTCCGCGGTGGGCGAACTCCAGCGGCACTGTCTCGTCCTGTTGGGACCGTGGCAGCGTTGAGAAGGGCCTCCTTTCGACTCTCCGGGGTGCTCACGATGTCAGCGCCGGCCGGGGTGGCGCGTCGAGGTGCAGTGGAGGCACAAGTTGAGCACAATCAAGGTACTTGCGAAGGAACTGAAGGTCCCTCTGATCTGGGTGAAGGCCTTTCTACGACTGAACGGTCCCGCTGCGGCGATCGAGTACCGCTCCCCGGACCGGAAACTGTCTGCGGCTGAAGAAGGGATGGTTCGCGAAGCACACGAGCAGGGTGAACTGCGGATGTCGCATGCTGGTAGCGACGACGCCGACGAGGCTGTGGCATCGGAGGTCGAGGTCGACGACGCGACCGATCTACCCGTGGCAGAGCGCCTCCTCGATCTCCCGACCTCCATCGGCGCTGGGGCCCGAGAGGTCCTGGTGCACCAGGAGGTCCTGGAATGGGTGGCGTGCGATCGGCCGCACAGCGTACGCCAGAGTCTCACGCGGGCGCTCGGCGAGATGCTCGAACGGGGGTGGGCGAAGAACTCCAAGGGCGTGAAAGGGACCAACGCCGGCTGGCGACGCGTCCCCTTCGGCGGCAGCAACGGGATGCAATTCTACCTCTGGTACTGCGATGGCGGATCGAAGCCGGCACGGGGAATGGTCCCGTCCCGCACCGTTCTCGTTCGTGCCGTTCGCCACCACGATGAGACATCGAGAGTCATCGACGCTGGATCGATTGCGGACTACGCCCCGGTGTCGCCGCGCGATGTGCTGGCGGCCGAGGCGGGTTCGGAGTGGGCTGACCCGCTCAGCCCGACCCAGCGCCGGGCGGTCTCGGAGCAGGGCGGAGCCATCATTCTCCAGGGACACCCGGGGGCCGGGAAGACGACGTCGCTTCAGCACATGCTCCCGCTGCTGTCGGGTCGAGTGCTGTACCTCACCTTCAGTCGCGCGCTTCTCGATCGCACGAAGAACTGGTGGGAGGCGTTCTCGTCGCCGACGACGGAGGTCAGGTTCGAGACCTTCGACGACTTCGTGACCGCGTGGTCCGACGAGCCGTCGGTGGATCGGTTTCGAGAGCAGTCCTTCGTCGATGAACTCCATCGACTCGCGCAGCCGTGCGGCGCTTCGCTCGGTCCATGGCTCCGGGAGGGCGCGCTCTCCTCCAGGGAACTCTACGCGGAGCTTCACGCCTACGTCTTCGGAAGCGCGCTGCCTGTCGCGTTCAGGGGACGCGGTGCCTGCGTGTCGCCGCAGCTGTCCGAACACGACTACATCACGTTGCGACGGGATGCCCTCGGCGAGGCCGGCGCGCGGGGTGCCTACCGGGCCTCGACCCGATTGGACCCGTTCACCGCGACTCGTCTCTTTCCCGCCCCTGCCCGTGCGTTCGCAGCGCTAACGCGCATTGCGAACGAGGGACTGCCCGAGGCGCTGTCGAGCTTCGATGCGATCGTCGTGGACGAGATCCAGGACCTCACGGTGACGGAGGTCTTCCTGCTCATCGAGGTCGCGGTGCGGGTCGCGCGGGCCAGCGGTCGGAGGCCGCGGCTCGTGGTCGCTGGAGACGAGAGCCAGACGGTTCGACCCACCGGGTTCGAGTGGGCGGTCCTGGGCGACCTCGTCTACCAGCGTCTCGGAGAGAAGGCCGAGCACGTCCTCCCCGGCAACGTTCGCAGTCCCGCCGACCTCGCGGCGGTGGTGAACAACTCCTGGAGGCTCGTCTACGGTCGGCTCGACAAGGGTCAGAGGCCTCGCGGTGTCGCGGTTGCCGAGAGCGACGAGAGCACCGTCGGACGCATCCTCCGGGTCTGCGCCGACAGCCCCGCCGCGCGCGAGGCCGTGCTGGCGAGCTTCGCCGGTGCGACGGGAGCCGCGCTCGTGGTCGCGGGTCACGAAGTTCCCGCCGAGTGGCGCGAGCCGGCGCGGAGGCTGGGCATCGAGATCCTGACGGCGGACGCGGTCAAGGGCCTGGACTTTCCGGTGGTCGGCTTCCTCGAAGCCGGAGCGACGATCGCGGCCCAGGTCGAACAGGCGGGCCACAAGCTCGACCGGTTGAACACGGAGTTCGCTCGGATGTCCGGCGATCGGATTCGAGTCGCGCTCTCCAGACCCACCGGCACTCTCGTCCTGATCGACCGCGCCTGCACCGTGGCCATCCAGTCGGTCGTCGACGCTCTCTGCCTGGGAACCGACGGCGAGCCGCTCGGTGGAGACATGGGCACTGTCCCGATCGACGAGCTGCCCGAGCTCCTCGACGCAGACGCATCGGACGCGGTCGAGGCCGTGCTCCTCGAGATGGAGGTCGCCGAGACCCTCCTCGAGCGCGATCCCGAGAGCGCTCGGATGCGCTTGCTGCGCAGCCGCGGACGGCTCGGCAAGGCCGGTCAGGCCGGGGCGCTCGGAGCCGAGCATCGGCTGCGATTCTTCGGTTTGCTCGCCATTGCCGCGGTGGTCACCGCTCTCCTGCCGGAGCTTTCGCCGAAGGAGGCCCACGATCGGATTGCCACTGCAAACCGGCTCTTTCGTGATGCGGGTCGCCCTGCCGCTGCGGAGGCCGTGAAGCTCCTCGCGCGCCGTCTTGGCGCCGACGGAAAGGAACTCGATGCCCAGCAGCTTCGTGACCTCCTCGAGTTCGCGAAGGCGGTCCCGCGCGCGGTCGTCGATGAACCTCGGCTGCGAGGCTCGTTCGAGAGATCGGCTCTCCGCGAAGCGCGAGCGATCGCGAACGGACCGCTACCGGAGAAGAAGGTCGCCCTCGATCGGGTTGTGGACGTGCTGATCGAGCTTCACGACACCCTCGCGGGGACGTTTCCCGAGATGACAGACATCCGCAACCGTGGCGTCGAGCGGGTGTTCGAGCACGCTCTGGAACGCGGGATCTGGCCGGTGGCCGAGCGTGCGATCGAGGTCATGGGTGGACGGGTGTCGAACCCGGAGCGTGCAGGTCGGATGCTCGAGATGCGGGGGGCGCAGGGAGAGGCGGCGGGGTTCTACGTGTCGGTTGGGCGGCACGACGATGCCATCCGCTGCCTGCGGGACTCGGGCGAGACGCCCCGCGCACTCGAGCTCGCAAGATCATTCGATCACCCGCTCGCGGCCATTCTGGAGTGGACGCTGGAACTCACCAGGCTTGTCGCCCAGCGGCCGGAAGGAGAACTCGTGCTGGCAGAGCGCCATGCGCTCCGCGCTGGGCTCGAGGGCCTTCTCTGACCAACAACGCTCCGATTTTCGAGCTGCTCAACATCACGACGGACGCAGCGCTCGAGGTCAAGACCGATGGGCGCCGTGCGGGGGACCGGGGCCGCCGCGACGACGTAGGGCCCGTTCATCCAGAAGATGAAGTCGAGCTCCGCGACGTCGCGCACCGCGAAGCCGGGCGGCGCCGAGAGACGGGTGCCGGCCCACTCGACGGACGACGCTCGCGGAGCGGGGCCCCTGCGGCGGACCGGGACGGCGAGCGGGGCTCTCCTGGCGCGTGGGCTCATGGGCGACGACGCTCGCATGGACCTCCGGGATGCCTCAATGACCGCGCCGCCGGAACCGTCCTCATGGAGGACGTCTTCGACCACACCCGATACACCGTGCTCGGCTGGGGCGACGAGCAGCTCGTGCCGCTCACCCGGTGGGCCCGAGGCTTCGGGCTGATCGTCCCGCGCGACGACGGCCGGTGGATCTTCCCCAGCGTCTTCTCCGTGGCCGATCACTTCGCCGAGGTGGACCCCGCTCGCTTCGTGGCCGCGGTGCGCTCGACCCTCGCGGCGCTGAAGAAGCCGGCCGCGTCCGTCGACCCGGCGGCGCCCTCGGCGGGGCTTCGGCTCCACTGGGGCATCGCGTACGGGGTGCTGGTGAGGATGGCCGGGGAGGTCCTCGCGGCGCAGAAGTCGAAGAGGGTGTTTCTTGGCACCAGCGAGGGCGACTGCGTGGAGTTCTGCGACGTGGTGGTGAAGCTCAAGACCGCCGTGGCGACGGTCGCCTCGCGGATGCGCGCCGCGGGCGACATGGTAGAGACCGGCGAGCGTCGCTGGAGCTGGATGGCGAGCACGCCGTCGACGCTGGCGCCCGGTGGGGAGGACCTCGGGAGCCTGGCACGAGAGGGCAGGCAGTGGGTGCTGAGGGCGAGCTCCGCGGCGAGGGTGGAGCGGCTGTTCGATCGCATCGAGGCGATCGTGGGAGAGCGCCCGAAGGAGGTCTCGCGAACGGTCCGGGCGCCGTGGAAGGAGGACGGCTTCGCTCGAAGGAAGGAGGAGGCCGACGAGACGGTCGTGATCTCCAACCGGCCGGTGGCGGCGGCCTCGCCGGAGGAGGCGATGAGCGCGGCGGTCGAGCTGACGGAGCAGGCGCTGCGCGACTCGCTGGATCGCGAGCTGCCGGCGGTGGGCGGCGTTCCCCGGCAGCGGGTGAAGACCCCGGAGGGGCGAGCGGCGGTGGAGGCGTGGCTGCGAGGCCTGGAGCGGGGTGGGCAGCCAGAAGGGATGCCGGGCGGAAGGATGCTGGACCTCGACCCGATACGACGCGAGCTGGGGATGCCGACAGTGGCCGGGTAGGGGACGTCCCCTCCGCGGTCCAGGGTCCTGCGCCGACGGGATGGTGACGGCCGAGCGGGCGTCCTGCACCAGGGCCTCTGCGACGCGATGGAGCACGCAAGGTTCGGCATCGGCGCAGGGTGGAGGGCGCGAGCTGGTCGAGCGAGGCGTCGCGCTGGACGGTCGACGTGCGCGAGGTCGCCACTGCGGAGGTGCGCCGGTTCAAGCGCAGCGCTCGAACGACAGCCATCCCCGGCAGGGCTCGGTCGCGCCGCGGAAGCTGCATCAGAATTACGCCCTCGACGTGCTGCTGCTCCGCCGCGCCCACGAGTTGCGCAACCAGCGACGCTGGAGACGACGCATTCCGCGGGAATACAGGGATGATGGTGTTCGTGGATGGCCCTCGTTACAACGCGCTGCGTGGGGACAGGCAGCCCCTGCGAAGGGGCGGGGATCCTGCTGTTCCGTGGAGGGATGTTTGCGCCCCTGCCCAAGCCGCCTGGAACAACACCCAGCCCTTGGTTTTCAAGGCGATGCGTCGACAGAAGCTCGCGCGGCCCCCTTCCCCGCTACCGCGCGCCCTACCCCCGCGGGGCGGGGGCAGGGCTCCGGGTGCTGTCAGCCTCGCGATCGTTCTGATGACATCGGAGCCCTGCCC
>SCUS01000125.1 GCA_004297725.1 Myxococcaceae bacterium | reverse complement strand
CCCGCGATCTTCTTCTCGCTGCTGATCATCGCGGTGTCGTTCATCCCGGTCTTCGGGCTCACGGGGCAGGCCGGGCGGCTCTTCCGTCCGCTCGCCTTCGCCAAGACCTTCGTGATGCTCGCGGCGGCGCTGCTCTCGGTCACCGTGGCGCCCGCGCTCCGCGACTACCTCATCCGGGGGAAGATCTACCCCGAGGCGCGTCACCCGGTGTCGCGCGTGATCCGGGCCTTCTACGAGCCCTTCGTCCACGTCGCGCTCCGCAAGCCGAAGACCACGGTGCTCATCGGCCTCATGGCCCTCGTCTCCGCGCTCCCCATCGCCGGGAGGATCGGGTCGGAGTTCATGCCGCCGCTCGACGAGGGCGACCTGCTCTACATGCCCACGACGCTCCCCACGATCTCCATCGAGGAGGCGCGGCGGCAGCTCCAGCGGCAGGACGCCATCCTGCGGGAGTTTCCCGAGGTGGAGCGGGTGCTGGGCAAGGCCGGCCGGGCCGAGACGCCGACGGACCCGGCGCCGCTCTCGATGTTCGAGACGATGGTGAAGCTCCGACCGCGGGAGCAGTGGCGCACCCGCTACGTGCGGCGCTGGTACGTCGGCCGCACGCCCGTCTTCCTGCGCCCGCTCTTGAACCGGCTGCAGCCCGAGTTCGTGCCCATGACCCGCGAGCAGCTCATCCAGGAGATGAACCAACGGCTGCAGATGCCCGGCTGGACCAACGCCTTCACGCAGCCGATCCGCAACCGCGTGGACATGCTCACGACCGGCATCCGCACCCCGGTCGGGATCAAGATCTACGGCAGTGACCTCGCCGCGATCGAGCGCACCGGGACCTCCCTGGAGCGCGTGCTCCACGCCGTGCCTGGCACCCGGAGCGTGTTGTTCGAGCGGTCGGTCGGCGGACTCTACGTGGACATCGTCCCCGACCGGCACGCACTGGCCCGCTACGGACTCCAGATCGAGGACGTCAACGAGGTGATCGAGGCGGCGCTCGGCGGCGCGCCGGTGACCACCACCGTCGAGGGCCGCAACCGCTTCACCGTCAACGTGCGCTACGCCGAGGACTTTCGATCGAGCCTCGAGCGCATCCGCGAGGTGCTGATTCCCCTGCCGACGGGCGGCGCATCGGCGGTCGCGCAGGTCGAGCTCGGCGCCCTCGCCGACGTGCGGGTGGTCACCGGGCCGCCGATGATCCGCGACGAGGCGGGGCTGCTGGTGGGCTACGTCTACGTGGACATCGACGCCAGCCGAGACGTCGGCCGGTACGTGACCGCGGCTCGAAGCGCGGTGGAGAGGGCGACGCAGCGCGGTGAGGTACGGCTGGCGCCGGGGTCGTACCTGCGCTGGACGGGGCAGTACGAGCTGCTCGCGCAGATGGAGGAGCGGATGAAGATCCTGATCCCCCTCGCGCTGCTGATCATCGTGGTGCTGCTGTACCTGCAGTTCAAGAACTTCACCGAGGTGCTGATCGTGCTGCTCTCGGTGCCCTTCGCGCTGGTGGGCAGCGTGTGGGCGGTCTTCCTGCTCGGCTACAACTTCTCCACCGCGGTGTGGGTGGGCGTGATCGCGCTGGTGGGGCTCGCCGCGCAGACCGGCGTGGTGATGATCGTCTACATCGACCACGCCTACGAGCGGCGGTTCGCGGCGGGACAGATCAACTCCCTCGAAGACATCATCGAGGCGCACGCCGAGGGGACGATCCAGCGGGTGCGCCCGAAGCTGATGACCGTCGGCACGATGCTGATGGGCCTGGTGCCGTTGTTGTGGGCCGAAGGGTCGGGCGCGGACGTGATGAAGCGCATCGCCGCCCCGATGGTCGGGGGCCTGGTCACCAGCGCCTTCCTGACGCTGGAGATCATCCCGGTGATCTACACGTACTGGCGCGCCGAGCAACTGCTCTGGCGCCACATCGGAGAGATCGCGCCCGCTCGGCTCGCCCCGCTCCAGTGGTTCGAGCGGGCGATCATGGCGGGCCTCGTGGTGCTGCTCGCGGCCTCCGTCGCGCGCCTGTACCTGGTTGCCGTCCCCGCCGCGCTGCACGTCGCGAGCGTCGCCGGGGCAGCCCTCGCGGCGATCTCGCTCGTCGCCTACCTCGCGTCGCGAGGGGGCGCTCGCCACGCCGTGGAGCGCGGCCGCCTGTCTGCGCTAGAGACCTCGGGAGGCCCGATGGCCTCCCCGAATCCAACGACCGGAGAAGACCCATGAACCGTCGAACGATCCCGAGCCTGCTCCTCCTCGCGTCGCTCGCCCTCGCGGGCTGCAACAAGGCCGCCCCGACGGGCGCGACGGGGGGGCGCCGCGTCGCCATCGCCGTGGGCGAGCAGGGCTATTCGCCGGCTTCCGTGACCGTCCCGGCGGCGCAGCCCGTCACGCTGGTGTTCACACGGACGAGCGACCAGGGATGCGGCACGCAGGTGGTGTTCCCGTCGCTGAACATCCGTCGCGACCTGCCGCTCAACCAGCCGGTGGAGGTGACGCTCACTCCGGCCGTCGGGACGATCGCGTTTACGTGCGGAATGAACATGCTGCGCGGATCGGTCGTGGCGCAGTAGTGCCCTGGCGAAGGCTCCTCGCGGCGCTGGTCGCGTCGCTCGCGACGCACTGCGGTCCGACGCCGGTCGCGTCCAACCTCTTCCGGGTTGCCATCAACGGCGCTCCAGGCGGCGCGTTGCTGGGTGTCTGGGTCTCGCCGATCGATGCGTCGGCGTACCTCTGCGGCGGGTACGTGGGCGTGGATCCTGCGCGGGTTCCCGCGGGCGGCGCGGGCCGACTGCTTGGGTACCAGAACGGGCGCTTCAAGACGCTGTGCCGGACCCCGAGCGTGCTCTGGTGGGTATTCAGCACCGAGGGCGTCGTGTTTGCCGTGGGGGAGGGCGGCGCTGTGCTCCGATACACCCCTTCGAGAGGGTGCGAAGCGCTCGAACTCGGAGGCGACTGGGCCAGCGGTCCTCCGACGTTCTGGGGGGTGTGGGGACCGGCTGCGAATGACCTCTATCTCGTTGGCGGCTCGGCCTCGCCGACGGGACCGAAGGGCGTGCTGCTGCACTTCGACGGCGTGCGGTTCGAGCAGCTGGCGGTGCCTTTCGCTGCCCGGGAGGTCAACCTATTCAAGGTGTCCCACGGGGTCGGCCGGACGATCGTCGTCGGCGCTTCGGGCACCGTCCTCTCTCGCACCGATGGCGAGGCCGCCTGGCAGGTGGATGAGGTTCCGGGGCTCAGCTCGGAGGACAACCTCCTTACCGTGGCATGTACTCGCGACGAGACGGCCTGCGCTGCCGTGGGCGGAGCAGGGACGGGGCGTGCGCTCCTCCGAACGAACACCGGCTGGACGCTGGTTCCGCTCCCAGACGGGCTGCCAGGGCTCAACGGTGTGTGGCCAGAGAGCGACCGGAGCCTCTACCTCGTGGGTCGAGATGGTCGCGCGCTTCGCTACGCGGGACCGGGGGCAGTCCCCGGGACGAGGTGGCTCACCGGAGACACGTTCCACGCCGTCGCGGGAAACGATCAGATCGTGCTCGCCGTCGGCGGTGAGATCGGCAACGTCCAACCCAACCAGCGAGGCACAGTCCTCGTTCGAGGCGCGTCGGAAGAGCACTTCCCTCTCGACGGGCGGGTGTACGAGGCAGCGCGCGACGGGCG
>SCUS01000124.1 GCA_004297725.1 Myxococcaceae bacterium | reverse complement strand
GTGGGCGGACGCACCATGGAGGTCGAGCTCATGGGCCCCGACGGGAGCGTCGCCACGATGCGCCGACGGACCTCGCGCTTCGGCTCGCTGAGCGCCGACTTCGACGTCCCTCGTACCGCCCGGCCAGGCGCCTACACCGTGGTGCTGCATGAGGCGCGGGCCGGCCGGGCGACGGTGGCGACGAGCACGATCCAGGTGGCCGATCACCAGCCGCCGCGGGTGCGGGCGGACCTCGTGCTCTCTGGCGGCGACCTCGGCGACGGCGACGTGCTCCGCGCCCGGATCGAGGCACGACTTCTCATCGGCGCCCCGCTGCGCGACGCTCCGGTGCGCTGGACGATTACCCGAGAGGGTAAGGCTCCGGACCCCGCGGGCCACGGCGGCTTCGTCTTCGGGCTCGGCGACGCGTCGAGCTATCCGCCGGTCGCGGCGACGGCCTCTACGAGCACCGGCGTGGGCGGCGTCTCGTCGGCGGAGCTTCCGCTGCGCTCGGCGTATCCGCAGCGGGAGCGGCTCCGCGTGGAGGCCCGGGTGCGAGACGCCACGGGCGGAGAGACCGCCACGACGCGCGTGGTGACGCTCCGGCCGGCGGACCTGGAGGTCGGGCTGCGCTCGCTGCCGCCGTGGGTCGCGGCCAACACGGAGATCAACCCTGCGGCGATCGTGCTGCGCGCGGACGGCAGCGCCGTGTCGGGCCAGCCGGTGCGGCTGACGATCCATCGCGAGGGCTGGCGCGCCTGGTGGGAGCGCGAGGAGGGCGACGCGGCGCACGCGGAGTCGGCGGCCTTCGTCGCGCGGCGGGCTCAGCAGCGGACCGCCGAGCACACCTGCGCGCTGCAGTCGGGCGTCGAGCCCGCCACGTGCGCGTGGCGGCCCACGCAGCCGGGTGCGTTCATCGTCGCGGCGGAGGTGCGCGACGCGCGAGGCAGGGTCAGTGTCGCGACGCAGCGGGTGTACGTCGCAGGCCCCGGCCAGCAGCCGGACCGGGATCCGCCGGGGGCGAGCGTCACCCTGACCCCGCAGCGGGCGCAGCTCCACGCGGGGGAGACCGCGCGCATCGCCGTGGAGTGCCCGTGGCCCGAGGCGGAGGCCCTGGTCACCGTCTCCCGGGCGGGGCTCGCCTCGGCATTTCGGCGACGGCTGGTGGCGGGGGGCAACGTGCTGGAGGTTCCGACCACGGCGGCGATGGCGCCCAACGCCTTCGTGACCGTGACCCTGCTGCGCCCCCGCACCGGAGCGCTGCGCCCGATCGGCGACCTCGACCTCGATGCGCCGGACCTGCGCTGGGGCGCCACCGAGATCGGAGTGCAGCCGCAGGTCGAGCAGCTCGCAGTCGACTGGACCACGCCCGAGTCGCTGGAGGCCTCGTCCGCCCGCACGGAGAGCGTGCTGCGAGTGCGCGACGGCGAAGGCCGCCCGGTGCGCGCGGAGCTCACCGTGTACGCCGTGGAGGAGGGCACGCTGCGCCTCTCGGCCTACGAGACGCCGTCGCCGATGCGGTCGCTCTTCCAGCGCCAGGGACCTCAGTTCGCGCTCGAGGACCTGCGACGGTCGCTGCTGAGTCGCATCGCTCCGCTGGCGCTGCCTGGGGCGAGCGGCGACGGCGACGAGGGCGACGCGCTGCTCCGCGACGACAGGGAGCGCTTCGACCCGACGCCCGTCTGGCTGCCCCGCGTCACCACCGACGAGCGCGGCGAGGCGCGGATCACCATGGCCTTCCCCGATCGCGCGGCGGGCTATCGGCTCTTCGCCGTGGCCATCGACGCAGGCGGTCGGGCTGGCTCGGCCACCCATGAGCTCGAGGTGCGCAAGGCCGTGGTGCTGGAGGCGCTCGCGCCGCGCGCCGTGTACGCGGGCGATCGATTCGAGGCGACCGCGGTGCTGCACAACACCTCCACCGCGGCGCTCACGGTGGCGCTCGAGGCGAGGCGCGACGGCAGGATGCTGCTCGCGCAGTCGGTCGCGCTGGAGCCCGGCGCGGAGGCCAGGGTCGCGGTCCCGGTGGAGGGGACCGGCGCCAGGGCGACGCTCGAACTGCGCGCGGTCGCCAACGGGGTGACGCAGACCGTGGGCGCGTCGACGGTGGTGCTGCCGACCACCCGACGGAGCCGGACGCTCCGGGTCGGGGTCGTCGGTCGCAACGGGTCGATCGCCCTGCAGGACCTGCCCTCGGGGCTCCCCTCCCCGCGCGTGACCCTGGCGCTGAGCACGAGCCCGCTGCTCGGCCTGGGCGCGGCGGTCACCTCGCTCTTCCAGGGCGACGACGACGGCGTCGGGCTCGCGTCGAGGGTCATCGGCCTCGCGGCCGCGTCGCTGGTTCCGGGCGCGTGGGATGGCGACGAGCTCTCCCCGGCCTGGCTGCGCGCGGAGGGAGAGCGCTCGCTGACCGCGCTGCTCACGCACCAGTCGTCCATCGGCGGCTTCGGGGAGTGGAGCGCCGAGGCCGAGAGCGCATCGACGACCCTCCTCGCCTTCGAGGCGCTGCTGGCCGCGAAGCGTGCGGGGTGGACCGTCGCTCCGGCGGCGATGACGGCAGCGACCACCCGGGTGTCGGCGATGACGCGCAGCGAGGACGGAGCGCGGGAGACGGGGCTCTCCATCGACGAGCGGGCGTGGGCGGCCATGCTGCTCCGCTCCGCGGGAGCGACGGTGCACGACCTCAACACGCTGCACGACCGCCGCGACCTGATGAGCCCCTTCGGCCGCGGCGCCCTCGCCCTCGCGATGTCGCCGAACGACCTCCGGGCCTCGTCGCTCGTGACCTCCGCGGTGCGCCAGCTCGAGGCCACTCGCCACGGCACCCACCCGGGCTACCGCTGGTACGTGGGCGAGGCGCGGGTGCGGGCGACGCTGCTTACGGCCGCGACGGTGCACGCCCTCGACAAGGCGAGCGGCCTCGCGGCATCGCTCTCGTCGCTCCGCGACGCGCAGGGAGACGGCTCGTGGCACGACGCGATGCAGACCGCGGCGGCCCTCGATGCGCTCGCTCGCGCCTCGCTGCGCTGCGCCTCGGACGCCCCGCTGCGGGCCTCGGTCACCCTCTCCTCGACGCCGGTGAGGGCGCTCTCCTCGTCGCGCTCGTTCGCGCGCTTCCGCCTGTCGGCCGGAGGGCCCTCCGCCCGGCTGGATGTGCGCAGCGACGTGCCGCTCTTCTTCGCCGTGGAGGCCGTGCGAGACGTCGCCCTGGGCCCCGCCGAGTCGGTCGCCCGAGGGCGCGGCGTGAGCCTGCACCGGACGCTGGAGACCGCCGCCGGACAGGCGCTGGCGGATGGTGCGACGGTGCGCGTGGGCGACCTGATCCGGGTGCGCCTCTTCGTCCACTCCGAGGGCACGACGCCCTCGGTGATGAGCCTTCGCGACCCGGTGGGCGGAGGCTTCGAGCCGGTCGACCAGGCCTTCGAGACCACGCCTCGCGCGGAGGTGATGTCCCTCGTCGGAGCCGGGCCCGACGACGACGCCATGGACAGCCGGGTCTTTCACGCGATGAGGGCGGTCGAGCAGGTGGTGCACCGGTCGCTGCGCCCGCAGGGCGTCGTGTACCGGCTGTCCGAGGGGCAGGGCCTGCGGGAGTTCACCTTCGCGGTGCGCGCCGCAACGCCCGGTCAGTTCGTGCTCCCGCCGGCGACGCTGGATGCGCGCTTCGAGCCGGGGCTCGTCGCTCGCAGCACGCTCACCCACCTCACGGTGGTGCGTTGAAGCGAGCGCTGGTCATCGCGGCCTTCGCGACCGCAGCCTGGCTGCTCGCGGGCGTCGCGATCGACCGGCTCGTGCCCATCGACCGGGCGCGCTTCGAGGTGCCCGAGGCGCCTCGCGTGGTCACCGATCGTCAGGGAGCGGTGATCCAGGTGGTGCGTGGAGGCGGCGTCGATCAGCGCTGGGTCGAGCTCGGCGCGGTCTCGCCCAACCTGGTGAGCGCCCTGATCGCCGCGGAGGACCAGCGCTTCTTCGCCCACCGAGGCGTGGACCTCCGGGCGACCGCCCGCGCCGCCTGGGACACGCTGGCTCCGTGGCGGCGACGCACCGGGGCCTCGACCCTCACCCAGCAGGTGATCAAGCTCACGCACGGCCGACCGCACGGCCTCTGGAGCAAGCCCATCGAGGTGCTTCGCGCCCTCGCGCTGGAGCGCTCTGCCTCGAAGGACGAGATCCTGGTGCAGTACGTCAACCGCGTCCCCTTCGGGCACAACGTGGTGGGCGTGGCGCGGGCCTGCGAGGTCTACCTGGGCAGGTCGCCGGGGACGGTCTCGGTGGCGGAGGCCGCGCTCCTCGCGGGGCTGCCGCAGTCGCCGTCGCGGCTCGATCCGGCGGTGCACCTGCGCAGGGCGGTGGCGAGGCGCGACTCGGTGCTGCGACGGATGAGGGAGGCGGGCTTCATCGACGATCGCGCGCTGGCGGAGGCGCTGGCGGAGGCGCCGCGGTGGGCGACGGCGGTGCACCCGCGGGGGGCCGAGCGCTATGTGGAGGCGCTGCTGCGGACGAGCCCTCCCGCCGACGGGAGAGACTGGCGGGGGTCCATCAGCGCGGAGCTCCAGCGCGGGGCCGTGTCGCTGATGGCGGGCACCGTCGACCGGTGGCGTCCGAGGGGCGCGACCAACGGCGCGGCGATCGTGCTCTCCAACCGTACCGGAGAGGTGCTCGCCCACGTCGGCGCCGCGGACCCAGCGGGTCCGGGCGGGGCGCTGGACCTGCTGCGCGCCGGGAGGCAGCCCGGGTCTACGCTCAAGCCCTTCGTCTACACCCTGCTCTTCGAGCGCGGAGCGACGCCCGCGACGGTGATGGCGGACGTGCACGTCGCGATGCGCGGCGCCCGTGGCGAGACCGCCGAGGCGCGCGACTACGACGGCCAGGAGCGGGGACCCGTCGCCGCCCGGGAGGCGCTGGCGTCGTCGCTGAACCTCGCCGCCCTCGACGCGGCGACGCGGGTCGGGGCCTCCGCGATCGTCGAGCAGCTCCGGGCGCTGGGGGTGGAGGTCCCGGGAGAGGCGCGGCGGTATGGTCCGGGCGTGGTGCTGGGCGGACTCGACGTAGCTCCGCTCGCGCTGGCGCAGGCCTACCTCACGCTGGCCCGGCAGGGCTCGCGCGTCCCCCTCTCCTGGACCGTGCGCTCGGACGACGCGCCCGGGCGACCGGTGATGGACGCAGCCGCCGCAGCCATGACCTGGGAGGTGCTGAGCGACGAGGGAGCCCGCGCTCGCGGCTTCGGTCGGACGCTCCGTGAGCTCGCCCCGCAGGCTCCCTTCGCGCTGAAGACCGGGACCTCCAGCCGCTGGCGCGACGCCTGGTGCGCCGTGGCCGACCGGCGCTTTACCGTGCTGGTATGGCTGGGCGACCCGGCGGGCGCGCCGATGTCTGGCGTCTCCGGCTTCGAGGCCGCCGCTCCGGCCGCGGTGCGCCTGCTTTCCCTCGCGAGGGAGACGCTGCCCCGGTGGAGGCCCTGGGATCCTCCGGCGGCGCCGTCGATCGCAGGGGACGTCACGACGGCTGCGACGTCGCTCGACGCCCGCTACTCGGGGTGGATCGAGCGGGCGCGTCCGGCTCACCTCGCGGTCCCCGAGCAGGGCGCCGTGACGGCCGTGCGAGTGCTCGATCCGCTGCCGGGGAGGACGCTGCTCCTGCCGCGCGCAGGTGGAGCGATTCCGCTGCGGGCG
>SCUS01000123.1 GCA_004297725.1 Myxococcaceae bacterium | reverse complement strand
GGTTTATGCTGACCTTCTCAGGGTCTGGCTCGGGGTACCGACGGCCTCGCGGTCGTACCGGGGAAATCCTCGCCGACGGCCTCGCGGTCGTACCGGGGAAATCCTCGCCGACGGCCTCGCGGTCGTACCGGGGAAATCCTCGCCGACAGCCTCGCGGTCGTACCGGGGAAGTGCTGGGCGCCCCGCCGGGCTCACCCCTCGCGCACGACCGGCTGACGGATGGGCGTCATCGCCCCGACGACCATGAGCGCGACGAGCGCCGCGCCCAGGGACGACAGCACCACCGGGACGCCGTAGCGCTCCGCGAGGCGCGCGGTGAGCTCCGCGCCCAGCGCCCCGGGGATGGTGAGCAGCGCCCAGAACGACGCCGTGACCCGCCCGAGCATCCGGTCGGGGGTGATCTCCTGGCGCACGGTCATGGTGTTGATGCCGCGCACGGTCTCTCCGAAGGCGACGGCCACGGCGATGCCCGCCACCACCGCGAGGCTGCCCGCGGCGCCGAAGCCGAGGAGCGATCCCCCCATGAGCACGCCCGCGCCGAGCCAGCAGGCGCCGAAGCCCCAACGGGCGCGCATCCACGGGGTGGCCCACGCGCCGAGCACGGCCCCGAGGGCGGCGAGCGCGAAGACGTGGCCCACCGCGCGGTCGTCGCCGTGGAGGGTGCGCTTCACATGGAAGATGAGGAGGTTCTCCCGGCCTGCCATGAGCAGCGAGCTCAGCCCGAGGAGCACCGTCACGGCCCGCAGCGTGGGCACCGACCAGAGGAAGCGCACCCCTGCGATGAAGCCCTGGGCGAGGCCCACGCGCTCTCGCTCGCCGCTGGCCTCGAAGCGCGCCCGGACGAAGGCGAGCGAGGCCGCCGACACGAGGTACGAGGCGCAGTCGATGGCGATGGCGGTGGTGGCGCCGTAGCGGTGGCACACCTCGCCGGCGAGCATCGGTCCCACGAAGAACATCACCGCGTAGGAGCCGTGCATCCGCCCGTTGGCGTCGATGAGCCGCTCCCGAGGGACCAGGTTGGCCACCGCGGTGATGGCCGCGACCTGGAAGGTGTTGCCGAGCAGCGCGCCGACCGATCCCGCGACGACGAGGAGCCAGTAGCTCGGACCGTGGAGCCACCACACGATGGGGACCGCGGAGTAGACGAGCCAGCGGCCGAGGTCGCAGGCGATCATGAGGCGGCGGCGGTCGACGCGGTCGACGAGCGCGCCCGAGGCGAGGCCGGCGACCACGTGGGCGACGGCGACCAGCGCCGTGAGCCTGCCCATGCGGTGCAGCGACCCGGTGGACTGGAGCACCAGCAGCGGCAGCGCGATGGCCGCGAAGGCGTCGCCCAGGCCGGAGAGGGTCTGTCCCAGCCAGTAGATGTTGAAGTCGCGATCCCGCCAGAGGGAGGGCGCGGGCGTGGCGGCGTTCATCGCGGGGAGCGGAGTGATGGCACCCGGGCGCGGAGGGCGCCAGTGGGGGAACTTCACCCTGCCTCGGCCCACCGGGTATACGCCCATGCCCATGGCCCCTCCGAAGCCCGTCGCCGCGCTCGCCCTCGCCGCCGTCCTCGCGGGCTGCTCCCCCTATCCCCGCTATGAGTTCCGCATCCCCGCCGTGGCCCCGGCGGCGTGCACCTTCCGCGGGCGCTGGGCCTACGGCGAGCTCCTCGGCGCTCGCAGCCGCGTCCCCTTCGCGGAGGTCTCTGACGCCGCGGCCGAGGGCGCCCTGGTCCGCGAGCCCGACGGCCCTGCCCTCCGCCTCCACCTCCGCACCCATGGCTGGAACCTCCTCGGCCTCACCGACCTCGCCCGCGGCCACGCCCTCCGCCCTCGGCGCGCGATCGCCCTCACCGAGGTCCTCACGGCCCACGCGGGCGCCGACATCTCCGTGCGCGACGCCCGCCCCGGCGAGGCGCTCATCGCCCCCGGACCTTTCGCCTTCGGCTCCGACGAGGGCGAGGTGCGCTTCGTGGTCGACCCTTCGCGCTGGGTCCCCTGCTCGGAGCTGGGCTTCGAGTTCACCTTCCGCGACGAGCACACCGAGGAGCGCGAGCGCGCCGCGATGGGCCTCACGACGACCCTCCCGCCGAGGGAGATCGCCGGGACCGCGAGCGTCGACCTGGCCGCCACGCCGGGCGGAGCGCCGCAGGTGCACCTCAACCCTCGCAACTACGGCATCACGGTGCGGCCGCTCTCCACCGACGGCGCCTTCACCCGGGTGCTCCTCCAGCACTGGACCAGCTTCTCCATCGTCGCATGGCTCCCGACCGCCTCGCTCTCCGACGAGGGCTCTGGCGGCTACGGCGGGATCATGGGCGGCCTCGGCTCCAGCGAGCGCCGCGCGCTCACCGTGTGCCGCTCCCCGGTCGACCTGACCTTCGGCTTCGTCCGCCCGCAGGGCCCCATCGAGTACGCGGGCTCCGTCGCCGCCGGAACCCCCTTCATCCGCGGCGCCAATACCCCCGATGGCGGCTTCGAGATCAGCCCCCATCCCCGCGGCGCATCGCCCCGCCCTGCCCGCGGGGTCCGCTGGGTCGCCCACGCGCTGGCGCAGCTCTCCTGCCGCGACGTGGTGGAGTGAGCCCGCTACGCCCCCTCACCCCCGCCCATACGCCTCCCCCATCGCCCGGACCGCCGCGACCTTCGCCTCCACCCCGCTCCAGTCATCCCTCTCGGCGATGCCATCCCAGAGCGCCTCGATCTCGTCGATCAGCATCCCGCACGGCGCATCCCCCTGGAAATACGCCGTCTCCAGCGCCTCGGCCCTCGTGGGCAGATAGCCCTCCAGGCACCGCCGCACCGCCGCGAAGGACTCCCTCCCATACATCCCCGCGGCCGCTCCCTGCATGGCCCTCTGCTCACTGGCCACACCCCCATACCAGTCGAAGAAGAAGCGGTCATACCCGACGCCGCTCTCCTTCATGAACGCATAGCAGCCATCGACCAGCGCCTCGTCCTCGTCCACCCCTCGGGACGCCACGCCCAGCCGATCGAGGAAGCGCCGGTGCACCGCTCCCATCAGCGCGAGCTCATACTCGTCGAGCGAGCGCTGAAGCGCCGACTCCGTGCTGAGCGGCAGCAGCGACTCGGCGAGTCGGGCGAGGTTCCAGTGAACGGCCTGCGGCTGTCGACCGAAGGCATAGAGCCCGGAGTGGTCGAAGTACGCCGCGGTGAAACCCGGGTCATACCTCGGCAGAAAGCGATAGGGACCGTAGTCGAAGCTCTCCCCGGTGACGTTCATGTTGTCGGTATTGAGCACCCCATGGACGAAGCCCGCGACCATCCAACTGGCGCAGAGTTCGGCCGAGCGCAGGGTCACCTCCTTCAAGAGCGCCGCGGGCAGGTCGCTCTCTCCTGCCACCCCGGGCGCGTAGTGCTCCACCGCGAACTCCACCAGTCGCTTGAGTCGCGCGGTGTCGCGCCGGTGCGCGTGGCGCTGGAAGCTCCCGATGCGCACATGGGAGTGGCCCAGCCGCACCAGCACCGCCGACCGCGTCGGCGACGGCTCATCGCCCCGCATGAGCTGCTCGCCCGTCTCATAGACGCTGAAGGTCTTGGAGGTGTTGACCCCGAGGGCCTCGAGCATCTCCGTGGCGAGCACCTCGCGCACCGCTCCCTTGAGGGTGAGTCGGCCGTCGCCTCCTCGCGACCACGGGGTTCGCCCGCTGCCCTTGGTGGCGAGGTCGAGCAGCCGCCCGTCCACCGGGTCTCGGAGTTGTGCCAATAGAAACCCTCGCCCGTCCCCGAGCTGCGGGTTGTACGACCCGAACTGGTGCCCGTGGTACCGCAGCGCGAGCGGCTGCGGGAGGTTGTCGGGCAGCGGTTGCAGCCGCGCGAAGTGCCTCTCCCGCTCCGCCGCATCGAGGCCGCCGAGGCCGACGCGCGAGGCCCATGGCTCATGGAAGAAGCGCGGGGTGCGCCGAGGAAACTCCGCGGGCTCGACCGGGTCATGGAAGCCCTCGTCGAGCTGCGCAAACACCGGATCGGGGCGATATCGTTCATCGAAGGGCATTCGGCACTTTCTCTCGCTTGTTGGGAGCGGTCATGTCGTGGCTGCCCCCTTCCCCGCTGCCGCGCGCCCTACCCCCGCCTCGGGGGCAGGGCTCCGACGTCATCAGAACGATCGCAAAGCTGTCAGGTTACGGAGCCCTGCCCCCGAGGCGGGGGTAGGGCGCGCGGCAGCGGGGAAGGGGGCACCACCCACGCCGCTCCCTCAGTCCCCTCACCCCGCCTCGACCTTCACCTCGCCCTCGCGCACCCGCTCGTCGAGCGCGCGGCGCATGGCCCTCTCGGCCATCGCGAAGGCCACCATCCCCCGGTGCAGCGCGAAGGGGTTCACCCTCGGCAGCGCCTCGATCGACACGCCCACGAGCCCCGCCCTCCTCGGAACCCTCATCGACATGGAGCCCACCCGCCTCCACGGAGAGCGCGACGCCAGGTGGTGATACAGCACCCTCGCTCCCTCCTTCGTACCCGCGATGCCCGGCCGGTCGGCGATGCCTCCATCGCTGTAGAGCCGCCCCCCGAGGGCCACCGGGTGGAAGAGCACCGGCAGCGCGCACGACGCGTGGATCGCCCCCGCGAGGCTCCCCTCCCTCAGCACCGTGGTCTGTCGCGCCCGCAGGTCGAACACGCTCGGCGCATAGGCCACCCTCGCGCGCTCGATCTCCGTCACCGGCAAGAGCGCGTCGAGCATCGCCCGAAAGCGCCTCCCCCGGAGCAATCCCGCGCCCGGCGCCGGGTCCCAGAAGTTCTCCCGTCGCAGCGTGGCGAGGCGCTCGCGCATGGCGTCGAGCGAGACCCCTCCGGCGTAGAGCCCGGTGACCAGCGCGCCCGCGCTCGACCCGGTGGCGGCCTCCGGAGAGAAGCCCGCGTCGACGAGCGCCGTGAGCGCGCCCGCGTGGACGTAGAAGCCGAAGAAGCCCGACGACATCGCCAGGGTGAAGGGGCCCTCGTGGAGCCACGCGCGCAGGGTGGGGGTGCTCATCGCGCCGGCACTATGGACGAAGCCGGGGCCCCGCGCCCGAAGCTCTGTCGAGACAGCCAATGTCACAGGCCGCTGGACCATCGGGCGCACGGCGGGTACACGACTCCCCATGGCAGAGCAGGACCCCCGCTTGTGGATCGCCGACGGCTGGACGGCGAAGGTGATCAAGAACAACGACGACGAGGGGTGGGCGGTGGAGATGACCCGCGACGGCGATCCTGAGCCCTCGCTGGTCGGCCCGTGGACCATGGGCCGCGACAAGAAGAACCCGAAGCCCCTCGATCAGAACGCCTTCAACACCCTGGTGAAGACCGCGAGCGAGGTGCTGCAGCGGCACGCCCACCAGGCGAGGGCGCAGCTTCACCGGAGCACCGAGGTGACGACCTCGGAGGGGCGGCGCTACCGGGTCGACCTGGACATCGCGCCGGACGAGGACGACCCCCACGCCATGCTCACGGCGTGGGACGAGTCCAACAGTTGTATCGGGAGGGTGCGGATGCAGGCGAACTACAAGCTCTCGCCGGCAGGCGCGCTGCGGTGGGTCGAGGGCGGCTTCCGCGAGCCCTCGCAGAACTATTAGAGCCGGGACATCAGGATCTGCCGCTGGAGCACCAGCGCCGGCGGCATGGTGGCCTTGAGCTTCTCGAAGAACTCGCCCTGGAGTTCGAACTCCTGGCGCCACTCGTCGAGGTTGATGGCCGTCGCGGCGGCGACCTTCTCGGTGGTGTTGGCGTCGAGGCCCGACAGGTCGAGGTTGCCCGCCTTGGGCACCCACCCGAGGAGGGTCTCATGGCCGCCGACCCGGCCGTGGGCGCGGTCGATGACCCACTTCAGCACGCGCATGTTCTCGCCGAAGCCCGGCCACAGGAACTTCCCGTTGGCGTCCTGGCGGAACCAGTTCACCTGGAAGATCTTGGGCGGGTTGTTGAGGTACTTCTGCATCTCCAGCCAGTGGCCGAAGTACTGGCCCATGTCGTAGCCGCAGAAGGGCAGCATGGCCATCGGGTCGCGGCGCACGATGCCCACCTGGCCGGTGGCGGCCGCGGTGGTCTCGCTGCCCATGGTGGCGCCGATGAAGACCCCGTGGGTCCAGTTGAAGGACTGGAGCACCAGCGGGACGGTGGTGGCCCGGCGACCGCCGAAGATGATCGCGGAGATGGGCACGCCCTGCGGGTCGTTGGCGGACTTGGACAGCACCGGGTTGTTGGCCGCCGGCGCGGTGAAGCGAGAGTTGGGGTGCGCGGCCTTCTCGTTGGAGCCCTTCTTCCAGGGCCTTCCCTGCCAGTCGGTGAGCTCCTCCGGAACCTCCCCGTCGATGCCCTCCCACCAGACGTCCCCGTCGGCGGTCATGGCCACGTTGGTGAAGATGGTGTTCTCGCGCACCGACGCCATCGCGTTGGGGTTGCTCTTGGTGTTGGTGCCCGGCGCGACGCCGAAGTACCCCGCCTCGGGGTTGATCGCCCACAGCCGGCCGTCGGGCCCGACGCGCATCCACGCGATGTCATCGCCGACGGTCCACACCTTCCATCCGTCGAAGCGCTTCGGCGGAACCATCATCGCGAAGTTGGTCTTGCCGCACGCGCTCGGGAACGCCGCCGCGACGTAGGTGGTCTCCCCCTCCGGCGACTCGACGCCGAGGATGAGCATGTGCTCCGCGAGCCACTTCTCGTCGCGCCCGAGGCAGCTCCCGATGCGCAGCGCGAGGCACTTCTTGCCGAGCAGCACGTTGCCGCCGTAGCCCGACCCGACGCTCCAGATGGTGTTGTCCTGCGGGAAGTGACAGATGAACCGCCGGTCGGGGTTCACGTCGAGGGTCGAGTGCACGCCGCGGTTGAAGTCATGCCGCCCGTCGAGCATCTCGAGGGCGATGCGACCCATGCGGGTCATGATCTTCATGTTGAGGACGACGTAGATGCTGTCGGTGATCTCGAAGCCGATCTTCGCGTACGGCGACCCGGCGGGGCCCATCACGTACGGGATCACGTACATCGTGCGGCCCTTCATCGCCCCATCGAGGAGCTTGCCCAGCTTGGAGTAGGCGTCGTCCGGCGCCATCCAGTTGTTGGTGGGGCCGGCCCCTTCCTTGGTGGGCGAGCAGATGAAGGTGCAGTGCTCCACGCGCGCGACGTCGTTGGGGTTGGAGCGGTGCAGGTAGCACCCGGGCCGCTTCTGAGGGTTGAGCGGGATGAGCACCCCGGCGGCCACGGCCTGCTCGGTGAGGAGCTTGTTCTCCTCCTCCGAGCCGTCGACCCACACCACGCGGTCGGGCTTCGTCATGGCCCCGACCTCGTGGACCCACTTCAGAAGCGTCTCGTTGGAGACCTTCATCGTACCGATCGTCGTCGTTACGTTCGTGTGCATCACTGGCTCTCCGTGTCTTTGACCACACCCGCCCCGAAGACAGTCTCCTCGGTCCCTAGGGGGTCGTTCCGCGGCGGAGACTATCACCGCGATTCGGCGCTCGCACCTGAGCTGTAACCGCCTTGTTCTACGCGGAAATCCGGGGTGCGAGCCCGTGGCTCACCCCCAGCACCAGCGCGCTGTCGCCGAACTCGTGCTGGAGGTAGCCCCGGCTCGACGCGAAGCGCAGCGAGGCGTGCAGCAGCGCCGCGTCGGCGAAGGCCGTGAGCAGCGCGAAGTGCGAGCTGCCGGGCTCGTGCATCCCCGAGAGCACCCCGTCCACCACGCGAGGCCTGAACCCCTCCCCGATCACCAGCCCGGTCACCGCGCTCCCTGCCTCGAGGAGCCCGTCGCCCGTCGAGCGCTCGGCCCGTCCCTCCAGCGCTCGCACCACGCTCGTCCCCACGGCGACGACGCGCCCTCCTCGCGCCCGGCACCGCCCGACGGCGTCCACCGTCGCCTGAGGCACCTCCGAGCGCTCGGGCCACGGCAGCCCCGCGTCGAGCGCCTCGTCGCCGATCGAGGAGAGCCCCGCGGCGTGGGTCACCGTCGCCAGCGCGACGCCTCGCGACTTCACCCGCTCCAGCAGCGCCCAGGAGAGGGGCCTTCCCGCGGAGGGCATCTCCATCGCCCACGGCCGCGACGCGACGGGCGTCTGCACGTCCCAGAGCGCGAGCGCGCCGTGGAGGTGGGCGTACTGCACCGGCCGGCCGAGCTGGTAGAGCCGACGCCAGAACGCGTCGCCCGAGTGGGAGAAGCGCACCGTGACGAGGCGTGGCGACACCGCCGAGACCGACTCGACGAGCGCGCGGAGGTCGTCCCCCAGGAGCAGCGCCTCGCCGACGCCGACGACGGGCGGAGCGGGTCGGTGCTCGGTGCGGGTGCGCCAGTCGCCATCCCCGAAGAGCGCGACGTCCCAGGCGCCGTCGTCGCGGGCGTGCGCGAGCCGCAGCTCCATCGGCTCCCCCATCGGGCCGGTCGCCATGAGCGAGGCCGGCAGCGTGGCGGCGTCGTTGAGCACCAGCAGGTCGCCCTCCCGCAGCAGCTCCGGCAGGTCGGCGATGCGCCGGTCGCTGAGCCTCCCGGTGGCGGGGTCGATCACCAGCAGCCGCTCGGCGAGCGCGTCGCCCCTCGGCCCGGTGGCGGGCGCCAGCACCTCGTCGGCGTGGCTCTGCACGGCCGGGGCGTTCACGGGCGCACCCCCGCGGAGAAGCCCTGCGCCGCCACGCGCTGCCCCTGCGGAATCGACCCGGCGTGGCGGATGATCTCCACGAATCGCTCGGCCACCTCGCCCGGCGAGGCGAGCGAGGCGCGGTCGGCGTCGGGCATCGCGTCGGCGTGCATGGCGGTGTCCATCTCGCCGGGGTCGACCGTCACCACCCTCACCCCGTGGCCGTCGAGCTCCGCCGACCAGATGCGCGCGAGGTGATCGAGCGCGGCCTTCGAGGCGCCGTACGCGCCCCAGGTCGGATAGGGCTCCACCGCCGCGTCGGAGCTTACCATCAGCACCAGCGCGTCGCCCCCGAGGCGCATCGGCCCCAGCAGCGCCCGAGTCAGCCGGAAGGGCCCCAGCACGTTGACCGCGAGCGCCCGCTCCAGCGCCTCGCACTCGGTGTCCGCGAGCGACCGCAGCGGCACCTGGCCCAGCGTGCTGGCGTTGTGCACCAGCACGTCGACCCCGCCGAGCGCGGCCATGGCCTGAGCCGCGATGCGGTGGATGGCCTCCTTGTCCCCCACGTCCCCGGGGATCGCGTGCCCTTCGCCCCCCGCCGCCGCGACCTCCGCCGCGACCGCTTCGAGCGCCCCGGCGCTGCGCGCCACCAGCGCCACCCTCGCCCCACGGCGCCCCAGCGCCAGCGCCAGCGCGCGCCCCAACCCTGCCCCTGCCCCGGTGATCACGATGCGAAGTCCCTCGATGTTCATTGGTCCGCGTACCTCCTTCGGTGGGTGGAGCATGCGTCGCGGGTGACAGCGGGTTGTCCGCGCTGCCAATGGGCTGTCATCCTTCCAACGCATGGACACCCCCGACCAGCTCGCCGAGCGCCTCGCGACGAACATCCGCGCCCTGCGCGAGGCCCGAGGGCTGACGCAGTCGCAGCTCGCGCGGCAGTCGGGCCTGCCGAGGGCGACCTGGGCCAACCTGGAGAGCGGCGGCGCCAACCCCACGCTCGCGGTGATGCACAAGGTGGCCGTCGCGCTGCAGGTGTCCTTCGAGGAGCTGGTCGCCGCCCCGCAGGCGGGCGCCCGCTTCTTCGCGAAGGACTCGCTGCCCGTGCAGACGCGCGGTCAGGCGACGGTGCGCAAGCTGCTCCCGGACCGGGTGCCGGGCACGGAGATCGACCGCATCGTGCTGCCTCCGGGCGCGCGGATGACGGGGGTCCCGCACACGCCGGGCACGCGCGAGTACCTGACGGTGGAGACGGGCTCGATCACGCTGACGGCCTCGGGGCGCTCGTGGACGCTGGCCGTGGGCGACGTGCTGGCCTTCCGGGGAGACCAGAAGCACTCCTACGCCAACCCGGGCCGGAGCAACGCGGTGGGCTTCTCCGTGGTGATGCTGCGGCCGGTGGAGTGAGCGCTCGGAGGGAGCGCCCCTCGCGTCAGCCGCTCTACCCCTCGCGAGGAGCCCGGTACGCGATCATCCCCAGCGCCACGACGCCCAGCGAGAGCAGCGTCGGACGCGGCGACTCCCTCGCGAAGCTCCCCAGCATCGCCACCGTCACCGCCAGGAAGGCCCACACCGTCCATGGCGACCCCGGCGTGTGAAACGGCCGCGCCAGCCCGGGCTCCCTCCGTCGCAGCCGCAGCGCCGCCCACGCGCCCAGCGCGTAGAAGGGCCACGCCCCCACCACGAAGACCTCCGCCATCTTCCCGAACACCTCGACCCTCGCGTAGGCCAGCGCCAGCCCCACCGTCAGCACCGTCGCCGCCGCAGGAACACCCCGCCGATCGACCCCCGCCAGCGCCCGCAGCGGCGGCGCGTCGTCGCCCAGCGCGGCCACCACGCGGGTGCCCGACACGAGGCCGATGAGGCACCCGCCGAAGGTCGACAGCGCCACCAGCGCCACCATCACCCGCTCCCCCGCCACGCCCGAGAGCCGCGATCCCAGCAGCGCCGCCGGGGCCGCCGCGGTCGAGAGCACCGCCGTCGAGAGCGCCCGGTGGAAGGCCACCACCACCAGCAGGTAGAGCGCCGTCACCAGGGCCACCCCGGCGATCAACGCGCGCGGGATGGTCCGCCCGGGAGAGCGCACCTCGGCGGCCAGGGAGGTGAGGTCGATCCAGCCGTCATAGGCCCAGAGCACCGGGACCATCGCGGCCAGCAGCGCCGTCCACGACACCGCCGCGACCGGCGCCGCGCTCACCGGAACCGCAGGAGGGAGCCAGAGCGCCGCGAGGGCCACCGCCGCGAGGGCCACCACCCGCACCAGGGTCACCGCGGACTGCAAGCGCGCCGCGGGCTGCAACCCCAGGAGGTTCACCGCGCCCACGGCAACGATCACCAGCGAGGTGAGCGTCGGCACCGACCAGGGGATCACCGCCCCGAGGTGCTCCGCCGTCACCCCCGCGAAGAAGGCCACCGAGGAGGGGACCAGCACCAGGGTCATGGTCCAGCCGAAGGCGAAGGACGCCCGAGGACCGAAGGCCCGCCGGAGGATCGCCGTGAGCCCTCCCCGCTCCGGGAGCGCCGCGCCCGGCTCGGCGATCACGAAGGCCCCGAGCAGCGAGAGCCCGGCGCCCGCGAGCCACACCGCCAGCGCGAGGTCGAGCCGGTGCACCGCCCGGGCGACCAGCGAGGGGGTCGAGAAGATCCCGCTGCCCACCATCGCCCCGACGGTCACCAGGGTGCCGTCGAAGGCCCCGAGCACGCGTCGCTCCGTCGGCGGCGCCCCGGTGCTCATCGTCGCGGATGGTCTTGAGATCCCTCTTACGCCCGGATGCGCCGCACGGCGTCGCCGACGTCCTTGCCCTGCACCGCCGCGCCGGTGGTCTTGAGGTGCTTCATCGCCACCCCCGTCGCCTGCCCGTCGTTGGCCGCCGCCCGGATGGCCTCGCGCACCGGCTCGAGCAGCGCCACGATGCCGTCGGCGTCCAGGGTCTTCGGGAGCAGCTCCTCCAGCACGGCGATCTCCTTGCGGAGCGTCTCCTGCTGCGCCGGGTCGGCGGTGAGCGCCAGCGTGTCCTGGTTGGACTTCACCAGCTTGCGAAGGATGCCCTGCACCGGCTCGTCGGCCAGGGTGCCACCCGCCCGCTCGGCGGCCATCGAAAGCTCCCCGAGGGCCACCCGGAGGATCTCCTTGCGGACCGTGTCGTGGGCCTTCATCGCGGCCATCATCTGTCGCTTGATCTCGTCGAGCAGCATAGGGGTTGCGATGACCGCTACGCCCCGATGCCCCGGCGCGTCAAGACGCTCGACCACCACCCCCGCGGTCTGCACACCGCGTCATAGGTCTTGACCGTTGACATCCCGCGTCACGCAAATGTGCACGCATCGTTGCATTCGCGAAAGGCCGTGATACTCACTGCTCCCGTTGATCTGGCGGGCGCCGTTCACGGTCTTTTGATCTCCCATCGGGAGCTCATCGAAGGCGCCTCGTCCAGTGACCTCCATCGGGGGAGCACCGACCGTTCAAATGTCCACGAATCGCACCAAGAACCTCTTCGCCCAGCGCTTTCGCGTCGTGCTCGTCGGCGACGACGAGCGCTTCACCTACGCCCTCGGCGAGCTTCTCCAGAGCGCCGGCCTCACGGTCGCGGTGGTCAACACCGCCTCCCAGGCCCTCGCCGAGCTCGATCGCCCCGGCCGCCGCGTCCTCCTCTGTGACCTCGCCGCGACCCAGATGCAGGGCGTCGAGACCGTCGTCACCCTGCGCAACCGGCGCACCTCGGTCCCCACGGTGGCCATCTCCTCGATGCCCAACATCGCCCAGCACTGCGCCGTGCTCGGCATCCGCCACCACCTGTCGCAGCCCTTCCGCTTCGGCCAGTTGATGGACCTCCTCGAGCTCGCCGCCCGCCCCTCGGTCGCCCCGTCGACCTTCAGCGTCGTCAGCGCCGCGCTCGCCGAGTAACCCCCCCCTCTCCCCTCTCCCCTCCGCCCTCGGCCACGCTTCCTGTGTGGCGCAAAATCCCATCGACCCCGATCGATCGGTGTAACGTCCTCCAAACACCTTCCCAGGCGGTTGGAACATCGTGGCTTCGTTCCTCTCCATCCTCGGTCTGCTCGGGATGCCCGTCGGGGTCTACCTGATCACGCTCTGCGCCCGCGGGGCGACCACCCCCTGGGCATGGGCCTGGATGGTGGTCTACGTCCTCTTCGACCTCGGCTGCTTCTGGCTGGTGGGCAGCCCCCGCCGCGCCCGCATCATGCTGGGCATCGGGGCCGCGCTGCTCGCCGCCATCGTCGGCCTGCGCCACGTGAAGAGCTTCCCCACCGCCATGGGCGCCAACGTACGGCTGCCCGCCAACACCCCCGGGAGCTGGATCGGCAAGCTCGCCGAGGAGGCCGACATCGGCCCGATGATGGTCACGGCCTTCGGCGACTTCGGCGCCTTCCGCCGGGAGGACGTCTCCCGCGCCCGCCCGTACATGAAGCAGGACTACCGGCGGATGCGAGCCGACCTCGACTTCTCCCCGGTGCCCTCCACCCTCGGCGCCAACATGCTGGGGATGACCTCCCCCTCGGCCATCGAGACCCTCGTCTTCAACCCGCCCCCCGAGGGTCGGGCCGCCCGGGCGATCATCTACATGCACGGCGCCGGACCGCTCTACAAGCTGCCCTGCTGGATGCTCGCCCGGCGCATGCCCGACGCCATGATCGTGTGCCCCACCGTCGGGCTGCGGGGAGAGTGGGCCCACGCGGACGCCGCGGCGGCCTTCCAGACCGTGCTGAGCTGGACCCGGGAGCGCTCCTCGGCGGTGTACGCCGTCGGCTGGGGCACCGGAGGCCACGGGCTGCTGCGGCTGCTCAACGGCAACGCCCTCGGGCACGTCTCGGGGATGGTGCTGGTGTCGGGCTACGACGAGAACTACTTCGACGACGTGCGCCGCTCGGGGGTGCCGATCCTGATCCTTCGGGGCGAGCAGGACAACCGCACGCCCGCGTTCAGGGTCGACGGGCTCGCGGGCCTCGACCGGGTGCGCAACCTGGAGATGCCCGGCGACTACTTCGTGTTCTATGAGCAAGAGGACGTCGTGCTCGAGGAGATCGACTCCTTCTGCGGCGCGCATTAGTGATACCCCCCTCCTTCAGGGTCCGACGTGGGCGCCTGACCAGACTCCGGAAGGATCTCGATCGATGGGTGCGCGCAGCGAGAGCGGGTTGAATCCAAACGCGGATGCCGCGTCGAAGGCCCAGGATGCCTCCCGCGCCAAGCAGTACGACCGTGACCTCATCGCCCGCGCGGCGGAGGGCGACATGCGCGCCTTCGAGGAGCTCGTGCTGCGGCATCAACGCCGTGCCCACACGGTGGCCTACGGCATCGTGCGCAGCGCCGAAGACGCCAGGGAGGTCACCCAGGACGCCTTCCTCCGGGTGCACCGCCACCTCAAGGACTTCGAGGGCGGAGCGAGCTTCAGCACCTGGCTCTACCGCATCGTCTACAACCTCTCCATCGACCTGCTGCGCCGCCGCTCTCCGGGCCGCGCCGTCGAGTTCGAAGACCACACCGACCTCTCCGGGGCGCCCGAGGAGTGGCTCCCCACCCGGGCAGAGCGCGACCCCTTCGCCTCGCTCGACCGCGCCCGCCTCGTCGAGGCCATGCAGCGGTGCCTCGACGAGCTGCCCCCGCACCACCGCACGGCGATCATCCTGCGAGAGGTCGAGGGGATGTCCTACGAGGAGATTGCCGAGGCCATGGAGGTGCCCAAGGGTACCGTCATGTCGAGGCTCTTCCACGCGCGCCGCAAGATGCAGCGGATGCTGCGAGAGCACTTCGGCGACGAGGTTCCGAAGACCGCCGAGGAGCGCGAGGGCGAGGAGGCCACGTGACCGCACCCGATGACCACGACCCGATGCTGACGCGCGCGCTGGGCATCTGGGCCGAGGCCGCCGTGCCCTCGCTGCCCGACGACTTCACCGCCGGCGTCATGGCCGAGGCGATGAGCCAGCGCGCCGCGACGGCGTGGGCCGAGGCTGCGGTGCCTGAGCTGCCCGACGACTTCACCGCCAGCGTCATGGCCGGGGTCGCCACCCAGCGCGCCGCGACGGCGTGGGCCGAGACCGCGGTGCCTGAGCTGCCCGACGACTTCGCGGCGAAGGTGGCGGCGAAGGCCGCGGCCAGGCCGAAGCTCAAGGCCCTCGACGGAGGCGCTGGGGGCGCGTCGCCCGCTCCCGCGCAGCGCTGGTGGCGCTGGCCCGCGGTGGCGGTGGCGGCCGCGGCGCTGCTCGCGCTGCTGACCTCGAGGGCGCCCACGACGGTCGAGGCTCCCGGGCCGGTGGCGAGGCGCGTCGACGGGGAAGCCCCGAGGGTCCCGACCCCGGAGGCGAGCAACCCGGTGGCGGTCGCCCTCGCGGAGGTCACCCGGGTCGAGGTGCTGGGCGCCCAGAGCGTCGCGGTGCTCTCGATCCAGGGCGAGGGCGGAGCGTCCGGGTCGCCGGTGGTGTGGATCACGGACAAGGCCGAGGACGCCCCCGCGGGCGACCTCGAGACGAGGGTGCAATGAGGGCGCGGTCGTGGTGGTTCTGTGCGGCGTTGGCGATGGCGGTCCCCGCGGTGGTGGGGGCGGTGCCGCGAGGGCCGCGCGGGGTGCAGGCCCACAGGCTGGCGCAGCAGCCCGCCGCCGGCACGCAGATCGAGGTGCTGGTCATCGACGCCACGACGGGCGACGCCGGCATCGACCGCGGGCTCTCCGCGCTGTCGCAGCTCCGGCGGGCGCCCTTCAGCATGTTCACGACGATGCGGCTGCTGAGCCGCTCGACGCTGTCGCTGGCGAGCGAGCCCGCGCGCGCCACGCTGCCCGACGGCACCGCGACGGTGACGCTCATGTCGCGAGGCGCCGACGGCCGCTACACCTTCCAGGTGGCGCTGGCGCAGGGGTCTCGCAGCGGCAACCTCACCTTCGTCGCCAGCGCCGGTGAGCCCGTGTTCACCGTGCGATCGAGCCGCGCCGACCGGGCGATGATCCTCGGGTTCATCGTTCGCTGAGAAGGTCAGCATAGACCTGCTGCGCCCCCCGATGCAGCGGTCGGCCGCGCTCGAAATACCCCGCGTATGTCTCGCGCGACCTCCCTCGCCTCGGGGTGCTCGCGACGATCTATGCTGACCTTCTGAGGGAGGGTGACAGCGCCCCGGTGCTCGGGTGAGCATTGGCCCCCATGGGACATGGCGAGTACGATCTCCAGGCGCACCAGGCGGCAACCCGGGCGAGGGCGGCGCTGCCGAGCGCTCAGGTGTTCGAGTCCAACGGCTGCCACCCCGAGATGAGGCCCTTCGGGGTGACGGTGCGGGAGAGCCGCGACAGCGAGGCGCACCCCGACTCGGTGGGCGTGGTGTTCGCGCTCGACGTCAGCGGATCGATGGGGGAGATCCCGCAGGCGCTCGCCACGGAGACCATGCCGCTCTTCATGGAGAGCGTGCTGACGGTGCTGCCCGACCCGCAGGTGCTCTTCATCGCCTTCGGCAACGCCTGGGCCGATCGCTCACCGCTCCAGGTGGGGCAGTTCGAGAGCGAGGCGGCGCTCATCGACCGCTGGCTCTCCGCGACGCACCTGGAGGGCGGCGGCGGCGGGCTCGGCGAGTCCTACGACCTCGCGATGTACTTCGCCGCGAGGCACACCTCCATGGACTGCTACGAGAAGCGCCAGCGCAAGGGCTACTTCTTCATGACCGGCGACGAGGTGCCCTTCACCCACCTCACCGCGTCGCAGGTGCAGTCGGTGCTCGGCGAGGCCCTCAACGGAGACATCGCCATCCATGACGTCGCCACCATGGTGACCGAGGCCTTCCACGCGTTCTTCCTCATCCCCGATGCGGCGAGGGCGAAGCAGTTCGAGTGCGAGGCCACCTGGCGGCTGCTCTGGAGCGACCGGGTGATCGTGCTCGGCGCCCCGGAGGACACCGCCGTCGCCTGCGCGCTGCTCATCGGCATCCAGGAGGGGAAGCTGCGCACCGCGGCGGACATCGAGCGCCAGCTCGAGGAGCACCTTCACCGCACCGGAGCGGAGCGCGATCGGGTGGTGCGCGCGGTGCTCCCCTACGCCGAGGCGCTCGCGAGGGGGCCGCTCAAGCCCCCGGGGCCGCTGTTCGCGAGGGGGCCGACGAGCTTCCAGGGGTGATCCGCGAGGCTCACGTCGTCGTCGACCTGGGCTGCGGCGACCAGGGCAAGGGGACCATCACCGACTTCCTGGTGAGAGCGCGCGGGGCGAGCGCGGTGGTGCGCTTCAACGGCGGCGCCCAGGCGGGGCACAACGTCGTCACCGACGACGGGAGGCACCACACCTTCTCGCAGTTCGGCGCGGGGAGCTTCGTGCCGGGCGTGGAGACCTGGCTCACCGCGCAGGTCGCGGTGCAGCCCTGGGCGATGGTGGTCGAGGCCGAACACCTCGCGAGGGTGGGAGTGACGGACGCCTTCGCGCGGACGCGCATCGCGGCGGAGGCTCCGGTGATCACTGCCTTCCACCGGGCGGCCAACCGGCTGAGGGAGAGGGCGCGGGGCCAGGGCCGTCACGGGAGCTGCGGGATGGGCGTCGGCGAGACCGTGCGAGACGCGAGAGCCCTGGGTGACGAGGACGTGCTGCGGGTGCGCGACCTGCTCGATGGGGCGAGGGCGAGGGCGAAGCTGCGTCGGGTGCAGGAGCGCAAGCGCGCGGAGGTGGCGGCGCTGCGGGCGTGGGGCGCGGAGGAGGCCGCGACGCTGGACGACCCGGCGATGGCGGAGGTCTACGCGGGGCTGCTCTCGGGCTTCGCGGCGGCGGCGAGGGTGGTGGATGGAGCGGCGCTGGGAGAGATGCTGCGGCGACCTGGAGCGGTGGTCTTCGAGGGCGCCCAGGGGGTGCTGCTGGACGAGGGCTGGGGCTTCCACCCGCACACGACATGGAGCGACTGCACCGGGGAGAACGCCCTCGCGGCGCTGAGGGAGCACGGCCACGAGGGCGCGGTGACGCGCTGGGGCGTGGTGCGCGCCTACGCGACGAGGCACGGAGAGGGTCCGCTGGTGACGGAGGACCCGGGGCTCACCGGGAGGCTGCGGGATGCGCACAACCGCGACGATGGATGGCAGGGGGCGTTTCGCGTGGGGTGCTTCGACGCGGTGACGACGAGGTACGCGATCGAGGCCTGCGGCGGGGTCGACGCGCTGGCGGTGACCTGCGTGGACCGGCTGCGAGGAGAGCCGGAGTGGAAGGTCGCGACGGCCTACCGGATGGGCGACGGGTCGAGGGTGCGCTCGCTGGCCATGGGCGAGCGGGGAGACCTCGGGCACCAGGAGGCGATGACCGCGGCGCTGAGAGAGGCGACGGCGGAGTACCGGGTGACGACGAGGGAGGGCGACGAGGAGGCGCACCTCGCGGCGATGGAGGAGGAGACGGGCGCGAGGGTGGCGCTGGTGTCGACGGGGCCGGGCGCGCGGGACAAGCGGTGGCGATAGGGGTCGGGGTACGGGTGACGTGGGCTACAGCCCGATGCCCTCGAGCATCATCGGGTCGAGGCCCAGCATCGCCAGGTACGACACCGCCAGCACCGCCATCGCGCACACCGCCGCCCTCGCCGCCCTCGCCGCCCCGCCGGGGCCACCCACCACGTTGAGCGCCACCGCCACGAGGTACACACCCAGCGCCCCGGCCCCCAGCACCGCGAAGGGCATCACCTCGTGGTCGTCGGCCATCTTCGCCATCGCCCCGCCGCCAGCGGTCAGCACCGCGAGCTGCACCAGCGGCATCGGCTGACGCCACCGACGCCACAGCTCGCCGAGCTGCCCCCGCTGCTTCGCCAGCGCCAGCGCCGCCGCGCCCGCCATCGCCACCAGCGCCAGCACCGTCAGCGCCGCCCGCCGCAGCCGCAGCCGCCGCGACAGCACCGCCGCCTCGGCGCGCACCTCGTCCGGCACCTGCACGCCCGACAGCTCCCGCTCCGCGCGCGCAGGGTCGCCCAGCACCCCGCGCAGCTCCACCAGCCGCGTCGCCGCGAGCTCGCGCAGCCCCGCCGGCGCCCCCTCGTCCTCCGCCAGCCTCAGGAACACCTCCGCCGCCGCCCTCTGCCGCTGCATCCTCCCCGCGAAGGCCTCGGCCACAAGCATCCAGGCCTCGGCGCGGACCGTTCCCGCGGGCCACGAGCGCGACTCCCGGTCGAGCGCCTCGAGCGCCGCCGGGTCGTCGCTCAGCGCCGTCGAGCGCCGCACCCGCTCCAGCGCCACCAGCGGCGCGAAGCCACCCTCCGAGTGCGCCTGCAGGTCGTCGATGCGCGCCAGCGCCCGGGACGCGTACCGCGACCCCGGATCGCGCGCCACGAAGCGCCGATAGCCCGCCAGCGCCGCCGGGAAATCGAAGGCCTCGTCGGCCATGTGCGCCAGGTGGTACTCGCCCAGCGCGGCCTCCGTCGGGCCACCCTGGCTTACCGCCTCGGTAAACGCCGCCCTCGCCCTCGCCAGGTCGCCGGCCTCCAGCGCCGAGCGCCCCGCCTCGATGCGCGCGGGCGACTGAGCCAGCGCCGCCGCGGGCCACGTCAGCGCGAGCGCCAGCACCGCGGCACCGCACCGCATCGGCTCAGCCCCGACGCCCGATCGCCTGCGCCGCCGAGCGACCCGCGCGAGCCCCGTCGGCCAGCGCGTCGGCCACGCCGTCGCCGCCGCGCCCGTTGCACACCTCGCCCGCGGCGTAGAGCCACTCCCCCAGCGGCGTCTCTCCGTCGCCGTCCAGCACCCTCCCCGAGGGGTCGACCCGCAGCCCCGCGCCCCGCGCCCGCCCGGTGTGCTCGTCGAACCACTCCACCGGGTCGGCCCCTCGCGCCGCCCCGGCGCGAGACAGCACCCGCCTCCGGTCGCGGGTCCACACCGGGGCGCCCGCCGCCGCCTCGCGGAGGGTCTCCTCGAAGACCAGGCCACCGCCCACCAGGCCCCCGGTGGCCAGCACCACCGAGCGGGTCTTCACCAGCCGCCCGCTGCGGAATACCAGCCCCGGTAACCTCCCGGGCTTCACCGTCGCCCGGTCGTTGAGCACCGCCACCCCCTCGGGCAGCCACCGCCGCAGCGCCCGCATCGCCCTCAGCCCCGGCGGATCGCCCGGCGACCCGGCCGCCTCGCCCACGGGGATGCCCAGCACCGCCCCCATGCGCGCCGCCACGTCGAGCCGCGACAGCCCCAGCACCGGCGGCAGCAGCAGCCCCGACAGCCCCTCGCAGCGAGGCGCCAGCGAGCGGGCGAAGGCCTCCGCCGCGCCCTCCGGGTCGAGGGTCACCGCCACCTCCCGGAAGCTCTGCCCCGTCGGGGCGTCGTCGGGCGCGGTCACCACCCGGGCGCCCAGGGTCTGCGCCACAAGCCTCGCCGACCACGAGGGGTGCGTCGCGAGGTCGAGCACCCCGGGCGTCCCTCCGAGGGGGAGGGCGCCGACGTCCAGCAGCGAGCGCAGCGCCCCCGCGGCGCCCTCCAGCAGCCAGCCCGCCACGGTGACGTACCGGCCGCCCACCCGCCACAGGTCGCCCGCCGCCCACGCCGCGAAGGGATCGCGCGCCGCGCCCCACACCACCCCGGAGCCCAGCGAGGTCGCGCCGCCGCCGTCGGCCACCACCGCCACCGTCGCGCCCGCCTCGTGCGCCGCGCGCGCCGCCGCGACGCCCGCCGCGCCGCCGCCGATCACCAGCACGTCCGCCGTCACCTCGTGCGCGCTCACGGCAGCGCCGCCCTTCCCAGCGTCCGCAGCGCCGCCATGGTCATCGCCTCGGCCCTCGCCTGCTTGTCGCCGATCGCCGGGAGCCTCGAGCGCTGCCTCGACCGCAGCAGCTCCGCCGCCTGGGCGCGCACCTCCCCGGGGCTCCAGCCCAGCTCCTCGCCCGCGATCACCGCGCCCGCCAGCGCGCAGTCGTTGCCGCCGCAGGCGCCCATCGCCAGGTTGGTGCGCCTCGCCACGTCCAGCAGGGTGCGCGCGTACTCGTGCTTCGCCGCCCAGCGCACCTCGCAGGCCAGCACCGGCTCGTGGCTGCACACCACCATCCTCCCCCGGCGGCCGCTGTCCGCGAGGATGGTCTCCGCGCGCGATCCGTGGCGGGTCACCAGGCGCTCGACGGCGAAGCGCGACAGCTCGAAGCGGGCCGCCAGCAGGTCGATGTCCGCCGGCCGGTCGCCTCCCGGCAGCGGCGCCGAGTGCGTCGTGCACGGGGCGTGGTTGCCCAGCTTCGGGGCGATGAGGTCCGCGGCCTCCTGGGCGAACATCCGGTAGCTCGCCAGCTTGCCGCCGATGAGGGAGAAGAGTCCCTGCGCGCCGTGCGCCGCGTGGTCGACCACCTCGTGCTCCCGGGAGAGGGCGTCCTCCATCTTGCCCCAGGCGTAGAGCGAGGGGCGCGCCCCGACGGTGACGCCGATGATGCGCGCGTCGCGGACCCTCGGCAGCACCTGCTCGATGCCCTCCACCAGGTAGCGCACCTCGTCGGTGGTCACCGGGAGGTCGTCGAGGTCGGCGTAGGTGTCGTCGTCGGTGGTGCCGATGAGGGCCGTGTTGCCCCAGGGCTCGATGAAGATCTGCCGCCCGTCGACGGCGTCGGCCATCACCCCGATGTCCGTGATGGGCCGGTCGAGGATGAGGTGCACGCCCTTGCCGGGGCGCACCTTCACGTGCTCCGAGACGCCCGCCGTGGCCGCGGTGATGGGGCTCCACGCGCCGGTGCAGTTGACCACCGCGCGGGCGCTGAACTCATAGGCCCGGCCGTCGATGCGGTCGCGCGCGGTGACGCCGGTGGCGCGGCCCTCTTCCACGACGATGCGCTCGACGCTGGTGTGCACGTAGAGCCGGCAGCCGTGCTCGACCGCGTCGATGGCGTTGGCGACGCACAGCCGGTTGCCGTAGATGCCCCACTCGTCGAAGGTGACCGAGCCGTAGAGGTCGTCCGAGCGAAGGCCCGGGACCAGCGTGAGGGTCTCCGCCGGGGTGAGCCGGGTGTGGGGCTTGCCTCGCTTGAGCGGCTGGTACTCGTCGTAGAGGGAGAAGAAGGCGTCGAAGGCGTCGAAGCGCACCCTGGCCACCGGCCCGTGGCCGTAGATCGGCATCACGAAGGGGGTGCGGAAGATCATGTGCGGCGCGATGGTCTGGATGTAGCCAGAGTCGACGCAGGAAGAGCGGGTGACCGAGGGGTGCGTCGTGAGGTAGCGCGGCCCTCCATGGATCATCCCGGACGAGTTGCCGCTCGCCCCGAAGGCCAGGTCGTTGCGCTCCAGCAGGATCACCCGGAGCCCGCGGAGGGAGAGGTCGCGCGCGAGGCCGGTGCCGTTCACGCCGCCGCCGATGATGAGCACGTCGCAGTCGGGGCGACGATGGGCGAGGTCAGTAGTCATAGGGTTGAGCGAATGGGGGGCTCCGAGGCTCTCTCGTAGCGTCGGCGCGGAAGTTACTCCAGACCCCGTCGAGAGCACGAAGCATCGTGCGCATTGGCGCCCCACATGGGGCACATCTCTGCGTGCGATCAGCGACGGACGAGGTTGAGGGCGGTGGTCCGCAGCTCGTCGAGCTCGAAGGGCTTGCCCAGCACCCCTGCCGCTCCGACGCGCGCGGCCTCCGCCAGGACGGCGTCGTCGGGGAAGGCCGTGATCACCAGGATGACCGCGCCCGCGAGGGTCTGCTGCAGCTCGTCGAGGGCGCTCAGGCCGTCGCGGCCGGGCAGGTGCACGTCGCTGACCACCAGGGCCGGGGGCGAGTTGTCCTCCCGGCGGGTGCAGCACGCGATCTCGATGAGCTCCTCGGCGTTGCGGGCCTCGGAGACGATGAAGCCGTCCCTCGTCAGCGCCTCGACGATGAGGCGCAGCAGCTCGGGGTCGTTCTCTGCGACCAGCGCCCCGGGGTGCCAGTCCGATGCGCCGTTGCCTCGCGGCGGCTGGGCGGCGACCAGGGGACGGGCGAGGGAGACGGGCATCGAACCCTCCTTCGGACGGTGGTTGCGTAGTTGGTGTGGTTGCTCTGGTCCAGGCCGCACTCGGCGAACCGTTCTCTGCACGCTGCGTACGAGGATACCCGATGGAGCTCCAGGGAGTCACGCTACCCCCCCTTCGATCCCCCGCTGGGACCCGCTGGCGCGTTGACGAAGCCTCCTCCACTCTCCACCGTGCTCTCCCCGAAGGGACCTGACATCGCCGATGACCACCCGCCCCAAGCTCTCCTCCGCTGGCTTCGACATCTCGCGCCTCGCCGCGGCCACCATCGAGTCGCTCGCGGCCACGCTCAGCCCCGACGAGCGCCACGTGATCCTGGCGCACGGCACCGAGCGGCCCTTCTGCGGGACGCTGCTCGACAACAAGAAGCACGGCACCTACGTGTGCCGCCTCTGCGCGCTGCCGCTCTTCAGCTCGAAGGCGAAGTTCGACTCGGGCACCGGCTGGCCCAGCTTCTTCCAGCCCTACGCGCCGGAGCACATCGAGGAGATCATCGACGAGACCTACGGGATGGTGCGCACGGAGATCCGGTGCCAGCGCTGCGGCGGGCACCTGGGGCACGTGTTCCCGGATGGTCCTGCGCCGACGAGGCAGCGGTACTGCCTCAACTCGGCCTCGCTGGAGTTCGTCGAGGAGGGGCACAGCCTCCCGCAGCGCGTCGACAGCGACCGCGGCGCCCCCCGCACGGGCTGAGAGCCCTCAGCGCAGCGCCGAGACGTCCTCCTCGGCCGCGCACACCTCGGCCTCCAGGGGCTCCGCGCCGCTCGGTCCTCCGAGCACCCGCAGCGGCACCCGGAAGCACCGCGCGCCATCGACCACCCTGCCCCCGTCGGTGAGCCTCGCCCGCGCGCCCGTGCGCCCCGCGGGGCTGCCGTCGGCCCATCGCAGCCGGGCGCCGCGGCGCACCGCCCAGCGCGCCTCCGGCGGATCATCGCCGCGGTCGTCGACGTCCAGCTCCAGCGCGGGCAGCACGGCCCCATCGGCGACCACGGCCTCGAAGCGCACGCAGGGCGTCGCCACCACCACCCGCGCGCCCTCGCCGGTCGCGCGTCGAGAGAGCACATACACGGGCGGGTCGCGCGTCACCTCCGCGGTCGCCCCCTCGGGGAGCGTGACGCGGGTCCCTGGGGCGAGCCGCTCGGCGCGGGCGACGGGGCGATCGGGCTGCGGAGGGGAGTGCTCCATCGCCGTGGCGGGGGCGGCGGGGAGGGTGAGGCGCAGGCCCGCGTGGTCGAGCCCGGACGCTCCTCGCAGCGCGACCCCGGGCTGCACCGAGAGGCTCCCCTGCGGGCCCGAGAGGGAGATCGGCGAGGCGAGCACCGGAGCGATCGACGACGAGCGCGCGAAGAAGCGCAGGCGCATTCCCCCAGGGGGAGCGAGCGACGGGGCGCACTGCCTCGCGGAGGCCGGCATGGTCTCCAGCTCCACCCACTCGCCGCGGGCGCGCACCCGGCGCAGCGTGGCCCCGGCCGCGACGGTGACGCCCGGCGCCTGGTCGTCGGGGCGGGTGCGGAGGGTGGTGCCCTCGTGGACGCGCACGAAGCGGTGCGCTGGTCGCGCGGCGGGCGCGGGTCGCTGGGCGGAGGCGCAGGCCAGCGGCAGCGCCGCGAACAGGGAGAGCAGCAGTGGGCGCATCGGAGGGTATGGGGCGCGAGGGTACTATCAGCGCCCCAGGAGGGACCTATCAGGAAGCAGGGTCGACCCAGACGGCGACGCGCTCGACGGACGGGGGGACGTCCACCCGGGTCGCGGCGTCGGGCAGGCGCAGCACGCGGTACTGCCAGGCGTTGTCGGTCGAGCCGGCCGCGCGGGCGTCGTTGGTGATGAGCAGCGCGCGGTCGTGGGGGGTGGCCGCGGCGCTGGAGAACACGGCGTCGTCGAGGAGGAGCGACTCGGCGCTGCCGCTCGCGGATCGCGCGAAGAGCTTGTGCCCGCCTTCGGGGCGGTTGCGCACCGTGTACACGGCGCCGAGGTCGCGGCTCATGGCGTCGATGCGCCCGGTGAAGAGGGTCTCCAGGGTGGGGCGCGCCCCGGTCGCGGCGTCGATGCGCAGCAGGGTCTGGTGCCAGTCCCAGGGGGCGGAGGTGCCCTGGTCCTCGACGCGGGAGACGAGCACCGCGCTGGCGTCGGGGACGAAGCGCAGCTGCACCGCGAGGCCGCGGAGGTTGGCGCCGGTGGTGACGCGCCGCCAGCGGTGCGCCGTGGCGTCGGTGACGCAGAGCTCGAGCCCGCCGATGCGCGGCAGGGTGCTCATCACATAGGCGATCTGCCGACCGTCGGCGGACCAGTCCAGCGCGGGCATCACGTACTGCCCGTTGGCGCTGACCACCGCGCCGCCGCCCGCATCGACGTCGAGCACCACCACCTCGGACTGATCGGCTGCGGTGGAGAGCACCAGCGCGAGGTGCACTCCGTCGGGGCTCCAGGCCAGCCGATGCACTCCCCGGATGTGGTCGTCGGTCACCGTCGGGACGTGCGGGTCCTGGTCGGGGACGTCATCGAGGATGCCGGTGAAGTGCACCTGCCGCCGATCGCCCCCGTCGGGTCGCTGCACCCAGAGCCGGGCGCGACCCGCCTCGGTGTAGTCGACATAGGCCACGCGCATCGGCCGCTCCTGATGGGGGCCCGAGTCGGCAGAGCCCGAGTCGGCAGAGCCCGAGTCGGGAGAGCCCGAGTCGGGAGAGCCCGAGTCGAGAGGGCCCGAGTCGGGGGCGCCCGCATCGACGCCGGTGTCGGGAGGACCCGCATCGACGCCGGTGTCGGGGGCGCCGGTGTCGGGAGGGCCCGCATCGACGCCGGTGTCGGGAGCGGAGCCTGCGTCGGCGGCGTTGCTGGATGATCCGCATCCAACGGACAACGCCGCGAGCAGGAGCGAGCCGGTGATCCAGAGAGTGCGTGTGGGATGGTTCATGGGAGTGCCTCGTCAGGTGCCTTGAAGGACGGGGAACCCCCTGAGCAGCCATCGTGCCTCCCGGGCTTTGTCGAGAGAACACCGTCGCGTTGTCGAATGAAGCCTGTGGCCGATCGAGCAGGATCGGCTCAACTTGCGCCGCGGTGGCGCGACCCGCGTCGGAGGGCGCGTCGGTTGCTACGATGGCTCCCATGCGCAGCGTCCTCCATGGGTTCTCCTTCGCGTCCCTTCTCGTGGCCTGCTCGGGCAGCCAGAGCCCGGCGAGCTCATCGCTTCCGCCGCCCCCGAGCGATCCCGTCGTGGTCGACGCCGGAGCCCCCGCCGTCTCGGCGTGCGCCGCGGTGCTGTGTGCGCCCGACACGCGCTGCGAGGAGACCCGCGGGGTCGCGAGCTGCGTCCCCATCATGCGCCCGCGCCGAAGCTTCTGCGGCGGCATCGCGGCCATCCGATGCCCCGATGGAGGGCGGTGCGTCGACGATCCCGAGGACGACTGCGACCCGGCCCGCGGGGGTCGCGACTGCGGCGGCGTCTGCGAGCCCGCGGCGGCGAGCCCCGCCCCGCAGCGGTAGTCGCCGCGTCCCATGCTCATGCGATGGTCGAGGTGCCGCACCCTCGCGCAGAATGTCCCGCCATGAGCCAGCAGACCTCCCTCTTCTTTGCGCTTTCGGCCTTGGTCCTCGCGGGTTGCAGCGACCCCGCGCCTCCGGCGGACGCCGCGGTGGATGCTCCCGTCACGACGGACGCCGAGGCGGCGGATGTCCCCATGGCGGCGGATGTCCCGATGGCGGTGGATGTCCCCATGGCGGTGGATGTCCCGATGGCGGCGGATGTCCCGATGGCGGCGGATGTCCCGATGGCGGCGGATGTCCCGATGGCGGTGGATGTCCCTGCGATGGTCGGTGAGGGGACGATCGTTCTCGACAACGTGGCGGCGTGGGACATCGCCGTCGGCGGCGGGTACGTCTACTTCACCGAGGGCAACAAGGTGCGTCGCTTCCCGACCGCCGGAGGAGCGCCCGAGCAACTCTACACCACGGGATCGAACTCCATCGCGACCTCGGGCATCGACGCCGACGGGGCCCGCTTCGCCTGGACCGAGCGGGACGCCAACAGCACCGTCCGCGGCGCGGCCCGGGCGTGTCCCCACTCGGGCTGCGGGGCGACGACTCCCGCCAACCTCAACAGCGGCGAGTCGACCAACCGCATCTCCATCGAGGGCAGTCACATCTACTGGACCTCGGCCAGCAACTCCATCGTCCGCGGGACGAGCTGGGCCTCGCCGCTTCCCATCGGCAACCTCTCGCGCACCGGAACCTCCGACGTCGCGGTCGAGGGCGGGGACGTCTTCTGGGTGAACGCGGGTCTCCCCATCGCGATGCGCCCGGGCACGGTGCTCAAGTGTCCCGCGGCGGGGCCGTGCATGCCGATGGAGTTCCCTGTGATGGTGGGCAGCCCGATGCGCGTCGCGGTGCGCGGCGGCGCGGTCTACGTGCTGAGCAACACCGGGCTGTTTCGCACCGACCGCAGCGGCGCGGGCCTGATGCGCCTCGCGGACGGCGCCACGGGCAACGGCGGCTTCATCGATCTCGCCGCCGACGCGACGGGCCTCTACTGGGCCGACGGGGGGAGGCTGCTGACGTGCGATCCCAGCGCGTGCGCGCCGAGGGTGATCGCCCAGGTCATGGGCCAGGGCATCGTGGGCATCGCGCTCGATGCGAGCTCGGTCTACCTGGCCACGTCCGACATCGGGCACCGCCTCGGGGCGATCCGACGCGTGGCGCGCTAGGGGGGAGGGAAGGGGTCGGTCAGGGCTCGGCGAAGACGGCCTCGATGGAGGCCGCGTCGAGGGCGCGATCGGCCCAGCGCTCGAGGAGGGCGGTGTCGGTGGTCGCGAGGAGGCGGGCCTCGGCCTCGGGGCTCACCTCGAGGCCGCGACGCCGGAGGATTCTCAGCAGCATCAGCGCCTCGCCGCGAGCCTCGCCGCGAGCCTCGCCGCGGGCCTCGCTCTCGGCCTGCAGCCGGGCTCCTCGCCGCTTCATCACGTCTTCTTCCCAGCGCTCCAGCGCGCGTCGCACCACGGCCACGGCTCGCGCCCCCCAACGGCCCTGCATCACCCACGCGGCGAAGAGTGGCCACGACGGCGGCGGCCCGGAGGGGGGCACCCGATCACGTCGACGGCGCAGCGTCGCTGCTGGAACAGCGGGCGCCTGCACCGCCGGTGAGCGTCTGGTAGTGTCACGGAATGGTCTGGCACATCCACGGACGCGTGCGGGGCGGTCGCCTCCTGATCGATGAACCGACGGATCTCCCTGAGGGCGCCGACGTGCAGCTCGCGGCGGTCGACCTCGGAGACGACCTCGATCGCGAGGAGAGCGCCCGGCTCAAGCTGGCGCTGACCGAAGCGGCGGGTGAGCTCGCGCGAGGCGAGGGCATCCCCGCAGAGCAGGTGCTGGCCGAGCTACGCGCGCGCTCCGCGTGAGCGACGCACCGACGCTGACGATCGTGATCGCACCCCGGGCTCGGGTGCAGCTCATCACGGTGGACGAGTGGTGGCGTGAGCACCGACCCGAGGCGCCGGAGCTCATCCAGTTGGAGTTCGGGGAGGCGCTGGAGCAGCTCCGAACTGCGCCCGGAAGCGGGGTCTTCGTGCTGGGCGCTCCGGTGCCCGACCTGCGGCGCGTGCTGCTCATCCGCACGCGGTGTCACGTTTACTACGTGTTCGATGAGCGGCGTGCGACCGTGGAGATCATGGCCGTCTGGCATGCGATGCGTGGGCGCGGTCCCGCGCTCCGGTAGCGTTCCCCGATCGCGTCTGGCGGATGGTGGTGGCGGCGGTGGTGGTGGGCGTCTGGTAGCGTCGCGGCCATGCGGCGAGGAGCGATCGCGTTGGGGTGGGCCGCAGCGGCGCTGGCGGCGAGCTGCGAGCAGCCGCGGACGGAGCTGGTGGTGCGGGTGGACTCCGAGCTCGCGTGGGGACCGGGACAGCGGGTCCAGTCGGTGGTGCTCAGCGTGCGGCGCGAGGGCGCGGCGGGTCCACTGCGCGACGTGCGTACGACGGTGCTGGGCGCGGACGGGGAGCGAAGGCCGCTGCCGTTGCTGGTGGGTGTGAATGCGGGCATCGACCTGCAGACGCCGGTGTGGATCGAGGCGCTCGGGTGCGGTGGTCCCAACGGGTGCACCGCGGCGACGGCGGTGGTGGCGCAGCGGGCGGTGGTGAGGTTCACGCGAGGGGAAACGCAGGAGGTGTCGCTGCTGCTGGCGTCGGCGTGCGTGGGGGTGAGGTGCGCGCGCGAGCAGCGGTGCGCGGTGGACAGCGGGCGGTGCGAGGCCGCGACGCGCGCGCAGGAGATGGTGCGGCCCTTCAGCGGGAGCGATGCAGCGACGGTCGCAGTGATCGATGCGCGGGAGGACGTACAGGTCATCGCGGATCAGCCGGTCGCCACGGATGCGCCCATGCGGGGCGACTCCGGCATTGACATGGATGTGCCCGCCGACCGGATCGAGCCGATGGATCATGGGGTCGTACTCGATGCACCGATGGACGCAGCACCTCGGGATGGTGGCCCTGCCGACGTCGTCGCTCCCGACACGGGACCCATGGACTCTGGATCAGGTGATGGAGGGCCGCATCCGCCGTGCCCGGCAGGATTGCGATTGATCCCGGCGGGGATGTTCCTGATGGGTGAGCCGGGGTCGGATGACGCCCCGGCCCAGCCGGTACATGGAGTTCGCCTGACGGCTTTCTGTATGGATGAGACGGAGGTGACGGTGTCGGCCTACGCGGAGTGCGTGAGGCTGGGAGCGTGCACCTCGCCAGGCACTGGGACGTTTTGCAACTGGATGATCCCGGGCCGCGAGCAACACCCGGTCAATTGCATCGATTGGAACCAGGCGAGATCGTATTGCCAGTCACGCGGGAGCGAACTGCCGACCGAAGCGCAGTGGGAGTACGCGGCGCGGGGCACAGACGGGCGTGCTTACCCATGGGGCAACGATGCGCCGAGCTCACAACCGTGCTGGATCGGGGGCGGCCAGACACGCACGAGCACCTGCGCCACACGATCGTTCTCCTCGGGCGTTTCGCCCTTTGGCCTGTTCGACATGGCCGGCAACGTCTTTGAATGGACGCTGGACTGGATGGCTCCCTATACGGGAGACGTCAGTTCAAGTGTCATGAATCCTGTAGGGCCCGCGGGAGGTACTTCTCGCGTGCTGCGTGGTGGCCCGTGGAACACCGCCTCTGCGATCATCATTCGCTCCACGCACCGCGACAGCATCACGCCTACGTATCGCTCTGGCGACACCGGCTTCCGCTGCGCGCACGCGCCCTGATCGCGCGAGCGGAGAGGCTGTCTCCTGGGGGTGGCCTGATGATGGCGTCATCCATCGCGAGCCTCCCGTGCACGGAGCTGGTGGATGGGGCGGAGGGCGATGGTCAGGGCTCGGCGAAGACGGCCTCGATGGAGGCCGCGTCGAGGGCGCGATCGGCCCAGCGCTCAAGGAGGGCGGTGTCGGTGGTCGCGAGGAGGCGGGCCTCGGCCTCGGGGCTCACCTCGAGGCCGCGACGCCGGAGGATTCTCAG
>SCUS01000122.1 GCA_004297725.1 Myxococcaceae bacterium | reverse complement strand
CGCGTCTGCAGTTGGGCTTGCTCTGCACCTTCCAGCGTTCCCACCCTGCGCGCCCGGGATCTTCTCCGGGTTGGGAGTGTCGGAGTCGTTCGGGCTTGGTGATCGGACGGCTTGTTGCCGTTCGATGTTCCCTCAGATCCGCACCAGTCACCCATCTGGATCAAGAGCCTGGGGTGCAACACAACCGCCCCGGCCCCCTGGCACTTGACGTGCCCCAGAAAATCGTCGGTTCCCGACCGCGTCCAATGGAATGAAGGAACAGATCTCTTGGCTCCCGTTGTCGGGTCCAACCCCTCATGGCTCACGGTCAGGGCGCATCCGCAGGATCGCTGGAGGGAAGACGCCGCCTCCCACTCAGGTCTTTGGGCGTCGAGCCAAACCCCTACCTGGGATCGGCGGCGTCTGCCCGCAACTACCCGAACGCCAACTCGATCTCGAACGGCACGCGATCGCGCATCACGTAGTACCCGGCCCGTGCCAGCTTGTGGGCCACCGTCTTGAGTCCCACGATCCGATGCGTCCGCGCCTTCTTGCGTTCGTAGAACCGGCGTACGGCGGGGTGGTAGCGGATCGCGAAGGTGGCCGCTTCGAGCCAGGCCCAGGACAGGTACGGATTGCCGTTCTTGGTGTTCCCCTGGCCCTTGGTCTTGTCGTTGCTGAGATGTCGGCTGCCCACGCACCGGCAGTACGAAACATAGTGACCGGCATCCGCGAACCGACCGATGTCCCCCGTCTCCAGCCGAATCGTCGGCGCCAGGATGTTGCCCACGCCAGACACCGACTTCAGCAGCCCGAACAACGGGTCGGGCCGGAGCTGGCGTATCACCTCTTTCTCCAGACGACCCACCTCGACGTCGAGGCAATCCAGCACGGCCCGCGTCGACGCCACCGCAAGGCTCACGTTGGCATCGCCGAATTGCGCCAGAAGCTCGCCGGCATCGATCTCTCCCAGCGCTCGCCTCGACAACCTCCGCCCCGTGCTGCGCCAGATCACGTTCTGCAGGCTCAACACCGTGGCGGTCCGCTGCTGCGCCAGGCGCATCCGTCGTCGCAGCAGATCCCGCAACCCTCGCTGCTCTCGAGGGTAGATGTACCCCTCCGGCAACAGCCCAATCCGAAGCATGTGGGCGAGCCAGCGGGCGTCCGAACCGTCGTCGGCGTGCTTCAACCCGTTGTACTGCTGCATCGCCCCAGGATTGGCGAGGTGAACCCGATGCCCCGCCTCCATCAGGCCGTCCACCAGCCAGTACCAGTTGAACGTCGACTCCACGACAATCCCGGCCAGATCTGCTCGGTGCGGTTCCAACCTCAACAGGATCAGCGCTAAGTCGTTGGGCAGGCGACAACGCAACACCGATCGGTCGCTCTCGTCGAGCACGACGATGAAGACATTGTTGGAATGCAAATCGATCCCACAGTACAGTTTCATCCGGGCCTCCTCCTTCTCCTGTGAAGAGCTCGAGAGAGAACCGGCGTACGGTACGCCCTCGAGGGAGGGGGCCTTCTAGATGATTCTCAGGTCTCCCATTGAGTCATTCGCTTTGTGCGAATGACTCAATGGGAGACCCCTTACTTGTCGTGGATGGTCTTGATCCCGACGATCTCGAAGCGCTTCTTGCCGGACGGGACCTCGATCACGACCGTCTCGCCGTCCTTGCGGCCGAGCAGTCCGCGCCCGATCGGCGAAGCCGCCGAGACCAGCCCCTTCTCGAGGTCGGCCATCTCGGGGATGACCAGCTCGTACGTGAGCTCGACGTCGCCGTCGAGGTCGATGAGCACGATCGTCGTGCCGAGCCCGATCCGGTCCTTCGGGATCCTGTCGAGGTTCATCGTGCCGAGCTCGGAGAGACGCCGCTGCAGCTGGCCGATACGCGCTCGCACGTAGCGCTGGCGGTCGAGCGCCGCGTGGTACTCGGCGTTTTCCCTCAGGTCGCCCATCGCCACGGCGATCTTGATCTCGCGCGGAAGGTCGATCGTGAGCTCGCGCTGGAGAGCGTGAAGTTCTCCCTCCAGCATGTCGCGAACGGCCTTCATGGGAATTCTCCTCGGACAACCGGGGAAAAGTACCATCCGGCACGGGCCGCCGTCCAATAACTCCCGCAAAACCTCCCTTCCATTGACAATGCGTCGAACCCGCTCCTACCATGCGTTCTCGTTACGGTTGACGAGGAGACGCGCTGTGGATGGTCGCCGGATCAAGTTCATCCTCATCGGCCTCGGGATCGTCGCGAC
>SCUS01000121.1 GCA_004297725.1 Myxococcaceae bacterium | reverse complement strand
CGGAGGGAGAGCCGGACGCGGTCAGCATCGTGGACTCCTTCCCGATCAAGCGGGACCTCAGTCTGCACCGCGAGAGCTCCCGCGCAATCGGGCGTCATCGAGAGTGACGAAGACCCGATGTAGTTGTCGCTCAGCAGGGGAGCGGGCGGCGGTGTTGGAAGACGCGAAGACGTTGCAGAGAGCGGGCGGTTGTGGCCTATCGGGAGGAGAGCGACCTCGACTTCGCTCACGCCGGGGAGCGCTGAACATCGATACCATCGATCTCACCCAAAGCAGCGGCGGCGCGCCCGTCATCCAGGCCTCGCCCGGTCATGCGGTGCGTCTGGTGCGTCGCATGGAGCTGGGACCGAACGCGGTGCCCGTCGTCGAATTCCTCGGGTGGGAGGGGACGACGAGCCTCTTCCGCGTACTCGACGCCACGGGACGGATCTGGACCTGCGATCCATTCTGGGGCAACTGGCGAAGTCACTACGATCTCGGCATCGTCCCACCCCTGTCGGGGATCGCAGTTGGTTCCTCGCAAGCGCTTCTCCTCGGGAACGAGCTGACCCTCTGGGACCTCGACGCCCGGGCCCGGCTCCGCGTGCTGCCATTCGAGGTGTGTGAGGTTCGTGCCATCGCGGTCTCGGCCGACGGCCGACTCGCGGCGATCCAATGTGGAGCGCTGCTCCATGCGTACTCGCTCGCGACGGGTGACTCCGTAGGTGTGGTTCCGGCGATCGGCCCCATCGCCGTCTCGGCCGACGGAGAACTGGTGGTCGCACGGTCGCCGGAGGGCGAGCGACTGGTCGTGTCGCGCGCAAGCGGTTCCGCCCTGACATCCTTCGCGATTCCTGAGGGCCTTTCGGCCAGCGCGGTCATCTTCAGCTGGGATGGGCGGGCGGTCGTCGCGGGGCTCTCCGATGGTTCGACGGTCTGCTGGGACACGGCCTCGGGGGCGGCGCGCTGGCGTGCGACGGGCGACCGGGCGCGGACGGTGGTGGCGCTCGAACGCTCGCCAGATGGCAGGACCTACTTCTCTCTCGACCAGGGAGGAACCCTGCGCGCGTTCCGGGCATCCGGGCAAGCGGCGTGGTGGAGGCAGCTACGAGAGTGGCGCCCGCAGACCGACGGGGAGCCGTCGCGCCCCTGGAAGATCGCCGCAAGGTCGATTGACGGAGAGGCGATGATCGCTGTGGTCATACCCGGCAATGCCGTGCGGTGTTTCCATGGCAGGGACGGCGTGGAGCAGCGGGCCGATCGGGACTTGCGAGGCGTGGCGCTCGCTGTGTCGCAGGAGGGGTGCTCCGTCGCGATCGGCGGAACCGACGGCGTAGTGCGCGTCGACGACCTGTTGACGGGGGAGACCGCCTGGACGCTGGACGTCGACGAGACCGAGGTGCTCGGGGTGGAGTTCGTGCCCGATCGGTACGCGCTGCGGACCTGCGGCAACGACGGCGTGGTCCGGCGATGGAACCTGATCACCGGCGTCGAGGAGGCGAGCTGGCCGATCGGCGACGCCCGGAAGGTCAGCACGCAGGGATCGCTGGACGGCTCGCGGTTCCTCGCGCTCGCGCGAGGAGAGATCGCTCTCTGGAGTGACGCCAGTACGGAAGTCCCTGTCTGGAGTGCGGTGCCGAACGGGGGACCGGTAACGTTCCCCTGCTTCGTCGATCGGGAATCCAGGGTGTACTTCGTCCTTGACCGAATGGACGACGACGGACGCTGGGTGGATGCGCTGTGGGTGCTCGACGCGAAGACCGGCGCGCGCCGTTACGAAGAGGATCGCTTCTTCAGTGGGCACGTCGCGGGCGAATCCTCCGATGAGTACTTTGTCGCGCTCCAGGCGACCGTCCGCGGGCCATTGTCCGTGTCCTGCGGACGGGACCATGCCTGTTTCATCAGGGAGGAATGGGGTGCATTGCGTGAGCGCACCTTTCGAGCAGGAATCGACGCGCCCCGCCTGGCGCGGTTCTCCTCCGACGGGCGGTGGCTGGTGCTCGCCAATGCTTCCCACGTCAGCGTGTGTCTGATCGATGCACGGCCGCCACCTCGGGTCAGGGGCCGCCGTCGCCGCAGTGGGTCGCCGCCGGCCCGGTCGTCCGCCGTCGCGAGCATCGACCTCTCGGCGCTCCACGATTCGATCAGAGCCCTCGCGGTGTCGGACGACGGTTCGGTCTTCGCGCTGGGCACCGCGCGGGGGCAGGTGCTGGTGTTCGAGCGCTCGTCAGACGCCTGAGCAATTCCCGCGAACGCTCTCTTCCACTTCGCGACCGCCTCGACCGTCGTCGCGCCGTCGCGCCGTCGCGCGGCCCGATCGACGCCGCGACTGTGCCCTTCCGACACTCGCGCGGTGCCCCGTCGGCGCCCGCACTCTGAGGCCCCCACTCGATGAGGGCCGACGGTCCGCCGGTCGCCTCGGCGTACCCGACGGCGCGCCGCCTGCCCGCCACCCCGCCGCCACCCGTGCCGCCATGGCGGCGCCGTCACGATACGCTTGTCTTCCCGCGCTCCGGCGACGGCACGCGCGGTGCGATGGGTGTAGCCTGAGGCCCTTATGGTGACGCGGCGGAATGGCGGGGTGGACGTGGTGTTCAGGGTCCCGTTCTGGTCCGAGCGGTGGGTGCTCGAGGACGG
>SCUS01000120.1 GCA_004297725.1 Myxococcaceae bacterium | reverse complement strand
GCGCACCCCCCTCGTGGGTAAGACCACCAACCGGAGAGCCGGATGCGGGAGATCCGCCAGTCCGGTTCGGAGGGAGGGGCGGCCGGGGTCATAACCGGCCGTCCCTACCCCTATCGCCCGCTCGGGTCGTCAGTTCACGTCCGTCATCTCCGGTGATTCCTTCCAGAATCGCGGCGTCGGAGATCCGCGCAGACGACCCGAGCGGGCGCTCCCCCTTCGCTGACGCTCGGGGTCTGGCTCAGGGTACCGACACCGCGCGGTCGTACCGGGGAAGCGCCCTCGGACGCTCTGCTCTAACCCGTCAGGCCCGCGCTGATTGATTCCATCGGCATCGATGCGATGCTCCCGCGCACTCCACGATGAAGCCCACAGACCTTCCCTTCGCCCGCAACGCCTTCGAGGTACCCACCGGGCGCGGCCCCATCCGGGTGACCTGGCTGGGCACCGCGGGCTTCGCCATCGAGCACGCCGCGACCGTCGTCCTCATCGACCCCTACCTCACCCGGGCGTCGCTCCCGTCGCTCATCGCGTCTCCGCTGCGCAGCGACCACGCGGCCATCGCCCGCCACGCCCCGAGGGCCGACGCCATCGTCGCGGGCCACACCCACTTCGACCACGTGCTCGACGTGCCATCCATCGCCCGCGCTACCGGGGCGAAGGTCTACGGATCGAGGTCCTGCGCCACCCTCTGCCTCGGCTCCGGGGTGCCCTCGGCGCAGGTCGTCGACGTCGAAGGGTCCATGCGCGGAGAGCCCCTCCAGGCGGAGGTCGGCCCCTTCGCGCTGCGCTTCATCCCCAGCGTGCACTCGGCCTTCATGCTGGGTCGGGTGCCCTTCCCAGGGGACATCAGCGACTGCGACCAGGTGCCGATGCGCTCGCACCACTACCGCTGCGGGGCGGTATTCGGCGTCGAGCTGCGCGTCGCGGGGAAGACCCTCTACCACCTCGGCAGCGCCGACCTCCTCGACGTGCGCGCCCCCCGCGGCGTCGACCTGCTGCTGATGTGCGTCGCCGGCTGGACCACCACACCCCGCTTCACCGACCGGGTGATGCGGGCCTTCACGCCGAGGGCGATCCTGCTGTCGCACTGGGACAACTTCCTCTCGCCGATGAGCGCCGGGGCGAAGATCCTCCCGGCGATGCAGCTCCCCCGGCTGGTGGAGGGCCTCACCCGCGTCGACCCGAGCGTGCGCCTCGGCGCGCTGCCCCTGCTGGGCTCGATCGAGCTCTGACGCTCCGCCCGCGGGCTCCACCTCCGCCCGGCGTGTACACTCCCGCCCCGATGAACTCCCTCGTCGATGTCATGGGACCGCTACACCTCGTGGACCACGGCGGCGACGGCCCTCCGATGCTCCTCATCCACGGCCTCGGCGGCTCCGTCGAGAACTGGCTCCGCGTCGCCTCGCTCCTCGCCCGGGACCACCACGTCTACGCCGTCGACCTCCCCGGCTTCGGCCGCTCTCCGCCCGCGGGCCGCGCCCCCACCCTGGAGGGCTACGTCGAGCTCATCGCCGCGCTCCTCCGGCAGCACATCCGCGAGCCCGCGGTGCTCGTGGGCAACTCCATGGGGGGACTGCTCTCGCTGCTCACGGCCTCGCAGCACCCGGAGCTCGTCCGCGGCGCCGTGCTGGTGAACCCCGCCCTCCCTCGCTACGGCAGCGCCCCCGTCGACCGGGTGGTGGGGACGGTCTTCGCGCTCTACGCCATCCCCGGCGTGGGCGAGCTCTACTTCCGCAAGGTCGCCCGCCGCGCCTCGACCGAGGCCGCCATCCGGTACTTCTTCGACCTCTGCGGGCTCGACGCCAAGACCCTCCCCGCCGAGGTGATCGACGCCCACCGCGCGGTGCACCGCTACCGCCGAGACCTCCCCTGGACCGACGCGACCTTCCTCGGCGCCGCGCGCTCGCTCCTCAAGATGGTGCTGCGCCCTTCGCGCTTCGAGGAGCACCTGCGCCGGGTGCGCGCCCCCACGCTGCTGATGCACGGCACCCGCGACCGGCTGGTGTCGGTGCACAACGCCCGCGCCGTCGCGAAGCGCCGCGAGGACTTCTCCTTCGCGGAGCTCCCCACCCAGGGCCACACCCCGATGCTCGAAGAGCCCGGGGAGTTCGTCGAGCGGGTGCTCGCATGGACCGCCGCGCTCCCAGCGCCCGCTAGGCCCGCCGCGTCGGCGTGATAGCGTCCCGGGTCGGCGGAGACCCCTTTGCTCGACCCATCCCTGATCCCACTGGTTCAGCGCCTCGACCGTGATCCTGAGGACCGCGAGGCCATCGAGACCCTCACCCGCGAGCTCGACGCCCGCGGAGAGCACGAGGTGCTCGCGATGCTCCTCGAGAAGGTCGCCGGCCGACGCCGCTCGCCGGAGGGCTCCGTCGAGCTGCTTCACCGGGCGGCCCTTACCTGGTCGGGTAAGGTCGGCGACGACCCGCGCGCGCTCCCGCTGTGGAAGCAGGTGCTCGACGTGCAGCCCGAGCACGAGGGCGCGCTGCTGGGCCTCGCGTCGGTCTACCGCCGCACCAACCGCGCGGAGCAGGCCGAGGGCCTCTACCGCCGGCTGCTGGAGAAGGCCGTCTCTCCGGCGAAGAAGATCCCGCTTCTCGAAGCGCTGGCCGCCCTCTACGGAGAGCGCGACCTGCCCGACCGGGAGATCGAGACCCGCCGCGACCTGGCGGAGCAGCGCGGGCCCGGCGCGGCGGCGACCACCAACCGCCGCTCGCTGGCCAAGCTGCTGGTGGAGCGGTCGCGTCGTCGCGCGGCGGTCTCTCCGCTGGCCGAGGGCGAGGTCGACCCCGACCGTCGCGAGGCCGCGGGGCTGCTGGGCGCCGTGGCGCGCGAGGGGGCGACCGGTCGCTCGACGGAGTTCGCGCAGGCGGCGCTGACGCTCTGGCCCGGCGACGAGAGCGCCTTCGACGTGCTGGAGGAGAGCTCGGCGCTGAAGCAGTCGGAGCTCACCACGCTGCGCATCCAGTTTCTCGCGGCCAACCCGAGGGGGGCGCGAGGGCAGCGGGTGCGGCGCGACCTCGCGGAGGCCTACGTGGCCACGCAGCGCCCGGAGGATGCCATCGCGGTGCTCGCGGCGGCGGTGGACGACGACCCGCAGGCGGCGCAGTCGCTGGCGAAGCTCTACGAGCGGATGCAGCGCCACCTCGACCTGGCGAAGCTGCTCGACCGCCTCCCGACGCCGACGGAGGCCGAGGCCCGGCTGGGGCTGCTGCGACGGAGGGCCGCGGCGTGGAAGGCGGCCGGGCAGAGGCCGCAGCACCTGGCCGCGATGAGGGCGCTGCTCGACGAGTCCCCCGCGGAGGCCGAGGCGCTGGCGGAGGTGGAGCGGGACTGCCGGCTCCAGGGCCTGCTGGCGGAGCTGAGAGACCGGCTGCGCGCGGCGGCCATGGTGGAGGGCGTCGACGGGGCGTCGAAGGTGCGGTGGCTGCGCGAGGTGGCGCAGCTCGCGGAGCGGCGCTTCGACGACCTGGCGGACGCGCGCGCGGCCTGGGAGGCGCTGGAGCGCGTGGCCGACAAGGCGGAGGAGCGCGCGGAGGCCCAGGAGGCGCTGGTACGGCTGATGGCCCGCGGGGAGGACTGGGAGCACGTGCTGGAGCGCCTGGAGGCGCAGGCCGAGGCGGAGCAGGACGCCTCGGAGGCGCGGCGTCGCTGGATGCGCTGGGTGCAGGTGCGGCGAGAGCACCGGCCCGACCCGGCGCGCGAGGTGGCGGTGCTGGAGAAGCTGTGGGGGCAGCACCCGGACGACGACGCGGTGGCGAGGGCGCTGGTGGACGCTCGCCGCAGGGCGGGCGACGACCTCGGGGTGACCGAGGTGCTCTATGCGCTCATCGAGCGGGCGGGGCCGTCCAACGCGGCGTCGCGGTGGTGCCAGCTCGCCGAGCACCTCGAGCGGGTGGGCGACCTGGAGAGCAGCGCCGAGGCGTGGCAGAGCGCGCGCACCATCGATCCCAGCAGCGCGCTGGCGTGGGAGGCCGAGGCGAGGGTGCTGGGCTCGCTGGGCGACCGGGAGCGGCTGCTGACCGCGCTGGTGGCCTACGCCGATCACCCGGTGGCCGCGGGACGGAAGGCCGGGGAGCTGTACGCGAGGGCCGCGCACCTGGCCTTCGAGCTGGGTCGCAAGGAGCGGGCGGCGCACCTCGCGGAGCGGGCGCTGCGCTTCAATCCCGACGACGACGCGATGAAGAGCCTGGTGGCGACGCTCGACGATCCGGGCACCGCGCCGGTGTCCTTCGAGGAGCTGCTGGCCGAGGTCTCCCGCGAGACGGACGCGGAGCCCTCGAAGCCGGTGGAGCCCTCGGGGCCGGCGGAGCCCTCGGAGCCGGCGGAGCCCGTGAGCGAAGCGGTGGTGGTCCCCGAGGAGCATGAGCCCGTCGAGGAGCCCACGGGCGCGGTGGAGATCGAGCGCGACGCCGTCGAGGAGCCCACGGGCGCGGTGGAGATCGAGCGCGACGCCGTCGAGGAGCCCACGGGCGCCGTGGAGATCGAGCGCGAGTCCGCGGAAGAGCCCACCGGCGCCGTGGACATCGAGCGCGAGCCCGCGGAGGAGCCCACCGGCGCGGTGGACATCGAGCGCGAGCCCGTGGAGGAGCCCACCGGCGCCGTGGACATCGAGCACGAGTCCGTGGAGGAGCCCACCAGCGCGGTGGAGATCGCAGACTCCCAGGCCCCCCGGGAGAGCGCGACCGAACCGCCGGTAGAGCCAGCGCTCCCGGAGACGATCGAGGCGCCGGATGCGTCGGTCGAGAAGACCCCGGTGGCCACGGTGCTGGCCGAGGAGGCTCCCGCCGAGCTGTCCGACGACCTGCTGGAGGAGATCACCCACGAGCCGGCGGAGGAGCCTCCCGCCGCGGCAGCGCCTCCCTCCGCGCCGCCGCCGAACCCCGCGGACCACGACGAGCGAACTCCGCTGCAGGGCGTTCGTCTGCCAGAAGAGATGCCGATGGAGTCCGAGGCCTCGCCGCTCCCTCCGGTCGAGGAGCCTCCGGCCTCGCCGGGCTCCATCACCGCCGAGATGACGGCGGTCCCCGCGCCTCCGTTGCCGCCGGGCGCCCCGGTCGAGACGCCCACGGTTGCGCCCCCTCCCGCGGCCTCCAACGAAGACTCCATCATCATCGACGAGAGCCTCTTCGGTGAGCCCTCGGCGCCTCCTCCGGTCGTCGTCGCAGCGCCGCCTCCGATCGTCGTCCCAGCGCCGCCTCCGATCGTCGCAGCGCCGCCTCCGGTCGTCGTCGCAGCGCCTCCTCCGGTCGTCGTCACGGCGCCTCCTCCTCCGGTCGTCATCGCAGCACCGCCCCCGGTCATCGCACCTCCGTCGCTGCCTCCGCTGCCTCCTCCGTCCGTGGCTCCGCCGAGGCAGCGCATCGCGACGGCCATCCCTCCGACGATGCCCTTCGCGGTGCCGCCCCCCGCGGTGCCGGCCCCCGCGATCGCCGCTCCGTCCTTCATTCCACAGCCGGTCGAGCCCCCGGCCGCTCCTCCGTTGCAGTTCAATCCACAACCCGTGGTCGCGGGGCCTCCTCCCCCGGCGCTACAGTTCAATCCACAACCCGTGGTCGCGGCGCCTCCTCCCCCGGCGCTTCAGTTCAATCCACAGCCCATCCTCGAGGCGCCGCTGCCTCCTCCGGCGCTGCAGTTCAATCCACAACCCGTGCTCGCGCCGCTGCCTCCTCCGGCGCTGCAGTTCAATCCACAACCCATCCTCGAGGCGCCGCCGCCTCCCCCGGCGCTGCAGTTCAATCCACAGCCCGTGGCCGTGATGGCGCCCCCCTCGTCGCCCGGCGATCCCTTCGGCCACGCCGCGGGCGACTGGGCCGTCGACGCCAGCGGAGACCCCTTCGCCCAGGGACCTTCCCCGGTCGCCGCAGCGCCGCCTCCGGCCGCCGTCGAGGCCCCTCCGCCGCCTGCTCCAGCGCCCGCCCCGGCCCCCCCGGCCTCACCCGCCTTCGAGCGGGTGCTCCTCCCGATGTTCGAAGCCCTCCTCGGTGAACGCCACGGCTGATCACCGCCTCACATGGGCTCCCATGTGGGCTGAATAATCACTCCATTTTTCCTCATTCCGCACGGTGACAGGCCGATCATCCCATGTGATGTTGGATATCGAACCGGCGGTCCTTCCCAGGGTGGTGTTCGCGGATATCCGATACCACCTGCGGCTTGATCCGAGTCCGGTCTCACTCGGCTCCCATTCGTCGATGGAGGGGTTCATGCGTCGTGGTGTCTGTTCGGCCCCCGCTCTCTTCGCAGCCCTCCTCCTCGCCGCCTCCGGGGCGCAGGCCCAGCGCGCCGTCGAGACCGACTCCCCGGTGGTGCAGATGCTCCGCCGCTCTCCCGACGCCCGCACCCGCGCCCAGGCCGCCCTCACCCTCGCCCGCATCCCGAGCCCCGACGCCCCCGCCGCGCTGCGCGCCGCCCTCGGCGACCGCGCCGCGGTGGTGCGCGCCGCCGCCGCGGTGACCCTCGCCGACCTCAACGACTCCGACTCCATCGCCTCGCTGCGAGCCCACGCGCGCGACCCCGACGCCAACGTCCGCGACGCCATCGAGCGCGCCCTCGGCCGCCTCGAGACGCCCTCCTCCAGCGCCCGCTTCGACCCCGTTCAGCCCGTCGACCTCACGCGCGTCCGCTACCTGGTGCGCCCCGGCGAGCTCGCCGACCGAGAGCGCTCCGACGAGGCCCGCGGCGAGCTGCTCCGCGCCGCCGTGCGCTCCGCGCTCAGCAACCGCGGCACCGTGGCGCTCCACCCCGGGGTGCTCCCGGCCTCCGCGCAGCGCCGCCTCCGCAGCGGATCGCTCCGTCAGTTCTCCCTCGACGGCGGCCTCCAGGCGGTGCGCCGGGTGCCCGCTCCCGGGGGCGAGCGGCTGCGCGCCGAGGTCAGCCTGGTGATCGTCGCCGAGCCGCAGCACGCCATCGTGGGCATGGTCACCGGCGCCGCCTCGCTGCCCGCCCCGATGGGCGACGCGCAGGCGCAGCGCCGCGTCGAGGCCAGCCTCATCGCGTCGGCGGTGCAGGCCGCGCTGCGCGACGTCGAGAGCTACCTCGCGCAGACCCCGTAGCGCCCCGACGGCTCGACAAGCCCCCACACGCGACCCAAGCTCGTTAGCGCTTCTGTCGGTCTGCCTTGCGAATTCGCGGGCGGGTCGACAGTCGCGGAAAGCGAAGGTCCCAACACATGACCCTCCGTACCAGGCTCCTCTCCGGTTCATTGCTTGCGGCTCTCCTCGTCCCGACGACCGCGCTCGCCGGAACGCTCCAGATCCGTGACCCGGGCGACGTTCTCCCCGCCCTGGAGGAGGTCAACCTCCGCGAGGCCGCCCGCGCCTGGCCCTTCGACGCTCGTGTGGTGGTCACCACGGAGATGTCCTCCCGAGCGGACTTCGATCGCTACGTGGGCAACCAGGTCGCCAGCGCCAACATGGTGGTGGTCGGCGTCGACCCGACGCACCGCATGACCTCGGTGCACTTCGGCACCGGCACCCGCATCGCCAGGGAGCGCTTCAGCGCCATCGAAAACGCCGGCGACGGGTGGTTCCGCCAGGGGCAGTGGCGCGGCGGCATCGAGGCGATCCTCTCGTCGGCCAGCAGCGCCGTCGGCAGCGGCTCGCCGGGCTCCGTGGCGATGGCTCCTGCGGGCTCCCGCGAGGAGGCCCCTTCGTTTCCCTGGGGCCTGATGCTCCTCGGGCTCGGCGGCGTGGCCATCGCGGTGATGGTCTTCCGCGCCGCGCGCAACCGGGCGCAGATGGGGGCCATGGGCCCCGGTGCCGATCCCTACCGGGCGCAGCAGTACCCGCCCGGGTACAACCCCAACGGCCCGGGCGCTTACGGTCCCGGGTATGGTCCGGGCTACGGCCCGCAGCCCGGCGGCATGGGCGGCCTCGGCGCGGGCATCCTCGGCGCGGGCGTAGGCGGCCTCGCGGGCTACGCGATCGGGTCGGCGATGGCCAACCGCGATGAGCAGCACGGCGGCGACCACCACGCGGGCTCCGACGACAGCGGCGGCGGAGGCTTCGACGCCGGCGGCAGCAGCTCCGGCTGGGACGACGGCGGCGGCGGCGGCGGCTTCGACGGCGGCGGCGGCGACTCCGGCGGCGGTGGCGGCGACTGGTGACCGCACGGTAGACCTCATGGCCCACAGGCCATGAACGACCCCCACTCCTCGAACACATCCCCTGCGGACCCGTCGCCTGCGATGGGTCAGATGGCCACCGAGTTCCTGGCGCCTCCGCCGGTGGCGGTCTCGCTCGACCCGGCGGCCTCCAGGCCCACCAGCCCGACGCCGGCAGGACCTCGCCCCGACCGGGACTTCCACGGGCTCAAGGTCCACGGGATGCTGGGCGAGGGCGGCATGGGGGCGGCCTTCCTCGCGAGCCACAAGGTGCTGCGGGTTCCGCTGGTCATCAAGACCTTCAAGAGCGCGGCGCCGGCGCAGATCTTCCGGGAGGCGCACCTCGCGGCGAGGGTGTCATCGCCGCACGTGGTGAGCGTGCTCGACGCGGGCGTGGAGGACGGTGTGCCCTTCGTGGTGCAGCGCTACGTCGACGGCATCGACCTCGAGGAGCTGCTGAAGGCCCAGCGCGCCATCGGACGGCGGCTGCCCGTCGACCTGGTGTGCAGGCTGGTGCTCGACGCGGCGATGGGGCTGCGGGCGATCCACCAGGCCGGGGTCATACACAGGGACGTAAAACCCGCCAACCTCTTCCTGGGAGGCAACGGGACGGCCTCGGTGGGGGACTTCGGCATCGCGGTGGAGACCCTCTCGGGCAACGCGCACGAGCCCATCGTGGGCACGCCGCAGTTCATGGCCCCCGAGCAGTGGAACCAGGGGGTGATCGACCGCCGCACGGACCTCTACGCCCTCGGGGCGACGGCGCACCTGCTGTCGACGAACGTCCCTCCCTTCCACGGGGAGAGCGCGCTGCTGCTGGGCGTGGCGCACGTCTCCGAGCCGTACATCCCGCCGATTCCGCGCGACCCCAGGGAGGCCTACCTCTTCGCGGTGGTGGGGCGGATGCTGCGCAAGCGGCCCGACGAGCGCTACGCCAGCGCCGACGAGGTGGTGCGCTCCCTCGGGGTGGTCACCGAGCCCGGGGCGAGGATCATCCCGCAGGAGCACGACCACGCCGTCATCGGGGAGGTGCGGGTGGAGCTGGTGGTGGGCGACATCGCCGAGCAGCAGGTGGACGTGATCGTGTCGGCCGCCAACACGCAGCTCAAGATGGACCGCGGGGTGGCGCTCTCGCTGCTGCGCGCAGGGGGCGAGGAGGTCGCCGCGGAGGCGAAGGCCCAGCGGGAGCTGCCCGTGGCGATGGGCGACGTGGTGTGGACCTCCGCGGGCAGGCTCTCGGCGCGCCACGTGGCCCACGCGGTGGCGGCGCTCGACGGGGCGATCTGCCTGCAACGGTGCGTGCTGCGGGTGCTGCTGGAGGCCGAGGCGAGGAAGGCGACGACGGTGGCCCTCCCGGCGCTGGGGACGGGCGTCGGAGAGGTTCCGATGGCGCAGGGGGCCAAGCTCATCCTGGAGGCCTTCCGCACCTTCGCGTGGGTGCAGCCGCAGCACGTGCGACTGCTCCGGGTGGTGCTCTTCAAGGACGCCGACCGGGACTGCTGGCGCGACGTGCTCCAGTCGATGTGACCGCACCGCTCAGCGGCGCTTGCGCTCCGGGCGCTGCGCCGAGGCGGGCTCCTCCTCGGCCGCCGCCTCGGTGCTCGCGGCGTCGATGCGCACCCCCGATCCCAGCTTGCGGGCGCGGGCCTCTTCGATGGCCAGCGCGACGGCCGCGGCGTCGGGCGTGGTGATGACCACCTTGCGGGTCTTCGACCCCTCGGTGACCTCCAGCGCGATGCACTCCCCCTCGCCGCCCGGGACGCTGTAGGCCCTGGTCCCGTCGAGCGCGCGACGGAAGCCCCAGCCGCCGAAGCGCAGGGGGTTGTAGGTCGTCACCTCGCAGCGGGTGATGTTCTCCACCGCGATGGTCGGGCCCCAGAGCCCGTACTGCACGTGCAGCGCGTCGTCGGTGACCACCACCCGCAGGTGCGAGAGCACCAGCGTGATCAGCACCAGCGGGATCAGCCCGATCAGGTTCACCGGCCCGGTCGCGAAGGCCGACCCGATCGTCATCATCGCCGCGAAGCCGATGACCGCGAAGAACCACCAGGGCATGCGCTGCTTCGTCACGATGCGCGCCCGGCCGCCCTCCATGTACTGCGCCGTGTACTCGTCTCCAACGGGCTTCGGTGAGTCGTCTGCCATGAGCTTTCCAAGAGCCTAGCGCCATGGTCAGGGTATGTCACCCGTGTCGTTGCGGCGGGGCCGCGCGAGCCTACCTTCAAGGGCATGCAAGCGATGACGAGGATGGCGCTCCAGAGGCCCGCCAACGACGTGGGAGACGCTCGCGCGGCGGTCGAGGCCGCGGCGCTCGCGCTGCTGGGGGCGCGCACCCTGGAGCGGGGGCGGCGGTACGTGGCGTGGGGCGCGGTCTACGACGGCAGGCGCCGCGGGGCGGTGCTGAGGGCGCGCTGCGAGGGCAGCGGGCAGGAGGCGTGGCGGGTGAGGGTGACCCTCGATCCGACGGGGGTGCGAGACGCGGCCTGCGACTGCCCGATGGGAGAGACGGGGGACTGCAAGCACGTGGCGGCGGTGCTGCTCACCTACGCGAGGGAGCCGGAGGCCTTCGTGGAGGTTCCGACGGTGGACGAGGCGCTGGAGGGCGTCGACGCCTCGGGGCTTCGCGCGCTGCTGGGGCGGCTGCTGCTTCAGCGGCCCGAGCTCGAGGCGCTGGTGGAGGAGGCGCTGCCCGCTTCCTTCGCGCGGCCTTCTGAGCCGGAGGGCGCCCGGGGGAGGGCGGCGGCTTTACTCCGCGGTGTATGGCCCGGGGCCGACCTCGACGCGCTGGCCTCCCGGTTGGAGGCGCTGCGCGCCGAGGCGGGGGAGATGCGCGAGGTCGAGCGCCTGGCGGTGGCCATCGTGGGGCGGCGGCGGAGGGTGGGCGGCGACGCCGGGGCGGTGCTGGCCGTGGCGAGGCGCTGCGTGGAGTCGGTGGCGGCGGGGCTGCGCTCGGCGGACGCCGAGGAGAGGGCGAGGGGGCTGCGCTGGCTGGTGGGGCTCTACGGCTACGACATCGAGCACGGCTGCGCGGGCGTGGTCGAGGCGCTGGGGCGCACGGCGGTGGCGGCGGCGCTGGCGATCGCGACGGAGGGCGAGCGGAGGGCGCTGGCGAGGCGGGTGCGGGGGGCGATGGCGCGCGGCGACGAGTGGGCGCGCTACGCGTGGGGCGCGGTGCTGGTCGAGCTGGAGGAGGGCCTCACCGACGACGAGGAGGGGTGGATGGAGCTGGCGAGGGCGCACCACCGGCCCGCGGCGAGGTGCAGGCGGCTGCTGGCGCTGGGGAGGGTGGCGGAGGCCTGGACGGCCTTCTCGGAGGTGGCCGACGTCGAGCTGCTGACGCTGAGCGGGCGCTTCGAGGAGCGAGGCTTGGGGGCGGAGTTCACCGAGGCGGTGAAGGCGAGGGCGGCGAGGGCCGGGTCCGCGGGGCGAGAGCGGCTGGTGGCGTGGCTGCGGGGGCGGGAAGAGCGGGCCGACGAGCAGGCGGCGCTGGGGCTGGCGGAGGGGGTGCTGGCGGCTGATCCGACGAGGGCGGCGCTCGACGAGCTGCGGCAGAGGGCCGAGGCGCTGGGGCGCTGGGGCGAGGTGAGGGAGCGGGCCGAGGCGGTGCTCGACGCGAAGGCCCCGGCGGTGCTGGTGGCGTGGCTGCTGGAGGCGGGAGACCTCGCGGCGGCGAGGCGCGTGGCGGAGGACGAGCGGGCGCGGCCGGCGGGCTTCGGGGCGTCGAGGGTGGCGGTGGCCGAGGCGCTGGAGGAGGGCGACCCGGAGGGCGCGGCGAGGGTGTACCTGCGGCAGGCGGAGGCCTGCGTGGCGCAGCGGGGGAGGGCGTCGTATCGGGAGGCCTGCGCGATGCTGGCGAGGGTCGAGCGGGTGCTCTCGGCGAGGGGGAGGGAGGCCGAGGCGAGGGCGCTGCGGGAGGGCTTCGCGGCGAGGCACGCGAGGCTGAGCAGCCTGAGGGCCGAGCTGGTGCAGCACTTCGGTCCGCTGGCGGCGTGAGCGGCGGAGGCGGGGTCTGTGGTGCTACAGGGCGGCGATGCCCCTCCGAGCACGGCCCGACCGCCATGTGTTTCCCACGCTGCCCCGGCGGCCCATCCGCATGGTGCTCGATGGGGTGAGCTACCTGCCCAACATCGGGACGATGTTCCGGCTGTGCGACGCCTTCCGGGTGGAGCGGCTTTACGTGTGCGGGTATGACCTGGAGCCCCACCGTCGGCGGCTGCTCTCCGCCGCGGCGGGCACCGTGGGCTGGGTCCCGTGGGAGTCGCGCCCCGACGCGCTGGGCGTGGTGAGGGAGAGCCGCGAGGCGGGCTACACCGTGGCGGCGATCGAGCTCGCGGAGGGGAGCGTCGCGCCGGAGTCGATGCGCACCGACGCGCCCATGTGCCTGGTGATCGGCGCCGAGCGACACGGCGTCTCCGCGGAGGTGCTCTCGCTGGCCGACCAGCTCGTGGAGATCCCCTCGGAGGGCTTCGGGGGGTCGATCAACCTGACCACCGCGGCGGCCATCGTGCTCTACGCGGCGTCGCGGGGGTATCCGCTGCCGCCCGATCCGTGAGGGGGAAGAAGACCGTCAGCGAGGGGCGGTGAAGAGGCAGCGGGTGATGGGGATGCCGACGTCCTCGAGGACGTAGAGGTAGTAGGTCGCGCCAGGGGTGAGGGGCGCCGGAGGACCGGAGGCGGGCAGGCGCTGCGTCGCGGCGGGAGGGAGGGTGCCGTAGGCGACGCCGCTCACGAAGGGCTGCGCCGTGAAGGGGACCTCCACCAGCCAGCGCGTGCCGGCGGGCTGGTCGAGGTTGGGAGGGACGCCGGGGCTGGCCGATCCCTGGTCGAGCACATAGAGGTAGCGCGCCGAGCCGCTCGACCAGCGGAGGCGTCCGTCGCTGCCCATGCCGTCGGTGCCGGTGCACGCGCTCGGGGTGTAGCTGAGCTGGCTGGCGATGGGTCCGCCGAAGGGGGGTGTGGTCGCGAAGGACTCGCGGGTGCGGCCGCGGTGCGCGAGCTCCTGCTGGAAGAACCTCGCCATGCGCGCGGGGTCGGTGCTGGGCAGCCCGGAGGTGGTGCGCGCGAAGCCGTTGTTCTGCTCGGCGGGATAGGCGCCGAGGGCGGTGGAGTCGACCCAGCCCGCGCCGAGCGCGAGGCCGTTGTCGAAGAAGGTGTCCATCCAATTGCCGGGCGCGTCGACGAACCAGTTGGAGGGCCCGGCGGGCGAGGTGCGCGTCGCGTGGCAGCACACGCAGGCGCTCGCCTCCACCTGGGAGCGCACCCACGCGAGCTCGGCCACGTAGGTCGGGTCCTGCAGGCGGGCGTCGGGCGTCGCTCTCGCCGGCGCGGCGGGGCGGGGGTAGTACGGGCGCTGCGTGCGCACCCGGTCGCACGAGGCGTAGTCGTCGTAGCGACGGCCCTCCTCGGTGGCGCCGGAGACGGCCGACCAGGTGCACACCTGAGCCTCGGCGCTGGCACCCGGGCGCTCTCCGGGGAGGGGGGCGCGGCACTCCCGCACCGCGGGCTGGAAGATGGCGAAGCCCGTCGCGGCGGCGTCGGGACGGGCGGCGCCCGCGTCGCCGACGGCGGAGGCGCAGAGGGCCGACGGGGTGAAGGTTCCGCGGGCGAAGACGGTGCAGCCGGTGCGGGTGGCGGCGCAGCGGCTGGCGTCCGAGCCGGGGAAGGTGATGCGCGTCGCGCGCACGTTGGGGATCTGGATCTCGCAGCTACCGAGCGCCTCGGGGTAGGAGCAGGCGACGCCGGGGCGGAGGGTGCCGCGGGCGTTGGCGCAGTCGGTGGCGATGAGGGCGTCGGTCCAGCGGGCGTCGACGTAGTCGCGGCACTCGGCGCTCATCGAGAACGCGTTGGTGTACGTGCAGCTCCCCGAGGAGACGACGGGGGCGACGGCGGCGTCGGCGGTGACCGCGGGCTCGTCGGAGCATCCCCCGGCGAGGGCGAGGACGAGCACCACGGGACGGGAGTACGGACGACGCTTGCTCATTGGGGGGGATCTCTCTCCGGGGCGGCCGCTCCCGTGAGCGAGAGGTGGCGCGGGGGTGGGATGCCCGATGGGCGGCGAGCGGTCGCAGCTCGGCAGGAGATAAGGTCAGTCAGCGCACGATGACGCGGGCGTGCGGGGCGAGGAGGAAGCGCAGTCCCCCGATGCGGCGCTCGAAGAGGGGAGCCGGGTCGATGCCCTCGTCGACGAGGTTCTGCCGCAGCCGGTAGAGCAGGGAGTTGAGCTCCGTCCGGCCGTTCTTCTCTCCGGGCCAGACGTGTCGGCAGAGGATCTCCTCGGGGATGAAGTCCCCGGGGTTGAAGGGCGGCGGCGGTTGCAGCAGACACGCCACCAGGTCGCAGCGCCGATCGGAGAGCGAGGTCGCGTGGAGGCGCCCGCCGATCTCCACGGTGAGCAGTCCCCCGCGCGGCTGAAACTCCAGCAGCGCCACCACCGCGTGCTTCGGCCGGGCCTGCGTGTAGGTCGCCGCCTGGGTGTGCGCCTGCTTGGCCCGCACGCAGAACGACTCGCTGCGGTACGTGATGAGCTCGTCGTTCGCGAGCGTGACCCGCTCCCCCGCCTCCAGGTCGTGTCCGCAGCGCACGCCGGGGAGCAGCGCCGTCAGCACGGGCATCCCGGAGCGCAGGTTGAGGGAGAACACCTGCGGGTCCCAGCCCTCGACGATGAGGTCGTCGCCAGGGCCGCCCCCCACGCGGAAGGTCGGCCCCGTGACGAGGTGGAGCAGGCCCGTCTGGCGCTCCAGGCACCACGCCGTCTCCGACCACCGCGAGGCGTATCCGACCTCCGCCTCGCCCACCCGGAAGGACCACGTCCCGACGTCGATCTGGTCGCCCGCGTTGAGCCTCGTCAGCTCGGTGCACCCGACGCCGTTGAGGCGCACCGGGTCGCGCCCGAGCGGCAGCAGCTCGGCGCCCTCGCGACCCAGGCGCACCAGCAGGTGATGGCGGCTGATCTCGGGCTGCTCCAGCACGATGTTGCAGTCGGGGCTGCGGCCGATGAGCACGGCCCACGGGCCGATGGCCACGCGGCCGTGGGGGGCGTCGAGCCAGTAGTGTTTTGTCAGCACGGTGGTGAGCCGACGCTGACAGGAGGAGCCGGGCCGCGCCGATAGCAGGGCGGTGGCAACGGGGAGGGGGGCGTCAGCGCGAGATCCAGGCCTTCACCGGGGCCCAGGCCTCGACCGCGTCGTAGAGGCGGATGAGCTTCGGGAAGGCGTCGAAGACCGTGGTCGGGATGTGGTCCATCACGCCGCGGCGGAAGGAGCGCATGCCCATGTAGAGCTTCACGTCGACCACCATCGGCCGCTCGCCCGCGTAGAAGGGACCATCGCCGATCTGCGCCTCGACGGAGCCCGCCCACGCGGGGATCGTCGTCGCCGCGAGGTGCTCCCTGGTGCGCTGCTTGGTGGCCTCGTCGGCGTTGCGACCGGCCCAGGCGACGGTGGCGCGCAGGTCTTCGACGTGCGCCATCACCGCCTCGTGCAGGGCGGCCTCGACGAGGTCCGTCGGGTGCACGCCGTAGCGCCTCCCGATGTACGCGAGGATCGCGCAGGACTGCGCGATCACCGGGTAGCCAGGCACCTCGAGGGTCGGCAGCGCGCCGAAGGGCGTCGTGGGCTTGAGCGCGGCCCAGGCCTCGCGCGGGATGCGGTTGTCCTCGAAGTCGGCGCCCGCGATGGCGAACGCGAGGCGGCACTCTTCGCCTCGGCTGACGGGCATGTCGAAATAGGTGAGCTTCGGTCGTGTCGTCATGGCGGCGCACGCTAGCAGCACTCGGCCGGCGCCGCCGCGAGTACCGCCCGTCGCGGGCGCTCAGCCTACGGTCGACCTGGGGGCGAGCAGCGCGTGGGGGTACGGCTCGCGCTCGTGCATGGCCAGCTCGTACCCGGCGGCGGACGCGAGCGCCTCGATCTCCTCCGGGGTGTAGCGCTGGTAGAAGCCCGCACCAGGGACGAAGCCCTCGCCCTCCGCCGCGGCGGCCCTCCCCGCGGCGCGAGAGAGCCAGCGACGGAGGGGAGCCCGCAGCCGCTCGACCCGCCCGTTGGCCCTCCCGTCGTCATCGGGGCCGAGGTAGCTCAGCAGCACCGGGGCGCCCGGAGCGAGCGAGCGCAGGGCCGCGAGCAGCGAGGCCCGCTCGGCGGCGTCGGTGACGTGCGAGAGGCTCGCCCAGCCCAGCACCACGGCGTCGTAGCGCTCGCCGAGCAGCGACCCGAGGGGGCCGCCCCCGCCTCGCGCGGCGAGCACCAGGTCGGCGTAGGAGCCCCGCAGCGCGCGGGCGCGAGGGTGCTTCGCGGCGACGGCGATCAGCGCCTCGGAGAGCGCGGGGGCGGGCTCGAAGGCGACGACCTCGTAGCCCAGCGCGCAGAGCCCGGTGAGCTCTCGCCCTCCGCCCCCGCCACCCAGCAGCACCCGACCGGAGGGGGGAAAGGGCGCGGTGGCGAAGGCCTCGCGCTCCCACGCGAAGAGCCCGTGAGCGAAGGTCGGACCGCCCGGTGAGTAGGTGTCCTCCGCGGAGAAGACCGCGGCGTTGACGGCCTCGCGTTCGGCGGTCGAGAGCCCCGCGAGGAGCAGCTCGGTGCGCACCAGGGCGGCGAGGCGGACGGACGAGTGCACGGCGCGATCGGCGAGGAGCAGGGCGCGCGCCCAGGCGGGGATGGGGGTCGTCATGGTGGGGCGCGATTGTAGAGACACGACGCGCTCAGCGAGCGGCGATGCGCTGATCGGAGAGCTCGTTGAGGTAGCACTCCAGGTTGGTGTACCCGGGGACGCCGGTCAGGGAGACCGAGAGCTCGGAGCCGTTGGGATCGGGGCCGAGCGGGTCCAGGCCGTGCTCGATCTCCCAGGCGTCGGGCATCCCGTCGAGGTCGCTGTCGGCGGGCGCTGCGGGGGGCGCCGCGGGGTTGAAGTCCAGAGAGAGGGCGTCGCCCGCGGGGTTCACGTCGGCCGGCCGACCGTCGAGGACCCCGACACGAACGAACTGCATCAGCCGGCGATCCATCGGGTCTCGGGGGAAGGCGCCGACGGTCGCGAGCATGTACTCCCGGAGCATCGCCGAGGGGGTGTACGCGATGGCAGGGAAGGGGTGGCGGTCTTGCAGGGCGAAGGCCGGGGTGCCGGGCGACGGGGCGGTCGCGAAGTCGTTGCAGCAGTAGTTGAGCTGGTAATCCCGGCGGGCGGGATAGCCGCTGAGGACGTCGTCGTGGAAGTACGTCGTCGACCTCGTGACGGTCGTCACTGGAAAGAAGATCATCCCGTAGGGCATCGACGCGGGGGCGTAGCCGACGTTGCCCACCCAGTTGAGCTGGTAGTAGATCGAGGCCCCGCCCAGGTCGTCCGAGAGCACCGTCGAGTTCACGTCGATGTAGCGGCGCTGGTCCCACAGGAGGTTGTTGGAGAGCTCGATCTGCATCGTGCTGCCGGCCGCGGCCGCGCCGCTCTCCCGGGAGAGCTCGGGGTAGCGACCCACGATGCGGTTCCAGGTGTTGTGGTGGATCGACAGCCGATCGAGGGCGTAGCCCGCCGCGGGGTTGGTGTAGTTGAGCAGCATCCCCCCTTCGGTGGCGTGAGCGCCGAGGGTCTCCGCGATGAGGGTGTTCTGGATGGTGACGTCGTTGGCGTAGGAGACCTCGACGGCCTCGTCGGCGGCGTTGCCGACCGAGACGTGATCGATGACGACGTTGCGGACGTAGCGCAGGCGCAGCCCATCGGGGAATTCCGCCCCAGCGGGGCGGGAGCGCAGGTGCCTCACGATGATGTTCTGCACCCCGCGAGCCCCGGGCCCGCAGGCGTGCTCGCAGAACACCGCCTCGGAGGTGTCGAAGCCGCGCACGATGACGCCGCCCGGGGAGGTCTGCCCGGCGACGGTGACGTCTCCGGCGAGCACGTGCGCCGAGGTGTCGATGACCCCGCTCACCCTGAAGAGCACGTAGCGGGGGCCGGTCTCCGCGAGCGCCGCGTTGAGCGAGCCGGGGCCCATGGCGTTGAGGTTGGTCACGTAGATCACCCGGCCCCCGCGGCCCCCCGTGGCGCCCGCGCCGAAGCCCTGGGCGCCAGGAAAGGCGAGGGCCCTGCCCCCGTCGCGACTCCCCGCATCCACCGGGGTCCTGGCATCCGCGTCGAGCGCGTCGAGCGCGCCGCCCGCGTCGCCCGCGTCGAGCGCGTCCGCCGGGCTACCCTCGTCCGCCGTGCTGCCGCCATCGAGCGCGTCCACCGGGCGACCTGCATCGAGCAGGCCGCGGGGCTCTGGAACCTCCTCGAAGATCAGCGACATGGACGCATCGACGACGGGCCGAGCCAACGGCGGGGCAGCGTCCTCCCGGCTCGGCGGCTCTCCCGCAGGACGGCTCGATGGCGGCGTGCACCCCCCTGCCAGGACGGCGCACACGAGAGCCTGCAGCGCTTCACTGGAGATGATCTGCATGCCTTTCCCCCTCCATGATCCCTGACGTGTACCGAGGAGGAGCGGCTGCAATCCCAGGGCCGCCGCGGCCGATCGGCAGACTCTCAGAAGGTCAGCATAAACCGTCGCGAGCACCCCGAGGCGAGGGAGGCCGTGCGAGACATACGCGGGGTATTTCGAGCGCGGCCGACCGCTGCATCGGGGGGCGCAGCAGGTTTATGCTGACCTTCTCAGCCCAGCAGGTAGCGGATCAGCCCCTCGGCGACGGCGTCGGGCTGCTCTTCCCACATGCCCGAGGCGGCGCCCGCGACCAGCTCCCAGCGAGCGTCTCGGATCTGTCGCACGAGCTGGTGACCCAGCGCCTGCGACGACGGCCTCGCGCGGTCGCCCCACATGACCACCGTGGGCGCTCGCACCTTGGCGAGCTTCGGACCCAGCGCGGAGGTGTCGAGCACCGAGCGCTCCATGGTGCGCCACGCGCACTCCCTCGCCTCCGGGGGATAGAACTGCTCGAACCACGCGTCCACCGTGGCGCGGTCGTAGCGGTAGCCCGGCGCGAACACCTCACGACGGAAGTGCGCGTGGAACATCCCCCGGCCGAACCACTGCTTGAACACCAGCGATCCCAGCAGGGGGATGGTCGGGAGCCGGGTGCCGAGGCTGCGCTCCGCGGGGTTGGAGACGGCGTGCATCAGCGCGAGGCGGTCGACGATCTCCGGGTGGTCCGCCGCGAGGGTGAGGGCGATGCCCGCGCCGAGGGCGTGGCCTGCGACGTGGGCCCGCGCGGCCCCGACGCCCGCCAGGAGGTCGCAGAGGGTCTCCGCGAAGGCCTCGCGGGTGAACGCGTAGCGCGTGGGCTTCTCGCTGGCGCCGAAGCCCGGCAGGTCGGGGACGATCACCCGGAAGCGCTGGGCCAGCAGCGGGAGCACCCGGCGCCACGCGCGGTGGTCGGCGAATACATCGTGGAGTAAGAGCAGGGTCGGGCCGTGGCCCATCTCCTGGTAGTGGACGCGCACGCCCCGCAGCAGGAGGTCGTGGGAGTGGGCCTCCGGGGGCGTCGGGTCCGTGGGGGGCATCGAGGGGTGATGGCGTGGGGGGAGGAGCGGGGGCTCAGTGCGCGCGGACGGACGGCGCGAGCGGGCGCATCCCGGCGTCGCGCAGCAGGCGCTCGTCGTCGTCGGTGTCGGCGTTGGGGGTGGTGAGCAGCTTGTCGCCGTAGAAGAGGGAGTTGGCGCCGGCCATCATGCAGAGGAGCTGCGCCTCTCGGGAGAGCGACGAGCGGCCCGCGCTCAGCCGCACCATGGACCTCGGCATCAGGATGCGCGCGGTCGCGATCATGCGGACGAGCTCGAGGGGGTCGACCGGGGGGCGATGGGCGAGGGGCGTCCCTTCGACGGGGACGAGGGCGTTGATGGGAACGCTCTCCGGGTGCGGGTCGAGCCGGGCCAGGGTGACCAGCATGAGGGCGCGGTCGCGGGTGCCCTCTCCCATGCCGATGATGCCGCCGGAGCACACCGTGATGCCCGCCTTGCGGACGTGCTCGAGGGTGCGGAGGCGATCGTCGTAGGTGCGGGTGGTGATGATGGTCCCGTAGAACTCCCTGGAGGAGTCGAGGTTGTGGTTGTAGGCGTCGAGCCCGGCCTCCTTGAGGGCCACGGCCTGCGACTCGCTGAGCATCCCGAGGGTGCAGCAGGCCTCGAGGCCGAGCTCCTTCACCCCGCGCACCATGGTGAGCACCCGGTCGAAGGCGGGGCCCTCCTTCACCTCGCGCCACGCCGCGCCCATGCAGAAGCGGGTGCTCCCCGCCTCGCGGGCCCGCCTCGCCGACGCGATCACCGACTCCACGTCGAGCATCTTCTCGGACTCCACCGGCGACTCGTGCTTCGCGCTCTGCGGGCAGTAGGAGCAGTCCTCCGGGCAGCCGCCGGTCTTCACCGAGAGCAGGGTGCAGAGCTGGATGGAGTCCGGGGGATGGAAGGCCCGGTGGACGGTCTGCGCGCGGTGCAGCAGGTCGAGCAGCGGGAGGTCGTGGAGGGCGACGACCTCGGAGACGGTCCAGTCGTGGCGGAGGGGGGTGGTATCGGGCAGTGAAGCGTCCATGGCGAGGGCGCGGAAGCTATCACCGAGGCGGGCCTCCGGACCATCCGCCGGAGCGCATCTGGGCGGCGGTGGTCACCTGCTGGATGGGCCTCACGGCGCACACCGCGGGGCCGCCGAAGCGCACCGCGGCGACGTGCCAGAAGTCGTTGGCGTCGCTGCCTCCGCGGTCGCCGGTGAGGTCGCGCTCGAAGCGGGCGACGCGCTGCTCGCCGCAGTAGATGACCAGCGTCGCGTGGGTGGGCCCCTGGCGCTGGTGCGACGAGTAGAAGTGCACCCCGATCTGGTAGTCGCGGTCGAGCGCGGGGGTGTCGACGCGGATGTTCTCGGGGCCCTCTCCGTCGACGTCGTCGGTGTCGAGCCAGCGGCGGCGACCCTCCTCGGGGAAGGCCATGTCGGGCTGGCGGTTGGCGTAGTAGCAGTCCTGCGGGGTGAACCAGCGGGCCTCCGGGGCGTCGAGGGCGTGCAGGTCGACGTCGGTGCCCTCGGTGTTCCAGGAGAGCTCGACGCGGAGGCCGTGGCCGAGCATCGAGACGGTGGTGTCGCACTGCGAGGTGGTGCCGTCGGGGGCGCGCGACTCGGCGTGCACGGTGAAGTCGCCGACGATCACCGAGGTGAAGGGGACCTCCACGCCCTGGGCGACCACCGAGTCGGTGTCGTGGTCGTCGTACTGCGCGGCGAAGCGGTAGGCGCGCGTGTCGCCGGGCGCGGCGGTGACGCTCCATCGGACGCGGGCGCCCGAGGCGGAGCCTTCGGTGCGGAGGGTGACGGGCGTCCCTGCGAGGGCGCGGGAGGGCGCGGGGCAGCGGAAGGCGGAGGGAGAGGCGGCGACGTCGAGGGGGGCGGGGTCGGCGGGAGGGGGCGCGGCGACGACGGTGACCCGGGTGAGGTCGGTGACGGTGCCGCCGCGGAGCGACGGGCCGCACGAGGCGAGGAGGGGAAGGAGGGCGAGGAGGGTGGAGGCCGGGCGGAGGGACATGGCGGTTGGGCTCCTTCGACGGAGCAAACGCCGGATGGGTCTTCGGGCTTACAGGGCGGGGGCTACTTCTTCGAGAGAGCGCGCAGCTTCGCCAGGTGCTCCCGCACCCGGGCCTCGGTGCCGTGCGAGGTGGGCTCGTACCAGGTCGCGTCGCCGAGCTCGTCGGGGAGGTAGCGCTCCGGCACGAAGCCGCCTTCGCCCGCGTGCGGGTCGCGGTAGCCCTCGCCGTAGCCCCACTCCTTCATCGCCGCCGTCGGCGCGTTGCGCAGCCTCATCGGGACCGCCAGCGTCCCGTGCTGCTGCACGGCCTCCTGCACGGCGCGCAGGGCCCTGTAGGCGGCCTTCGACTTGGGCGCGACGGCCAGGTAGGTCACCGCGTGCGCCAGCGGGATCAGGCCCTCGGGCACCCCGAGGCGCTCGAAGGCCCGGTCGGCGGCGACGGCGATCTCCAGCGAGCGGGAGTCCGCGAGGCCGATGTCCTCCGAGGCGAAGATGATCATCCGTCGGAGCACGAAGCGCGGGTCTTCGCCCCCGTCGATCATGCGGATGGCCCAGTAGAGGGCCGCGTCGGGGTCGCTGCCTCGCAGGCTCTTGATGAAGGCGCTGGCGAGGTTGTAGTGCTCCTCGCCGGACTTGTCGTAGCGGAGGTTCTTGGAGCGCGCGGCGGCCTCCACGTCGCCCACCGTCAGCGCGACGATGCCCAGCGCGGCGCGCTCCCTGGCCACGTGGTCGAGGAGGGTGAGGGCGCGCCGGGCGTCGCCGTCGGCCCAGCGGGCGATGGCGTCGAGGGCCTCGTCGGAGGCGGTGAGCTCCAGGGCGCCGAGGCCTCGCTCGCGGTCGTCGAGGGCGCGGCGAAGCACGGCCACGAGGTCTTCGGGGCGCAGCGGGTCGAGGCGCACGACCTGGGCGCGGGAGAGCACCGCGGCGTTGACGGCGAAGGAGGGGTTCTCGGTGGTGGCGCCCACGAGGGTGACCACGCCGGCCTCGACGTGCGGCAGGAGGGCGTCCTGCTGCGCGCGGTTGAAGCGGTGGATCTCGTCGATGAAGAGCACCGTGCGCCGCCCCATGGCGCGCTCGTGCTCGGCGCGGGCGATCACCTGTCGCACCTCGGCGACGCCGGAGAGCACCGCGGAGAGCTGGACGAAGCGGGCGCTGGAGTGCGCCGCGATGCAGCGGGCGACGGTGGTCTTGCCGCAGCCGGGGGAGCCCCAGAGGACGATGGAGGGCGCGCGGTCGGCGCGGATGGCTCGGCCGAGGGAGGTCCTGGGGCCGACGGCCTCGTCGTGGCCGACGAGCTCGTCGAGGTTGCGCGGGCGCATGCGGTCGGCGAGCGGGGCGTCGGGCGGCGGAGGGGGCTCCTCGGGCAGCGGCTCGGAGGGCTTGTTGCGGTCGAAGAGGTCCATCGGGGGGCTTAGGAGAAGAGTCAGCACCCAAGACGGGGGGAGTGGCAAGCGCGGGGGAGTGGCACGGAGTACGGAGTACGAGCGCGAGGCCGTCGGCGAGGATATCCCCGGTACGACCGCGAGGCCGTCGGCGAGGATATCCCCGGTACGACCGCGAGGCCGTCAGTACCCCGAGCCAGACCCCAGCCCGTAAGGGCGGGGGCGCGACCTACCACGCCCTCCCAGTGCGGCCTCGCCCGGAGGGAAGCGACCTACCACGTCCTCCCAGCGCGTCTCCGTCGCGACGAGCGACGTCATCGAGTCGGGAGCCGACGATGAACGGTTCTCGGACTCGGAGCCCCTCGCCAACGAGGCCGCACTGGGAGGACGTGGTCGGTCGCTTCCCTCCGGGCGAGGCCGCATTGGGAGGGCGTGGTAGGTCGCTCCCCCGCCCTTACGGGCTGGGGTCTGGCTCGGGGTACTGACGGCCTCACGATCGTACCGGGGATATCCTCGCCGAGGGCCTCGCGGTCGAACCGGGGAAGCGCCGCCGACAGCCTCGCGGTCGTCCCCCTCAGCGCCCCCCGGATGGGTTACCGTCCCGCGCTGTGAGCCGTCCGCGCGCGCTGGTGGTGGTGGCTGCCGCGGCGGCGGTGCTGACCGCGATGAACCTCTCGGTCTGGCTCGCGGGCGCCTCGCCCCGCCGCGTGCTGGCCCTCATGCTCGCCGGCACGCTGGGCTCCTCCTACGGCTTCGCGCAGTCCCTCGCCAAGGCCACCCCCCTCCTCTGGACCGGCGCCTCCGTGGCCCTCGCGCTGCGCGCCCGGCTCTTCAACGTAGGCGCCGAGGGCCAGTGCCTCGCCGGGGTGCTGGCCTCCGCGGTCGTCGGCGCGGCGCTCCCCGCCTCGACCCCATGGGCGCTCGCGATCCCGCTGTGCCTGGCTGCTGCTGCGGCGGGGGGCGCGGCCCTCGGCGCCGTCGCCGGATGGCTGCGCGGCCGCTTCGGAACCAACGAGGTGCTCAGCACCCTGATGCTCAACGGGCTGATGGCGGTGGTGGTCACCTGGCTCTACGGGGGAGCGCTCCGCGACGGGGCGCAGGTGCACACCCGCGACGTGGTGGCCGGGGCGAGGCTGCCGATGGCGGGCGCCGCGCTGCGGGCCTTCCGGGGCAGCGGGCTCAACGCCTCCTTCGCCCTCGGGCTCGTCGCGCTCGCGGCGCTGGCCTGGTACCTGGAGCGCACCCGCGGCGGCCTCCGCATCCGTGCGCTGGGCTCCTCATCCGGGACCGCCTCCGCGCTCGGCATCGATCCCTCGCGCACCACCGTGCGGGCGATGGCGCTCTCGGGCGCTCTCGCGGGTCTGGCGGCCTCGCATTTCGTGCTCGGGGTGAAGGGCTACGCGGAGCACGGGCTCGGCGCGGGCGTCGGCTTCACGGGCATCGCGGTGGCGCTGCTGGGCGGAGCGAGGCCCTGGGGCATCGCGCTGGCGGCTCTGCTCTTCGGTGTACTGGCGCAGGGGTCGCTCGCGGTGAACGCGGTGGTCCCCTCGGACGCGCTGGTGGTGGTGCAGGCCGCGACGCTGGTCGCGGTGGCGGTGGTCGGCGCGGGGCGGGCGGTGACGCGATGATGGCGGTGGTCTTCCTGGCGCAGGTGCTGAGCGCGGCGGCTCCGCTGGTGCTGGCCTCCCTCGGGGGCGTGCTCTCCGAGCGCTCGGGCGTGACCATGCTGGCGCTGGAGGCCTACCTGCTGCTCGGCGCCTTCGCGGCGGTGGTGGCCGGGCTCGCGAGCGGATCGATCGTGGTCGCGGTGCTGGCCGCGGCCCTCGCGGGGGCGCTGGCGGGCGCGCTCTTCGCGCTCTTCGCGGTGTGGCAGCGGGCGAGCTCGGTGGTGGTCGGCGTGGCCCTCAACCTCCTCGCCATGGCGGGCACCCGCGCGGCGCTGAAGGTGCTCTACGGCTCGTCGTCCAACAGCCCGACGCTGCCCACCAGCGAGGGGATGCGCGGCTCGGCCCTCGCGTGGACGGCCCTGCGCGACGCCCTCTCCACGCCCACCGTCTGGATCGCTCCGCTCCTGGTCGCCCTCTCCGCGCTGCTGCTCTCTCGCACGGTGCTGGGCCTGCGCATCACCGCCTGCGGGGAGCACCCGATGGCGGCGAAGGGTCAGGGGGTTCCGGTGGCGAGGGTGCAGACGACGGCGCTGGTGCTGGGCGGCGCCATCGCGGCGCTGGGAGGCGCTCAGCTCGGCCTGCACCAGCACGCCTTCGTGGCCTCGATGAGCGGGGGCAGGGGGTTCCTGGCGGTGGCGGCGGTGATCCTCGGGCGCTGGCGCCCGGTGCGCGCGGCGGTGTGGGCCGCGGCCATCGGGTCGCTGTCGGCGCTCGAGGCGACGCTGGCGAGCGGCGGGTGGGTCCCGACGGTGGTGCTGCAGGCGCTGCCCTTCGCGCTCACGCTGCTGGCGGTGGCGGGCCGATCGGGGAAGGCGAGGGCTCCGGCGGCGCTGGGTTGAGCGAGTCGGGCACGAACAGTCGCCCCGAGAGCGCGCTGCGCCACCCGTCGACGCGCCCGGGCAGCGCGCGGCGCAGCACCCACGCCGAGGCCAGCATACCCAGCAGGGTAAGCAGGGCGCCCGCCCAGAGGCCGCGCACGGCGTGGGTGAGCGTCACCGTGTGGCGCCCGGCGGGGAGATCGACGCGGAGAAGGCCCTGGGCGCGGTCGATGGTCCCGAGGGAGGTGTTCCAGCCGGAGTCGGTGTTCTGGTTGACCACCAGGGTCGCGGGGCGGGCGAGGTCGACCTCGATGCGCAGCGCGTTGGGGGTCCACGCCAGGGAGCGGGCGGTCCCTCCGTCGGCGGGCTCGACGCGCTGCTGGGGGCCTTCGCCCTGCCAGAGCTGGGGGGCCGGGGTCCAGTCGAAGGCGACGTAGCAGACGGGGGTCCCGATGGCGCGCACGGGGTACGTGGGCCAGCGCCAGTAGTCGCCGCCGCCCTCCTGGTGGAAGGCCGCCGAGGCGCGACCGCCCGGGATGGGCGGGTCGGCGCCCACCTGGAGGCGAGGGCTGTTGACGGCCACGAGGTCGATGGCGACGCCGAGGGCGAGGGCGCACTCCAGGGCGACGAAGGCGCGCACGAGGGCGCGGCGAGGGCGGTGATCGAGGAGCAGCGCGCGGAGGTCCGCGAGGGCCCGGCCGGCGACCAGCGCCAGCAGCACCGTGGCGGGGTAGAGGAAGCGCGACGGGACCCTCAGCGATCGGTACACGGGCAGCTCGTGCAGCAGCCCGAAGAGGGAGAAGCCCGGGATGTTTCCGAGGGCGCACCACACCAGGGCGATGGCCACGCCGACGTCGACGCGGCGGTCGCGGGCTCCGTCGTCGCGTCGGGCGAAGGCGGCGACCACGGCGGCGAAGAAGAGCGCGACGGGGAGCGCGCCGATGTAGTCGCCGTACTCGGGCCAGACGAAGATGTGGCCGGGGAAGGGGCGCTCGTGGGCGCGGGCGGTCCAGGCGAGGACGACCTCCGCGACGGTCATGGAGTCGTCGAGGGGCATGAGCCGCGGGTGCTCCCGCAGCCAGAGCAGCACCGGCAGCAGGCGCACCCCGGCGAGGAGCGCGAAGAGCCCGCCGGTGAGGGGGAGGGTGACCGCGAAGGCGCGGCGCGCGGCGGGGTCGCCGAGGCGGAGGATCGTGTCCGCCGCGAGGGCCACGATGAGCAGGGGGACGGGGTAGGTCCCGCCCTCCCAGACGGCCATGGCGAGGACGGCGGCGGTGAGCACCGACCAGCGGGCGTCGGCGAGCGCGCGGCGGTGGCCGAGCAGCGCCCACGGCAGGAAGAGGAAGGGGGTGAAGGAGAGGTGACCGCCGCCGAAGTGCTCGGAGCAGAAGCCGCAGGCGGTGACCAGGGCGGCGCCGAATACCTGCTCGGGTATGTTGGCGCCGTGGTGGCGGAGCAGGGCGCGCGCCCCGAGGGCGCCGACCAGCAGGTGCACGTAGAGCCAGAGCTTCATCGCCACCGGCGTCGGCAGCCACCCGAAGGTCAGCAGGAACATCACCCCCGGCACGGGGGTCTGCGGGTCCTGGTAGAGGGGCACTCCGCCGCAGTGGTAGGGGTTCCAGGAGGGCCACTGGTGGAAGTCGCGGAGGGAGATGCGCGCGGCCTCCCAGGCGCCCGCGAAGGAGCGCCAGTCGTCGGTGGAGGGCGTGCGGTCGAGCACCCACGAGCAGACGCGGTGGCCGTCGGGCGAGGCGACGCACTGCCACGCGGTGGGCGCCGCGAAGGCCACCACGAGGGCGACGCATGCGAGCAGGGAGATCCAGCGGCCGTCACGTAGCCAGGTGCGCATAGGCGGCGGAAGGTATCAGCGAGGCTGAGGCGCGCGAAGGCTTGCGGGCAGGGGCCATCGCGCGCCGACGAGCTCGATGAGCCGCGCCCAGCGGGAGCCGCGCTCGCCGCGGTGGAGGGCCACGCGGAGCCGGGCCTGGTGCCAGGCGGGCACGTAGCGCAGGGCGGGCGGAGCGGCGCGGCGGAGGGCCTCGACGGCGAGGCGGCGGCGGTCGAGGGCGCGCTGCTGGGAGGGGCCGAAGGGGAGCTCGTAGAGCGCGCGAAGCCGGGGAGGCAGGAGGGCGGCGGTGGTGATGGGATCGAAGATGCCGCGGGTGAGGGGTGTGGCGAAGAGCACGCGGGCGACGGCGCGGGCGCGGGGGCCGACCCAGAGGTCGGGGGAGTTCTCCGCGAGGTCGAAGAAGCGGGCGTAGAAGGCCGCGCGGGAGGGGGCCATGGACTCGGGGGAGACGCCGGTCACGACGGCGCCGCGCTGCAGGTCGCCCCAGTCGCGGGCGATCTCCTCGCCGCCGAGCGGTCGCACGAAGGTCTCGAAGGAGGCGCGCCCGCAGAACGAGGCGGTCATCGAGACCCACTCCAGCAGGGCCGGGTCGTTGGCCCGGTAGGGTCGGCCGTGCCACGGGGAGCCGGGCTCGTCGACGACGCCGCGCACCCGGGAGTGGATCGCGTGCATGCGCCGGGAGGTGCCGAGGGCCTGGTCGAGGCTTCCGAAGACGAGGGAGTAGAGGGCCTGGGAGGTGCGTTGGATGCGGCCCACGAGGTCGGTCTCGAAGGTCGAGTACTCGCTCACCCCGGCGACGACCGCGGGGTGGGCCATCTGGAGGAGGACGGCCGCGGCGCCTCCGAAGAGGTAGGCGGGCTCGCGCACCATGGTCCAGGCGACGCTCTCCGGGCCGAAGAGGCCGAGCACCGGGTCGGCGGTGCGCTCGCGCACCCAGGCGACGCATCGGGCGTGGGCCGCGTGGTCGGCGGCGAGCTCATCCGCGGGCGCGGGAGGCGGTGGCTGACGCATGGGGTGAGCATCGCACGAGCTCACACCTCTTCAGGAACCGGGTCCCCGAGGGGCACCCGCTCCTCGTCGCAGCCGTAGGCGTTGGGCGTGAGCTCGATCACCGTGTGCAGCGGGACGTCCAGCCGGGTGCAGCTCGACGGGGGCTGGTCGAGGAAGTACGCGTAGAGGCAGCGCAGCACCGCGCGGTGCGTGATCACCATGGTGGGCGACCGCTGCCGCTCCAGCTCGATGATGATGGGCTCCAGCCGCTGGATGACGTCCTCGTAGGACTCCCCCCGGGGGTAGCGGTAGCGCAGCTTGTCCTTCTGGCGCCGGGCGTACTCCTCCGGGTGCTGGGCCTTGATCTCCTCGTAGGTCATGCCGTCGAAGATGCCCGCGTCGATCTCGTCGAGCGCCCTCCAGGTCACCAGGGGGGAGGGCAGGTACCTCGCGGTCTGCGTCGCCCGCTTGAGCGTGCTGGTCCACACCTGCACGTCGTCGCCGGGGATGACGTGGTCGTTGAAGAAGTCCGTCAGCCGCACGGCGAAGCGCTCTCCCCTCGGGGTGAGGTCGGCGTCGCCGCCCACGCGCTTGGCGACGTTGTACGCGCTCTCCCCGTGCCGGGTGAGCCACACCGGCCGGGGGACGATGTGCAGGTTCATGAGCACCCGCACCAGGCGCCCCGGGAGGTCGCCGCGCAGGTCGTGCAGCACCAGCTCGTGGCCCACGTTGATCAGCTTCACGAAGGAGCCGTCGCTCGCGTCGAGGGTCTCGTAGCGCTGCTCGTAGTGGGCGATGCGCGCGCTGAAGTCCTGCACCGCCTCGTCCGGGTCGACGCCCACGTAGTCCGGGGAGTTGAGCTTGATCTCGCGGACGGTGCTCGCGATGATCGCCTCGTCGTCGCAGATCGACTCGACGAAGAGCACCGGCACGCCCGCGCGCTCGCAGCCCTGGCGCACCATCGCCCGTCGGTCGCGGGTGTGGTTGGTGGCGTCGTAGATGGCCACCTCGCCGCCCTCGCGAAACCACCCCAGCATGTCCTCCATGGCGGCGCGCGCCATCGACCGCCGCGCCGACTCCGCCTCCATGTTGCTCGGGTCGAAGAACTCGTGGGTGTGCTTCATCCCGAGCCGCTCGCGGCGGTAGGCGCCCACGTTGAACACCCGCGTCTGGTAGCCCAGCCACGACAGGTAGCGCGCGAGCTTGCGGGAGATGTACGTCTTGCCCCGGGCGGGCAGGCCCACCATCACGACGGCGAGGCACTGCGCGCGGGGCGGACGGAGGGTGCTGGGGAGGTAGGAGGGGCGTTCCATGGGCGTGGCGGAGCATACCGCCGCGCCCGCGCGGAAACAGCGCTCAGTCGTCGCCGGCGCCCATCGGGGCGGTGGTCACCCCGGTCTCGATGCCCAGCTCGCGGCGCAGCCGCTCGGCCTGGTGGTGCGTGCGCAGCGGCACGATGACGTCCTCCAGCGCGCCGTCGAGGAAGCGGTCGAGCTTGTGCAGCGTGAGCTGGATGCGATGGTCGGTGATGCGGTTCTGCGGGACGTTGTACGTGCGGATCTTCTCCGCGCGCTCGCCGCTCCCCACCATGCTGCGCCGGTCGGCGCTCACGGCGTCGTCATGCTTCTTGCGCTCCAGCTCCAGCAGGCGGGCCTTCATGATCTTCATGGCCTTCGCCTTGTTCTTGATCTGCGAGCGCTCGTCCTGGCACTTCACGATCATCCCAGTGGGCTTGTGCAGCAGCTGCACGGCGCTGTTGGTGGTGTTCACCCCCTGGCCGCCGGGGCCGCCCGAGGCGGCGATGCTCACCTGGAGGTCCTTGGCTTCATCGAGGTGCAGCTCGACGTCCTCGGCCTCGGGCAGCACGGCCACCGTCGCGGTCGAGGTGTGCACCCTCCCCTGCGCCTCGGTCTGCGGAACGCGCTGCACCCTGTGCACTCCCCCCTCGAAGCGCATGGTGCTGTACACCCGGTCGCCGGTGATGAGGGCGATGACCTCCTTGATGCCACCGACGAGGGTCTTGCTCTCGCTCATCACCTCCACCCGCCACTTCTTCTTCTCGGCGTAGCGGAGGTACATCCGGAAGAGGTCGGCCGCGAAGAGCGTCGCCTCGTCGCCTCCCTCCGCCGCGCGAATCTCCACGATGACGTTCTTCTCGTCGTTGGGATCCGCCGGCAGCAGCATGAAGGTGAGCTCGCGCTCCAGCGTGCCGGTCTCGGCCTCGAGGCCGGGGATCTCGTCGATGACCAGCTCCCGCAGCTCCGGGTCGGAGAGCGCGGCGCGGTCGTCGTCGAGCTGCTGCTTCAGCTTCTTGTAGCGCTCGAAGGTGGTGACCAGCACCTCGAGGTCGGCGCGCTCCTTGGTGAGCTTTCGGTAGCGCTGCGAGTCGCTGGCGACGTCGGGCTCGCACAGCAGCCGGTCGAGCTCTTCGGCGCGGAAGACCAGGGATTCAAGCTTGGCGATGGGCAACATCGGATGTCCGGTGTCCTAGAGCGAGGGAGACGATGGTGGTGGAGAGGCTGACGGGAGGCGGCGGACGGAGGAGGCAGCGAGGGGTCGCTAGAGGCCCTGCTCCGTGGCGAAGGCGGCGAAGGACGGGAAGGTGCGCACCGAGGGCTCGCTCACGGGGCTGAGCGCCGGGGCGCTGGCCTCGTTGGTGAGGGCCTGGCGGAGCGCCACGAGGGCGATCTCGACCTGGTCGTCGGTGGGCTCGGCGGTGGTGATGCGCTGCACCAGGAAGCCCGGCGCGAGGAAGATCTGCGCGATGGGGTTGTCGGCGAAGCGGGCCCCGAGGCGCTGCAGCTCGTACGCGACGCCCGCGATGGGGAACATCAACGGGATGCTGATGGCGATGGAGGCGAGGATGGTGAGGATGCCCGAGGAGTTGGGGAGCAGCAGCGGGAGCACCAGGGCGAAGACCGCGACGGAGACCAGCACCACGACCATGAGGAAGGTGGTGCCGCAGCGGGCGTGGCGGGTGGTGAACTGCCTCGAGCTCTCGACCGAGAGGGGCAGGCCGGCCTCGTGCACGGCGATCGCCTTGTGCTCGGCCCCGTGATACTGAAACACCCGGTACATCTCGGAGTTCATGCGCATCAGCAGCATCATTCCGACGACGATGCTGAACTTGAAGAAGCCCGCGAGGAGGTGGAAGCGCGGGTCGGCGATGGAGAGCCCGGGGCCCACGAGGTGCCCGGCGCCCCACGCGAGGAGCTTGGGGAGCGCCACCAGCAGCCCGATGGAGAGGACCATGCCGAGCCGCGACGCGGCGCCGCCGGAGCCCTCGGCCTCGCTCGTGCGCTCGTCTTCCGGCAGGTCTTGCTCGTACTGCGAGGCGCTGAACTGGAGCGCCGCGTAGCCGTTCTGCATCGACTCGAAGAGCACCAGGGCGCCGCGCACGAAGGGGACCTTCAGCAGCGCGGGGGGCACCATCGGCTTCCACGGCTGCTCGCGCACGACGATCTCGTTGTTCTTGCGGCGCACGGCGACGGTGAGGCAGCGGGGAGAGCGCATCATCACGCCCTCGATCACGGCCTGACCGCCCACCTGCTTCGGAGCGCACACGGGTTGTTCGGATGACATCGCGGATCACCGTAGCATGAGCGTCACGCGACGCGCCCCCGACGCGGCGACCCCTTCTGGGGCGCTGCCGCGTGGGAGGGTGCGACGGGTGATGGTGGAGGAGCGGGAGGCGGGAGGGAGGCGGGAGCGGTCTACTTCTCGTCGGCCGGAGCGGCGGCGGGAGCCGCGGCGGCCGAGCCCTTGGGGGAGGTGGTCGCGTAGCGCTTGCGGAAGCGGTCGACGCGGCCGGCGGTGTCCATGATCTTCTGCTTGCCCGTGTAGAACGGGTGGCAGGCCGCGCAGACGTCGGTGGAGAAGCTCCCGCGGGTGGTGCGGGTCTCGACCACGTTGCCGCAGGCGCAGGTGATCGTGGAGACGGGGTAGTCGGGCTGGATGTTGAGCTGCATGGTGTCTGGTATCTCCTGTCGATGGGTTGCGGTGGCTGTTCCCGGCCCGTTGAAGGGCTTTGGAGGGTCGTACACCGCGGAGTGGGAAGGGCGGGGGAGGTAACATCCGAAGCCGGTGCTGTCCAGGGCAGCGCTGGATCTCCTGGGATTCGGAGTACGACCGCGAGGCTGTCGGCGAGGAGTCCCCGTACGACCGCGAGGCCGTCGGCGAGGAGTCCCCGGTACGACCGCGAGGCTGTCGGCGAGGAGTCCCCGGTACGACCGCGAGGCTGTCGGCGAGGAGTCCCCGGTACGACCGCGAGGCCGTCGGCGAGGAGTCCCCGGTACGACCGCGAGGCCGTCGGCGAGGAGTCCCCGGTACGACCGCGAGGCTGTCGGCGACGAGTCCCCGGTACGACCGCGAGGCCGTCAGCGAGGAGTCCCCGGTACGACCGCGAGGCTGTCGGCGACCAGAGCCAGACCCCAGCCCGTAAGGGCGGGGACGCGACCTACCACGTTGCCAGTCGTCGTCCGGAAACGTGGTCGGTCTTCGAGCAGAGGCGACGTCAGAATTCCGCACTGGGGTGGCGTGGCAGGTCGCGTCCCCGCCCTTACGGGCTGGGGTCTGGCTCTGGTCGCTGACGGCCTCGCGGTCGTACCGGGGACTCCTCGCTGACGGCCTCGCGCTCGTACCGGGGACTCCTCGCTGACAGCCTCGCGCTCGTACTCCGAACGTCAGCTCCGATCTCCTGCGGTGAACGAGGCGCCTGGCGATGGGCTCAGCCGCGCGCGGGCTTCTTCTTCTTCGCGGCGGTCTTCTTCGCGACGGTCTTCTTCGCGGCGGTCTTCTTCTTCGCGGCGGTCTTCTTCTTCGCGGTGCGCGCGGCGAAGTACTTCGCGAGCGGCGCGAAGTAGAACTCCTCCCACCCCTTCGTGTAGCGCTCGCCCTGCCCCTCGGGGAGCTCCCAGTGCGTGAGCTTCACCCGCGTCCCCTCCTTGGCGCGCTCCATGGAGAGCTCGACGAAGGAGTCCATGTCGCTGGGCGCGAAGTCGTTGGTGCGCCAGGCGAGCGTGGCCCTGCGACCGGGGCCGACCCTGAGCACCCAGCCGTGGATGTACCCGTCCCAGGCCGTGTGCCGGGTGCCGGCGCGCGCGCTGATGCTCGCGGGGGCGCCGGTGAAGGCCGCGTGCCCCTTGGCGGTCATCCACGCGGCGTACACGTCGTCCGGGGCCGCGGCGATCACCGCGCTCAACTCGATCGTCTCCAGGGGCATCGGTCTGTCTCCTCTGGCGACGGAGCAGAGCGCGAGCGCGCCGCGGGGCTCCAGTTTCTGTCAGCCGTCGAGCAGGCGGGCGAGCTTCTGCACCGCCGGGGCGGTCTCCTCCGCGCGGTCGACGAGCCAGTCGGCGAAGCCCGCGGTGCCGATCATCCCCGGAGGGATGGCGGGGAAGCCCAGCGCCAGGCCCTTCTGCTTGAGCAGCGCGATGCGAGGGTGCTCTGGGTCGACGCCGCGCGGCGCGGTCTTGAGCGAGTCCATCGCCGAGACGCTGAACCCGCGGGCGAGGAGGTCGTCGACGAGGCGCGCCATCGCGGCCCCGCGGCGAGGGTCGAGGAGCAGCTCGCGCCACGCCCGGAGCAGCGGCGGGGCCATGGAGTACACCCCCGCGCCGACGAAGCTCTCGGTGCCGAGCTGGACGTAGAGCGCGGCCGGGGACTCGACCGCCTCGGAGCCGCCGCGCAGCGCGAGAAGCCCGCTCACGTGGGTCTTGTAGGGGCTCTTGTCCAAGGAGAAGCGCACGTCGCGCTGGATGCGGAACACCTTCGGCTCGCGCAGCGGAAGGCCCTTGTAGAAGCGGGCGATGCGCGGCGACACCTGCGAGAGCAGGGCCGCGAGGGGACGCGCCCACTGCTCCTCGTAGAGGGCCTTGTGCTCGATGAACCAGGCGCGGTCCTGGTGCGAGTCGAGCTCGTGGAAGAAGCGCAGCGTGGGGTCGGCGAAGCCGGTGAAGGGCGACGGGCTCGGGCGGTCCTGCGAGGCGTTGGCCATGGCGTGGACGGAGGCCTACGCCCGGCCGCGTCCTCCGCGCAACGGATCAGCGCGCGCCGCTGTTGCGGAGTGGCGTTCACAGAGGGGACGGGATAGCGTCCCGACCCGGGTGAACGAAGCCCTCCGACGACGGTCTGGAAGCTCGCGATCGTGCGCGCTGCGCGTGGTCGACGGCGAATGAGGTGGATGACGATGTTCTGTCCGAATTGTGGCGCGCAGAATCCTGACGGTACCCCGAAGTGCACGACCTGCGGGCAGGTGTTGCAGAGCGCCGGAGCGCGGCCCCAGGCGAAGTTCAAGGGCACCATGCTCATGGCCCACGACGCCGCGCCCCCCGTGTCGCCGCGTGGTCCGTCCGCCGCGCCGCCGCCGCCCGGAAACAAGGGGCAGTTCGCCAAGACGATGATGGGCGGCATGGCCTCCCTCGACCCGGCCTCGCTCGGGGGCGGAATGATCGCCTCCCAGGACGAGGGCGCCTCCATGGGCCACGGCTCTCAGGCCAATCAGGTCGAGGCCGCGCGCACCATCGCGATGGACGCCGCGTCCTTCGGGCTCCCCTCCGGGCCGCAGGGCGGCAGCGGTCCCAGCGCGTCGCCCTTCCCCGGGCACGCCCCGGCTCCCTCCTACGGGCAGCGCCCGATGGCCCCGCCGCCGCCGCGTGAGCCCGATCCCGCCCCGGTGAGCTCGACGGAAGAGGAGATGGGCGTCGCGTCGACCATCGCCGTCGACAGCTCCTCCTTCGGCTTCGACCGCGACCTGGTCCCGGGCCCCGGCCCCGCCTCCTACGGCCAGGCGCAGGCGCCGCAGCACCAGCCCCCGCAGCACCAGCCCCCGCAGCACCAGCCCCCGCAGCACCAGGCGCCGCAGGGCGGCTTCGGTCAGGCTCAGCCTCCGCAGCACCAGGCGCCGCAGGGTGGCTTCGGTCAGCCGCAGGCGCCGCAGCACCAGGCGCCGCAGGGTGGCTTCGGTCAGCCGCAGCCCCAGCAGGGTCAGGCGGTGTCCTCGTCGACCGTCGCGATGGATGCCTCGGCCTTCGGTCTGGGAGGTCCGGGCGGCCCGATGGGAGGCTTTGGACAGCAGCCGGCGCCGCCGACCCAGGGTGGCTACGGACAGCCGCAGCAGCAGCCGCAGCAGGGTGGCTACGGGGCGCAGCCGCAGCCGGGTACGCAACAGGGGCCGGGTAGCCCCAACATGTTCGCGGGGCTTCCGCAGAACGAGCCGGGCGGCATCGCCTCGACGCTGGCGGTGGACGCCTCCGCCTTCGGGCTGGGCGGCATGGCGGGGCCGGGCGGTCCTGGGATGCCACAGCAGCCGGGCTATGGGCAGCAGCCGGGCTATGGGCAGCAGCCCGGGATGCAGCCCCAGGGGGGTTATGGCCAGCAGCCGGGCTTCCAGCCGCAGGGTGGCTTCGGTCAGCAGCAGGGCTTCGGTCAGCAGCAGGGCTTCGGGCAACAACAGGGCTTCGGCCAGCAGCCCGGGATGCAGCAGTACGGAGCGCCGCAGCCGGCGCAGAGCGGCGGCAAGGGGGGCAAGATCGTCCTCTGGATCGTGCTGACGCTGATCTTCGTGGGGCTCGGCGTCCTGCGAGCGATCTGGTACCGGCTGTAGCGCCCACTCCCCGCCCACGCCCTCAGTCCCCGGCCTCACCCGAAGGGGAGCACCCTTCCACGTCTACAGTCCCCGGCCTCGGATCCGCGTCCGCCTACAGACGTCTGTAGCCCCGCCTCTGAGCGTTGGTCTCATCTTCGCGGAGACGCCGCCCACTCCGCGGTTGCGGACGGCCCGCGAGCGGGCCTGCAACCGCTGGAAGTGGGAGCCTGGAACTGAGCGCCCTGCCTTCGCAGGGCTTCCTGAAGGAGCGCCGGTTGCTGGCGCAACCGTCGGGAGGTCATCGACCGCCGCGATGGAACTCCCTGCGACGCTCAGTGACTTGTCCTGCTGCTCTGCGTGAGCACCTACGTCCTCTTCATCGAGCGCTCCAGCGCTCGATGCTCGTGCAGAGAGTCCCGCGACGGCGGGACGATCAACCCCAGGCTCCCACTGCAGTGGTTGCAGGCCCGCTCGCGGGCCGCCCGCAACCGCGGAGTGGGCGGCGCTTTCAGAGAGAGGAGGGCACCTTGAGAGGGATGCCCTTCAGGCGGCGTCGGGCCGAAGCGGCGCGTCGCTCAGCACGAGGTCGAGGAAGGCATCGAAGCTCGCGGCGAGCGCGGACGTCCGGGCGTCGTTCATCACCACGGCTCGATCGCCGGGCGCGAGCTGCAGCGAGACCGCCGTGCCCAGGCGCCAGTCGGCGAACATCAGCGAGACCGTCGCGCCCTCGCGTGGACCGTACAGCGACTGCACGAGGTCGCTCGCCTGAACGTAGATCAGCTCGTGCCGGTCCTGTGCGCACGTGCCGTCGCAGAGCGACCAGAGTTCACGGAACGAGGCCGGGAGTCGCACGCCGTGGACGCGCTCGATCTCGTCCAGCGTCGCGGCGTCGACCCCAGGGCCGTCCATCGCGACTCCTTCGCTCCTCCACCGTGCGACGACACGCTCCGCGCGGCTCATCTCGAGGCCCCGGGCCGCGCTACTGCGCGGCGGCCGGGTCCATCCAGAAGACGCCCCAGGAGTGGCGGTCGAGGTCGTAGAAGCTCCAGTCGTACATGAAGCCGTGGTCCTGCGGGTCGTCCTCGCTGGTGCCACCCCCGGCGACGGCCTGCTTCACCATCGCGTCGACGGCCGCGCGGCTCTCACACGAGATCGACAGCAGCGCCTCGGAGTGCGTGCGCGTGTCGCAGATCGCCGCCTTCGTGAGCGTGCGGAAGAAGTCCTCGGTCGCCAGCATCACGTAGGCGCCCGGGCCGACGATCATGCAGGCGCCGTTGGGGCTGTTGAACTTCGGGTCGAACGCGAAGCCGAGCGCCGTGAAGAACTCCACGGAGCGCGCGAGGTCGCGCACCGGGAGGTTGACGAAGAACTGGCGGGCGTGGGTCATTCCGGGGCCTCCGTGGGGGAGCGGGTACATCGCGCGCAACCCGAGGGGCCTGCAAGCGCATTGCGCCCACGGAGAGCTGGCGCCGCGACCGCGGTCAGCGAGGCCCTGGGTGCCATGCCCTTCTGCGCGGGCGACGCGGGCCTGCGCGCGGACGTCGCGATGGACTGACCGCGAGCGCTGCGGGAGAGTCGAGGCCCCGCCCGGCTCCCTTCAGCGCAGCACCTCGTAGTCGCCTTCGAGGTACTCCCGCAGCCTGAACTTCTGCCCGCTCGCGTGGTGGGTCACCACGTCGTCCTGGGTGCGCACGGTCCAGCTCTTGTCGCCGCGCGCCCCGCTCCCGAGCTGGGCCCGGCGGGCGGCGCCGCGGGTCGCGTGCTCGGCCTCGACCTGGGCCGACCAGAGCCGCGCCCGCAGCATGGCGAGGGCGTTGAGCTTGTTCTGCCCCTGCGAGCGCTCGCTCTCGCAGTGCACCACGAGCCCGGTGGGCAGGTGCGTGAGGTCGACGGCGGTCTCGGTCTTGTTGCGGTTCTGCCCGCCCGGACCGCTCCCCCGGCTGAAGGCCCACGAGAGGTCGCCCGGGTTCACGGTGAGCTGCATCGCCGTGGGCTCGGGGAGCACCGCCACGGTCACCGTGCTGGTGTGAACCCGCCCCCGCTTGTCGCCAGGCGACACCCGCTGCCAGCGGTGACCGCCCGCCTCGTGTCGGAAGGCGTCCTCGGCCCAGGGCCCCGCCACGCGAAAGGCGATGAAGCCGTCGCGGCTGTCGGTGATCTCGACGTCAAAGACGCTTCCGGTGCGCGCGCTTCGCGAACACCGCGAACTGCTCCGACACCAATGAGCGGGCGTCCGCGCCGCCCTCCGCGGCGCGCACTTCAATGATGATTCCCATGACGTGAATTCCCTATAGTCTTCTTCAATGAACAACCGACCCACGGACGACGAGGGAACGAGGGGAATCGAACCCCTGTCGTGCGGGACACAGCCGCACGCTCTGCCACTGAGCTACGTTCCCGTTTCACCGGCGTCCGGGGCCCCCGGGAGGGCCGCGCACGCCGGGCGGTGCAAGGTGGTGGGACTCGAACCCACGAAGGTTGTTAGCCACCCGATTTACAGTCGGGGCCGATTGCCGCTCCGGTCACACCTGCGATTAAAGACGCTGCCGATCGGGCCGCGAGCCCGAGGCGGTCAATAACGATGCGGGTGATGGATGCGGGGAGTCATGGCGACGGCCCAGCAATATCGCACTCAAGGGACAAGGTAAAGTCCATTGATGAACTTTTGTGATTGTTCCTTCCATGACCCTTCGGGATGAGCTCTCCGTGGCCGCGGGTCGCGCGCCGTGAACGCCCCCTACTGGCAGCGGAGGTTGCCGTTGAGCCCGGCGCACGAGCGCGAGCAGCAGTCCGCGGCCACCGAGCACGAGCCCCCGATGGGCCGGCAGCTGGTGCACGCGCACGCGCCGCCGCCCGTGACCGCCCGGCACGCCGCGCCCGCGGTGCACCCGGTCGAGCAGTTGCCGCAGCGCCACGTCGACGCGCTCGACGTCCCGCACGCGGTGAGGGCGTCGCCCGCCGCGCACCGACTGCCGTTGCAGCAGCCGCCGTTGCAGCGCCAGTCGAAGGAGCACGACGTGGTGCACTGCCCCGTCGGACCGCACGCCTGGCCCACCGGGCAGTCGCGCCCGGTGGTGCTGCTGCACCGGCGCCCGAGGTCGACCGGCGCGCCCGCGTCGCGGCGGGCGGTCACGCAGAGCCCGCGCTCGCACCCGTACCCGTCGGCGGCGCGGCAGTCGGTGTCGCCGGCGCACTGCCGCAGGCACACGTAGACGCTCGGCGCCCCGGTGCGCACGAGGTAGTTGCACTCGCTGCCGGTGGGGCACCCGCCCATGTCGCAGCGGCGACGGGAGCAGTAGCCCGACGGGAGATCGGCGCACCAGCCGTCGGCGCAGTCGGCGTCCCGGGCGCACGCAGCGCCGGCCGGGCGCCCCGCGTCCACCGGCGGCAGGGCGGCGTCGACCGCGCGCACGTCGGGCGCGTCGACGGCGACCGGGGCATCCATCGCGGCGGGCGCGTCGGGCCCGGGCGCGCCGAGGTCGGCGGCGGGCGCGTCGGGCGGCGGCGCGGAGGGCGCGTCGACGACCGCGGGCGCATCGACCACATCGATCATCGATGCGCCGAGGTCGGTCGGGGCGTCGACCGGGCCCGCGTCGGCGCTGATCGTGGTCGCGGCCTCGGTACACGCGACCAGGAGGGCGGCGACCGTCAGCCAGAGGACCGGGGAGGGGCGGCTCATCCGCGCGACGCTACACCGCCGCCGGGGCTATTCGATCACCTGCACCACGCCGGCCATTCCCGCGCCGGCGTCGTTGCCATGGAACTCACAGAAATAGGGGAAGAAGCCCGCGCGGGTGAAGCGCACCGCGCTGCTCGTCCCGGAGGCCACGCGGGTGATCGGGTTCATCGTCGTGCCGCGGGTCGAGGGCGAGCGCGGGTGACCGCCGAAGTCCCCCTCCCAGGTGACGGTGTCGTTCACCCGCACGGTGAGGCAGCGGGGCGAGTACGCGCTCCCGGTGGCGCCGCCGAAGCGCACCGTCGACCCGCTCACGTAGTCACCCGGCGCGCCGCACGGCGCGAGCGCCATGAACCCGCTCCCCCGGCACATGCCCGAGACGCAGACTTCGCCTGCGCCGCAGACCGTCGTGCAGCTCCCGCAACGGGTCGGGTCGGTGAGGGTGTTCACGCAGATCCCGCCGCGGCAGCTCGACGACGAGCCGGGGCAGGCGGTCATCCCCGGCGAGCAGCCCGGCGAGCACGTGCCCGCCGAGCACAGGTTGCCCGCGCAGCACTGCTGGCCGCAGCCGCCGCAGTGCGAGGGGTCGGTGTCAAAGCGCCGACAGACGCCCGAGCAGAACCCGCCGCCCGGGCAGTCGTCGGCGATGCAGACCCCCGCCAGGCAGGGTCGGCCGGGGGCGCAGACGGAGCCGCACAGGCCGCAATTGTTCTGGTCGGTCTGGAGGTTCCTGCAGACAGTGCCGCAGCAGACGGTGCCCGCAGCGCAGCCGCCGCAGGGGAGGCAGCTGCCGTTGCGGCAGGTCGCGCCGGCGGGGCAGGTGTTGCCGCAGGCGCCGCAGTTGCGCGTGTCGGTCTGGCGATCGACGCACGCGCTGCCGCAGGCGACGAGCGGCGACGCGCACGGGGCGTCGGGCGCGTCGACGATGGGGCGATCGGTGGGGACGTCGGGGACGTCGGGCGCGTCGACGGCCGGGCGATCGACAGGGACATCGGCAATGGGGATGTCGGCAGTGGGGATGTCGGTAGTGGGGATGTCGGCAGTGGGGATGTCGGCAGTGGGGATGTCGGTTGGGGGCGTCGAGGCGTCGGGCGCGTCGACGGTGGGCCGATCCACGGTGGGGTTGTCGAACGTGGGCGTGTCGATCGCGGCGCCGGTGTCCCCGGGCGGGTTGACCACCGGCGACGAGCAGCCGAGGAGGGACACGAGGGCGACGGCTGCCAAGGTGCGCATGGCGGCGATGTTTCCAGGGGTCGACCCTGGCGCGCAATGCCATGGCCTGGTACCTCGCCGCAGGGGATCTGACGGGTTGAGCAGAGCGCCCGCCCAGGCCTGCGGTCACCGGTCTCCCCGCGTAGTCCCTCGACCGAGAGAACATTGGAAGTCTCGACCGTTGGGGTTGGCCATAGCGCCAAGGCGGCGTCCCGAGAGCTCCCACCGACACTCACGGGAGCGCGTACTTCGTGCACTGGATGTTCTGTAGACCCGAACGGATCCGTGCCAGGGAGGGTGCCGCGTTGGACGTCTTATCCCCCGAGGTCACGGCGTGGCTCGTGTGCGAGTGGATCTTCGGGGGCCTGGAGCCTCGCCTCTCCGGTGGGGCGACGCACCCCGACGCCCTGCGCCCGCTGCGGCGCGCGCTCGCCGCGGCGCTCCCGGGACCGCTGTGGCCCTCGCCGGGAGACGCCCGCTTCCCCGAGTCGGACGACGAGGTGCGCCGTTGGTGCTGGATCGAGGGCTGGGTGTGCCTCGACCAGGACGAGGACCTGATGATCATGGGCGACGACAACCGTGTCCCGTTGCTGGAGGAGGCCGGGGCGGAGTGTCCGAAGCGCGACTACGCTCTCTCCATCGTGGCGCACGACGTCCGCGATCAGCTCCACGCCTCGCTCTTCGCGGGGCCCGACCCGGTGCGCGCCTGCGTCGCCCGGAGCGCGGGCCTGCTGCCCCACGCCCGCGCCGCCTGGGCCGACGGACTCGTGCGCTACCTGGAGCGCGTCGCCTCGTGGGCGACCCCGCGCCCGGTGGAGCGCGACGAGGCCGTCGACCGCTGCCGCGGCGTCAACCGTTGTTACGAGGCCGCGTCGGCGGAGGTCGCGCTCGACGACGGCGCGTGGGTCTGGTCGCCGCCGCAGTCCGGCCAGAAGGGGGCGAAGGTCTTCATCGACCGACGCACCGGCGCGATGTGGGGAGAGGCCCCGAAGCCGGCCGGGCGGCCGAAGCGGCGCAAGCGCTGACGCGGGTCAGGGCGAGGGCGATCCCGCCAGGAACATCGCGCCCTCCGCGGCGCGTCGTGCGGTGAGCCCGTTGCTCGGCACGAGCTGCCCATCCCGGCGGACCTTGTTGAACATCGCGAGCGCGGCGGGCACCGCGGCCCAGTCCCGCGCGTTCACCTTCTTGAGCGCGGTGCTGCTCGCGAAGTTGCCCGAGCCGACGTTGAAGACGAAGGACACGAGCGCATCGAACTGCCGGGGCGTGAGCGCCACCACGACGTGCCGGTTGACCGCGCCCACCGCCGTCGCCGCGTCGGCCCGCAGCAGCGCCGTGGCCGTCGCCTCGTCGACGCCATCCTCGAAGGCCTGCCGGGCGACCTCCGCGGCGGTGAGCTTGTGCCCGTACCCGACCGTCGGGAAGCCGGCGATGTCGTCGTAGACCCGGGGAGAGAACGAGCCCGTCCCCGGCTCACCCTCCCAGCGTTTGATCAATTCGAGACCCGGCGCGCTGAGCTCCATCGAGGGCATGGCGCCGATCTTCGGCAACGCGGGTGGTGCACGCCAAGAATGCTGCGATCGCCGCGCGGCTCACCCGCCCGGGGCCCGTCGCGGCGGTCGCCTCGTCGGCAGCAGCAGGCCCTGCGCGTCGAGGCCCCACGCGTCGGGGAGCCAGGCTCGCACGTCATGGTTGAAGCGGCCCTGGGAGTCGTAGCCCGCCCGCACCCACAGGTCGCGCTCGTCGCCGTCGACCAGCACGACGCGGAGACGCTCCAGCGTGTCGCGCTCCCGATGACCGAGCGCCGGACCCTGCGCGATGAGCTTCCGCACGCGCACCTCCGCGACGCGCGCGAGCAGCGCCCACCCGCAGGTCGGGGCGCCCCGCACCGTCCTCCAGAGCGACCCGATGAGCCAGGGCGGCGTCCGGGGCGCATCCGCGAGGGGCCGCGTGGCGGGCTTCTTCGGATAAGGGATGTTCCGCAATCTTGCGCGAAATCGTGCCAATAAGGGTGCCGGGGCGGCTTTCCTATCCCCTCCTTCCCCGCGGCGAGGGAAGTGCGCTGGCTCAAATAGCAGAGCGATTCACCGCGAAGAAGGAGAGGAAGAGGTACTCAAGGCGGCAGCCACTCATAACTTAGCCCTCTTCCTTTTCGACAATATCAGTTGATGCCGAACTCTTGGGGAGGGGGAAGGTACATCATGGCTAACGCTGCAGAGTTGCATGAGTCTGCGAGAGAATCTTCGGCGAGCCTTGACCTGCGACCGCCTCCTGAGGCAGCGTGCGCGCTGAAAGAAGCAGGATCCGATGGCTATCACCGATGCACAACGCAAGATCGCAGAGGGCATTCAATTCGCCGCAGCGCGAGACCCTGCTGCACAGGTGAGATTGGTCGCGGGGCCAGGGACTGGAAAGTCATACACGATCGAGGAACGCGTGCGGTGGCTTCTAGCAGATCAAGGACTTGCGCCACGGGCTCTTTTTGTGACTTCCTTCACCCGAGCCTCGTCAAACGATCTCCGGTTACGCATTAGACAGTATTGTGACTCGCGTGGGGTGGGAAATGTAAGCGCGGTAAGCGTGACAACGCTGCATTCGCTTGCGCTCCGTGTACTGCGCGCGGCTGGCATGCTCTCGCAGTATCCAGCGGAACCAATTGTCCTGGATCGTTGGGAGTTAAAGAACATATTTGACTCGGAAGCATCTGTGAGTTTCAAGCGTGCGCCTGGGCGCTGCGAATCGATTCGCATTGAGCACGAGGCCTTTTGGAGCACCGGTGTCTGGTCCCCGCCCAACTATATGCCTCCGACCCCATCGATCACGGTTGATGAGCGCACCGCCTTTGCAGGCTTCTGTGGACCACGCACGCAAGTCTACTCGTGCGTTCTCCCCGGCGAGATCATTCGTAAATGTGTTGACGTGGTCGAGGCGGGCACCGTTGATCCTGTTCATTTGTTACAGATTGAACATCTTATTGTCGATGAGTTCCAGGATCTCAATCCATGCGACCTTCAGTTCGTGGAGCAGTTGATCCGAGCCGGAGTGAAGGTATTTGTCGCTGGCGACGACGACCAGAGCGTCTACTCCTTTCGATATGCACTTCCTGAGGGCATTCAGGACTTCGCATCTAAGTACGCAGGGACAGGAACTCATACGCTGAATGACTGCTTTCGTTGCACTCCGAAGGTATTGGTTGCCGCAGATAGGAGTCTTGCTGGATACCTTCCTCCGAAGCGAATCACCAAGGCGCTCCGTTCTCTCTACGCTGCCGCGGCTCCTCAGGTCGATGGGAGTGTGATGCGGTGGAAGTTTCGCCGCGGCGAGGACGAGGCAATGGCCATCGCGTTGTCCTGTCGCGACCTCATTGCGGCTGGCATGAATCCGCGCGAAATCCTCGTTCTGATCAACAATCGCAATGCGCTTGAGCAAGAAATCTACCAAGCCTTCGCCGCTCTCAAGGTTCCGGTCGCTGCCGCGCGCGCCGATGATTACACAGACAGTGCGATGGGACGGTTTGCACTGACCTGCCTCCGCATCATCTGCAATCCGTCTGACTACGTTGCGCATCGCACTCTTCTGGGGATTCTGCCGGGTATCGGTGTGGCAACCTGCAACGGGATTGCTGAAGCGTGCCTTCACAAAAATCTCAAATTCATCGATCTCTTTCACGCGCCGCTGCCAGTCTCTGCGTTCGACAAGCGAGCCAGGGGCGCTCTGAGCCGTGCCGCTGTCGTTTGTGGGTCCATTGATAGTTGGAGGGCGGACGATACCCTGGCCCAAAGAACAGGTGATATGCAGCGCGTCTTGCGAGAGGTGTTCGGTGAAGATGGCGCAGTCGCGTGGATAGACGAAACAAAGACACTCGAACCTGATATGAGGCTCGATGAGTTGCGAGACTACCTGATGGCGGAATCAGAGGATCAGGTATCGCGCGTGTTGCACGCGGTCTCGCTGCGACTCAACGAGGCCATGCCACCCGTCCACGTCTTTCCTTCTCATGTGCGCATGATGACGATGCACGGCGCAAAGGGATTGGATGCGTCTGTGGTGTTTATTCCAGGTCTTGAAGACGATCTCATTCCAGGCAGCAAGCGCAAGGCCTACCCTGGTCTCGTACTCGAGGCAGCACGTCTACTGTATGTGTCGATTACCAGAGCCCGGGCTGCATGCGTTCTAAGCTTCTCCGAAGGTCGTCGTCGCCATGGAAAATTTGAACGTCTAGCTCCGTCTCGGTTCACAACGTCGACAGGAGGACCCTTCGTAGCCCGCTCGGGCGGAATGAATACAGGCGAGGTGGCTGCGGTATTGCAGGATGTGACGAACATGGGCGCAACCGGAACAGTTCCCGCCGTGCTCCCGGTGCCGCCCGCGACCCCACAGTTGCCGGTAACTGCAACCGGTGGGCTACCTCAAGGGTCTGTCGCGGAACCCGTGAGATCTGCGGCGATTAGTTGGCTGCATCTCACTGATCTGCATCAGGGCATGAGTCACAGCCGATGGCTGTGGCCAAACGTGCGAGAAGAGTTTTTTGCCGATCTCGGGCGCTTGCACGAGCAAACCGGTCCTTGGGATCTCGTTCTGTTCACCGGTGACCTAACCCAGCGAGGTACGGAAGCCGAATTCGACGCGCTGACGGGTACTCTGGACCGCCTGTGGCGACACTTGGCGACACTTGGCTCTACTCCTGTGCTTCTTCCCGTACCGGGAAATCATGACCTCGCACGACCTAGTCCCACCGCATCGACCGTGCGAGCGTTGCGTCATTGGACTAGTGATGAAGATCTACGTCGGGCCTTTTGGGAAACTGCAGACAATGAGTATCGTCGAACGGTGGGAGAGGCACTTGGGGCATATCAGCAGTGGTGGCATTCAAAGGCAACGAGCCTGCCGTCGTCTGTCTTGCTTCGTCATGGCCTCTTGCCGGGAGACTTTTCGGCGACTGTGACGAAGGATGGAATGAACCTCGGCGTCGTGGGACTGAATAGCACCTTTCTTCAGCTAACCGACGGAGACTTCGAGGGACGTCTTGAGATTGAAACTCAACAGTTTCATGTTGCATGCGGCGGTGATGCTCCAGATTGGTTGCAGCAACACCATGCCTCAGTTCTTCTGACTCATCACCCTGTCAACTGGTTGCATCCCGAGGCCAGGAGCCGGTTCCGCGCCGAGATCGATGTCCCAGGCCGTTTTCTTGCTCACATTCATGGTCACATGCACACGCCGGCTACGACCGTTACGAGCGAAGGTGGTGCCGCAGCGCGCCGTGCGCTCCAAGGAGGTGCGCTCTTTGGTCTGGAGACGTGGCAAAGAGCCGATGGGTCTCAAGCTGAGAGGATCCATGGTTACAGTGTGTCCCGTCTGACTCGTCGTGGCGCGCAGGGGGAGTTGCGTGTCTGGCCTCGAAAGATGGTTCTCAATCGAGCCTCAGGTCACAGGCGGATGGTCGCTGACCACGAAAACTATGTGTTGGACGCATTGGACTCAACTTCCTTTGCTGTGCCGATTCGTTAAGGATAACGAGCTGCGGTAGGAACGCTGCGGTCCTGCACTGTTAGCTATGAGAGTTGGTTATCAGCCTCGGCCCTCACCCTTCTGGCCGGCCTTCCATAGCGATCTCGTGCGACCCTTCTTACTGATGTGTTGACCGATGTTCCTTCGCCAACATCAGGTGGGGCGGTCGTCATGGCTGTGAACGCTTGGGTTGTCACTCCGTCGACGGACAGACGAATGGCGACGTGGTGCGCCGTGAGTGTGCATAGATCCGTTAGCTTGAAAGCTGGGGAAAACTCTGGTCCCAGCAGTTCGGCGTCATCGGCGCAGATTTGAAAGACGACCTGTGTCCCGACGTTGCCCATGATTGCGTGTCGCAAGCCATCCCCGAGTTGACCCATGTGTTGACAGGGCGGCGTCCGGGGCGCATCCGCGAGGGGCCGCGTGGCGGGCTTCTTCGGATAAGGGATGTTCCGCAATCTCGCGCAAAACCGTGCCAACGAGGGTGCCGGGTCGGCTTTCCTATCCCCCTGCGTGATCGAGGGCGTCGCGGCGCGCCTGACCACCCGGCCGAAGCGGTCCATCCCGGTATGACCCCGACCAGGGCAGGCGCCGCGTCGAACGCCTTATCCCCTTGAGTCCCCCGAAACCCCAACGCGACGGGGGGGTGACGGTCTACCAGCGCACGACGCCCCCCGGTCCGAGGGGCTCGCCCAGCGCGACGGCGAAGAGCTCGTCGAGGCGCACGGCGAGGGCCAAGCCGACGACGGGGAACTGGTAGGGGGCCCAGAAGGGGTTGCCGTAGGAGCCGTCGGCGTCGAGCACGGGTCGGGAGAGGGAGTACGAGAGGATCACGGACAGGGGCGGCGTGGGGATGACCTCGATCCACGTCGCGAAGGTGGTGAAGTAGAGGTCGGCGGCGGGCCGCGAGACGCCCACGGGTGCGAACGATGCCGTGACGGCCCGATCGAGCTGGAAGGAGATACCGGGGCTGAAGTAACGCCACCGGGGCGCGAAGGTCAGCGCCGCGAAGAGGTAGTCGGTGATCGAGGGGACGCCGGAGATCTGGTCCGAGCAGCTGCTGCCGCCGCCGCCGAAGCAGGTCGCGCGCATGGACGGGAGCGAGCGCACGCCCGGGGTCGTGTACTCGTAGAACCGGTGGCCCCAGCCCACCGAGGCGCGCGCGAAGAGGGTCACCGACGCGAGCCGGCGCCACCACGCGAGCTGCGCCGTCACGGACGTCCCGAGGAGGAGCGTCCGCGCCTGCGACTCGTCCGACAGCGGGAACACCATTCCCACCGCGACGGCCGGGTGGAAGTCCGCGAACGACGGGATGCCGTGGAACCACAGCGCCACCGACGGGTCGTGGAGCCGGGTCTCCGGGCGGACCGTCGTGCTGTCGTCGTCGGCGAAGGAGCGCGAGAGGGAAAGGGCTCCCCGGAGCTGGAAGCCGCGCCCCAGCCACACGCGCGGACCCACCGCGGCGTAGAGCGAGAGCGCGACCGGGGCGCCGTAGGGCCCGGAAGCGATGGCCCCGTCGAGGGAAAGGACCGCGAGCGAGCCCTCCCAGCGGTTGGCGCCGCGGCGGGTGGGCGCGAACGCGACGGCGGGCTCGGCGGGTTGCGCCGAGGCGACGGGCGTGAACAGCCCGAGCGCGAGCGCCACGACGCGACCCCACGACTGCCCCATCGTCCCCATCGGCTGGCGAAGCTCGCAGGGCGCGGGGCGGAGCTTCAATTGCTTTGAGGCGGATTCCGCCCGCCACGCGCGAAGTCCGCGGGGTTGAGCCGGGCGGCAGGGCCCCGCCGCGCGCTGGCGCCACGATGACTCAGGCAACCGGCGGGCGTACCGTCGCCTCGTGTGTGTCCTTCGCCGGTCGTCGCTTCGATCGCTCGCTGCTGTCGTCGCGGTGGCCGCCTGCGCCGCTCGGCCGCCGCCCCCGCCGACCCCGCTGCCCGTGCCAACCATCGCGCCGGTCACCGTCGCGCCTGAACCTCCGACCCCGCCAGACGTCGTGGAGCTGGTCGCGCCCTCCCGACGCGCGTGGGAACTCGTCAACCACACACCCGTGGCGATCGAGCCCCTGGAGAGGACGATGTTCGGTCCGCCTTCGTTTCGCGTGAGCTTCGAGCAGCGCGACATGGAGGGGCGCTGGCGCACCGTGTACGACGGCTCGGGGTCGGACGGTGCATCGCCCGACAGCACACCGCTCGCGCCAGGCGACTCGCGCCCGCTCCGATCGTATCAGCTCACCGCCGACGGGGAGCTCACCCCTGGGACTTGGCGCGCGATCACGCGCTACCGTGACCCGCGCCACCCGGCGTTTCCGTCGCACGCGGAGGCCGTGTTCGAGATCGTGGGCCTCTCGACCGCGCAGGCCGAGTCGGTGCTCGCGGCCCTCGCCTCCCCGGCGCATCGCGAGTGCGGGGCCTCCTCCGAGCTCTACTACTTCGTACGAACCGCGCCCCACGCGATGCTGCCACGCCTGCTCGAGCTGCCCGGGGCAACCGTCGCCGAGCGCGAGGATGCCCTCGTCGAACTCACCGCCACTACGCGCGACCAGACGCTCCTTCGACGCGCCATGCTGTCCCCGGAGCCCTCGATGCGACTCGCGGCCGCGCGCGCGTTGGGGCGGGTGGGCGATCGTGACCACACCCTCCCCAGCCTCTCGCTCTGGCTCGACGCCATGCGCGAGATCTACCCCCGGTGGATGGGCGATGGCGTCGGCGAGGCGGACGACCTCCCCACGCTCTTCGGCTTGTTGCCCGACATGCCGCCGCCGGTGCTCGCGCGGCTGCTGCAACGCCTTGCCGATCGAAGCGCGCGTGATCTCAGCGTCGCGATCGCCGCGCATCTCGGCCGGAACGCGCGCCGCTTTGCTCGCGCCCAGCTCCCGCTCATCGCCCGCGCGCTCGCCCGCACCGCGGCGCGCGAGACCCACCCCGCGACCCGTGCGTACTACCTCCACGCCTTGCACGACTGTACGGCGGCGCTCGACAACGCCCCGAGCGCAGCCCTGCGCCCGACCGAGTCGAGCCTCCCCCCGCGGGCGCCGCGCGGACCCCGGAGCTTCGAGGCATGCGTGGCCTTCCGGGACGCGCTGCGCCCCATGACCGAGCTCGCGCTCCATCCGGATCGGATGCAGTTCATCCGTCGCGACCCTCCGCGGGCGAGCGTGCCGAGCCTCGATCCCGTGACGACCGCCCCCACCTACGCGGACGAACCCGTTCGCCTGCCGCATCCGACCTGCGGTCTCGCGTTGCAGGACGCCGACGTCGGCCTGCCCATGTACGGACCCGGCCCGAGCCGCTTGAACCAGGAGATGGTGGCGCGGGGGGTCGAGTGCGTCCTCGCCAACGGGCGCGTCGCCTGGACCCTCCCCCCGACGACGGTGCGAAGCACCTTCGTCGAGGCGATGCGCGAGGTGTTCTGCGGCTTGTCGGCGCGCATGTACGCGGTCGAGGCGCGCCACAACCCTCGCCGATACCGCCTCGAGATCGCCCGACTGGACGATGAGGGCGCCCGCAACACCGAGGCGTGGGTGCAGCCGCAGCTGCTCCTCCGCGCACCGGAACAGGGCCTCCACCACTCCGTGCGCATCGAGGCAGAGGTGCGCGATGTCCACGTCGATGGGTCGTGGATGACCTTCTCCGCGGTGCTCGACCAGTGCGGACGGGAGCGATTCGCGGTGTCCTATCCGGCGGAAGCGGACGCGCGCATCGCGAACGGCGCGCGCGCGGTGATCTACGGCGTGGTGACCGGGTCGTCGGTCGAGCCGTCGTGCGGCGGTCCGTCGAACGTCCCGCAGGTGATGGCGTTCCACGTCGTGCCGCGGGAGGTCGCTGGGCCCCGCCCCTCACCGTCGGGCTCGCCGAGACCCGACGGGCGGCCCTGATCGGTGGGCTCCCGCGCGGCGTGCCCGGCTGGCAGGCCGAGCGCCGGGGCTCCGCGCCCAGCGCGGCCACGATCTGGTGTCTCGGAAGCTCCCGCCAGGGCTTACGGGAGCGCGTACTTCGTACCCCCGATAGCGATTTCACTGCGAGCGGGCGACAGCCCACGACGAGGCGTCGGGTGCTTCGCCGCGGCGCGGATGAATGAAGCCGCGCAGCCTCCGCAGCGTCGTCATTCGTCGATGTGGGAAGGGGGTCACCGTACGTCGGCGCTATTGCGCACAGTGGCGCCGCCGGGGCTGAAGCCAAACAGGGCTTCGTCCTGCCCGCCGCCGGTGGAGACCCGCACTTCGACCTCGCCGGCGGTGAGACCCGACGAAGAGAGCGAGGCGCTCCAGAGGATATCGACGCTCACGCCGGGGCCACCGGAGTCAAGCGTCCAGCTGCCGCCGGGATCACCCGCAAGCGTCTCGGTCGCTGTTCTGAACTCGAGGCTGCCGCTCACGCGGTCATCCACCGCGCGCACCATGCCCTGCAGGACGTAGCCCCGACCCCTGCCAGGGCGGCGTCCGGGGCGCATCCGCGAGGAGCCGCGTGGCGGGCTTCTTCGGATAAGGGATGTTGAACGAAGCCGCTCCGCGGCAGGCCTCTCCCGGAGCCTCGCGGTCGCTCGCGTGACCTGCTGACTCGTCGGTCGCTGCGCCTTCCTTCGTGCCGACGAGTTGCTCCCCGGACGCTCTGCACCGCGGCGTCCGATGGACGGGCGCCTGCGATCGACGGAGGCGTTCGATGGGACAGATTCTGATGCGCGCGTACGCACCACGGGACACCCTCTGGCGCTCGCATGCGAGGCGCTCGGTGCACGGGTGCGCGCGCCGCGTGCGACGCTGCGGCCAACATGCACCGCGCCGCATCTCGGGTCACCCATCCGAGCCCTCACGAGGTCACGCCGACAGGTCGCGGTCGCTGTTGGCGCGGCCGACTGCACCGCTGCGGGTGCAGCCGTGGACCGAGGACCAACACTCTTCCCACATAGACGACTGACGGCGCGCCGGAGGCTCCGCGGCTTCGTTCAACCGCGCCTTGGCGAAGCGCCTGGAGCCTCACCGTCGGCGGTCACCCGCCCGCGGGGGCGCTTCACCAAGTCGCTATCTCTTCTGTAGACCCGAGCGGATCCGTGCCTGGGAGGGTGCCGCGTTGGACGTCTGGCTCATGGGCCCATCACCTCGACGGGCCCATGAGCCGGACGTCTTATCCCCCAGGGCGAGACCCTCTGGGGGCGTCTGCCGATGCGCCGCAGCACGCGCGACCCCTACGACTTCGAGTGGATCTACATCGACGCCGTGGCCGCCGTCGTGGCCGCCGAGGCCGCGGTGCGCGCTCCTGGGCGAGGCCCACCTCCCCGACGAGCGGAGCGGGCCGGGCTCTCCTTTCGACGCGTGGCTGCTCGCGTGCCCGTGCGGGCTGGAGGTGATCGTCAAGCACCGCCACGACGAGCGCGACCTCTGGTGGGTCTGCCCCGCCGACGACCCCGACGTCGACCACGTGCCGCACCACCTCGCGCTGCCGGGGATCGCGCTCTACCGCCGTGACCTCCACCCGGAGGTCTTCGTGCCGTGGCGGGTCGAGCCGTGGCTGCTCCGCCGCTACGACGACAACGGTCAGCATTTCGACGTGCACCGCTTCGCGTCGCGTCGCGCCGCGGAGTGCTCGCTGCGCACCTTCGAGGCGCGCGGCCACCGGCAGACCTACGTCGTCGAGCCCGAGCTGTAGCCCTTCGCGCTGCGCGAAGCGGGCGACGAGGGCGGGCGCGCAACGCCGCTTGCAGCAGGTGGGGCCTCTCGCCGCGAGCTCCCCTCCCGCGACACGTGCAACGCCTACCGATAGGCGCGTAGGTTGATGCCGTGAACAACCATCGCGATGATCGCGTGGCGGCGCTCGAGCAGGCGCAGGCGCCCCGTGAGGAGATCGAACGCCTCCGGGCGGGCCTCGACGCCCGTTCGCCGGTCCCCCCCGCCGCTCCTCGCGCTACGCCGTCCGCGCCCGCCGCGCCATCCGCTGGCGTTCGAGGGTCGGCACCGTCCTTTCGGAGGGTGGCTGCGATGCTGCGAACGCGTGTTGCGCTCCTGGCGCTGGCACCCGCGGCCTGGACCCTTTCGTGTGGTCCGGACCCGGCGCTGGCCCCGACGCCGCACTGCGTGACGGGCCAGTCCATCGCCTGTGCCTGTGCCGGTGGCATCAGCAGCACACAGACCTGCCTCGCCGATCACAACTACGGCCCATGCCCGTGCCCCGGGAGCGACGGCGGCGCGATGGATGTGCCGTTGTCCGACGGCGCCCCTCGCGATTCAGGAAGCGCCGAGGAGCCGGTGGCCTCGACGGACGCGCCGGCGATGGATGCGCTGGTGGAGGACCGGCCCGGCGTGGACGCGCCGATGAACGATGTCCCGCCCGGGGCGGACGCCCCGACGGCTGACGCTCCGGGCGACGAAGGATCGCCCTCCGACGCGCCCACGATCGACGTGCCGCCGGTGGACGCCGGTCCGGACTGCGCCGCCGTGTCCATCGGACCGAGCGGGGGCACGGTCTCCTGCGACGGCGCCACGCTGACCGTCCCCGCGGGTGCGCTCTCGACGGCGCTGCCCATCCGGATCACCCAGACCGGGGTGGCCGCCCCGTCGGGCTACACGGGCTACTCGCGCGTCTTCCGCTTCGAGCCAGCAGGGACCGCCTTCACCGTGCCCGCGCGGGTGTCCATCCCCTTCGCGGGCGACGCGGCACGCGCGGCGCTGTTCTGGTCGCGCCCCTCGGGCGGCTCCGGCTACGAGCGCCTGGGCGGCCTCGCGGCGGACGGCGGCGTCACGGCGAGCGTCACCCACCTCGACTCCGGCTTCGTGGGAGACGGGGTCGACTACACCGACTCGGCCGACCGCTCGTGCGCGGTCACGCGGCTGGTCGAAGGGCGCACCGTCTCGCCGTCAGGCATCGCCATGTACTTCACGGCGGAGGACTGCATCGGGCGCCCCCTCCCCGACCTCACGGCGACGGACCTCGTGATCCGCGAAGACGGAGCCGCCCTCGGCAGCGAGTCGTCGGCCACGCTGCTCACCCGCGTCGGCCCGCAGGTGTTCGTGTCGCTGGTGCTCGACCTCGGCGCGTCCACCGACGCGTTTCTCCCGCAGCTCATCGGGGCAGCGGCGCGGTTCGTGACGACGCTCCAGACCACTCCCCGCTCGCCCGTGCAGGTTGGCATCCAGGTGTTCGCTGGAGGGGCGACCCTCACCGAGTGGCAGCCGCCCACGCTCGACACGGCGCGGCTGCTCGCGCGGCTCGACGCGCTGGCGAGCTACCGGCCGAGCGCCCCGGGGTCGAGCAACCTCTACGGCGCGGTGATCTCGGCGCTCGGGCGACAACAGGCGGCGCAGGCGGCGTTCCGGACGCGCAACGCGGGCGGGGCCTTCACCAGCGGATACGTGGTGGTGTTCACCGACGGCGGCGACACCGCGGCGCTGCACACGCAGGCCGACGCGGTCGCGGCCGTGCAGGCGAGCGCCGACCGGGTGCTGGCGGTCGGGCTCGCGGGCGGCGACGCGGCGCCGGCGGTGCTCACGGCGCTGGCGTCGGGCGGGGTGCTCACGGCGCCGAGCACGGCAACCCTGACGCGGGAGTTCGGCGCGCTGGCCAACCAGATCGCCGCCCGGCTCCGGGCGACATACCTGCTGGGGTACTGCTCGCCCGGTCGGGAGGGGATGCACGCCGTGACCGTAGGCGTCGCGGGCGGCACCACGATGCCGGTCGCAACGTACGGCTTCGATGCGACGGGCTTCGGGCCAGGCTGCTCGGCCGCGACCTTCACTGGCGCGTGCGCGTCAGGAGACCAGTGCGGGGGGTTGGGTTGCGGGGCTTGCGACGACCGGACGAGCCTGTGTGAGGGGAGTTCACGGCGATGCGCGGATCACTGCGTGACGGCGAACCGGTGCGGCGGGGAAGTGTTCACGAATCCGTTGGGCTACGCACAGACCTGTCCGGATCGGGCCCGGGCGACGTCGTGTGGGGGGACCTGCCGGGATACGACGACCGACCCGACGAACTGCGGGGCATGCGGAAGCTTGTGTGATGGCACGTGTTCGGGCGGTACGTGCCGGACCACGCCCCAGGTCGCCGCGGGACAGTCACATACCTGCGCCCAGCTGAGGGACGGCTCCGTGCGCTGTTGGGGCCGCAACGAGCGTGGCCAGCTGGGGGATGGAACGATCACCGACCGTCTCACGCCCACCGCCGTGCCGGGGCTGAGCGGTGCGGTCGAGGTCGCGGCGGACGCCTCTCACACCTGCGCGCGGCTGATCGACGGCTCCGTCCGATGCTGGGGCGGCAACCAACACGGCCAGCTCGGTGACGGGACGAGCACCGACCGTCTCACCCCCACCGCCGTGGCGGGGCTGGGCGATGCGGACGAGATCGCGGTGGGGCCTTTTCACACGTGCGCCCGGCGGAGGGACGGCTCCGTCCGCTGCTGGGGTTCCAATGTGGCGGGCCAGCTCGGAGACGGAACAACCATCAGCCGCCTGACGCCGACTGCCGTGCTGGGGATCAGCGATGCGGTCGAGATCGCGGCGGGCATCTTCCACACCTGCGCCCGGCTGACGGACGGCTCCGTCCGCTGCTGGGGTTCCAATGTGTTCGGCCAGATCGGGGATGGAACGAGTACCAACCGTCTCACGCCCACCGCCGTGCCCGGGCTGAGCGGTGCGGTCGAGATCGCAGCGGGCAGTTCTCACACCTGCGCCCGGCTGATGGACGGCTCCGTCCGCTGCTGGGGCACCAATGGACCGGGTCAGCTCGGGGATGGAACAGGCGCCATCCGTCTCGCGCCCACCGCCGTGCCCGGGGTGAGCACGGCGGTCGAGGTCGCAGCGGGCACCTATCACACCTGCCTCCGGCTGACGGATGGCTCCGTCCGCTGCTGGGGCAACAATGGATTTGGTCAGATCGGGGACGGAACAGGTGCCATCCGTCTCGCGCCCACTGCCGTGGCGGGAGTGAGCACCGCGGTCGAGATTGCAGCGGGCCACGCCCACACCTGCGCCCGGCTGACGGACGGCTCCGTCCGCTGCTGGGGCAACAACATATCGGGTCAGATCGGAGACGGAACCAGCGTCAACCGTCTCGCCCCCGTCGTCGTGCCCGGGTTGACCACGGCGGTCGAGATCGCAGCGGGCCTTTCTCACACCTGTGCCCGCCTGGCCGACGGCTCCGTCCGCTGTTGGGGACGCAACGGGCATGGCCAGCTCGGTGACGGAACAACGAGCGTCAACCGCCTCACGCCCGTCGCCGTGGTCGGGGTGAACAATGCGACCGGGATCGCGGCGGGTGACAGGTACACCTGCGCCCGACTTGCGGACGGTTCCGTCCGCTGCTGGGGTAGCGACCAATGGGGCCAGGTCGGAGACGGGGCCGCCACGCTGGTGCGGTTCTGACGATCCTGGCCGCCTGCCCTGCGACGTGGGCGAGCGCCACCGGCGACGACGGCCTCGGGTGCCACCCCGACGGCGCGGGCGGAGGCGGAGGTGAGGGCGCGGGGCGCTACGCCCGCGGGCCCTGGGTGAGGGTGTCGTCGAGGAAGGCCACGGCGCCGGTCTCCACGGAGTACATCGCGCCGACGAGGGCGATGTGGCCGCCCTCGATCATCTCGCGCAGCACGACGCTCTGCTCGAAGACCGACTCGACCGAGCGGCGCACGTGGATCTCCGCCACGCGCTCGACGAACGCGGTGTTCTTCGAGCTCCGGTCGACCGCCTCGGCGCGCTCCCGGTAGACCGCGGGCTGGATCTTGTTGAGCAGGCTGGAGAGGTTGCCGAGCTGCACCCCGTCGCAGGCTCCCTTGATGGCCCCGCAGTTCGAGTGCCCGAGCACCACCACGAGCCGCGACCCGGCGATGCGGCAGGAGAACTCCATCGACCCGAGGACGTCTTCGTTCACCACGTTGCCCGCGAGGCGGATGCTGAAGATGTCGCCGAGGCCCTGATCGAAGATGAGCTCGGCGCTCGTGCGGCTGTCGATGCAGCTCAAGATCGTCGCGAAGGGAAACTGCCCCTCGCGGGTCTCGTTGACCTGCTTGAGGAGGTCGCGGCTCGCGCGGAGGTTGGCGCGAAAGCGCTCGTTGCCCTCCCGAAGGAAGGTCAGGGCCTTCAAGGGGGTGATGGTGGCTTGGGTTTCCTGGGTGTGTGTACGCATGGCGATCCCTCCAGGGGGAGTGCCTGTCACCACGAAGCGTGCCTCGACGAAACCCTCTGGATTTCCCAGTTGGTCCGCGCGGCAGCCGTGCGGCGCGATGACGCACGGGGTCATCGCCGTCGCACGCACCTGCGCGAGCCAGGGCGGCGTCCGGGGCGCATTCGCGAGGAGCCGCGTGGCGGGCGCGTACTTCGTACACTGATGTTCTGTAGACCCGCGCGGATCCGTGCCTGGGAGGGTGCCGCGTTGGACGTCTTATCCCCATCGGGTGAGCGCCGCGGTCGCTCCCCACGAGCAGACCAACCCGCGCAGCCCCGCCTACAGACGTCTGTAGCCCCACCTACAGACGTCTGTAGGCGTGATGGTTGACCTCATCGCGGAGGGGAGCGTGCCCACGTCGTCAGTCCCTGCCGCCACCCGCCGCCACCCCCCGGAGCGCCCCGATCGCCCTGTAGAACCGGTCGATCGGTGATGGCCCGCTCGTCGCTCTGTGGCTCCTCCCCTCGATGGCCGACGGCGGTGGACATGCGCACGTGGGCGCCCGCGAGCCCATGCGCGACGGGGTGGTGCACGCCCTCGTGCGGGAGCACTTCGCGGCCTTCGCCGAGCAGATGCAGGAGGGCGGACGCTCGCTGCCTCGCTCCGTCGTCGCGGAGTTCGAGGCCTTCGTGCGCTGCGGCGTGCTCGCGTGCGGGTTCATGCGGGCGCGCTGCGCGGGCTGCGGCCACGACCGCCTGGTGGCGTTCTCGTGCAAGCACCGCGGGGTGTGCTCGAGCTGCGGCGGGAGGCGCATGAGCGAGACCGCCGCGCGGCAGTGCGATCGCGTGTTGCCGTCGGTGCCGTATCGGCAGTGGGTGCTCTCGCTGCCATGGGAGCTGCGGATGCCGGTAGCGCGCGATACGGCGCTGCTCAACGCGGTGTCGCGAGTGTTCTTCGAGGAGGTGCGCGAGTGGCTTCGCGGAGCCGCGGGCGGGATGCCCGGCGCCGTGTCGGAGGCGGCCGCGGTGAACTACGTGCAGCGCTTCGGGGGCTCGTTGAATCTGAACCCGCACCTGCACATGCTCGTCGCCGATGGGGTGTTCGTGTGTCGCGAGGATGGGAGCACTCCGGACTTCGTGGAGACCGCGGCACCGACGCGGGACGACCTTCGCTCGGTCATCGAGCGGGTGATCGAGCGGCTGCAGATCATCGAGCGCAGGCGCGCGCAGCGGGCAGCGAGCGAGAGCTTCGAGGTGAGTGATGACGGCATGGAGGGTCTGCGCCGAGCCGCGGGTGGGCGGGGAACCTTCGCTCGCGTCGATGAGAAGAGAGCGCGCGACGACGCAGCGGATGAGTCGGACGAGCGGGTGTTCAGGCCGCTTCGGATGCGGTCGCATGGGCTCGTCGCGGAGGTCGAGGGGTTCAACCTGCACGCGGGCGTGTGCGTCGCGGGCGACGACCGCGCTGCGCTGGAGCGGCTGTGTCGGTACATGGCGCGGCCCGCAGTGGCGAGCGGCCGGGTGAGCGTGCTGCCCGATGGCAACGTGGCGTACCGGGTGAAGTCGCCGCGCAGCGCGGGGGCGACGCATCGGGTGATGTCGCCGATGGAATTCATGGCCAGGTTGAGCGCGCTGGTGCCTCCGCCGCGGACGCCGCTAGTGCGCTACCACGGGGTGCTGGCGCCCAACTCGCCGTGGCGGGTGGCGGTCGTGCCGTTGCCGCCGATCGAGGAGGCCATCGGGGCGTGCGCGGAGCGTGCGGTGGCGGTGGGCGGCGCGGCGGTGGGAAGGAGTGCGGCCGGGGGAGGGAGCGCGGCGACAGCGGCAACGCAGGCGGACGCAGTGCGACCCGCCAGGGCGAAGGGCGGGCGCATCGAGTGGGCGCGGCTGCTGTGGCGGGTGTGGAAGATCGACGCGCTCAAGTGCCCGGCGTGCGACGGGCGGATGACGATCATCGCGGCGCTCACCGAGCGGGTGGGCATCGTGCGAGTGCTCGAACACCTCGGGATCTCGACCGAGGTGCCGCGGATGCGCCGGACGCGCGACGGGCCGTAGCGCGGGCACTGTCGGCCGAAGAGCTGCCGAGCGGAGCGTGGACACCGGGCGCGCGATGCGAGACGGTCGTGGGAGCGGTGCGTCCGCAGAGAGCGAGAACAGCGTGGGTGGGGCGTTGGAATCGGTCAGGGCGGCGTCCGGG
>SCUS01000015.1 GCA_004297725.1 Myxococcaceae bacterium | reverse complement strand
GCGTCCAACGGCCCGGAGCGTGAGGAGCTCCTGCCGGCCCCGCCCAGCCGGGCGTCGTCACGGCCCCGTCGGCGGTGCGATCAGCGCGGACACAGCTTACTACTGCGTGTAATAATCATTGAACGAAGCCGCTCCGCGGCAGGCCTCTCCCGGAGCCTCGCGGTCGCTCGCATGACCTGCTGACGCGTCGGTCCCTGCGTCTTGCTTCGTGCCGACGAGTTGCTCCCCGGACGCTCTGCGCCGCGGCGTCCGATGGACGGGCGCCTGCGATCGACGGAGGCGTTCGATGGGACAGATTCGGGATCGGATGGCGGCGGACCTCGCGCTGCGAGGGCTCTCGTCGGCGACGCGCGCGGCGTATCTGCGGTACGCGCAGAAGTTCGTCGCCTTCCACAAGCGGTCGCCGCACGAGCTCGGCGTCGAGCACGTGCGGACGTGGGTCCTGCACCTGCTGCAGGTGAAGGGCCGCAACCCCAACACGGTCAACGTGTGCATCGCGGCGCTGCGCTTCCTCTTCGAGACGACGCTCCAGCGACCGGATGTGATGGTCTCGGTGCGTCTGGTCCGGACCCGGAGCCGGCAGCCTGATGTGCCCAGCGGGAGTCAGGTCGCTGCGATCCTCGCGCACGCCCGCAACGCCAAGGACCGCGCGATGTTCATGCTCCTCTACGGCGCGGGGTTGCGCGTCTCCGAGATGCTGGCACTCGTGGCTGGGGACATCGACAGCCAGCGCATGGTGATCCACGTGCGCGACACCAAGAATCGCCACGACCGCATCGTGCCGCTGCCGCTCTCGGCGCTGGAGGCGCTGCGCACCTACTGGCGAGAGAGCCGCCCGAAGGGGAAGTGGCTCTTCGGTAGTCCCAGGCGGCCTGCCGAGGGCCGGGCGCTGTCTCGCGTGGCGGTGCACAAGGCGCTGCTCAAGGCGGTCGAGCGCGCGGGCCTCACGCTCCACGTCTATCCGCATCTCCTGCGCCATGCGTTCGCGACGCACCTGTTGGAGATCGGCACCGATCTGCGCACCGTGCAGATCCTGCTGGGGCATCGCTCGCTCCAGAGCACGGCCCGCTACACGCACCTCTCCGAGGCCCGGCGCGCGACGCTCCGCAGCCCCCTGGATGTGCTCCATACCGAGGAGGGTAAGCGCCTCGGGTAGCGGCCCGTGGGGGCCGTCGTCGACTGCCCCGAGCGCCCGCGTGACGACACTGCCACGCGGGTGCAGATGGGTGACATCGTGCGCGCCTTCGCGGACGCGCTGCAGGGGACCTCTGCGCTCACGAGCGCGCAGCACGAGGTGCTCGTGGCGCTCGCCCGCTGCCGCACCGCCGCGCTCGGAGGACACCTCGCCGTGTGCGACGCCTGCGGCCACGCGACGCCGGTCTACAACTCGTGCCGCAACCGGCACTGCCCGACCTGCCAGAGCCTGGACCAGCACCGCTGGCTCGAAGCGCGCCGCGAGCGAATCCTCCCGACGCGCTACTTCCACGTCGTCTTCACGCTGCCCGAGGCGCTGCGGGCGATCGTCCGGTACAACCGCGAGGCCCTCTTCGCGATGCTCTTCCGGGCGGCATCGCAGACGCTCCTGGCGTTGGCGCGTGACCCGCGGCGCCTGGGCGCGCTGCCCGCCATCACGATGGTGTTGCACACCTGGACGCGGGAGCTGCTCTTCCATCCCCACGTCCACGCCGTCGTGAGCGCGGGCGGTCTGTCGCCCGACGGGTCGCGCTGGGTGGCGACGAAGGGCGACTACCTCTTCCCGGTGAAGGTGCTCGCGAAGCTCTTCCGCGGGAAGTTGCGCGCGGCGCTCATCGAGGGCCTCGCGTCGGGCGCCGTCACGCTGCCGCCGAACAGCGCGCCCGACGTGCTCGATCAACTCCGCACAGCGCTCTACCGCACGGACTGGGTGGTCTACGCCAAGGCGCCCTTCGGCGGCGCCGAGCAGGTGTACGCGTACCTCGGCCGGTACACCCACCGCGTCGGCATCTCGAACGCGCGCCTCCGCTCGATGGACGAGCGCGGCGTGACCTTCGCCACGAAGGGCGGCGGGCAGTGCACGCTGCCGGGCGTCGAGTTTCTCCGGCGCTTCGTCGACCACGTGCTCCCGAAGGGCTTCACGCGCATCCGGCACTACGGGCTGCTCGCGCCCTGCCACGCGACGACCACGCTGGAAAGAGCGCGCGTGCTGCTCACTCCGACGACGACCACGACGACCACGACGCCGACGGTCGGCTCCGATACCTCGCCGCCGACATGGGTGGAGCGCCTGATGACGTTGACCGGCATCGACGCTGATCGGTGCGTGCGATGTGGCGTGGGGCGTCTGGTGCGACAGCCGCTCGATGAACGACCGACGTCATCCCCCTGGGACACCTCGTGATGGCGCGCGTACGAACCACGGGGACACCCTCTGGCGCTCGCGTGCGAGGCGCTCGGTGCACGGGTGCGTGCGCCGAATGCGACGCCGCCGCCAACATGCACCGCGCCGCATCTCGGGTCGCCCAACAGAGCCCTCACGAGGTCGCACCGACAGGTCGCGGTCGCTGTTGGCGCGGCCGACTGCACCGCTGCGGGTGCAGCCGTGGACCGATGGCTAACCCTCTTCCCACATAGACGACTGACGGCGCGCCGGAGGCTCCGCGGCTTCGTTCAACCGCGCCTTGGCGAAGCGCCCGACGCCTCGTGGTGGGCAGTCACGCGACCGCGGTCGCGCTTCACCAAATCGCTATCTATTCTGTAAACTCGCGCACTTACGATGGATGATGGCCGTGTGGAGGACGGATCGGACGCTGGATGGCGTTCCAGAACCTCAGCGAGCACGTGCAGGGCAACCACTTCCTGCGCCCCGGCGAGATCGAAGCGGCGATGCGCGCGGCGGGCTTCGCTCCGAAGACGTGGCTCTTCGGCGACGGGACCGAGGCCGTCATCGTCGGCCGGCGCCCATAACCTCCGTCCTGGCCCTAGGAGAGGGGGACAATGCCCTCGATGCAACCGGCCCCCGCGCTCCCTGACCTCGCCTCGACGACCGTCGCCGAGGCGCTCGCGGCGCTCCGCGTCCGCCCCGACCGCGGGCTCACCCGCGCGGAGGTCGAGGCCCGCCGGAAGGAGCACGGCTTCAACGAGGTGACCGAGGAGCGAGGGCACCCGCTGCGGATGTTCCTCGGCAAGTTCTGGGGCCTGTCGGCGTGGATGCTCGAGCTCATCATGGTGCTCTCGGCCGCGCTCGGGAACTACTCCGACCTCGCGGTCGTGGGCGCGCTCCTCGTCGTCAACGCGGTGCTGGGCTTCCTGCAGGAGCACCGGGCCGCCGGCGTCGTGGAGATGCTGCGGCGCCGTCTGCAGGTGAACGCTCGCGTCCTCCGCGAGGCCCGCTGGGAGCTCGTCCCCGCCCGCGAGCTGGTCCCCGGCGACATCGTCCGCGTGCGGCCCGGGGACATCGTCCCCGCGGACATCAAGCTCCTCACGGGGGCGTTGAGCGTCGACCAGTCGGCGCTCACGGGGGAGTCGAAGGACGCCGCGAAGGCGCCCGGTGAGGTGCTCTCGTCGGGCTCCGTCGTCCGGCGGGGCGAGGGCAACGGCGCGGTGATGCTGACCGGGGCGAAGACCTACTTCGGCCGCACCACGGAGCTGGTGCAGCAGGCGCGCCCGAAGCTCCACATCGAGGCCGTGGTGGCCACGGTGGTCCGCTGGCTCTTCGTCATCGTCGGCGCGCTGCTCGGCGCGGTGGTCGTGCTCTCCCTCCTGCGCCGCGTGCCGCTCCTGGAGATGGCCCCGCTCATGCTGGTGCTGCTGATGAGCGCGGTGCCCGTCGCCCTCCCGGTGATGTTCACGGTCAGCATGGCCGTCGGATCGAGGGAGCTCGCGAAGCGCGGCGTGCTGGTCACCCGGCTCAGCGCCGCGGAGGACGCCGCGACCATGGACGTGCTCTGCGTCGACAAGACCGGCACCATCACCATGAACCAGCTGGCGGTCACCGGCGTGATCCCGCTGGAGCAGGCGACGGAGCCGGAGGTGCTGTTCGCCGGCGCGCTCGCGTCGCAGGAGGCCAACCAGGACCCGATCGACCTCGCCTTCCTGGCGGCGGCGAAGGAGCGGCGCGTCTTCGAGGGATCGCCCCCCGTCGCGCCCGTCTCGTTCGCGCCCTTCGACGCGAAGAGCCGCCGGACCGAGGCCGTCGTCGAGCAGGGCGGGCAGCGGCTGCGCGTGATGAAGGGCGCCGTGCGGACCGTCGCCGGGCACTGCGGGCTATCGGAGGCGGCGATCGCGGCGCTGGAGGAGCGGGTGCGCGAGCCCGCGGGGAAGGGCTATCGGACGCTGGCGGTCGCGCGCGGCCCGGAGGCGGGCCCCATGGCGCTGATCGGGCTGGTGAGCTTGTATGACCCGCCGCGGCCCGACGCCGGGCAGCTCATCGCGGCGCTCCGCGACCTCGGCGTGTCGGTGAAGATGCTCACCGGCGACGCGCTGGCGGTCGCGAGCGAGATCGCGCGCGGGGTCGGGCTGCCCAGCATCCGGCGCGTCGCCGACCTGAAGGCCGCGGACGCCCACCCCGGCAACGAGACGGTGGACCTGCTGGCGGGCGCCGATGGCTTCGCGGAGGTGTACCCGGAGGACAAGTTCCTCGTGGTGAAGCACCTGCAGGCCGCGGGGCACGTGACCGGGATGACGGGCGACGGCGTCAACGACGCGCCCGCGCTGCGCCAGGCCGAGGTGGGCATCGCCGTCAGCAGCGCCACGGACGTCGCCAAGGGCGCCGCGAGCGTGGTCCTGACGGAGGCCGGGCTGACGAACATCGTGGCGCTCGTCGAGCAGGGGCGGACGATCTACCAGCGCATCCTCACGTGGATCGTCAACAAGATCAGCCGGACGATCCTGAAGGCGGCCTACGTGGCCATCGCGTTCGTGGTGACGGGTCGCTTCGTGGTCTCCGCCTTCGCCATGCTGCTCCTGGTCTTCATGACCGACTTCGCCAAGATCTCCCTCGCCACCGATCACGTCCGGCCGTCCCGGAGGCCCGAGACATGGAACATCGGCGGCTACATCGCGGTCTCCGTGGTGCTCGGCGTCGCCATGCTCGCGGAGTCGCTCTCGCTCCTCTGGATCGGCTGGTCGCGCTTCGGCCTGTCGACGCACCCCCACGCGCTGCACACCTTCAGCTTCCTGACGCTGCTCTACTTCGCGGCGTTCTCGATCGTGTCCGCCCGGGAGCGCCGCTGGTTCTGGGCGTCGATGCCCAGCAGGGCCCTCGTGGCGGCCGTCGTGGCGGACGTGCTCACGGGCACCGTCCTGACCCTCGTGGGCCTCCCCGGCCTCAGCCCGCTGCCGTGGTGGCAGACGCTCGCGATCTTCCTCTACGCGATGGTCGTGTGCCTCGGCCTCAACGACGCCATGAAGGTGGCCATGATCCAATGGAACCTCCGCCGGTCGAGCCGGGCATCGGCGCCAGCGGCTGTCCCGGACGGGCGGCGTCCGTTACAACCGCCGCCATGACGACCCAGCAGGCGGACGCTGAACAGCGGAAGCTCCAGGCCTTCGTGAGCGAGTATTACGGCCGGCTGCTCGCATCGAGCGCCGACCTCAAGACCAACGCCTGCTGTGCGGGCGGCGCCCCTCCCGCGTGGATCACCTCGCGCCTGGCGAAGGTCCACCCCGACGTGGCGAGCCGCTTCTACGGGTGTGGCTTCCCGATCCCGCAGGGGCTCCGGGGCGCGACCGTCGTCGACCTCGGCTGCGGCACCGGCCGCGACGTGTTCGTCATCGCGCAGCTCGTCGGCCCCGACGGGCTCGTCCATGGGATCGACATGACCGAGGAGCAGCTCTCCCTCGCCCGCGACACCGCGGGCTGGCACTCCGAGCGCTTCGGGTACCCGAAGCCCAACACGGCCTTCCACCTAGGATACGTGGAGGACCTGCGCAGCGTCGGGATCGCCGACGCGAGCGTCGATGTCGTGGTGTCCAACTGCGTGGTCAACCTCAGCCCCCGGAAGGACCTCGTGCTCGCGGAGGTGTTCCGCGTGCTGAAGCCCGGAGGCGAGCTCTACATCAGCGACGTGTTCGCGGACCGGCGCCTCCCCCCGGAGGTCGCGAGCGACCCGATGCTCTACGCCGAGTGCCTCGGCGGCGCGCTCTACCAGGGTGATTTCGTGTCGCTCGCCCGGCGCGCGGGCTTCATCGACCCGAGGGTCGTCAGCGCCTCGCCGATCTCGATCCAGCACGACGAGATCTCGACCCGGGTGGGCGCGGCGCGCTTCTCGTCGGTGACCTATCGCCTCTTCAAGCTCGATGGGCTCGACGAGCAGTGCGAGGACTACGGCCAGTCCGTCGTCTACCGCGGCGGCATCGAAGGGGCGGAGTCGGTGTTCTGGCTCGACGACCACCACGCCTTCGAGCGCGGCCGCCCGGAGCGGGTCTGCGCCAACACCGCGGCCATGCTCTCGAGCACCCGACTCGCTCCGTGGTTCGACGTGCTCGGCGCGCGCGCCACGCACTTCGGCCTGTTCCCGTGCGGTCCGACCATGGCCGCGGCGCAGTACCAGCGCTCGTCCCCGGCGGCGGGCGGCGGCGCCTGCTGCTGAGCCGGTGAGGTCTGAGCCCTATTGGTCCGGTTCGCGGCTCCACTGCCTCGCAGTGGCCCGCCGCGCGTGTCCGTCACGGGGAGGGTCGCTCCCTGAAGTCCACGACAACCTGACGCAATCAGCCTTGGAGCCTCCGCGACTTCGCGATCCGTCGGCGGATAGGGCGTCCAACGGCCCGGAGCGTGAGGAGCTCCTGCCGGCCCCGCCCAGCCGGGCGTCGTCACGGCCCCGTCGGCGGTGCGATCAGCGCGGACACAGCTTACTACTGCGTGTA
>SCUS01000119.1 GCA_004297725.1 Myxococcaceae bacterium | reverse complement strand
TTTCCCTCCGGCGCTGGCGTCGCTTTCGCTTCACCGTTTCGCCGTCGGGGAGGGCGGTTTTACTCGCTCTCCGTCCGCCGTCAACTCTTTCGTCGTTGCCGGCTTCTTTTTTCCCTCTGTGTTCAGCGCCTCTTGCGGGGCGCTTCGTCAGCGGGAGGCGTCTTCTACTCCTCTCATTCCGGGCGTCAACATTCCTCCCGGGGGATGGCGCTCTTTTTCCGGAAACGCCCTGAAAACAAGTCGATTCTAGCGAGCGAAGAGCCGCGCGCGCAGCCCGGGCCACTCGTCGCGGACGATGCTGTAGACGGCGCTGTCTCGGACGCGGCCGTCGTCGCAGACGCGGTGCGAGCGCAGCACGCCGTCGAGCCTCGCGCCGAGGCGCTCGATGGCCCGGCGGGAGCGCTCGTTGAGCGCGTCGGTCTGGAGCTGCACGCAGAGGCACCCCCAGGCGTCGAAGGCGTGCGACAGCATCAGCCGCTTGGCCTCGGTGTTGGCGTACGTGCGCTGCCACTGCGGCGCGTACCAGGTGGAGCCGATCTCCACGCGGCGGTTGGGCGCGTCGATGTGCATGAAGCGGGTCGAGCCGATGAGCGCGCCGGAGGCCCGGTCGCGCACGGCGAAGGCCACGGTCTTCCCCTCCGACTGCTCCCGGAGGATGCCCTCGAGGAAGCGCCGAAGCGCCGCCGCGTCGGGGATCTGCACGCTGTACCAGCGCCAGATCGCGGGCCATGTCGCGGGGTCGAAGGCCGCGACGAGGCCGTCGACCCGCGAGGCGTCGAGGGCTTCGAGCGAGACCCGCTCGCCCTGCAGGTGGGGTCGCTGCTGTACGTCGATCATCATGGGCGAAGGTGTACCGCAGAGACCTCACCCCGCGCTCCCTGTGCTACGCCGCCGCCGCCGTGGACGACGACTCACCCCTCCCCTCCCCGCTCTCCCTCGGGCTCGATTTCACCGAGGCGGTGCGCCGCTTCAACGAGCCGGGCGTGCTCCGCCACGACCTCGTGCGCGCCGGAGGCGGCGCCCTGGGGCTCTTCCTCGCGGAGGCCACCCGCGCCCACGGCGGCGCTCCGGTGCTCGTCATCACCGCCGACGCCGACGAGGCCCGACGGCTCGCCGCGGACGTCTCCTTCTTCCTCGGCACCACCGAGGACCAGGAGGCCGCCGAGGAGGGACGCGGCGAGGTGCTGGTGCTCCCCTCCCCCGAGCAGTCGCCCTTCGTCGACGTCGCGCCCGACCGCCGCACCGCGATGTCGCGCCTCGCCACGCTCTTCCACCTCTCCCAGGGATTACCCTGGCGGGTATTGGTCGCGCCCGCGAGCGCCCTCGTGCGCAGGGTGGTGCCTCGCGCGGCGCTCACCCCCCGCTGCGACCTGGTGCAGGCCGAGGAGCTCGTCGACCGCGACCGGCTGCTGCAAGGCCTCGTCGAGGGCGGCTACCTGCGCGTCCCGGTGGTGGAAGACCCCGGCACCTTCGCGGCCCGGGGCGCCGTCATCGACGTGTGGCCGCCGAGCTCGCGGTGGCCCGCCCGCATCGAGCTCGACGACGACCTCTGCCTCACCATCAAGCTCTTCGACGCCGAAGGGCAGCGCACCGTCCGCTCCATCAAGGAACTCTTCATCCACCCCGTGCGGGAGGCCCTCGTCGGAGACGCCGAGCGCGCCCGCGCCCGACGGAGGGTGCGCGACCTCGTCGACGCCGTGAACCTCCCCAGCCACGCCGCCGCCAGGCTGCTCGAGGACGTCGACAGCGGCCGTGCCTTCTTCGGCGCCGAGGGCTTCCTCCCCGCGTACTACCCCGCGCTCGAGCCCGTCACCGCCTACCTCCCCGCCTCGCTCCGCGTGCTCTGGAACCACCCGGCCCGCTGCCTCGCCTCCCTCCGGGACGAGCTCGCCCGCTCCGCCCAGGACCACGCCGCCCGCGTCGAGAAGCACCTCCCCACCTTCGGCCTCGAAGACCACTACCTCTCCGAAGCCGAGCTCTTCGCCGCGCTCCAGGCCCACCCCGTGTCGGCCCACCATGAGCTCGTGGTGCGCTCCAGCGAAGGGCCCACCGCGGACGACCCCGGAGCGCTCGAGCACGTCCCGCTCGAGGCGACGGTGCTCGACCTCGGGGCCGATCCGCTGAGCCGGCTGGCGGCGGACATCAAGGCCACGCGCGCGGAGAAGGGCAAGGGCGACGCGCTCGTCCCCCTGGTGGAGCAGGTGAACTACTGGTTCGGCGAGGGCTATCGGGTGCTGCTCACCGCGCGCACCCCGACGCAGTCCGAGCGCGTCGCCACCCTCGCCCGAGGCCACGGCCTCGCGGTGAAGAGCACCTACGGGACCTTCTCCCCCGCCCTCCTCCAGCGCTCCGAGCGGCCCGAGACCGCCGCCGTCGAGGTCGTCGTGGGGGAGCTCGCCCGCGGCTTCGCGCTGCCCTCGCGGCTCCTCGCGGTGGTCACCGAAGAGGAGATCTTCGGAGCGCGGGCGCGGCGACAGAGCCGACGCAAGGGCGGAGAGGCCGGGTCGAGGCCCTTCCTCGACGACCTGCGCGCCCTGGTGGTGGGGGACTTCATCGTCCACGTCGACCACGGCATCGGGAAGTACCTCGGGCTCATCCACCGCGAGGTCGGGTCGCAGAAGATCGACGTCCTCGTCATCGAGTACGCCGGCGGCGACAAGCTCTACCTGCCCGTCACCCGGCTCAACCAGATCCAGAAGTTCACCGGAGGGGAAGGCGCTCCGAGGGTCGACCGGCTGGGAGGGAGCACCTTCGCCAAGGCCAAGGCCAAGGTCGAGCGCGCCGTGCGGCAGATGGCCGACGAGCTGCTGCGATTGCAGGCCGAGCGCAGGGCGCACCCGGGGCGCAGCTTCAACCCCAGAGGGATGCTCGACCAGGAGTTCGAGGCGACCTTCCCCTTCGAGGAGACCCCCGACCAGGTTCGCGCCATCGACGAGGTCATGCTCGACCTCCAGACCCCCATCCCGATGGACCGACTCGTCTGCGGAGACGTGGGCTTCGGCAAGACCGAGGTCGCCCTCCGGGCCGCCTTCCACGTCGCCGCGCAGGGCGCCCAGGTGGCAGTGCTCTGCCCCACCACGGTGCTCGCCCAGCAGCACTACCGCACCATCGCCGACCGCTTCGCGCCGTACCCCCTGGAGGTCGCGGTGCTCTCCCGCTTCGTGACGGCGTCCGAGCAGCGCGAGGTCATCAAGCGCTTGAAGGAGGGCAAGGTCGACGTGGTCGTCGGCACCCACCGGCTGCTCTCCAAGGACGTCCACTTCAAGGACCTCGGGCTGCTCGTGGTCGACGAGGAGCAGCGCTTCGGCGTCACCCACAAGGAGCGCATCAAGCAGCTGCGCGCGCAGCTCGACGTGCTCACCCTCTCCGCGACCCCGATCCCCCGGACGCTTCAGATGGCCGTCTCCGGGATGCGGGACCTCTCGCTCATCACCACCGCGCCGGTCGACCGTCGCGCGGTGCGGACCGTGGTCTGCCGCGAGGACGCGCAGGTGCTGAAGGAAGCGGTGACGAGAGAGCTCGCCCGAGGGGGCCAGGTCTTCTACGTCTACAACCGCATCGAGGGGCTCTACGAGCGCGCGGACAAGCTGCAGAAGCTGCTGCCCACGGCGCGCGTCGCGGTGGCCCACGGGCAGATGGCGCCGGAGACCCTCGAGACCGTGATGATGGACTTCATCGAGGGGCGCTACGACGTGCTCTGCGCCACCGCCATCATCGAGAGCGGCATCGACATCCCGAGGGCCAACACGATGATCCTCGACCGGGCGGACCTGTTCGGGCTGTCGCAGCTCTACCAGCTGCGTGGGCGCGTGGGTCGGGCGAGGGAGCGGGCGTACTGCTACCTGTTCGTTCCGCCGCCCTCGAAGATGAGCGACGAGGCCAGGGCGCGCATCGACGCCATCGAGCGCTTCACCGAGCTGGGGTCGGGCTTCCAGGTGGCCTCGCTCGACATGGAGCTTCGGGGCGCTGGGGACCTGCTGGGCGCCGAGCAGTCGGGCAACGTCACCGCCGTGGGCTTCGACCTCTACTGCCAGATGCTGGAAGAGGCCGTCGCCGAGCTGCGAGGGCAGCCCATCATCCCCGGGGTCGACCCGGAGCTCACCTTCGACGAGCCCAACTACCTCCCCGAGGAGTACATCGAGGACGTCGGCGTGCGGCTCTCGCTCTACAAGCGCCTCGCCAGCGCGATCACCGAGGACGACGTGCAGGACCTCGCCTCGGAGATGGAGGACCGCTTCGGCCCGGCGCCGCCCCCTGCGAGGCTGCTGATCCGGGTGATGTCGGTGAAGACGCGGCTGCGGAGGCTGCGCTCGCTGGGCATCGAGGCGACCCGGGAGCGGGTGGTGGTGCACCTGCGGGAGGACTCCCCCCTCGACGCCGCCAAGGTGATGGAGCTGTGTACCGGCAAGCGATCGCCGTATCGTCTGTCGCCGGACATGAAGCTGTCGCGACGCTACGAGCCCGGCGAAGGCATCGACCACGCGGAGGCGATGCTCGCGGAGATCGAACCCCTGGTCATCGGGTGACGATGGCGGCGCGAGGGATTCGCGGAGGGTGGCTGGTGGTCGCGGCGCTCGCGATGACCTGCACGCACCCGGGCGAGCTCGCGAGGGTGGGCGGCGGCGGGGCGGCGAGGCCGGCGACGGACGCTGGCTTACCGGGTGACGTAAACCGCGGGAGCGCGGCGGGGGCGTGGGCGGGCCCGTGCCCGGTGGCGGTGGAGAACGCCGGCGTGGAGGTCGCGAGGGTGGCGGGCGTCGGGCTGACGGTGTGCGACGTGGCGGTGCGGGCCTGGCAGCGGACGAGGGAGGGCCTGCCGGCGCTGGGCGTGCGGGCCCTGGTGGACGAGCTGGTGGCCGAGGAGGGGGCGGCGGCGCTGGCGCGCGAGGGAGCCGGGGCCGGAGGGCTGCGCGACCGGGCGGTGACGGCGGCGCTGGCCGAGGGGCTGCTGAGGGCGGAGGCGCTGGCGAGGGTGACGGTGCCCGACGAGGCGGCGATGGCGCGGTGGTACTCGGCGCACGCGGACGACTTCCAGCGGCCGGCGAGGGTGCGTGCGAGGTGGGCGATCCTGAGGACGGAGGGGGCGGCGAGAGCGGCGATCGCGGCGCTGGCGGCGGGAGAGACGGACTTCGAGGCGGTGCTGGCGCAGAGCATCGACCCGCTGCGCGCGAGGGACCACGGCGACCTGGGGGAGCTGCGGCGGGAGGAGGTTCCGGCGGCGGTGGGCGCCGGGGTGGTGGAGGCGGCGTTCGCGCTGGGCAGCGACGGCGCGGTGGCCGAGCGGCCGGTGCGGGTGAGCGTCACCACGATGGTGACCGTGCGGCGACGACCGCGGGCGAGGCGCGTGGCGGGCTGGGCGGTGGTGCAGCGGCTCGGGAGGAGGGAGGCGGAGGTGCTGCCGCTGGAGGCGGTGAGGCGCAGGGTGCAGCACCGGATGATGAGGGAGCGCTACGAGTCGGCGAGAGAGGCCGCGAGCGCCCGGTGGGAGGAGCGGCTGCGCCCGCAGGTGGAGGCGGCCATCGACGCGAGGGCGCTGGGCACGGTGAGGGTGACGCCGAGGGAGTGAGCGCGGACGGGGACGGGCGAATACCAGGGCTGGTTTTCGCGAATACCAGGGATGGTTTTCCGTGGGGCCCACCAGGGTGAGCGTGTGAAGCGAGGGTTGCGCCCGCATCGGAGGGCGCGCGATACCACCGGCCATGACCGCGGGATGGAACTTCGAGCGCCGACGCGACACCTGCGCGAGGTTCCTGATCGGGGTGTCGCTGCTGGCGAAGGGGCGCGCCGAGCAGGACACCAGCCTGGAGGCGGTGCGCCACCCGATGCGGCTCTCCCCGGAGGAGGCGCTCTTCGCCGCGAGGCGCCTCAACGAGGAGGAGCTCATCGCCTTCGACCCGGGCGGCGCCGTGCGCTCCAAGGCCCGAGGCATCGAGCGCGCCGAGGCCCTGGTGAGCGGCGTCCGGGCGAAGGCGCTGCGCTTCGAGGACGTGGCCGAGGCGCTGCGCGCCGGAGGGAGCGCGCTCGCCGTGTTCGCGGCGGTGATTCGCGCCGAGGGGGGAGCGCTCCCGTGCGCCTCGCCCGACGCCGACCCCGACGGGACGTACCGGCTCTCGCTCGTCCGCGACGTGGTCACCCTCGAGCGCCGAAGCGACGACGGGAGCTACGCGCCCGCCTCCGACCTCACCGGGCGCTGAGACACACCGCAGCTTCCCCGATCACCGGCACGGACGGTGCTACCCGCCGCGTCATGCATCCGACCTCTCGACCCGCCGTGGGCGTGGTGGGCACCGGCAACTCCGCCCGCGCCCTGGCCTGCTACCTCGCGTCGCGAGGCCACGAGGTGCACCTGCTGGTGCGTCACATCGAGCGCTTCCCCTGGCTCACCGGGTCCAGGTCGCTCACCGCCACGGGGAAGATCGAGGGAACCTTCGCCCTCGGCGGGGTGACCGACAACGCCGCGCGCTTCGCCGCTGCGGTGGGCACCATCTTCGTGGCGACGGTCACCACGGCCTACCGGGAGATCGCCGCGCGCCTCGCCCCCTACCTCGACCGGGACCATCGGCTGGTGCTGTTCTCCAGCAAGCTCTGCGGCTCCGTGGAGGTCGAGCACCTGCTGCGAGAGCACGGCGTGCGGTCGGTTCCGGTGCTGGAGACCGACGCGCTCTTCGCGTGCCGCATCCAGGAGGATCACTCCATCTGGGTGCGCGGCTTCAAGGGCTGGACCCTCTTCTCTGCGCCGAGGCACTCCATGACGCGCGAGTGGGCGCCGCTGATGCACCACTTCTTCCCGGGCCTGGAGGCCGCGCGCAACGTCATCCAGCGGGGGCTCACGGACTTCGGCGCCCTCGCCCACCCGACGACGATGATGGCCAACATGAACCGCGTCGACCGGAAGGAGCCCTTCCTGTTCTACCTGGACGGCTTCACCGAGAAGACCGTCGCGGTGCTCGAGGAGGTGGAGAAGGAGTTTCGCGCCGTCGCCCACGCCTACGACGCGCCGCTCATCGCCATGAAGGACCTCCTCGATCGCTACTACGGCTGCGACACCACCTCGCTGCTCACGGCGATGCGCACGGTGCCCAACTACCGGCTCTCCTGGGCGCCCAGCACCCTCGACCACCGGTACCTGAAGGAGGACGTCTCCTGCACCCTCGTGCCCATGCACGAGCTCGCCCGCAAGGCCCGCGTCGAGCTCCCGGTGGTGAGCTCCATCGTGCAGATGGCCTGCGACCTCACCGGCGAAGACCTCGTCGCCCAGGGCCGCACCCTCGAGCGCCTCGGCTGGGAGCACCGCTCGCACGCCGAGATCGTCCGCTGGATCGAGGACTGAGTGGGCGAGCGGGCCACCCTCGCGTGGGTGCTGGCGGCGCTGCTCGGCGCCTCGCTGGAGCCCATCCTGGTGAAGCTCGGCTACCGCGCCGAGGCCACGGCCTGGCAGCTCCTCGCGCTGAAGAACCTCGTCGCCGCCGCGGTGATCGTCCCGCTGGCCCGCGCTCCGAAATGGCCCGGACTCCCGGGCGTTCTTCGCATCGGCCGGGTGAGCGTGCTGCTCATCGTCACCAACGCCCTCTCGCTGCTGGCCCTCACCCGCCTGCCCGCGGTGACCCTGATGACCGTGGTGGCGACCACCCCCGCGGCCGTGGCCCTCGTGGCCAGGGCGCGGGGTCGGGTGCGCCCGGGGGCGCGCTTCTGGGCGGCGATCGTGGCGGCGCTCGTGGGGATGGCCCTCACCCTCGACGTGCTGCGCCCCGGAGCCCTGGCCTTCGACGGCGTCGGCCTCGCGCTGGCCTTCGGCGCCGTCGCCAGCTCGACCCTGTACCGCAGCGCCATGGAGGACGTCACCGCCGCCTTCGGCCCGAAGGTGGTGTCGACCTGGGTCTTCCTGGTGAACGCCGCGGTGACCTCCGCGCTGGTGCTGCCGTGGAGCGGGCTGCCCCCTCCCGCGGCGCTCCCGATGGGCCTCTGGATCGGCCTCGCGGCGGCGGTCGCCAACGTGGCCTTCCTCGTGGCGCTGCACCGCATCGGCGCCACCAGGATCTCCGTCTACACCCTGCTGCAGCGCCCCTTCGTGATGGTGGCCGCGGCGGTGGTGCTGTCCGAACCCCTGCGCTGGTCGCAGGCCGTCGGTGTCGCGATGGTGCTCGCGAGCGTGCACGTCGCGCAGCGCGCGGGCCGTGAGGAGAAGAAGCCGTGAACTTCGAAGAAGCCATGCGCTGGACCGAGGAGGCCCACGCCTTCCCGGCCCGAGAGCACCTGCACGCCCGGCGCCTCTCGTGGATCCTGGAGCGCTCGGGGCTGCGGGAGAGGGCGCGCTCCCTGCCCTGGGCCCTCGTCGCCGGATCGTGCGGCAAGGCCAGCACCGCGCGCTTCCTGGCCTTCATCGCCCGGGGCCTCCTCGACCGCGCCGGGGTCTCCGCGCCGGTGGCCCTCGGCACCAAGCCCCCGCTCTCCGAGACGCCCGACGGTCAGCGGGAGCGCTACCAGCTCTTCGAGCGCGGCGCCTCCGCCCCCTCGTGGATCGTCCCCGAGGACTTCGCCGGCTACGTCAGCGAGCTCGTCCCGGTGGTGGAGGCGCTGGAGAGGGAGGCGCCGGAGCTCGGTCCCGTCGCTCCCTACGACCTCCGCTACGCGGTGCTGCTGAGCCACGCGCTCGACCAGTGCGCCGCCTTCGCCGTGGTCGAGGCCAACATCGGGCTGCGCGACGACCCGACCGCCGCGCTGCCTCCGCCGAGGGCGCAGCTCCTCACGCCCATCGACACCGACCACGCCCAACTGCTCCTCGCCCCATCGCCGCTCCCCGCCGCGCTCTCGGGGCTGGGCGACCGCGCCGGACCCGTCTGGCACAAGGCCGGCGGGCTGCGCGCTCGCGTCGCCACGGTGGTGGGCCTGCAGGACGAGCCCGTCGCCCTCGCGGTGGACGCCCTCGCCGAGGAGCGAGGCGTCGGGACCATGGCCCGACGCGGCGTCGACTACGAGGTGCTGCAGAGAAGGAGCGCGCTCGATGGCAGCGACGCGACGCTTCGGGTCGGGGACGAGACGCTGGAGGTGAGGATCCGGGCGGTCGGGGGGTTCCAGGTGGACAACGCGGCGCAGGCGGCCGCGGCGGCCTGGGCGCTGGTGCGCGACGGAGCGCTGCCGGGCGACCGGGGCGCGTGGAGGGAGGCGGTGCGGGCGGGCCTCGGCGCCGCGACGATGCCGGGGCGCATGGAGGTGATCGCCGCGCGCCCGCTGACGCTGCTCCAGGTGGGCGCGAGCCCGGTGAAGATGAGGGCCTTCGTCGAGGCCCTCGACGAGCTGCTCCCGGCGGCGTCGAGCGGGCGCGTGGTGGTGTGCGCGAGCTTCCTGGCGCGCATCCACGACGCCAGGGAGCCGGTGGCCATCCTCGCCCGCTCGGGCCGGGTCTCGGCGCTGGTGGCGACGGCGTGTGAGACCGTCGGAGACGCGGCGGACCTCGATCCCGACGAGGTGATCGGCGTCGCGAGGCAGGTGCGCCCGGAGCTGGAGTGCTGGGCCGTGAGAGGGGCGGAGGCCGCCGTGGCGAAGGCTCGCTCGCTGGCCTGCGCCGAGGGCGACGTGCTGGTGCTCGTCGGCAACGGACTCGGCGCGAGCACCCGGCCGACCTGAGAGGCAGGTCCTCGCCACGCAAGGGCTGCGCAGCGCGACGCGGGAGCTGCGCCAGAGATCGCGAGCTGCCCTCGACGCCATCAGTCGCGCTACTCTTCCGCGCCCCTCATGAGCACCTCATCCTCGTGGAAGCCCGTCACCTCCATGGCCCTCCGCATGGACGGCGAGCGCCTCCTGCTCCTCGATCAGCGACGCCTCCCCGACGAGGAGCGCTGGATCGACGCCTCCGACCCCCTGGTCATGGAGGGCTGCATCCGCACGCTGGCCGTCCGCGGCGCTCCTCTCCTCGGCGTCGCTGCCGCGCTCTGCCTCGGGCTCCTCGTGCGCTCCGGGTGCACCCCGGCGTCCTTCCGCGCCAGCGCCGCGCTCCTCCGCGCCGCGCGCCCCACGGCGGTCAACCTCATGGCCGCCATCGATCGGCTCACCGCCTCGGCCCTGGGCGATGACCTCTCCGGCGTCGACGAGGTCGCGATGGACGTCTTCCTCGACGACGTGGCCCGCTGCGAGGCCATGGCGGCGCACGGCGCCTCGCTCCTCGAGGACGGCTCCGGCGTCATCACCCACTGCAACACCGGCGGCCTCGCCACCGTGGGGGTGGGCACCGCGCTCGGGGTGATCCACCGCGCGCACGCCCAGGGCAAGCGGGTGCATGTCTACGTCGACGAGACCCGTCCCCTCCTCCAGGGCGGCCGCCTCACCGCCTGGGAGCTCCGCCACCTCGGCATCCCACACACCCTCATCACCGACAGCATGGCTGCCGTGGTGCTGCGCTCCGGCAGGGCCAGCCGGGTGCTCGTCGGCAGCGACCGCGTCGCCCGCAACGGCGACTTCGCCAACAAGGTGGGCACCTACTCCCTCGCCGTCGCCGCCGCCCATCACCACGTCCCCTTCCACCCCGTCGCCCCGTGGACCACCGTCGACCTCTCCTGCCCCGACGGCGACGCCATCCCCATCGAGCAGCGCGACGCCGACGAGGTGCGCGGCGCGTCGGGCTCCTTCGGCTCGGTGCGCTGGTGCCCGAGGGAGACGGAGGTCTTCAACCCCTCCTTCGACGTCACCCCCGTCGCGCTGGTGACCTCGCTGGTCACCGACCGGGGGGTCTTTTCCCGCGAGCAGCTTCGCGCCGGCGCCCTCGGCGCGCTCGACGGCTGAGGCGCGCGTGGCGCTGCGAACCGTCCAGGCCGTCCGCTACGTCATGCCCTTCCGGGAGGGCAGCTCGGTGCCCGCGCTCGTCGAGGCCGACGACCTCGGGCTCTACGTCGTCAAGCTCCACGGCGCCGCGCAGGGGTCGAGGGCCCTCGTCGCCGAGCTGCTCTCGGGCGGGCTCGCCCGCGCGGCGGGTCTCGACGTCCCCGAGCTGGTGCTGGTGGAGCTCGACCGCGCCCTGGCGGCCAGCGAGCCCGATCCGGAGATCTCCGCGCCGCTGGAGGCCAGCGAGGGGCTCAACCTGGGCCTCGACTACCTCCCCGGCAGCGTCACCTTCGACCCCGTCGCGAGCCCGAGGCCCGACGCCGCCACCGCCTCTCGCATCGTGCTCTTCGACGCCCTGGTCACCAACGTCGACCGCACCCCGCGCAACCCCAACCTCCTGCTCTGGCACCGCCGCCCCTGGCTCATCGACCACGGCGCGACGCTCTACTTCCACCACGGCTGGGAGCCCTCCGACCCCCTCGTCAACAGCCGCGACCCCTACGCGGAGGTGCGCCACCACGTGCTGCTCCCCTGGGCGACCGCGCTCCCGGAGGCCGCGCGCCACCTCGCCGCCGCCCTCACCCGCGACGTCATCGAGGCCGTGGCGCAGCAGCTCCCCGACGCCTGGCTCGGAGAGGCCCACGGCTTCGACGACCCGAGCGCCCACCGCGCGGCCTACGCGGCGTGGCTGAGCGCCCGCGTCGAGGCGATGCCCGTCTACCTGGAGGAGGCCGAGCGTGCCCACGCGCGACGCGTTTGACTACGCCATCGTGCGGGTGGTCCCGCGCGTGGAGCGGGAGGAGTTCATCAACGTCGGGGTGATCGTCTACTGCTACGCGCAGGACGTGCTCGTCGCCCGCGTGGAGCTCGACGAGGCCCGGCTGAGGGCGCTCTCCCCGGACGTCGACCTCGACATGGTGCGGTGCCACCTCGAGGCCATTCCCAGGGTCTGCGCAGGAGGCCCGGCGGCGGGCCCCATCGGGGAGCTCAGCCAGCGAGAGCGCTGGCACTGGCTCACCGCGCCGAGGAGCACGATGCTGCAGACCTCCGCCGCGCACGCGGGGCTCTGCGAGGAGCCGGTCGCGGCGATGGAGCGGCTCTTCGACCGGGTGGTGCGCCTCCCCCGACGGTGACCTCGATCGGCAACCCGCTGCCAGGCAGTGGGGTCGCGGGCTTGCGGGAGACCGGGAGGGAGGTCCTAGGCTGAAGGGGCCAATGGTCGATGGCACCGTGACGATCACCCGGTCGGAGCTCGAAGCGATGCGGGCGGGCGAGCGCGTGTGCACCGATGTGGAGCTGGCGGCGAGCGTGGCCGCGGGGCGGCTGTACCTGCTCGATCCGGCCAATGACGGGGAGGCGATACTCGATGACCTCGATGACCCGGGAGCCATCCTCGCGGAGCTGGGGATGGTCGCGGGCGACGAGGCCGCCGAGGCCCACCCGGGCGGCCCGGCGGCCTGGGGCCGGGAGCGCGGCTGGACGGTGCGACGCGTGGTGGCGATCGTCGAGGGCTGAGACGGCCGATGGGTAAATAGCCGAATGGGGAGCACCTCGTTGAGATGCTCCCCATTCAACCTTCTAGCGCGCCCGGGAAGGGTCGAACTTCCAACCCCCAGATCCGTAGTCTGGTGCTCTATCCATTGAGCTACGGGCGCTTGCTTGCGAAGGGAGCGCCCTTTTATCAGCTCCTCGAATGGTGTCCAACAAAATCGTACGAGCCCTCAGCCGAGGACCCCTGAGAGCGATCGAGCGAGCCCCTCCACGGCGCGGCGCTGCCCGCCGAGGAGCGCGTCCACGTCGCCCAGAAACACCTGCGCCTCCCCGTAGCGCGCGTCGCCGTAGCGCTCCGCCGCCATGCGCTCCCGAAGCGCGAACACCCGCTGCCCCACGGCCGTCACCGAGGCCACCGCGGCCAGCAGCTCGTCGCGCTGCGCGAGGCTCACCACCCCGGAGGACTGCGACAGCGACGAGCGCACCTCCTCCGCCGGACCCACGAAGACGCCCGTCATCAGCGCCGCCGCCAGCTTCGTCACCGGCCTCGCCAGGTCGAGGCGCTCCGCGTCGTCGACCGCGTCGAGGTAGGCGTCGAGCTTCCTCCCCAACGCCGCCCAGCGCTCGATGCGCGCCGCCAGGGGGCCGGTCATGCGCTCGGCCCAGAGCGTGCGCGCGGCGGAGGTCCAGGCCATCGCCAGGCGGTCTTCGATGCACTCCAGCACCCTCGCGGTGGACGGCGAGGTCAGCCGCACGTAGGCGTCGCGCAGCTCTCTCCGGCTGCGCTCGCCCGCCGGAGCGAAGAGCAGCGCCACCGGGGACTGGGACACCAGCCGGAGGCGCAGCCCGGTGAAGTCGTCCTCGCAGAGCCGGAAGGTGCCCAGCGACTGCTGCGCCAGGTGGAAGAAGACCCAGTCGCCCACCTCCGTCGACTGATCCGGGACCACCCTCTTCACGGCCCTGCGCGCTCCCCGGCTCGCGTCCGTGCGGCTCTGCCCCACCAGCGCCGGGAGCTGCGCCGCCCCTTCGATCCAGAGCGTGCGGCTCGCCGCCGTGTAGCGAGGGACGAACCCCCTGCCCGCCGCAGGGTCCCACACCCTCGCCCTCACCCGCCGGCCGCCCCGCAGCAGCGCCCGCTCTCGCCACCCGCCGCCCTCCACCAGGAAGCGCATCACGCTCGTCGCGATGCGCCGGGCGCCCGCCGCCGCGAGGTCTTCCCGCAGCGGGGAGAGCGCCACCGGCACCGTCACCACGTCGCCGCGACCGCGCCCCAGCAGGGCGTCGAGCACCTGGAGGGCCTGTCCCTCCTGCACCGTGAATACACGCCTCGGTAAGGTCTGCAGCGTCGCCGTCACCTCGGCAGCGTACGCCGGGCCTCCACCCTCGCGCACGACATCGCGAAGCGACGCCGGCCCTGCCACGCCACCCCCGAGAGTCGACCGGCGCCGTCGGAGGTGAGCGAGAAGCTGCGCACCGGGTCGACGCCCCCGCGGTGCTCGAAGGTCGACTCGTCGCGGGACTCACCCCCGGCGATCGAGCGCACGCAGAGCCCGCGCGCGGTCACCTCGAGGATCTCCTCGACCTGCCACTCGCCCACCACCGGCGCCCAGCCCGCGCCGCGGAGGTCGGAGTTGCGGTCGATGCGCCGGAGCACGCCCCGGGAGGCCACCCCGCGGGGGCATGGCGCGAGGGTGCCGTCGTCCTCCACGGTCTCCTCCGCGGAAGCTTCACCCGACAGCGGGAGGAAGCGCCAGCGCCGGGGCGAGGTGGGAAGCCAGAGGCCGTCGCGGCCGTCGAGCGAGCCGGGCTGGATGAACTCCGGCGGCGCGTCGCTCACCACCGTGCGCCTCGCCACGACCTGCCCGCGCGCCACGTCGTAGACCACCGCCTGCGCCACCGTCGCCCCGTGGGAGACGCCGCGAGAGAGGGCCAGGAAGGCGCCGCCCTCGGTGAGCAGCATGTCCCGGCGATAGGGGAGCGCGAAGTGCTCCAGGGGGAAGGGCTGTAGCCCCGGCGCGGTGGCCAGGAAGGTCTCGCAGCGCACCCCGACGCAGCGGTCGAGGAGGGCCATGGGCGTCGTCGCTCCCACCGGCGCGTAGCCCGAGAAGGTCACCCGCTCGGCGGTGGGAGGGAGCCTCCCCCGGGTCACCTGGGAGAGCGACTCGCCGTTCCAGCGGACGGTGACTCCGTCGCTCTCGGGCTGCCAGTGCAGCGCGTAGCCCGACACCGCGATGCCGTGGTCGAGCTCGGGCCCCACGCCCAGCGTCTCGCCCGACTCGCACTCGAAGCGGGCCCGCTCCTCGGGGCGCTGCAGCGGCGCCACCCAGGGCCTCGGCGCCGCCGGCGCGGCGTCCGGGCGCGTGACGAACCACGGCGACCCGCTCGCCCCCGCGGTCCACTCCAGCACGCCCGCGAGGCGGCACACCGGGCCCGCGCAGTAGCTGAGCGCCTCGGGGTCGAGCGAGAGCGCCGAGGGGTCTCCGCGCACCGGCCCGGGCATCCTCGCGAAGCCCGCGTCGGGGCGGTACTGCCAGAGCGCCTCGGCCCCGCGGCCCAGCGCGTAGGCCACCGCCCCGGCGCCGTGGATCCCGCGACGCGCCCCGGCCGGGGCCTCGTGCGCGCTCCAGCGCACCGCGTCCGAAGGGCCGATCGCGCCGCGGTGCAACACCAGCCTCCCCTCGGCCGAGTGACCCCACACCGCCAGCGCGCCGCCCGCCCAGCGCAGCCCCCGCGCCTCCGCGGTGCCCACCGGCAGCGTCACCGGGGTCATGGCCTCGCCCCGGAGGATCACCGCCCTCGCGTGGGGCCCGGAGTCCCGGGTCTCCACCAGCAGCGCCGCGCCGCCGCGCATGTCCACCGGCTGCGCGGGAAAGGGGGCGTGCACCGTGCGGCTGGCCCCGTCGGCGTGGTGCACGCAGAACGCCGCCGGGTCGCGCACCGGCTGCTGCGCGCACGGTGCCGCCACCACCCAGGCCTCGGAGCGGTCGTCGAAGACGATGTCCCCCATGGGCTCGGCCCGCAGCTCGTCGCGCAGCACCGTCCAGGTGCCCGCCGCCGTGGGCGCGAACACCGCCCCGGCCCAGCCCTCGTGGGTGCACACCAGGCGGAACGATCCGTGGGCGCCCGCGATCACGCAGCCCTGCCCCGGGGTCGCCATGCGCCGCAGCTCCCGACGGCTGCGAGGGTCGATCACCCGCACGACGTCGCCCTCGACCAGCGCGAGGCTCCCGTCGGGGAGCGCCGCGACGCGCGAGGGATCGGCCGGCAGCAGCAGCGGGGCGGAGGCGTCGGCCGTGGGGGGAAGCTCGCCCGCGCGCACGAAGGACTCCAGCGAGGGAGCGTCGTCCCGGGGAGAGAGGGCGCCGTCGTCGGAGATGGAATACCGGCCACGGTAAGATTCGATCACCGCGGCGCCGCGAGCGAGGCCCACCACGGTGGCCAGGTCACCGTCGGGGAGCGGGACCTCGGAGAAGCGGCGGCCGCCGTCGTCGGAGCGGTGGAGCACGCCCGGGGCGGTGACCGCGAGCGCCCGGAGGGGGGAGGTGAACACCACCGAGAGCACGCGCTCCAGGGGAAGGGCGCGGGGGGTGGAGCCGTCGAGGGTCCAGGCGCGGCCGGTGTGGTCGAGGAACGCGAGGGCGCCCTCGTGGAAGACGCCTCGCACGGCGCCTCGGGCGAGGCCCTCGCTGGCCGGGCGGGCGCTCTCGGGCACCGCCGCCAGCACCCTGAGGGGAGCGAGGAATTCCCTGGCGGCGTAGAGGGTTCCGTCGGCGGCGGCGAAGCGCCAGCCGTCGGGGACGCGCGCGGCGGAGACCAGCGGGCGGGCCGGGAAGGGCGGCGCCGAGGAGGCCGTGTCGGTGCGCCGTACGCCGTCGACCAGGTAGTGCCCGTCGATCACCCGGAGCGCCTCGGAGGCGGCGAGGCTGGCGCTCCAGCGGCCGGACGAGGCGAGCGCCGGGGGGCGGTGCTGGCGCGACCTGCGCAGCCGGCAGGACGGCCCGAGGACCGCGAGGGCGAGGAGGATGGCGACGCGGGAGGGGTGCACGGTGGTGGTCAAGAGGGGTCTTCAGGGGGCGGGGATCGCGGAGAAGAGCGCGTCGACGGAGGTGCCTGCGGCGAAGCCCAGCGCGGGCTCGGCGAGGGCGTCGCCCGAGGCGTCGAGGGCGTAGGCCTCGAGCACCCGCCACGCGGACTCGTCGGTGACGTCGTCGACCAGCACGGCGAGCAGCCTGCGCCCGGCGGTGGGGCGGGCGCGGCCGGGGGCTCCCTCGAAGGGGTTCTGGATGCGCCCCACCACGCGCCCGGAGGGGTCGAGCTGGGTGATGGCCGTGTGCACGTCGAGGGTCACCCTCGCGCCCGCCGCCAGCGCTCTCGCCCCGGCGGGCTGCGCGGCCCGGGAGACCGTCGCCCCGTAGGCGCGCAGCGACACCTGCGCCTCGGACGAGAGCGTCACCTCCCTGGCCACCCCGTCGTCCGTCACCGACGCGACCGCGATGGAGCCGCGGTTGGCGAACACCTCCGCCGGGCTGCCTGCGAGGGTCGTGGGCGCCTGCAGCACCCTCACCGGATCGCTCCCGCAGCCCGAGGCCGCGACCGCCGCCAGCGCGGCGAACCAGCGGCCGTTCAATCCACCAGCCCCACGACGTTGCGAGACTGCCGCGCCACGTCGATGGCCATCTTCACCTCCTCGAAGACCTCGCGGCCGTTGGTGAGCCCCGAGAGCATCACCTTGGGCGAGGTGTCGTCGTGCACCACCAGCCGGATGCTCGCCACGCCCAGCATCCGCTGCGTCAGCGACTGCTCGAACACCACGTCGCGCACCCGCCAGAGCTGGAGCGTGTTGATCTTCCGCGACAGCACCCCCTCCTCGATGTCGATGGTGCGGGTGCTCACCCGGTACTTGGTCGATCGGCGCCGCAGCTCCACGGTGACGAAGAGCGCCAGCGAGGCCACGAGCAGCGCCGCGCCCGCGGTCACCCAGATCGCCGTCGCGACGACGAATACGAGGGCCAGTAAGATCGACCCCACGATCGCCAGCGCCGCGAGCAGCGCGCTCAGCCCGTAGAGGCCGTACCAGGCCTTCCAGGAAGGGGTTCCGGTGTAGATGGGGCGCGCGTCGGCGATGGCGCCGGGGGTGGGCGAAGTGCCGGGCGGGAAGGACGGCTCGTTGAGCATCGACCCGCAGTGCCGACACTTGATGGCCGCATCCTGGATCTCCTCGGCACAGAAGGGACACCGCTTCATAGGACCGGGACTCTACACCCCTCGGACCCCGGCCCTCACCATCCAGCATCACCACACAATGGCCATGTCCGCTGGCCAGCAATCACAGACAGCGGAAAAGCCGCCATCACCGCGGAAGCACCGACCGCGCACCCTTCGGGCGATGGAGCAGTGGCCTCGCTGGCGCGGCCGCGAGAGAGGGCGACGCGCGCCGGCAAGTTACTGACAGGTCGTGGGGCGGAGGCGGGAGAAGCCGAGGCGGGCGATCGTCAGGGGGCGGGAGGCGTGGCGGGGCGGCGCACGATGAGCACCGAGCGGTCGCAGTGGTTGACCACGCGGGTGGCGGTGGTGCCGAGCATGCCGTCGAGGAAGCGGTGGTTGTGCGCGCCCATCACCACGAGCAGCACGTCTTCGGCCTTGGCGACGTCGCAGATGACCTGCCACGCGGCGCCGAACTCCACCCTCACGCTCGCCCGGATGCCCGTCGGGAGATCGGCGACGTACTTCGCCAGCTCGGCGCGGGCGCCCTTCTCCAGGAGCCCGGCGACGTTGTCGGGCGCCATCGCGTAGGCCTCCATGGGCAGCTCGGTGGGTATCCCGATGGCGCGGAGCAGCACGATCTCGGCGTCGTGCTGGCGGGCGAAGTCGATGGCGACCGCGAGCACCTGCGGGGCCATGGGGGTCGAGTCGATGGGAACCAGGATCCTGCTCATGACCGAACGTCTCCACTGGGCGCGGGGATCGCGCCGTCGGTCGGAGTGTGGTCGTTGCGGCGGCGGAGCGGTAGAGCCTTCGGGGGCGTTCAGCGGGAGGCCGGGCGCAGGGCCCGGTCGAGGCGCAGGCGGCCTTCGAGCAGGCCGAGGTAGAGCGCGAGGCCGACGAGCGCGGTGACGGGCCAGAGCATCGCCCGGTTGACGAGGGCGGCGCCCTCGAGGTGCTGGGCGCGGGTGACCAGCAGGCCGCCGACGGCGACGAGCGCGCACACCGAGGGGACGAGCGCTCGGGCGCTGCGCAGCGAGGCCATGGAGAGGGCGACGGCGGCGCCCACGAGGACGGCGCCGGGGGAGAGCGAGGTGGAGAGCGCGGCCCACATGGCGACGAGGCCCGCGGCGCCGGCGAACACCGGGGCGAAGGAGGGAGGCGCGGAGGGGAGCAGCCCCCGGCGGAGCTCGGTGTCGGCGTCGCGGTAGGGGGAAGGCGAGGCGACGACGAGGTGGAGCGTCCCGGCCTGGCGCGCCTGGGCGTAGGCCGAGACGCGGGCGGCGACGGAGCGGGTCCATTGGAGGGCGGCGACGGAGAGGGCGAGCACCGGGGCGAAGGCCAGGAAGACCAGGGGCATGCCGACGTCGGAGTTCCATTGGGGGGGCGTGTGCGGGGGGCCGCGTAGCCAGTCGGACATGCCGAGCATCCACACCAGGGTCAGGTGCATGCCGACGGCGCGCACGCACCACGCCATGAACCACCCGTCCTCCCGGTCGCCGACCTCTCGCACGTAGAGGATGAGCGCGGCCGCCCCGATGGGCGCCCAGGCCCCGAGCAGGCAGCTCACCTTCCACACCCAGAGCTGGTCTCCCAGGAACATCCGGGTCGAGAGCCAGAGCACCATCGCCGCCGCGATCGAACCGAAGAGTGCAACAGGGCGCATGGTCACTCAGATTAGGCCAGACGCCGCGGTCGCCAAGGGCGCGACCGTAGCTCCGTCATCCCCCGTCGCCGCGTCAGGGCGCCAGCCAGGGCGTCGAGGGCGGAGGCTCGACGAGCGCGCTGCCCGCGGCGGGCTCCTCGTACACGAGGGCCTGCGCGTCGGGGTCGATGGTCACCCGGGTCACGACGAAGCCCGGCCGGGCGGTGACCGTCGAGGGGCGCGAGCCGTCGATGCCGAGGTCGACGGGGATGTCCTGACGCTCCCCCGCGGCGCCCTCCACGCGCACCACGAACATCATCCCCCGGCCGCTGCCGTGGGGGTTGACGGTGACGGTGACGGCGCCGTCGGCGGCGGTGTTGCGCTCGACGCGCGCGGTCGGCCAGGTGGGCGCCCCCTCGCCGACCAGCCATCCCCGGACGTAGGCCTCGAGGTCGGCCCCGGTGCGGCGCTCGAGCGCCTGGCGCACGTCCGCGAGGGAGAGCGCCCGGGGACGGCCGAGGAGGTCTTGCAGCGCGCCCATCACGGCGTCGCGCGAGTAGCGCACCTCGAGCTGGCGGAAGAGCACCATGGGCCCTGGTCCATAGGCCGAGCCGTAGAAGTCGTTGATGGCCACGTCGCCCGTCGGAACCGGGTGGTGGCGGAGCGACCGGGAGGAGTCCTTCCAGACGCGGGCGGTGAGGAGCCCACGGGCCTCGGTGATCCTCGTCGACTCGTAGACGAAGGCCAGGTACTCGGCCATCGCCTCCTTCCAGACGAAGTCCCTCACCGAGGCGATGGTGCTCTGGTCGCCCGCCCACTGGTGGGCGATCTCGTGGAAGGTCGTGTGCTCGGCGTTGCCGCTGGCGAGGGTCTGCGCGAGGGCGATGTTGCCCGGGTGCTCGAAGCCCGCCCAGGTGGTGGGCGCCACCACGAGGCGCAGCGCGTCGCCGTAGGGGTAGGGGCCGAAGCGCTCGCTCATGAAGCCCAGCATCCCCCGGACGCGCGAGGGGTCGAGGGCCTCGGCGACGCCTGATCCCGGGAGGTCGTGGAGCGTGAGGGCGACCTTGCCCGCGCGGCCGAGCGAGCGCGCGACCCAGCGCTGGCCGGCCATCACCCCGAAGGTGCTGTAGGTCGGGCCTCCCGCGAAGGCGAAGTCGCACGAGGTGCGGGTGGCGGTGGCGGTGATGGTTCCGGGGCAGAGCACCTGGGTGCCCGAGGGGTGAGAGACATCGAAGTGGTAGGTAGCGAAGACGCCGGGGTCGTTGTCGCAGGGGCCGAAGCGGTCGCACTGGGCGACCCAGGAGAGAAGGTAGGTGAAGGTTCCGCCCGCGAGGTCGCGGCGGGTGCTGAAGCCCACCTGCGTGCTGCGCAGCGTGCCCGTCGGGAGCGTCGCGCTGACCGAGAGGGTGACGGTGCTCCCGGCGGCCCACCCGTGGCCCGTCGGATCGCACGCGGCGAGGCGCCCTCCGGCGACCGCGACGTCCCGGGCGGGCGCGCCGTCGAGGGTGACCTCCTCGGCCGCCTCGGGGCGGAAGGGCAGCGTGAGGCAGTCGCCCGCGGTGCTCAAGCGGACGCGGAGTCGTGCGGTGGCGCGGCGGGACTCCAGGTCGAGGTCGTAGTCGTAGTGCTCGACGGAGAAGCGCGCGGGCCCGGTGATGGGAACATCGGCCGGGACGTCCATCGGGGGCGCGTCGGTCGAGGCGTCGGCGGGGAGCGGGGCGGCCGGGTCGTCGCCGCCGCACGCGAGCGGGGCGATGACGGCGAACAGCGCGAGGTGGATGCGGTGGCGCATGACGCGCGGGAGTGTCGCAGATCGAGGCGCCGCATGGGATCATCGCCGGCGATGAGCTTGCTTCGAGCCGTAGCGGGACTGATGGCCGCCAGCGCCCTGGCCCTGGGCTGCAGCACGACCGAGCAGGCGAACTGCAACTGCCCGGAGGCGCCGCGGGGCTGCGTCTACACCGGGCGCGCCGACTGCCCCTGCGCGGCGATGGTGTGCTCGGACATCGGCCCGGTGATCGACCTGGGCAACGCCGTCGTGGACTCGGGCTCGGATGCGGGCAGCGACGTGCCGATGGACCAGGGCGCGGCGGACACCGGCATCGACGCACCGGTGGACCAGGGCGTGATGGACACCGGCAGCGACGTGCCGATGGACCGTGGCGTGATGGACACCGGCAGCGACGTGCCGATGGACCGTGGCGTCGCGGATGCGGGCATCGACGCGGGGAGCGCGGACGTGCCGGGCGACCGCGGGGCGACGGACGGGGCGCGCGTCGACGTGCAGGGCGTGGACGCGGCTCGCAACGACGCGGGGCTCTTGATGTGCGCGGTGGCCCCGGGCGACCGGAGCTGCTCCACCGACAGCCAGTGCGTCCTCGGGATCTATCCCCAGAACTGCGTGGGAGAGCAGCGGGCGGTCGCGTACAACGCGCGGGCGATGGCGGAGTTCACGGCCCTGAGAGCGTGCTGGACCCTGCTGGTGGCGGAGATGATCCGCTGCTCCGATCGCCCCAGCCGCGGCATCGAGGTCGAGCAGACGGGGATGTTCGTGACCGATCCGACGCTCATCGAGGCGTCGTGCCGCAGCGGCCAGTGCGTGGCGAGACCCCACTAGGCCTGAGAGAGACAGCGATGAGCCAAGACCACGGATCGTTCGACGTGCTGGTGATCGGCGCGGGCCCCTCGGGCTGCGCCGCGGGCGTGGGCCTGGCGAGGGCGGGGCTGCGGGTGCGGGTGATCGACCGGGCGACCTTCCCCCGCCCGAAGGTGTGCGGCGACGCGCTCTCCAACCGGGCCATCGCGATCATCGGCTCGCTCGGGGCGGGCGAGGCGCTGGACGCCGCTCCGCACGCGGACGTCCTCGGGGCCCTGGCGCTGCTGCCCGACGGGGGCTGCATCCCTCGCGACTACGGCGGCGCCCGAGGGATGATCGTGGGCCGGCTCGACCTCGACGCGCTGCTGGTGCGAGCGCTGGCGGCGTCCGGAGCCCGGGTGGACCAGGGGCTCTCCGCAGACGAGCTGGTGGTCGAGGGCGGCGCGGTGGTGGGAGCCCGCATCGGGTCGGAGGTGGTGAGGGCGCGGGCGGTGCTGGCCGCGGACGGGCCGGGCTCGGTGGCCACCAGGGCGCTGGGCCTCGACCGGCCCAGGGGGCGGGGGCTGGCGATCTCCGCGACGGCCTACTTCGAGGGCGTGACCGGAGCCCTGCGGGAGGGGTGGAGCGAGCACTGGTTCGACCCGTCGCTCCCCTACGGCTACGGCTGGATCTTCCCCGCCGTGGAGGGCGTCGCCAACGTGGGCGTGTACCTCCGCCGCGACGGCTACGACGCGCGGGGGGCCTCGCTCGGGTCGCTCTTCGAGGCCTTCCTGGCGCAGCACCCCGACCGCTTCTCGGGGGCGCGCCGGGTGGGGGCGGTGCGCACCTGGCAGCTCCCCTTGAGCGACCTCTCCGTGCGCCCCGGGATGCCCGGGCTGCTGACCCTCGGCGACGCGGGGCGACACGTCGATCCGCTCACCGGCGAGGGGATCTGGCAGGCGCTGCGCACCGGCGAGATCGCCGCGGAGGTGTGCGCCGGGGCGATGCGCTCCGGGGCGCTCGACGAGGCCGCGGTGCGGCGCTACCGCTGGCGCGTGGCGAGGGAGGTCGACGGCCCGGCGACGCTCCGGGGGCGCATCCAGGACGGGATGCAGGCGCTGGTCGCGAGCGGGCTCTACCGACGGCGCGAGCTCCAGGCGCTGCTCAGGTGGGGCTATGGGAGCGGCGCGCTGGAGGTCTCGAAGTCCGTCGCGGGCTGAGGCGCGCTCTCAGCCCCGGGTCATCTCCAGCATCGTCGGTCGGAAGCCGTACTTCGCGAAGAGCCGCTGCGCCCGCTCGTTGGACACCATGGTGTGGAGCACCGCCCTCGCGTTGCCGCGGGCCTCGACGTCGGCCACGAAGGCCGCCATCAGCGACTCTCCCACGCGGGCGCCGCGCGAGGCCGGGTCGACGAAGATGTCGTGCAGGGCGATGTGCTCGTCGAGGAGCATGTTCCAGTCGCGGCCCTCGGAGCGCGCGTAGGTGTAGCCGAGCACCCGGCCGTCGGCGCCCACCGCCACCCGTATCATCGCCGCGGCGTTGCCCAGCTCCTGCCGGAACCACCGCCGATAGCCCTCCTCCACCCCCTTGGAGAGCATGAACCGCCTCGAGTCGGCCTCGTGGTGGAAGCGCACCAGCGCGCCCGCCATCTGCCCGAGCGCCTCGAGGTCGGCCTCCGTGGCGGGGCGCACCGTGACCGTGATCGTCTTGTCCATGGCTGCGGAGCCCACCATAGGGCCGCTCTGGTAGCTTTCGCCACGATGATGACCGTCGACGACCTGTGCCGCGCCATGGACGCGATCGCCCCGACCCGGCTCGCCGAGGGCTGGGACAACGTCGGGCTGCTCGTGGGCGACCGCGCCGCGCCCCTCGACCGGGTGCTGCTCGCCATCGACCTCACCCGCCCGGTGCTCGACGAGGCCCTCTCTCTCGGCTGCACCGCGGTGATCGCCTACCACCCGGTGATCTTCAGCGGCCTCAAGCGGGTGCTCTCCGGCTCCATGGCCTACGAGCTCATCCGCCACGGCGTGGCGGTGTACAGCCCGCACACCGCCCTCGACGTCGCCGACGGCGGCACCAACGACGTGCTCGCCGACGCCGTGGAGATGACCGCGAGGGCGCCGCTGAGGGTGACCGTCGCGGCGGAGGGCCTCGGGCTCGGGCGCGTCGGCCCGGTGATCCCCATCGAGCGGGCCGCGCTGCTGGCGAAGGTGCGCTCGGCGCTGGCGATCGACCACCTGCTGGTGGCCGGACCGATGGAGGGCGAGGTGACGAGGGTGGCCGTCGGGGCGGGGGCTTGCGGCGACCTGCTCGACGAGGTGATCGCCTCCGGGGCGGGGCTCTACGTCACCGGAGAGATGCGCCACCACGACGCGCTGAGGGCGGCCTCGGCGGGGGTGACGGTGGCCTGCGCGCTGCACTCCAACAGCGAGCGCCGGACCCTGTCGGTGCTCGCCGGGCGGCTGTCGTCGGCGCTCCCGGGGCTGGGCGTGCTGCTGTCGTCGGCCGACCGGGATCCGTTTCGCGTCGCGGGCTGAAGCGCCACAGGCGTGGCGAGATGGCCGGGCGCCGTGGCGGGCTGCCACGAGGAGCGCAGGCTCGACGACGTGGGAGTCCTGCACCACGCACGGGAGATGCAACCGCTCGGGAGCTGCGACCGTCGTCGGTCGGCGGTCGTCGACGCACCCGTGGAGAGCGAGGCGAGCCATGAACAAGACCCAGCAGCCCACCTGGTGGACGAGCAAGGAGACCAACACCTGGCGTCGGATGAGGGAGGCGCTGCGCCGCGACTGGGAGCAGACCAAGCACGACTTCAACCGCAAGGCCGGGCGTGACCTCAACCAGGACGTCGGGGACACCGTGAAGCAGGCGGTGGGCAGGGAGGCGATCCCTCCGGCGAACTTCCCCAACCCCCCGGACATCTGGAACGACGAGAGCGCCGTGCGCTTCGGCTACGGCGTGGGCATCTCGGAGACCTACCGCTCGTACACGGTCTGGGACGACGAGCTCGAGCTCAAGCTCCAGCGCGACTGGGAGCGCGCCAACCCCGGTCGCCCCTGGGGAGAGGTCCGCGACGCGAGCCGTTTCGGCTGGACGCGCTCGCAGGTCGGCCGCTCGTCGAAGTCCTGAGCCTCGCTGCGCGCCCTTCGCGGCGGCACTGCCCGTGCAGTCGCACCGCCCATGCGATGGAACCAGGATCATCAGAGCGGTGACGTCATCGACGCCCGCGGTCAGGGCTCCCCGGGCGGCCGAGGCGGACTGCGACTCGGGCTCGGCGGGGTGGTGATCGTCGGCATCTTGAGCGTCGTGTTCCGTACCAACCTCTTCGCGCTCTTCGACGGGGGAGCGCTGCCGTCGCCGGGGACGAGCGCCGCCCGGGCCCCTCAGCGCGCGGCCAACCCGCAGGAGGACCAGCAGGTGCGCTTCGTCTCCTTCGTGCTCGACGACGTGCAGGACAACTGGACGCGCATCATGCCCGCGCTGGGGCGCCCCTACCGCCGCGCGCAGCTGGTGCTCTTCACCGACGCCATCGACACCGGCTGCGGTGCGGCCGACTCGACCATCGGTCCCTTCTACTGCCCCGCCGATCAGCGGGTGTACATCGACCTCGGGTTCTTCCGGGAGCTGCGCTCCCGCTTCGGCGCCCCGGGCGATTTCGCCCAGGCCTACGTGCTCGCCCACGAGGTCGGCCACCACGCGCAACGCCTGCTCGGCATCGAGGAGCGCACCCGCCAGGCGCAGGCGCAGAACCCCTCCCAGGAGAACGAGCTCTCGGTGCGCCTCGAGCTCCAGGCCGACTGCTTCGCGGGCGTCTGGGCGAAGTCCACGCAGCAGCGCAACCTGCTGGAGTCCGGCGACCTCGAGGAGGCCCTCGCGGCCACCGCCGCGGTCGGCGACGATCGCATCCAGCGCAGCGCGGGCCGGAGGGTGCGTCCGGAGACCTGGACCCACGGGTCCGCGCAGCAGCGAGAGAGCTGGTTTCGCCGCGGCTGGTCGTCGGGCGACCCGCAGCAGTGCGACACCTTCAGCCGGTAGCGTGGTCGGGGATCGGGGCTGAGCGGACGGGAGGGATGCGAGCAGAGGCGGAGTGGGACTTTAGGGGGACCGAGGGGAGAGCGGTCAGCTGTGGCAGATGGGCTCACCGCCGTCGCCGAGCGGGCTGCAGGTCAGCCCGGTCGCGCAGCGGTTGCCCGCCCCGGTGGCGTCGCACGCGATGCCCGAGCTGAGCACCGGGACGCAGGTCGGGGTGTCGCCCGAGCTGCAGGCGAAGGGCGCGTCGCAGCGGGGCTCCGCGGCGCGGCACGGCGCGGCGCGGCGGGTGCCGGGGAGCGCGCACACCGAGGTCGCCGGCATGCCCTCGGGGGGCGCCGGATCGGTCACGCACGACGAGCCCTCGAGGCAGATGTTGGTGAAGAGCCTCGGATCGCAGCTGGCGTTGTTGGCCACCGTCGGGACGCAGATCGCCGTGCCGTCGGCGCCGCCGCCCTCGGAGCAGCGCAGGGCGCCCGTGCAGCGCGCCGTCGGGGGATCGGTCACCGGGCGGCAGGGGGTCCCCATCTCGCCGAAGGGCACCCGACGCACCGTGAGCGTGAACGACCCGCTCGAGACCGTGTCCATCGCCGCGTTGCCGTCGACGACGATGAAGAGCACCTGACCCTCGATGGCGTTGTTGACGTAGACCGTCGACTGCGGCGCGTGGTCGTAGCTGTCGTTGTTGCACGCGAGGTCAGCTCCTGCGTCGGCCTGCGAGCAGGCCGAGCGGACGTACACCGCGGTGTCATACGAGCTGCCCTCGGTGGTGATCATCAGCCCCTGGACGCCCGCCGGGACGCGGTACCTCAGCACGGCCTCCTCCGCGTCGCGCATCACGCAGCCCTCGTAGGGGTGCAGCGCGTTGGGCCGCCCCGCCGTGGTGCCCCGGAAGACCAGATCGGTGCCGGTCATCGTGCCCACCGCGGCGAGGTCGATCGGGCTTTCACAGGTGCCCGCGCCTGGGTTGCTGCCCTGGTCGGTCAGGGGCGGCACGTCCACCAGGACATCTGCCACCCCGGAGTCTGTGTTGTTGTTCACTATGGGCGGATCGTCCTTGCAGCCCGCTGCGAACGCCGTTGCCACCATCACCAGGGCGAGTCCGTTGATATTCTTCATGGTCATTCTCCTCTTTCGAAACCCCATCGGATTCCCAGAAGCCCTCACAAGACCTGACCGCGCCTCCGTCGACGCCATCCGCCTGATCACGGCCTTCATGGGATAAGTCTGGTCAGTTCACTTGTCGCTGGCAGGAAGCACGACGCGCCGAATCCGGTGGCTGGGTTCGGTGGTGCCCCTGTTGCCGTCTGCGATGAAGAGCGTGCGGCCGTCCCCCGAGACGTCGAGCCCCTCCAGACCGAAGAACTGCGCCTGCATCGGCTCGCCGTCCGCGTACCCCCCGGTGCCGGCTCCGGCGACCGTGGTGACGTCGCCGTCCGGCGAGATCCGCCGCACCCGGTAGCCGTCGATCTCGGTGACGTACAGGTTGCCCGTCGCGTCGATGGCGAGCGCCTGCGGGCGATTGAACGACGCCACCGCGCTCGCGCCGTTGACCGAAGCGATCTGCCCGGAGCCGGCGTAGGTGCTCACCCGGCCGTCGAAGGTGATCGCTCGGATGCGGTGGTTGTTCTGGTCGGCGACGAGCAGCCGGTCGCCCACCACCACCGCGTCGTAGGGACGGTTGAAGCGCGCCTGGTCCCCGAGGCCCTCCGCGAAGCCGGGCTGGTCGCGCATCCCGGCCAGGTCGGTGACCGCCGCCGTGGCGGGGTTGTAGGCGCGGACCACGTGGTGCTCGTTGTCGACCATCACCACGCGGCCGTCGGGCAGCACCACGAGCCCGCGAGGACGGCCGAGGTTGCGAGCCAGCGGCGTCGCCCGCCCGGTGCTGCGCTCGATGCGCCAGAGGGTCCCGGTGTCGAAGGATCGCTCCCCCCGGTCGTTGCCGTCGGTCTGCACATAGAGCGTGCCGTCGGCGGCGAAGGCGAGGCCGAAGGGGTGCGAGAAGCCCTCCTGGCGCGTGTACGTCATCACCTGCCCGCTCGGGCGGACGATGCGGATGCACGAGTTGTCATTGTCGGCGACATAGAGGTTGCCGTCGGGACCGAGCGCAAGGTTTGCCGGGTTGCTGAAGCGCGCGACCTCGCGAGGGCCATCGATGAGGTCCGCCTGATGGTTGCCCACCAGGGTGATCGCACCGCCGCCGGTCACGCTCACCGACTCGTTGGGGTCCTGCGCTCGCTCGAAGATCGAGGCGTCGGCGGACGCGTCTTCGGGACGGGCTCCGCCGTCCGCGACGAGGCCCTCGGGCCCCGCGCCGATGTCGCAGCCGAAGCGCAACAGTACGAAGGCAATCGCTGCGGCGATCTTGTTGGACATGGTCTACCTCGAAGCATCGAAGTCTCTGCGTCCTCCCTTGAGGGCGCGACCTCGGTCTCTATGACGGCACATACAGCATTCTCCATGCCGCAGCACGATGGCCACAAGCGACCATCACCGTGCTCATCCAGACGTCGGAGCGCCGCGCAAAAAACTCCGTCTGCTTCGAAGAATCAGCCTCCCCTGCGCTCTCCCGACATGAGCCCTCCCGCCCGGCGAGCGGGTGGGTGTGTGCAGACGGAATGGTCTCAATGTGACGCATGGCCACAGGGCTGCGTGCCCGTGCTCAGGAGCGGAGGGATCACCGCAGGGCCAAGGGCGGAGAGGGAAGGAGCGGAGTCGGTGATGTCGTGATGCGGAGGGGGGGGGTGGGATCTCACTCGACGATCGGAGCGCCGTTGAAGCCGCGGAGGAGCGGCGAGGCCTCGATCGGGGCGGCGGGGACGACCGGCTCGCGCGCGATGCGACGGGGCGACGGGCGGCGGACGCGGGCGGCGCGCCGCTGGCTGACATCGGGAGGGGCGACCGTCGGCTGCGGAGCCACCGCGACCGGCGGGCGGGCCGTGACCGACATCGGGACCACGCGAGCGCGCTCGAGCACCTGGGGATCGCCGCGGCCCTTGCTGAAGAGGAGGACTCCCCCGACCGCCGCCATGATGAGCACCGCGAGGGCGGCGAGCACGGCGCGGCGAGGGCGATGCGACGCGGGGAGCGGAGGCTGGGGCGAGAGCTCGCTGGTCCGGAGGCCGGGGTCGGGCGCCTCGGAGATCACCTCGATGGAAGGACCCGGGTCGCTCATGTCGAGGGTGGACTTCTCGGAGAGCTCGGTCGCCGGGCGGAGGGGCGACTCCTCCCTGGACACGCCGGCGACGTTGACGACACAGCGCGACGCCCGGGCGGGATCGACGCCGCGCCAGCACTCGCACGCACGCAGCGCCGCCGCGAAATCGGCCATGGTGGACCAACGAGCCTCACGGTCCTTGGTGACGGCCCGCTGGACGACCGCCGCGAGGTCGGTCGGGAGGTGGGGGCCCAGCGTCGCCAGCGGGATCGGGGCGTCCGTCGCGATGCGGGTGAAGAGCGCGAAGGCGTTCGCTCCCTCGAAGGGGGTCTTGCCCGTGAGGGTCTCGTAGAGCACCACGCCCATGGACCACACGTCCGTGCGGGCGTCGATGGACACGTCCGCGCGGGCCTGCTCCGGGGACATGTAGATGGGCGACCCGACGAGCGAGCTCGACGAGACCCGGCGCCCTCCGCCGGCGCTCTCGGTGAGCTTCGCGATGCCGAAATCGATGAGCTTCGGGATCACCCCCTGCGGCGTCTCGTGGAGGAAGATGTTGTCTGGCTTGAGGTCGCGGTGCACCACGCCCTGGGCGTGGGCGACGGTCAGCGCGTCCATGATGGGCAGGAGCGTGGCGAGCGCCGCGCGGGGCCCGAGGGTGCCCACCACCCGGAGGCACGCCCCCAGGTCGCCCCCCACCAGAAACTCCTGCACGATGAAGAGGAGCTGGTGCTCGGGGTCGTCCCCGAGGTCGAGCACGTCGACGATGTTGGGGTGCCTGAGCTGCCCCGCGGCCTGGGCCTCGCGCTCGAAGCGCTGCACCACCGACGCCCGCTGGGCCACCTCCGGCCGGATGGTCTTGATGGCCACCCTGCGGAGGGTGCGGGTGTTCTCCGCCTCGTAGACGTTGCCCATCCCCCCGGTCGCCAGCGCGCGGATCACCCGGTAGCGGCCTCCGATGATCAGCGCCGACGGACCTGTGGCGGAGCGCGACATCTCCTCCCCCTCAACCGTCCACTGTGACCGCATCACCATGAGAGGGCTACAAGCGAACCGCGGGCCGACGACCCCTTCGCGGGGCGCCGAGCTGATCACTGACAGACAAAGCTCGCCGCCATCGCCACGCAGCTCTGCCCCGTGGGGCAGGTCACCCCGCACGCCCCGCAGTTGCCGCTCACGCGGAGGTCGGCCTCGCAGCCGTTGGCGTCCATCCCGTCGCAGTTGCGGAAGCTGCCGGTGCAGGCGTAGCCGCACGCTCCCGCGGCGCAGCTCACGCTGGCGTTGGCGCGCGTCGGGCAGACCACCCCGCAGCCGCCGCAATTGGCCACGTCGCTGGTGACGGCCGTCTCGCACCCGTTGCTGCGCTTGCTGGCGTCGCAGTCGGCGAAGCCCGCCTCGCAGGCCCCGGTGCACGCGCCGCCCGAGCACACCGGCGCCACGTGGTTGGCCGAGCAGGGCAGCGCGCACCCCCCGCAGGCCGTCGCGGTGGTGTTGATGTCCGTCTCGCAGCCGTCGGACTGGAGGTTGGCGTTGCAGTTCGCCCGGCCCGCCGAGCAGACGCCGTTGCAGGTCGCGGCGCCGCAGGTGCGCGTCGCCATCCCGTTGGCCGAGCAGACGGTGCCGCACGCGCCGCAGTTGTCAGGGTCGATGCTGGTGTCGCGGCACGTGCCGCCGCACACCGAGAGCGAGCCGCAGGAGACCTGGCAGACCGCGCCGGAGCACACCCGCCCGGCGAGGCACGCCGTGCCGCACGCGCCGCAGTGGGCGCTGTCGCTGAGCAGGTTGCGCTCGCAGCCGTTGGCCGGCATCCCGTCGCAGTCGCCGAAGCCCTCGTTGCAGCGCGCCACGCCGCACACCCCGGCCACGCAGCTCGCGGTCGCGTTGGGGATCGAGCACACCCGGTTGCACCCCCCGCAGTTGGCCGCGCTGGTGCTGGTGCTGGTCTCGCAGCCGTTGGCCACCACGCCGTCGCAGTTGCCCAGCCCCCCGGAGCAGGCGATGGAGCACACCCCGCCCGCGCAGCTCGGGGCGCCGCCCGTGGCCGAGCAGCGGGCGCCGCACGCGCCGCAGTTGTTCACGTCCGTGAGGATGACCGTCTCGCAGCCGTCGCCGGAGGTCGCGTTGCAGTCGCGGCGGTCGCTCGGGCAGCTCACGCTGGAGGTGCCGCACCTCGACCCGGCGCACACCGCGCTGGTGCCGATGGGAGGCGGCGGGCAGGTCACCCCGCAGCCGCCGCAATTGGCCACGTCGCCGGAGGCGGTGTTGACCTCGCAGCCGTCGAGCGCGTTGGTGTTGCAGTCTCGGAAGCCGGCGTTGCACGCCCCCATCGCGCAGCGGCCGCCCGAGCAGCTCGCCGACGCGTTGGCGAACTGGCAGCGGTTGCCGCACGCCCCGCAGTTGGTGGCGTCGGTGCCGGTGCTGGTCTCGCAGCCGTTGGCCGCCGCGCCGTCGCAGTCGGCGAAGCCCGCGGCGCACGCCGAGAGCGCGCAGACCCCCATCCGGCACCCGGCCACGCCGTTGGGGAAGGAGCACGCCCGCCCGCAGGCGCCGCAGTGGCCTGGATCATTGGCGAGGTCGCGGCAGACCCCCGAGCAGGCGGTCGTGCCCCCCGCGCAGGTGGAGGTGCAGGCCGCCGAGGAGCACACCGTGCCCGCCCCGCAGACGAGGCCGCAGGCGCCGCAGTGGCGGTTGTCCGTCTGCACGCTGACGCACTGTCCCGAGCACACCCGCTGGCCCGCCGAGCAGGTCAGCCGACACGCCCCGTCGACGCAGGCCTGGCCCCCGGGGCAGGCGTTGCCGCACGCTCCGCAGTGGCGGTTGTCCGCGCCCAGGTTGGTCTCGCACCCGTTGGCCACCATCCCGTCGCAGTTGCCGTAGCCCGGGGCGCACGCGACGGAGCATGCGTCCCCCTGGCAGGCCTCCGGGCGGTCGACGGCCGAGTCCGTCGCAGCGTCTCGCGACACGTCCATCGCGGCGTCCAGCGCGGCGTCCAGCGACACGTCCCGCCCGGCGTCCATCGCGGCGTCCATCGCGGCGCCCACGTCGGAGGCAGGAGCGAGCGGCGGAGAGAACGCGCACCCCACGCAGAGCGCCAGCCCCGCCAGCGCGAGGGCGCGCCGCCCGTAGGAGTCAGGGTCGTCGCTGCCGCTCATCGGTCATCATCGCCGTGCGCTGCTTGTCATCGCGGACGTCCTCACGATGATCCGTCTGGGGTAGCGGGACCTCGGGCGCAAGACGGATGCCCTGACGGAGGAGCGAAGGTCCGTTGCCACCGGGCACCGAGGGCCCTAGCTGGAGCGTCACGGATGGTGAGGTGCTCCCCCATGCTCCCAAGGCGGCTCACCGCGATCGCAGCGCTCCTGATGACCCTCGCCTCCTCGCCGACCTGGGCGCAGACCTCGCTCAACGCCCAGATCTCTCGCGGCGTGGCGCTCCGGCGCCAGGGGCGCGACGCGTCGGCGCTGGAGGTGTTCCAGTCCGCGTGGCGGTCGTCTCGCGCTCCCCGGGCGCTGGCGCAGGTCGCCCTCGCCGAGCAGGCCCTCGGGCGCTGGGTGGCAGCCGAGGCGCACCTCGTCGAGGCCCTCGCCGCGGCGCGTGACCCGTGGGTGCGCTCCCGCCTCGCGATCCTGCAGTCGGCGCTCTCGGAGATCCGTCGGCACGTCGGCCGGCTCGACGTCGTGGGCGATCCGAGCGGCGCCGAGGTGGTCATCGACGGCGCCGTCGTCGGCCAGCTCCCGCTCTCCTCCATGCTGCGCGTCCCCACCGGGTCGCTCACCCTCACCGTGCGCAGCGAGGGGTACTTCCCCGTCACCCGCACGGTGCAGGTCGACAGCCGCTACCCCCTTCGAGAGCAGGTGCGCCTCGCCCCCGTCACGCCCAGGGTCGCGGCGCCGGAGACCGCCTCGCCTCCCGCCGAGCCCGAGCGCGCGCTGCCGCCCGAGCGCGCGGCGCTGCCCCTCCGCGCGGCGCCTCGCACGCCCGCGCTGCGCTACGCGGGCTACGCGCTCATCGGCACCGGCGTCGCGTCGCTCGCCGTGTCGGGGGTCTTCCTGGGCATCAACCTCATCGCCTCCGGCGAGGCCTCCTCCGCGACGCCCTCGTCCGCCGACCCATACGGCGCGTGGGCGAGGTTCCAGGCGAGCGAGAACAACGCCCTGCGGCGGACGGGCAGCGAGCAGTGCGACCTCGCGCGGCTTCGGGAGGGCGCCGACGCGGCGCAGGTGCGCGACCTCTGCGCGCGCATCTCCACCTCCGCCACCGTCTCCCTGGTCTCGGGCATCGCGGGCGGCGCGCTGCTGCTGACCGGCGTGGTGTTCGCGGTCGTGGGCCGCCCTTCGAGTCCCGCGGAGGGCAGCGCGCGCTGGTCCGTGTCGCCGTGGATCGCCTCGGCCACCGCCCGCGGCGCCTCCCTCTCCGGGAGCTGGTGAGGGCGCCCGCGCCATGACCGCCGTCGTGGACGACTGCGCCTTCCTGAAGGACGTGCTCGCGCGCTTCCCCGACGCGGTGACCGTGAGCGAGGCGGTGCGCGACGCGTCGGGCCTCGCCTACGACATGCGGGTGATCTACCTCAACGACTCGGCGCGCGAGGGCCAGCCTGCCCCGGAGGCCGCCATCGGGGCGCTCTGCAGCGAACTCTGGCCGCAGATGGTGCTCAACGGCGCCTTCGCGGCGTGCCTCCGGGTGCTCAACGGCGGCTCGTCGGAGTTCGGGGAGTTCTGGTGGACGGAGAGCGCGACCTACCGGCCGCTCGGCAACGAGTACCGGGCCGTGCGCATCGGGGCCGACCTGGTGCTCTGGGTGCTGCGACACAGCACCGACCTGGCCCGACGCATGGACGCCGAAGAGGCGCGCTTCCGGGCGGCCTTCGACGCGGCGCCCGTGGGAGTGGCCCTCATCGACCTCGGCGGCCGCATCGTGCTGGCCAACGAGAGCCTCGCGGCGATGGCGGGCCGAGAGCGCGAGGCGCTCCCCGGCCGGGTCTTCGCGAGCCTCCTCTCGGGCTCCGACGGCGCGGAGGTGAGCGACGCCATCGCGGCCCTCATCCGCGACGTCGACCTCACCTACGACCGGGAGCTGCGCCTCGATCGCCCTGGCGGGGCGCAGGCCTGGGCGCGGGTCTCTCTCGCGCTGGTGCGCCAGGCCGACGGCGTGCCGAGCTACTGCGTGGCGCACGCGCTCGACGTGACCGCCCAGAAGGCGCTGGAGAACGCGCTCTCCCACCAGGCGCTGCACGACCGGCTCACCGGGCTGCCCAACCGCGCGCTGCTGTACGACCGGCTCGCCCAGGCGCTCGTCCGGCTCGCGCGCCACCTCGGGGTCGTGGGCCTGCTCTTCATCGACATCGACCAGTTCAAGGTCGTCAACGACGGCCTCGGGCACGCCGCGGGCGACGCGCTGCTGGTGGCCGCCGCCGAGCGGCTGAAGCACGCCACCCGCCTGGGCGACGCGGTGACCCGCTTCGGCGGCGACGAGTTCGTGGTGATCTGCGACGAGCTCCGCAGCGAGGCCGACGCGATGCTCGTCGCCACGCGGGTGCAGGAGGCCTTCCGCGCGCCCTTCGAGTGGGAGGGCCAGAGCTTCACCATCACCCTGAGCATGGGCATCGCGACCGCGACGACCGGGGGCGTCGACGCGCAGTCGCTGGTGCGAGACGCCAACGTCGCCATGTACCGGGCCAAGGAGGAGGGCCGAAACCGCTGCGTGTACTTCAGCGACAGCCTGCGGGCGAAGGCCGTCGAGCGGATGCAGACGGTGATGGCGCTGCGCGAGGCCGTGGCGCGAGAGGAGCTGCGGCTGCACTACCAGCCCATCGTCGACCTGGTCACCGGGAAGATCGTCGGCGTCGAGGCGCTGGTGCGCTGGCAGCACCCGGAGCGGGGCCTGCTCTCCCCGGACGCGTTCATCCCCATCGCCGAGGAGACCGGGCTCATCGTGCCCATCGGCACCTGGGTGCTCCAGGAGGCCTGCCGGCAGAGCCAGCGCTGGCACGAGCGCTTCCCCGCGTACGCGAGCCTCCGCATGTCGATCAACCTGTCGGCGGGGCAGATCATCCACCCGGGCCTGGTGGGCCTGGTGGCCGAGGCGCTGTCGGTCTCGTCGCTCGACTCCTCGACGGTGGTGCTGGAGGTCACCGAGAGCGTGCTCATGGCCGACCCGGAGAAGGCGGGCCGGGTGCTCAAGCTGCTGAAGGCCCTCGGGCTGCGACTGAGCGTCGACGACTTCGGCACCGGGTACTCGTCGCTCACCTACCTCAAGCGATTCCCCATCGACATCCTGAAGGTCGACAAGTCCTTCGTGTCGGGCTTGGGGGAGGACAGCGAGGACAGCGCCATCGTGGCCGCCACCGTGGGCCTCGCCGGCTCGCTGGGCTTGCAGGCCATCGCCGAGGGCGTCGAGACCGAAGACCAGATGGGACGCCTCGTCGACCTCTCCTGCCCTCGGGCGCAGGGTTATTTCTTCTCGCGGCCGATGCCCGCGGACGCCATCGCCGAGCTCCTCGAGCGCGACCCCTCCTGGGACACCCACTGGCGCGGCAAGGTGCCCCTCTACGCGTAGGCCCTGCGCCGGGAGATTGCCAGCCGCGGTCGATCGGGCGAATCATCGCGCGGCCCCCATGAAGCCCTCCCGCTGCCTCGTCGTCGCGAGCCTCCCCCTCTGGATCGGCTGCGGTGACTTCACCCCGGTGCAGACACCGCTCGTCCACGGCGACGGAGGCGCGGCGGGCGCGAGCCTCAACGGCTGCACCCCGGAGATGTTCGTCGACCGGAGCGCGGCCGGCGCCAGCCGCACCGTGGGCTTCGGCGGAGAGAACGGCAGCGGGGGCTTCTCCTTCGCCCCGAAGTGCCTGAGCATCGCCGCCGGGCAGGACGTCACCTGGGTGGGCGCCTTCGCCTCGCACCCGCTCACCCGGGGTGTTCCGGGCGACACCAACGGCGGCGCCGCGGGCAACCCCATCCCCACCACCATGACCGGGACCTCCGTCACGGTGAACTTCCCCCGCCCCGGCACCTACCCCTACGTCTGCGGGATGCACGCCTTCCTCGGCATGACCGGCGTGGTCGTCGTCCGCTGAGGGCTCTGCGCCCGCGCTACGGGCACTCCCGCTGCGCCGCGATCCACGCCTCTCCCACGCGCCGCACCGCCACGTCCGTCTCGATGGCGTCGTCGACCCCTCGCTGCGCCACCGGGAGCATCTGCGACCAGCGCGACCGCAGCCCCCGCAGGCACGCCGGGGTCTCCGAGCGCACCGTCAGCGCGTCCTCGCAGCGCCCCGCCCGCACGACCCAGCGCGCCCGGTCCCGCCGCAGCGCCACGCGCATCGCGCCCTCGAGCTGCGCCGCGGTGGGGCCCTCGCCCACGCCGTCGAAGGCGCAGCGCGCCCACTGGGCCATGGCCTCCCTCGGGCTCCTCGGACCCTCGTCCCTCGGAGCCCCCGGCTCGCACCCCGCGAGGCCCAGCAGCAGCACCCACGCGCCCCGCACGAGCGACCTCAGCGCCCGCCGTCGACGTCGCCCAGCACCAGCGCCGCGAGCTCCCCTCGGCCCATCAGCATCAGCCACCGCGCGGCCTCCCGCTGCGGGCCGCTCCGCAGCCGGTCATGCAGCGAGCGCGCGGCGTCGGCGCCGAGGGTGCGCACGGCGTAGGCCGCCCGCAGCGGGTCGTCGCTCCCCGCGAGCAGGCGCGTCGCCGAGGCGCGGCGGGCCTCCTCCGGAACATCCGGCGCGCAGAGCGCGTAGGCGTCGTCGGTCCACGGGGCGCGGCCCCGGCGCAGGCCGTCGCAGCCCTCGGGGGCCGAGGCGTCGAGGCGCTCCAGCACCGGGCGCAGCGCGATCATCGCGAGGCCGGCGGTGCCCCACGCGGGCGCCATCCTCGCGGCGCGCAACGACTCCGTCGCGGCCTCCGCGAGTCGATCCATCGCCAGAAGCACCCGGGCGCGGGCGAGGTGCGCCGCGGGGTCGTCGCGCAGCGCGATGGCGGCCCTCAGGTCGCTGTCCGCGAGGTCGAGCCCGCTCGAGCCGCCGACCTCGATCCACACCCGTGCCCTCGCGAGGAGCGGCGTCGGCGAGGCGCCCCAGGCGTCCACCGCGGAGCTCGCGTACTGGAGCGCCCGGTCCCGAGGGCCCCCGTTGGTGGCCAGCTCGAGGGCCGACTGCGCGGCGATGGCGCCCGCGAGCGCGGCGTTGTCGAGGCTCTGGTGCGCGACGCTCGCCTGCGCGGTGAGGGTGCCGTCGGCGACCTCCACCACGTGGTCGCCCGCGCGCACCACGAAGCTCCCGAGCATCCCCGTGGGGTCGACGGGCTCGTCGCTGCGCGCCGGCGCGGTGCGCTCGGCCACGGTCACCCCGGGGTCGCCCGCGGAGCGCAGCAGCGTCGCCACCAGCCGCGCGAGGTCGAGCGAGCTCACCCTCTCCCGCGCCGACGGCAGCACCCGCCACACCAGCTCTGGCGAGCGCGGGGCCGGGGCGCCCTCGCCCTCCCCCACCACCGCCGCCTGCCGGCGCTGGTGCACCAGCTCCGCGGCGCGGCGCGCCCTGGCCACCGGGTCTCGCTCGGCGCGCACCCGGGCCACCACCTCCTGAAGCTCCGCCCCGGCCGCCAGCGGATCGTTGGCCTGCGGCGGAACCTCCGTCGGAATCGGCCTGACCTGATCGAGCGCCCTCCGCGAGCGCAGCGTGTGCCACGCGCCGCCGCCTCCCAGGACGAGCAGCAGCCCGACGACCGCCAGCACCACCCGGGTGCGATGGGGCTTCGGCGCGGGGGCGTCGACGACGGGCATCAGGTGCGTGGCGCGGAGGCACTTCGGGCAGCGCGGGGAGCCTTCGGGGCAGCGGGTTCCACAGTGGGCGCACTCGAGGGACATGGCTGGGCGATACCACGTCCCCAGGCGCGGGCTCTACCGAGTGGGGGGGAGAGCGATGCTACGGGGCCGACGCGTCGAGGATGTCGGCGAGCGCGGTCGCGGTGACGGCCCGGGTGATCCACACCGAGAGCAGGGCCGAGTCGGCGCAGGAGGTGATGCGCTGGCGGACGTCCTCGTCGACGTCGAGGCCGCGAGCCTGGAGGACCGCCAGCAGCGCGGCGGCCTTCCCCTGGGCCTCTCCACGGGCCTCTCCGCGGGCCTCGCCGCGGACCTCGCCGCGCGCCTCGCCCTGGTGGGCGGCGGAGGCGACGACCGCCGCGAGCCGCGAGTTGCCCCGCGCCAGCAGCGCGTCGGCGAGCGCGTCATCGGCCGCGGACGCATCGAGCAGCGCCTGCACCGGGATCGGTCGCGCGAAGCACTCGTCGTCGATGACGCTCGCCAGGGGGAGCACCTGCCACACGCCGCCGCGCCACTCGCAGATGCGCTTCTGCCGAGGCCACAGGCCGAAGACGCGGCGCACGCCGCGCGCGGTGAGGTCCTGGGCCTTCGCCGTGAGGTCACCGGCGCGCTGCGTGTTGACGACCTCGAAGGCGACCTCCTCCAGGTAGCGGGCGCCCGTCGTCGGGTCGATGCCCTCGCGCCGGACGCTCGCGTCGGTGGCGAAGTCCGAGCGCTCGTCGGTGCGGGTGAGCATGTCCGTCGCTCCGCGCCAGCCGGGTCGGAGGTGGGTGAACACCACGGCGTCGAGCTGCATGTGCGGATCGGCGTGGTCGGGGTTCGAGGGCGACGCCTGGACGCGCTCTCCGCGCACGACCTCGTAGGCCGTCTCGGGCTCGACGAGGCGCTCGTCGACGCGGGGCCGCGGATCGTCGAGGGGCTCACCGAAGGGACCGGTGCCGTGGCCCGGCGCGGTCCAGCCGTTGTTGTTGGGCGTCTTGGGATCCATCGATCGGCGATGCTACGCCCGGGGGTGCGGTCGTTCCAGGGAGCGGAGGGACACCGCGCGTCCCGCCGCCCGTCGTCGCGTATAACCTCTCGCCGTGATCCGCCCCTCCCTCGCCGCGGCCGCCCTCCTCCTCCTCGGGTGCAGCTCGCCCTCGCCCGGCCCTTCGGACGTCCCCCTCGTCGACGCCTCTTCCGACATCGCCTCTCCCGATATCTCCATGGGCGATATCCCCTCTCCCGACATCGCCATGGACGATGTCCCTCCGGTGCTGCCTCCGCGGCGCTCCCTCCCTCCCTCGGCGCGCGCCCTCTCCGACCTGGTCGGCTTCTCCCTGCCGGGCCGCGACCTCCCCGTCGGCGCCTCCCCCTCGGCCCGCGGCCGCCGCGCGTGGGCCCTCCGCACGCTGCGCTCTCTGGGGCTCCACCGGGTGCGCCGGGAGATCTTCTGGCGCGACGTCGAGCCCACCGCCGGGACCTTCTCCTGGGGCGCCTACGACGCCCTGCTCGACGAGTGCCGCGCCGCCGGCGTCGACGTGCTCGCGGTGCTGGCCTACGGCAACCGCTGGGCCTCCGCCGCGCCGGGCGCCACGGACTACCACGCCCCGGACGACCCTCGCACCTTCGCCCGCTACGCCGCCGCCGCGGTGGCCCGCTACCACGACCGGGTCCGCGACTGGGAGGTCTGGAACGAACCCAACGCCGGCTTCCGCTTCTGGCTCCCGACGGTGCGCGGCGACCCTCCCGCCTTCGGCCGCCTGGTGTCGCTCGCCCGGGAGTCCGCCGTCGCCGCCGACCCGATGGCCCGCGTCGCCTTCGGCGGAACCGTCTTCCTCCCGCAGCTCATCACCGGGGGGGTGGAGTTCACCCGCCGCGCCTTCGAGGCGACGCCCTCGCTCGCGCCCTCGCTCGGCGCCTTCGCGATGCACGCCTACACGCTCTACCCCCCGAGGGTCTCGCCCGAGGCCGAGGGCAACGGCGAGGTCTCGCACGTCCACAAGGTCGAGGAGATGGCCGCCATGCTGGAGGCCAGCGGCTACGACCTCGCCCGCCCGATCTGGATCACCGAGACCGGCTGGCCCGTCACCGCGGAGGTCACGGAGGAGAGGCAGGCGCGCTACCTCGTTCGCGCGGTGCTTCTCTCGGCGCTCGCGGGCGTCGACGGCGTGTGGCTCTACGAGCTCGGCGACGGCAACGGCCGGGGCGAGCTCGTCCCCGAGGACCTCTTCGGCATCTACCGCTACGACCCCGACACCGCCGACGAGGTCGACCCCGCACCCAAGCGCTCCGCCGACACGCTCCGAGCCCTCTTCGCCTCCCTCGGCGCCTTCCATGTGACCTCTCGCGAGCCCGTCGCCGGGGCGCCCGGAGACGTGCATGTGCTCGCGCTCCGCGACGCGAGCGGACGCCGCGCCTGGGCCGCCTGGCGCGCGGACGACGCCGCGGAGCCGTGGCGCTGGACGCCGCCCGCCGAGGCGACGGAGCTCGTGGACATGATGGGCCACGACATCGGGCGGGGCGCCGCGGGCGTGCTGCTCGGCGGGGCGCCGGTGTATGCGCTCGCTCGCTGAAGACCGTAGCGCTCGACCCTCCAGACAGGATGAACTCCCGATCATGAAGCGCGCCCCACTCCGATCGATCTGGCTCGTCGTCGCGGCGGTCTCGTGCACCGACAAGGCCCCGGCGCGTCCAGGCGTCGACATCGGCGACGCGGCCCTCTCGCTGCTCGACGTCCGCGAGGACGATCTCGGCCCGGTGAGCACCGACCGCGGCGCCCTCACCGATCGGGGGACGGCGACCGACACCGCGACGCCCACGGACAACGGATCAGACGCTGGAGCCTCGACGGACCATGGAGCGCCCACCGCCGACGTGCCGGTCACGGTGGACTCCGTGGTGGTCGATGCCATGGCGACCGACTCCGGTGCGGTGGACTCCGGCGCGACCGACTCCGGTGCGGTGGACTCCGGTGCGACCGACTCCGGTGCGGTGGACTCCGGTGCGACCGACTCCGGCGTGTGCGCGCCGGGGCTGGCTTCCTGCGGTCCCGTCGGGGGCCCGGTCGAGTGCGCCGACCTTCGGGTGAGCACGCTGCACTGCGGCGCCTGCGGGGCTCATTGCTGCGGCACCAGCGATCGGTGCGTGGCGGGCGTGTGCACGTCGCGCTGCCCGACGCTCCAGGAGTCGTGCCCGGTGGTCTCGCCCGTGGACGCGGGCTGCGTCGCGACCCGCTGCGTCGACGTCTCCGTCGACGACCTCAACTGCGGAGCGTGCGGGGTCGTCTGCGCCGATGGCACCGGCTGCGTCAGCGGGCGCTGCCTCTGACTCGACTCGACGGCGTCACGCCCGGGAGCGCGAAGGGAGCGCGAGCACCACCAGCGCGCCGATCATCAGGGCCGCGCCGAAGAGCTCGCCCGTCGCGGGCAGGCGCATCCTCGGCAGCAGCGCCGCGAGCAGCCCGGAGGCCGCGACGCCCGCCAGCACGCTCGAGGCGCGGTTGACCGGGATGCAGAAGGTGTTCTCCCGCTTGTCGAGGAGCACCAGCGAGCCGAAGATGCCGGTGCCCTGAGAGCAGAGGCCCGCGAGGAAGGCCGCAGCCCCCATCGGGCCGAGGAGGAAGTCCCCGAAGCCCTGGCGCAGCGAGACGCCCTGCGGCCCGGTGCCGGAGAGCGCCCACAGGCACAGGATGGTGAGCACCGCGGGCGCGCTCACGAGCTGCTCCTCGACGAAGAAGCGTCGGTTGTCGCCGCCGTCCTCGGTCTTCGCGGCGCGGCTCATCACCCGGAGGCGCACGAAGTACGCGCTCCCGTAGAGCGCGAGGCAGAGGAGGGCGGGGGCCGAGAGGGTGAGCGACCCGCGCGCCCGAAACGCCACCACGAGCGCGGCGAAGCTGAGGCCCAGCGCCACCCAGGCCCGGGCCCTCACCGGGCGGCGGGAGATGAGGTCGACCACCGGCGCGAGCCCCAGCACGATGCCGCGCATCAGCAGCATCATCAGCACGATGGACGTGCCCTCGAAGGTGTACGCGAGGGTCGTCGTCACCATGATGGCCGAGGCGCAGAGCCCCGAGAGCGCCGACCACCGCGTCGGCCTCGGAAAGCTCTGCCCGAGCACCTTCACCCGGCTCGCCGTCTGCCACCAGCCGGTCGCCAGCAGGAAGGTCATCGAGCCGACCAGGCACGCGATGCCCGTCGCGGGCAGCAGCACGAAGCCATCGACGCGCGTCGACATCCCCGGCATCGCGCCGTCGGAGAGCGCCTTGGTCAGCGCGCTGTAGGGCACGTAGGTCGCGAAGTACCCGAAGGCCCACCACCAGATCGACATGTCGCGCGCGGCCCACATGGCACCAGTGGGTATCACGCCGCCTCGCCCGCGTACGCGCCCCTGCGGCGTGCCACCCACGCAGCCCCAACATCTTGACAGCCCAGCTGCAAATGCCGAGGGACAATGGGGTGATGTCTGATCCCCAGTCCCACCGCGGCGAACGAGCCCTGCGCTTCCTGCTGGTCGACGACGACGCCGTCGACCGGCTCGCCGTGCGCCGCGCGCTGCAGCAGTCCTCGCTCCCCATCGAGATCACCGAGGCCGCCGACCTGGAGGCCGCTCGCGCCGCGCTCACCGAGGGCTCCTTCGACTGCCTCATCGTCGACTATCTCATCCCCGGCAGCGACGGCCAGCAGGTGATCGAGCTCGCGAGCTCTCTGGGGTCGACGGCGCCGGCCATCGTGCTGACGGGTCACGGAGACGAGATGCTCGCCTCGGAGCTGATGAAGCGCGGCGCGGCGGACTACCTCCCGAAGAACCAGGTGGCCAACGGCCAGCTGGTGCGCAGCGTGGTGCAGGCGCTGCGCGCCCACGAGCTGCGTCGCCGCGAGCGCGAGGCCCGCGAGGTGCTGCAGAAGCACGCCGAGCGGCTGCACGCGATGGTGGAGTGCAGCGAGCGCATCCACGCGGCGGGCGGCGTCGAGCAGATGGTCGCGGCCATCGCGGTCGAGGCCCTGCGGCTCTTCGAGGCGAGGGCGGTGACCGTGGAGGTCGAGGCGCGCGGCGACCTGCCGGCCATCACCCGGGTGGCCACCGCCGTCGAGGCCGGGGCTCCCGTGCCGGAGACCCCCGACGACATCGTGCAGGCGTTGAGAGACTCCTCGGGCCAGCGGGTGGGGCGAATGGTGCTGCAGGGAGGGGTGTTCCTCGACGCGCTGGCGGGCTCGGCGCTGCTGGGGAAGTTCGCGCGCATGGCGGTGGTCGCGCTGGAGAACGGCGCGCTGCTCCGCGCGGCGACGGCGGCCTCGCAGTCGCGCGACGAGGTGCTCGCGGTGGTCTCGCACGACCTGCGCAGCCCCCTGGGCACGGTCTCCATGGGCGCCGCGATGCTGCGCCGTAGCATCACCGCCCCGGGCGGGCGCTACGCCGACGACCTCGAGGTGATCAACCGCATCTCCCGGAGCTGCAAGCGCATGGAGCGGCTCATCGAAGACCTCCTCGACGCCTCGCGGCTCGACTCCGGCGCCGTGCTCGTGACGCCCCGCGCGACGCCCGCCGCCGAGCTGGTGCAGGAGGCCCTCGACGCGGCGACGCTGGAGGCCGCGGCGGGCAAGGTGACGGTGACCGCCCACGAGGTCGCGCCGCTGCGGGTGATGGCCGACCGCGACCGGGTGCTGCAGGTGTTCTCCAACCTGGTGGGCAACGCGCTGAAGTTCACCCCCGCCGGCGGGGCCATCTCCCTCGGGGTCGAACGCGTCGGCGACCTCGCCCGCTTCACGGTGGCCGACACCGGCGCGGGCATCCCCCCCGAGCACCTGCCGAAGCTCTTCGACCGGTTCTGGAAGGGCGAGCGCTCGGGGCGGCACAGCGCCGGGCTCGGGCTCTACATCGCCCGCGGCATCGTCCTGGCGCACGGGGGACAGATCGCGGCCGAGAGCGAGCCCGGCCGCGGCACCGTCTTCTCGTTCACCCTCCCGCTCAGCCCGTAGGCGTCGGGGCCTCGGTGCCGGGCTCTCGCTCCAGCATCCGGTAGAGCGTCCGCCGGTCGAGGCCCAGCACCCTGGCGGCGCGGGACTTGTTGCCCCCGACCAGCACCATCACCCGCTGCACGTAGCGGCGCTCCAGCTCCGAGAGGGTGACCAGCTCGGTTTCCGTCTCCGGGGCCATCGGCCGCTGCTTGATCTCGTACGCTCGGATCTTCTCCGGCAGGTCTTCGACGGTGACGTGGTCGTAGCGGGTGAGCGCGACCGAGCGCTCGATGCAGTTCTCCAGCTCACGCACGTTGCCCGGCCAGGTGTAGCTCACCAGCCTCGCCAGCGAGGCCGGGTGGAAGCCGACGACCTTCTTCCCGAAGCGCTCGGCGAAGCGCACGAGGAAGTGCTGCGCGAGCACCGGGATGTCGACCGAGCGCTCCCGCAGCGTGGGCACCTCCACGCAGACCACGGCGATGCGGTAGAAGAGGTCTTCGCGGAAGCGTCGGGCGCGCACCTCGGCCTCGAGGTCGCGGTTGGTGGCGGTGATCACCCTCGCGTCGAAGGGAGCCTCCCGGTCGCCTCCCACCGGGCGCACGGTGCGCTCCTGCAGCGCACGGAGCAGCTTGGCCTGCATCTCCAGGGGCATCTCGGCGATCTCGTCGAGGAAGAGCGTCCCCCCGTTGGCCTCGAGGAAGAGCCCCGCCCGGGCGTTGCGCGCGTCGGTGAAGGCGCCGCGCACGTGCCCGAAGAGCTCGCTCTCCAGCAGGTTGTGCGGCACCGCGGCGCAGTTGATGGCCACGAAGGGGCCCTTGTGCCGGGCGCTCATCCCGTGGATGGCGCGGGCGACGAGCTCCTTGCCGGTGCCGCTCTCTCCGGTGACCAGCACCGTGGCGTCGGTGGAGGCCACCCGCTCGATGAGGCTCAGGATCTCCCGCATCGCCCGGCTGGAGCCCACCAGCGCCCTCGACGGCTGGGCGCGCACCACCTCGCTCTGCAGCCGACGAACCTCCTGGCGCAGGCTCCGGTGCTCCATCGCCCGCTCCATGGAGATGGCGAGCATGTCGGCGTCGACGGGCTTGGTGAGGAAGTCGTAGGCCCCCGCGCGCATCGCCCGCACGGCGGTCTCCAGGTTGCCGTGACCGGTGAGCACGATCACCGGCACGTCGGGGTGCATCGTCGCGATGTGCTCGCAGAGCGCGATGCCGTCCATCGAGCCCATCTGTACGTCCGTCAGCACCAGCGCGAACTCCTCGCCCGCCATCCGGGCGATGCCCTCCTCGGGGTTCTGCACGCACACCGGCTGGTGGCCGAGGCGGCGCACGAAGGTCGCGACCATCTCGCCCATGTCCGCGTCGTCGTCCACGACCAGCACCCGCGCCGGAGCATCTACTCGTTCGGTCACGCCATCGATCCTTTCAGGGAGAGCAGCCTAAGGTACGAAGGGCCGGGACCATCACGTCGCGCCCTGCTCACTGCATAGGGTTGGCAGGCGCACTGTCGAAGCTGTCAGGTCACCGATCCCGGCGCTTCAAGAACGGGAACAGTAGCCCATTCTGGTCCGCCTGGTGTCCATCCCACGGGTGTGTGGCGCTCCGCCACACCGGGGCGTGCTTGCGGAGGGAGGTGCGCGGCGGCGTTGGAGGAGAGGGGCGTCGCCGCACGGGTGGCATATGGGCTGCACTCTGGCTGACTCCCGGGGTCGATCCTCCGGGTGCAGCGACCAGACAGTACTGTTAGAACTCCAACTTCCGGTTTCGTGGGCATCGCCCATGGGATTCCTGTTCGACGAAGGGGCATGAGGGGTCATCGGGTGCAAGCGCCAGCAACATCCTTGAGCGAGCTGAAGTCCCGCATCCTCGTGATCGAGGACGACGCGGATTTCCGGGCGATGATGTGCATGGCGCTGGAGTCCGACGGCTTCGAGGTGATCCCCGCGGAGAACGGCCGGGTCGGGGTGGCGCTGGCCATCGACGCGATCCCTTCGATCATCCTGTGCGACGTGCGGATGCCCGAGCTCGACGGGCACGACACGCTCACCCAGCTGCGCACGCTGCCTGCGACGAAGGACATCCCCTTCGTGTTCCTGAGCGGCGGGGCGGACATGAAGGACGTGCGCCGGGGGATGAACCTCGGCGCCGACGACTACCTGGTGAAGCCCTTCACCCCGGAGGAGCTCATCGACACCGTGAGGGCGAGGCTGCAGCGCCACTCCGAGCGCCCCACCTCGCAGCTCCCGCCGGGGATGACCCCGACGATGCCGCTGCCCTTCGAGATGATGGGCTCGGCGCGCGCAACGATTGCGGGGCGCTACGAGCTGGTGCGGCGCATCGCCGAGGGGGGCATGGGCTCGGTCTACCGGGCGAAGGACAAGGAGACCGGCCAGGACGTCGCGGTGAAGCTCATTGCGCGCACGGCGACGTCGACCGACCGGTTCTTGCGCGAGTGCGAGGCGCTGGCGGGGATGCACCACCCTCGGGTGGTGCCCTACCGGGCGCACGGCGACGCCGGCGAAGGCTTCCACTACCTGGTGATGGACTGGCTGGAGGGCATGGACCTCGCTCGTCGGCTCCAGCAGGGGACGCTCTCCATCGACGAGACCCGGCGCTTGATCCGTCACACCGGCGAGGCGCTGGGTCACGTGCACCGCTCCAACGTGGTTCACCGCGACGTGAAGCCGGGCAACCTCTTCCTGGTGGACGGTGACATCGACTCGCTGAAGCTCATCGACTTCGGGCTGGCTCGCGGCACCGACAGCGCTCCGGTCACGCAGACCGGGACGCTCCTCGGCACGCCGGGCTACCTCGCCCCCGAGCAGGTGAAGGACGGCTTCACCCCCGACGCCCGCTGCGACGTGTTCGCGGCCGGCTGCGTGGCCTACGAGTGCCTCACCGGCGCGTCGCCCTTCCATGGTCCGACGCCGATGGCCTCCATCGCCCGGCTGATGCTGGAGGAGTCGCCCAGGGTGAGGCTGGTGCGCCCCGACGTCCCGGAGGCCCTGGAGGAGATCATCGGCGCGATGATCCGCCGGGAGCGCGGGGGCCGGCTGCGCGACGGCCAGGCGATCCTCGACGCGATGAACTCCGCGGGGCTGTAGGGCCCCGCTACTTCCCCAGCGCCCCTCTGGCCCGCTCGGCCATCCTCGACCACCGCCCCTCGCTGCTCGCGAGCGACTCCTTCGGCTTCCACCCTCCGCCCCCGCCGGACCACCGCGCCGCCGCGCCCTCGACCAGCGCCTCCACCCGGTCGTTGAACGCGCCCTTCGCCCACAGGCCCTCTCTCCAGCGCTTGGGCACCGCGTCCGCGCCGTCGGCCGCGCCGCGCACCGCGCCCACCATCGCGCCCACCGTGTCGGCGTCGTCGCCCAGGTTCACCGCGTCGATGAGCGCCCGCTCCAGCGTCGGGGCGTCCATGGCCAGGTAGAGCGCCGTCACCACCGAGGCCAGCGCGTAGCCCGCGCTCGGGCCCACCGGCCGGTCGCTCGTCGCGCCCGCCACCGCCGCGATCGCGTCCAGCATCTCCGCCCGCTCGCAGGGCCAGCGCGCCAGCATCGCCGTCAGCGCCCGGGAGAACGCGTGCGTCGTCGGGCCGTCCGCCCCCCACTGCTCCGCCGCCTCCTGCTCGGCCTTCGCCGTGGCGTCGATCCAGCGGGCGGGGTCGATGCCCCGCAGCGTCCCGTACGCGAGCCCGTAGGCCACCGCCTCGACCAGCGCCGCGCCCGCCCCCGCCGCGCGAGGATCGGTGGTCTTCACCCTCGCCACCGAGAGCAGCGCCGCCCTCCTCCGGGCGGGCTCCGTGGGGAAGCGCCACGCGATGGGCGCCGCCAGCATCGCCACGCCGTTGCCCGCCGTCGCCTGCGCCCCGGCGAAGGGGTCGCTCCCCTGGGCGGCGATCAGCCTGTCGACGGTGACCCGGAAGTTCTTCCCCGTCCCACGGTGGCCTCCGTGCTGCCCCGGGCCCTTGTCGTAGGCCTCGTAGATCTCCACCAGCAGCCGGGCGAACACCGGCGCCGGGGCGTCGGGCGCCTCCAGCAGCGCGTCGCAGAGGGCGATCGCCTGCTGGCTGTCGTCGGAGTGAAGCCCCGCCGGGCGCCACCAGGGTCGGGGGGTGTCCTCGAGGGTGCGGAGCGTCCCGTAGCGGGCGCGAATCTCCGCCGGGGTCTTCATCTCCACCGGGCACCCGAGGGCGTCGCCGATGAGCAGACCGTCGAGCGAACCCGTGATGCGTGACCGTATCGTGCTGGCGTCCATGGAGCTGTTGGGAGGGTTTATCCCCCGGAAGGCCCCCGCTTGTCGCGAGCCCCTTGCCGCACCCCGACGCGGTGGGCTACCTCCACCGATCATGTCCTTCCGCCTGCACGACAGCTTGACCAACGCGGAGATCCCGCTGCCCCAGCGAACGCCCGGGGAGACGTCCCTCTACGTCTGCGGGCCTACGGTCTACGGGTACATCCACGTCGGCAACGCGCGGCCGCCGGTCGTCTTCGACGTGCTCGTGCGCCACCTCGAGCGCCAGGGGCTCATCGTCCGGTACGTGCGCAACTTCACCGACGTCGACGACAAGATCATCCAGGTCGCGATCGACACCGGCGAGGCGCCGCGGGTCATCACCGACCGCTACATCGACGCCTACCGCGACGACGTGGCCGCGCTGATGTGCCGCCCCCCGTGGGCCGAGCCCCGGGTCAGCGAGAACATCCCCGGCATCATCGCCCACATCGAGTCGCTGCTGGCCAAGGGCTTCGCCTACGTCACCGACGACGGCGACGTGTACTACGACACCGCGAAGTTCGAGGGCTATGGCAAGCTGTCCAAGCGCCACCTCGTCGACCAGTGCTCCAGCGAGGGCCGGGGCAAGACCGGCGAGGGCAAGCGCAACGAGCCCGACTTCGCGCTCTGGAAGTCGTCGAAGGCCCACGAGCCCGACGGGGCGCGGTGGCCCTCCCCCTGGGGCGAAGGCCGGCCGGGGTGGCACATCGAGTGCTCGGTGATGGCCCACGCGCTGCTCGGAGACGGCTTCGACATCCACGGCGGCGGGCAGGACCTGAAGTTTCCCCACCACGAGAACGAGATCGCCCAGACCGAGCCGGTGCACGGCCCGATGGCCAGCGCGTGGATGCACAACGGCTTCATCGAGGTCGACATCGAGCGCAACGCCGACTTCAGCGAGGCCGTCACGGCGAGGCTCCCGGCGCTCAAGGAGGCCCACCCCGACCTGCGCAAGGTGTCCAAGTCCGACCCGAAGACGCTCCAGGCCTACCGCGAGCGAGACCCGGCGACGCTCACCGACGACGACCGCGCCATGATCGCCGTGCTCGAGCGCAAGGTGCACTTCGGCCACTGGTTCCAGCTGCGAAGGCTGCGCGACCGGGTGGACGGCGAGGCCATCCGGCTGTGGATCCTGGGCACCCACTACCGCGCCCCGCTGGCCTTCGACCTCGCGGAGAGCGGCGACCAGGTGAGCTTTCCCACCATCGAGCAGGCCGAGAAGCGCCTCGAGTACTTCTACGACACGAGGATGAAGCTCGCGGCGAAGATCCCTACGGGGGTGGTGGGCAAGGCCACGCTGGTCGACGTCATCGCCAGGCTGGTGCGGGACTTCGACGCCGCCCTCGACGACGACCTCAACACCGCCGGGGCGCTCGACCCCTTCGCGCAGGTGTTCACGCTCACCAACAAGCTCTGCGACACCAAGCGCCCCGACAAGCGGGACCTCGACGCGGCCGACGCGGCGATCACCCACCTCACGGCGGTGCTCGGCATCGGCGAGGGCGACCCGGAGGCCTTCTTCGCGAGGGTGACGGCCCGCCGGGTGAGGTGCCGCAAGCTCGACCCGGCGCGCATCGACGGCCTCGTGCAGCAGCGCACCGCCGCCCGGGAGGGCAGGGAGTTCGCGCGCGCCGACGAGATCCGGGCGGAGCTCACCGCCATGGGCATCGAACTGCGCGATGGGGCTTCGGGAACCACCTGGCGCGCGGTATAGTGGCCGGCCCCTACGTTAACCTACTCCACCGATCAGCCCTCCGGAGTCCACCGCTGCGATGACCGCCCCGACCACCCGGCCCACCACCGAAGGGACCTTCGCCAAGACCCCCCTTCCCAACGTCCTCCTCTACGCTCGCGAGAGGAAGATGACGGGCACGTTCGTGGTGCGTAACCCTCCTCCCTCGGAGGGCGCAGACGGGGACGACGGCGTCGGCGAGTCGGTGCTGGTGCTGGAGAAGGGCACCATCGTGGCGGTGCGCCTCCCGAGCTTCACGCAGAACCTCGGGTGGGTGCTGCACGACCTCGGGCTGCTCACCGACGACGCGTTCATCAAGGTCCAGCAGAGCCTCGACGCGCCCGGGGCGGAGGAGATCCCGACGATCCTCCGGATGCGCGCGGCCGACCCGACCACCCTCGAGGCCGCGCTGCGAGAGCAGCTCCGCCGCAAGGTGGTCGCGCTCTTCGGCAACCCGCAGGGCACCTACGCCTACTACGCCGACGTCGACCTGCTCGACGGCGAAGACCGCGCCCGCACCCCCCACGACGTCTTCCCCATCGTGTGGCGGGGCCTGCAGGTCGCGCCGCCCACGGAGGCCGCCATGGCGGTGGTCTTCGAGAAGATCGGCCAGCGGGGCCTCCGGCTGCGCGAGGGCCACGAGTTCGATCGCTTCGAGTTCGGCACCGAGCTGGGCCTCGCGGCCACGCAGCTCCGCTCCTCGCCGTCGAGCCCCGAGCAGCTCATGGGCCTCGCGCCCGACCCCGCGCTCGTGCGCACGATGCTCTACCTCCTGGCGCTCACCAAGCAGATCGAGGCCGTCTCCCTGACCTCGGTGCAGTCGAGCGCCACCGCCTCGGCGGAGACCCCCATCACCGCGAGCCTCAACGTCCCGAAGGCCCGCACCGAGCCCACGTCCGGTCCTCCCAGCGGCGAGGCGGCTGCGGCGGGGAGCGACCTGAAGGCCAAGGAGGCCCGCGCCCACCTCGCCCGCATGGAGCACTGGACCTACTTCGAGATGTTCGACCTCACCCCCTCGGCGACGATGGAGGAGATCCGCACTCGCTTCCCCATCGTGGCCGCGGCGTGGCACCCCGACCGCGCGGGCACCAACGAGCTCCGCGCGCTCTACACCGAGATCTTCGCGCTCTACAACAGCGCCTTCAGCACCCTCTCGGATACGAAGTCCCGCGAGCAGTACGAGGGCACCATCGCCGGCGGCGGCGGCACCCCCGCGGCGCAGAAGCGCGTCAACGCGGTGCTCGACACCGTGCAGGAGGCCCACCGCGCGGAGATCGCCCTCAAGCGCAAGGACTACGTCGAGGCCGAGCGCATGCTCCGCCGCGTGCTCGAGACCAACCCCGACGACATCGCCGTCAACGCCCTGCTCTGCCAGTGCCTGCTCGAGACCAACCCCGCGCCGCACCTCGACGACATCGTGATGCGCCTCGCGAAGATCATGCGGTCGACCGACAGCAACGACCAGGCGCACTACCTCATGGGGATGGTGTGCAAGGTCAAGGGCGACAAGCGGGCGATCGGGTTCTTCCGCAAGGCGCTGGAGATCAACCCCAACAACCTCGACGCCCAGCGCGAGGTGCGCATCGCGGAGATGCGCCGCGACCAGCGCCGCGAGCAGGCCAACAACCCGGTGACCAAGATCACCAACCTGTTCAGCAACCTCTTCGGCGGGAAGAAGTAGCGCGCTCTCCCCGCTCAGGGGTGCGTGACCGAGACCCCGAGCACCATCGCCTGCCCGGCCACCTGCGCCGTCGGCATCACCGTCGTCCTCGCCGCCGCCTCGGCGCTGCGCCCGAGGGCGAAGAAGGTCACCGCCCCCACCACCAGTCCGCCCAGCGCGAAGACCGCGCCCCGCTGCACGCCGTCGGCGGTGAGCTCGCCGTCGCGCACCGCGTGGGCCAGCAGCACCCCGCCCCCCATCAGCCCTGCGAGGCCGAGCGCCCCGGCCCCCACCAGCCGCATCGTCGGCGCCGTCGGGCGCACCGCCGAGCGCACCAGCAGCGCCGTGGTGAAGAGCCCCAGCTCGCCCACCAGCGACCACGCGCCGAGGTCCGCTCCGCAGCGCATGGAGCCGCAGAGGAGACCGCCCAGCAGCGCGCCGCCGACGCCGCCGGTGGCCACGAAGAGCGCGTCCGCGGGCATCGCGTCGGTGAGGTGACCGAGCAGCGCCCCCAGGGCGATGCCCGAGGAGGTGCCGATGAAGGTCGCCCAGCCGGTGAGCGACACGCTCGACGGGGACGACTCGCCACGCACCCACGAGCTGATGGAGATCGCCGTCAGGTAGCCCATGATCGCCCCGGAGCCCGTGGAGAGACCCCGGCCGCGGCGCATCGGGAAGCGGCGCTCGATCAGCAGCGCCCCCACCGGGACCGAGAGCGCCAGGGCTCCCGGGAGGATCCAGTAGGTCTCCGGGTGGGGGTCGGTGTCGACGGTGCGCCCGGCGGCGAGGTTAATGGTCGTCCCGAGGCGCAGCCCGTAGGTGGCCGAGAGCAGCCCGAAGAGCGCCCGCTCGTCGTTCGCCATGCGGGTGCTCACCGGCAACTGCGGCTGCGGCGACTGCGCCGTCGCGGCCGAGCCGAGCGCGAGCGCCGCCGCGCCGAGGGCCCATGCCGCGCGGAGCGTCACGGCTGGAGGGTTCCGGTCGCGAGCAGCGCCCCCACCACCAGCGCGAGCAGCACCCGGTAGACGCCGAACACCTGGAGCCCGTGGCCGCGCAGGTAGGAGAGCATCCAGCGCACCGCGAGCACCGCCGACACCGCCGCCGCGACGAAGCCCAGCGCGAGGCTCACCGGCCCGTAGGCGTGCAGCATCACCGCGCCGCTCTTGAGCAGCTTGTACCCCGTGGCCGCGCTCAGCGTGACCAGGCCCAGAAGGAAGCTGTACTCCAGCGCCGCCTCGACGGAGAGCCCCAGCAGCAGGCCCGCCACCAGCGTCGCGAAGGAGCGCGAGGTGCCCGGCCACATCGCGAGGCACTGCGCGAAGCCGATGATCAGCGCGTCGCGGGCGGTGAGCGAGGAGAGGTCGCGGCCCGGGCGTCGGTCGCGCCCCGTGGAGTGAAGCCAGAGGATGGCCACGCCCCCGACGAACCACGCCGCCACCACGGGGTAGAGCCCGAAGAGCAGCCGCTCGATGGTCTTGTCGAAGAGCTTGCCCAGCACCGCCGCGGGCAGAAATCCGAGGATCACCCGGATGGCCAGCGCCCTCCCCTCGGGGTCCCGGCCCAGCACCCCGAGGGTCATCGAGCGCACCCGGGCGAAGAACACCCCGAGCACCGCGGCGATGGCCCCGAGCTGCACGCAGATGGCGAAGGCGTTGGCCTCCTCGCTGGCGGCGATGCCCAGCGCCCGCTGCGCCAGGATCAGGTGCGCCGTCGAGCTCACGGGCAGGTACTCGGTGAGCCCCTCGACCACGCCCAGCACCAGGGCCTGCCACCACGACATCATCGACGGCACCACACGGCGCGCGTTGTACCGCACACCCGGGCGGGGCCGCGATATGTTCCCGCGCCATGCGAAGACCTTCCCTGGGCGCGTTGCTGCTGGTGATGTTGGGATGCACGGGCAGGCCCCCGCGCTACCCCATCACCGACCCGGCGATGGCCCTGCGACACGTCACCGCGCGGGAAGAGCGGGTGCACCGCCTCCGCGCCCACGGCTCGGCGGACCACTTCGGCCCCCAGGGGCGCATCCGCGGCGAGGTCTATGTGTTCGTCGAGCGCCCGCAGAGCGTGAGGGTGGACACCCGCGCCTTCGGCACCACCGTCAGCACCCTGCTCTCCGACGGCCACAGCCTCGCCATGGCCGACCTCCGCGGCGGGCACTTCTACGTGGGCGACGCGCGACCCTGCGTGGCGGCGCAGCTCCTCGGCATCCCGATGGAGTCCGCCGAGGTGGTCGCGGTGCTCGCGGGCGGCCCCCCCGTCCTCGAGGGCGACCGGCGCATCCGCTGGGACGACGGACACTACGTGGTCGACATCGCGGGCCGCGCAGGCGCCGGGGAGTCCATCTGGCTGGAGCTCACCGACGCCGAGCGCGAGGGAGCCCGGCCCGAGGCCCAGCGCCCGAGGCCCGTGCACGCCGAGCTGAGAGACGCCCGCGGGGTGCGCGCGGTGCTCACCTTCGAGGACTACACCGAGGTCGACGGCGTGGCCTTCCCCCGCCGCGTCCGCGTCGAGATGGAGCGCGACGGCATCGACCTCGTGGTGCGCTACCGGGAGATCACCCTCGACCCCGAGCTCCCGGAAGACGTCTTCGACCAGACCCCCAACCCGGGGCTCCCGGTGACCCGGGTCGACTGCGCCGCCAACGCGCTGCCCCCGTCGCCCGCTGCCGCAGCGGCGCCGGCAGGGCCCTGAAGGCCACGACAATTGGTCGCTTCTTCCATGTCGTCGCTCCGCTCCCGGCTCGCTCTGTCGCGATCGGGCGCGCGCCTCCCTCCTCCCACGACCCCCGGCCGCTCCCCGCGCAGGTGGCTCGCTTTCTGCTCGGCGCGGATGACCCCCCAATGCCCTTCAAGAGACTGAACCTTGCTGAGCGCCAGCTCTACTCCGACGACCTGATGCTCGCCGACGAGCTGCCGCCTCCCAGCCAGATCTCGAAGGCGCTGCGCAAGCGCACCTCTCCGCACGACCGGGTCTTCGACCGCTTTCTCCCGCAGGAGGAGCGGATCGTGTCGAGGCAGTACTGGACCCCGCTCTCGGTCGCCGTGCGCGCCGCGGAGTGGCTCGACGAGCTCGACATCCGCACGCTGGTCGACATCGGATCGGGCGCGGGGAAGTTCTGCGTGGCCGCGGCGCTGGCGGGGGACGTGCGCTTCCTCGGGGTCGAGCAGCGCCCGAGGCTCGTGTCCGTGGCGCGCGAGCTCGCCCGGGTCTTCGGCGTCGACGACCGGGTGAAGTTCGTGCCGGGGATGTTCGGCGTGGGGGAGGTTCCGCCGGCGGACGCCTACTACCTGTACAACCCCTTCGGGGAGAACCTCTTCGGCCCCGACCAGCAGCTCGACGCCGAGGTCGAGCTCAGCGACGACCGGTACCGCCGCGACATCGACGCCGTCGAGCGCATGCTGGCCGAGGCCGAGCTCGGCACCTGCCTGCTGACCTACAACGGCTTCGGCGGGGAGATCCCCTCCAGCTACACCGAGGTGCGGGTCGACCACGACCTGCCCAACGTCCTCCGGATGTGGCGCAAGACCAGCCGCATCAGCGACGGTCCGCCCCACACCTGCGACGCCGAGTCGTACTGACCCCGCCGGAGCCTCTCGGCTCCTCGTCTCCCTCCCGAGCGATCTCCTCTTGTCGGACCCCCGCGGTTTCGACGTAGCATCGGCGCCGCGCCAATGCCCACCGCGTCGGCGGCTCTCGGCGCAGGGGTACACCCAACGGTGACGGCTTCACGCAGACTGCTCGGGTTCCTGCTGGCGATCGCGCTCTTCGTGACGGTGGAGCGGGTCACCCGCATCTTCGCCGGCGAGTACGCCGTGCGGGTGCTGGCGATGTGCGGCATCAACGCGATGCTCGCCGTCTCGCTCAACCTGGTGAACGGCACCACGGGCCAGTTCTCCATCGGCCACGCCGGCTTCATGGCCGTCGGGGCCTACGCCGGGGCCATCACCTCGCACCTCCTCCTCGGATCGCTCGGGCACCTCTGGCCCGGCCTCTCGCTGCTGGTGTCGTGCGCCGTCGCGGTGGTCTGCGCGGGCCTCGCGGGCGTCGCCGTGGGCGTGCCCTCGCTGCGCCTCCGCGGCGACTACCTCGCCATCGTGACCCTCGGCTTCGGCGAGATCATCCGCATCTCCATCGAGAGCCTCGCGCCCCTCGGCGGCTCGCAGGGCTGGCCCATCGGCGCCGAGAGCATCCCCGCGACGGCCACCCTCCCGTGGATCTGGGGCGGCGCCCTGCTCACCGTGCTGGTCATCGGCAACCTCACGTACAGCTCCTACGGCCGGGCGCTCACGGCCATCCGCGAGGACGAGATCGCCGCCGAGGCCGCGGGCATCCCCACCACCCGCTACAAGGTGCTGGCCTTCGCCATCAGCGCGATGTTCACCGGCCTCGCGGGCTCGCTCTACGCCCACGACGCGACCGGCGGGCAGCACATCGACCCCGGGTCGTTTCGCCTCGACCGCTCCGTCGACATCCTGGTGATGGTGATCTTCGGCGGCCTCGGGAGCGTCACCGGCGCGGTGCTCGGCGGCGTCGTGGTGGCCGTCTCGCTGGAGCTGCTCCGCGAGTTTCAGGGCTACCGGCTCATCGTGTACGCCCTGCTGATGATCGGGCTGATGCTGCTTCGACCGCAGGGCCTCCTGGGCAACCGCGAGCTCGACCTGCGTCGCTTCCTGCCGGGCCGGAAGGCGGCGTCGGCGTGAGCGCGGCGCTGTCGGTCTCCGACCTCGAGATGCACTTCGGGGGACTGCGCGCCGTCGCCGGCGTGAGCTTCGAGGTGCCGGAGAAGTCCATCTTCGGGCTCATCGGCCCCAACGGCGCGGGCAAGACCACGGTGTTCAACTGCGTGACGGGCGTCTACGCCCCGACGCGAGGGACCATTACCTTCCAGGGTAAGCCCATCGCCGGGGTGCCCGCGTGGAAGATCGCCGACCTCGGCATCGCGCGCACCTTCCAGAACATCCGGCTCTTCGGGCAGATGTCCGTGATCGAGAACGTCCTGGTGGCGAGCCATCGGGTGACCCGGGCGTCGCTCTTCGACGTCATCGGCCGCACGCTGCGCTACGTCGACGACGACCGCGCGATGCGCGCCAAGGCGATGGAGCTTCTGGCCTTCTTCGGCCTCGACGACAACGCCGACCAGGTGGCCTCGTCGCTGCCCTACGGCGACCAGCGGCGGCTGGAGATCGCCCGGGCGCTGATGCTCGACCCGAAGGTGCTGCTGCTCGACGAGCCCGCGGCGGGGCTCAACAGCGCCGAGGCCAGGGTGCTGGAGGGGCAGATCCGCACGCTGCGAGACCGCTTCGACCTCACGGTGCTGCTGGTCGAGCACAACATGCAGGTGGTGATGGGGGTCTGCGAGGAGATCCACGTGATGGACCGCGGGGAGACCATCGCCCACGGAGCGCCCGCGGCGGTGCAGAAGGACCCGAAGGTGTTGGAGGCCTACCTGGGCGCCGGGCACGACGCGATCACGGCGCCGCGCGAGGCGGCCCCGGAGCAGCCCGCGGAGGTGCTGCTGGAGGTGAGCGACCTGCGCGTGGCCTACGGCGGGATTCAGGCCGTGAAGGGCATCTCGCTGGAGGTGCGCCGGGGCGAGCTGGTGGCCCTCATCGGGGCCAACGGCGCGGGCAAGACCACGACGCTCAAGGCCATCTCCCGGATGCTGCCCATGAAGTCGGGCTCGGTGCGCTTCGCGGGCAAGGACCTCGCGAGGGTCGAGGCCCACGAGCTGGTGGAGATGGGCGTGGCGATGGCCCCGGAGGGCCGAGCGATCTTCCCCAACCTGACGGTGCGGGAGAACCTGGAGATGGGCGCCTACACCGTGAGCGACCGCGGCGCGATCAGGGCGCGCATGGACGAGGCGGTGGGCTTGTTTCCGAGGCTGGGCGAGCGGATGCAGCAGCTCGGGGGCACGCTCTCCGGGGGCGAGCAGCAGATGCTGGCCATCGCCCGCGCGCTGATGTCGGGGCCGAAGCTCTTGATGCTCGACGAGCCCTCGCTGGGCATCGCCCCGGTGCTGGTCGACCAGATCTTCGAGGCCATCGACCGCATCCGCCGCAAGGGGCTGACGATCCTGCTGGTGGAGCAGAACACCCGGCGGGCGCTGGCGGCGGCGCAGCGGGCCTACGTGCTGGTGACCGGCGAGGTGGTGCTCTCCGGCGACGCGGCGACGCTGGCGAGCGACCCGAGGGTGCAGGGCGCCTACCTTGGCGAAGGGGTGCACCTTGGTTGAGCGCGCGGCGGGCACCCTCACGCCGAGGGTGCTGGTGGTCGACGACGACGCGGCGATCTGCGAGCTGCTGGAGACGGTGCTGACCCGGGACGGGTGCACCGTCGACACGGAGAGCGATCCCACGAAGGCCGAGGCGAGGGTGCGCGCGGGGGGCTACCACCTGCTGCTGCTCGACGTGATGATGCCGCAGCAGGACGGGCTGGAGACGCTGCGCAGGGTGCGCGCGCTCGACCGCGACCTGGCGGTGGTGATGATCACGGGCTTCCCCTCGGTGGAGACCGCCGTGCAGGCGATGCAGATGGAGGCGATGGACTACCTGCGCAAGCCCTTCACCGTGGAGGCGCTGCGCGAGGTGGTGACGCGGGTGCTGCGCCGGAGGGGCCTGCTGCGGGCGCCCGAGGAGCAGGTGCTGCGGGCCATCGGGGAGGCCGTGCGCACCCGGCGCCACGCGCTCGGGCTGACCCTGAAGGACCTCGGGCGGAGGGCCGACCTCTCGGTGTCGCAGCTCTCCCAGGTGGAGCGCGGCGAAGGGAGCGCGAGCGTGTCGGCGCTCTACCGGCTCGCCGTGGCGCTGGGCGTGCCGATGAAGGAGCTGTTCGGGGATCTCTGACCGCGGACAGCGACTCTCCTGCGGGGCAACGGCAGTGGTGTACAGTCCGCAGGCATGAAGGCACCTCGCGCGGCGGTCTGTCTCCTGGCCGGTGTCATGGTCTCCGGCTGCGGCGTGGTGGTCTCTCCAGACGAGTCGCGACTGCGGGTCTTCACGGCGGGCGACGCCTCGCTCGTCGACCTCGGGCTGACGGATGCGGGCGCCCCCGTCGACGCCACGCCCCCTCCCCCGGACGCCTCCCGGGAGGACATCGCCGCCGACCTCGGCGACGACGCTCCCGCCGACGCAGCCGCCCCGCACGACCTGGGGCCCATGGACGACGCCTCGGATGTTCCGGTGGGCGCCGACGTGCCTGCGGCGGACGGTGCGGTGACCTGCGCGACGGGGCTCACCGCCTGCGGCCCCGCCTGCTTCGACCTCGGCAGCGACCTGCGCCACTGCGGCTCCTGCGATCGGGCCTGCGCCGAGAGCGAGGTCTGCCTGGGCGGCAACTGCCAGTGCGCCGCGGGCCTCTCGATGTGCGGCGCTCGCTGCGTCAACCCGCTCATCGACCCTGCCCACTGCGGCTCGTGCAACAGCGCCTGCCCGGCGGGCCGGGTCTGCGCGGCGGGGCGCTGCGCGTGCCCCAGCGGCACCCTCGAGAGCACCCGCGGGCGCTGCGTCGCCATCCAGGTCGATCCGGAGAACTGCGGCCGCCTCGGCCACCAGTGCGACAACGACGAGGCCTGCGTGGCGGGCGTCTGCGTGTGCCGCCCTGGACTCACGCTCGCGGGCACCCGCTGCGTCGACACGCAGAGCGACCACAACCACTGCGGCCGGGTGAACAACCGCTGCGGCGACACCATGGCCTGCGTGGCCGGCGCCTGCACCGGGCGAGGCGCCTGCCGCTCGCCCCTCACGCTCTGCGGCGCGGACTGCGTCGACCGCTCGCGCGACCCGCTGAACTGCGGCGACTGCGGCGACGCCTGCGGCCGCACGGACGTGTGCATCGGCGGCTCGTGCCGCACCACGCGCCCGGAGACCACCTGCCTCACCTGCCCCTGCGCGGCCTGCTCGGCGGACCGTCAGCTCTGCTGCGCGTCACCGTCCGCGGGGGGGTTCCCGCTCTGCGTCGACGCCTCGCGCTGCCCGTAAGGGCGTGCAGCCAGATCGACGGAGCGTAGGATCGCGGCCATCCCGCGCGCTGGCGGCGCGGCAGGAGTCCACCAGATGTCACTGTATTCGAGGATCGCGGGCCGCGGGCCCAACGGGTTCGGCTACGGATCGACCGCCGAGGAGGTCACCGCGGGCCTCTCGCTCGCGGGCAAGACGATCCTCGTCACGGGCTGCAACTCCGGCCTCGGTCTGGAGACGATGCGGGTGCTGGCGCTGCGCGGCGCGCACGTGATCGGCACGAGCCGCACGGCGGCGAAGGCCACCGAGGCGGGCGCGACGGTGACCGGCCAGACGACCGGGCTCGCGTGTGAGCTGTCCGACCCGTCCTCGGTGCGCGCCTGCGTGGCGGCGGTGAAGGCGCTGGGCGTGACGCTCGACGCCATCGTCGCGAACGCGGGCGTGATGGCGCTGCCCGAGCTGACGCTGGCGCACGGCTACGAGATGCAGTTCTTCACCAACCACGTCGGCCACTTCATGCTGGTGACGGGGCTGCGCGACGCGCTCGCCGCCGACGGCCGCGTGGTGGTGGTGAGCAGCGACGCGCACCGGCGCGCCCCGAGGGAGGGCATCCAGTTCGACAACCTCGACGGGGCGAAGGGCTACGTGCCGTGGGCCGCGTACGGCCAGTCGAAGATCGCCAACCTGCTCTTCGCGAAGGAGCTCGCGCGGCAGTTCGGGGGCACGAAGCGCACGGCGAACGCGCTGCACCCCGGGGTCATCAAGACGAACCTCGCCCGCAGCATGAACCCGCTGGTGGGGGTCGTGTTCGCGGTGGCCTCGCCGCTCGCGCTGAAGTCGATCCCCGAGGGGGCCGCGACGCAGTGCTACCTGGCGGTGAACCCGGGCGCGGCGGGGGTGAGCGGGGAGTATTTCTCTCACTGCAACGTGGCGAAGTGCCGCGCCGACGCCAACGACCCCGCGCTGGCGAAGCGGCTCTGGCAGCGCACCGAGGAGATCGTCGCGGCGCTGCCGGGCTAAAGGGCGCGCACGCCCCCGCGGCGATGAGGGCGGGTGGGCAGTCCCTCCCCCTGGGGCGGCGGTGATCACCCACAGACCGCGTAGTTTCACCCACGATCCCGCGGCACCAGCGGGTTGGCATGGAGCCTGCGGTCGGCCCGGTCGTGCCGATGCAAGCTTCGCGACCATGGCTTCGACTCCTCGGGATGGCGGCGATCACCGCGGCGATGGGGTGCGCGGGCCCCGACGCTCCCGCGGCCGAACCCGGTGGCGAGGAGCACTCCTCGATTCCAGCCGACGCCGAGATCGCCGAAGACGCCGACGTCCCCCTGTTGCCGCCCATCGACGACGAGCCAGACGCCGCGCTCGGCGAGGACGCCAGCGCGCCCGCCGTCGATGCGCCGGATGTCCCGCCCGCGCTCGATGTGCCTTCGGTGCGCGATGTCCCCATCGTGAGGGACGTCCCCGTCGTCCGCGACGTCCCGCCCGCGCCGCGCTGCACGGGCTCGGCCTCGGGCCAGTCGTCCATCTGGACCTGCACGGCCGACCGCCGCGCGCGCCAGCGCTGCGTCCTCGGGCGCGTCGAGAGCGACGCGTGCCCGCACGGCTGCGAGGCCCGCCCCTCGGGCACCCACGACACCTGCGCGCCTGCTCCGCCGCCGACGCCGCAGCTGCCCACCTGCGCCCGTCGGCCGCTCCTGCACTGGGGGCTGCACCCCGACGCGTCCGACCGGCTGCGCTGCGCGGGGGTGCCCGACGCGCGCATCACCCAGACCATCGGCAGCGCGGCCGCCTCCGCCGGCACCCACGCCGCCGACGGCCAGGTGGGCGGCGCGCCCTACTCGGCGGCCACCGACATCAGCACCCGCAGCCTCTCGACCGCTGACATCCACGGCCTGCTCGACCGGCTGGCCAACCAGGGCTTCGCGGCCTGGTACCGCTGGCCCGGCCACGACGGGTGGCCCTCCAGCGAGTCGCCGCACATCCACGCCATCTACGTCGGCTGCGCCATGAAGGCCTCGCTCCGCAGCCAGGTGGGCGCGTGGCTCGCCTCACGCAACGGGCTGGT
>SCUS01000118.1 GCA_004297725.1 Myxococcaceae bacterium | reverse complement strand
CCTCTGCGAGCGATCTCTGCCACGGCTGGCGGTGAACCGGCAAGGCATCGACGAGGAGTCGAGGGGCGACCGCTCGCGAATCTTGACACCCACTTTCGCGCCCACCTACAACGTCAACGCGGGCTTACGGGTCTTCCCCTCGCGCGAGCGATGGATGACCGATGCTCCGCTGAAGAAGGAGTCGGTCGTGCCCAAATCCGTGTTCGTCATCGATGACAGCGCGACGATGCGAAAGGTCTTCGAGATGACCTTCGCTGGTGAAGACATCGCGGTCGTGACCCACGACAGCGCTGACGGCGCGGTCGCGCGCGCTCGCGAGCTTCGTCCCAACGCGATCATCGTCGACGTCAACCTCCCCGGCACGAGCAGCTACGACCTCGTGAAGAGCCTGCGCGGCGAGCCCAACCTCTCCTCGGTGCCGGTCTACCTGCTCTACTCCGACCACTCGCCCCTCGACGAGACCGCGGCGCGAGCCGCCGGCGCCCAGGGGGCGGTGCTCAAGCCCTTCGACTCGCAGGCGATGATCGACCGGGTGCGCCAGTCGGTCAGCGGCGCCACCGCGGCCGCCGCACCCGCTGCGGCTCCCGCGCGGCCCGCGGCCCCTCCGCTGCCCCCCGGCGCTCCGAAGCTCCCGACCGCCGCGCCGGTGGCCGTGGCCCGCCCGGTCCCCGCGGCCCCGATGGCGGCCCCTGCGGCGTCGATCCGCCCGGCGACGCCTCCCGCCTCCCCGGTGAAGCCCGCGCGCGTGACCCCCGACGACCTGCTCCCGGAGCTCAACGAGGCCCCGCGGGTGTCCGCGCGCCCCGCTCCCGCGGCCGAGCCCGTCGCCGCCCCCACCCCGGTCATCCCGGTGCAGGCGTCCGACCTCGCGAAGTCCGTCGCCGATCAGGTCGCCGCGAAGACCGCGTCGCTCGGCCTCACGCCGCAGCAGGCCGAGGCCATCACCGCGCTCACCCGCGAGGTGGTCGAGCGCGTGGTGTGGGAGGTCGTCCCGGTGCTCGCCGAGACGATGATCCGCGAAGAGCTGAAGCGCCTCACCTCCCCGTAAGCCCTCTCCCGACATCCGTCGCGCTCGCCGAAGGCGTTGCGACCCGCGCGTCCGCACAGTAGGAAGCAAAGCCTTCCTGCAGCGTGAGGAGCCCCTCGGATGTCGACCAGCGATTTCACCCGCCCCTACGACCCCAACGAAGTCGAGCCCCGGTGGCGCGAGCGCGAGCTCTCGTCGACGTGGTTTCACGCGGTAGACGGCGTCGACAACGCGAAGAGCTTCACCATCGCCCTCCCGCCGCCCAACGTGACGGGCTCGCTGCACATGGGCCACGCGCTCATGCTGACCATCCAGGACAGCATCGCCCGCCACGCCCGCATGACGGGGCAGAACACCCTGTGGCTCCCGGGCATCGACCACGCGGGCATCGCCACGCAGATCGTGGTGGAGCGGGAGCTGAAGCGAGAGGGCAGCGACCGCCACGCGCTCGGCCGCGAGCAGTTCATCGAGCGGGTCTGGGAGTGGAAGGGCCGCTCCGGGGGGCGCATCTTCGAGCAGCTCAAGGTGATGGGCTCGTCCGTCGACTGGACCCGCTCGAAGTTCACCATGGACCCGGACATGTCTCGGGCCGTTCGTGAAGCGTTCGTGCGGCTTTACGAGGAGGGGCTGATCTATCGGGCGAACCGATTGGTGAACTGGTCCATCAAGGCCCAGACGGTGATCTCCGACCTTGAGGTCGACCGTGAAGAGCCCGATCCCGCGAAGCCCAACGCCGAGCTCTTCTCCTTCGCGTACCTGCTCGAAGACGGCTCCGGCGAGATCGTGGTGGCCACCACGCGCCCGGAGACGATGGTGGGCGACACGGCCATCGCGGTGCACCCCGACGACCCGCGCTACCAGGGCCTCGTCGGCAAGCGGGTGAAGCACCCCTTCGTCGACCGCTCCATCCCGATCATCGCCGACGGGCTGCTCGCCGACCCGACCAAGGGCACCGGCGCGGTGAAGGTCACCCCCGCCCACGACTTCAACGACTACGAGTGCGGTCGTCGCAACAACCTCGCGATGATCAACATCCTCAACCTCGACGGCACCCTCAACGCCGAGGCGGGGCCCTTCGCGGGCCTCGACCGCTTCGTCGCGCGCGAGGCCGTGAAGGCCGCCCTCGCGGAGCGCGGCCTCGACCGCGGCGCGACCCCGCACTCCATCCCCTACGCGCGCTGCCAGCGCACGCAGGACATCCTCGAGCCGCTGCTGCTTCCGCAGTGGTACGTGCGCATGGCGCCGCTCGCCGAGCCCGCCATCAAGGCCGTGGAGGAGGGCCGCACCACCTTCACCCCCGAGGAGTGGACCAAGACCTTCATGCACTGGATGACCAACATCCAGGACTGGTGCATCTCCAGGCAGCTCTGGTGGGGCCACCAGGTTCCGGCCTGGTACTGCGCCGACTGCGGCGCGACGGTGGTCTCGCGCGAAGACCCCGCGGCGTGCACGGGCTGCGGCTCGGCGAAGATCGCCCGCGACCCGGACGTGCTCGACACCTGGTTCAGCTCGGCGCTCTGGCCCTTCGCGACGCTCGGCTGGCCCGAGCAGACCGCGGCGCTCAAGACCTTCTACCCGACCTCGGTGATGGAGACCGGCTTCGACATCATCTTCTTCTGGGTCGCCCGGATGCTGATGATGGGGCTGCACTTCCTCGGAGACGTGCCGTTTCGCCGCGTACTGCTGCACGGAATGGTCTGCGACGAGACCGGCTCGAAGATGTCCAAGGTGAAGGGCAACGTCATCGACCCGCTCGACCTCGTGAACGGCGCCACCCTCCAGGACATCGTCGCCCACGCCTCGGGCAGCGCGCCCTTCCAGGAGGGGCTGCAGAAGTTCCGCAAGGCCTACCCCAGCGTGTCGACCATGAAGGAGGGCTTCCCCGCCTTCGGCGCCGACGCGGTGCGCTTCTACCTCGCGAGCCACCCCCCGCAGTCGCGCAAGATCAACCTCAACCTCGCCCGCCTCCAGGGCTATCGCGACTTCTGCAACAAGGTCTGGAACGCCACGCGCTTCGCCCTCACCCACATCGCCGACGTCGCGCCGAGGCCCACCGGCCCGTTCCCCCAGCCCGCCTCGGACGCCGAGCGCTGGATCCTCTCTCGCCTCGCCCACGCCGTCGGCGCGGTGAACCAGGGCGTGAAGGAGTTTCGCCTCGATGAGGCCACCGCGGCCGTGTACCAGTTCTTCTGGTACGAGCTCTGCGACTGGTTTCTCGAGCTCTGCAAGCCCGTCTTCGAGGGCGGCGACGAGGCCACCCGCGCCTCCTTCAAGCTCACCCTCGCCCACTGCCTGGAGACCGTGCACCGGCTGCTGCACCCCTTCATGCCGCACCTCACCGCCGAGTGCTGGTCGCACCTCCCGGAGAACATCCGGCGGCGCCGCGCCGACGGGGGGCTCCCCGAGGTGCTCTCGCTCGCGCCCTTCCCCGACGCGGGCGACGCCACGGCCGACCCCGAGGCCGAGCGCCGTATCGCCGCGCTCCAGGGCACCATCGAGGGCGTGCGGCGCATCTGCGCCGAGCTCGGCATCAAGCCCGGCGCGGCCATCACCGTCACCCTCCGCACCGACGACGAGGACACCCGAGGGGTGCTCAAGACCTACGAGGCGCAGATTCGCCGGCTCACCCGCGCGAGGGAGATCGTCCACGGGTCGCCGAGCGAGCCGCGTCCCAGGGGCGTCGGGTCCGGCGTCTCGCACGGGGTCGAGGTGCTGATCCCCATCGCCGGGCACATCGACCCCTCCAAGGAGAAGGATCGCCTGGAGAAGGACATCCTCAAGGCCCAGAAGGAGTCCAGCGGCCTCGCCGGGCGGCTCAACAACCCCGACTACGTGGGCCGCGCACCGGCCGACGTGGTGGCCAAGGACCGAGAGCGCCTCACCGAGCTCGCCGACAAGGTCGACCGGCTCCGCGCCGCCATCGCCGTCGTCGGCGAGATTACCGGCTGAGGTAAAGCCTCCCCTCCCCCTAAGGTCTCCGCCCTGCACGTTCTTTGACCAGCCCCCGGGAGCTCTGCGAACCCTCCGGTTCGATGAGCACTCAGCAACTGGTGGTCGTGGACTACACCCGCATCAGCGACGACGCCGCGATCCTCTGCCGGCGCCGGGACTTCCCGCGCGCGGTCAACGTGCTCCAGCGGCGCGCCCCGGACCGTCGACGCTGGCGGCAGGCCTTCCGCTCGCTCGCCGTCGCGGGCGACCGCGGGCTCGAGGGAACCCGCCGCCGCTGGTTCGAGGGCGCCATCCAGGAGCTGGTGCTCGGCGTCCCGGACGGCGGGCTGCGCACCGAGCTTGCTCTGGACGCCGTCGAGTACGACACGAGCTGGGACTTCGCCGAGGCCCTCCCCTGCTGGAGCGCCCGCGACCTCTGGAACCTCGCCGAGTCCGTGCAGCTCCCGATGTCCTACCTCGCCCAGGTCACCACGCTGCCCCGGTCGATCCGGGAGACCATCCACACCGCGCGGGTGGTCGTCGACTGCCGTCGCACCGCCGAGGCCCACCGCTCGCTCGCCCTGGAGCTCTCGCAGAACCTCTCCCCCACCGCCATGATCGACGAGGTGCGCGGCCACGCCGACGCGGCCACCCTCTCGACCCTCGGGGAGGTGCGCTCCCAGCAGGACGCCGCGAGGCGCTGGCGCGAGCTCGCCCACCGGCTGCTCTCCCCCTCGTAGCTGCACTGCGCGCCGCCCCGATGCGGGCTACCATTCGGCCATGTCCAGCCGAGCGCGCGTCGCCCTCCTCACGGCCTTCACCGCCCTCGTCGGGTGCGGACCCAATTACCGATACGTGTATGACGGCGAGAGCGCCTTCGAGCGCTGCTACGGCCTCGACTACGACACCGCCGTCGCCGACTCCGCGCGCTCGTCGTGCTGGAGCGCGTGGCTCCAGTCGTACAGCTACGGCGCCAACCCCGACCGGGTCGACTTCGCCCGCAACCGCCTCGCGGCCATCGGCGGCGTCGAGCGCCGCGCCGCCGTTGTTCCCTCGTCGGGTGCCCGCATCGCCACGCCCGGCCCCGTCGCTCCGACCGTCGGCCCCCCGGCCGTGATGGCCCCCGCGGCGCCGCCCGCCACCCCGCTGACGGTGGACGTCGGCCGCGTCGCCTCGCTCTCCCCGGGGCCCGCCGAGGCCAGCTCGGCGAGCCGATGGAACGGGCGCATCTCGACCGGCGGCAACCCGGTCAACGCCCCGCCTCCCACGCGCCAGGACAACACCGGCGCCGAGCCTCCAGGCGCGAGCTGCGGGCACGACTGCCGGGCCGCGTGGAGCACCGCCACGGCGCAGTGCCCACGGCAGGACGCCGCCTGCGTCGCGCGCGGCGACGAAGGCTACCGGGAGTGCATGCGGGGCTGCTTCTGAAGGGTCGACGGTCGACCTCCTCGGGAGAGGTCGACCATCCTGGGGCGGGAGACGGCGATCAGCCGCCGCGGAGCTGATCGAAGAGGTCGATGTCCAGGTAGGGGAGCGTCACGGTCGAGTGGTTGACCAGCACCTTGTGCTCGTCGAGCAGCCGACCGAGGCCGACGCCGTCCACCAGCGTGATGGGGGCCGCGCCGTCCTGCGAGGCCTCGTCGCGCGCGCCGGAGAGCACCTGCCCGGTGGTCAAGAGCCAGCCCGCGCGGGCGTTGTTGTAGTGATGGAGCGAGCCGCGGAGCTCGATCACGCGCTCGCGACCGACCTCGCCGCCGCGGCGCAGCACGATCGCGACGGGGATCTCCTCGGGGCCACGGCGGGCGATGCCGCAGAGGTGGGCCTCGACCTGCGAGAGCCCCGGCCGGCGCGTCGAGCGCAGCGACGAGATGCCCATGCGCTCCAGCAGCAGCGCCGCCGCCTCGACGAAGGAGGCCTGCGGGAGCTCGTTGATGCGCCGGACGACGTAGCGCCGCGAGGCGTCGCGCAGGCGCTCGAGCGCCGCGAGGGCCTCGGCCTCGGCGCGGACCAGGTCGGGAGGGAGGGTCCAGTCGAGCAGGCCCACGCGGCCGCCGGCCAGCCGCAGCCGGCTACGCTCGCCGCGCAGCCCGCGCCGAGCGCCGTCGACCCGGATGGCCGCGGACACGGTGGACTGCAGCAGCGCCGGGTCGCCCGCGAGCTTGCCCGTGCGGAGCCCCTCCTCGATCAGCGAGCGCAGCCCCACCGGCTGGCGGTCGTCGCGCCTCGCCAGGATCGCCACCACCGCGTCGGCCGTGTCGCGGCCGATCTCCTCGTCACGCCCTTCGGGAGCCTCGACGCGCACCTCGGTGCGCTCGTCCCGACGGCCCTCGCCGCGCGCCTCGCGCGGACCCCGGTCACCCCGGTCACCCCGGTCACCCCGGTCACCCCGGTCGCCGCGACGCCCCCGGCCGCGCTCCTCGCCGCGCTCGGCGCGGGGCTGCTCGGTGCGCTCGCCCGCCTCCCGAGGCGCCTCGCCCTCGAGGGCCGCGCCCTCCACCGGGGTCTCCGCCTCGGCGGCCACCACCGCCCCGTCGGCCCCCTCGGCCCCTTCGGCGCCCTCGACGCGCTCGCCAGCGCGACCGCGGCGGCGGCGGCGGCGGCGGCGCTTGTTGCCGTCCTGCTTCTCCGCAGAGCCGCCCAGCAGCGGCTCGTCGTCGTCGTCCTCCTCGGAGAGGCCCTCGACCGCGGCGGCCATGCGGGCCTGTACCTCGAGCTCCTCGGCGCTGCGCGGGGCCTCGTCGACCACCGGCGCGGGGGCCGCGGCCTTCACGGCCTTCGGAGCCTCCTCGGCGGTGAGCTCCTCGCCAGCGTGCTCGGGAAGCTCCTCGGCCTCCTCGGCCTCGGGAGCGGCGGCGCGGGCAGCGGCGACGGGAGCCGCGACGGGAACGGCGACGGGAGCGGCGACGACGGCCACCGGGGCGGCCACGGTGGCCTCGACGGTCTCGGTCTCCTCGACCGCGGCGGCGTCGATCGAACCCCACTCGCGCAGACCGAACACGCCCGGGCGGACGCGCACGATGTTCTGCGCGGCGTCGTCGCGGCGGGTCAGCGTCGCGAGCCGCGTGCTCATGGTGACCTCCGGGGTCTTGCCCACGTGCGACAGCAGGTTCTCGTCGATCGAGATCTGCGTGATCTTCTTGAAATGCAAGGGCTTGCCGACCTTGCGCAGCACGGCCTCAGCGGCCTCGGTGAACGTCATGGGAATCCTCGGTTCGATGGTCGACCGCCCCTTCGCTTGCGCGCTCGCCCGAACATTCGGGGGCCACGTACGCGGGCTGATCGACTCTATGCGGACACCGCCACGTACCAGGGCCCTATTACCCCTGAACACGCGATGCCGGGCCGAACCCTACGCCGAAGTACCCGGAGAGGTAAAGCGCCGTCGCAACGGTTCTCCACTCGTCGGCCGTAGCGCCGTCACCATGGATCGACTACCTACGATTCGACACTCCGGACCCCCCCCAAGCACCCCCAATGGCCAACACCACCGACTCCCCGAAGCCACGCGCGTCGCGCGCCCCGCTCTTGATCAACATCGCCCTCGTCGTGGGCGCCATCGGGATCTTCCTGGCGTGGCGTCACGCGCGCGATCCGCGCCGCCTCTGGGCGAAGCGCGTCGACGAGACCCACCAGCGCTACATCGACACGGCCCTGCGCCGATGCTTCGGCTCCACCGACTCGGCGGAGATCCGTCGCGTCGCCGACGCCGTCCGCGGCGGAACGCTCCCGAGGCCCTTCAACGAGTGCCACCGCGGCCCGATGGCCGAGCTCCTCGTGGCGCCCAACAGCTTCATCGAGTCGATCCAGAACCCGCCGCTCGAGGTCTACCGGCTGCGGGAGCGGGAGCGCTCGTCGCTGATGCGCCTCACCGCCAGCGCGCGGCTGCTCGAGCAGGACGTGAGCCGCAGCGCAGGCAACCCCCCGGCCGAGCGGCGCGAGCCCATGGCCAGCAAGCTCGACGAGCTCGCCGTCGCCGTGCAGCAGGAGCGCTCCGCCTTCGACGACCTGGTGCGCGCCGCCCGCGACGCCGCGACCCTCTTCTGATTCCCCCCCCACCCCAGCGAGCGCGTCGGCGATGGGCACGGAGCCCGTCGCCTTCGACGCCACACGCGCCTGGTAGAGCCCGGAAACGACAAAGCCCCGGGAACCTCATCGGTTCACCGGGGCGTTCGTCGTTCGATCATCAAGGCGAGGTGGACGGGACTTGAACCCGCGATCTCCGGCGTGACAGGCCAGCGCGATAACCAGCTTCGCTACCACCCCACTCAGTCAGCGGTTTGTGACCGCTTCCCGTCGAAGGGAGACGCTGTGTACTCCCGGCTCGGGCGGACTGTCAAAGAAAAAAACGCACGCGTTCACTTCCCTTCGAAAGTGCGCGGCGCGCGGGGGTTCTCCACGAAGGTGCGCATGCCGCTCTTCTGGTCGGCGGTGGCGAAGCAGAGCGCGAAGCCCTGGATCTCGAGCTCCTTGGCGACGCCGAGCGGAACGTTCTCCGCCGCGTTCATCACCCGCTTGGCGTGGCCCACCGCGAGCGGCGCGTTCTTCGCGATCGCGTCGGCCAGGGTCTTCACCTCCGCGGCCAGCGACTCCGCGGGCACCACCCGGTCGGCGAGCCCGATGGAGAGCGCCTCGGCCGCGCCGATGACCGAGCCCACCAGCACCAGCTCCCTCGCCTTGCCGACGCCCACGCGCCTCGCGAGGCGCACCGTGCCCCCGAAGCCCGGGATCACCCCGAGGCCCACCTCGGGCTGGCCGAACTTCGCCTTCTCGCTGGCGACGATGAGGTCGCACGCGAGCGCGATCTCCGTCCCCCCGCCGAGCGCGAAGCCGTTGACCGCCGCGATGATGGGGTAGCCCACCGCCGCCATGAGCTCGCCCAGCGCGTGGCCCTTGCGGGCGAAGCGCGCCGCCGCCTCGCTGTCGAGCCCGGCCATCTCCGCGATGTCCGCGCCCGCCACGAAGGCCTTGTCGCCGGCGCCGGTGAGCACCGCCACCCGCACCTCGGGCTGCGCCGCGAGGGCCGTGAAGGCCTGCGTGAGCTCCTCGATCACCCTCGCGTTGAGCGCGTTGAGCTTCTCTGGGCGGTGGATGACCACCGTCGCCACGTGCCCCTCGACCGCGACCCGGATCGTCTCGTAGTCCATCAGCGCCTCCCTCTCACTTCTTCTCGTAGGAGTAGAACCCGCGGCCGGTCTTGCGGCCGAGCCACCCCGCGGCGACGTAGTTACGCAGCAGCACCGGCGCGCGGTACTTGTCGTCGCCGAACTCGCGCTGCAGCACGTCGGCGATGGCCAGCACGGTGTCGAGCCCGATGAAGTCCGAGAGCTCGAGCGGCCCCATCGGGTGGTTGAGCCCGAGCTTCGCCGCGTGGTCGATGTCGTGGGGCGTGCCGAGGCCGTTCTCCAGCACGAACACCGCCTCCAGCAGCAGCGGGAGCAGCATGCGGTTGACGAGGAAGCCGGGGCTGTCCTTGGCGGTCACGGCGGTCTTGTTGAGCCCCGCGACGGCGGCGAGCGCCCGCTGGTAGGTCTCGTCGCTGGTCTGCAGCGCGCGCACGATCTCCACGAGCCGCATCATCGGGACGGGGTTGAAGAAGTGCAGTCCCACCACGTCGGCCGGGCGACGCGTCGCGGCCGCGATGCGGGTGAGCGAGATGGAGCTGGTGTTGCTGGCCAGCACCGCGCCGGGCTTCACCGCGGCGTCGAGCTTCGCGAAGAGCGCGAGCTTGGTGTCGAGGTGCTCGGTCACCGCCTCGACCACGAGGTCGGCGTCGCCGAGCTCCTCGAGGGAGCCCACCGGGACGATGCGCCCCACGAGCGCGCCCGCCTCGTCGGCCGAGACCTTCCCCTTCTCCACCAGCTTGCGCAGCCCGCCGGCGATCTTGTCCCGCGCCGCCGTCGCCCGATCGAGCGAGGCGTCCGCGAGCTTCACCGTCCAGCCCGCGCCGGCCGCGACCTGGGCGATGCCCGACCCCATCTGTCCAGCGCCCAACACACCGAAAATCGCGATGTCACTCATGGCGAAGCGGGTAGTCCACCGCCGTCATGATCGTCAACCCCTGGAGGTGCACCAATCCCTTGTGGGCGGCGTAGGGAGGCATATAGCCTCGAAAAACGCGGTCTAGCACCGCGGGGAGTACAAGAGACCCAATGAACCTTCGATGGACCCGTCCGCTCGCCGGCCTCGCGCTCGTCGGCGCCCTCACCACCGGCTGTCCCTCGCCGAGCATCTACGGCACCGCCCGCACGATTCCGCAGGGGACCATCCAGCACACCATGGCCGCCGAGGTCATCGGCGCCGGAGTCCGCGGCAACACCCTCGTGATGCCGACCGCCCCTACCTACCAGCTCCGCATCGGCGTCGCCGAGAACGTCGACCTCGGCCTCCGCCTGGGCAACCTCTCGATGCCCGGCATGGACGTGAAGATCAACCTCCTCCGAGGAGCCTTCGACCTCGCCATCGACCCCGGCATCCAGGGCATGTTCATCGCGACCTCCGACGAGGGCGTCGGGTTCATGTACCTCAACCTCCCGGTGGTCCTCGGCTTCAACCTGTCGCGCAACTTCAGCCTGATCGCGACCCCGGGCCTCGCCTACGCCGTCGCCTTCGGCACCACCACCTCCAGCTCGTCGGGCTCCAGCACCTCCGCGACCAGCTACAACGGCAGCGGCTTCATGCCCCGGCTGGGCCTCGGCGCCAACATCCGCATCAGCAACGCCTTCGCGCTCCAGCCCGAGTTCACCGGCTACTACAACTTCGACAGCGAGGGCGTGGTCTTCACCTTCGGCCTCGGCTTCCTCTTCGGCGCGCAGCCGGACTTCTCCGACATCCAGTAGCGCCGCCCCGGCGGATCGGCCTCGCAGCCCCCCGCCGGGACGCTCCCTCCCCTCCGCTATCGCTCGATCACCACCGCGACGGCCTCGCCGCCGCCGATGCAGAGCGTCGCCAGGCCCCGCTTCGCGCCGCGCTTCGCCATCGCGTGCGTCAGCGTCGTCAGGATGCGCGCGCCGCTCGCCCCGATGGGGTGGCCGAGCGCCACGGCGCCGCCGTGGACGTTGACCTTCGCCAGGTCGATGCCCGACTTCTGCGCGACGGCGAGGGCCACCACCGCGAAGGCCTCGTTGACCTCGAAGAGGTCGATGTCCGAGACCGAGAGCCCCGTGCGCTTGAGCGTCGCCGAGATCGCCTTGGAGGGCGCCGTGGTGAACCACTCGGGCTCCTGCGCGGCGCTGCCGTAGCCGACCACGCGCGCGAGGGGGGTGAGCCCGAGGCGCTTCACCGCGTCGCCCGAGGCCAGCACCAGCGCCGAGGCGCCGTCGTTGATCTTGCTCGCGTTGGCCGCGGTGATCGTCCCGGCCTTGTCAAAAGCCGGCTTGAGCGAGGACATCTTGTCGGCGTCGCCGCGCTTGGGCTCGTCGTCCTCCAGCACCGTGACCGCGCCCTTGCGGCCCTCGATGGTCACCCCGACGATCTCGTCGGCGAAGAGGCCCTCGGACTGCGCCGCCAGCGCCCGGCGGTAGCTCTCCTTCGCGAACGCGTCCTGCGCCTCGCGACTGAAGGACATCTCCTTCGCGCAGAGCTCGCCCGCCACGCCCATGTGGAAGTTCTTGTACGGGTCCCACAGGCCGTCGTGGATCATCCCGTCGATGACCGTCGCGTTGCCCATGCGCATCCCCTTGCGCGCCGTCGGCAGGTAGTACGGCACGTTGGACATGCTCTCCATGCCGCCCACCACCACCACCTCGGCGTCACCCAGCAGGATGCTCTTGGCGCCGAGCATCACCGCCATCAGCCCCGACCCGCAGACCTTGCTCACCGTCGTGCACGGCACGTCCGTCGGCAGCCCCGCGTAGAGGGCCGCCTGCCTCGCCGGCGCCTGCCCCTCGCCCGCGGTCAGCACGTTGCCCATGTAGACCTCGCCCACCTGGTCGGGCGCCACCTTCGCGCGCTCGAGCGCGGCCTTCACCGCCGTCGCCCCGAGCCGCGTCGCCGCCACGTCCGCCAGCGAGCCCTGAAACGCCCCGATGGGCGTGCGCACCGCGCTGCAAATGAACACCTCGGTCTTCGACATCGCCGCTCTCCTTCGCCGCTCTCTCAGCGTCTGTTTGCTGCGCCGCAGCGGCCATCGCCCGGCGCCGGCGCGGATTGTCCCCGCCGCCCCGCCCCCGTCAAGCGCGACTCACTCCGCGCGGCCGGCCTTGCGCTCCCGAGCGCGCGCCGCGAGCTCCGCCGCGGTCTTGCGGTTGCCGCGGTGCTCGAAGCGCTTCACGTCGACCCCGCTCGAGGAGATGAAGCCCTGCACGTCGGCGTTGTCGACCGCGAGCACCTCCGCGGGCGATCCCAGCGCCACCACGCGGCCCTTGATGAGCATCGCGATGCGGTCGGCGATGTCGAAGGCGCTCACCATGTCGTGGGTGATCACCACGGAGGTCACACCGAAGCGCTCGCGCATCTCCTCGATGAGCGCGTCGACGGTGCGCGAGGTCACCGGGTCGAGGCCGCTCGTGGGCTCGTCGTAGATCAGCAGCTCGGGCTCCATCACCAGCGCCCGCGCGATGCCCACGCGCTTGGCCATGCCGCCGGAGATCTGCGACGGCATGAGGGAGGCGGCGTGGTCGACCCCGAGCTCCTTCAGCTTGGTCATGGCCTTCTCCCGGATGTCCTTCTCCGAGAGCTTCGTCTGCTCCCGCAGGGGGAAGGCCACGTTGTCGAAGACCGACATCGAGTCGAAGAGCGCGTACTTCTGGAAGACCATACCGAAGCGCCGCCGCGCCTTGGCGAGCTGCACGTCGCTGAGCGAGGCGATGTCCGTCCCGTCGATCACGATGCGCCCGGCCGTCGGCCGCTCGAGGGCGATCAGGTGGCGCACCAGGGTGCTCTTGCCGGCGCCCGATCCGCCGATGACCACCAGGGTCTCGGCGCGACCGATGGTCATGTCGAGCCCGTGCAGGATGGTGCGGTCGCCGTATCGCTTGACCAGGCCCTCCACCACCACGTGCGCGTCCGTCGAGTCGAGCATCGCGTCCCCGCTCAGACCGTGGTGAGCATCGAGGTGATCACGTAGTCGATCAGGAAGACCGCGACCACGCTCCAGACCACCGCGCGGGTCGTCGCCTGCCCGACGCCCACCGCGCCTCCGGAGGCGTAGTAGCCGTGGCGGCAGGCGATCAGGGTCACCGTGAAGCCGAAGACCAGGGCCTTGATGAGCCCCTGCGTGAGGTCCGCCGGGACCAGCATCGTCTTGATGCGATCGGCGAAGATCCCGGGGTCGAGCGACATGCCCCACACCCCGATGGCCCACGAGCCGCCGATGCCGATCAGGAAGAAGACCAGCGCCAGCACCGGGACCATCACGATGCCCGCGAGGATGCGCGGCACCACCAGGTACTGCACCGGGTTGACGGCCATGGTCTCGAGCGCGTCGATCTGCTCCGACGAGCGCATGTTGCCCAGCTCGGCGGCCATGCCCGAGCCCGCGCGCGCGGCCACCATGATGGCGGTGAGCACCGGCGCCATCTCGCGCGACAGCGTGAGGGCCACCACGCCGCCCACCATGTTCTCCGCCCCGAAGCGCCGGAAGCCGTAGACCGTCTGCACCGCGAAGACCATCCCCGTGAAGAGCCCCACCAGGCCCACCAGGAAGATCGACTGGACCCCGACGAACTCCATCTGCGTCACCACCAGGGACACCCGGTACGGCGGGCGGGCGCCCCACAGCACCGCGTGAAACGCGAGGTCGGCCAGCGTCCCGACCTCCTCCAGCAGGCCCTTCGCCGGCGCGAAGACCGTGGCCAGCACGCCCGGGCGCTTCGACGCCTCGTCGTCGCTCATCGGCCCGGGGACCGCTCGCGGTAGGAGCGAGGCACCCGGCGGGAGATCGCCGTGAGCACCTCGTAGGGGATCGTTCCGATGCGGCGGGCGATCTCCTCCGCGCGGATGACGTCGAAGCCCCCGGCGCCTCGCTGCGAGCCCAGCAGCACCGCCTCGTCGCCCACCGCGACCCCGAGGGAGCGCGCGATCTCGGTCACGTCGACGGAGGTCATGTCCATCGACACGTTGCCCACCACCCGGCAGCGACGGCCCTGGATCAGCACCTCCGCGTCGGAGGAGAGCCGGCGGAAGAAGCCGTCGGCGTAGCCCACGGGCAGCGTCGCGATCACCGAGGCGCGCCCGGTGCGCCAGGCGCCCCCGTAGCCCACCGGGGAGTTGGGCGGGAGCTCCCGCAGCGCGATGACCTCGGTGCGAAGCCGCATCGCGGGGAGCAGCCCCGGCGCCGCGTGGGGGAACGGGGCGACCCCGTAGAGGCCGATGCCCACCCGCACCATGTCGAGCCTGGTCTCGGGCATGCGAAACGCCGCCGCGCTCGCCGCCGCGTGCACCAGCTCGGGGTGGATGCCCGCGCGCTCGCACATCCCTCGCGCCGCCTCGAAGCGGGAGAGCTGCGTGGTCGTGAAGCCCGGGTCGTCGCAGTCGGCGTTGGCGAAGTGGGTCATCAGCCCCTCGACCACCACGTGGCGCATGGCCCCGAGGGCGTCGAGGAAGGCCGGCAGGGCCGCGGGGGTGATGCCCAGCCTCCCCATGCCCGTGTCGACCTTGAGGTGCACCCTCACCGACGCGTGCGAGCGGGCGTCCCTCAGCGCCTCGAGCTGCGAGGCGTCGTGGATCACCGGCGTCAGCCGGGCGTCGAGCGCCGCCCCGAGGCCGTGGCCGTAGAGCCCGGACATCACCAGGATGGGCAGCGCCACACCCGCGTCGCGCAGCTCGATGCCCTCCTCGACCAGCGCCACGCAGAGCCCGTCGACGCCGGCCGCCTCGAGGGACCGCGCCACCGGGATCACCCCGTGGCCGTACGCGTCGGCCTTCACCACCGCGTACACCTTCGGGGGCGTCGGGCGGTCTTCGGAGACCAGCGCGCGGACGACGTCGAGGTTGTGCGCGATGGCCTCGAGGTTCACCTCGGCGCGCGTCGGGCGGAGCGCGACCCCGGCCTCGGCGCGGGACGAGACCACCACCCGCAGCGTCGTCCCCGAGTCGCTCACCCGACCTCGTGGACCTTGTAGCTCGTCACGATGGGAGAGCGCTCCATCACCCGGTGGATCCACTGGGCGTCGCGCATCGCGACCGCCACCAGCCGGACCTCGCCGCCGTCCTTGGGCTCGCTGAACTTCCCGAAGCCCACGGCGCGCGCCTCGTCGGGGGTCATCACCTGCGCCTGCGTCTCCCGCAGCGCCTCCTCGGAGAGCAGGGTCGACGGGTCGCTGCCGGCCACCAGGTGGCACTCGAAGATGTGCATCATGGCCGCGGACTATCGCACGGCGCGGCAGCGCGTTCACCCGTCACGGTCCGCCGTCCATGAAGGCCCTGAACCACGTCTCCAGCACCAGCAGCGTCCAGAGCCGGTCGGCCCCGCCTCGGCCCGCGTCGAGGTCCGCGAAGAGCGCCTCCACCGCCGCCGGGGCGAGCACGCCGCGCTCCCGGGCGGTGCGGTCGAGCAGCAGGTCGCGCGCCATGGGCCCCAGGTCGCGGGTCATCCAGCGCTTGAGCGGCAGCCCGAAGCCCCGCTTGCTCCGGTGCAGGATCTCCCCCGGGACCAGGTCGACCACGGCCTTGCGCAGCAGGTGCTTCGCCCTCCAGCGGGACTGCACCCTCGACGGCAGCCGCGCGGCGAACTCGACCACCGCGGTGTCGAGGAAGGGGCAGCGCACCTCCAGCGCGTGGGACATCGCCGCGATGTCGACCTTCGCGTTGATGTCGTCGGAGAGGTAGGTCTCGAAGTCGAGGTCGAGCAGCCGACGCAGCCGGTCGGGCGCTCGGCTCGACGCCAGCAGGGACGCGAAGCGCCGCTGCGTGGTGCCGGCGTCGACCCCTGCCATCGCGGGACCATAGAGCCGCTGCTTGTCCGCGGCGGTGAAGTGCCCGAGCAGCGCCAGGTAGCGCCCGGCGTCGCCCCCGTCGAGCGAGCGCGCCAGCGCCACCACGTCCGGGTGGATCGCCCTCCCCGCCTGCTCCATCGCCCACTGCACCGCGGGCCGCGCGGGAGACGGCAGCCGGTCGAAGACCGACGACAGCCGGGCGGGGTTGTAGCGCTTGTACCCCGCGAAGTTCTCGTCGCTGGCGTCGCCGGAGAGGGACACGGTGACGTGCTCCCGGGTCATGCGCGCCAGGTACCAGCTGGCCACGGCGCTGCTGTCTCCGAAGGGCTCGCCGTGATGCTCGACGATGCCCTGCAGCACCGAGGTCATCTCCGGGGCGACCACCAGCTCGTGGTGGTCGGTGCTGTAGCGCGCGGCCACCAGGCGGGCGTAGCGAAGCTCGCTGTCGTCGGCGTCGGGGAAGCCGATGGAGAAGGTCTTTACCGGGCGCGTCGAAGCGCGCGCCATCAGCGCCACGATCACCGAGCTGTCGACCCCTCCCGACAGGAAGGCCCCGAGCGGGACGTCCGCCACCATCCGGCGTCGCACCGCGCCGTCGAGCAGCCCGCGGAGCTCGCTCGCCAGCTCGTCCTCCGTCGCGCCGAGGGTCTCCCCGCAGGGGCGGCTCCAGTAGCGACGCGGCGAGGGGCTCTCCCCGGGAGCGATCACCGCGAGGGTCGCCGCCGGGAGCTTGTAGATCCCCTGGTAGACGGTGCGCGGCGCGGGCACGTATTGGAGCGAGAGGTACTCGTCGACGGCGCCGAGGTCCACCGGGGGGCGCTCCTCGGGGAAGGCCCTCACCAGCGCGTGGAGCTCGGACGCGAAGGCCAGTCCCCGCCGGGTGCGGCGGTAGAAGAGGGGCTTCTTCCCAGAGCGGTCGCGGGCGAGCACCAGCGCGCGGCGGCGAGCGTCCCAGAGCGCGAGCGCGAACATCCCGTGGATGCGCTGCACGAAGCCCTCGCCGAGGTCTTCCCAGAGGTGCAGCACCACCTCGCTGTCGGAGCGGGAGCGGAGCGTGTGGCCCTTCGCGGCGAGGGCCTCGCGGATGGGCTCGAAGTCGTAGATCTCCCCGTTGACCACCGCGGTGACGGCGCCGTCCTCGTTGGCGATGGGCTGGTTGCCGTCGGCGCTGAGGTCGATGATCGCCAGCCTCCGGTGGCCCAGCACCACGCCCGGGGCGCGCCAGATGCCTTCGGCGTCGGGGCCCCGGTGGGCGATGCAGTCGAGCATCCGCTTCACCGCCGCGTCGTCGTCGGGGTGCACCCCGGCGCTCGCGTCGTCTGCCATGAACCCGGCGATGCCGCACATAGGAGGGACCGCTCGGCTACCACCGCGGAGCGCCCCGCGGCAACAGCGCCCGTCGGCTATGGGGCGCGCTCGAGGAAGAGGTAGGTGTCGCGGGTGAGCAGCTTGCGCCCGAAGGGGCGGGTGAGCCCGTTGAGCAGATGCGTGGGCGTGAAGCGGTCGACGGTGGCCGCGACCTGCGCCGAGAGGGGAATCTCCGCCACGCGAAGGCCCGCGCGACCGGCCATCGCCACCAGCGAGTCGTGCTGGAAGCAGTTGATGTGCTGAAGCGGGGTGACCGAGAGCAGCGAGTCGGATGATCCCTCCGGGGCCATCCAGTCGCCGCGGGCGAGGCGGCGGGGCAGGTCCTTGCCGTCGGGGACGCTCACCTTGAGGAGCCCGCCGGGCTCGAGCGACGCGGCCACGTAGCGGAGCGTCTCCAGCGGGTCGACCACGTGCTCGAGCACCTGGTCGCAGTTGATGAGGTCGAAGCGCCTCGAGGGAATCTCCTCCCACGCAACCACCTCGATGCCGTTGGCCCTCGCGTTGGCGACCCGGCTGGGCGAGCGCTCGGTGCCCGACACCTCGCAGCCGAAGGCCCGCGCCATCAGGCACCAGTCGCCCCAGCCCATGCCGAAGTCGAAGGCCCGCAGCCTGGGGCCCTTCTTCGCCACCACCTCCAGCGCCAGCACGATCTCCCGGATGAACATCATCCGGGTGTCCATGGTCACGTGGAGCTGGTGCTGCGCCAGCGCGCGCTCGGGGTCGATCCAGTGTTCATAGAGCCGCTCCATGAGCACATCGCCGGGCACGTCCTGGTGATAGAGCACTCCGCAGGAGCCGCACTCCATCAAGCGAAAATCCCCGCCTTCCAGGTATTGGAGCTCGATCATCCCCTGCGGCTCATAGAGCGCCACCAGGTGCTCTCGAATCGGGGACTCGGTCATCCCACAGGCAAAGAGGGTCTTCGCCTCGGCGGCGCCGCAGGCCGGGCAGCGCTCCCGGCGGATCAGGTAGGGATGGGTCATGGGTCGGTTCGGCGGCACCCTAGCAGCGTGGGCCCGCGCGGTGGAAGGGCGCGCGTCCCTGGTGCGCTTGCCGCCCCGGAAGGCGCGGTGATATAGCGCCGCCGATGGCCCGAAGGCGGATCCTCTTTTTCATCTCCACGCTGGAGCAGGGCGGCGCCGAGCGGCAAATGATGGAGCTCATGCGCGGCCTCGACCAGGAGCGCTTCGAGACCCGCCTCGCGCTCTGCAACCGCCGCGATCACCTCGGCTACACGCTCCCCGGCGGCGAGCCCTACTCGATCGACGCGACCTTCGGCCCGACGCCCGCCTCCTTCGCCCGGCTGGTGAAGGTGGTGCGCGAGGTTCGTCCCGACATCATCCATTCCTATATGGGTTATGAAAACCTCTTCGCCCGGCTCGCCGCGCGATACACGGGTATCGGCAAGGCCGTCGCCTCGGTGCGCTGCACCCAGATGCCGCGGCGGGATGTCTTCTATGAGCGCGCCACCCACGGGATGATCGACGCGCTCATCTGCAACTCCGTGGGCATCCGAGACGAGCTCCACACCAGGGCGGGCATCCCCCTCTCCCACATCGACGTGATCGAGAACGGCGTCGACCAGGAGCGCTTCCACCCCATCGACGAGGCCGAGCGGGCCCGGGTGCGCGCCGAGTGGAAGATGGAGGGCCGCCTCGCCCTGATCGTCCCGGGCCGCCTCTCCAAGCAGAAGAACCAGGTCGCCATCGTGCGCGCGCTCTCCTCGATGAAGCGCGCGGGCGCGCTCCCCCCGGAGCTGCTGGTGATCTTCGCCGGCCGGGGCTCTCCGCCGCTCCATGGCGAGTACGTCCGTCGCATGGTCGATCAGGCCGCGCTCGGCGACGCGCTTCGCCTCGTCGGCATCGTGAAGCCCATCGAGAAGCTGGTCGCCGGCGCCGACGGGGTGCTGCTCCCCTCGCACTACGAGGGCCTCCCCAACGCGGTGATCGAGTCGATGAGCTGCGCCACGGCCCCCATCGTGTCGCCTGCGGCCAACACCGACGCGCTCGTCGACGACGGGGTCACCGGGCTCGTCTGCGAGGGCACCGACCCGGAGAGCATCGAGCGCGCGATCCGCCGCTTCGTGGCGCTCTCCCCGGAGGCGCGCGCCCTCATGGGCCAGCGCGGATACGAGGCCGCGAGGGAGCGCTTCGCGGTGCGGCGCATGGTGGCGCGCACGGTGGAGGTCTACGCGAGGGTGCTCGGCGACCCGGGGCTCGCGGCGCCGTGATCTCGCTGGTGATGGCGGCCTACAACCGCGCCCACACCCTGCCCCGCGCCCTCGACAGCGTGCTCGCCCAGGACTGGCAGGACTGGGAGGTCATCGTCGTCGACGACGGCTCGAGGGACGCCACGCAGTCGGTCGTCGCCCGCTACGCCGACCCCCGCATCAAGATGGTGACCCACGAGGTGAACCGCGGGGTCACCGCCGCCAAGAACACCGGCTTCGACCACTGCAACGGAGAGTGGATCGCCACGCTCGACAGCGACGACGCCCTGGCGCCCGGGGCGCTCTCGACCTTCATGCGGGTGCTGTCCGAGGTCGACCCGACGCTCGACGCCATCTCCTGCAACTGCGTCGACTCTCGCACCGGGCGCTTCTCGGGAGAGGGCTGGAGCGGCGACCAGTACATCGACGTGGCCCGCTCGCTCTCCGAGACGCGAGGGGAGTTCTGGGGGATGTTCCATCGGCGCATCCTCGGGGCGCACCGTTTTGATGAGCGCATCGCGGGGCGCGAGGCGGCGCTCTGGACGCGCATCCACGCCGGGGCCCGCTGGTACTACCTCCACCAGGGGCTGCGCATCTATCACACCGAGGGCGACGACCGGATCACCTCCCGGAAGCTCTCCAACTTCCGGGGCAACCCGAGGCAATACCGCTCCTTCGTGGTGCTCACCGAAGAGGCCACCGACTATCTCGACCTGCTGCGGCGACACAGCCCAGGTCAATACGGGGATGTGATGTCCGCGGCGGCGGCGCAGTTCCTGGCGTCGGGGGATTGGCGGCGCACGGCGCGGGCGCTGGCGAAGTCGGTCGAGGGCTACGGGCGGGCGGCGCTTCGGCGCGCCTAGCGGCGCAGGCGGGCGGTGAGCTCGCGGACCTTGCCCAGCGCCGAGCGCGCGACGTCGACTTCATCGGGGTGCAGCCCGAGCGCGACGAGCGTCGCGAGGTAGACCACCGCGGCCACGGCGACGCCGCCGAAGAAGCGCACCGGGATCAACGCAGGCAGCGCCGCGTAGACCAGGCGTCCCACCGCGAGCCCGGCGAGCGACGCGGCGAAGACCTTGGCGAGGCCCAGGGAGAAGCCGTGCACCCGCGCGAGGCGCCAGGTGAAGCCCTGCTGCACGAGCTGCGAGAGCACCATGCCCGACCCGGAGGCGAGCGCCGCGCCGGTGATGCCGTAGCGCGGCACCAGGATGGGAAGCGAGACGAGCTGGAAGATGAGGCACGAGGCCCCCGCGAGGGTGCTGTAGCGGGCCTTGCCGCCGAGCAGGAGCACGTAGGCGGGCACCGCGAGCGCGCCGGCGAGGTTGCCGACCGCGAGGATCGCCAGCGCCGGGACGCCGATGAGGAAGTCGCGCCCGAAGACGTAGAGCAGGCCCTCGCCGAAGCCCGCGAAGAGCACGCAGAGCGGCATGGCCAGCAGGGCGACCCAGCGGTTCTGACGGCGGATGAAGGCGTTGACGGCGGCGACGTCGTTGCGCGCCAGCAGCGGCGGGAGCGTCGCGCTGATCACCGGCGCGAAGATGTTCCGCACCTGCGAGAGGCTGACGACCCAGATGAGGCAGGCTTTGTACGCGGCGACGTCGGTGTCGCTGTCGGCGAGGGCCCAGAGGTCCACGGCGCCCTGGAGGTTCCAGACGAGGCCGAGCACGACCATCGGGGCGCCCATGCGGAGGAGCGCGCGGTCGACCGGCTGGCTCCACGCGGCGCGAAGCGCGACGCCCAGCGGAAACTCCCGGCCGAAGAAGCGCGCGGCGAGGACGGCGGTCAGCGTCATCGCGGCGACGACGGCGGCGCAGACCCCGAGCACGCCACCGCCGAGGTGCATCGCCGCCGTGGCGAGGGCGAGCAGCACGAGCGGCTGGAAGAGCCCTCGCGCCCAGAAGTCGAACTTCATCACCATCTTGGCCTGCGTGGCGATGAGGAAGACGCTCGCGACGTGGTACCCGATCGGCATCAGGGCGAGCATGCGCAGCGGGGCCACCAGCGCGGGGTCGTGCTTGCGAGCCGCGATGAAGGGGGCCGCCGCCGCGATGCAGAGCGCCACGAGCACGCCCGAGGCGACGACGACGCGCAGCGACCCGCCGGTGGCGCGCGCCGCCCGCTGGGGATCGCCCTCGGCGTGGGCGATGCTGACCGCGCGGGTGGTCGCGAGGTCCATGCCGAACATCGTGATGCCCGAGAGCGGATCGACGATCGACGTGCACAGCGAGTACAGGCCGTAGGCGTCCATGCCCAGCACGTGGCTGATCTGTAGCTGAAACGCCGGCATCGACGCCTGCGCCAGCAGCGTGAGCAGGTTGATGCCGACGCCGCCCGCCTCGCGCTTCGCCGACTGCTCGGGCTCGCTCAGCGGGCCCTCCCGCGAGGGAGCGACTCGAGGAAGGCCACCACGCGAGGTCCGAGGCGCTGGTGGTCGAAGTGCTCGAGGGCGATCTCCCTCCCGCGCGCTCCGACGGCCGCGGCGCGCTCGCTGGAGAGGGCGCGGTCCAGGGCGCGGGAGAACTCCGCGAGGTCGCCCGGGGCCGCGAGGAAGGCGCTCTCCCCATCGACCAGAAACTCCGCCACCTCGCCGACGCGGGTCGAGACCACCGGCCGACCCGAGAGGAGATACTCCGCGAGCTTGCTGGGAAAGCGGGCGCGGGAGCGGTCGTTGTCGGGCAGCGGCGCGAGCAGCGCGGCGGCGCCGGCGTAGAGGTCGCGCAGGTGCTCGGCGGAGACATAGTCGGACTGGAGCGTGAGAGAGACGCCCGCCGGGAGGGCGCGGGCCTCGTCGCGGAGCCTGCGCTTCGTGGCCTCGGAGGCCTTGCCCACGAAGAGCACCTCCAGCGAGCGGGCGGAGAGCCCGGCCGCGGCGCGGAGCACCGAGACGGCGTCGTCGGGGTAGGAGTCGAAGTCGGTGCAGAGCACCGCGTAGGGCCTGGGGCGCACGGCGGGCGTCGTGCTCCGCCACACCGCGGGCTCGGCCAGGATGGGCAGCCGCAGGCACGGAGCGCCCGGCGGGAGAAGCGGCGCGACCCGGTCGACGAGGAAGCGAGAGATCACGATGGCGCCATCGACGTGCCCGAGCGCCCGGACGAAGAGGCGATCGTCGATCACCTGGGCAGGGGTCTGGTCACGGTAGGCGAGGCGCCACTCGACCACGATGACCACCAGCGGGACGCGCGCCGCCCTCGCCGCGGCCAGCGCGTGCAGCAGCTCCACGGTAGAGCGGCCGTAGTAGAGGATCGCGTCGAGCTGTCCCGAGCGCGACCGGCGCAGCATGTCGGCGAAGAAGCGGGCGTGGGAGCGAGCCCGGCCGAGGGGGATGGCGAGGGGGAAGGAAGGGAGCGCCGTCGCGCCGGTGGTGTACTCGAAGGTCACCCCGTCGACCGACCCCCGGGCCTCGGTGTTGAGCGGCGTGGCGGTGCGCTCGGAGTAGTCGAGCGCGACGACGTGGGCCCCGGCCCCGGCGCCGACCAGGGCCTTGCCGAAGAGCCGGACGTAGTTGCTGGCGGCGAAGCCCCGGGGGAAGGCGATCTCGTCTCCGACGACGACGACGTTCACGAGCGTGCGCTCTCTCCCCGCCCCTCTCAGGCTCCCGCAGGGGTGAAGAACGCGTCGGCCTGGAGCACCCGCCCGTCGTGCGGCGAGTGGAGCTGGTTGTGGTTGCCGCGATATCGGAAGCCGCGCTCATACAACATCCGATAGACGTCATCGAAGAGCGCCTGCCCCTCGTAGAGGGCCTCGACGCCGGTCTCCACGATGATCACGTCGGCCTGCCGCAGCAGCTCTCCGGCGCCTGCGATGACCTTCGCCTCGAAGCCCTGCACGTCGATCTTGAGCAGCATCGGGCGCTCGATGCGCAGCTCCGCCGCCATGTCGTCGAGGCGCCGCACCTTCACCGTCTCGGGTGAGCTGTGCCTCGTCTCCGGGAAGGCCGTCTTGTGAAGCTCCGCCATCGGCAGCAGCGACGACGACTGCGAGTAGTCGTTGCGGTGCATCGTCACCTCCCCCGCCTCGTCGCCGAGCGCCACGTGGAAGGCCTTGAAGCGCGCGTCGCCCCGCTGCTGGGCGCAGAGCGCCTCGTAGCAGTCCCGCAGCGGCTCGAAGGAGTAGATGAAGGCGTCCGGCGCGATCTTGCGCGCCTCGCCGACGAACTGCCCGGTGTTGGCCCCCACGTCGAGCACCGTGCGGAAGCGCATGTTGCGCAGCCAGCGCTCGTGCGGCCTCAGGTCGATGCCCAGCCGCTCTCGCGCCCCGTCGACCACCCTGCGCAGCCCCGCGCGGTCAATCCACCGATCGAGCATCACGGTCATTCCTTCTTCAAGACAACGAGGATGTGGTCATGGACGTCGGAGCGGGAGCGGCCGGAGAGGGCGAGCCAGGCGCGGCGCAGCAGCCGGGGCTCGTGGCCCACGTCGGCGAAGGTGGTGACCGCGTGCTCGACGGTGTAGCCGGGCTGCGCCCCCAGCGCGGCGAGGGTGGGAAACACCACGTGCTCGGGGCACTGGACGTACCACCACCCGGCCCCGGCTCGCTTCGCCTCGGCGCAGGTGATGTCGCCGGTGAGCGCGACGAAGCGACCTCCCGGGCCGAGCTTCGACGCCACCTCGGCCAGCATCGCCGGGACATCGTAGACGTGCTCGAGCACGTCGAAGGCCGTGATGACATCGAAGGGGCCGGTCGCCTCGGAGAGGCTCCGCTCCACCCGATGACCCCGGGCGGCCGCGGCGGCGCGGCTCGCGTCGGAGGGCTCGACGCCCGTGGTCGCGGCCCCGAGGGAGCGGGCGTAGTCCAGCAGCTCGCCGGTGTTGCAGCCCACGTCGAGCAGCCGGACGCCGGGGCGCACCAGCCGGCGCAGCGCTTCGATGGCCTCGCGGGTCTTGGTCGCCTCGAAGGGAGCATGGCTCGACCAGCGGGCGCCGCCGTCGCCCCGGCCGTAGAGCCCGAGCGCGACGTCTTCGGGGATCGCGTGCTGGGTGAAGGCCGACCCGCACTTCTCGCACTTCCAGAGCTCGGGCGGGCGACGCAGGGAGATCCAGTGCGTGGAGAACTGGATCGCGTGCGGGAGCTGCATCACCCCGACCGAGGAGACCGGGGCGCCACAGAGCGGACAGGCCTCCCGTCGCAGGCTGTTGTCGACTGGGGTCGGGTCGGGAGGGGGTGGCATCGCGGAGGGGGGGAGAGCGCGTGGAGACGACGCCCTGCGGGCCCGCCGCTCTAACACGGGCCACCCCAGCGCGCACGGTGTTTCTGGGCGTCTGCGGGGCGCCCGCCGCGATCGTTGCCGGGCCTCGCGCGACGATGCTAGAGGCATCGCCGATGTGCGGCATCAGCGGCTTCCTCTCCCATGATCCAGGGCGCCCGGGCGACGAGGCGGCGGTGCGGCGGATGAACGACGCGCTCCGGCACCGCGGCCCGGACGCCGACGGGGTGCAGGCCGACGGGCCCTGCGTGCTGGGTCACCGCCGCCTCTCGATCATCGACCTCTCCCCGGAGGGGCGGCAGCCTTTGCCCAATGAAGACGGCACCGTCACCGCGGTGGTCAATGGAGAGATCTACAACTTCCAGGAGCTTCGGGACGAGCTCCTCGCGAAGGGCCACCGCTTCCGCTCCCGCTCCGACAGCGAGGTGGTGGTGCACCTCTATGAAGAGATGGGCGAGGCCTTCGTGGCCCGGCTCCAGGGGATGTTCGCCCTCGCGCTCTGGGACGCCCCCCGGCGCAGGCTCCTCCTCGCCCGCGACCGCTCTGGGAAGAAGCCACTCTTCTACCGGCGTCTCCGCCACGGGGTGGCCTTCGCCTCGGAGGTCCACGCGCTCGCGAAGGGCTTCCCGGAGGAGCCCGCGGAGGCCGACCTCTCGGTGATCGACGAGTACCTCACGCTCGCCTACGTCCCGTCGCCCCGCTCGGCCTTCAAGGACACCTTCAAGCTCCCCGCGGCGCACCTCGCGGTGCTCGAGCCCGGCCGCCCGATTCGCCTCGAGCGCTACTGGACCAGGCCCGTCGGCCCCTTCCGCACCGAGTCCACCGAGGCGCTGGCCGACGAGCTGCTCGTGCTGCTCCGCGGCGCCGTGCGTCGACGGATGGTGGCGGACGTCCCGCTTGGGGCCTTCCTCTCCGGCGGCATCGACAGCTCGACCATCGTGGCGCTCATGGCCGAGGCGAGCGACCGCCCGGTGAAGACCTTCTCCATCGGCTTCGCCGAGTCCGACTACTCCGAGGTCGAGTACGCCCGCATGGTGGCGAGGCGCTTCGGCACCGACCACCAGGAGCTGGAGATCCGCGCCGACATGGTGTCGGTGCTGCCGCAGATCGTCCATCACCACGGCGAGCCCTTCGCGGACAGCAGCGCCGTGGCCACCTGGTACCTCTCGAAGATGACCCGGGAGCACGTCACCGTGTCCCTCTCGGGAGACGCCGGGGACGAGAACTTCGGCGGATATCGCCGCTACACCACCGCGCGCATCGGGCACCTCTACGACCGCCTCCCCGGCGCGCTGAAGGCTCCGGCGCTCTCGGCCTTCGGGGCCTTCGGTCGAACCTTCTATCCCTACCTCGGTCGATACGCGCGTCGGATGTCCGAAGGCGAGGCGGCCCGCTACCTGGTGCTGGTGGGCCAGTTCGTGGGCGCCGAGCGCGATGCCCTCTACGGAGAGCGCCTGAGCGCCGTGCGCGCCGACGAGAGCCAGCGCCGCTTCGAGCGCATCCTCGCCGCCAGCGCCGAACGAGGGCCCATCGGCCGGGTCACCGACCTCGACTGGCACACCTACATGATCGACGACATCAACGTGAAGGTCGATGTCGCCGCCATGGCGCACGCGCTGGAGGTGCGCTGCCCCTTCCTCGACACCGAGGTGGTGGAGTTCGCCGCGCGGCTGCCCGATCGCCAGCTCCTCCGCGGGAGCGAGAGCAAGGTGGTGCTCCGCGCCGCCGCGAGGAGGCTGCTGCCCGCGGAGGTCATCGACCGCACCAAGATGGGCTTCGGCATCCCCCTGGAGCACTGGTTTCGCCACTCGCTGAAGCCGATGGTGCACGACCTGCTGCTCGACCGCACCGCGAGGGAGCGGGGGCTGTTTCACCCGCGCGAGGTCGAGGCCCTGGTGGCCACCCTCGACGGGCGCACCCCCCGCTACGACCGCGTCTGGACCCTGCTGATGCTCGAGCTCTGGTTTCGCGAGTTCATCGACGCGAAGCCCGCGGCGGCCTGAACTACGGCGGCCACGCGGCCATCGTCGGCACCAGCGCCGACTGGAGCGCGGCGAGGTCCGACGGCCACGGGGAGGTCACCACCGAGGGCCGCCCCGGGACCTTCACCGCCCTGGCGTGGAGCATCACCCTCGGCACGGCCAGCACCGAGCCGGTCGGGGAGGTGAGCCGCTTCGCCCCTCCGTAGGCCACGTCGCCCAGCAGCGACGCCCCCGCCTTCGCCGCGTGCACCCTGATCTGGTGCGTGCGCCCGGTCACCGGAACGAAGCCCAGCGCCGTCGCCCGCTCCCCGGCCCCGAGCTTCGTCCAGCGGGTGAGCGCCTCGACCGAGGTCGCACCCTCCCCGCAGCGCCTGCGCGTGCGGTCCTTCGGGTCGTCCTCGATGCGCCACGACCACTCGCCCTCGTCGCCCTCGACGGCGGCCCCGGCGAGCCCGGCATACCAGCGCTGGTATTCCCCGGCCTCCTTCGCCGCCGCCGCGGTCGCGATGGCCCAGTCGCTCAGCGCGAAGAGCACCACCCCCGTCACCGCCGCGTCGAGCCGCGAGAGCGGGTGCCAGTGGGTGCTCTTGGGCCTCAGCCGCTGGGCGACGCCCACCAGCGAGTCCTCGCCCTTCGCCCGCGGCGTCGTGAGCAGCCCCGCGGGCTTGTCGAGCACGATCCAGTCGTCCGCATCGAAGAGAACCGCCGCCGTGGTCACTCGCATTCGAGGCGCTCTACCACGCCGCGGTCGCCGTCGACGCGCACCCGGTCGCCGGTCTTCAGCGCCCTCGTCACGCCCGCCACGTTCACCACCGTCGGAACCCCGTACTCCCGGGCCACGAGCGCCGCGTGGGAGAGCGCCCCGCCGAGCTCCGTCACCACCGCCGCCGCCACCAGGAAGAGCGGCGTCCACCCCACGTCCGCCACCGCCGTCACCAGCACCTCGCCCGGCGTGAGCAGCGCCCCGTCGGCCGGGTCGCGCAGCACCCTCACCCGCCCGGTGACCACGCCCGGCGACGCGGCGACGCCGGTGAAGCGATCGCCCACGGGCTCCGGCGACGAGGCCACCGAGGGGGGCGAGCCCACGAAGGACGCCGGGGGATCAGGCCTCGCGAGGTCCCTCGCCACCTCGGCGCGGCGGATGGCGATGATGGCCTCGGCGTCGGAGAGCTCGCCGCCGAGCCAGCCGTCGAGCTCGTCGACGGTGAGGTAGAACGCGCCGTCGGCGACGCCTCCGGGCTGCGAGAGCCGAGCGCTCGCCGCGAGGGCGATGGTGCGAACGAAGCCCAGCACCTCGGTCACCCGGGAGCGCATCCGCTCGCGAAGCCGGGCGAAGCGCTGCGTGCGCGCCAGCAGGTGCCGGGCGCCGGAGCGGGCGACCGGGGGGAGGCGTCGCTCCAGGTTGTCCTCGGCCTCGGCGCGCAGCCGTAGCTGGCGCTCGACGCGCCCGATGGGCCGGTCGTCGGACTGCTGGAGGTAGGCGCGCATCGCGGCGAAGAGGGTGCCCGGCGCCTCGCGCCAGCGGGGCGTGGAGAGCTCGGCCTCGCGGGGGCAGCGAAACCCGTAGGCCTTCAGGAAGGACTCGAAGGCCCGCCGCGTCGGCCCTGCCGGCAGGTCACCCACCGTGAGCCGCAGCGGCTCGGTGCCCATGATCACCTCGCGCGCTGCAGGCTCGCGTCGGGCGATCTCCGCGATGTGCACGAGCGCGATGCCAGGCGCCGCGCTGTCGAGGTCGGCGAAGCCCGCGAGCAGCTCGCGCTCCAGCCGCTCGCTCTCGCTCGGCAGCACCCGCCGCAGGAGCTCCCGCATCGCCACGATGCTCGCGAGGTAGCCCGAGGCGCAGGTGAGCATCAGCTCGCCGGTGTGGTCGAGGAGCGCGCGAGCGTCCCGAAGGGCCGCCCGCAGCACGACCCTCGAGGCCGTCTCCGAGGGCAGCGACGCGAAGCGGGAGCGAGCGACGGAGAAGTCCGCCTCGAAGCGGCGCAGCCGGTCTCCCAGCCCGAAGTTCTCCGCGGCGAGGATGCCCGCGGTGCGCGGCAGCCGGCGCACGAAGGGCCACCACGACCCGGGGCGCACCTGCTGCTCGACCGCCTCGAGGCCGCCGCCGCCGCCGAGCTCGATGAGCATCCGCGGAGAGAGCAGCGGCACCTGGCGGGCCACGCGAACGAAGTTGGTGAGGTTGAGGTAGATGCGACCGTGGAAGATGCCGACGAGCTCGAGCTCGGGCGTCACCTCGCAGCCGAGCCCCGCGAAGGCCTTGCGAAACCCGCGCTCGCTGAAGGCCACCGCGATCGACCAGGTGAGCGGCGTCGCCACGCCGGGCAGCGCCTCGCCCACGTTGACGTTGCTCCAGATCCAGCCCCGGCGGTCGTCGAGGCCGCGCGCGGCGGAGGGCGCCCCCGCGAGGCCGACGATGCTGCGCGACTGCAGCAGCCACAGCGCACCGCGCTCCCAGGCCCACTCGATGTCCCGGGGCTCCCCGGCCTGCGCCTCGACCCGGTCGGCCAGGGTCATGAGGTCGACGAGCATCGCGTCGCCGACCACGGGCGCCTCCCTCGCGCGCTCGGCCAGCACCTGCTCGTGGATGCCTCCGTCGGCGGAGAGCACCGTGGCCACCGAGGCCCGGGCCTCCGTGCGCTGGAGCACGGCGCCGTCGCTCCGGCGGACGCGCAGCACCTCCGGCGTGCTGCGACCGTCGACCACGGCGACGCCGAGGCCGCGCGTCGCCTCGATGACCGCCACGCCCCGAGAGCCGTCGAGCGGATCGGCGGTGAACAGCACCCCCGCGCACTCGGCGTCGACCATCACCTGGACGATGACCGCCATGCCGACCGCGCAGGCACCGCGCTGCCGGGCGAGGTAGGTGAGCGCGCGCTCGGCGTAGAGCGAGGCCCAGCAGCGGCGCACGGCGCCGACGAGCGCGGCGGACCCGCGCACCCCGAGGAAGCTCTCCTGCAGGCCGGCGGCGCTGGCCATGGTGGCGTCCTCGTGCAGCCCGCTGGAGCGCACCGCGAGCGCCCGATCGCCGAGAGCCTGCGCGGCCTGGAGGAGCTCGGCCTCGAGCCCGTCGGGCAGCGGCGCGTCGAGCACGCGCTGTCGGATGGCCGCGAGCCGGGCGGCGCGGCGGTCGACCGCGGGCCCGCCGAGGAGGCCGTCGGGCCACTGCGAGGCCGGGAGCGAGGAGCGCAGCACGGCCTCGAAGGCGGACGCATCGATCACGAAGCCCTCGGGCACGTGCACGCCGTGGAGGGCGCCGACGACGGCGAGCTCTGCGGCCTTGCGCCCGAAGCGCGCAGCCTCGTGCGCCTCAGCGAGCGGGACCAGCCATCTCATCGCGGGGCATCATAGCGGAACGCCCCTCCGCCGGCGGAGCCCATTCCCTGCCTTGGTGCAGACGCTGTGGTACGCCAAGCGCCACCACCCCCATGAACATCGACCCCGACCTGCTCCTGGACGCCCCGGACGACGACGACCACTTCCACGACGAGTGCGGCGTGTTCGCGATCTACGGCCACCCCGAGGCGGCCAACCTGACGTACCTCGGTCTCCACGCGCTGCAGCACCGGGGGCAGGAGTCCGCCGGCATCGCCACGCTCGACGGCGGCGGCAAGATGCACCTTCACCGCCAGATGGGCCTCGTGCAGGACATCTTCACCCCGACGGTCATCTCCGGGCTGCCGGGCAACATCGCCATCGGCCACGTGCGCTACTCCACCGCCGGGGCCTCGCACGTCCGCAACGCCCAGCCCTTCGCGGTCGAGCACGGCGGCCTCGGCGTGGCCTGCGCCCACAACGGCAACCTCACCAACGTCGAGCAGCTCAAGGCCGCGCTCGACGCCGCCGGGGCGATCTTCCAGACCTCCACGGACACGGAGGTCTTCCTGCACCTCTTCGCGCGCGCCCCGGCCGGGCCCATCGTCGACCGGGTCGTCCACGCGCTGCGGCAGACCCGCGGGGCCTACTCCGTGGTCTTCCTCGTGGGCGACACCCTCATCGCCGCGCGCGACCCGCACGGCTTCCGCCCGCTGTCCCTCGGCATCCTCAACCGGGCCCACGTGGTCGCCAGCGAGCCCACGGCCTTCGACCTCATCGCCGCGGAGTTCGTGCGCGACATCGAGCCCGGCGAGGTGCTGGTCATCGGCCCCGAGGGCGTTCGCTCGCTGCGCCCCTTCGACCCGGCGCCCTCGCGCTTCTGCGTCTTCGAGCACGTGTACTTCGCGCGCCCCGACAGCACCGTCAACGGTCGCGCCGTGTACATGGCCCGCAAGCACATGGGCCGCATCCTCGCCGCGCAGAGCCCCGTCGAGGCCGACGTGGTCATCCCCGTGCCCGACTCCGGCGTCCCCGCGGCCATCGGCTACGCCGGGGCCTCGGGCATCCCCTTCGAGATGGGGCTCATCCGCTCGCACTACGTGGGGCGCACCTTCATCGAGCCCGCGCAGTCCATCCGCCACTTCGGCGTGCGGCTGAAGCTCAACCCCGTGCGGCAGGTGCTGCAGGGGCGGCGCGTGGTGGTCGTCGACGACTCCATCGTGCGAGGCACCACCGCGCGCAAGATCGTGAAGATGATCCGCGACGCGGGCGCCCGCGAGGTGCACCTGCGCATCTCCTCGCCGCCCACCCGCTGGCCCTGCTTCTACGGCATCGACACGCCCACGCGCCGCGAGCTCATCGCCGCCAGCCACTCGGTCGAGGAGATCAGCCGGTACATCACCGCCGACTCGCTCTCCTACCTCTCGCAGGACGGGCTACGCGAGGCGGTGGGCTACCCCGGCGGCGAGGGCTTCTGCGAGGCCTGCTTCACCGGCGACTACCCGGTGGAGATCATCCCCGCCGAGCGGCTCGCGATGCCGCGCGGCTGACCGAGAGCGCCACCGGCGCGAGGGCGTTGCTGTGCTCGGGGTAGGCCTTCACCCAGCGATCGACCTCGCCGACGGCCTGCGCCGCGTGGCCGTACTTCACGAGAACCAGCATTTCGGCCGCGAAGTCCTCCGCCGCCATCGGCGGTGGCGGAGGAGCGGGCTGCGGCGGCGCAGCGACCGGCGCGGGGACCTCCTCGGGTCGCGGGCGGGCGTGCTCGGCCATCGCGCGCAGCACGTCCTCGCGGCGAAACTCCGGCTCCGTGAGCGAGTCGTCCTCGATGATGATCGACGCCTGCTCGACCCGGGGGTCGGCCGCGGGAGGCTTCGGGAGCGAGATGCTCACGTCCGTGTCGGGCTGCGCGGCGTCGCTGCGCGCGAGGGCCCGCATGACCTCCGGGCGCTCGTTGGTGGGCTCCTCCCACGCCTGGCCCGAAGGCGCGGTCGGCGGCGGCGCCGCGGTCACCCGGGTCACGTCGCCGTCGGAGGGCACGTCCTCCGGGGAGCCCGGCGCGGCGTTGGAGCCACGCACCGCCGTCACGGCGGTCTCCACGTCGGTGAGGGGAGGATGCGCCGCCACCGCCGTCGCAGGGACCGAGGCGGCCCGCGCGTAGGACAGGAACGCGTCGAACATCGCCAGCGTGCGCGTGACCTCCTCGGGGTTCATTCCGAGCACGTTGCCACCGTCAGGGCTCTCTCGTCACGCACCGCAGGGCGCACCAGCCCGCTGGGGCTCCGGGCCGCTCCCAGTAGTCCGTGTCCTGGTCGCCGTCGTCGTCGTGGGCGACGCGCACCGAGCCGTCGGCCTGGGGGTAGCGCCAGAGCTCGAAGTACCCGTCGCCGTCCGAGTCCGAGCCGTCCTTGAGGACCCGCCCCGCCGCGTCGAAGAGGGTCATGCGGTCGCGCGTACCGTCGCCGTCGGTGTCGATCTGCACGGCCTTCAGCCTGCCGTCGCGGGTGTAGGTCTCGCGTCGCTCGTAGACCCCGTCGCGGTCGTCGTCGCGCTCGATGCGCACCGGCGGAGCGTCCGCGGGCCAGCGCTGGTTGAAGATCCGGTTGACCTCGTAGAGCCCGTCGCCGTTGGCGTCGACGCCCTCCTCGGTCACCCTCCCCCGGGCGTCGAGGGCCCGGTACCGATCGGGGATCGTGTCCTGGTCGGGGTCCACCCACTCCCCGGTCTCCCTGCCCTGCGCGTTGAACTGCACCCACCGCTCGGGAACGGTGTTCCAGTCGGCGTCGACGCGGGTGAAGAGCACCCGGCCGTCGGCGCCGAGGTCGTCGGTGTGATCGAAGCGCCCGTCGAGGTCGGCGTCGTAGTCCACCCGGTTGGGGCGGCCGCTCACGTAGACGCTCATCCGGTCGGCGCGCCCGTCGCGGTTCTGGTCCTCGCGCACGAGGGTGATCGCGCCTCTCGCGTCGCGCTCCACCCACCGGTCGGGCCTCCCGTCACGGTCCCGGTCCTCCGCCGTCACCCCCGTCGCGGCGGCCGGAGCCGCGGGCGCCACAGCCCGACGGCCGCGCAGCCACCACGCCCCGGACGCCCCCGCGGCCCCGGCCAGCACCAGCGCGACGGCCACCGCGAGGGCCTCCGCCCGCCTCGTCATCTCAGTACTCTTCCATCGCGCCGTTGGGCGACCGGAGGCCGTACTTCTTCTCCAGGAGCTCCATGCCCGCGCCGGCGCGGATGAGCCTCGGCTCCGCGGCCGTGAGGTCGATCACGGTGCTGCAGTGCAGGTCGCCGAAGCCCGCGTCGAGCACCATCGAGAGCTGCGGGAAGCGCTCGTCGATGACGTCCGGGTCCTGGATGGGGTCCTCGCCCTCCGCCGGGTGAGATGCGGTCGTGGAGATGATCGGCTCGCCCAGCTCCCTCGCGAGCGCCAGCGGAACAGGGTGATCCGGCACCCGGATGCCGATGGTCTTGCGCTTCATCATCAGCAGCTTCGGCACCTCCCTCGTCGCCTCGATGATGAACACGTAGGGCCCGGGCACGAGGTGCTTGATGAAGCGATAGTGGAAGTCCTGCATCACGGCGAAGCGGGAGATGCCCGAGAGGTCGGGCACCACCAGCGCCAGGGGCTGCTCGCGGCGCATGCGCTTCATCTCGTAGAGCGCGTCGACGGCGCGCTTCTCGGACATCGCGCACCCGAGGCCGTACACGGTGTCCGTGGGGTAGGCGATGCACTCTCCGCTTCGGAGCGACTGCACCGCGCGGGCGATCTTCCGGGGCTCCGGATGTCTTGGGTCGAGCTCGATCCTCATCGCAATGTTCTCTAAAAGGGGTGTGACGGTGGGAGGGATACGGCGACGGCGCGTTGTCTACCGCGCGGGGCGTCGTCGTCGAGGGCGCTCGGCCGGCGACGGCTCGCTCGGAGGGGCGGGCGCCGAGGCGGACTGGCCGACGATGGTGAACTCGACCCGGCGGTTGAGCGACTGCCCCTCCGGGCTGTCGTTGCCCGCGACGCTGTGCTCCCGGCCGTAGCCCGCGAACTCCAGCCGCCCCCGCTCGACGCCGCGGGTCACGAGGTACTCCATCACCGAGCGAGCGCGGCGGTACGAGAGGTCGAGGTTGTACTCCGGGGTGCCGCGATCGTCGGTGTAGCCCTCGACGCGCATGCGCAGGATGTCCGCATTACGCCGCATGGTATTGGCCACCTCGTCGAGGATCGGGAAGGACACGTTACGGATCGTGTCGCTGTCGAAGTCGAAGAAGATGCGCTGGCTGATGAGCAGCCGGCTGTCCGTGCGGGTGACCACCACGGCGTCCGGGCCGGGCTCCGGGCACCCGTCGTCGTCCTGGTAGCCGTCGCGATCCTCGGGCTCGTCGGGGCAGGCGTCGCGCACGTCGACGATCTCGTCGCGGTCGTTGTCCGGCTCCGGGCACCCGTCCTCGTTCTGGAAGCGGTCCTGGTCCTCGGGCTCGATGGGGCAGCGGTCGGCGTCGTCGAGCACGCCGTCGCCGTCGTTGTCCGGGTCCGCGCAGCCGTCGTCGTCGAGCACGCCGTCCCGGTCCTCCGGGTCGTTGGGGCAGCGGTCGCTCCCATCGAGGATCCCGTCGCCGTCGTTGTCCGGGTCCGCGCAGAAGTCCCGGTCCTCGAAGCCGTCGTAGTCCTCCGGGCCGTGCGTGCAGGGGTTCGCCCGCGCGGCGCTCAGCCTCGCCCCGAGCATCACCTCCGGGAGCGCCGTCGCCACGTCCGAGGTGAAGCCCGCACCCGCGGTCGCCGACAGCGCGATCCAGCTGGCGGGTCGCCACGCCGCGCCGATCCACGCTCCGAAGGGCGCCTGGTGGGTGCGGCCGCTCGACGGATCGAGCGTCACCCGAAGCGCAGAGTCGAGCAGCAGATCGACGCGCGGGTGCACCGCGTAGCCGACGCCGGCGGTGAGCAGCAGGTCGTCGTTCACCTCGACGTCGGCGACGGCGTTGCGCTCCCTCAGCGTCACCCCGAGCTGGCCCGCGAGCGTCCATCGGCCGGAGGTGTGCGCGGCGATCACCGTCGGGGTCAGCGTCCACGAGGATGAGCCCGCGAAGCGTCGGTCGTCGCCCGTCGGCAGCGAGACCATCACCCGCAGCGCCAGGCCCGTCGCCCCGCGCAGCAGCGGAACCTTCGCCACGACCCGGAGGTCTCCCGGCGAGAGGCTCCGCACCGCGACGTCCGAGCGCAGCGCCCGTCCGGCCTGGAAGACGTCCGGCCCCGACTGCTGCACCAGCGGCATCGCGAGCCCGAGCTCGAAGTACTCGAAGAGCCCGAGGGAGAGCTGCGCCTCGGCGCGAAACGCGTCGGTGACCCGCACCGGGGCGAGGCCGCTCGGGTGCGCCTCGAAGAGGGTCCCCCCGGCGAAGCCCACGAACAGGCTGCCCGTGACGCTGAGGTGACCGGCGACGGTGGGCAGGTCGGTGACGATGAGGCTGCGCGGCGAGGGAGAGGCCTGGAGGAGGCGCAGATCGAACGCGCCGGGAAGCGGGTCCTGCCCGTACGCAGGAGCGGCGAGCAGGCCTGACGCCACGAGCACGAACGCCGCGGAGCACCGGGACAAACGAAGCACGAACGGCAGGATACCGGAGAGATCCACCGCGCGAGCGAGAAAGGGCCTATACTCCGCGGCTGCGATGATTCACCTGGGATGTTCAGGCTTCCCGGTGCCCGCGACGCGCTACTTGAAAGAGTTCCGCGCCGTTGAGGTAGCCGACACGATGCTGGGGGTGCCCGGGCCCGCGCTCGTGCGTCGATGGCGCCGCGAGGCGCCGGATGGATTCCTCTTCACGGCGCTCGCGCCCAAGGAGATGTCCGCCGAGGGCTTCAAGCCGACGGCGGAGGCGCACAGCGCGTGGGAGGCCTTCATCCCCGTGGTGCGCGACCTCGACGCGAGGGCGATCGTGGTGTCGTCCGCGCCCGACATGACCGCGAGCAAGCTTCACCGCACCGCGGTGCGGGCCTTCTTCGAGGGCCTCGCCAGCGAGCGCATTCCCCCGCTGGTCTGGGAGGCCCCCGCGACCTGGGAGCTGCGCGACGCCGAGGCGACGGTGAAAGACCTCGCGGTGGTCGTGGCGCGAGACCCGCTCCGCCACCCGCCCATCGCCCGCGGCGCGCTCGGGTGCTTCCGCCTGCCGGGCCCGGCGGGCTTCAAGTCGCGCTACGAAGATCCGGCGCTCGAGGCCGCCGCGGCGACCATCCGCGCCTCGCGCTGCGACGAGATGCTCGTGGTGCTCTGCAACGTCGACATGTACGCCGACGCCAAGCGCCTCCGTAAGATGCTCGAGGAGTAGGAGGCGAGGCCGCGCTCCCCCCCCTCCGTGGGAGGTCAGCGGCTGCGCTTCCCCGGGGCGGGCGCGGCCGGGAGCGGCAGCGATCGCAGCGCCTCGAGGGCCTCCAGGAAGTCCGCCGGAGGAGGCGCGCTGAAGCGGAGCGCCTCGCCCGTGACCGGGTGCGTGAAGCCCAGCACCTCGGCGTGGAGCGCCTGTCGGCCGAGCGCCGCGGCGATCGCTCGCACCGCGGGGTCCTTCGCGGGGCGGCCGTACACCACGTCGCCGAGCAGGGCGTTTCCGGCCTCGGTCAGGTGCACCCTGATCTGGTGCGTGCGCCCGGTCTCCAGCTGGCACCGCACCAGGGAGGCGACGCCGCCGCCGAAGAGCTCGACGCGCTGCACGTGGGTGATCGCACGCTTGCCGACGCTTACCCGGGAGGTAAAGCGAAGCCGGTCGGAGGGGTGCCGCCCGTGCCAGGTATCGTGGGTCTCCGACTCCGGTGGAGCACCCTCCACCAAGGCCACGTAGCTGCGCTCGATGTCGTGGGCCTTGAAGCGAGCGACGAGCCCGTCGCGCGCGACGGTCGAGCGGGCCACGACGAGCAGCCCGGAGGTGTCCCGGTCGATGCGGTGCACGATGCCGGGCCGGAGGGGGTCGCCCTCCTCGTCGACGTCGGCGTGGTGGAGCACGGCGTTGACGAGCGTCCCTCCAGCGTGGCCGCGCGAGGGGTGAACGACCATGCCCGCAGGCTTGTCGATCACCAGGAGGTGCTCGTCCTCGAAGACGATGGCGAGGGGAATGTCCTCCGCGACGGCCACGACGGGCAGCGGGGGCGGGACGTCGACGGTCACGACGAGTCCGGCGCGCGCTCGCTCGCTGGGCTTGAGGGCGTGGGATTCGCTGGTGACTCGCCCCGCGGCGAAGCACTGGGTGATCGCGGAGCGCGAGACGTTCTCCCCCGCGAGCAGCCGAGCGAGGACCTTGTCCAGCCGCTCGCCCGCGTCCTCCGGGGGAATGACGACGACGCGAGGCGCGCGGGTCACCAGACCTTCGACTTGATGTGCCGCTTCGACTTCACGAGGATGTCGACGAGGGCGCGGCCGTAGAAGTTCCGCTCGTAGAGGTCGGCGGAGACGCGCGACTTGTACAGCTGCCGCCCCTCCTCGATCTCGTCCTTCAGCGCGTCGAAGAGGTCGTCGTTCTGAAACCCCTTGGTGATCTTCTCCTCGTTGTAGAGGGAGACGTCACTGGCGATGGCGCGCGCCAGGCGACGCGCGGCCTCTTCCGTTTCGATCAGCGGCATGGGTCGAGACGCTATCACCCCGCGGCGAGGAGCCTCAACCTTCCTGCGCGAACGACCGCTGTCTGCTGCGGCTCATGCAGCACCTGTTCAAGGGTTGAAGGTGTCTGCTACCGTCCGCGCGCTTCGTGTCGAGGCATCGGAGGTTCCATGCGGCGCTCGCTCGTTCATCTCGGATTCCTGCTGCTGGCGTGTGCCTGTGGCGGCTCATCGACCACCACGACCACCGATGCCGGCACGGGCTCCGATACCGGCCCGACCCCGGGCGACGGCGCGACGAGCGACGCCGGCGGCACCGCCGGGCTGCCGGGCGACGAGTACTGTCGTAGCGCTCCCAACCCGGGCTGCCGCGGCACCACCGTCAACACCTGCGGGGTATGCGTGACCCCCTCCCCCCGCCGCGATGTGCTCGAGCGCACCAACTGCGATGACACCCAGCGCCGGGAGTACTGCCGCCCGGGCACGCCCGGAGCGCCCAACCTCCAGTGCTTCCAGCCCGGCAGCTACCCCACCGCGGGCACCTCCGAGCGCGTCACCATGTGGGGCTACGTCCGGGTCTTCGGCAACGGCGGCGACTCGCAGCACATCAAGATCTCGGTGCACCGCGTGAACGAAGACGGCACCCCCGGCGAGATGCTGGGGTCCACCGTCAGCGACATCGCCAGCCCCGCGGCGGGCATGGAGGACGTGTACAGCCCCTCGCGCGACCGCGTGCTCTTCACCCGCCGCACCGGCGGCTACACGCTCTCGAACATCCCGACGGAGACCGAGCTGCTCGTGATCACCGAGGGAGACCCCGCCGACACCGAGGCCTCCGGGCTCTGGTCGCACCGCATCTACGACTACAACTTCGTGCTGCTCAACTCCGAGATCGACGCGATGCCCGCGCCCACCGGCGTCATGGGCCGATCGGTGCGCTTCAACCCGCGCGTGATCTCCAACTCGGACTGGACCGCCATCCCCGCCACCTCGACGCTCACCTCGGGCATCACCCGCGGCCGCGGCGCGCTGGCCGGCGAGGTCCACGACTGCGACGACGTGCGGCTCGCCAACGCGACGGTCGAGAGCACGCCCCGGCGCGCCTGGGACGGCCCGGTCGTGTACTTCTCCGAAAACGACACCAACCCCCTCCCCGACCTGAGCCGCGAGCAGCGCGGCACGTCGCTCCTAGGCACCTACGCGCTCCTCGACGTCGAGCCCGGCCCGGTGCGCGTCGCCGCCGTCGGCTACAACGCCGCCCGCGCGGTCGTCCACCTGGGCAGCTACCGGGCTCGGATCTTCCCCGACTCCGTGACCCTGGTGACCTTCCGCGGGATGCGCCCGTGGCAGGCGCCCGCGCGGTGAGGGCGCTCGGAATGGTGTGCTATCACCTCGATCGCGTGGTTCGTCATGGAGGATTCTCGACGTGAATGACAGCTTGAAGCCCCCGACCTCGGGCGGGGGCAACGCGAAGTACGCCGCGATCGGACTGCTGCTCCTGATCGGCGGAGGCGGCGGCATCTACGCCCTCACCCGGCCTGCGCCGACGCCGCAGCCCGTCTCGATTCCGGTGGCCCGCGACGCCGGCCCGCCCATCGTGACCAACCCCTCCGTCGGCGCGGTCATCGAGCTGCCGCCCGAGGTGCCCGACAGCGGGCCCGCGCCGGACGCCGGGCCCCCGCGCATCCGTTACGTGACCCGGTATGTGGCCGAGTGCTCCGGCACCCTCTCCGACCCGGGCGGCGTGCAGCGCACCGCGCAGGCCAACTACGGCGCGATGCGCGCCTGCTACGAGCGCGAGCTGCGCGCCAACCCCGCGCTGCGCGGGGGCCTCACGGCGCAGCTCAAGATCAACACCAGCGGTCGCCTCGACGCGGTGCAGGTCTCCACCGGCATGAGCAGCCGACCGCTGGTGAACTGCGTGAAGGCCGCGCTGATGCGCGTGTCCTTCCCCCCCTCGCGCGGCGGCTGCGCCCTCGCCGAGGTGCGCTACAACTTCACCCCGCGCGAGTAGCGCGCCGCCCGCCCCTCAGGTCCGCTGGCTCAGCTCGGCCAGCGGATGTCCAAGCGCTTCATCTTCCGCCACAGCGTCGTCGGCGACAGCCCGAGCTGATCGGCCGCGCGCTCGCGGTTGCCGTCGCACTCCCGCAGCGCCGCCTCGATCGCCTGGCGCTCCGCCGCGTCCACCGAGGCCGCGAGCGAGCGCTCGCCCGGCAGGTCGCGAGGAGCGGTCGGCAGGTCTTGCGGGGCGATGTCCTCGAGCTGCACGACGCCGGTCTGCGAGGCCAGCGCGACGCCCTGCTCGATCATGTTCTCGAGCTCGCGGATGTTCCCCGGAAACTCATACGCGAGCAGGAAGTCCATCACCCCGTCGCCCATGCGCACGCGGGTGTTCATCTTGCGGCAGACCTTCTCCATGAAGTGCTGCGCGAGCAGGGGAATGTCCTCTCGCCGCTCACGCAGCGGCGGCAGCAGGAAGCGCACGACGTTGAGCCGGTAGTAGAGGTCCTGCCGGAAGCGCTTCTCGGCGATGGCGCGGTGCATGTCCTGGTTGGTCGCCGCGATCACCCGGATGTCGACCTTGATGGCCTTGTTGTCGCCGACGCGCCGGATCTCGCCCTCCTGCAGCACGCGCAGCAGCTTGGCCTGGAAGGCCGTCGAGGTCTCTGCGATCTCGTCGAAGAAGAAGGTGCCTCCGGTGGCCTCCTCGATGAGCCCCTTGCGGTGGCTGCTCGCGCCGGTGAAGGCGCCCTTCACATGGCCGAAGAGCTCGCTCTCGAGCAGCGTCTCGGTCATCGCCGCGCAGTTCACCGGGATGAAGGGCTGCGCCGAGCGCTTCGAGTTGACGTGCACGGCCTTGGCGACGAGCTCCTTGCCGGTGCCGCTCTCGCCGGTGATGAGCACCGTGGCGTCGGAGCCCGCGATCTTGATGATGCGACCGAGCACCTCGCGGATCGGCGACGAGCGGCCGACGATGTTCTCGAAGTGGTACTTGTCGCGAAACTCCGCGGCGAAGAAGGCCACCCGCGACCCGAGCTGACGCTTCTCGACCGCACGCTGCACCTTCACGAGCAGCTCCTGCTCGTTGAAGGGCTTCTGGATGTAGTCGTAGGCGCCCAGCCGCATCGCCTCGACGGCGCTCTCGATGGTGCCGTACGCGGTCATCACGATGACCTCCGTGAGCGGGAACATCTCCTTGGTGCGCCGCAGCACCTCGATGCCGTCCTGCGCGCCCATCTTCAGGTCGGTGAGCACCAGGTCGTAGCTGCTCTGCCGCTGGCACGCCGCCGCCAGCTCGGCGTCCGCAGCCTCGTCGACCTCATGCCCGCCCGCGCGGAGCATGATCGACAGGGTGATCCGCATGTTTTTCTGGTCGTCGACGACCAGGATCTTCGCCATCTCAGCCTCCGCCCCGAGGGGCTAGCAACCCCTAAACTACTCGTACCGCGGACGCTGGGGGACGATCTGCCCCCGAGACACCCGGAGCGGCACGCTCGCCGACTCCGCGATCCCTGTAAACACCCGCTGCATCCCGAACGCCTCACCGTCGGCCCGGCTCTCGAAGCTCGCCCGGGCGCGGTAGATTCCGGCGCTCTGGAACGTCGACGCCGGGCAGTGCATCGACGGGAGCAGCGTGTAGCTGCGACGACCGCGCGCCGGCAGCCGGACGAAGAGGTCTCGCAGCGGCGCGGGCTGTCGCAGCAGCGCGTCGCACGCCACCTCGCGCCCCTCCGGGTCGGTCACGACGAAGGAGAACTGCGTCGGCCTCAGCAGGGTCCACACCGCCTGCACGCTGGGGTTGCGCAGCGTGACCGACACGCGGAGCCCCGCCGCGGAGGAGGCGCTCGATCCGCGCGCGGTCAGGGAGAGGAGCGCCCGGGATGGGCCCTCGGCCGCTGCGTCCGGAGCGCGGGCAGAGACCAGCGAGGGCGGCGCGACCGCCGTGATGTCCGCGAAGGTCTCCGCGCGCTCGTCGGTGACGATCGATCGAGCGTGCGACGCGCGGCCGCGGCGCGGGGGCGTGAACCCGTAGTGGAACTCCAGCGGCTGCGCCCCGAGCGCCGGCACGCGCAGCCCGCAGAGGTCGTCGACGTCGATCTCCTCGCTGTATCTCTGGCCGGGCTCCAGCATCACCCGCGACGAGAACTCGTTGATCGCCGGTCGCTGGTCGTGGGCGCAGCGCGGGAGGCGCCCCGTGCGACGACGACGCACCCCCGCCGGAACAACCGGCGGCGTCGCGACGAAGGAGAGCAGGCGGCGGTCTGCGACCACCTCCACGGGCGCGCCGGTGACGTTGCGCAGCGCGAAGCGGAGCCGCCCCGGCGAGCTGCCCTCCCCCACCTCCAGCGCCACCGGCGCAGGCACCGGCACCGCCGGAGGGTCGGCGAGCGCCGCCGATGGAATACAGAGCAGGGTAAACAAGAGGCTTCGTGCGGGGTGCGACATCTCGACTCCGGCGGCAGTCTACGGCATCGCCGCCGACGCGGAAGGCGATCAGCGGCCGGGCCGCTGGGCCTCGAGCATTTCCGTGACGGCCTCGCGCACCGCCGCAGGAAATACGAGGCGCCGGCGAACGAAGGAGGTGTCCGCGATGCGCGCGATGATGAACGAGGCGTGCTCGAGCGCCTGCGCCGGGCGGTGGGCGTGCACCACGCGCAGCCCCTCCTCGGGGATGCGCGGCGCCTCGAAGGGCATCACCTCGGCCACGTCGAGCGCGGCGAAGTACCGCGGGTCGTAGCCGTGCGCCTCGACGATGGCCTCCAGCTCCTGCTGGATCGAGGCGTCGAGCTCGGGGTCGATGTCGTCGAGCGAGGCGGTCTTGAAGAGGTCGCGTCGGCCGCAGCGCTCCGCCAGCCCCGCGAGGGTGTCATCGCGGTCATCGCGCCACGCGTCCACCGCGCGCCAGAGCGCGTTGTCGTCGAGCGAGAGGTAGGCCTGGGTGGAGATGCGCTCGCCGCGCGCGAGCATCGCGATGGGCTCCGGGGTGCCCGCGGGCACGCGGCCGTCGGCGACGAGGTCGGCGAGCCGTCGAAACGTCGAGCGCAGCACGCTCTCCGCCGCGCGCGTGGCTTTGTGGAAGTAGACCTGCTGGTACATGAAGAGGCGCGCGAGGAAGAAGCCCTCCACCGCGGGGAGGCCCTTGGAGCCCTCCACCGCGAGGCGCGGGCCGCGGTCGTCGTGCTCGAGCGCCAGCGACCGGAGGAGCCAGTCGAGGTCGAAGAGGCCGTAGCGCGTGCCGGTCATGTGCGAGTCGCGCAGCAGGTAGTCGCACCGGTCGACGTCGAGCATCCCCGACACCGCCCGCGCGAGGAGCGGCATCGGGTGTACCCCGTGGACGAGGCGCTCGACCCTCGACGGCATCTCGGGCTCCGCCGCCGCGAGCGCGCGGTGGACCTCCGTGTCCGGGTCGAGGATGGCGGCGCTCGTCCACAGCTCGTGGGCGTGCATGCCGGGGAAGACCTCCTCGAAGAGGTGAGAGAGCGGCCCGTGCCCGAGGTCGTGGAGCAGCGCCGCGGCGAGGGCGTCGTCGTGGTCGACGGCGCTGAGCGGCGAGCCCATCGCGGCCGCGAGCGGCTCGACCCGCGCGAGGAAGCGGGCCATCACCTGCGCCGCGCCGATCGCGTGCGCGAAGCGCGAGTGCTCCGCCCCGGGAAACGCCATCGACGCCACGCCGAGCGCGCGCACCCGCCGAAGGCGCTGCATCTCCACGGTGTCGATGAGGCGCGGGAGAACCCTCCCGTTCTCGCCCTCGAAAGACACCACGCCGTGCACCGGGTCTCGCAGGATCATCGCGCTCGTCGAGGCTGCCAGACGCCTCGCCTGTGGGCCAGCGCGACGCCGCTTCTTTGGGGCGCACGGAGCGGGCGTGCTAGCCGGGCATCCATGGGTCTGCGGGTCGTCCTCTTCACGGTCGCGTTCAACCTCCTGCTCTGGCTCTCGCGGCTCACCCTCGGCGCGCGCCTCATCGCCACGAGCGGGCCCGCGCTCGGATGGCTCCTCACGCTGCTCGCCCCGACGGCGCTGCTGCTCCTTGCCGCGCGGCTGCAGCCCGGGCGCCGAGACGCGCTGCTCACCACCGCGACGGCCTCTCTCGCGCTCGCCTCGTGCGTGTCGCCGTAGGCCCCGTCACTCAGTGACGGAAGTGCCGGACCGCGGTGAACACCATCGCGATGTCGGCGCGGTTGGCCGCCGCGATGACCTCCTCGTCGCGCACGCTCCCGCCGGGCTGCGCGACAGCCCGCACGCCGGCCTCCGCCGCGCGCTCGAGCCCGTCCGGGAAGGGGAAGAACGCGTCCGAGGCCAGCACGCTCCCGGCCGCGAGGTCGCCGGCCTTGCGGGCCGCGATGTCCACCGAGATCACCCGCGACATCTGCCCGGCCCCGACGCCCACCGTGCGGAGCACGCCCTCTTCGCCGCGCGCCAGCACGATGGCGTTGCTCTTCACGTGCTTGCACACCGCCCACGCGAAGGTGAGCGCCCGCAGCTCCTCCTCGGTGGGCGCGCGGCTCGTCACGACGCGGCCCTTGCGCACCTCGCCCTTCGCGGTCGCGTCGCGGTCCTGCACCAGCAGGCCGCCGCTCACGTGCTTCATCGCCGTCGCACGGTGATCGGCCGGGAGCCAGCGGCCGAGCGAGAGCAGCCGGAGGTTCTTCCGCGCCCGCAGGACGGCCAGCGCCTCGTCGCTGAACCCTGGCGCCGCCACGACCTCGAGGAAGGTCTCCGCCAGCGCCTTCGCGGTCGCCTCGTCGACCACGTCGTTGAGCGCCACGATGCCCCCGAACGCGCTCACCGGGTCGGCCTCCCGAGCGGCCCGATAGGATGCCTCCAGCGTCGCGCCCACGGCCACGCCGCAGGGGTTGCAGTGCTTGACCACCACCGCGGCGGGGACGTCGTGCTCGCGCACCGCCTCGAGCGCCGCGTCGACGTCGACGAGGTTGTTGAACGACAGCTCCTTCCCCCCGGAGCCGAGGCTCTCCGCGCGGCCGAGGGTGCCCTCGATGGCCCCTCGCTCCCGGTAGAACGCGCCCTGCTGATGGGGGTTCTCGCCGTAGCGGAGCGAGTAGGCGCGCTCGAAGCCGAGGTGCAGCGAGCGCGGGAAGCGGTCGCGTCCCCCGTCGTCGGCGAGGCTCGAGAGGTAGCCCGCGATCGCGCCGTCATAGGCCGCGGTGTGCGAGAAGGCCTTGGCCGCGAGGGCGACCCGCGTGGCGTGCGAGACGACCCCGTCGGCGGCGATCTCGGCCTGCACCTTCGCGTAGTCCGCCGGGTCGACCACCACCGCGACGCGCGCGTGGTTCTTGGCGGCGGCGCGCACCATCGCGGGGCCGCCGATGTCGACCTTCTCCACCAGGTCTTCGTGCGAGGCCCCGGCGCGCCGGAGCGTCTCCTCGAAGGGGTAGAGGTTGACCACCACGAGATCGATGGGGGCGCCCCCGATGGAGGCGAGCGCCGTGCGGTCTTCGTCGAGCTCGCGCATCAGGATGCCGCCGTGCACCCGCGGGTGCAGCGTCTTCACGCGTCCGTCCATGATCTCCGGCGAACCCGTGTAGGTGCTCACGTCGGTGACCGCGATCCCCGCCTCGCGCAGCACCTTCGCGGTGCCGCCGGTGGAGAGGATCTCGGCGCCCTTCGAGGCGAGCATCCGGATGAAGTCGGCAAGCCCGTGCTTGTTGGAGACGGAGACCAGAACGCGACGAATCGTTGTCATGACGCCTGTCGGGGGAGCCGCACCGTTGCGGCGGCGGCACTATACCCCCGAGGCCCGAGCCCGGATGCGCGAACGCTCAGTCGCAGAGGTCCATGAGCTCGGCGGCCTCGGAGACTCCGCGAAGCAGACCCAGCGCGTGGACCTCCAGCTGGCGGACCCGCTCGCGAGTGAGGTTGAGCCAGCCGCCCACCTCCTCGAGGGTGACGCCGCCCCGATCGGCCACGTCGAGCGCGCACGTCTCGCTGAGCTCCCAGGGCTCCCTGTCGTCGAAGTTCATCTTGATGCTCCCGGTGCGCGCGTTCACCTCCAGGAAGAGGTGGTACTTACAGGCCACGTAAGGACAGGGCCGCGCCGCGAACGCGCCGTGGAGGCAGTCGGCCCGGTGCGTCGGCCGGTTGTACGCGTAGCCGTCGATCTCCTGCCGCGCCCGGACCATCTCCCGCTTCGACATCCGCTTCATGGAGATCGTGCGCGATCGTCCCCGCGGAGGCGGGGGGGCGGACCGGCCGGAGGGCGTGAGCTCGCCGAGCGCTTCACGCAGCAGCTCCAGCGTCACCGCGCCCTCGGGCCCCACCTGGATCGGTTCCTCCATCGACATCGCTCCTCCTCCACACTGCCCCGCGGGCGTCCGACGCCCGGGAATCGACGACCACCGGCGGCGACGCCCGAAGGCGCAACGCCACCCACCCGAATGAACCCGACGAGTCCGCGGCGGTCCCGCGGAACGATCGCCCGCCGACCCGATGAGCTTCCGGCGATGTCCGGACGCAGGCCTCCCTGCGACGCCGACCGCGCCCTCGCCCTCGACACAAAGCGCTCCCAACCACCGCCACCGCTCCCGAGCACGGTCCGGCCGCCTGCAATTCTCCCCGCAAAGGGAAACAGGTATCCGGTCGTGTCAGGGGATGAGGTTCAGGGCCTCCCGAAACACCTGGCGACGGCGCCTTCCGTCCGCCGCCGACCGGGGCTCATCACCCGGCGCAAAACCTTGGTGCGACAGTTTGCCGGACCCTTCAAGACAGAGACATTCGTTCAGCCTGCGCCAGGGCCCCCGATGTGGACTGGAGCTCTACATGGAATCGCGCGGGCTCGGCTGCACTCCGCGACCCGGGCTCCACCGCCCGGCGCCCAGCCACTCCTCGATTCCGGGCGTTTCCATAGAGGGACAGGCTACGTCCTGCCTCCAACGGCATGAAATGACAGCAAGATCCCTCAAGTGACGAGGAGGTGTCGGAGGGAGGCCCGGCGACCCGACTTCTGAGCATCCGAGCAGTACCCAAATCACGCTTGACCCTCCGCCGAGAGTTATGCCGTCGAGCGGTAGAATGCCCGAATTCATCGAATTCCTGCGGTGCTACGGGCTCCCCGTTGCGCAACGTCCACGCCGCATGGGCGAGCTCGCTCGGCATCGAACACCCGACCGCGTAAAGTCCGACGCGGCTCTCGCTCCGACCGGATCCATCGAAAAATCTGGGAAATCTCCAGCAAGAACGACGGCGAAGCCCGCGGGCGGCCCGTCGACGAAGCTCGCGGACCGCAGCAGGTCGGGCGCGTCGACCCCCTGGAGGGTGAGCATCGCCTCGTCGGGGTGAGCCCCCGGGCACCCGCAGGTGGGCAGCACCACGCCCGACGGGGCCCCGGCGTGCTCGATGCGAACGAAGGCGAGCCGGGAGCGCGCCACATCGAGGCGAGGCCCCATCTGGACGCCGACCCAGCGCCCCTCCTCGGCCCCGTCGAATACGACCGGGAGTAAGGCGCTACCCTCCGCCACCAGCGCGCCGGGGGCGCCGAAGCCCACGTCCAGCTCCGCATCCGCGCCGAAGGAGATCCGCGCGCCGGCCTCGACCGTGAGCGTCGGCGAGCGCTCACCCTCTACGACGAGGTGCATGGCCGGGCGCACCCGATAGCGGGCCCCTCCGCCCAGCGATCGCCAGCGCGCGTCGGCGCTCAGGGTCCGCACCCTGGCCTCCACCCGCACGTCGTTGCTCGCGTTGTCCCGCAGCACGAGCCGCGGGAGGTCGGCGACGCGGTTGACGTCCTCCACCGTGACGACCCCTTCGCCGCGCAGCCCCCGAAGCTCGATGGTCGCGTCCCGGTCCGCGAAGCGGCCGTCGCCGACGAGGGCCACGCCCCACGCCTCGCCGTCGACGATGGTCAACCCCGCGGCACGCAGCCCGGCCCTCATGGCGAGCCGCATCGTCGCGGCGGTCACCCCGCGCTCCGTGGACGCCGCGCCGCCACCCTCCAGGATCACCCCGTCCATCGAGCTGTCCACCCGCACGTCCGCGCGCAGTTCCAGGGCCTGCCACGGGTGCGCCGGGTCGAGGCGCGCGAAGCGGATCGGTCGCGCCGCCACCGTCGAGGCGCGGAGCGTCGCCCCGCCGTGGACGACGACCTCCATCCCCGCTCCGACCAGCAGCAGGGCGCACGGCTCGATGGTGAGCTCCGCGCCGGGGTGCAGGTGAAGACCGTACGGCAGGCGGTGCGGGCTCTCGGACGCCAGCCAGCGCTCGGCGCCCGCCACGGTGTCGCCGTGCAGGCTGCCCGCTTCCACCGAGGTCGACGACGCGCCGGGGCAACCGCCGAGCGGGCGCCGCGGGTGACGGATGAAGCTGTCGCGACCGGCATCGACCACCGGGCGGTCGGGCGGCCGGGCGGAAGCCGGCGCCCGGGAGCGACCGCAGCCCGCGAGGAGGCCAAACGCGACGAACGCCGGGAACCATCGATGCGCGACCGCACTCACGGGGTCGCACTCTACGCCCCACGCGGAGAACGCTTGCCCGAGGAGCGGCGGATTGAGAGACTGCGCCGCGATGCCCGCCACCCCCGAGCCGAACAGGATCGGTACGGTCCTCTCCGGCGCCTACCAGGTCGAGCGCCTGATCGGTGAGGGGGGGATGGGGCAGGTCTTTGCCGCGATCCATCTGCCCAGTGGGCACCGGGTCGCGATCAAGATCCTGCGCGCCCGTTTCATCCGTGACCGCGCGATCATGGAGCGCTTCCTACGCGAGGCGCAGGCCGTGACCATGTGCGCGCACCCGCACGTCGTGCAGCTCCTGGACACGGGCTACGCCGACGACGGCCTGCCCTTCATGGTGCTCACGTACCTGGAGGGCGAGACCCTGGTCGACCTGCTCTACCGCAAGGGGCGCTTCAAGGAGCTCGAGGCGGTGCAGCTGCTCACGCCCATCATCGCTGCCCTCGAGGCGACGCACCGCGCGGGCGTCGTGCACCGCGACCTCAAGCCCGACAACATCTACCTCGCGCGCAACCTGGGGCCCGCGCAGTACCCGGTGCTGATGGACTACGGCATCGCCGGGCTCCTCTCCGACCCCAACGACGGCCTCACCTGGAACAACGGCTCGCTCCTCGTCGGCACCCCCGCGTACATGTCCCCGGAGCAGGCCGCGGGCACCGGGTCCGCCGACCCGCGCGCGGACATCTACTCCATGGGCGTGCTGCTCTACGAGCTCCTCACGGGCTCCTCGCCCTTCCAGCGCGAGAGCGAGCAGGCGACCATCGACGCGATCCTCCAGGAGGCGGTGCGCTCGCCATCGAAGATCGTCCCCTCCATCAGCCCCGCCATGGAGGCCGTCATCCTCTGCGCGATGGGCCGCAGCCCCGATCACCGCTTCGTGTCGATGAACGTCTTCGGCGCCGCGCTCCACGACGCGCTCCAGCAGCCGCTGGGATCGCCCGCGCTACGGCAGTACCCGCTCGCCGAGCGCGTGATCGCCTCCCGCATGGCTCCCCCTGCCCCGGCGCCGATGCCCGGCGGTCCGGTGGTGCGGGGCGCGGAGTTCGCCGACAAGCGATCGCGCACGGTGATGATCGTGCTCGATCAGCAGGGCGGCGCGGCGGTGGCGAGCGCGCCCTCGAGCCAGGGTCTGCCGGCCGCACCGAGCGCGGGTACCGGCTCCCGGGTAGGCCTCATCGTCGCCGTGGTGCTCCTCGGCGGCGCGGCGCTCGGCGCGGTGGTGTTCATCGCGATGCAATACCTTCACAGGTAAAAACTACCGCGTGAGGCGGAGCAGGAAATCGAGCTGCCCGTCCCCGCGCGGGCGCAGTCCTCGGTAGGGCCTGCGTAGCGCGAAGACGACGTCCGCGTGCCACAGCGGGATCACCGGGAGCTGCTCGGCCAGCACCTGCTGCGCGCGCTGGTAGTGGGGCCGCCGCGCATCGGGGCCGAGCGCCCGCAGGCCCTGGTCGAGGGCCGCGTCGAGGGCCGCGTCTCGGAAGCGCCAGCGGTTGCCGCCAGCGGTCGGGTTCTCGGGCGTCGGGATCGACGCGGAGCCGAACCAGAACCCGAGGCCGAAGGGGTCGCTGAGGTCGGGCACCGTGAGCAGCGTGATGTCGAAGCGCCCCGCGCGCAGGTCGGACAGCAGCGTCGCGAGCTCCGACGGACGGACGTCGACCTCGACGCCGACGTCGTGGAGCATCGCCGTCAGTCCCTGCGCGACGGTGATCGCGAAGCGCTGCGAGGAGACCCGCAGCGTGAGCCGCAGCGGCGGCGCGCCCTCTCCTCGCGCGGCGACCAGCGCCCTGCGCGCGGCGGCCGGGTCGAAGGGGTAGCGTGCGACCTCGCTCGTGTACGCCCAGTGCGACGGCGGCAGCACCCCGGTGGACGCGACCGCGCGTGCGCCGAGCATCGCCCGCTGGAGCGACGCCCGGTCGATCGCCATCGCGAGCGCCCGTCGCACGGCCACGTCGGCGAGCGCTCCGTGCTCGCAGTGGAGGCCGAGGTAGGTCATGCCGGAGGTGCGCGCGGAGGCCACCTCGAAGTCGGCTCTCCCCTCGAAAAGGGGGTAGAGCTCCGGCTTGAGCTCGGCCACGTCCCCCTGGCCGTGGAGCAGTCGCAGGGCCAGCGTGTTGGGGTCGTGGAGGGTGACGACATCGAGCGCTCGGAAGGCGGCGCCCGCACCGTCGGCGTCCAGCGAGAGCGCGTCCGGGGCGTAGCGCGCGAGCCGCATCGGACCGCTTCCAACCAGACGCTCCCTCGCGATCTCCTCGGGTCTCCGCTCGAGGGCGCGCGCGTCTCGCTGGGGCAGGATGCCGAGCTGGAGCAGCGTCTCCAGCGAGCCGTCGGGGCGGTACAGCTCGAAGTCGATGGTGCGGGGGTCGACCGCGCGCACGGCCCGCAGCAGCCGGCCGTAGGTGGTGCGCAGCCGGCTGTGCTGCGAGGCATCGAGGACGCTCTCGTAGGTCGCGACCACGTCGTCGGCGGTCACCGGGGTGCCGTCGCGGAAGCGCGCGTCGCTCCGCAGGGTCACCCGGTAGCGGGTCGCGTCGACCCAGCTCGCGCCGGCGGCGAGCGCGGGTCGAGGGAGGAAGGTCACCGGATCACCCTCCATCAGTCCCCGATAGAGCAGCTTGCCGAGCGAGGCGCCGAGGGCGTCCTCGGGGTGGCGCGGGTCGAGGTGCTCGGGGCGCGAGAGCACCAGCAGCGTGAGCCGGTCGGGCGCGCGGGCGGGTCCCCGGCAGGCGGCCAGCGATAGCGCGAGGAGGACGTGATAGACCCGGCGCGAGGTAGTTCGATGCGTGGAAGAATTGGCATTGCGCTCGTCTGCGCCGCGCTCGCGTTGACCGGTCATGTGGGCGCGCAGTCTCCCGCGGCGGCGCCTCCGCTCGCAACCACGCTGACACCGCTCATCGCCCCGGCGGTGCCGGCGGGCGCTCGCGTGTCGGTGATCGTGATGGAGGCCGGTACCGGGCGGGTGCTGTACGAGCGCGATCCCGACGCCGCGCTCAACCCGGCGAGCGACACGAAGCTCCTCACGGCGTCCGCGGCGCTCTCCGTGCTGGGCGCCGATCGGCGCTACACCACCGGACTCTACGGCACGCCCTCCGGCGGCGCGGTGACCGGATCGCTGGTGCTGCGAGGAGACGGCGATCCGTCGCTCTCGAGCGGGGACCTCTACGCGCTCGCGAGGGAGCTCGTGGAGGCTGGGGTCCGGCGGGTCGACGGAGACCTCGTGGTGGACGACTCGGCGCTGGGGTCGGAGCACCTGCCGCCCGCGTTCGAGCAGCAGCCCGACGAGAACGCTCCCTTCCGGGCCGCGGTGGGGGCGGTGTCGATCGACGAGAACGTGCTCACGGTGCGGGTGCGCCCTGGGGCGGTCGGCGGCCCGGCGATCGTGTCCGCGGAGCCGCGCGGATACGTCGAGGTCGACAGCGCGCTCTCCACGGTGCAGGGCGGGACGCCCGCGGTGACCATCGAGGTCACGCCCCTGCCCGACGGCCGCGCCCGCGCCCGGGTGACCGGGACCATCCCCGCCGACGCCCGCATCACCACCTACCGGCGTCGGCTGGACCATCCCTCCCTCGCGGCGGGCTGGGCGATGCGATCGGTGCTCGAAGACCTGGGCGTCCGGGTGTCTGGCGCAGTGCGCGTGGGCGCCTCGCCGCGCGACCTCACGACGCTCGCCTCGCACCGATCCAGGGCGCTCTCGGCGCTGCTCTACGAGGTCGGCAAGGAGTCGAACAACTTCTACGCGGAGATGACCCTGCTCGCGATCGGCGCGGAGGGCGCGACCGGTCCGGTGACCTTCCAGCGCGGCACCGAGCGGGTGCTGGACTGGTGTCGGCAGGCGGGCGTCAACACCCGCGGCCTGGTGCTCCGCAACGGCTCCGGGCTCTACGACGCCAACCGGGTGAGCGCGCGGCAGCTCGCCCAGGTGCTTCGGGCCAACTGGCGTCGGCCGGCGGTGCGCGATGAGTTCGTCGCCCAGCTCGCGGTCGGCGGAGGCGACGGAACCCTGCGCCACCGCCTTCGCATCGCGGGCGCCGAGCGGATGGTGCGCGCGAAGACCGGAACCCTCGACGACGTCATCGCCCTCTCGGGATACGTCCTGGCGCCCGACCCGGCTCGCACGCTGGTGTTCTCCATCGTGGCCAACGGCGTGCGGGGGCGAGCGCCCGCGACCCGTCAGCTCGCCGACCAGATCGTCACGACGCTGGTCGAGACCGTGCGCGCCAGGCGGTAGCGCGTCAGGGATCGCCCTGCACGATCACCGCGTACAGGTCGATGCGGACGTGCAGCAGCCAGGTGATCTCGTCTCGGCTCCGCGACGCCCCTACCTCGCAGGGCGTCTGCCCGAGGCCTTCGGAGGCGCAGCCGAGCGCCGCAGGGAACCCGCCCGGGTTGAGGAGGAAGCCCGCGCCCGCTGCGATGCGTCCACCGACCGAGCGCCCGAGGCGCACGTCCTCCGAGGCCTCGACGTTCAACCAGATGGGGTTGGCGGACCCTTCAGCCAGCCGCGGGGCGCCAGGCGGAGCGCACCGGGACGAGAGCAGGCCGTTGCCGGGAGCCTCGCAGTTCTCGAGGTACTGGTAGTCGGTGAAGTTGGTCGACAGACCGATGCCGAGCGCGAGGAAGGAGCTGTCGCCGGGATTGAAGCCCACGCGCCCGAGCGCCGAGACCGCCGGCCCGAAGCTGGTCGAGTACCCTCCGCCGACTTCCAGCTGCAGATGCTGGAACGGGAAGAAGCCCACGAACGCACCGAGGAGGCCATAGGGAGAGCCGAGCCCCGAGGAGAGGCCCAGGACGGTGCTGTTTCGCCAGCCGGCGCCGGGGGGGTTGGGGGTCGGTGCGGGGAGCTGCGAAGCCGCCTGACCCGGCATCGGAAACGACGACTGCGCAGGGTGCCCCTGGGCGTGGGCAGAACGGACGCCGCGCACGGAGCACGTGAGGGCCAGGAGGGTTGCGGCGAGGCGGCGCATCGTCGCGCCCACTCAAGCGGAGAGGGCAGCGCCTTCGCAAGCGGATTACGGCAGGTCGCGCCGTCGGTGCTGGATGAAGCGCTCGAGGGCGAGGCCCGGGTGGTCGTCGAAGAACTCCGCCGCGAGGGAGATCGAGCGGATGCGGTCGACGCGGAAGGTTCGCAGGTCGTGCCGGAGCCGACACCAGGCCAGGAGTCCGAGGGCGCCGCGGGTCGAGATCACCGCGAGGGGCTCGACGGCGCGGGTGCTCGGCGCTCCTCCGGGTTCGGAGGCATATCGGATGACGCACACCCGGCGCTCGTGGATGGCTCGCGCGATGGGACGCAGCACCGCGGGGCGCGAGGGGGGCGCCGGGTCATTGGCTGGAATCGAAGACCGCAGCGTCGAGTCCAGTCGAGGCGTGTCGGTCGCGGGTTCGGGAGTCGGTACGAGGGCGGTCGCGTTCATGTCGTAAGCACCTCCGATGGAGAGGCACTCTACCACCCCGGACGATGCGCGCTCGGACGCAGGTGACATATCCCGTCACACGACCATCACAGCGGACATCATAGCGGATCAACGTCGGCGGGTGAGTTCCTGCACGGCCTCGGTGAGCCCGTCGACGGTGAGATGAAACATCGGAAACACCGACCGCACGGCCTCGATGGTGTTGCCTGACCAGCCTCGCGGGGCCTCGGGGTTCAGCCAGACCGAGTGGGGGAAGTGCTCACGGAGCACCGAGAGCCAGTGCAGTCCGGAGGTGGGCGGGTTGCCCGGCTGGTCGGCGCTGGTGGCGAGCAGTTCATAGGGCGCCATGAGGGCGTCACCGAGGAAGATGAGCTTGTACTTCGGTGAGGTCACGCGAAGCAGCTCGTGCACGCCGATGGGATCGGCGAAGTGGTCGGTTCGATAGACGCGGCCATAGACGCAGTTGTGGAAATAGAAGGTACGGAGTTCCTTCCAATGCGTGGCGCGCTTCGCAGCGGAGAACACCTGGGAGACGGCATCGGCGTAGGGCTCCATAGAGCCGCCGACATCCATGATGAGCAGCACGCGCGTGTCGGGACGGCGCTGCGGCCGCACGACCACGTCGAGTTCGCCGGCGTTCTTCGCGGTGGCGTCGATGGTCCCTTCGATGTCGAGCTCGTCGGGGTAGCCCTCGCGGGTGAACGCGCGGAGCCTACGAAGGGCCACCTCGATCTGCCGCAGGTCGAGCACGACGTCGGTGCGATATCCCTTGTAGCGCCGAGCGTCCGCGCTCTTCACGGCGCCGCCGCCCCCTCCCCCGGCGGGCCCGACGCGCATTCCGGTGGGGTGATATCCGCCGCGGCCGAAGGGAGAGGTCCCGCCGGTGCCGATCCAGCGGTTGCCGCCGTCGTGGCGCGAGGTCTGCTCCTTCAAGCGCTGCTCGAAGAGGCGTTGGAGCTCATCGAGGTCGAGCGCCTCGATGGAGGCCTTCTCCTCCTCGGTGAGCTCGCGCAGCTTCTGTACCTCCTCCAACCAGCCGCGGATCTCCTCGGTGATCTTCACCGCGTCGAAGGTCACACCACGGAAATGCTCCGCGAACGCGATGTCGAAGTCATCGAGGTGTTGTTCGGAGTGGACGAGCAGGGCCCGGGCGACCTCATAGAAGCCCTCCAGCGAGCTCTCGTGGAGCCCGAGCGAGAGCGCCCTGGCGAGGTTGACGGCCTCCTGCGCACCGACCGGCAGCTTCCGTCTCCGAAGTGCGTAGAGGAAGGGGACGATCATGACCTACGACCGGAACTTGCGGCCACCAGAGAGCTGATCGGCGAACGCGGCGAGGTCCTGCTCTTTCTTGAGCAGCGCCCCGAGGAAGGGCAGCTCGCGGTCGAGCTTCACGGAGGTGATGCCCGCGCGCTGGAGCACGGCGATCCAGTCGACGAGCTCGCTCGTGCTGGGTCGCTTGCGCATGCGCTGCATTCCGCGGACTTCATAGAACACCGAGAGGCACTGCTCGAGCAGCGCGGCGTCGAGCCCCGGGTGGTGCACCGCGACGATGCGGCGCATCAGCTCCTGGTCGGGGAAGTCGATGAAGTGGAAGACGCATCTCCGGAGAAACGCGTCCGGCAGGTCTTTCTCGTTGTTGCTCGTGATGATGACGATGGGACGCTGGCGGGCGACGACGTCGTCCCCGGTCTCGCCCACGCGGAAGCGCATCCGATCGAGCTCGTGGAGCAGGTCGTTTGGAAACTCGAGGTCGGCCTTGTCGACCTCATCGATGAGGAGCACCACCCGGCGATCGGCGCGGAAGGCCTCGCCCACGGGGCCGAACTTGATGTACCGGCGGATGTCGCGCACGTCGCCGTCGCCGAAGCGGGAGTCATACAGCCGCGCGACGGTATCGTAGACGTAGAGTCCGTCCTGCGCGCGGGTAGTGCTCTTGACGTGCCAGGTGATGAGGGGCGCCTCGAAGGCGGCGGAGATGGCCTCGGCCAGCAGGGTCTTGCCCGTCCCGGGCTCGCCCTTCACCAGCAGTGGCTTCTCCAGCGCGAGCGCGCAGTTGACCGCAGACTCCAGCGCGTCGCTGGTGAGGTAGCCCGGGGTGCCTCGGAACCGACGGAACTCAGTCGTCATGGGAGCGTGACTGTAGTGCGAACGCCCCCGGAGGTCACGGCTCCGATGCTCGGAGGGGCATCGGGCTTCCGCCGGGTGGGGAAGCGCACTACCATCGGCGCACGATGATCAATGAGTCAGCCTATTTGAAGCTCGTGGATGACGTGTTCAAGCGCATCCAGGACGCATGCGAGCCCGTCGATCCGGACGCCGTCGAGGCGGTCGCGGCCGGCGACGTCTTGACCCTCACGTTTCGTGACCGCTCTCGCTGCGTGATCAATACGCAGCGTCCGACTCGACAGATCTGGCTCGCGGCCAACAGCAGGGCGTGGCACTTCAGCCTCGATGAGGCGTCCGGCAAGTGGACCGACGACAAGGGGCGCGGCGACGAGCTGTTCGCCACGATCACCCGAATCGTCGAGGAGAACGCCGGCGAGACGCTGCGCTGGGGGTAGGTCGTCAGGGGCTCGAACCCTGGACCAACGGATTAAAAGTCCGCTGCTCTACCGACTGAGCTAACGACCCGAAGGGCAGAAGGCGGCCCGAGCTTCCGCCGACTGCCCTATGGAGTCAACGGAGCACGGTCCAGAAATGACAAAACCCCGCCGATCGCAGTGCTCTTTTGAAGACACTGTGATCGACGGGGTTGTTGCCGTGATAGGACCCCGGCGGCGTTCTACTCTCCCACACAGTCACCTGTGCAGT
>SCUS01000117.1 GCA_004297725.1 Myxococcaceae bacterium | reverse complement strand
CCACGCGGATGTCGTGGACGTCGAGTTGCTGATCGATCGCCCCGCGGACGACGCGACGTCCATGGATGTTCCGGCGACTGACGAGGCGCCGACGGACGATGTGCCGGGGGATGTGCGTGGTGATCTTGGCCCGACGTGCAGCCCCCCGTGCGGAGTCGGTCAGGTGTGCTGCACGGATCAACACGGCCACTTCCCGGCCTGTAGCGCCGGGAGCACGTGCGCGGATGCAGGCGGTTCGTGACCCTCGGGCGCGGCCTCCCGCACGCCCCTCGAGGCGGTGCGACAGCCCCGACTTCTAGAGTCGAACGCTGCGCAGACGGAGCGCGTTCGAGATGACCGACGCGGAGCTGAGGCTCATGGCCGCCGTGGCGTACGCCCACGCGGACCTCGCGCGCCTCGCGCGCTTCGTCGCCGGTCACTTCGAGGTGCTCTCCGGCGAGAAGCGGATCGTGTTTCACATCGAGGCACTCTATGCGCAGGTCGACCCTGACAAGGTCCAGCGCATCGTCCTGAATCTCCTGTCCAACGCGCTCAAGTTCACGCCCAGTGGCGGTGGCGTGAGCAGACGCTCCGGGGGACGCCCGAGGGGGTGTGCGTCGGGGTGGCGGATATCGGTCCAGGGATCCCGCCGGACAAGCGGGAAACCATGTCCGAGCGCTTCCGACAGCTCGAACGAGGCGCACCCGCCGCTTCGGTGGAACGGGGTTGGGCCTGTCCATCGCTCGCGAACTGGCCCTCCTGCAGCAAGGCTCGATCGCGATCGGCTGGGCGCCCGAAGGGGGTGCTCTCTTCGTGGTCGAGCTGCCGCGGTCCGCTCCGGCGGGGGCGCCCGTGCGCTCCGAGGAGGAACCCGCGCAGCCGGCCAAAGATCCGCAGTTCGTCGAGGAGCTGCGCGAACGTCCTCCCGCTGCAACGAGCGCGTCGACCAGATCTGACGGCGCGCTCGCGCTCATCGTCGAGGACGACCCGGAGATGAATCGGCTCATTGCGGAGAGCCTCTCGGCTCGCTACCGCGTCGCCAGTGCACGCGATGGCAAGGTGGGTAGTTCCGCGTGTCGGACACGGGCGCTGGGATCGCCGCGGACCACCTTACCAACGTGTTCGGCCGGTTCTGGTAAGCGCGGAGGGCGGGGGGCGCGGCGCGTGGCTCGGACTTCCCATCGTCAAAGGGATAGTCGAAGCCCACGGCGGTAGTATCTGGAGTCGAGAGCGCGCCTGGGTGCGGGAGCACGCCTTCTTCACGATTCCGAGGCCGCCTCGCGCGCAGGACTCAGCCCGGATCATTCATCACGCTCGGGCTCACCGACCTCGGCGAGCAGTTCGCGATGCTGCGCTCGCCAACGAGGAGCACCAGCGCGGGACGTACTCCACGCCTGGCGGGTGGAGGGAGCTCAACGCGCGATCCAGCGCTTCGGCGCGAAGGAGTCGCCCTCGCGCCCGAGGTCGACGGTGGGGTCAATGAGCCGCCGGGCGGGGCTGCCGTTGAGCGACGCGAAGGCCTCCGCGGTGACGACCACGTCGGGGAGACCCCGGCGGGCGAAGTCGTCGCGCACCATCCCGGCGGCCTGCACGATCATGTCCGGGACGGGCGCCATCATCCGCGCCTGTAACGGGGTGAGAAACTCCGACGGGTGGACCGTCCAGCGCTGGCCCGTGCGCGGGTCGCGGACACGAAACTCCACGTCGCCGGACTTCTCGGTGAGCATCACTCGCCACGAGAGGCGGAAGCCCTGCTCGGTCCAGAGCTCGTCGCCGGGGTAGAGGAGGTAGCGGAAGGGGAGCAGCGCCTGGACCAGAAGGTAGAGGGCGGCCACCAGCTCCGGACGTCGGGAGCTGGGGCTCCAGACGTGTGTAGCCGGAGCGCGAAATCGGAGCCACCGCCGCGGCCACGAGGGATCGAAGAACACCGT
>SCUS01000116.1 GCA_004297725.1 Myxococcaceae bacterium | reverse complement strand
TTGCCAATCCGATTCGCAGCGACGACGGCATCCAGCGATTCCTCGCCCTCGGCCTGCAACCCCCGCCGCAGCGTCAGGCCGCGTGAACCAGCGCCCCCGCTTTCGCGGAAGAGCCCAATTTTCGGACTGCGCGACCTTCGCCTGCGGGGCGCTCAGCAACGGGCTCACCCCTCCCAGCCCTCGTCGTTCGTCTGGGCCTACCCGTTCTGCGTGTCCGCGTTGACGTCGGGAGCGTCGCGGTCACAGCGCTCGAGCGCCCCCTTAGTATCGGTGCGCTCGCATCTCTTCCCGCTCACCCTTGTCCGCCGCCGAGGAGATGCTTCAGAGCTGGAGCTCTGCCGGTTTCCGTGACGCACAGCGCGACGAGGTCGGTGTGTGTTCGCGCACACGAAGCGTTCTCGTCGTGGCGTGGAGCACAGCGGTCGCGGGCATCGCGGCGATGTGTTCCGCCGCACGACGTGCTGCTGATGGGCCCGCCCGGAGGGGGGAAGACCATGCTGGCGAGGGCGCTGCCGGCGCTGCTGCCGCCGCTCACCTTCCGGGAGGCCATGGAGGTGACCGCCGTGCACTCCGTCGCCGGAACGCTGCGCCCCGGGGTGTCCCTCCTGAGGGACCGGCCCTTCCGGGCGCCGCACCACACGGCCAGCGCGGCGGGGCTCGCGGGCGGGGGTGATCCTCCGAGGCCGGGGGAGATCGCCCTCGCGCACAACGGGGTGCTCTTCCTCGACGAGCTGCCGGAGTTTCCGAGGGAGAGCCTGGAGGCCCTGAGAGAGCCGCTGGAGGAGGGGCACATCACCATCGTGAGGGCGCGCTCGCGGGCGAGGTATCCCGCGAGGTTCACCCTGGTGGCGGCGATGAACCCCTGCCCCTGCGGCTACGCGGGCGACCCGTCGGACCGCTGCGACTGCTCCGAGGAGCGGGTGAAGCGCTACCGCGGTCGGGTGTCGGGCCCGCTGATGGACCGCATCGACCTGCTGGTTCCGCTGCCTCCGGTGCGGGCGGCGCAGCTGACCGAAGGGGCGGCGGGGCCGTCGAGCGCGGAGGTCAGGGAGCGCGTGGCGAGCGCGAGGTCGGTGGCGGTGGCGCGGAGCGGCGACTGCAACGCGAGGCTCAACGTGCGGCAGCTGCGGGAGGTGGCGGCGCTCGACGCCATGAGCACGAGGCTGCTCACCGACGCGAGCGACCGGCTGGGGCTGAGCGCGAGGGCGATCCATCGGGTGATGAAGCTGGCGAGGACCATCGCCGACCTCGACGGCAGCGAAGGCGTGGCGGGGCACCACCTCGCGGAGGCCATCGGGTATCGGGTGACCGGGGGGTAGAGCCCGGCGCTCACTCCTCTTCGGGCTTCGTCGACTCTTCGATCACCGCGGTGAGCACCTCGCCGACGGCGCGGTTCACCTGCCGGATGCTGCCGTACACGCCGGTGAGCACCGCGCCGTGGACGTCGCGCGCCACCTTGGCGACCCCCGCCACCGGGGGGATGGCCTCCAGCACCGCGAAGGTGCGATCGGCGGTCGTACGGTGCACCCGCTCCACGGCGGTCGAGCCGTGCTCCACCACGTCTTGCAGCAGCGCGCGAAGCCCCTGGAGGCGCCTCTTGTCCGTCGGGCTCATCGTGCCTCGCACCACTCGCGCATCTGCGCGTAGACGTCCATCGAGCGGGGGATCGCCGCGTGGCTCAGCCCCGGAAACACCCGCACCCGCGAAGGGTCGAGCCCCTCGCCGAGGGAGCGCCAGCCCGTGGCGCTCGACACCGGGACCACCGCGTCGCCGAAGAGCGCGCGCACCCATCGGTCTTCGGACAGCGAGCCCGCCACCAGGTGGTGCGTGATGCCCGGGAGCAGGGGCACCGGGTGCTGCGGGTCGCGCAGCCTCACGTGCAGCCCTCGGCGGGCGCGGTCTTCGTGGCGGAGGTCGGCGTCACCGAGGTCTTTCAGGCCGTCGCTGCGGAGGTCGGCGACCTCGGCGATGAGCCGGGTGTACGGGTCGGGGATCGCCTTGAGTACGGCGCTCACGATGCGCCCGACGCGCTCCATGGGGGCGCCGCGGTGGGGCGTCCCGACGTAGAGCGCCCGGCGGACGAGCGGCAGCCACGGGGCGGCGGAGAGCGCGGCGGCGTGCGTGGCGGCGCGCACCACCAGGCCGCCCATGCTGTACCCGAGCAGGACGATCTCCTCGATGGGCACCGGGTACTCCGACACCAGCGTGGTGAGCAGCGCCGAGAGCGCGGCGCCGTTGTCTGCGATGGGCAGGCCCGAGTTGTAGCGGACATAGAGGGGCGTGAGCCCGAGGTCGGCGCGGAAGAGCGCCCCGTAGTCGCGGCCGTCGGGCATCGCGAAGACGGTCTCGTTGTTCATCAGCCCGTGGACGAGCACCACCACCCGCGACGTCGCGTCGGGGTAGGCGGCGGAGAGCGCGGCGGCGGTGGGAGCGACGGGCTCGCCGTGGAGGTAGAGGTCCATCGGCAGCGCGAGGCCGTTGTCGGTGCGGACGAGGTAGTCGCCGACCGCCCCGTTGAGGACGGCCAGCGCGAGGTCGAGCTTCTGTCCCATCGTAGGAACAGGCTCTAGCACTCTTATGGAAAGCGGAGGCTCAGCCCTGCTTCGGAGCGCGGAGGACCACGTCCTCGCCGTGCACGCCGCGCAGCAGGTCGAGGTCCTTGTTGGTGCCGAGGAGCAGGTCGATGTTCTTGGCGGTGAGGCTGTCGAAGATGGCCGCGCCGTGCTCGTCGGGGACCATCTGCTTGTACATCCGCGAGAGGGCCTCGAAGTCCTTGATGAAGCACGCGCCGCCGGCGCCGCGGCCCGACTTGTGGATCGGGTTCATGTACGTCGGGCCGTTGTCGGGGTCGGCCGACATTGCCTGGCGGATGACGTCCCAGTTGACGTCGTGCTTGGCGACGAGGTCGTAGAAGAGGTTGATGAACACCACGCGCACGAAGCCGAGCGCGTTGCGGCCGTACTTGATGAACTCCGCCTCGCGAGACGAGCACACGATGGAGTAGTTGGCCTTGGGGAGCACCTTGAGCACCTCCTCGGCCGCGGCGTGGTAGTCGGCGTTGTTCACCGGGATGCCCACGATGTTGCGGGTGGGGTTCTCCGCGTCGTGCTTCGCCGTCGCCACCGACAGGAACTCCGGCGAGTGCATCACCTTCACGTCGGGGTACTGCTTCTGGATCGACTCGGTCGTGCCCGGGAGCAGCGTCGACTTGATGACCACCGTCTTGCCCTTGCCGACCAGCCCGATGGTGCCGCGCACGATGCTGTCGTCGAAGCCCTCCGGGGTGGTGGGCGTCGGCACCGCCACGAAGACGATGTCGCACTCCTTGATGAGCCCGGCGTTGCCCGTGTAGGGCTCCTCCTTGGCGAAGCGGGCCACCTGGTAGCCGCGGCGCTCGAAGTCGTCCGCGTAGGTCTTGCCGATCCAACCCTGGCCGATGAATCCGATGGTCTTCTGCGTAGTCATGGTGCGCGCGTACCTGTCCTGATGGTGTCTGGCGGGCGTTTCGTCAGAACGTTGCTGGTTCGACGGGAGGTGTATCCGATGTTCGACCCGCGCGCAGCACCCCCCCTCGGAGGGAGGAGCGCGGGGTCGGCGTGCCTCAGTGGGCGACTTCGAGGTCCGCGGCGAGCGCGCGGTAGAAGTCGTCGCTCACCAGGTAGTAGGCCCACAGCCGCTCGACCGGCTGGATGCCGCGGCGCTCCTGGAAGAGCGCCAGGTCGTCGAGCTCGCCCGTGTACCACTCCCAGAGGAAGCGGGCGCGCAGCACGTCGAGCCGGGCCGCGCGAAGCCGGGAGATCACCTCCTCGACCTCATACTCGTCGTACTCGTCGATCAGCCCCTGGGCCTCGTCGATGAGCTCGCCGATGTACGCGTAGCCCGCCGGCGTGATCTGGTAGCGCTGCTGCTTCTTGTCGGGCTGGACGTAGCCGGCCATGAAGAGGCCTTCGACCACGTCGTCGAGGGGCGAGAGCTCGCCGGGCATCACGAAGGGGATGACCATGCCGCCGTCCTCGGGCTTCAGGTCCATCTTCTTGAGCAGCCAGATGCCCGCGTAGTCGAGCATCTGCTCCCGGCTGAGCGGGGGGGCTTGTTCATCGGACACGGTTCACCTCGCGATGTGCCACGACTCGGCCGCGAGGCGTACGCCGTGGTGAAACCAGGACTCGACGTCGCCCGTCGCATAGTAGAGCGGCGTCGCGGGATCGACGCCCGCGGGCCTCGGCAGCGTCGCGCCGTGCGGGTTGCAGAGCGCCAGCACGATGGCCCGCTCGTCGCCGCGGAGCCTCGGCAGCCAGACGTCGAGGAAGGTCGAGAGCATCACGCTCACCGAGAGCTCGGGGGCGACCTCGTCGAGCACGAACTCCAGCTCGATGTCGTCGGGGAGCGCCTCGCAGGGATCGGTGCAGTGCAGCGCCAGCACCAGCGCGTCGCGCACCACGACGGAGCCGTCGCGACCGGCGAGCGTGAGGGCCTCGACACGGCTGTGGCCGAAGCCGGTGTAGTCGTCGTCGGGCGCGTCGCGGTCCCCGTCGAGGCGCAGCATCTCCAGGGGCGCACGCCTCCGGAAGGGGAGCTGTGCGATCGAGAGGACCATCGGGTGTCAGGCCGTCAGCCGGACGGGCGCCGGGCGGTCTCCGCGACGCACGCCGAAGCGGGCGCCTCCCCGGAAGCCACCCCGCGCGGGGAAGGAGCGCCCCGAGCCGGAGGGCCTGGAGAACACCGAGCCGGAGGGCCTGGAGGGCCTCGCGGTCCTGATCTGGCTGACCCGGGTGGGGTGGGTGACGTAGGGGCGCGACGTGTACACGGGCACGTAGCCCGGGTGGAACGCGCTGGAGAGCATCGAGCCCAGCATCATGCCCGACATGATCGACAGCATCGGCGAGTGGTACGAGGCGTAGGCCCCGTAGCCCGTGGTCTGCATCTCCCCGGTGCCCTCGCCGGTGATGCGACGGCGCATCGTGAAGATCTTCTCCCCCGCGTCGACGGCGCCGCTGGAGTTGCGGTCGAAGAAGCCCGTCACCTCCTGGGTGGTGGCGTCGAGGTCGGCCACGGCGATGCTGATCACCTCGCTGCCCTCGTAGATCTCGTTGACGCGACGCTCGAGGTCTTCGGGCCCGCTGGCGGCGCGGTAGGCCTCGTTGATGCGGTCCCAGTCGATGGCGACGTTGGTGTTCTGCGTGGTGGCCCAGCGCTCGGTGCCGCTCCGAGAGCACCCGCCGAGCGCCGCTCCGCTCGTGAGCAGCGCGGCCAGTACAATCGTCATTCGTTGGCGCATGGGACCTCGCATCTCGATATGGGCGCCGCCTCTGCGGAGTCGATGGCCGCCGGTTCGTTACCCTGGTGATCTGATCCCCGTGTGTAGGGGCAAGGCCCACCATAGCGCGTCAGGCCCGCTCAGGCCGCTGCCCGATGGGCTCTAATCCCCCGACGGAGGGCGATCGTCCCAGCGAGGCGCCTCCAGCCTCCGTCGACCGTCCTTCGAGCGCGCCACCGAGGCAGGGTCCTCGCCAGGCGACAGCACCCGGTCCCAGAGCTGGCAGGTGACCTCCTTGTGGTGCTGGTCGAGGCCCTCGCAGTAGTTGGTCAGCTTGCACCGCCGCACCTCCGCGCCGCGGCCGAGCCGCACCTTCCGCCACCAGTCGGGGTCCGCGAGGCTCTGCCGCGCCGAGGCCACCACGTCGCAGTCGCCCCGCGCCAGCGCCGCCTCCGCCAGCCGATACCCCTGGATGCCCCCGGCGCCCACCACCGGCGTCGAGAGCCCCGCCGCGGTGATGGCGTCCCTCACCACCCGCGAGAGCCCCAGGTTGCGCCCGAAGGGACCGCGCTCGTCCGAGCGCACCGTGGGCATGCACTCGTGGCCGCTCCTCCCCGTGTACGGATAGGCCGCCTGCCCCACCTTCGGAGCCTTGGCGTCCTCGAACTTCCCTCCCTTGGAGACCGAGACGAAGTCCATCCCCGCGGCCGCCAGCGAGGCGCCGAAATACGCCGCGTCGGAGGCCGTGCTCCCCCCGTCGATGGCCTCGTCGCCCAGGATGCGGCAGCCCACCACGAAGCCCTCGGAGACCCTCGCTCGCACCGCGGAGAATACTTCCTTCGGTAAGCGAGCCCGGCCCTCCAGCGTGCGGCCGTAGCCGTCGCCGCGGTCGTTGAGCGCCGACAGGAAGGACGCCATCGTGTACGCGTGGGCGTAGTGGAGCTCGACCCCGTCGAAGCCCGCCGCCTCGGCCCTCGCCGCGGCCTGCGCGAAGAGCCCGGGGAGCACCTCCGGGAGCGATCGGATGTGAGGGAGGTGCAGGTCGGTCACCCGCTCGCGGTAGCCCCGGCGGAGGTCGTCGAGCTCGCGCGCGGTGAGCGCCTCGTCGAGCCGCTGCTCCGGGAGCGCCGCCAGGGAGGCGCGGATCTGCTCGTCGGGCGCGATCCGCAGGGCGTCGTCGGAGAGGATCGAGGCGAGGCGGCGTCGGTGGCCCTCGTCGACCCGGAGGAAGCGCGCGAAGTAGAGGGAGGGCTCCGGGCGGCGGCGGATGGTGAGGAAGTCGATGAGCTGGATGAACACCCGGGTGCGACCCGACGAGCGAGCGCGCACCGTGTCGACCAGCCGGCGCAGACCGTCGACGTAGCGGTCGTGCCCGATGCGCAGCAGCGGCCCGCTGGGGACGTCTCGGATGCCGGTGGCCTCCACCACCAGGGCGCCAGGCTCTCCGTCGGCGAAGCGCCCGTACCAGGCCAGCACCGCGTCGGTGACCTCGCCCTCCTCCGTCGCCCTCCAGGGCACCATCGCCGGGACCCAGGTCCTCGACGTGAGCGTGCAGCCTCGCCCCAGCGCCACCGGGGAGAAGAGGCGCGAGCCCGCGGCCTCCTCGGCGCCGGGCCAGTCTTCGTCCGGGATGGGGTGCACCACGCGCAGCAGGTCGCTCACAGGGCGCGCATCGTAGCGTCGCGCTCCGCCGGCGCCCAACGCGGCAGACGGAGCAGCAGCCGCGCTCCTGCCGGGGCGTCCTCGAAGGCCGCGCTCCCCCCGTGCGCACGGGCGATGCGCGCCACCAGCGCGAGGCCCACGCCGTGCCCCCGCACCCCCTCGGCCCGAGCGCCCGCCGAGCGGTAGAAGGCGTCGAACACCCGCTGCCGGTCGCACGGCGCCACCCCGGGGCCCTCGTCGGTCACCTCCAGGGTCACCGCGTCGCCGTCGGCCTCCGCGCGCACCGTCACCGCCCCCGAGGGCGCGAACTTCAGCGCGTTGCCCACCACGTTCTCCAGCATCACCCGCAGCAGCAGCGCGTCGCCCCGTACGTGCAGCCCCTCGTCCACGGCGCTTCGCACCCGCTGACGAGCGGCCGGGTCGAGCGCCGCGCGCACCTCCTCGACCACGTCGGAGAGCGACACCGCCTCGCGCGCCCCGCGCAGCGACTCGACCGGCGCCGCCAGGATCAGGAGCCGCTCCACCAGCGCGTTGAGCCCGCCGAGCGTGCGCAGCACGCGGCCCTGGGAGTCCCTTACCTCCTCGGGTAATACTCCCTCGGCGGAGAGCTCGAGCTCGGCCTGCATGGTTCCGAGCGGGGTGCGCAGCTCGTGGGCCGCGTTGGCCGCGAAGCGACGCGACTGCGAGAGCGCCTCGTCGAGCCGGGAGAGCATCTCCCCGAGCGAGGCCCGCAGCGCGTCGGTCTCCGCGTAGCCGTCGCCCCCTCCCGGCAGGGCGCGACCGGGGGCGTCGGCGTCCACCGCCGCGACCTCCTCCCGCAATCGCTGCAGGGGCCGCGCGATGCGAGCCGACACCGCGCCGCTCAGGCCGAGGCCCGCGAGGCCCGCCAGAAGCGCCGCCAGAAGCGCCGCGCCCAGCAGCAGCGAGCGCTGGGAGCGCGCCGCGGCGAGGTCGCTGGTCACCTCCACCGCGCCGGTAGGGAGCGTCACCCGGCACTGGCGCCACCCCCGCCCGGTGGTGCGGCAGCCCTCGGCGGCGGAGGGACGGAGCGACGCGTCGCCGCCCACGAAGGCCCCCGCGCGGTAGAGGGCGATGCGCATCCCCGCGACGGCCACCTCGGCCTGCTCGTCGTCGGCGTGCCCCCTCGCCGTCGCCTCGTCCATCGCCGCCGGGACCTCCAGCCCCAGGGTCTGCGCCGCGCCCCGGAGGCGCTCGTCCTCGCGGTCGAGCAGGGAGGTCCAGGCGATGGCCGTGGTCAGCACCGCGGAGAGGAGCGCGGAGAGCACCGCCGTCGCCGCCATCGCCCGGGCCACCCTCCGGGCGAAGGTGCGCCCGCCGCTCACTCGCCGCTCCCCAGCGCGTACCCCTCGCCGCGCGCGGTGCGCAGCGTCGCCGCCCCGAGCTTGCGGCGCACCCTCGCGGTGAGCACGTCGAGGCTCGCGCTCGCCTGCGGGGAGTCGTCCCCCCACACCGCGTCGAGGATCTCCCCCCGCCTCGCCACCCTGCCCCCTCGCGTCGACAGGAACTCCACCAGCGCCCACTCCCTCGCCGTCAGCGGCACCTCCGCCCCGTCGACCACCGCCCGCCTCGCCGCGAAGTCGAGCGTCACCGCCCCCTGCCGCCATGTGCTGGGCGCCGCCGCCGGGCCTCGGCGGCCGAGCACCCTCACCCTCGCCCTCAGCTCGGCCAGCGCGAAGGGCTTGGCCAGGAAGTCGTCGGCCCCGGACTCCAGGCCCTCCACCCGGCGGGCCACCGCGCCCTGCGCCGTGAGCATCAGGATGGGCACCCGCTCACCCTCCGCGCGGAGGGCGCGGCAGAGGTCCATGCCTGATCCGTCGGGGAGGCCGAGGTCGAGCACCACCACGTCGGGGGGAGAGTCGGCCAGCGCCTCGCGCGCCGCCGCGAGGGTGGCCGCGGCGGTGACCGCGTGGCCGTCGCGAGAGAGCGCCCGGGTCACCAGGTCACGGAGCTCGGCGTTGTCGTCGACCAGCAGAACCCGCACGGCAGAAGCTCCAGTAGAGCACAGGGCCCCTTCGAGGGATCAGTCGTCTCCCTCGTCTTCGAGGGGGCTCGTCGCCGCGCCGAAGCGAAGGTAGAGCGCGGGCAGCACCAGCAGGTTGAGCGCCGTCGAGGTCACCAGCCCCCCGAGGATCACCACCGCCATCGGGTGCTCCACCTCGTGCCCCGGGCGCTGCCCGGCGACCACCAGCGGCAGGAGCGCCAGGGCCGTCGCGAGGGCGGTCATCAGCACCGGCGCGAGGCGCTCCTCGGAGCCTCGCAGCACCAGCGCTCGACCGAAGGGCACGCCCTCCTCCGTCGCCAGGTGGCGGTAGTGGCTCACCAGCATGATCCCGTTGCGCGCGGCGATGCCCAGCACCGTCACGAAGCCCACCAGCGAGCCCAGGGAGAGCACCCCGTCGCCGAGCAGGGCGCTCGCCACGCCGCCCACCAGCGCGAAGGGCAGCGTCGCGAAGGCCATCAGCGTCAGCCGCCACGAGCGGAAGTCCGCGTAGAGCACCAGCAGCACCCCGAAGATGGACAGCAGCGCGAAGCCGAAGAGGCGGTTCTGGGCCCTGGCGCGAGCCTCGAACTCGCCCAGCAGCTCGGGGTGGTAGCCCGCCGGGAAGGTCATCCGGGCCAACCCCGACTGCACGTCGCGGGCGACGCCGCCCAGGTCGCGGCCGCGCACGTTGCAGCTCACGTCGATGCGCCGCGACGCACCCTCCCGCTGGATCACGTTGGGCGTCGGCTCCACCTGCACCGACGCCACGTCGCCAAGGCGCACCGTGCTCCCGGAGGGCGTCTCCAGCCGCAGGTCGCGCACCGCCGCGAGGTCGGCCCTCACCCGCTCCTCGCTCCAGACCATCACCTCCAGCACCCGCTGCTCCCGGTACACCTCGCCCACACGAAGTCCCTGGAGCATCGTCGCCGCCGACTGGCGAATACTCCCCGGGGTAAGCCCCACCCGCCCCGCGGCGGCCGCGTCGACGCGCACCGTCACCTGCGGCACCAGCACCTGCGCCTCCACCTTCAGATCGCTCACGCCGGGGACGTCCCGGGACACCCGGGCGATCTCCGCGGCCAGGGTGCGGAGCGTGCCCAGCTCGGGGCCGTAGAGGCGCACCACGATCGAGCCGCTGGAGCCGGTGAGCACCTCCTTCACCCGCTCCTGCAGGTAGGTCTGCACGTCGCGGTAGAGCCCGGGGTAGCCGTCGACGGTCTCCCGGATGCGGGCCACCGTGGGGGCGTAGGGGACGCTGGGGTCGAGGGAGATCCAGAGCTCGGTGAAGTTGGGCCCCACCACCTCGTCGGCCACCTCGGCGCGGCCGATGTGGGAGCCGAAGTTGCGCACCCCGGGGATGGCCCGGAGCTCGCGAGAGACCCGGGCGGTGGTGCGGCGCATGGCGTCGAGGGAGGTCCCCGGCTGACCCACCCAGTGCATCAGGAAGTCGGTCTCCTGGAAGGTCGGGAGGAAGCCCTCCCCCAGCAGCGGCACCGCGGCGGCCGTCGCCAGGAGCAGCGCCACCACGGCGGCCAGCGCCGCCCGGGGGCGGTCGACCACGGAGGGCAGGAGGCGCGCGTAGCGGGACCGCAGCCAGGTCACGAGGGGCGCGGGGCGGTGGTCGAGGTGCTTGGGGACCAGCAACAGCGTGAGGGCGGGGGTGACCGTGAGGGCGACCACCATCGAGGCCGTGACGCCCAGCGCGTAGGCCACCGCCAGCGGCCGGAAGAACGCCCCCGCCAGGCCCTCCATCAAGAACACCGGGAGGAACACCAGCACCACCACCGCGGTCGCGTAGACCACGGCGCTGCGCACCTCCATCGAGGCGTCGAGCACCACCCGGAAGGCCGGTCGCGGCTGCGGGAGATGGCGGTTCTGCTGGAGCCTGCGGAGGATGTTCTCGACGTCGATGATGGCGTCGTCGACCACCTCGCCGAGGGCGATGGCGAGGCCCGCGAGGGTCATGGTGTCGAGGGTTCCTCCGCGGAGGCGGAGCGCGACGACGGCGGCGAGCAGCGACAGGGGGATGGCCGTCGCGGAGATGAGCGCCGTGCGCCACTCGTAGAGGAAGAGCCCGAGGATCAGCGCCACCAGGATGCACCCCCACACCAGGGCCTGCTGGAGGTTGTCCATCGCTCGCTCGATGAAGGTCGCCGGGCGGAAGATCGTCGGGTCGACGTGCACCCCGGCGAGCGCGGGGCGGAGCGCGACCAGGGCGGCCTCCACCTGGCGGGTGACCTCCAGGGTGTTGCCCGTGGGCTGCTTCTCGACGATCAGCAGCAGGCCCGGCCGGTCGTTGATGACCGCGTCGCCGATGGGGGGGCCGTGGTCCTCGACGACGGTGGTGACGTCGCCGAGGCGGGGCGCGTTGGGGCGCCCTCCGACGGGCACCACGGCGAGCTCGGCGGCGGTGCTGGCGGCGGTCTCCTGGCGCACCGCGAGGCGCTGGTTGGGCCCGTCGAGGAAGCCCCCGGCGCCGGGGGCGGTGGCCTCCTGCGCGGCGCGCACCACGTCCGCGAGGCGTACCCCCTGGGCCTGGAGGCGGGCCGGGTCGACGCGCACCTGGAGCTGCCGGTCGCGCTGCCCCCAGATGGCCACGTTGGCCACGCCGGGGACGGCCATGAGCCGAGGGCGCACGACCCAGCGCACCAGGTCGGTGAGCTCCATCTGCGAGAGGGTGTCGGACCAGACGCCGATCTTCATCGCGCGGCTCAGCGAGGAGAGCGGAGGGAGGATCACCGGCGGACGCGCGGCGGCCGGGAGCTGCGGGGCGGCGCGGGCGAGGCGCTCCTGCACGAGCTGGCGGGCGACGAGGAGGTCGGTGCCCTCGCCGAAGATGAGCAGCACGGAGGAGAGGCCCAGCACGGACCTGGAGCGCAGGGTCTTGAGGCCGCTGACCCCGTGGAGGGCGCTCTCCAGGGGGACGGTCACGAAGCGCTCGACCTCCTCGGAGGAGAGCGCCGGGGCCTCGGTCTGCACCTCCACCCTCGGCGGCGCGAACTCGGGGAAGACGTCGAGCGGCGCGGTCTGCGCGGCGCGAACGCCCACGACCATGAAGACCACGGCGAGCGCGGCCACCACGACGCGGAGGCGGAGGGCGAGGGCGACGAGGGCGCGCATCGTCAGTGCCCCGCCCCGAACTCGGTGCCGTAGAGCTCGGCCGCGCCGACGGCGACGACGGGGGTTCCGGCGCGAGGGCCGCGGGAGAGCAGCGCGCGGTCGCCCTCGACGCGCAGCACCGCCACGCGCTTGCGGGCGTACACCCCGGGGCCGGTGAGCTCGTAGACCCACTGGCCCCCGGAGACGTCGGTGATCACGGCGGACCACGGGACCGACAGCGCGGACTCCGGGGCGAGGCCCGGGATGGACACCCTCACCCGCTCTCCCTGGCGTAGCGCGGAGGCGCCTGGAGAGAGCGCGTAGAAGAGGTCGACGGTGGCCGCGACCGGATCGGCGGAGGGAGGGGCGACCACCGGGTCGGCGGGGGTTCCGGCGGAGGTGGAGGGCTCGCCGAGGCGGGCGACGCGGGCGGGGGCCTGGGCGTCGAGCGAGGCGAGGTCACCGGCGTACACCGGGACGCGCACCCACAGGGCATCGGCGGCGGCGACCTCGACGAGGCTGCCTCCCGCGGCGACCATCTGGCCCGGGGCGGCGAAGAGCTGGCGCACCACGCCGGCGCGAGGGGCGGTGACGGGCACGCGGACGTCCGAGTCGAGGGGAGCCCGGCGCAGCACGGCGAGTCGGGCCTCGGCGGCGCGCACCTCGGCGGCGGCGGTGTCTCTCTCGGCGCGGGCCTCCTCGGCGGCGCGCTCGCTCCCTGCGCGCTGGCGGGCGAGGAGCTCCGTGCGGGCGGCTCGCTGGGTGCTCGCGGCGAGGCGAGCGCGGGCGGCCTCCAGGGTGCGGACGCTCTGCGCCCGGACGTCCCGGTCGGCGGGAGCGAAGGGCGTGAGCCAGAGCAGGAGGGCCCCCTGGGCGACCGCGGTCCCCGGGCGGGGGAGGCCCGAGGCCGGGGCGTGGACGGTGCCTGCGAGCGGCGCGGCGAGGGTGAGCGCGCGGCCCGGCGGGACGCTCACGTCCCCGGCGAAGGTGCGCACCTGGGCGCCCGAGGCGGGTGCCACCGGGGCGGTGGTGATGCCGAGGCGCTCCACGGCCCGGGGGGTGAGCGTGACGGTGGTGAGTTCGGACTCCTTCACGGCGTGGGCGACGGTCGCGGGGTGGGCGGCGTGCGGGGCGGAGGGAGCGGTGCGCTGGCAGGCCGCGGCGAGGGCGGCCGCGGCGAGGGTGGGTCGGAGTCTCATCGGGGGCTTCCTCCAGCGCTGCGGTCGCGTTGGGCGAGGGCGCGACGGACGTCGGCCTCGAGCTCGGCGAGCCGGAGCCGGCCGTCGATCGCTCGGCGGGTGGCATCGAGCACGACGAGGTACGAGGCCTCGCCGGCGGTGAACTGCTCTTCGGCGTGCTGCACCGAGCGGTCGAGCGAGGGCGACACCTCCGCGCGCCAGCGGGCGAGCGAGTCGCGCGCCTGGGCGAGCTGCGCGTGGGCCTGGGTGACCTCGGTGGCGACCTGCTGCCGCAGGGCGATGGCGCGCCAGGAGGCCTGCTCGATCTCCGCCTCGGCGCGGCCGATGGCGCCCTGGTTCTGGTGGAAGATCGGGAGGGGGGCGATGATCCCCGGGCCGAGGGCGAGGCCGTCGACGGGGTTGAGGGTCACGGCGTCGAGGGCGGCGGTGAAGGAGACGATGCGAGCGCGCTCCCAGCCCGCGCGGGCGGCGGCGGCCTCGACCGCGAGCCCGGCGGCGTGGAGGTCGGGGCGCGCGGAGAGCGCGAAGCGGACGACGTCGGCGACGGGCTCGGCGGGCGCGTCGGGGAGCGGGTCGGCGACGGCGCGGAGGGGCCGTGGGTCGGACGCGAAGCCCACGAGGGCGCGGAGGGCGAGGAGGGCGAGCTGCTGGTCGGCCTCCGCGCGGAGGGAGGCGTCTCGGGCGGTGAGGGCCTCGGCGCGGGCGGACTCGAGCTCGGCGTCGCCCACGTCCCCAGCGGCCGCCCGGAGCCGGGTGACCTCGAGGATGGCGCCGAGGGTCGCGGCGGCCTCGGCGCGCACTCGCTGGCGCTCCCCGGCGAGGACCACCTCCGCGTGGGCGAGGCGCACGTCGCGGGCGAGGTCGAGGCCCGACTGCACGAGGCTTCGGGCCACGCGCTCGACGTCGCGCTGCGCGGCGGCCACGCGGCGACCGCGCTGCCAGAGGGCTTCGAGCGGAGCCTGCACGCGAAAGGACAGCGGGTGCGAGGCCACCGGGAGCATCAGGGTGAGGAGGGGGTTGGGGAGCTGCCCGGCCTCCTCCAGGTCGGCGCGGGAGAAGCCGAGCTGGGCGAGGTCGGCGTGGAAGCGGGGGTTGTTCCAGAGGGCGAGCGCGACGGACTCGCGGGCGGTGAGCCCGTCGTCGAGCGAGACCCCGCGGGGGAGCGTCGGGGCGTCGGTGGGGCGCTGCGGGCCGGCGGCGCTCCCGGTGCGGCGCGCGAGGTCGCGGGCGATCCAGGCGTGGTCGTAGGGCGAGGTCGCGCAGCCGAGGAGGGTGGCGAGGGCGACGGGCGCCAGGCGGTGCATCGTGGGCCGCACCGTATCGGGCGAACCCTAACGGGAGCCTAACGGGCGCTGGGCCTCAGAGGTGATACGAGAGGGTGTATTCGACGCTCTCTTGGAGCGGCAGCGAGCACACCTTCTCCACGCGGAGGTACACGGTGGTGTTCTCGGTGTAGAGCCCGAAGGCCGACGACGACATGGTGTTCGAGCCGCTGCCGCTCACGGCCATGCTCACCGTGGTGCGGTCGGTGATGAGCGTGACGACGTAGCAGCTCCCCGCGCTGCTGCCGCCGCTGGTGACCACGGTGACGCCGTAGTTGTTGGCGCAGAAGCTCCCCCCGGTGGCGCGCACGGAGTACCAGTCCGGGGCGGCCCCCACGGTGGGCACGAAGCCCTGCGGCGCAGGCGAGTGGGGCCGCGCGTCGGAGGGGATGCGCACGCCGTTGATGGTCCCGAGGGTGGTGTCCGAGCAGCCCTGGCTGGGGCGGGAGCTCGCCGTCGCCTGGGTGTGCCCCGCGACGCTGTCGTCGACCACCTCGCAGCCGTCGGAGGTCAGCCCGTTGACGTCGTAGGTGCTGCCGCTGCAGGTGAGCGACGAGCCCGCGCAGAGGCCGCCGGAGCAACTCGTCCCGCAGGCGACGCCGCAGCCGCCGCAGTTCGCCGGGTCGCTCTGGAGGTTGACGCAGCGTCCGCCGCAGGAGGTGAGCCCGCCCGTGCAGACGCAGCTCCCCGCGGCGCAGGCCATCCCCGCCCCGCAGGTGCGGCCGCAGCCGCCGCAGTTGGCGGGGTCGCTCCGCACGTCGAGGCAGCGCCCGCCGCAGGCCACCGTGGACCCGGCGCAGCCGCACGCCCCGGCCACGCACACGAAGCCCGAGGTGCAGCCCGTGCCGCACGCGCCGCAGTGGGCGACGCTCGATCGCGTGTCGACCTCGCACCCGTCGGCCGTGTTGTTGTTGCAGTCCGCGAAGCCCGCGTTGCAGACGATGGAGCACGCGCCCGCGCCGCTGCAGCGGCCCACGGCGTTCGGGGCCGCGGGGCAGGCGGTGATGGTCTGCGAGCTCCCGTCGGCGCTGCAGGTGCGCCGCTCGGCCCCGGCGCCGCACTCCACCGCGCCTGGGGTGCAGGCGCGCGTCTGGCAGCGCCCGCCGATGCAGCCCATGCCCGCGGGGCAGACCATCTCGACGAAGCCCGTGCGGGGGTCGCAGGTGCGCACCCTCCCCTCCGCGGTGCAGGTGGCGGGACCCACCGTGCAGCGGGGCGCCCGGCAGACCGAGTCGGGACCGCAGACCTGCCCACCGGTGCAGTCGAGCTCCGTGAGGCACTCGACGCAGGTCATGCGGGCGGTGTCGCAGACCAGCCCCAGGGCGCCGCACTCGCGGGACGAGCGGCACGACAGCCCGGCGTCACGGCCAGCGTCGGGGGCGTCGGAGGGCACGTCGGAGGGCGCATCGAAGACGGGCGCATCGACCGCCGTGGGAGCGTCCTCGGGCGAGCCCGCGTCGATCGCCGGGGGCGCGTCGTCGGGGGCGGGGACATCGACTGCGGCGGGCGCATCGACCGGGGCCGCGACGTCGGAGGAGACATCGGGCGCGCCGGCCTCGACGACGGTCGGAGCGTCGTCGGAGGGGGAGGCGTCGAGGGAGAACTCACCCGCGCGAGACGAGCCGCAGCCGGAGAGCGCGAGGAGGACGAGGACAGCCGCCGGACGATGCATATCGCCCGACCATATCCCAGCATTGCGGAGCCGACGGAACTCCCCCCCCCTCCCGTCGCTGCGAGCGTCACTCCGCGGCGGGGGCGGCGATCTTCACGGCGTCGATCACCCGGGGCTCGGCCGAGGCCGAGGGCTGCTGCGGGAGGGGCCACTCGCCGACGGTCCATCGCTCGGGCATGCGGTCGAGGCCGAAGGCCCAGAGGGAGATGCCCGACGCGTCGACGCGGAGCCGTAGGAAGTTCTTCCATCCCTCCTCTCGCAGCGACGAGAAGGCCTCGTTTCCGTGCCGGTGAAACACCCTCACGCTCACGAAGAGGTACAGCCCCATGATGGCTCCGCCGAGCCAGTACCCGAGCACCCCGCTCGCGGCGATCATCACCCCGCGGCGGGCGACCACGTCGTGCTGCACCCCGAGGGCGCGCGCGCACCACAGCCCCGCCGCGGTGGCCGCGAGGGCCCCGAGCAGGTGCGAGGCGCCGTGCACCAGCCCCGCGCCGACCCGATAGGCGGGGCGGTTGGAGTCGGTGAAATACACCACCGCGACGAGCAGCAGCACCACCAGCGAGATGGCGCTCGGCTGCTCGGCGACCTGCACCAGGCCTCGCTGGATGGCGGGCCCGATGCCCTGGTCGATGGCCCGCAGGTCGGGCTGCGGGAGCAGCCAGGAGAGCAGGGTGTAGAGCGCCGCGGTCGCGAAGCCGAAGCGGAGGTTGAGCAGGGGAAAGGCCAGGTTGCGTCGGGCGAGCGCGAGGGACACCGGCCGCGTGGGGTACTCCGCCGACACCCGGAAGCGACGGGTCTCGCCGCGGCGCCCGCGCTGCAGCCGCTGCAACGACGGCGTGTGCGTCGGGTGGAGGAAGGCGCCGCCGCCGCCCGAGGTGACGTACTGCGCGCCGGGGGTCGCGCCCTCGTCGGTGCGCTCCATCCGGCGGTAGTGGTGAAGGTCGCCCGCGAGCCAGAGCACCACCCGGGCGCGCTTCTCCTCCGTGATGTACCGGAGCAGCGAGCGCATCTGCGGGCCGTGGTCCTTGGCGTACTGCTGGCGGAAGACCCAGGTGGGCTCGGCCAGGGCGACGATGACGTGGTCGCCCTCGCGCAGCTCCTTGAGGGCGGACTCGAACCACCGTCGCTGCGGCACGTCGAGGTCACACTGGAGCTGCACGTCCACCGCCACGAGCCAGTGGCGGTGGGGCAGCCGAAGGCAGTGGTAGCTCCGGGTCTGGAAGGTCGACCACATCCCCAGCGAGCCCTTCTGCGCGAAGGTGCTCACGAAGCCCACCAGCCCGTCGTACCAGTCGTGGTTGCCGGGGATCGCCAGCAGCAGCGGGCGAGGCGACGGAGGCTCCGGGGGAGACACCGCCCGCATCGGCGCCAAGAGCCGGGCGTCGTACTCCGCGATGCTCCCCGCGGGGTAGACCTGGTCGCCGCCCATGAGCAGCAGGTCACCCCGGGGGAGGGCCTCGCCGTCGACCGCGATGGAGGTCCGGGCGAGCGCGTGGAGCACCGCCGTCGTGGGCCGCCAGCCGTCGCCGGTGTCGGAGACGTAGTCCATCCAGAACACCTCGCGGTCGGCGAAGGACCGAGGCTCCTGGGGCTCGCCCAGCGCCAGGAGCAGGCGGTAGTCGGCGCGGGTGGCGAAGACCTCCGTGAGCACCGTCTGGAGGCCGGTGCGGAGGAGCTGCGCGGGGTCGTACCAGCCCACCATGTCGGGGCGCTCGGGTGCGGTCATCGCCGCGACGATACGCCGCTCACCACTCGTAGCGCTTGCCCCGCCAGTCGAGGAAGTCTCCGCTGTCGGAGGCCGCGAGCCCGTCGATGAGGGCCACCAGCGCGTGCACCGACTGGTCCACCGGAACCGGCGCCGACCGGCCGCCCATGTCCGTCTGCACCCAGCCGGGGTTGAACACCACGGAGATCACCCGCCGGTCGCGGAGGTCCACGGCCATGCTCCGCGAGGCCATGTTGAGCGCGGCCTTGGACATCCGGTACGCGTAGGCGCCGCCGGAGGTGTTGTCCCCGATCGATCCCATGCCCGAGGAGATGTGCGCCACCTTGCGGGTCTCCGAGCGCAGCAGGTGCGGGAGCAGCGCCCGCGTCACCCGCAGCGGCCCGAGGGCGTTGACAGAGTACGTCCGCAGCGCCTCGGCGGTGTCCATCGCCTCGAGGGAGGTCCACTCGCCCCGCACGCCGGCGTTGTTCACCAGCACGTCGACGGCGGCGTCGCCCATCGCCCGGGCGAACTCCGCCACGCTCGCGTCGTCGCCCACGTCGCAGGCCAGCACCCGAAGCGCCCCCGGGTGCGCGGCCCCGAGCGCCCTCAGCGCCTCGGCCGCCGAGGGGGAGCGCACCGCCGCCACGACGCTCTCCCCGCGCGCGAGGTACTGCCTCACGAACTCCAGCCCGATGCCCCGGTTGGCCCCCGTCACGACGATGTTCATGGTCGGACACACTGCCACCAGCGCGGCCGCCGGGTCACTCCCCGAGGAGTGCCGCCGCACCCTTCGGATACACTCCGCGCCGTGTCCCCTCAGCCCGTCTCGCTCTCGCTCGTGCTCGGCGTCGCGCTCCTCTCCGGCTGTCACTCCCGCCGCGCTCGCGCCCACCGCACCCCCTCCTCGCCCCGCTGGGTCGTCGCCGCGGCGGGCGGCACCGCCGTGCGCGTGCGGGGCGGGCTCGTGCTGAAGGGCGCCCTCCGCGCCGACAACGGCCGCGTCGCCGCGGCCCCGCAGCCCGCGAGCGCCATCGCCGCGACCGCCCTGCTCTCCGACGGCGCCTGGCTCTTCGCCAGCGTCGACGGAACCCTCTACCGCGCCCCCTCCTTCACCGGCCCGCTGACGGTGCTGCCCTCGCTGCCCTTCCGCCTCGACCCGGTCGATCCCGTCGGGGGGTTGCACTCCCGCGGCGTCCACTCCCGCGGCGCCCTCGCGGTGCTCGACGCCTCCCTCGGCGCCCACGCCGTCGCGCCCGACGGATCGCACCGTCCGCTCGACCTGGGCCGCGTGCTCTCGGTGTGCTTCGCCTCCGCGACCGACGCCTACGCCGTCTCCGAGCCCGGGGTGCTGCGCGCCTCGCACGACGGCGGCCGTCGCTTCACCGTGCTCCGCGCCCCCGCCGGAGTCCCCCTCTCCGTCTGGAACGCCGACGACGACACCTTCCTCCGCACCACCGCGGGCACCTTCCGCCTCGCCTCGGGCGCCTTCGTCCCCGACGCCTCCGCCCCGTCGCCCTCCGCCTGGCTGGGGGTCCCCCGCTCCATCGACCAGGGCCTCGTCGACGCGGCCGCCTCGCTCCCGGTGCCGCTCCACCCCCAGCGCGCCGCGGCCCTCCCCGGCGGTCGCATCGCCCTCATCCGCGACGGGGCGCTGCACATCGTCGACGCCCGCACCGGGCGGGCCCTCTCCCGCGACACCCTCCCCGGCGACGACTGCACCCTCCGCCCGGCGCACCGCGGCCTCCGCGCGGTCTGCCGCCACCAGGCCTGGGCCACCCTCGTCGCCGCCAGGGACGCCGACCGGCCCGGCTGGACCATCCTCCGCGACGAGGCCCGCGCCGAGCCCGCCGGGGCCGCCACCTTCGACGACGCCTCCGCCGCCTGGGCGGTGCAGGCCCCTTGCGCGCAGCGCCCGGTGATCGACCCCCGCGACGTCTGCCTCTACGACGACCGAGGCGTCGCCCACGAGCTGCGCCTCCCCTCCCCCGCGACCATCGCGGCCGTCCACCGAGGCGTCGCGCTCGCGATCGAGCCCTCCACCCCAGACCGCGCGCCCCGCGCGTACCTTCTCCGCGAGGGGGCCGTCACCCCCCTCCGCCTGCCCGACGACCTTCGCGCCCCGGTCTCCGCCGCGTGGGGCCGCGACGGCCTCTCGCTCGTCCACGCCACGCCCTCCGCCGCCCTGGCGCTCTCCTTCGCCTCGTCCGTCGACCCGCAACCCTCCTGGCGGCGCGTCGCGGTCCCGGCCGGTTTTACCCGCTCGGTATTCGCCGCGGACGCCTCGGTGTACTTCCTCGGCGGCGACGCCCAGGCCCTCGCCCACTCCCGCCACGGCAGCGAGCTCTCGGCCCCACCCTCTCCCGTGATCGGCGCCGCCTCGGCGCTTCGGCTCGACCCCTCGGCGGACTCGTACTGCGTCGGTCCGTGGTGCCGGCTGGGCGGCGCGCTCACCATCGCCCCGCCGCCGACGCCCGCCGCGCTGGCGATCGCCCGCCCCGACGCTCCCCCGACCGTCGCCCCGCCGAGGAGCCCTCAGCGCGCCATCCGCTGCGAGCACGGCGCGGTCACCCGTGCTCCCGAGATCGACCGCGGCGCGGCCGTGAGCGGGCACGCCGTGAGCTGGTCGCTCGTGGGCCCGACGCTCTCGGTGACCTGGTCGGGGGAGACCTCCCAGGGAGCCGTCGCCCGCGCCGTCACCGTGCGCCCCGGCGCCCGCCCGAGCGGCCGAGGGGTGCAGGGGTCCCGCTCTCCCGCGGGGCTGATCGAGCTCTGCGCCCCGAGCGGGTGCGACCACCTGCTGGCGCTCCCATCGGGCTACACCGAGCTGGGCCTCGGCCGGGCGCGCCCGGGTGGCGTGGAGGTGCAGCAGCGCCCCGGAGGCTTCGTGGCGCGCGCCGACGACGCCCGCGACGGGGTGACCCTGGTGACGGTGGTGGCCCTCGACCCGGCGGGGGGGATCACCGCGCGGCGCACCTTCGCGCTCGCGGCGGCCAACGACGAGGCCCACCTCGGGAGCTGGTCGGGCCGCGACGGGCTCTGGATCGACGACCGCGACGGCGGGGCGCGCTTCCTCGCCCTCGACCCGGCGGACACCGGAGGCGAGGCGCGGGTGACGGTGCCGGGGCCCGATGCGTCGACGAGGGCCTGCGCGGCCTCCGACGCGCCGGGCGAGATGCGGCGGATGGAGCGCGTCGCCCAGGTGAGCGGACCAGGGTGGTTCGTGGAGGGGGGAGAGTGGCAGACCGAGGAGGTGATCGCGCTCGGTCCGACGGGGGCGTGCGTGCGGTCGATCACCGGCGGCGAGGCGAGGGACGAGCGCGAGGCGAGCGGAGGCCGGGAGGAGCGGGAGCCGGTGCGGAGCTTCGTGCTGCGCGCGACGGGCGAAGGCACCTTCGAGGGCCGAGCGTGGTCGGGCGATCGGGCGATCGCCCTGCGCTGCCGGATGGAGTGAGGGAGGAGGGAGGGAGGAGGGAGGGAGGAGGGAGGGAGGAGGGGAGACGAGGATCAGAGCGGGAAGGCGCTCACGTAGACGCGGCCGTCGGTGCCCGGAGCCGGGGTCACCGTGCAGCCAGAGGCCAGCGGCGGGGTGAAGGTGCCCGCGAGGGTGCACATCCCCGGGGTGGCCGAGAGGCGGATGCGGCCGAGGCCGCCGTTGCCGCCGAGGCCGCCGCTGCTCGCGCCCC
>SCUS01000115.1 GCA_004297725.1 Myxococcaceae bacterium | reverse complement strand
CCCGGGCGGGCGCTCCCCCTCGCTCACGCTCGGGGTCTGGCTCCGTCGTCCGACACCGCGCGGTCGTACCGGGGAAGCGCCCTCCGAAGCCGTACTCAACCCGTCAGGCCAACGCTCTAGGGGCAAGCGCTCACTTGCCATCAGGGCGTGCTGCCGCATGTTGCCGCACGCCTCGTCGGAAGGGACGACGAGGCACCGAAAGGATGGGCGTCATGCCTCAATTCATGGACGTGCACACTGGAATGACGGGCCTCACGGCGCAGCAGCTCAAGGAGGCCCACGAACACGACAAGGCCATCGAGGGACAGGTCGGGGTCCACTTCATCAAGGCCTGGGCCGATCCCGTGACGGGCAAGGTCTTCTGCCTCTCCGAAGGCCCCAACAAGCAGGCCGTGCTCGACGTCCATCGCAGGGCCGGGCACCCGACCGACGAGATCTACGAGGTGCCCCTCTCCGTCGATTGAGCTGCGTTGGAGCGGTTCTCACTCGAGCCTGGGACGAGACCGCCCACGCCCTCAGTCACCGCCTCACCCCTCCGCTGAGCTCCCGGTAAGGCGGGCGGGGGGCCAGACGTCTGGCCCTCGGGGGACCGACGTCTGGCCCCGGTACGACCGCGAGGCGTCGGCGAGGATATCCCCGGTACGACCGCGAGGCCGTCAGCGAGGATATCCCCGGTACGACCGCGAGGCTGTCAGCGAGGAGTCCCCGGTACGACCGCGAGGCTGTCAGCGAGGAGTCCCCGGTACGACCGCGAGGCCGTCAGTACCCCGAGCCAGACCCCAGCCCGTAAGGGCGGGGAAGCGACCTACCACGCTGCCAGCGCGGAATTCTGACGCCGCCTCCGCCCGGAGATCGACCACGCTTCCGGACGGCGACTGGCAGCGTGCCAGGTCGCACCCGCTCCCTCACGGTCGCGGTCTGGCTCGGGTCGCTGAGCGCCTCGCGGTCGTACCGGGGATATCCTCGCTTTCGAGCCAGGAACACCGGTCGAGGGCGCCAATCTCACCCGCGAGGACAACGCCTCAAGGCGGAAACGGTGACCCTCTCCCGGAGAGCGAACCTCAACTGCGTGAGTCTCGTATGAGTCCACCTCATACAGGGCGGTGACCGAGGGCGTGGGCAGCCCAGATCCGAGCGGAAGCCGCTCAGCGGGGGACCAGCGCCGGTCGCAGCAGCCGCGCAGCACCGCCCGGTGAGAGCTGACCCGCGGCGTTGTCGCCCCAGCACCACAGGGCCGTCTCCGCGATGATCCCGCACGCGCCCCTCGGGCCCGCGGCCAGCACCTCGGGCTGGCTGCGAGAGAACTCCGTGATGCGCTGAGGCACGGGGTTGCCCACGCCGGTTCCGTCGCCGAGCTGGCCCAGCTCGTTGGCGCCTACGCAGGAGACCGCGTCGCTCCCCAGCGCACCGCAGGTGAACCCGTCGCCCGCCACCAGGGAGGTGAGCTCGCGCCACACGGCGATCGCGACGGGCGTCGTACGCACCGCCATCGCGCCGTCGCCGAGGGCCCCCCGGCCGCCGTCGCCCCAACCGAAGGTCGATCCGTCCGCCGCGCGAGCCAGCGCGTGGGCGTGGCCGACCGCGAGCAGCCGCAGCGCGCCCGCTCCCATCACGGGCCCTGGCGTCGCGCGGTCGGTGGTGGTGCCGTCGCCGAGCTGCCCTCGGTCGTTGGCGCCCCACGCGTGCACGGCCCCCGAGGCGGTCTCCGCGGCGGTGAACGCGCCGCCCGCGAGCACCCGCCGATAGGCCCCGGCGACCGCGACGAAGCCCGCGCGGTCGGTGGTGCTGCCGTCGCCGAGCTGCCCCCGGTCGTTGGCGCCCGAGCAGCGCACCGCCTCGCCGCGTCGCGCGCAGGTGTGCTCTGCGCCAGCGCTCACCTGCTCGACGCCGTCGAGGCCCGCCGGGCTCACCGGCGTCGCCCGGTCGTTGGTGCTCCCGTCGCCGAGCTGCCCGCGGTCGTTGGCGCCCCAGCAGCGCAGGCCGCCTCCGCGGAGCAGCGCGCACGCGTGGCGCCCGCCCGCGACCATCGAGGACACCCCGCCGAGGCCGCGCACCCTCACCGGCCCCGTGACGGGTGCGGTGGTGCCGACGCCGAGCTGCCCCCGGTCGTTGGCGCCCCAGCACCAGACCGAGTCGTCGGAGCGCACCACGCAGGTGAAGTCACCCCCGAGCGCGACGGACCTCAGCGTGCCCATCGGGGTCTCGGGGATGTCCTCCGTGACGTCGACGAGCTCCGGGCGATCGGGCGATCCCGCGTCGCGCTCCGTGGGGACATCCCTCGGAGGCACCAGCGGGGCATCGATCACCTCTGGCGCATCGAGCGTCGCCGCGTCGCCGCGGAGGGAGATCCCGTCGGCCCCGAGGACCACGTCCCAGCGGCAGCCGCAGAGGGCGGCGAGCGTGATCAGCGCGCGTCGAGGCATGTCCGCCTGACCCTCGCGGCCTGAGGCGACGTGGGGTGCCTCGCGATGAAGGCCGCCGCCGCCCGCCGCGCCTCGTCGGCCCGACCCGACGCGCAGAGCACCTGCACCGCCAGCGCCTCTCGCTCCTCCGAGAGGTGACCTCGGGGGAAGGCCCGCGCGTGCCCCCGCAGCGCGGCCTGCGCCGCGGCCGGATCGTTGGCGGCCAGGGCGGTCTGGGCGCGCTCGATCCAGCGGAGCTCGGCGGGCAGGTCGTCGCGCTCCTCGCGCGGGGCGACCGCCACCGGCACCGTCGGCGCTGGCGCAGGCGCGGCGATCACCGGCGGCGAGGGCGCGGCGACCACCGGGGGCGCGGTCGGAGCGAGCGGCGCCACCACGACGGGCACCGGCCGGGTCCGCGGGGAGGGGGCGACCGGGGAGGGAGCGCGCGTCGCCCACCAGCCCAGCGCGAGGAGGGTGATCGCGAGGCCTGCCCACGCCATCCAGGCGGGGCTGTGAGCGAGGGAGGGCGAGGCGGCGACGCGGAGGTCGACGCGCTCCCTCACCCGAAGCGCCATCTCGGGCGGAGGGTCGTGGCTCGACGAGAGCGACGCGAGGAGGGCTCGGGTCTCCGGGGAGAGGTCGTTCATGGGCCTTGGATCCTGGTGCTGCGGTAGCGCTGCGCGGCGGCCTCGAACTCGGCGCGGGCCACGCGCAGCCGCGAGTAGACGGTGTTGAGCGGTGCGCCCACGGCGAGCGCGATCTCTGGCGAGGACATCTGCTCCAGCTCGGCGAGCATGAACACCACCCTGCGCTCCTCGGGGAGCTCGTCGAGCAGGGCGTCGAGCACCCTCGCTCCCTGGGCGCGCTCGGTCAGGCTCTCCGGGGACGGGGCGGTGGAGGCGACGGCGTCGACCTCGTCGCTGCGGTCGCGCGGCTCCTTGCGGCGGCGCCATCGCCGGTGGTCGCTGGCGGTGCGCATCGTGATGCCGAAGAGCCAGGTGCGCATCGACGAGCGCCCCTCGAATTCCCTCAGCCGGCGGTGCACCACGACCCATACCTCCTGCGCGGCGTCCTCGACGTGGGGCTCTGCCACCCCGAGCCGCCGCAGGTTGCGCCACACGAAGGGGAAGTGCTCACGGTAGACCGCGTCGAAGTCCGCCGCGCCGGGCGCGGTCGAGGGCAGCGCGGTCTCCATCGTGGGGGAGGAGTGGCCGGCGGCGTCACGATCCGTCACGGCCAGCGCATTTCGACGCCGAGGCTCGTCCAGAGGGCGAGGGCGTAGACCTCCCCGGCCACCCCGACGCCCTCCACCACGAAGCGGGGGCGGGTGAGGTTGGCGAGGGCCTCGACGCGGGCGATCACCGCGATCCTGCCGCGACCCGGTCCCACCCGAAGGGCGGCTCCCCCGCCGGCCGCCGCCCAGGGCCACGCCGCGACGTCGTTGCGCTGGAGGCCGAAGGCCGTCGCCCACATCACGCCGCCCGTCGCCGAGGCGCAGAGTCCGATCGAGACCATCGGGCGCGCCCGCATGGCGCAGGCGCGGGCGCTGAGCGTCGTCGCGAGGACGTCAGCCCCGGTGCCTTCGCGCGCCCCGGAGAGCGTGGTCGGGAGCTGCTGGGCGAGGCCGAGCTCGACCCGAAGGGCGCCCAGCTCGAGGGCGCCGCGGAGCGCGAGGGCGATCGCCGCCCCGGCGAAGGCGAGGGGGTCGACGGCCGCGTCGAGGCCGAGGGCGAGCTGTCGCCGGGTGGGCGACGGGGGAGGGGGAGGCAGCACCGGACGGGGGAGCGCCGACTCGGGGTCGTCGAGCTGCACCACCGACTCGGGGAGCGCCGGGTGGTCGGCCGGGGGAGGCGCATCGGGCAGCGCATCGGAGGCGAGCGCGAGCACCACCGCGGTGGCGTCGGCGATGAGCGCGCAGGTGCGCCCCTCCAGCGAGCGCTCACCGACGTCACCATGGACCTCCGTGCGAAGCCGCACCCGCCAGCGACCGCGAGGCGCGGGCGTCACCGTCGCCGTCGCGCGCAGCCCCGATGCGGCGCGGGTGAGGTTGGGGCGCAGCCGGGCGACGCGCGCCACCACCTCGTCGCGAGAGGGACACGAGGGAGGCGCCGACCAGGTGAGGGCGAGCGCGTCCTGGGCCCGCGCCGGGCGAGGGAGGAGGCAGAGCGAGAGCGCGATGACAACACCCGATGTCCGCACGGGCGCGCAGGGTACCGGGTGTCGCCCCGGCCCGTCATCGGGTGATTCTCGCGACGGGGCGATGCTCCACCCTTCGCCGCTCAGGGCACCCGCACCGTCAGCGCATAGGCCGACGTCCCCTCAAGCTCCCGGTCGCTCGACAGCTCCAGCGGAACCCGCTGCCCCGCCGAGAGCGCGACCTCCACCCTCACCTCGCTGCTCCCGGTCGGCGCCAGCTCGCACACCGGCTCTCCGCAGCCCGTGCCCACCGAGAGCGCCCTGAAGCCCCGCAGCTCGAAGCCGTATCGCCCCGCCACGGGAGCGACGAACTCCATCGCCGTCGCTCGCTGCGTCCGCCCGGGGTAGCACCGGGGCCCGCCGCCGACGGCGTGCGCGACCCCTTCGACCCGGTACGTTCCTGCCGCCGCGGGAGGCGCCCAGGTCGGCGCTCTGCTGGGCATCCCGCATGTCCTCGGCGCCGTCGTCGGCTCGCAGCGCCGTCGGAGGGTCCCGCCCTGCCGTGCGCAGCTCAGGCCCGCGGCGCAGGACACCGACGGGTCGTCGCAGCGCGCCCCCAGCGCGACGGGGGTCGTCGCCCTCACCGCGGCCTCGACGGGCGCGCTGCGCTGCTCGCTGGTGTCGATGGCCGAGACCCTCACCCGCACCATCGAGGGCGTCACCCGGAGGTCCCGAGCGATGCCCGCGGGGCGATAGATCGACGGGTCGTTGGACACCTCCAGCGAGGTCGAGAAGGGCACCCTCGAGGGCCACTCCTGCTGGAACACCGGGGCCACCAGCGGCGCGCTCGCGAGCACCGCGCCTCGCTCGTCGAGCAGCTCGATCGAGAGCCGAGAGAGGGTGCGAGCCCCGCCGAGGCCCGCCACCGACAGGCGCAGCGAGCCCGCCGCGTCGTCGCGCCAGGCGCGCAGCTCCGTCACCTCGAGGGCCGTCGAGCGGCGGCACACGCCTCTCGCTCCGTCGCCCGTCGTCACGCAGCGCAGGCCCACGTCGCAGCGCCTCGTCAGCGCCGCGCTCTCGCAGCCTTCGCCCTCCGAGGGGGGCGCCCAGCGCTCGAAGCTCACCTCGACGCCGCCCTCCCACTCCGGTCGAGCGCCGTCATAGATCCGGAACACCCCCCGCGCCGCCCCGGGAGGCACCGCGTCGGCGACGCCGGAGAGCGTTCCGTCGGGGCGCACGGTGGTCTGTCCGAGCCAGGCGCTGGGGGTCAGCGTCGCGCCGCTCGCGTCGAGCCAGCGACCCATGAGCGATGCCGACCGTCCAGCCTCCGAGGGGTCGCCCACCAGGGCGCGGCCCTCGTACACGGCGCGTCCTCCAGGGCCTTCGGAGAGCACCCGCAGGCTGGTGAGCGTCGGGGCCCTCGAGGCCACGGGCAGGCACGCGAAGCGCTCGGCGTCGCACGGGTCGACGGAGCAGGCCTCGCGCTCTCCCGCGCACACCGGAGGGGTGTCGAGGTCGAACTCGCACGCGAGCTCGGCGATGCGCTCGGCGCGCAGGGCGTAGCGACAGTCGGTCCCCATCGGGCAGCCGTCGAGGGTGACGCCGACGGACTCGCCTCGCTGCACCTGCACGTCGAGGGTGTGCGAGCCCGAGGCGTGGGGGCCGTGCACGTCGGGGAAGCCGGTGCATCCCGCGACGGCGTCGCAGCTCCGGCGCAGGTCGAGCGACCAGAGTTCTTCCCCCGTCGCGGTGAAGCGCCAACGTCCGCCGCGAGGGGCGGTGAAGCGCACCCGGGCGTCGGCGCGGTTCTGCCAGGGCTCGACGAGGCAGCTCGGGCGCGAAGAGTCCTGCGTGGGGCGCAGGTCGGAAAGGGCGTAGGTGTCGGCCGCGCCGGGCACGGCGTGGGCGGGCGCCGCGAGCTCGGTCAGGCCCGCGCAGGCGGCAGCCGGGGGAAGGGCCGCGGGGGCAGGGCACGCCGCGCCATCGGGCGTGGCGACGGGGGACGCCGCGTCGGCGCCGGAGCCCTCGCTCGCGTCGGGGCTGCTTGCCGGCGAGGCGACGATCGAGGACCCGCACCCGGCGAGGGCGAGGGCGAGGAGGAGAGAAGACGCAGGGTGGGGAAGGAAGGTCATGGCAGGGGTGGGTGGCCGGAGGGGAGGCCGATCCGTCACGGCAGCACGCCGATGGCGAGCGTGTAGTCCACGACGGAGGGCCGAGGCGTCACGTCGCCCCGCTCGCTCACGCAGAGGAGATAGTCGTCGGCGGCGAGGTCGCGGAGCACCCCGATGGCGGCCGGGTCGAGCCTGGCGCTGCCTGCCAGGGGGCCGCCCGAGCTCGCGCTGCGGAGCGTCCAGCGACCGATCTCCACGCCCGAGGAGCGGAAGAGCCGAGCGACCAGCGAGACCGAGGTCTCCACGTAGAGCGACGAGCCGGCGGGCATCCTCACCGCGTGGCAGTCCTCCGGGTCGCTGGCGGAGAGCGACGAGCGGTAGAGCACCGAGCGCTCCACGAGGGCTCGCGCTCGCACCGAGCGATCGTTGGGCTCCGTCTCGGCAATCGGAGCGGTGCAGGTCGAGATCGCCGCGCCCCCGGAGGAGGCCGTCGCGGGAACGCAGCGCGTGGGAGCGGGGCAGAGGGTACGGACTCCGCCGAGGTCGCAGCGGTCGCCGGCCCTCGCCACGGTCCTGCAGGTGCGGCGGTAGCGGGAGAAGGTCGAGCACTCGAGCTCGCCGTCGCAGGCGGATTCGGTCGCTCGACAGTCCGCGCCGGGCGCCGTCCCTGCGGCGACGCACCGTCCGCCGTCCGCGACGTGCTCCGCGTCGCAGGTGTCCCCCTCGGCGCAGGCCGTCGTTCCCCCGGTGGGGTCGCAGGGCATCCCTCGGGGGACGCGTCGCAGGCAGCTCCAGCCGCGATCGTCGCACACGGCCTCGGCGTCGCACCGGGGCGACTCCGGGCGGCACCTGCCCCCGGGTGTTCCGTCGGCGTGGGCCACGCAGCGCATCGCCCCGTAGCTCATCTGGCAGGTGGTCCCCGCGCTGCAGGGCACGCCCGTCGGCTCGCAGGCCTCGCCGAGCAGGAGCCCTCGCGAGCAGCGGAAGTACTCCCGGTTGCAGCCGGTCGCGGAGCCCGAGTTGCTCCCCTGGCAGAGCAGCCCGGCGTCGCAGAGCCTCCCGACCCTGCAGTACCCGCCGTCTGCGCCGTCGGCGAGGCAGCGGGACGTGCCGTTGACGTCCTGGCAGGACGAACCCTCGTTGCAGAACTCTCCAGCGCCTCCGCACAGCTCCCCCAGCGCGATCCCCGGTCTGCAGTGGGTGCCCGGATCGCAGCCCAGGCCCGGATCGCACCTCGGCGCGCAGCCGTCGGTGTTGCGGCAGACCCCGTGTTCCGTCCCATAGGCGACGCAGCGGCTCTCGCCGCCCACCGGCTCGCAGGTCGCGCCGGGGACGCAGTAGAGGGCGTCGACGGGACCGTTGCGACAGGGCTCGCCCACCGCCGCCGCCCGCACGCAGCGGGTGGTCGAGAGGCCCACGCACCGGTACCCGCTCGGACAGGTGAAGTTGAGCCCGCAGGGGAAGGTGGCGGAGTCCGACTCGGATGTATCGCCGGGCGCGTCAGTCGTGGTCGAGGCGTCGACCGTGGAGGCATCGACCGTGGGGGCGTCGACCGTGGAGGTGTCGACCGCGGGGGCGTCGACCGTGGCGGTGTCGACCGTGGCGGCGTCGACCGCGGGGGCCTCCGAGGCCGAGCCGCACGCCGACAGGGCGGAGACGATGAACCCGAGGCTCACCGCCGCGAGGGGGCGGCCGACCCGAGAGGCGCTTTGCATGGCCGTGGAGTGGCCGGGACTCGTCGGGTCCGTCACGAAAAATCGTGGGCCGCGGATGTCTGCTCAGCCCTCGATGCCCGTGACGCGCACGGCGGATCACCCTTCGCTCCGCTCCCTACCTTCTGGCTCGCTGCTCCACGGCCCGCGTCGCCAGGGCGTTCAGCACCACGGCGAACTCGGCCAGGTCGATGGGCTTCTTCAGGAAGTCGCTGACCCCCATCTGGGCGAAGCGCCACCTCGGGAGCTGCCGCAGCGCCGAGCTCACCACCACCACCTGCGCTCCGAACCCGCCCGGCATGGCCCGCAGGTACGAGAGGGTGTCGGCGCCTTCGAGCAGCGGCATGTCGTCGTCGAGCACCACCACCTCGGGGCACGACCGCTCCGCGGCCTGCAGCGCCTCGACGCCCGACGCGGCGCACACCGTCTCGAGCCGGAAGTCCGGCAGCGCGAGCCCGCACGCCGCGGCCGCGAACGCGCGGAACACCTCGTCGTCGTCGACCACCATCAGCCGAAGCGCGGCCGTCGGCGGGCGCGCGCGGGCGTGGGCGTGGGGGGGGTCGGGCAGGGCCTCGTCGATCGCCGCGATCATCTCGGCGCAGCTCTGGTAGCGCGCGTTCGGGTCCTTGCTGAGGGCGCGCCGGAGCACCGGGTCGAGGACGGCCAGGTCCGGGCGGCTGAGGGAGAGCGCTGGCACCTCGTCGAACATCTGGTGGGCCAGGGTCTCGCGGACGCTGTCGAAGTCGAACGGCGGCGCGCCCGTGAACAGCTCGTACGCCGTACACCCCAGCGAATAGACGTCGGTGTGGCCGGCGATCTTCGTCGGGTCGTCGGCGTTGATCTGCTCGGGCGCCATGTACTGCGGCGTGCCGACGATCGAGCAGCGCGACGAGGCCGGCCCCGCGAGCCACCGCGCGAGGCCGAGGTCGAGCAGCACCGTGCGATCGGTGCCGTACTCGATCATCACGTTGGAGGGCTTCACGTCGCGGTGCACGATGCCCGCGTGGTGGAGGCTCGTGAGGCCCTCGGCGATCTCGCTCAGGATGGTCCGGCACTGGCGCGTCGGGATGTGCGCCCGGCGGTCCAGGTGCTCCGACACCAGGAGGTCGAGGTTTCTCCCGCGCACGTACTCCATGGCCAGGAAGAACGAGTCGCCGTGGGAGCCGAACGAGTACACCTGCGCGACGTGGTCGTTGTGCACGGACGCGAGCGCGGTCGCCTCGCGCTTCAGCCGGGCCGCGGCCACCAGCGTGTTGGTGCAGGAGGGGTTCAGCATCTTGAGCGCCACGAGGCGCCCGAGGCCCACGTCGCGCGCGAGGAAGACCAGCCCCTGCGTCCCGCTCCCGATCATGGACTCGAGCTGGTAGCGGCCCTCGACGAGCGGGGACTCGACGCGCTTGGGCAGCGGCTCATGACACAGCCGGCAGCGGGTGGCGCTGTCCTCCGACTGCATCCAGCAGGTCGGGCATGACTTCATGGCACCACGGGCCTCGGGTGGGTCGCCTCTGTCGGGGGACGAATCGGCGCGCCGACGATGGGGTCCGGGTCCGGGTCCGGCGGTGGGGGCGATCGTCGCCACTGTGCGGTCGCGACCAGAGCCGTCGCGGCGAGCACGAGGGCGGACAGGAGCATGGCTGCCGCGATGATCCGGGCCGCCCGGAGATCGAGGAGCGAGCGACTCGACATCAGCGCCAGGATGGCGTTGCGCGACCAGATGACGGCCGTGCGGCGCGGGCGACGGAGGTGCACTCGCGAGACCCGGGGCGAGGCCTTGTCCTCCGGCGGCGCCTCGCGCCGTGGAGGCGTCAGCACCAGCGGGGGCTTCACGGTGGACCTCTCCTCGGTGAGCGCGACCGGCTCCGAGGGCGGGCCGTACGGGGTGTACACCGGGATCCATGCCTCCAGTTCCTCTGCGCCGCCCGGGCGCCGGGAGCTGCGTTTCCGGGGCGCGTTCGAGAGGTCGCGCTCCTTCGTCACCTGGGCGGCACCGCCGTGGGGAGACCGGGATGGAGGGGTCATGGCGTCCCCCCGGCCCGCGCGGAGCGGCTTCGAGGGTGCAGCGCCGGGAGGCTCGCGTCCCGGGCCGCTGCCTTGCTGGCCATCAGCGAGGTGGACCCCAGCGGCCACGTCAGCGAGGGGGGCGGAAACGCGGGGCGACCGAAGAAGTACCCCTGGGCGAAGTCGGCCTCCGTCTCGCAGACGGCGTCGAACTCTTCGAGCGTCTCGACCCCCTCGGCCACGACCATCTGCCCGAGGTCCTTGCAGAGCCGGACGACGCCTGCGACGAGCTTGAGCTTCTGCGAGTCCCTCGCGAGATTGACGATCAGCGCACGGTCGAGCTTGACGACGTCTGGTGCCAGCTGGGTCAGGCGTCCGAGGTTCGAATAGCCGACTCCCAGGTCATCGATGACCAGATGCGCGTTGGTGCGAGAGCGGACATCGCGGAGCACCCGCTGGCACAGGGCGAAGTCATCGAAGGGCATCGACTCGGTGATCTCGAGGAAGATCCGGCGGTCATGGAAGTACATCGGGTCGTCGGGCCGGACGAGCCATCGCTGCATCAACTCCTGCGGGTGGATGTTGAGAAACAGCGCGTGTCCGGGGCAGTGCGGCACCGCCAGCGACCGGATCAGGCGTCCGAGCTCTCCGCAGCAGCGCGCCCGCGAGGCGTGCTGGAACAGCGCCTCCGGGTTCGCCAGCCGGGGCACCGAGCAGCGGACCAGCGCCTCGTAGGCGAACACCTGGAGGGACTTGCAGCGAACGATGGGCTGATAAACCACGCGGAGCTCATCCCGGTGCAGATGGAACCTGGTTCCATTGGGGAGCGCCGCGCCCCTGACGCACCTCCGATGCTCGTCGTCCGAGGAGCAGCATGGGAATGGATCATCGAGTCGCCTATCATTCCGAAGTGGGAATAGCGTGCTCATCCGACATCGCTCCTTGTCAGGCTACCAGGACGACAATCCTCGGCCCCACCGCCGGTCGCCGCGTCGAGGCTTTGCACCGGATGTGCCCTGGACACCGCAACGGAGTCGGTAGCGAAATCGACCGTCTTCGCATTGGTGCAACGGGCCACGCATGAGGTCCGATGTCGCTGGCTGCCACAGCGAGCTCGATGGCGAGCTCGATGGCGTGATCATGCCTTGTCGAGAGCCGCTGGGAGACTCTGAATGCAGGCGCCCTCCAGCGGATCGGACAAAGGTGTGGCAGGTAGCGACAGGTCGAAAGGAGTCGTGTGGTTGCCGTGATGATCGAGCGAGAGACCGCTCGTGCGCCGAGGGCTGACCCTGCGCGCACGGTCTGCACAAGCCATCGACACGCCATGGGAAGTCGGCGCACCCCGTGGCTCCATGGGGTCTCCTGGCGGCAACGGTGTCGGGAATGAAATGCCCGATGGCGCTTCCCTGGCACGAAGATGCCGGTGGAGCGACATCGAGGTCGGATGCGTGACCGAAGCACTCTGGACATCGGCGCCCCGGGGTGGGCGGCGGTCACTGCGCGGGAGAGTGGTCCCAGGCGCAGAGCGTGTCGCCGGCCTGCGGCAGGGTCGCTGGGACCGGGGGCGAGGGGCGTCGGGGCGATGCACACACGGCTCCCGCATCGAAGGCCGCGATCGGGGGCGGCACCGTCGCCTCGGGCCCACGCAGGGGCATGCGCGCTCGGTGCGCGGCCGCCGTCGCGCGCACCTCGTGGCGCTGCAACCCCGCCCGTACGGTCGCCCTCCCCGCGAGCAGGCTCCCCGATACGATCGCGATCGCGAGCGCGAGGACCACGACGCAGGCGCTGGCGATGCCGGCAAGCTGGGGCCTGACGATCACCGGGAGCCAGCTCGACGCGAGGGGCTTCTGCCACTCGGTCAGGGTCTGTCTCCCGCGCGGTGAGCCGATGGTGGGCGTGCGGGCCCGGTCGTGGACGGTCGGCTCGGCGGGGGCGTCGGCGGTCGGGACGAGGGCCTCGGCGGGGGCCTCGGCGGCCGGGCTCGCCAGGAGGGGATCGACGGACTGCCGGGCGCGCGAGTCCGTCATGTAGAGATGGCGGTCCTCGGCCCGAACGAGCGGGACGCCGTCGCCGAGGTCGCAGTCGATGAGCTCGCGGAGAAACTCCGCCATCGATGGGTAGCGGTCTCCCACCTCGGTCTCCAGCGCCCGGTGGATGACCCGCGCGAGCCCGGGCGGAACCCACGGCGCGATGCTCTCGATGCGCCGCGCCGGGGTGGTCAGGATCGCCAGCACGAGCAGATGCTGGTTCGGCGCTTCGAAGGGGAGCCGGGTCGAGGCGAGCTCGTAGAGCATCACGCCGACCGACCACACATCGGCGCGACCATCGATGTCCGAGCGGCAGCGCACCTGCTCGGGAGACATGTACTCGGGGGTGCCCACCGCGCCGCTGGTCAACGACTTGGATGGGTCGCTGCCAGGCTCGTCGAGGATCTTCGAGATGCCGAAATCGATGAGCTTCGGCACCACGCCCCCGCGCCCAGAGCGGCTGAGAAACACGTTCTCCGGCTTGATGTCCCGGTGCACGACGCCCATGTAGTGCGCCGCCACCAGCGCAGACATCACGGGGATCACGTACTGCAACGCCTCGCGCAGCGTCAGCCTCGGCTCGCCCGCCATGCGGTGCCCGAGGTCCTCCCCCTCCAGCAACTCCTGCACGATGAACAGCGCGCCGGTGTCGGCGTCCTGACCCATGTCCAGGACATCGATGATGTTCGGGTGCGCGATCTTCGAGGCGGCCTTCGCCTCCCGGAGAAAGCACCGCCCTCCCTCCTCGCTCTTCGCCCGGTGCGCGTGCAGGAGCTTGAGCGCGACACGGCGCCCGGTCCACGAGTTGCGGGCCTCGTAGACGGCCCCCATCCCGCCCGCGCCGACCTGATGCAGCACCTGATATTTGCCTCCGACCACGCTCCCCGGCGGCAGCGTCAGAGCCTCGGTCGAAGCTGACTCCACGTCCCCACACATCGGTTGCTCCTCGTGGCCGAATGGCCCCCCGCCCCTCCCCAAAGCACTACGGTCGAGCCCGCTAAGCCCCGACCTTCCAGGCCCCTCATGTGTCGACACGGCGCGGACGTCGAGTGCCGAATATTCTGCGCGCTCCGAGGTCTCCAGTGACGGGCCGTGTGCGATGGGATGTCGGCGGTGGCGGCACACGCTCACGCTTCGCGGCACACGCGCCCGCCCCGAACTCCCCGGGCGCCAGATTCATACATTGCCACGTAAGATTCGGGTCCCCACGCTGGGTATGCCCACGGCCCCGACACGGGAGGTCTGCGCTCTGGGGCATTGACCGAGGCTCACTCCCCGGGAGGTGATCTCTATGATCGTTGCTCAATCGTCTGCGCGTGAGAAGGCGACGGACGTACGGCCCCAGCGGGTGGGTCGCTACGACCTCCTCGTCGAGCTCGGCCGTGGCGGGATGGCCAGCGTCTCGCTCGCGCGGAGTATCGGCAGCGGCGGCTTCGAGCGACTGGTCGCGGTCAAGCTCCTGCACTCCGCGCTCTGCGCCGATCCGGAATTCGTCGAGATGTTCCTCGACGAAGCGCGCCTGGCGGCGAGGCTCCATCACCCCAACACGGCGGCCATCATCGACCTCGGCGCCGAAGGGACGCAGCTCTACATGGTGATGGACTACGTCGAGGGCGACACCCTCTACGCCGTCCAGTGCGGGGCCTCGATGCGGCACCAGCCCCTGCCGCTCAGCGTCACCCTGCGCATCGTGCTCGACGTCCTCGCCGGCCTCGACGCGGCGCACGAGCTCAAGAGCGCCGACGGCGCGCCGCTGGGGCTGATCCATCGAGATGTCACCCCGCAGAACGTGCTCGTGGGGGTCGACGGCGTCGCCCGGCTGGTCGACTTCGGCATCGCCCGCGCGGCCTGTCGCACCGCCGTCACCAGCGTCGGGGTGCTCAAGGGCAGGCTGGCCTTCATGGCCCCGGAGCAGCTCCGCGGACAGCTGATCGACCGCCGCGCGGACGTCTTCTCCCTGGGCGTCACGCTATGGGAGACGCTGACCCTGCGGCGCTGCCTGCCCAATCGTGAGGGCGCGCTGAAGGCGCGCTTCGCGGAGGAGGTCTACCACTCGCTGCGCGACTTCGTCCCGCACCTGCCCGTGGCCCTCGACGAGCTCTGCCGCCGCGCCCTGGCGCCCGATCCTGCCGATCGCATCCCTACCGCGGCGGCCTTCGCCGAGGCCCTCGAGGGGGAGTTTCGTGCCGACCTCGCCACGCAGCGCGAGCTCGGACAGTTCATGGCCGTCGTCACGGCGGACAAGCTCCGCGTCGAGCGCGAGGCCGTGCGCCTCACGTCGCAGCCGCTGCCAGAGCGGGCGACGACACGCGCGCCCGCCGCCGTGACCGTCCGGCCGCCCGGCCGGGGGCTCGATCTGCGGCCCCCACGCGCGCCCGAGCCGCGCGCTCCACGGCCCCAGGGCCCCCTCGACGACAGCCTCTTCGGCGGGGAGGACGTGACGTGCCTCGGCCGCCTCCCGGCGGCGCCACCGCGGCACTCCCATACGCGAGTCCCCCTGCCGCCGCTGCCGGAGCGCAGGTCCGCGGTGCCGTCCTTCGTCGAGGTCGACATCCGGGATCTCCCGCGGGTGATCGGCGCGAGGTCCATCAGGGTCCACAAGCCCTGTTCCACGGCGCCGTCGCTCGGCGACACGGAGCTCGTCACCCTGCGGGTAGGCCCGGCGGCCATGTCTCCTGACGACGCCCGGGCCGTGCTCGCGCGGCGGGCGCGCCCGGCGTCCGTCGAGGCCCCCGCTGGGGAGCCGCCCCCGCTCCGGCGTCTCGCAAGCGAGCCCCCCCGCACGGTGCGGGTGAGCCTCGAGGCCGCCGTGCGGAAGCCGACGAGGGTCGAGACCCCGCCGGTGCCGCAATCGCGATCGTTGGTGGCGTCGGAGCCCGAGCGCTCGGACTCGTTCCTCGCGCGGCTCTGGTCACGCCTCTTCGATTGATCCTTCGGAGGGCCCCGTCCGACGAGGGCGGAGCGGGTCGGTGCGACGTCGTGGTGCCAACCCCCCCTTACGGCGGCACCAGCCCCAGCAGGTAGTCCCTCGGCGTCGCGAAGCGCAGCTCCTCCATGCAGGTCAGCCTCGCGCTCACGCTCCGCTCTCCGCGCCGCAGCGTCACCGTTCCGTCCGCCTCGTGTCGCAGCAGCTCGTAGCCCTCCCTCGCGGGCGCTCCGGCCGCCACCGCATACACCCTCGCCGCGCCCTCCCTCGCCGCGCTCATCCCCGTGTGGTCCACGGAGTACGTCGCGTCCGCCGGCCATCCCAGCGCGCTCACGGTGCCCCTCGCGCTCACGGTGATCGACGCGTCCAGGGGCTCGGTCCCGTAGCCCACGTCGGGCGTGATCGACGGCTCCGTGAGCACCCTCAGCGTCGTGGTGGTGAGCGTCACCCCCGTCGCCACCTCGCCGCTGCACGTCTCCGTCGACACGCGCCTCGCCCTCGCCAGCACGTCCCTCGGAACCGCCCACCCCGCGGACTCCTCCGTCGCCACCCGGGGCGCGGGCTCCAGCGTGCGCGCCTGCTTCAGCACCAGCCGCGCGGGCCTCGGCGCTCCCTCCCTCATCGCCGGCCAGCCCTCCAGCATGTCGTGGAACTCGAAGTCGAGCGTGAGCGTCCTCGCCCTCCGGGCCTCTGGCCTCGTTGCGTTCTCCCGGTCGAGCCAGCGCCGGGTGACCGCCCCGGTGTCGGCGAAGAGCCGTCGCAGCACCTCGTCCGAGAGCAGGTCGCGGTCCGGCGCCCCGGAGGCCCGGCGCACCCGCTCGATGCGCAGCGCCTCGCCGCCCCGCGCGCGCGCGAGGCGCACCACCTCCGGAAACACCGTGGGATCAGGGTTGGCCACGCTCCCGTCGCCCACCTGCACGTTGACCTCCAGGCGCTCGGCGTCGGGGCTGTTGGGCGGCTGCACGGTGAAGGTGCAGACGCCCGTCGCCCGCTCCAGCGCGTCGTCGAAGCGGGGGTGGGAGAGCACGGCCATCGCGGCGGAGAGGTGGTCGATGCGCTCGGCGCGCCGCTCCTCGAAGGCCTCGAAGGACCAGAACGACCCCCACACCCGGAGGATGGAGCGCTCGACGGTCTTCTCGCGGTCCGAGGCCCGGGGCTGCGCGGCCGCGTCGAGGAAGCCCGTGAAGGACTCGTAGAGCCCCGCGCCGTTGAAGCCTTCGATGTCCTCCACGTTGGACGACGACCTGAACCTCACCCCCTGCGTCACGGCCAGCGCCCCGAAGGCCGTGCGCAGCGACCCCTCGATCTGCGCCAGCGTGGAGGGCGCGATGCGCTGCGCCTCCACCACGCCGCGGATGCCTCCGGCGCGGGCGAGGGAGCCCAGCGGATCGCTCGCCGGGTGGTCGCGCAGGAAGGCCTCGACGAAGGCGATCTCCGCGGGCTGCGGGGCGCGGACGCGGTAGAGGGCTTCGCCTTCGAGGACGATGCGACGGACGCGGGCGTCGGCGCCGAAGGCCTCGCTGTCGAGGGCGGCGGCGATGCGCTCCCGGAGCGGGCGCAGGTGCTCGACGTAGGCGCGCACGGTGATCGACCGAGGCGCGTCGGGGAGCTGGAGGCCCGGCTCGTGGAGCAGGGCGATCATCCCGGCGCACTTGCCGCCGATGGTGGAGGCGAGGGCGGTGGTGTCGTCGAGCGGTCGCCCCGAGAGGCCGAGGACGTAGGGCATCGCGTCGACCGGGGGCGTGCTCACGAGGCGCACCGGGCGCTCGATGAGCGAGCGGTAGCGACGGTACTGCTCGTCGGTGATGGGGGCGATCACCGCGCGCCCCGGGGCCTCGGCGAAGAGCAGCACCGGGGCATAGCCGCGCTCCAGCTGACGCAGCAGCGGGTCTTCGAGCACGCCCGCGACGTGGACGTTGGGGATGCCGCGGTTGCGGGCGAGCAGGTTGATGTGGGCCAGCGGGGTCTGCGGCGAGGCGGTGATGAGCCCGGAGAGGTTGGGGAGATAGTCGGGCGTCGACTCCATCACGACGATGTCGGTGGGGGCGATGGAGCCGTAGGACTGACCCTGGCGGATGACGCGAAGGGGACCCGCGGCGATGCCCCCGCTGTAGACCTCGCGCGCCCCGGGGACGACGATGTCGCGGTAGCGGAGGATGCGGTCCCAGTAGGGGAGATGGTCCTGCTCCATGCGGGCGGCGAGGGTCTCCTGCTCGGGGGAGCGGACGAGGAAGCGCAGCTCCCTCGCGATGTCCGAGGGGAGGCGCGCTCTCAGCGCGTCGAAGAAGACCACGAGCTCGGGGTGCCAGAGCTGGTCGCCATACTCGAGCTCGAAGGCCCAGCGCTCGGGGCTCCCCCCGCGGGGAGGAACCCGGATCAGCGTGGCGAGCCCGTAGCGACGCGCGGCCCCGAAGGAGAAGTCGTAGAAGCGGTTGGAGTAGAGCCGGTCGCCGTAGAACGCGAGGTCGAGGGGCAGCAGCGGCTGGGTGCGCGCCCACGCGGTGATGGCGTCCACGGTGGCGAAGCGCAGGCCCCGCACGGGCTCGACGAAGTCCCCCGGGACGCGCGCCCCGTTGAGCAGTCGAAACCAGTACCACTGGTCATGGAGCGTGTAGAAGCGGCCGTCGTAGAAGCGCCCTCCGCGGTTCTCCGGGTCGCCGAAGGCCGTGATGATGAACTTCGCGGTGGAGAGCCCGTAGGCCTCGACGGCGATGCGCTCGAAGTCCGCGACGGAGTCCAGTCGGGCGAGGGTGTGGTCGGGGAAGTCGGCCTCCACCACGGCGTCGCCGGGCACGTCGCCCGCGTCGCTGCGCGGAGGCAGCGGGTCGTCGCCGCAGCCCGGGAGGGCGGCGAGAGAGACCAGCGAGGCCAGGAGGAGGGCGAAGGCGCGCGGCCGGGAGGGAGACATCGTCGCGCTGCTGTCTCAAGGCGCGTGCCACGCGGGAGGGCCAGAAAAACAGCGGATTCCGTGGAGGGGAGGGCGCTCGGCGGCGTGCCAGAGTGTGTCGCTACACCATCCTCGATCGCCACCACGCCACGGTGTCCGCGAGCCCGCTGTCGAGGGTGTACGTCGCCTTCCACCCGGTCTCCGCGCGCAGCTTCGAGTTGTCCGCGCACACGAAGGCCGGCTCGCCCGCCTTCGGCTCGATGGCCCCCAGGCGCAGCAGCTCAGGGCGGCCGATCATCGCCCCGAGTCGGGTGACCACCTCGCGCACGGTCACCGGCTCGCCCGAGCCGACGTTGACCGCGCCCGTCACGCCCGAGCGCAGCACCGCCACGAGCCCGCCCGCCACGTCCGCCACGTGAAGGAAATCCCTCACCTGAAGGCCCGCGCTGCACGGCGCCTCGCGGCCCTCCAGCAGAGAGCGGGTCACCGACGACACCAGCCGGCGAGGGTCTTCCCATGGTCCGTAGAGGTAGAAGAGCCGGGCCCAGGCGACCTGCATCCCGGTGAGCAGACCGAGCTGCGCCAGCGAGTGGGAGAGCCCCAGCTTGCAGGCCGAGTAGAGGTACGTCGGCGCGGTCGGGGTGCGCTCGGAAAGGTAGCCGTAGCTGGTGTCGTACTCGGCGTTGGTGCCCACCCCCACGAGGCGACCGCAGCCGTGGTCGGCCAGGGCCTCCGCGAGGCGGTGCGTGGCCTCCACCAGGCGGAGGTTCTCCCGGGAGTGGAGGTACTTGCCGGGCTCGGCGTTCCAGGCCGGGTGGACGCAGGCCTCGGGGCGGGTCTCGGCCACCATCGCCGTCACCGCGGCGGTGTCCGAGAGGTCGAGCGTGCGCACCTCCAGCGAGCCGAGGACGTCGTCGAGGCGCGCGGTGGACTCGCCCGGCCGCAGCATCGCCACCACGTGGTCGCCGCTCTCCACGAGCTGCCTCGCCACCTGCGAGCCGATGAAGCCCCCGGCGCCGGTGAGAAGCACCTTCATCGGACGTAGTCCGGCAGGGCGCGGTCGCGCTCGGAGAGGAAGGGGTCGGCCAGGGGCCAGGTGATGGCGAAGGCCGGGTCGTCCCAGCGCACCGCGGCCTGGTGACCAGGAACATACGGCACGGAGATCTGGTAGCTCACCAGGGTGTCGTCCTCGAGGGTGATCATCCCGTGGGCGCAGCCGGGCGGAACATACAGCGCCCTGTAATTCTCCGGCGACAGCTCGACCCCGTACCACTGGCAGTGCGTGGGCGACTCGCGCCGCAGGTCGAGCACCACGTCCCAGATGCGGCCTCGGGGGCAGCTCACCAGCTTGGCCTCCTCGTGGGGCGCCGTCTGGAAGTGCATCCCCCGCAGCGTCGCGCGTCGCTTGTTGAAGGAGACGCTGCACTGCGAGAGCCGGTAGTGCAGGCCGTGATCGCGAAACTCCCGCTCGCACCAGGTGCGCGCGAAGAAGCCGCGCTCGTCCTCGAGGCGGTCGAGGTCGACCACCCACGCGCCCGCGATGGGGGTCTCGGTGAACCTCACAGGATGCGCACCTGCGGCACCGGGACGATGAAGCGACCGCCCGCGGCGAGGTAGTCCTTCTGCTGGGCGAGGATCTCGTCCGCGAAGTTCCAGGTGAGCAGCAGGGCGTAGTCGGGGCGCTCGGTGGCGAGCGCCTCCGGGGGTCGGATGGGGATGTGCGTCCCGGCGGTGTAGAGCCCCTGCTTGTGGGGCGATCGGTCGACCACGAAGTCGAGCACGTCGCGGCCGATGCCGAAGGCGTTGAGCAGGGTGCTGCCCTTGGCGCTCGCCCCGTAGGCCGCGATGGTGCGCCCGGCGGCCTTCAGGTCGCGCAGCACGCCCGTGAGCACGCCTCGCAGGCGGTGCACCCTCCGGGCGAAGGCCTCGTAGTAGGGGAGCGCGTCGATGCCCTCTCGGCGCTCCTCGGCGAGCATGGAGGTCACCGTCTCGTCGGGGGTCTCGCCGTGCGTGGCGAAGATGCGCAGCGAGCCTCCGTGGATGGGCACCCGCTCGACGTGGGAGATGACGAGCCCGTTGCGGCGGAAGAGCCGGTCGAGCGCGGTGAGCGAGTAGTAGCAGAGGTGCTCGTGGTAGATCGTGTCGAACTCGCAGCCCTCGACCATGTCGCGCACGTAGGGGGCCTCGAAGATGGCCACGCCGTCGTCGGCGAGGAGGGTCTTGAAGCCGCGCACGAAGCCGTTGAGGTCGGGCACGTGGGCGAGGACGTTGTTGGCGTGCATCACCGAGGCGCGCTTGCCCTCGGCGCGCAGGGTCTGGGCGATGGCGTCGCCGAAGAACTCCGTGATGGTGGGGATGCCGTGCTCCTCGACGGCCACCCGGGCGACGTTGACCGCGGGCTCGACGCCGAGCACCTGCACCCCGGCGCGCTTGTAGAACTTGAGCAGGTAGCCGTCGTTGCTGGCGACCTCGACGACCAGGGAGCCCGGGCCGAGGGCGCGCTCACGGATCATCCGACCCACCAGGGACTCCGCGTGCTGGAGCATGGTGTCGGAGTAGGAGGAGAAATAGAGGTAGTCGCGGAAGAGGTCTTCCGGCGGCACCGAGGCGGTGATCTGCACGAGCGAGCAGTCCGCGCACCAGGCCAGCTCCAGCGGGAAGACCGGGTCGGTGTGGTGCAGCGCCGACTCCGGGACGAGCGAGTTGGCGAGCGGGGTGTTTCCGAGGTCGAGCACCGGCGTGAGGCGGCTGCCCTGGCAGGACCAGCAGCGGAACGTGCGAGCTTCAGTCATGGGATACCTGTGTAGGGGTGCGGGCGGATGACGGGGGACCTTAGTCGTTCCAGGTCTTCCAGGGGGCGTTGCCCGAGGCCCAGAGGTTGTTGAGCACGGTGTACTCGCGCAGCGTGTCCATGGGTTGCCAGAAGCCGTGGTGCTCGTACGCGACGAGCTCGCCCGCGGCCGCGAGCCCCTGGAGCGGCTCGACCTCCAGCACCAGGCCGGGGTCGTCGTCGGGCAGGTAGTCCCACACCCGCTTCGCGTCGAAGACCATGAACCCGCCGTTGATGAAGCCGAGCGTGGTCTGCGGCTTCTCGTTGAACTCCCGCACCAGGCCGTCCCGGATGCCCAGCTCTCCGAAGCGCCCCGGCGGGTGCACCGCGGTGACGGTGGCGATCTTGCCGTGCGCCCGGTGGAAGGCCACGAGCTTGCCGATGTCGACGTCCGAGACCCCGTCGCCGTAGGTGACCATGAAGAGGTCGTCGCCGCCGACGTAGCGCCGCAGCGAGGCGACGCGCCCTCCGGTCATGGTGGCCTCGCCGGTCTCCGCGAGGGTGACGGTCCAGTCTTCGAGGCCCCGGCGGTTGAGCACCTCGACGGCGTCGTGGCGACCGAGCGAGACCCGGAGGTCGGCGCTCATGGAGCGGTAGTTGAGGAAGTACTCCTTGATGAGCCAGCCCTTGAAGCCGAGGGCCAGCACGAAGTCGGTGAACCCGTGGGCCGCGTAGGACTTCATGATGTGCCACACCATGGGCCGCTCGCCGATGGGCAGCAGCGGCTTGGGCAGCAGCTCGTTGGCGTCGCGGATGCGGGTCCCCTGACCACCGCACAAGATGATGACCTTCATGGCTGCGCTCTCGGCTCCTGCGGTTTCGCTGCGAAGCTCCGTAGCGCGCCGTCGCGCCCGGATTCATCGGGCGCGGACAATGCCCGAGCATCCGCGCCAGTCAATGCCTTCCGTGGCCGGCGATGAGGGCGCTCGCGTGAATGGAGGGCGAGCGGGCGCGCAACGCAGCGCGACGAACGCGGCGCGGAGATCGTTGACAAGGTCCCGCGCGGTGGGCCAGCGTGCCCGCCCTCCGAACCTCACCCTGTCTCCATTGCTGAAGTGAAGGCCCCTCCGATGAAGCTGACGATCGACACCGAAGCCAGGACCGTTGCCTGCGAAGACGCCGACGGCACGAGCCAGCACCCGCTCTACAGCCGCGAGGCCTTCTCCGAGCTGTCCAAGGTGTGGATCCAGGTGGGCTGGGCGCTCAAGCACATCTACTCCTTCACCTGGATGGGCCGACCGATCATCCAGCTCCCGGAGGACATGGTGCGCGCCCAGGAGGTGATCTACCGGGTGAAGCCCGACGTGATCGTCGAGACCGGCGTGGCCCACGGCGGCTCGCTGATCTTCTACGCCAGCCTCTTCAAGATGATGGGCAACGCCGGCCGGGTGATCGGCGTCGACATCGAGGTGCGCCCGCACAACCGCGCGGCCATCGAGGCGCACGAGCTCTCCCCCTCGATCTCCCTGGTCGAGGGCAGCTCCATCGACCCGACCATCGTCGAGCGGGTGCGCTCGATGATCAAGCCGGGCGAGAAGGTGCTGGTGCTCCTCGACTCCAACCACACCAAGGCCCACGTGGCGGCCGAGCTCGAGGCCTACGCCCCGATGGTCACCGCGGGCTCGTACATCGTCGCCACCGACGGGCTGATGCAGTACCTGGACAACGTCCCCCGCGGCAAGCCGGAGTGGAAGGACGACAACCCCACCGCCGCCGCCCGGGAGTTCGCCGCGCGCCACGCGGAGTTCGAGCTGCAAGAGCCGCCGCCCTTCGTCTTCAACGAGGGCGAGGTGCGGGAGCACATCACCCACTGGCCCGGCGCCTGGCTCATGCGCCGCGCATGACCGCGCCGACGTGCCCCGTCTGCGACGGCCGTGACGTCGCGGAGCTCGTCCGCCGCGAGCGCCTCCCGGTGATGCAGAACGTCGTGTGGCCCTCCCCCGAGGAGGCCCTCGCGGCGCCCTGCGCTCCCTTCACCCTCGGCGTCTGCCGCGCCTGCGGCTTCGCGTTCAACACCCGCTTCGACCCGGCGCTGATGGTCTACGACCCGCGCTACGACAACGACGTCCCCTCCGCGGTCTTCACCGACTACTACCGCTCCATCGCGAAGCACCTGGCCGCGCAGCACGCCCTCACCGCCGCTCCCGTCTACGACGTGGGCTGCGGCAAGGGCACCTTCCTCGACGTGCTCTGCGAGGCCGTCCCTGGCGCCCGGGGCGTGGGCGTCGACCCGAGCTGCACCCCTCGCGAGGCGACCCCCGAGCGGCCCGTGGCGCTGGTGCGGGAGATGTTTCGCGCCGGGCTGCTGAGCGAGCGCCCCTCGCTGGTGGTCTGCCGCCACGTGGTGGAGCACATCCCCAGGCCGGTGGAGTTCATCCGGGCGGTGGTCGACGGAGTGCGCTCCCACCCCGGCACACCGCTCTTCTTCGAGGTGCCCGACCTCGACTGGATCGTGCAGCACCAGGCCTTCTGGGACTTCTGCTACGAGCACTGCAACTACTTCACGCCGTCGACCTTCGGCTACGCGCTGCGCCGCGGGGGCGTGGCGCTGAGCGCCGCGAGGAGGGCCTTCGGAGACCAGTACCAGTGGGCCGAGGGGGAGGCCGGAGAGAGCGACCCGGCGCTGCCTGGCGATGCGGGCGAGGCGGTGGCGAGGCTCACCCGCTACGCGACGGACGAGCAGCGGCGCATCGAGGCCGCGAGGGAGAAGCTGAGGGCGGCCAACGAGACGGGGCCCTGCGTGCTCTGGGGCATGGCCACCAAGGGGGTGGTCTTCGCCAACCTGGTCGACCCGGAGGGCACTCTCCTTCGCGGAGGCGTCGACGTGAACCCCAGGAAGCAGGGGAGGTACATCCCCGGCACCGGCCACGGCATCCACGCGCCCGAGTGGCTCGCGACGCTGGGTGACCGGGAGGTCACGGTGCTGGTGATGAACGGCAACTACGCCGGGGAGATCAGGGCGCGCTGCGAGGCGCTCGGGGTGCGCGCCCGCTTCGAGGTGCCGTAGGTCGGGCTGACGATGCTGGGTCGTGGGGCTGAGAGGTGTGAGCCCCCTTCCCCGCTGCCGCGCGCCCTAACCCCCGCCTCGGGGGCAGGGCTCTGGGGATCGAGGCCGCGTGCTCGAACGGGCACCGAGGAAGCCTTCCAGTACGACCCCCTCCGTTGGCAGCTGTCGAAGCCCTGCCTCCGAGGCGGCTCCGTTCGGCACACAAGTCACGAATTGCCTGGAATTCAAGCCGATGCGTGCGACGGATGACGGTGCCCGCTGTGCCCGCGGGTTGGAAACCCTATCGCTTCTACCCATCTCGGCAGAGCGCCGATCGCTTCCCCGGTACGACCGCGAGGCCGTCAGCGAGGAGTCCCCGGTACGACCGCGAGGCCGTCAGCGAGGAGTCCCCGGTACGACCGCGAGGCCGTCAGCGAGGAGTCCCCGGTACGA
>SCUS01000114.1 GCA_004297725.1 Myxococcaceae bacterium | reverse complement strand
CATCCGCCGATGCGCCGGATGACGAGTCGGTCGAGACGAGGATCTCGTGGGGCGGTGGGTGCCGTGCATCTTTACATAAATCGTTTTACTCTGCTACCGTCGTGAGGTAAAACGATTTATCTCGGGTGGATCACGACGATCCCCCCGCTACCGCAGGGAGGCGGTATCGATGCACACCTACCCCAGCTACCCCGCTCCATCGGGGCGAGCCATCGCCGAGTTCGTCTGGAACAACCCCTTCGCCGTCGTGGTGACCTCGACCGACGGCGCCCCGCTCGCGACGCACACGCCGATCGTGTTCCCGCCCGGCGCGGTGCCCGGCGAAACGCTCGTGGGCACCCGTCTGTGGGGGCACATCGGGCGGGCCAACGAGCACTGGCGGCGCTTCGCCGAGCGGCCGGAGGTGCTGCTGGTGTTCGCCTCGTCGCACGCCTACGTGTCGCCGAGCACCTACGGGTTCACGCCCGCCGTGCCGACGCTCGACTACGCGACGGTGCACCTCACGGGGCGCGTGACGGTGCTCGAGGAACCCGCGGAGAACCTCGCGGTCGTGGAGCGGACGGTGGGGCAGCTGGAGGGGCGCCGTGCCGAGCCGTGGGATCCCGCGGAGTCGAAGCACGTCTTCGAGCGGATCCTCTCGGGTGTGGTGTCGTTCACGATCGACATCGACTCCGAGTCGGCGATGTTCAAGCTGAGCCAGGACATGCCGGCCGACGTGCACGCCCGGGTCCGGGGGGACCTCCTCCGCGGCGATCATCGCCACCCGGATGTCGCCGAGCTGATGCGCGAGGTCGGCGTCGCGGACGCCGCGGATCCCGCGGATGCCGCGGATCCCGCGCCCTGAGGCGGACCGGGCGCTCGTGCCGCGCGGCACGAGCGCGTCCGATCGCGTGCGCTCCCGCGACCCGCTCCGCGCCCTCCCGCCCCGCTCTGCGCCGCCCCTTCCGGGCGCGGAGGCCGCGGCTCCGGGATCGCGGCCCGGGGCCGCGGCTCAGGCGTCGCGCAGCGATGGCGCCGCACGAGCAGTTCGGACGGCACGAGGCGGCGCCCCGGGGGGCGCCTCGCCTCGCGTGATGGCGACGAGGAGCGCGACGGTCTCGCGGGCGAGGATCTCGGGGTGCAGATCGATCGCGGTGATCGGCGGGTCCGCCGTCCTCGTCTGATCCGCGTCGGTGCCGCAGGCGAGCAGATAGTCCCGCGGTGCCACGAGGCCCCGCTCCCGCATCGCGTCCTGGATTCCCGCCGCGTGCCGCCCGGTCAGGGAGTAGACGGCGTCGGGCATGCCGCCCTCCAGGATCGCGGGCACCAGATCCCGGCCGCCCGCCTCACCGAGCCCCTCGGGGCTGCGCAGGAAGCGCGGAGACCGGCCGGTGCGCCCGCACCAGTCCCGGTAGACCCGCTCAGCGTCGGCGTTCCAGGAGTTGTCGTCGGTCCCGCCGACGCAGACGATGGTGCGCGCACCCTGCTCGTGCAGGTGCTCGAGTACCGTCAGGGAGGCGTCGGCGTCGGCTGACGCCACCCAGTTCGAGGCCTCGGGCCGGCCGAGATCCCGACCCAGGGTGACGTAGGGGATCCCCCGCTTCTCGAGGAGATCGACCACGGGGTCGTCGCGCACCGGATCGGTGACGATGTAGCCGTCGAGGGAGAACGCCAGCGGAGTCACGGGGCCCTTCACGAGATCGGCCACCTGCATCAGGCTGAGGCCGTGGTCGAGGGCGCTGACCGCGGCGGCGCCGGCGAAGCGGAGGAAGTAGTCCACGCCCGGGGGGCTGTAGTTCTCGAGCGCGTCGAGCGGGCGCAGCACGATCCCGATCACCCCGATCTGCGAGCGGCGCAGCCCGCGGGCCAGTGCGTCGGCCTGGTAGCCCATGGCCTGGGCGACGTCGCGGATGCGCTCGCGGGTCTCCTCGGAGAGGGTGCCCTTGCCGTTGAGGGCGTGGGACACCGCGGTGATCGACACGCCGGCGCGAGCTGCGACGTCCTTGATCGTGACGTTGGGGTACCGGGCCATTGCGCCTCCTCGGGCTCTCGGTACGAGGATACCGGGACGGTGCGGGATAAATGGATTTATGGATACCGGGCGAAACTTGCATAAAACGATTTATGTATGTACCGTGATCATCCAAGGCGCGCCCATCGGCGGGCGCCGCCGGCCGGAGCGCATCGCCGCGGTCCGGGCCACCACCACTGTCGAAGGAGTCACCACGGTGTTGATCAACCAACGAACCCGCTCCC
>SCUS01000113.1 GCA_004297725.1 Myxococcaceae bacterium | reverse complement strand
GGGTGGTCGCGACCCGCATGGGCAACCGCTCCCGGTGGTATCGCGGCCGACTCAACGAGTGCTCGGTCTGCCCCGCCTCGCTCAACGGGCGCCTCACGCTGCGCGTCCCGACCGGCGTCGACTACGACCTCTTCGTCTACAGCGCCTGCGGCCGCCTCCTCGGCAGCTCTCAGCAGCTCGCGGGCATCACCGACCAGTACACCCTCAGCGGCGGCGGCGACCTCGGCAGCGACAGCTTCGACTTCTATGTCGAGGTGCGCTGGTTCAGCGGCGCCTCGTGCTCGCCCTACACGCTCACCTTCGAAGCCCGCCCCTGAACGCGCTCGCCGCGTAGCGCTGGACGCTGCGCGTCAGTGAGTTCGCTTGACGCGGCAGGTTGCGCGCCGATACCCTTTTGAACCATCGTCAATGGCAGACCCGAAGGATCACCCCGAGCTGCACCCCGAGTCCGCCTGGCAGGTCCAGACGCAGGTGCTCCGGGCGGAGCCGGGCCTGGGTCAGCACACGGGTGGCTCCGACTGCCTGGTGGTGATCTACACCCGCGAGGGTCGCGGTCCGCTGGGCAAGCGCATCCAGCTCGACGGGCCGGCGCAGGAGCTCACCATCGGCCGGGACGTGAGCAACTCCCTCGTGCTGGAATTCGAGGGCGTCTCTCGCAAGCACGCGAAGCTGGTGAAGCGCGACGGCGTGTGGTGGGTGCACGACAACAACAGCACCAACGGCACCTACGTCAACGACGTGCTCACCCGCGAGACCCCGCTCCGCAACGGCGACCGGGTGAAGGTCGGCGACGTGATCCTGAAGTACCTCTCCGCGGGCGACCTGGAGTCGGAGTTCATCGAGACCATCTCGCAGATGATGGTGACCGACGGGCTCACCCAGGCGGCCAACAAGCGGCACCTCACGGAGAAGATCACCGACGAGCTCAACCGCTCGCTGCGCCACGGCCGCCCCCTCTCGCTGGTGATGTTCGACGTCGACCACTTCAAGAAGGTCAACGACACCTACGGGCACGTGGCCGGCGACGTGGTGCTCAAGGAGATCGCCTCGCTCGTGCGCAGCCGGGTGCGGCGCAACGAGGTCTTCGGGCGCTACGGCGGCGAGGAGTTCGCGCTGCTGCTCCCGGAGACCACCCTCCAGGGAGCGGTCACCCTCGCGCAGGAGCTGTGCGTCCTCGTGGCCTCGCAGCCCTTCCTCTTCGACCGCATCCGCATCCCGGTCACCATCTCCCTCGGCGTCGCCCAGTGGAACCCCGCGATCCGCACCACCGACGACTTCATCCGAGCGGCCGACGCCAAGCTCTTCCAGGCGAAGCGCGGCGGACGCAACCGCGTCTGCGCCTGAGGGCCCCTCCCGGGCGGTGCACGGCGCGAGGGACTTGGGCTACGTTCACGCCCATGTCCAACATCTACGCAGACAATTCCCGCAGCATCGGACACACGCCCCTCGTCCGCATCAACCGCATCACGCACGGCGCCCACGCGACCGTGCTGGCCAAGATCGAGGGTCGCAACCCCGCGTACTCGGTGAAGTGCCGCATCGGCGCCGCGATGGTCTGGGACGCGGAGGACCGTGGGCTCCTCAAGCCGGGCAAGGTCATCGTCGAGGCGACCAGCGGCAACACGGGCATCGCCCTCGCCTTCGCCGCCGCGGCCCGCGGATACAAGTGCGTGCTCACCATGCCGGAGACCATGACCATCGAGCGCCGCAAGGTGCTCACGGCCTTCGGCGCCACGCTCATCCTCACGCCCGGCGCGCAGGGGATGAAGGGCGCCATCGCCAAGGCCGAGGAGCTCGCCGCGACGGAGCCCGACACCTACGTGCTGATGCGGCAGTTCGAGAACCCGGCCAACCCCGCCATCCATGAGCGCACCACCGGCCCGGAGATCTGGGACGACACGGACGGCCTCGTGGACATCCTGGTCAGCGGCGTCGGCACCGGCGGCACCATCACCGGCGTCTCCCGCTACATCAAGCACACCCGCAGCAAGGCCATCACCACGGTGGCCGTCGAGCCGCTGCACTCGCCGGTGATCTCCCAGACCCTCGCGGGCGAGGCCCTGGTCCCGGGGCCGCACAAGATCCAGGGCCTCGGCGCGGGCTTCGTGCCGAAGAACCTCGACCTCTCCATCGTCGACCGCGTGGAGCGGGTCACCAACGAGGAGGCCATCACCATGGCCCGCCGGCTGGCCTCCGAGGAGGGCATCCTCTCGGGCATCTCCTGCGGCGCCGCCATGGTGGCCGCGCAGCGCCTCGCCCTCGACCCGGCCAACGCGGGCAAGACCATCGTCGTGGTGCTGCCCGACGCCGGCGAGCGGTACCTCACGGGAGCTCTCTTCGAGGGGATGTTCGAGGGCGTGGAGAAGGCGACCGCCCAATGACCGAGGGACCTGGCGCGCTCGACGGAGTCGTCGACGCGCTGCTCGCCAGCTACCGCGACGAGCCCACGGGGCAGCGCATCGGGCGGCGCTTCCTGCCGTCGCGGGAGGCCATCATCGCCGTGGCGCGCATCTTCTTCGAGGTGTTCTACCCGGGCTACTACGGCCGGCAGGACCTCACCGCGGAGACGATGCGCTACCACGTCGGGGCGCTGCTCTCCTCGCTGCGCGACAAGCTCGCCCACCAGATCGAGCAGTGCCTCTGCTTCAGCGCGGAGTCCGAGGGCCTGCCCGAAGACCTCCCGGGCTGCAGCGACCACGCGCTTCGGCTGGCCGACCGGCTCCTCGCGAAGCTCCCGGAGCTGCGCGCGACGCTGCTCCGCGACGTGCAGGCGGCGATGGACGGCGACCCCGCGGCGGCCAGCCTGGACGAGATCATCCTGTCGTACCCGGGGCTGCTCGCGGTCACCGTGCACCGCGTCGCGCACGAGCTCTGGGCCATGGGCGTCCCGCTGATGCCCAGGATCATGTCCGAGTGGGCGCACGCCCAGAGCGGCGCAGACATCCACCCCGGCGCCACCATCGGGCCGCGCTTCTTCATCGACCACGCGACCGGCGTCGTGGTCGGCGAGACCAGCCACCTCGGCAGCGACGTGAAGATCTACCAGGGCGTCACCCTCGGAGCGCTGTCCCACCCGCGCGACGAGAACGGCCGGGTGATCCGCAACACCAAGCGCCACCCCACGGTGGAGGACAACGTCACCCTCTACGCCAACGCCACGGTGCTCGGCGGGAGCACCGTCGTCGGCGCCGACAGCGTGCTCGGCGGCTCGGTCTTCGTCACGAGGAGCGTCCCGCCGGGGTCGCGCGTCGCGATGAAGCCCCCGGAGCTTCGGGTGCAGCCCCCCGGCGGCGGCCGGAGCGCGCCGCTGCTCAGCACCTCCCTCCCGGACAACCTCCCCGACTTCGAGATCTGACCCGGCGACCGCCCGGCGCCTCCGCTCAGCGGGCGAGGCGCCGGTGGTCGACCATCAGGCAGCGGTCCTGCACCACGTCGATGCCCGCCGCGCGGAGGGCTTCGCAGAAGGCCGGGTGGCGGATGCCGCTCTGGAGCCAGACCACCCTCGGGCGCGCGGCGATCAGGTCGTCGAGGTGGGCCATGAGGTCGGCCGGGCGACGGAAGACGTCCACGATGTCGACGGGGCCCGGCACCGCCGCCACGCTGCGAAACACCGGGCGCCCCAGGATGGTCGTGACCTCGGGGTAGTACACCGGGACGGGCACCACCTCGACGCCCGCCGAGGCGAGGTACGAGGGCACGTAGAACGCGGCCTGGTCGGACTGCGCCTCGGTCTTGATGCCCAGCACGGCGACGCGGGAGGTCGATCGGAGGAGGTCGCGAAGCTCGGCGTCGGTGGTCAGCTCGCGACCCGGGGGAGGACTGCTCATGAGGAGCAATATGGATCAGACGCGCGGGATGTCCTGGATCTTGAGCAGGCGCTCGAGCCACAGGCTGGAGAGCTTCTCCTGCATCCCCGACTGCTTCAGGCGGTCGTTGAGGAAGGGGAAGTCCACGCGGTCGAGATCCTGGTCCTGGTTGAAGCAGGTGAAGACCATGCTGACCTTGCCGGTCACCGGGTCGACGTGGCGCTGCAGGCACTGCGCGCAGATCTCCTTCATCATGCACTGCATCGGCGAGTTGATGCTCCCGATCGCGATGTGCCCGGGCTTCAGGTAGGGCTTCAGGATCTCGTGCCGCGCGGCCTTCACGGCGGCCATCATCCGGTCGCTGCCGATCACGATGAGCCGCTCGCACTTCGCCAGCTCGATGCCCTGCGGGCCGAGGTCGCCGCGCGCGTAGGCCATCATGGCCTGCACCATGTTGCCCACGAAGGAGCGGTCCTGCGGGCGCCGCGCGGGGATCGCCGGGCCCACGTCGGAGGTCCAGATCACCTGGTCGGCGGAGGCCTCGATGTCCTCCACGCGGAAGAGGTCGGACGGGTTCTTGTAGCCCGCGAAGTAGATCACCTCGCAGCCGTTGGCCCGCAGCGCCTTGCCGATGGAGAAGAGCACCGCGTTGCCGAGGCCTCCGCCGCACAGCAGCACGCGCTCGTTCTTCGGGATCTCCGTCGGCGCCCCGGTCGGGCCCATCACCACCACCGGCTCGCCCACGCGCAGCGCCGCGATGAGCTTCGAGCTCGCGCCCATCTCCAGCGCGATCATCGAGAGAAGCCCCTTCTCCGGGTCGGTCCACGCGCCGGTCATGGCGAGGCCTTCCATGGAGAGCCGGGTGCCCTCGACCACGTACGAGTACATCTCGTAGTTCTGCAGCCGGTAGAACTGCCCCGGGTGAAACTTCTTCGAGGCCAGCGGCGCCCTCACCACCACCTCGACGATGGTCGGCGTGAGCCTCCGCACCTCGTGCACCACCGCCTGGAGCTGGTCGTCGAGCCGCGCCCGCATCGCCGTCCACGCCGCGTCGCGCGCGGGCTGGGCGCTGGGGTCGAGCGCCCTCAGCTCGCCCTCGAAGGCCTTCACCACGTGCGAGTATCCGTCGCGCGCGCTCGACATGGCCTTCACCACCGAGCCCGCATAGACCGGGTGGTTGTCGCCGTAGAAGCTCACCACCTGCCCCTCCGGGCCGACGTACGACGTGAAGAAGCCCTTGTCGTCCGGCGTCGCGCGCATCACCCCGTCGGCGTCGCGCGCCACCCGGTGCTGCTGGAAGGCCTTGGTCTTCGCGTTCATCACGAAGGCCCCCGGCAGCTCGCGCTCGTAGGTCACGTTGGGGGCGGTGCCCGCGGCGATGCAGACGGTGCGCGCCGGGAGCTCGACCACGTCCCCGCTCGCCACGAGCTTGCCGTCCTTCATCTCCATGCGGTCGAAGCGCATCGCCTTCACCGCGCCGTACTGGTCCGGCACCGCCTCCTTCGGGGAGAGGTGCTCGATGAAGGTCACGCCCTCCTCGAGAAACTTCTCGATCTCCTCGTGGTTGAGCCGGTACGCCGGGGAGTCGTTGATGCCGCGGCGGTAGGCCAGCGACACGCCGCCCCACGCGTCGAGCAGCGCGTTGAAGCGCGGCTCCCGGCCCTCCGCCTTCGCCTTCGCCCGCTCCTCGCGGATGAGCCTGCCGTGCCCGAGCTGCTCGTGGAGCACCTCCATCTCCTCGGCCGTGTAGGCGCGCACCGCGGCGGCCTCGCCGAGCTCGCGGCAGAGGGTCTCGTGGCGCTCCAGCACCTTCTCCACCTGCACCACGTAGTAGGCGCGCAGCTCGGTGGCGGTGTCGATGCCCGTGAGCCCGCCGCCGATCACGATGGCGGGCAGGCGCACCGGGAGGTTGGCCAGCGCGCTGCGCTTGTAGGCCCCGGTGAGCTGCAGGGCCATGAGGAAGTCCGAGGCCTGGCGGATGCCGCGGATGAGCCCGTTGGGGATGTCGACCAGCGTCGGCTTGCCCGCGCCCGCGGCGATGGCGACGTGGTGGAAGCCGAGCTGCCACGCGTCGTCGAGGTCGACGGTGCCGCCGAAGCGCACGCCGCCGTAGATCGCGAGGTGCTTGCGGCGCGCGAGGGAGACGTAGACGAGCGTGAGGAAGTTCTTGTCCCAGCGGACGGTGATGCCGTACTCGCTCACGCCGCCGAAGCCGAGGAGCACCCGGTCTTGCAGCTCGACGTACTGGGTGCGGAAGTCCTCCAGCGGCTCGGTGAGCAGCGACGGGGGGAGCGGCTCGATCTTGAGGCCGTCCACGCCCGCGACGCCGAAGCCCTCGTTCCAGAGGTAGTGCGCGAGGGTGTACCCGGCCGGGCCGAGGCCGACGACCATGACGTTCTTGCCGTTGTACGGGAGCGCGTAGGGGCGGCGGGCGCGCAGCGGGTTCCAGCGGGTGAGCAGGTCGTAGATCTCGAAGCCCCACGGCAGCGCGAGCACGTCCGTCAGGATCGAGGTCTCGATCTGCGGGATGTTCACCGGCTCCTGCTTCTGGAAGATGCAGGCCTTCATGCAGTCGTTGCAGATGCGGTGGCCGGTGCCCGGCACCATCGGGTTGTCGACCATGATGACCGCGAGCGCCGCGAGCACCCGGCCGCCCTGCTTCAGCAGGTGGGCCTCGGAGATCTTCTCGTCGAGGGGGCAGCCGGTGAGGCCGATGCCCAGGGCGTTGGCCTTGAGCGAGCCGTCCTTGTTGTGCATCCCCTTGGAGCAGCTGTCCTTGCCGCGGTCGTGGCAGTAGAGGCAGTAGTCGACCTCGTTCATCACGTCGCGCAGGTCGGCCCGGCGGTCGGTGAGGGCGAAGCCGTCGCGCTCGCGGCGGTGGTGCGCGCCGATGATCGCCTCCGGGAGCTCGGGCTTCGCGCGCAGCAGCGGGACCAGGTTCTGCGGGTCGAGGGTGCGAGGGAGACGGAGCGACACCCAGTGGTGGTCGTAGTCGTGGTCGACCATGCGCAGCAGGCACCAGCGGTCGACGAGGTCGAGGATCGAGCCGTAGAGCGCCACCGCGTCGGACTCCTGGGCGACCTCCGCAGGGAGGCCCGCGAGGTCGGCCGAGAGCTGCGGGTGCGCGTGCGCCCCGGCCAGGATCTTACGGGCCCTGGTGAAGTCCTCCTCCGTCGCGACCACCCCGCCGCGCGCCGCCGCCTTGCGAAACAGCTCCTCGGCGTACAGCAACGGGAGCACCGACTGCGCGACCTCGCGCTCGTCGTTCCAGTGGTCGGGGGCGCCGGTGGCGAGGGAGAGCGCGGCGCGGGCGGCCTGGTCGAGCCTCGCGCGCTCAGCCACGCCGAGCGACTCGATCTCCGAGCGCTTGCGGCGGGCGGTGCGCTTCTTCACGAACTCCCGCTTGAACTCGAAGATCACCCCCTCGCGGCCGATGTCCCCCGCGACGTCGCCGAGCTGCGCCTCGACGCCGAAGAGCCTTCCGAGGAAGTCCGACACCACCGGGGCCACCGCCACCAGCAGCTCGGAGATCTCGTCCGGGCTCGACCCGTGTCCCCCATCACGGCGGTACGCCACGAAGCGATCCCAGAGCCCGGGGTCGAGGGCCGCGCGCGCGTGCGCGTCGAAGGCATCCATCAGCCTCGGGAGCTGCGCGACGTCCCGGAGGTCTTCGTAGCTGAAGCCGCTGATGCCCGCGGTGAAGGCGCGGGGCGGCGGCGGGAGGGTGTCACGGTCGATTACACGGTCGGAAAGCGTGGCAGTGAAAGCGATGTTCATCGAAGAGGGTCTCCTCCAGGTCGGTCGCGCGGGCGCTCTATCACAGATCCCCGGCGATCGCTGCGACGGCCTGAAAGCCCGCAAAGAGTGCGAGGGAGAGGGGTCGGGCGACGCACCCGCCGCAGGGGCACGTGGCCCTCCGCGGGGTGCCGGTCAACCCATGCGAGGCCCCGGACGCCCTGCTAGGGTCGCGCCGCGATGAACCCGCTTCGACTCCTCCTCGCGTGCGGCTGCATGGCCGCGGGCTGCCGCACTCCTATCCCCTCGGACACGCCTGCGCCCTTCGACGCCGCGGTCGACGCGGTCGACGCCGCGGCGCTCGCCGAGGCCTCCGCGGACGTCGCGCCCGATCTCCCTTCGGCCGGGCCGACGAGGCTGCGCGTGGCCACCTTCAACGTCCATCGCTTCTTCGACACCACCTGCGACACGGGGCGCTGCGCCGCGGGCGACTACGAGGCGCTCCCCTCCCCCGAGGCCTTCGCGCAGCGCGCCGACGAGATCGCCCGCGCCATCGAGCGCCTCGACGTCGACGTGGTCTTCCTGCAGGAGGTCGAGACCGCCGCGTCGCTGAGCGCGATCTCCGAGCGCCTCGGCGCCGCGTGGCCCAGCTCCGCCCTCGGGGAGATCGGCACGCCCGCCTCGGTGGACGTCGCCGTCGTCGGGCGCGATCCGCTGCGCGCCGTGCGCACCCACCGGGAGCGCGTGCTGCACCGGCCCGACGGGAGCAGCACGGTGTTCTCCCGCGAGCTGCTGGAGGTCGAGCTCGAGCACGCGGGGCGCCCGGTGATCGTCTTCGCGGCGCACCTTCGCTCGATGGTCGACGACGACCCCGGGCGGAGGCTCGCCGAGGCGCAGGCCGCCCGGGAGATCATCGGCGCGCGCGCGACCGAGCGCCCGGAGGCCCTGCTGCTGCTGGGCGGCGACATGAACGACGTCCCGGGCTCGGCCACGCTCACGGCGCTGGAGTCCGACGGGGCCCTGGAGCGCGCGACCGGGGGGAGGGCCGCGGAGGAGATCGCGACCTACGTGTACCGGGGCGCCGGGCTCGCGCTCGACCACGTCTTCCGGGCGCGGGCTGGGGCGGGCGCGGTGATCGCTGAAGAGGTCTCGGTGCGTTGGGACGCGCAGCCGGCTCGCGGCTACGGCGGCTCGGACCACGCGTCGCTACGCGCGGTCTACCGTTGGGAGTGAAGCTTTGGTCAGCGGGGGCAGATGAGGTGCACCGTCTCGCAGGCCTGGAAGCTCGGGAAGCTGCGGCCGCAGTCGGCTCCCACGCAGGTGCAGCCGCCGATGGCCACGCAGCGGTTGCCCTGCCAGTAGATGCCCAGGAGCCGCTCGCAGAAGCCCTCGCCCATCGCCTGCTGCGGGGTGCAGCCCGGCACCGACGCGTCGACGCCGATGGTGCCCGAGTCGGGGCGGATGACCCCTGAGTCGCGGATGACACCCGCGTCGGGGCGGATGACCCCCGAGTCGACCCCGCAGCCGGGGACCGGCCGGCAGGACACGTTGCCGCCCGGGGCGCACGCGCACTGCGTGCAGCGATCGATCAGGCACACCTCGCCCACGCGGCAGATCACTCCGCGGATGTTGCAGGTCGCAGGCCCCGCGTCGAAGGGCGGCGGCGGCATGACGCCACCGTCGAGGCACGGGGTCATCACGCACTGGAGCCCGCGCGGGCCGCAGCGGCACTCGGCGCAGCGATCGGGGAGCGGGCAGATGGCCCCGAGCGGGCAGACGGTGCCGTCGGGCATCACGCACGCCGTCGGGGTGGTTCCGCCGTCGAAGGGAGGCGGCGGGGTGACGCCGCCGTCGAGGGGAGGAGGAGGGGGCGGCATCTCACAGGGGCCGCGGTAGAGATAGGGGCGGTCGGGGCAGGTCGAGCTCGCGCCGAAGGTGGCGCCGTCGCAGCCGCAGAAGGGGGCGACGTCCGCGGTGCAGGCGCGGCCCTGCGCCGGCTGGCAGGTCCACGGGACGCTGCAGCCCTCGGCGCCGATGCACTGCTCGCCGCGGCCGCACTGGTCCTGCCGGGTGCAGAGGCGCTGCGCGGCGTCGACGATGGGGGTGGGGCGATCGACGGTCACGCCGGTGTCCTGGACGAGGCCCGCGTCCACCCCGGGGCCCGAGTCTTCGGACGGCGGCGGGCCCACGAGGTACGTCGAGCCGCAGCCCGCGAGGAGCCCCGCGAGACCGAGCGAACAGAGCAGTCGTGTCGGGTGAAGCATGGTCGAGGCTTGTACCGCACCGGCAGAGGCTCGTCACCGCGCCGCCCTCGCCGACGTGCGCTACGTCGCCCGCCTTCCAGAGCGGGGGTCAGGGTCAGCTCACCGGGACGCAGTGGTAGTCGGTTCCGGGGCAGGAGGTGCAGCGGTCGCCCGAGCAGGTGACGGCCATGTACCCGAAGGCGCAGAGGCACTGAGCCCCCGCGGCGCAGGTCGAGTGTCGGGGGCAGGTGATGTTGCCCGGACAGCTGATGGCGCCCGTTCCGCAGAAGCTGGAGCGCGCGCAATACCAGTTGGGGTAAGCGCAGGAGGTGCCGCAGTCTGCGCCCGCGCAGGTGCGACCGACGTAGCCCGGGCGGCACGCGCAGAGGTTGTCGGCGGTGCAGAGGCTGTTCGAGGGGCAGAGCGCGCCGTTGGAGCAGGTCTCGGTGAAGTTGCTCGCCCCGCACGACGGCACCACGCAGTGCCCGAGGTCGTCGCAGACCTGGCCCGCCGCGCAGCCCGGGCCGCAGGTGCCGCCGCAGTCGTCGCTGCCGCAGCGGCGGTCGGTGCACTCGGGGACGAAGGCGTTGACGCAGGTGCCGCTCCAGCGGCCGCTCGGGTCGCAGGTCTCCACCCCGTCGCGGCAGTACCCCCTGCCCCGAGACGCAGGCGGACCGGGGTAGCAGGTTCGTCGCTCGCCCGGCGCGCAGCGCACCTCGCCGGTGTCGACCGGCACGTCGAGGACCGTCGGGACATCCACCGCCACGCCCCGGTCGACCGGCACGTCGGGTAGCCCCAGGTCGACCGGCATCGGCCGGTCTTCGCCCGCGTCCAGGGCCACGGGCGCATCGAAGCCCGAGTCCGCGCGCCCCGCGTCGAAGCCCGCGTCCATCGCCACCGGGACATCCATCGCCACCGGAACATCCATCGCGGGCTCTGCGTCGACCGGAGCGGGCGCGTCCGTCACGTCTCGCCGCACGTCGGCCGCCGGGGTCGCGTCGCGCCGCACGTCCGGCTCCGGGAGCGTCCACCCGCAGCCCGCGACCAGGGCCACCACCCCGAGCCCGCGCCTCACCAGCGCACCCGCAGCCCGCCAGGGCCGACCGCCACCCGCCGCTGCTGCTGCTGCGCGCTCGGCGCAGCCTGGTCGAACACCATCGCGGTCACCGCCAGCGCGAGCCCGAGGCCCGCCACCACCGCGAGCCCGTTGACCACGCCCGCCCGGTCGTCGAGCGCCGCCTGCGTGTCGGCGCGGTCGCCCACGCACGAGACCGGCACCCCTGCTCCGCCGCAGCGCTGGAGGTAGTCCGACTCGGTCGACGCGCCGTCCACGCCGAGGCCGAGCGCCGTGGCGCCCGCGATCAGCGCGACGCCCCCGGCGACGAGGCTCGTCACCTGCCAAGGGCGCAGCCCTCGACGGTACGAGGGGCCGCCCTCCACGGCGTAGCAGAAGCCGCTGCGCAGCACCGAGCCGGGAGCGCACACCACCGCCGCGCTCGCCGGGGTCGAGGCCTCGATGGGCACGTCGCGCTCCAGGCTGACCGCCTCCTGGGTGACCGCTCCTCCGGGGACGTCGAGCGAGCGTCGCCAGGTGCGGTAGCCCGCGGCGCGCACCTCGACCTGCAGCGCTCCGGGCGTGACGATCGTCGGCTCGGCCATCGGCAGCGTGCCCACCACCCGCTCGCCCACGCGCACCTCGGCGCCCGGCACCCCGCCGCTGAGCTGCAGCCGGCCGACGTGAGACTGCGCCTCCGCGAGCCAGCCCGCGGCCTCGGCCTGGTGCCTGCGCAGCCACGGGTCGTCGGCCATCTCGAGGGCGTCGCGAAGGTGGGCCTCGGCCTCGGTCCACCGGGCGACCCGCAGCTCGCAGGCGCCCATCTCGCCGAGCGCCCGCGCCGTGCGGCCGTGGTCGAGCGCCTGGCGAAACAGCTCCAGGGCCCGCTCGTACTCCCCGCGGCGGCAGCGGTCGGCGGCCCGGCGGGCGAGGAAATCCACGTCGTCGGCGTCTTGCGCCGAGGCGCTGGGGGCGACGCACAGCAGCCCGAGGGAGACCATCATCGCCGCGCGGCTCACCCGCGCCCTGCCGGACATCGGGCGGACTCTGCGAAATCTTCGGCCCGAGGGCAATGATCCATCGCCGCGGGAGGATTGCCCCGCACCCGTCCGCTCTGATAGCGAACCGGTTGCCGTGACCGGAACCCCTCCAAAGCCCACGAGCGACCCGGCGCGGCGGCAGCTCGTCCTGCAGACCGCCGCCCGGCTGCTTCGTCACTACGGCCCGATGAAGACCACCATCGCCGACATCGCTCGGGAGGCGGGCATCGGCGTCGGGAGCGTGTACCTGGAGTTCTGCTCGAAGGACGACATCGTCGAGGCGCTCTCCAGCGACGGCCACGGGCGGGTCATCGCCGCCATGCGCAGCGCGCTCGCGGTCGAGGGACCTTGCGCCGACCGGCTGCGCGCCATGCTCGACGCGCGCTTCGCGGCCTTCTTCCAGCTCTCCGACGAGGGCGCCCACGCGGCCGACCTGCTCTGCTGCGAGCGCAGCGCGGTGCAGAGCGTCCACAAGCGCTTCCTCGAGGAGCAGCACGCCCTGGTCGCCGGGTTCCTCGCCGAGGCCCACCGCGCCGGGGAGTTCGCCGTCGAAGACGCGGGCGCCTCCGCCCACGCCCTTCTCACCGCCTACGAGACCCTGACGCCGCCCTTCCTCTACGCGCGCTGCCGCGAGAGCGCCGAGGCGAGGCACGCGGCCTTACACGACCTGGTACTGCGCGGGCTGCTACGCCGGGGCTGACTTCCGCTTCTTGGGCTTCGGGAGCTTGCCCACGCGGGGGTCTGCGCGGCGCACCAGCTCGCAAACCCACAGCACCTCCTCCTCGAAGCTCTCCGCCGCGGCGGGGATCACCTGCCACCCGCTCTCTCCCGGCCCGAACACCGTGATCGAGCGGATGGACGGCAGCTCCTTGCGCAGCGAGGCGTGGTGCTCGGCGGTGGTGGCGATCCACACGCCGTCGTCTGCGGTGCCGCGGCCGTCGCGCAGGACCAGCACGATGCGCGGCCCGACGTAGATCGCGGTGCACCCGAACATCGGCCTCGTGGTGGGGGCGAGCACCTCCAGCTCGTCGAGCACGAACGCGAAGGGCACCTTCTTCGGCCCTCTGGCCTTCACCCCGAGCGCCTCTTCCGCGATCGCCGCGGGATCCCTCTTCTTCACCATGGCGACCGGGGAGGTAACCCCCAGCCGGGCGCCGACGCAACGTGACGCGCAGGCACGGTGTGCTCCCGCCGCCCTCCCCCTCCGGCGCGCGAGACCCGCGGGAAACACCGTGTCTTCCGATCACCGCTCGCCCGGCACGGAGGCTGCTCACCGGCTCCGACATCCCTCCCACGGATGGAGCCCAGCACCCGCCATGAACCTTCGCACCCTTGCTTCTTCCCTCGCCCTCGTCGTCGCGTCGCAGTCCCTCACGGGCTGCTTCTTCCTCTTCGACCGCCACGACTACGACGACCCGCCTCCCTCGGTCCTCGTTCCGCCGACGGAGGAGAGCTCGTCGTTTCGCTTCACCGCGAGCCGCGGCTGCGGTCCGTCCTCCCAGTGCGCTCCCGACCGGCCGCTGATGGCGGGCGTCCGGGAGTCCCTGGAGGTCACCATGGCCGACGACTTCTCGGGCGCCGCGCCGACGGTGACCACCAGCGATGCGTCGGTGGTCTCGGTCAGCGTGATCCAGACGCTGTCCGCGCAGGGCGGAACCTACCGCGGGGTCTTCGAGGTGCGCGCCGGAGAGCGGGCGGGCAGCGCGGCGATCACCGTCACCCAGAGCAGCGGCCAGTCGGCGACGGTCGTGGTGCGCGTCGACGAGGCCGCGGGGATGGATCTCGTCGAGGACGAGGGCACCGCTCGCTACGACCGCTCCCGCGACCACATCGCGCTGCGCGTGGGGGAGCGGGTCTCGATGAACGGCCAACCCGTCAACCGCGCCAGCGAGCGCCTGTACGCCAACGACGGGGTGGTCTGGACGGTGCCCGACACCGGGAGCGTGGCGCTCTCCTGGGGCTTCATGCAGGGCGAGCGCGTCGCCGACGACCACGTCTACGTGGAGGGCCGCGCGCCGGGCACGGAGGTGATCACCGTGCGCGCGGGCGTGGTCGAGCGAACGATCGTCGTCGACGTGCGCTGAGGGGGGATCGCGGTCCGCTGGGCCGTGCCCGAGGGTTGGAAGGCCTATCGCTTCTACCCCTCTCGGCGGAGCGCCCATCGCTTCCCCGGTACGACCGCGAGGCCGTCAGCGAGGAGTCCGACGGTACGACCGCGACGCCGTCAGCGAGGAGTCCGACGGTACGACCGCGACGCCGTCAGCGACCGGAGCCAGACCGCGACCGTCAGGGAGCGGATGCGACCTGCCACGCCGCCAGTCGTCGTCTGGAACCGCGGTCGGCTTCCGGGCAGAGGCGGCGTCAGAATTCCGCGCTGGCAGCGTGGTAGGTCGCTTCCCCGCCCTTACGGGCTGGGGTCTGGCTCTGGTCGCCGACGGCCTCACGGTCGTACCGAGGAGGGATGGCCCCACCTTGTCCGCGGGCGACGCTACTCGTAGGTGACGATGGAGGGCGCGCGGAGGGCGAACTGGAAGGGCGCGTGCGAGTGCTCGAGCAGCGCGGGCTGGCTGGTCACCACGCGCACGTACGAGTCGGGCGCGGCGTCGGTGAGGAGCCTCGCTCGCTGCCCCCGGTTGATCATCATGGTGGTGGTCGGCACCGCGGCGCCCGCGGCGAAGAGCTGCACCTGCGTGCCGTTGGTGAAGGCGATGGCGTCGATGTCCGAGCGGCGATCGGGGAGGCCGGTGGCCGTCGCGAGGTTGGTGCGGAAGGTCCACTCGGTGTCGAAGCTGCGGCCGCGGAGGGAGGGGACGAAGTCGGCGTCGAGGAGCGTGCCGTCGGAGGGAGTGCCCGGGTCGGCCTCGATCCACGCGATGGCGGGGGTGGAGCTGGTCGCGGTGACGAGGGTGTTCGCGGGGAAGTCGATGGCCGTGGCGGTGACCGCCCCCACGAGGGCCCGCATCGTCACCGTGGAGCCGACGGTGAAGGTCACGGCCGAGGGGCCTTCGAGCGACTGCACCATCATCCGTCGGACGCCCGGCGCGCCCGCGGGCTCGACGTAGCGGAAGGCGCTGCCCCGCAGCCCCCCATCGTCCGCCGGAAGATACGTAAAGTGGTTGTAGGTCTCGCCCAGCACCTGGCCGAAGGCGGTGACGGGCGCCCCCACGGAGGTCACCCGGTAGACCCCCGAGGTGGGCGTCGCGACCGTGTGGAATCCGTTGGGTGTGGGAGAGGTCCAGGTGTCGAGGGTGATGCCCGCGCCGGTGTCGGGCACGCGCTGCACCACCACCGAGCTCGGAGCCGCCGCCCCCGTGAGGATCGCGATCCCCCCGGCGGACCAGGTGTAGAGCTCGTTGCCCCGCAGCGCCCCATCGAGCGCGCCCGCGGGCAGCACCTTGTCGCCCGTCGGACCGTCGTGCACCCACGCCACGAAGGGCGCGTCCCCGTCGAGGCGCAGCACGCCGCTCGCGGAGACCGTCCCCATCTGGACGCCCGCGGCGGTGAAGGTCATGCCCGGGAGGGCGGTCGGGGTGGCCGCTCCGACGTCGAGAGAGAGCCGCAGCGCGTTGGCCGAGGGCGAGTACACGTGCACCGCCCCTGCGCCTGGAACGAACACGAAGGACGCGTGGCGCGGCGTGCGGCAGGCGGCGCTCTCGCACACCTGGGCCGCGGTGCAGGCGTTGCCGCAGGCGCCGCAGTGGGCGGGGCTTGTCTGGAGGCTCACGCACGCGCCGCCGCACAGCGCCGTCCCCGTCGGGCACATCGGCACGTCGGGCACATCGGGGACGTCCCGCACGTCGGGCACATCGGGGACGTCCACCGCGACGGGCACGTCGGGCGCGTCCACCGAGACGGGGACATCTACGGCAACTGGCACGTCCGTCACGACCGGCACGTCCATCACCACGGGCACGTCCATCACGACCGGACGGTCCATCGCCACCGGCACGTCCATCGCCACGGGCACATCCATCACGACTGGACGGTCCATCGCCACGGGCACGTCCATCGCCACGGGCACATCGGGCGTCTCGGGCTTGTCCGTCGCGACGGGCTTGTCGGTCTCCACGACGGCGTCCGCGACGCCCGAGTCGATCTCCACCACCACCGGATCGCTGCTGCACGCGAGCGCGAGCGTCGCGCAGAAGAGGGAGAGGGGAAGTGGCTGCTTCATGGGATCTCCTGAGGGGAGGCGCTGATTCGATCGCGTACGAACGGATGGCCCCTGATCGATGCGTAACACGGCGCGTCCGGCGCGCCGCTACGGAACGCGGGCCATCCACGCGTCGTCGAAGATGCGCGAGCGGTAGCGGTCCCAGCCGTCGGCGAGCACGGCCACCACCGGGCCGTCGACCCGCCCCTCGCGGGCGATGCGCAGCGCCGCCGCCACCGCGGTGCCCGAGGAGCCTCCCACCAGCAGCCCCTCCTCGGAGACCAGCCGCCTCGCCATGGTGAAGCTCTCCCGGTCGTCGACCACCTCGACCCCATCGATCACCGACGGGTCCATCACGGCAGGAACCTCGCTCGACCCGATCCCCTCCAGCAGGTACGAGCCCCCTTCGGTCAACGGTCCGTGTCCCAGCAGTCCCGCCAGGCGACTCCCCCTCGGGTCGGCCAGCACCACCCTCACCCTCGGGTCCATCCGCTTGAGGTATCGCCCCACGCCGGTGATGGTCCCGCCCGTCCCGGCGCCTGCGACGAAGGCCCCGATGCGCCCCTCGCACTGCCGCCAGATCTCCGGCCCGGTGCTCTGCTCGTGCACCCTCGGGTTGGCCGGGTTGCGAAACTGGTCCGTCAGGAAGTGCCCCTCACGCTCGGCCGCGATTCGCCTCGCCACCACCTGGAAGTTCCGGGGATCACCGGGCGGCGCGTTCTCCGTGATCACCACCTCCGCGCCGAGCGCCCGCAGCGACGCCCGCTTCTCCTCGGACATCTTCTCGGGCATCACGCACAGCAGCCGGTAGCCCCTCGACGAGGCCATCAGCGCCAGCCCGACGCCCGTGTTGCCCGCGGTGGCCTCGACCAGCGTGTCGCCCGGTCGCAGCGCCCCGCTCCCTTCCGCGGCGTCGACGATCGCCCGCGCGATGCGGTCCTTCACCGAGCCGCCCGGGTTGAGGTGCTCGCACTTCACCAGCACCGGCACGCGACACCCCTCGCTCACGCGCCGCAGCGCCACCAGCGGGGTCTCGCCGATCAGGTCCTCCACGCCTCGTCCGCTCACCGGCGCACGCTACCTCAGGGCCCACCGCGGCGCAGAGCTCTGCCCTGCCTCGCAAGACACGAATTTCGCAGACCCTGCGCGCGAACTCCTACGGTTCGTTCATGCACACCGACCTACCTGTTCCGCAGCGACGCACCGACGCCCGAGCCGCGGTCTCGATCCCCGCGGCGGTGTTCGCCGACGGCTTCGACCAGCCCGTCGAGCTCGAGTGCACCAACCTCTCCAGCACGGGGATGTTCCTCCACGGCAACCCCTCGCTCACCCTCGGCGAGGAGGTCCTCCTGGTCTTCATCCCGCCCGGAACCTGGCACCGCATCTTCATCGAAGCCGTCGTGGTGCGCACCCGCGCCAACGTGCCCGGCGAGCGCGGCCTCGGGCTCCGCTTCGCCCGCATGCCCCGCAACGACACCGACGTCCTCCGCAGCGCCCTGCTCCGCCGCCGCGAGGAGGCCCGCGTCTGGGACGTCGCCGTGGCCGACCTGGAGTTCGACCTCGACTCCAACTGAGCTCCCGCGCTCCTGCTACACCACCCGGGCCGTGCCCTCCGCCCGCTCCATCCTCCTCGCCCTCGCCCGCATCCTGCTCGCCGGGTGGATCCTCTCCGCCGTCGCGCTCTTCCTCCTCCAGCGCCGGCTGGTCTTCGCCGCCCCCGCCGAGACCGTCGCTCCCGCCGCGAGAGGCGCCACGCTGCTCTCCGTCCCCTCCGGCTCGGGCTGGCGCGTCGCCGCCCTCCACTGGCCCGCCCCTCCCGGAGCGCGCACGGTGGTGCACTTCCACGGCAACGGCGAGCAGCTCGCGTGGCAGGTCGAGCTCGGCGAGGCCCTCCACGCGGCGGGCTACGGCGTGGTCGCGGCGGAGTACCCCGGCTACGGCCTGATGCGCTCGGTGGAGCCCACCGAGGCCTCCCTCTACGCCTCCGCCGATGCGCTGCTCCGTCACCTCGAGGGCCCTCTCCACATCCCTCGCGAATCGCTGGTTCTCCAGGGCTTCTCGCTCGGCACCGGGGTCGCGTCGGAGATGGCCCGCCGGGGTCACGGGGCGCGCCTCGTGCTCATCGCGCCGTACACCTCGATGGCCGACATGGGCGCCCTCACCGCCCCGTGGCTGCCCGCCCGGTGGCTGGTGCGCGACACCTTCGACACCTGGAGCCGGGCGCCCTCCATCACCGTCCCGACGCTGCTCCTGCATGGCGCCGACGACGACATGATCCCGCCTGCGATGAGCGCGGCGCTCGCCCGCAGGCTCCCCGACTCGCGGCGGGTGCTGCTGACCGCGACGCACCACAACGACGTCTTCGCCCGCTCGATGGTCGAGGTGCTGACCGCGCTACGCCGCTTCGCCCCGCCGTAGCGGCTCGCGGGCTGAGCCACCCTGGGCCAGCGCGGGAGGGCACCCCGCAAGACCGCCCCACCCCATTGGCCGCATCGACCACACGACGGACGGCGATTCCCGGCTGGGCACACGCATTGCGATCAGCTCCCGGCTGGAGGACGACGCGATGCGCTTCCCCGGACTGCTCCCCCTGCTCGCGCTCCTCGCCGCCGCCGCGAGCGCCCACGCCGATCCTCCCCCGCGGGCCCGTCGTCGCGTGGCCCGGGACTACTTCCGGCACACGATCTCGCTGGGCGCCTCGGTGGGCGTGGGCTCTCCGCTCGGCCTCACCGGGGGCTTCGTCGAGCTTCGCCCGTGGCGCGCTCTCGGGGTCTCCGTGGGCGGCGGCCTCGGCGGCAACTTCGGCCCGAGCGTGGCGGCCACCATGATGGTCTCGCCCGTCGGGACGCGCCGCTGGGCCCTCGCGCTCGAGACCTCCCTCTCGCACCACGTCGCCTACGCCCAGGGCCGGGCGCTCAGCGACGGTCGCGAGTTCCCAGGCTCGTCCAACTGGGTGGGCCTCGGCGTCGCCAGCGAGTGGCGGCCGAGCCGTTCGCTGCTGCTCCGCGTGGCCGTCGGCCGCTCCTGGCTGCTCGACACCAGCGGCTATGGCGTCATCCGACAGCGAGAGCTCACCGAGGCCGAGCAGGCCATCGGGTTCCTGCCTGGCGTGACGGCCGTGGACGCGGCGCGCGCGGCCATGGCGGGCGACACGCTGGGCGTCTGGTACGTGCACGTCGACATCGCGCCGACCTGGCGCTGGTAGCACCTCAGCCCCGAGAGACACCCGAAGGCTTCGCTCGTACGATCGCCCGATGCGCGCCCAACGTCCGGTGTCCGATGCCCACATGGCCGAGGCCGTCCGTCGGGGAGTGATCACCCCCGAGCAGGCGGAGTCCCTGCTCGCCCTCGCCCGCAGCGAGGCCACCCCCGGCGACGCTCGCCTCCCCGACCTGCGCTGGACCACGGTGGTGTCGGCCCTCGCGGCGACAGTCGCGGTGCTGGCGCCGGGCTTCGCGCTCTTGATCGAGGGTCGCGCCCACGACGAGCTCGGCCTGGCCGGAGCGTCCGCCGCGGCGCTCGTGGCCTGCGGGCTCTCGGGCAGCCTCGCCCGCGCCCAGGGGTGGGGTCGGGCCCCCGCGGCGATCCTGACGGCGGGCGTGGCGCCCTACGCGGGCGGCGTGGCGATGTTTTTAACGGGCCTCGCGCAGGAGTTGCGGGGCACGGCGCAACAGGCCGCCGTCACCACGCTCGTCGCGACCCTCGTGGGCATCGTCCTCTGGCGCACCCGTCGCGTCGGTCCGGCGCTCGCGGTCGCGGGCTTCTGCCTCCCCTTCGGGGTGATGGCGGCGGCGCACTCTTTCTGGCCCGGCGAGGCGATGAACCCCTCCCGGGTGACCGTCGTGGCGACATCTTTCGTGAGCCTCGCGGTCGCCGCGGCTCGACCCTCCTGGGGGCGTGGCGGCGGCGTCGACGGCACCCCGTGGTGGGAGCTCGGCTCCTTCGCAGCCGCGGCGGTGAGCGTCACCGCGGGCTTCGCACAGGGCCTCGGCGGCATCGCGGTCTGGGCGCCCGTCGCGCTGGTCGTGGGCGCGCTCGGCCTCTGGTTCCGCCGCTGGACCTACCAGCTCGCAGGAGCCTTCGGGCTGCTGTGGGTACTCGGGCTGCGCCTCCACCACGAGTCGACGGCGCTGCAGGCCGGAGCGCTCGTCGGGTTCTGCCTCCTGATCGCCACCGCGACGCAGTGGCACCGCCGCCGCGAGCTGTTTCGGGTCGTGGAGCGCGACGCCTCCGCGGAGCTTTCCTACTGGTCGTGAGCCCCGCTCACTCCCTCACCCGCACGGCCGTCCCCAGCGCCTCGGTCACGGCTCTGGCCCTCGCCCTCCGCAGGTCCGTCTCCATCATCCTCAGCGGAACCACCCTCACCCCCTCCTCCCCGTGCTGCATCCACAGCGCGTTGGCGGTGAGCGTCACCAGCGAGAGCCTCCCGTCGTCCATCCGCTCGAACTGCGCCCTCATCAGCGCCGCGTCCCTCGTCGCCGGATCGACCAGCACCCGCTCGATGGCGGGCGACGGGTTGTCGAGCCCCCTCCACTGCGCTCCGTAGTTGGAGAGCAGCGAGCCCATCGACCACGCGATCACCGCGTCGCCCCTCGGGGAGGTCACCCGCTCGACGCGTGCCTGGGTGACCACGCCGGAGCCCACCACCACGTCGGCCCCCGCCTCCACGAGCTGCCTCGCCAGCGCGCGCTGGTCTTCTCCCACCGGCCGAAACGGAGCGCGGTTCCATTGCACGCCCGCGACCACCACGTCGGCCTGCGCGCGGGCCGCGGTCACCGCCGCGATCGCCCTCGCCCCGTCGATGGACTGCGCCACCGTCGCGTGGGTCGCGTTGCGCCCGGCGCCCATCTGCACCCGCTGGGTGAAGCACAGGAACGCCACCCGCATCCCGTCGCGCTCGGTCACCCACGGGGTCCACGCGGCCTCCTCCGAGTCGCCTGCCCCCACGACGCCGAGGCCCGCGCCTCGCAGCGCCGCGGCGGTCTCCGTGAGCCCGTCGCCCATCTGGTCGTAGGCGTGCTGCGTCGCGAGGCAGACCCCGTCGAAGCCCACGCGGGCGAGGTCGCGGGCCACGGTGCGCCCCACGGCGCGCGTCGTCCCCAGCGCCCCGGGAGCGCCCGCAAAGGGCGGCCGGAAGGCATCGGTGAGCGGAGAGTCGAGCCACGCGAGGCTCACCTCCCTCGGCGCGATGATCGACGCGATCCAGTTGAGCGCCCAGGCGAGTCCCCCCTGGGCGGCGTGGTCCTCGAAGTGTGCGAGCACCCCGCGGTGCAGCATGATGTCGCCCGAGAGGGTCACCACCACCCGCCTCGACGGCGCTGGGACGTCCACCGGCACATCGACGGGGCCATCGACGGCAGCCTCGGCGACGGCGTCGACGCGAGGCACATCGAGCGCCACTGCGGCGTCGGGCCGAGCGCTCCCCCGACAGCCCACGAGGGCCAGACCGAGGACCCAGAAGCGAGCGTTGGCGGCCACCACAGCCCTCACTTCACCGCGATCATCGCCTTGAGCTGCGCCAGCAGATGCAGCGACTCCATCGGCGTCATCCGGTCGATCTCCACGGCCTCCAGCGCCGCGATCACCGGGTGCTCCCTCGACACCGGCGCCGGCCTCTCCTCGAAGAGCCCGATCTGCTTCGGGGCCTTCTTCATCGGGCCTTCGCCGCGCTCCAGGTCCTTCAGCATGGCCCTCGCGCGCAACAGCACCGGCTCCGGCAGCCCCGCGATCTTCGCCACGGCCACCCCGTACGAGCGGCTCGCCCCGCCCTCCGCCAGCTTGTGCAGGAACACGATGTCGTCGCCGGTCTCCCTCGCCGACACGTTGACGTTGGCCACGTGCGAGCGCGTCTCCGCCAGCGCGCAGAGCTCGTGGTAGTGCGTCGCGAACATCGCCCTCGCCTTCACCGCGTCGTGCAGGTACTCCGCCACCGCCCACGCGATGGCGAGCCCGTCGAAGGTGCTGGTCCCCCGGCCGATCTCGTCGAAGAGCACCAGCGAGCGCGCCGTCGCCCCCCGCAGGATGGTCGCGGTCTCCCGCATCTCCACCATGAAGGTGCTCGCCCCTCGGGCCACGTCGTCGCTGGCGCCCACGCGGGTGAAGATCCGGTCGACCTTGCCCACCCGGGCCGAGCGCGCCGGGACGAAGCTGCCCGCCTGGGCCATCAGCACGATGAGCGCCACCTGCCGCATCAGCGTGCTCTTGCCCGCCATGTTGGGGCCGGTGACCAGCAGCAGCCTCGCCCCCGACTGCTCCAGCTTGATGTCGTTGGGAACGAACGCCCCCGGCTCGAGCATGGTCTCGACCACCGGGTGGCGCGCGTCTCGAAGGTCGATCACCCCGCTCTCGTCGACGATGGGCCGGGTGTAGTCGTGCCGGTGCGCGACCTCCGCCAGCGCCGCGATGGCGTCGAGGTCCGCGAGCTGGTTGGCCAGCTTGGAGAGCCTCCCCACCGCGTCGGCGACCTTGCCCCGGAGCTGCTCGTAGCGCGCTCGCTCCAGCTCCCGGGCGCGCTCCTCGGCCTCCAGGATCTCTGTCTCCAGCGAGGTGAGCTCGTCGGTGATGAAGCGCTCTCCCCCGGCGATGGTCTGCTTCCGGCGATAGTCGCTCGGGACGAGGTGCAGGTTGGCCTTCGTCACTTCAATGAAGTACCCGAACACTCCATTGAACTTGATCTTCAGTGAAGAGATCCTGGTGCGCGCCCGCTCCCTCGCCTCCATCGAGAGGATCACCTCCCGCGCGTTGCTCGCCAGCGAGGTGTAGCGATCGAGCTCCGGGTCGAAGCCCGCGCGAAACACCCCGCCGTCCTCGAGCGCCGCCGGGGGGCTGTCTGCGAGCGACCCTTCGAGCATCGCGCAGAGCGGCGCGCAGGGGTCCATCGCGCGCAAGGAGCCCAGCGCCTCGGCGGCCTCCGCGTTGGCGGTGAGCGTGGCGAGCAGCGTCGGCATGCGGCGGAGCCCGTCGCGCAGCGAGCCCAGGTCGCGCGGCGTGGCGACCTTCATCGTGGCCCGCACCGCGAGGCGCTCCAGGTCGGGGATCATCGCCAGCGACTCGCGCACCCCCTGCCGCAGCTCGGGGTGCACCACCAGCGCCTCGACGGCGTCCTGACGGCGGTGCACCCGCTTGATGTCCTGGAGGGGGAAGGCCAGCCAGGTGCGGAGGCGCCGTGCGCCCATCGCGGTAATGGTCTCGTCGAGGTGCGCCAGCAGCGTCCCCTTCTTGTCGCCGCGCACCGAGCGAAACAGCTCCAGGTGCCCCTGGGTGGTCTCGTCGACGTGAAGGTGCTCGCGCGCGTCGAGCCTCGCCGCACGCTGCACCGACACCGCCGTCCCCGGCTGGAAGGCCATCGCGTAGCGCAGCGCCAGCGCGGCGGCCACGCGGGTCCCCACCGGCAGCTCGCCGAAGCCCGCGTGCAGGGCCTCGTCGCCCATGGCGGCGGCCAGCACGTCGCTCGCCTCGCGCGGCCCCAGCGGGGCCACCGAGCGCACGAAGAGCCTCGGGAGCATCTGCACCTCGGCGCGCACGGCGGCCTCGTGGTCCTTCGGGCAGACGAGCTCACGGACGTCGAGGCGCGCGAGCTCGCCCACGACCCCGAAGAGGTCCTGCACCTCGCTGGTGAAGAGCTCGCCCGTGGAGAGGTCGTAGGCCGCGATGGACCACAGCCGCCCGCTCTCCGGCGGCACCACCGCCGCGAGAAACTGGTTGGAGCGCGCGTCGAGCGACTCGGCGTCGAGCACCAGCGCCGGGGTGAGCACCCGCACCACGCCGCGCTTGACGATCCCCTTGGCCTTCGAGGGGTCTTCGAGCTGCTCGCAGACCGCCACGTTGTGCCCCATCTCCAGCAGCCGCGGGATGTACGCGGGCGCGGCGTGGTAGGGGATGCCGCACATCGGGATGGAGTCGGCCTCGTTCTTGTTGCGCGAGGTGAGCGTGAGGTCGAGCGCCTTCGCCGCGGTGAGCGCGTCGTCGAAGAAGAGCTCGTAGAAGTCTCCCATCCGGAAGAAGAGCAGCGCGTCGGGGTAGCGCGCCTTCTCTCGGAGGTACTGCTGCATGGCAGGCGCCTGGGCGCCCTTCGATTGGGTTCCGTTCATCGCACTCCACGCGCCATCAGCGGGTGTTGAGGGCGCGGGAATATGCCCGCTATCGCGCGCCTCGGCTACGGCGTGTTGACCGGGTCCGGCGCCCCGTAGAGCGGCAGCGGCGGCGGGGCCGGGGTGCGCAGCACGGCGTCCTGCCGGAGCCCCGCGACGTCCCCGACGACGACGTCGTGCTCGTCGGCGAACACGCTCTCCCGGCCGTACACGGTGTACACGCGGAGCGCCCGGCCATACTCGGCCATGTATTGGTCGGGCTCGCGGCGCAGCACGACCGGCCGCACCACCTCCAGCGAGCCGCGGATGTCGAGCGCCACCTCGCGCACCCGATCGCCGACCCCGAGGTGCGCCCGGCGTATCCACGCGGTGATGAGCCCCCGGCCGGGGCCGAGCACCACCGTGGGGCGGTCGCCTCGCAGCACCTCGTAGCTCCGCGCGCCGTTGTGGAGCCGGGTGACGGTGATGGTCGGGGTGCGCAGCTCGTACCGCCGGATGTCGGCCATGCCGTCGGGGCGGGGCGCGCCCGGGACGGTGAGGCGCCTCCAGGCGCGCAGCGGGAGCCACGCGCGATCGTAGACGACCTCGACATCGGCGATGCCGCGAGGCCACTCCTGGCGCACGGTCAACGTGTAGAGGCAGTCGCGCTGTCGGAGGGAGAAGCGCTCGTTGACGAGCTGCTCGACGGAGAAGGGGCCCGAGCGGAGGTGCCCCTCGGCGATCACCTCACCCGCGGGGAGCGGAGCGGCGCCGCACCGAGGGTACGGGAGCTGGGGGACGGAGCTGACCGGGAGGTGCTTGCGACGGCAGGCGGGGCTGAGGAGCGCGGCGACGAGCGCGACGAGCCTGAGCCCCCTCGGAGACAATCAGTGATGTCCGGCAGCGCCCGCCGCGGGAGCGGCGCCAGCCGGGGCGGCCGGCGGGGTGAAGACCGGCAGACCGCCCGGAGCGGCCGCGCCAGTGCGCTCGAGGACGCGCGCGCCGTTGTCGATGTCGACCCTGGTGCGCGTCGAGAGGTCGTCGTTGGACAACCCCAGGAAGATGCCCAGGAAGAGCAGCGCCCCGAGGAGGATGATCGTGTGGATCGCCTTGTCGCCCTTCAGGTGCATGAAGAACGTCGCCACCAGGGCGGCCTTCGTCGTCGCGATGATCATCGCGACGAGCGTGTTGGCGGCGCCGAGGTCGACATAGGAGACCGCCACGGTGATGACCGTGAGGACGATGAGCGCCGCGAAGATGGCGATCATGAACAGCGGCGAGGAGACGTGCGCGTGCACCTCGCCGTTGTCGTGGTCATCCGCGTGCGCGTGGTCGGACGTGTGCTCGGAGGTCGCGGTGCTCATCATCCCACCAGGTACAGCAACGGGAAGAGGTAGATCCAGACAAGGTCGACGAGGTGCCAGTACAGCGCGCCGATCTCGACCGGGGTGAAGAACTGCTTGGAGATCTTGCCGTCGAGGTTCTGCTTGAGCACCCACGACAGCACGCCCATGCCGATGAGGACGTGGACGCCGTGCAGCCCCGTCATCATGAAGTAGAGCGCGAAGAACATGTGCGCGCGCTGCGGCAGCACGTGCCCGTGGTGCGCGAACTGCTGCAGGTGGGCCTGGAAGTAGTGCCCCGGCAGCAGCCCGTCGTGGAACTTGTGCTGGTACTCGAAGAACTTCACCACGAGGAAGATGACCGCGCAGATCAGCGTGATCACCAGCCAGCGGGTGGTGCCCTTGCGGTCACCGACCTGGGACTGCCGCACCGCCAGCGCCGCCGTGAGCGAGCTGAAGAGCAGCACGACGGTGTTGACCGCGCCCATGATCCGGTCGAGGCGCTCGTGCGCCATGCGGAACATCTCGGGCTCCTGGCCCCGGAAGATGCCGTAGGCCACGAAGAGCCCGCCGAACATCAGGATCTCCGTGGCGATGAAGATCCACATCCCCAGCTTGGCGGAGTCGAACTGATGGACTGGCGTATCGAAGTGATGCGCGAGGAAGGGGTACTGATGCCCGTGCCCATGCTCGCCCGCGGGGGCGGCGTGGGAGGCGTCGGTGGTGGTGGCGCTGCTCATCGCTGGTCTCTCTACGAGTGATCGTTGGCCGGAGGCGTAGGCGCCTCGCTCAGGACTCGGTCTTCTTGAAGTCTTCGGGGAAGCCGTCGAACAGCTCTTCCTCGGTCGCCTCGTGATAGTCGTACGGACCGCGGGTGATCACCGGCGTCTCGGCGAAGTTCGAGAAGATCGGCGGCGACGCGGTGTTCCACTCGAAGCCGGCGGAGCCCCAAGGGTTGGGGGGCGCCTTCGCGCCCTTGCGCAGCGACTGGATCAGCACGCCGGCGAGGATGAAGAAGCCCACCGCGAGGATCCACGACCCGTAGGTCGAGAACGCGTGGTACGGCCGGAACTCCGGGACGTAGTCGTAGTAGCGACGCGGCATGCCGCGCGATCCCATGATGAACTGGGCGATGAACACGGCGTTGAAGCCGGCGAACACGAAGCCGAAGGACACCTTGGCGGCGGTCTCGTTGTAGAGCTTGCCGGTGATCTTGGGCCACCAGTAGAGCAGGCCACCGACGAAGCCCATCACGGTGCCGCCCATCATCACGTAGTGGAAGTGGGCGACCACGAAGTAGGTGTCGTGGAGGTGGATGTCGATGGAGAGCACGCCGAGGAAGAGCCCGGTCAGGCCGCCGATGGCGAACTGCACCAGGAAGGCCAGGGCGTAGAGCATCGGGGTCGTGAGCCAGATGGAGCCCTTGTAGAGGGTCGCCGTCCAGTTGAAGGTCTTCACGCCCGAGGGGATGGCGACGAGCATGGTCAGCCCGGAGAACACCATCGTGGCGAACTCGGACTGGCCGCTGGTGAACATGTGGTGGCCCCACACGAGGAAGCCCAGCAGGGCCAGGCCCAGGGAGCTCATCGCGATGGCGAAGTAGCCGAAGACCGCCCGGCGGGAGAAGGTCGCGAAGAGCTCGCTGACCACGGCCATGCCCGGCACGATCATGATGTAGACCGCGGGGTGCGAGTAGAACCAGAAGAAGTGCTGGAAGAGCACCGGGTCGCCGCCGAGGGAGGCGTCGAAGATGCCGAGGCCGAGGAGCTTCTCCATGGCGAGGAGCGCCAGGGTGATGGCGAGCACCGGCGTCGCGAGCACCTGCATGATCGAGGTCGCGTACATGCCCCAGATGAAGAGGGGCAGACGGCGCCAGTGCATGCCGGGGGCGCGGAGCTTGTGGATGGTGACGATGAAGTTGAGCCCGGTGAGGATGCTCGAGAAGCCGAGGATGAACACCCCGAGGGTCATCGACACCACGCTCGATGAGCTGGTGGTGCTGTACGGGGTGTAGAAGGTCCACCCGGTGTCGATGGCGCCGGACACGATGCTGAAGAGGCAGAACACCGCGCCGACGACGTAGACGTAGAAGCTCATGAGGTTGAGCCGCGGGAACGCCACGTCCTTCGCGCCGAGCATGATGGGCAGTACGAAGTTGCCCAACGCCGCCGGGATGCTCGGGATGATGAAGAGGAACACCATGATCGCGCCGTGGAGCGTGAACACCCGGTTGTAGGTGGCCGCGCCCATGATGGTGCGCCCGGGGGTCAGCAGCTCGAGGCGGATGAGCAGCGCGAACATGCCGCCCATGAAGAACGCCAGGATCACGGCGACCAGGTACATCACCCCGATGCGCTTGTGATCGAGGGTCGTCATCCACGACCAGATGCCCCTGCCGGCCTTCAGGTAGTTCTCGTTCGGATCAGGCTCCTCGTGGTGCGAGGGAGCATTTGCTACTTCGGTTGCCATATTCGGTTTCCTCGAAACTCCCTGCAGGACTTCGTGGCCTTCAGCGCAGCGTTCGGATGTAGGCGATAATCGCGTCGAGCTGCCGGTCGGTCAGCGAGCCCTGGTACGAGGGCATGATCGGACCGAAGCCCTGAACGACCTGCGCGTTGGGTTCAAGGATCGACCGGCGGATGAAGTTCTCATCGGCCAGGACGCGCGTGCCGTCCGCGAGGGGCACCTGCTGACCGAAGAGGTGCTGCCAGGTCGGGCCGGTCATCGGCGTGCCGTTGACCGAGTGGCAGGTGTTGCAGTTCTGCTGCGTGTAGAGCTGCTCGCCCCACTCCGCGGGGGTGAACTCGCGGCCGTCGGCGTGCGAGGGCGCGCGCAGGATGGACTCGAGGTAGCCCGCCCACGCGGACTGCGGGACGATGTGCACGAGGCCGCCCATGGAGAAGTGCCCCGTCTCGCGGGCCGAGCCGTCGGCCTGGGTCACGGGCTCATCCGCCGCGCCGCAGTACTCCGCGCAGTAGAAGCGCGTGTCGCCGGTGTGCGTCGCCTGGAACCAGAGCGTCGAGTACATGCCCGGCACGGCGTCGCGCTTCACCCGGAAGGCCGGGACGAACATGGAGTGGATGACGTCCTCGGAGGACATCACGAAGCGCACCGGGCGGTTGAGCGGGACGGTGACGTCGTTCTGCGAGTGGCCGCCGTTCGGGTACTCGAAGTCCCACGACCACTTGCGGGCGCGCACGCGGATGTCGAGCGCGTCCGGGGGCGGCGAGGTCAGGCTGATGTAGCCCGAGAAGCCCCAGTGGAAGAGCATCACCAGCAGCACCACCGGGGCGACCGTCCAGGCGAGCTCCATCACCAGGTTGTGCCCGGTGGGCTCGGCCTTCACGCCGGGCCGACGGCGGTACTTCACGACGAAGTACACGGCCGTACCGATGATCCCCACGAAGAGGATCACGCTCATCCAGTAGAGGAAATAGAACAGCCAGTCGAAGCCCGGGCCGAAGGTCGACCACTGGGCGGGGAGCTGCTTCATCAAATCGGTGCTGTTCATCGCAGAAGCCTTCTCAGGTCTGTTCGTGCTGTCGGTGGAAAACCATCTCAGGTCGCCGCGCCGGTGGGCGCCGCGGGGGGAAGCGGCCCGGGAGAGCGCCGTCGACGCTCACGAAGCCACATCACGGAGAGAAACGAACCAAACACCAGCAGCGTCACCACGCCGCCGAGCCGCATCACCCGCATCGCCCAGAGCACGTAGCCCTGACCCTGCGGGTCGTAGTGATAGCAATAGAGGATCAGGCGCTCGACCGTGCTGATGGAGCGCCCCTGCGAGGCCTCGAGCAGCCCGACCCGCACGTCCGTCGGCTTGTACTGGATGCCGTAGAGGTAGCGAGCGACCTTGCCGTCCGGGGTGAGCAGCATCGTCACCGCGGGGTGCGCGTACTGGTCCTGGGCGCGGTCGTAGCGATACTGGAAGCCCACCGCGTCGGCGACCCGCCGGATCTGCGACTCCGAGCCGGTGAGGAAGTGCCACCCACGCGCCGCGGAGGGGCGGTTGTACTGGGCGAGCACCCTCCCCCGCCGCTCGTTGGCCACGCGCGGCGTCTCTCGAGGGTCGATGCTGATCGTGACCGCGACGAACTCCTCGCCCACGCTCCAGGTGGTCTCCTGAAGGCCACGCACGGCGGCGTTGAGCACCATGTTGCAGAGCGTGGCGCAGCGCGAGTAGGCGAGGTTGAGCACCACCGGTCGGCGACCGTCGAAGTACTGCCCGAGTCGAACGGGCTGGCCGTTCTCGTCGAGGAAGGTCGTGTCGCCGGGCACCTGCCCGTTGAGGTGCTCGATGACGCCGATGTTCTGCATCTCCCGCGGGAGGACGTTCACCTGCGCGTCCGCGCTACGCGAGAACATCGCGAGCGCAGAGCACAGGAGCAACGACCATGCGGAGACGCGGGGGCTCATTCGGTTCTCAGTGCGCTCCGGGAGCAGCCGCAGGGTGTGCAGGAGCCGCAGCCGCAGGAGCGGGAGCCGCCACCGGAGCGGGAGCCGGCGCGACGACCGCAGGAGCGGGAGCCGCGACCGGAGCGGGAGCCGGAGCCGGCGCCGGACGCGGCACCTCGAGAGGCATGAGGGTCCAGCCCTGCAGCGGCGCGAGGTCGGCCGAGGTGGTGGGGCTGATCGCCCCGGGGCGCTGGCCCTGAGCCACGGCGGTCATCGCGGCCGGGAGCCCGCTGAGGCGGCGGGCCTCGTCGGCGCGCACTCGTCCTGCGGTGTACACGTACGAGCCCCCGCGCAGCATCGCGTCGATGTGCGCGCGGCTGCGAGCCTCGTAGGAGTCGTTGAAGTACGAGACGAAGAACATTCGCAACGCCACCAGGACGCCGAGGGAGATTGCTCCGACGGTGACGATGACCTTGATCGGTGGTTCGGTCTTGTCGACGGCCATGATCCTTCAGATCCTTGTCAGACGTTCTCGAAGCGCTTGGAGCGCGCGAAGCGCGGGTCGCCCACAGGCACCACCGGGTGCTGCGACATGCGGAAGAAGACCGCGGCCAGGTAGACGCCGCCGACCCCGAGGAGGCACGCGATGTCCATCCAGTGGGGCGCGAGGGCCTCGGAGAGCTGCGGGCCGATGTTCTTCGCCGCGGCGTAGTTCGGCATCACCAGCCAGTACATCTCGACGACGTGCATGAACAGCAGGAGGGAGGCCGCGAGCACCAGCACCTTCTGCCCGGCGTAGCGCTTCGTGTTGCGCGAGAGCAGCAGCGCGAAGGGCACGACGAAGTGCAGGAAGAGGATCGCCAGGCTGACGGTCTTCCACGGGCCGTTGCTCCAGCGGAGATGGAAGAACACCGTCTCCTCCGGGATGCTCGCGTACCAGATGAGGAAGAACTGCGAGAACGAGATGTACGCCCAGAAGACGTTGAACCCGAAGAGCAGCTTGCCGAGGTCGTGGAAGTGCTCGGTGGTGATCGCGTTGCCGCTCACCCCGGAGGCCCGCATCGCGTAGGCCATGAGCACGAGCACCGAGAAGATCGCCACCATCGTGGTGGAGAAGATCTGCACCCCGAAGATGGTCGAGTACCAGTTCGGGAGCAGCGACATGATCCAGTCGAAGGCCGCGAAGGTCGTGGTCAGCGCGAGGCCGAAGGTGGCGGCCGGAGCCATTCCCTGGGAGCTCGCGGTGAGCTTGAGGTCCTTCGTGGTGTCCTGGAGGGTGCTGTTGCGAAACAGCTTCATCGTCAGGAGCGTCCAGAAGAGGAAGTAGACCACCACGCGGAAGAAGAAGAAGCGGTGGCTGAGGTACCAGTCCTTCGACGCCATCACCTGCGCGTGGAGCGAGTGCTCGATCTCCTCGTCGGACATCCGGTGACCCGGCGCGCCGGGGACGTGCGCGACCGCGGGCGCCGCGTGCTCGCCGTGCTCAGCGTGCGCGGCCGGAGCGGGGTGCCCGTGTTCGGGGGACTGCGTCGCCGTCTGGTGCGCGGCGTGAGCGCCGTGGTCGGGGTTCCACCACGGGAGCAGGTGATCGAGGTTGGCCACGATCGGGAGGAAGAGCAGCGCGAAGATCGGCAGCGCGCTCATGAAGAACTCGGCCGTGCGCCGGATCGTGACGCTCCACCCGGCGTTCGTGAGGTGCTGCAGCAGCACGAAGAAGGTCGCGCCGATCGCGATGGTCAGGAAGACGACGAACGCGAAGAGGTACGAGAACGCGAAGCGCTGCCCGTCCGCCGCGAAGCCAGCGCCCGCGCCCGCGAGCCCGAGGACTCCGACGCCCGCGGCGATCTTCCACGCGTTGGCCCAGGAGGTTCCCGAGGTCCGAAAGTCAGTCTTGTCGTTGGTGGCGGCGCTCACGGCGTGGCTCCGGTGTTGATCTGGCTGAGCTGGAGCGCGCGCACGTACGACACGATCGCCCAGCGGTCGCTCACGGGAATCTGCGCGGCGTATCCGGGCATGTTGCGCACCCCGTTGGCGATGGTGGCGTAGAGCTGACCATCGGGGATGTGACGGATGCGGTCATCGTGCAGGTTGGCCGGCTGCGGGTACGCGTAGCGCGGACCGTCGGGCCCCTGGCTTCGGAGGTACACCAGGCCGCGGCCGTCACCCACTCCCCCGTGGCACGGGGTGCAGTAGATGCCGTAGCGCTGCTGGCCCCGGCGCACCATGGCGTCGAGCCCGCCGGCGGCCTGCGTGACCCGATCGGGGATCGTCATCACGTAGGCGGGGCTGTCGGTCTCGTGGCCGAGCGTGATGTCGTCCTCGAGGAAGCTCTCGTCGTGGCCGACGGTGAAGTCGGCGTACTGCACGTTGGCGCCGCCCGGGAAGCGCGCCACGGTGCCCTCCGGCGGATTGCGCATCGTGCGGCCGTCCCCGTAGAACGCGCTGTGCGCCTGCGAGTTGTAGCGCTGCTGGAAGTGCATGTTTCGCAGCGGGGTGATCGGAGCATCGGTGGAGACCTCGCCCCGACAGCCGACCACGAAGACCGCGAGGGACGCGGCGATGGAGAGTGCGCGGCTCACGACTCAGTGTCCTCGATGATCTCGATGTGGTTGGGATTCGTCGACGCGAGCAGCTCGGGCGTGCGGTCGGCGTCGAACTTCGGGTCGGCGTACTCGACGCTCACGAAGAACTTGTCGTCCGTCGCTGCCTTGAAGCGGTCGCTCTCGAAGATCGGGTGGTGGTGCCGGGGCAGCTTGTTGAGGCCGAACATCCCGAAGACCGCGCCGAAGGCGGAGAGCAGGATGGTCAGCTCGAAGCACACCGGCACGTAGCTGGGGATCGAGATCGCCGGCTTGCCGCCGACGATGATCGGGTAGGCGATGCCGTTGGCGTAGGTGATCAGGGCGATGCCGGTCATGAGGCCGGTGATGCCCATCACCAGGACGATCCAGCCGAGCCTGGAGTCCTTCATCCCCATGGCGCCGTCCATCCCGTGGATCGGGAAGGGGGTGTGGGTGTCGAACTTCGTGAAGCCCGCGTCGCGGAGCTTCGCGGCGGCCTTCATGCAGGCCCCCGGGGTCTCGTACTCCGCGAGGAGCAGCGCGGGCCTGCCCTCCGGGACGCTCACCGTGGTGATCTCGACGGACATAGGTTCAGTGCCCCTCCGCGCTGGTCGCGAGCGCGGGCTCGCCGTGGCTGTCGCCCTCGTGGGCCTCGTCGTGGTGCTCCCCGAAGTGCGGATCAGCCTCCGGGAGGATGCTCTTCAGCTCGGCGATGGCGATCATCGGAACCCAGCGGAGGAAGAGCAGGAAGAGCGTGAAGAACAGGCCCAGCGAGCCCATGTAGGTGGTGATGTCGATGAGCGTCGGGTGGAAGTAGCCCCACGAGCTCGGGATGAAGTCCCGGTGCAGCGACGTCACGATGATCACGAAGCGCTCAAACCACATGCCGATGTTGATGAAGATCGACACGACGAAGCTGAGCGGGATGTTCGTGCGCAGGCGCTTCGACCAGAAGAGCTGCGGCGAGATCACGTTGCAGGTGATCATGATCCAGTACGCCCAGGCGTACGGGCCGGTCGCGCGGTTGATGAAGACGTAGCGCTCGTACTCGTTGCCCGAGTACCAGGCGACGAAGAACTCCATCGCGTACGCGTAGCCAACGAGCGAACCCGTCGCGAGCATGATCTTGTTCATCAGCTCGACGTGGGTCATCGTGACCAGGTCGGTGAGCTTGAACACCGAGCGCGCGATGAGCAGGAGCGTCATCACCATCGCGAAGCCCGAGAACACGGCGCCCGCGACGAAGTACGGCGGGAAGATCGTCGTGTGCCAGCCGGGCTCGACCGAGGTGGCGAAGTCGAAGGACACCACCGAGTGCACCGAGAGCACGAGGGGGGTGGAGAGCGCCGCCAGGATCATGTAGGCGCGCTCGTAGTTCTGCCAGTGACGGTTCGAGCCGCGCCAGCCGAGGGCGAGGAAGCCGTACACCATGCGGCGAAGGCTGTTCTTCGCGCGGTCGCGCAGCGTGGCGAGGTCGGGGACGAGGCCGACGAACCAGAAGAGCAGCGACACCGTGAAGTACGTGCTCACGGCGAACACGTCCCAGAGCAGCGGACTCTTGAAGTTGGGCCAGATGCCCATCTGGTTGGGGATCGGCGCCAGGTAGTACGCGTGCCAGATACGGCCGACGTGGATGCCCGGGAAGATGAGGGCGCAGATGACCGCGAAGATGGTCATCGCCTCCGCGAAGCGGTTGATCGACGTGCGCCACTTCTGACGGAAGAGGAACAGCACCGCGGAAATGAGGGTTCCCGCGTGGCCGATGCCGACCCACCAGACGAAGTTGGTGATGTCCCAGGCCCAGGCGACCGGGGAGTTATTTCCCCAGACACCGACGCCGCGCCAGAACAGGTACCCGATGGACCCGAGCAGCACGCCGGTGAAGGAGAACGCCGTGAGGAAGGCGATCCACCAGCCCTTGGGCGCAGGGTTCTCCGTCACCCGGCTCACGGCCTCGGTGATGGACTTGAAGGTGCTCTTCGGGGCGACGAGGTCCTTCTCGCCAATGGCCTTGATCGGTGCGTCGAAGCTCATCCGAGCATCTCCGGGTTCGGATTGCGGATCTTGGCGAGGTACAGGGTTCGCGGCTGCGTGCCGATCTCCCCGAGCAGCGCGTAGCGCCGGTCGTCGCGGTGCAGGTGCGCGATGCGGCTCTCGCGGTCATTGAGGTCACCAAACACGATCGCGTCCGCAGGGCACGCCTGCTGGCACGCGGTCATCAGCTCGCCGTCGCGGATGTGCCGGCCGCGGCCGTTGTCCGCGCGCCGCGCCTCGATCTTGCGGCCCTGGATGCGCTGCACGCAGTACGTGCACTTCTCCATCACGCCGCGGAAGCGCACCGTGACGTTGGGGTTCATCTGCATGCGCACCGTCTCCGGGACGTCGGCGTCCTCGGGCTGGTAGACCCCGTCGTTGTGCCAGTTCAGGTAGTTGAAGCGGCGCACCTTGTACGGGCAGTTGTTGGCGCAGTACCGCGTGCCGATGCAGCGGTTGTAGGACATGTCGTTGAGGCCTTCGGGGCTGTGCACCGTGGCGTTCACCGGGCACACGTTCTCGCAGGGCGCCTCTTCACACTGCACGCAGGCCAGCGGCTGGAAGGCCACCGCCGGGTCGCTCGTCGCCTCGACGTCGCGGTCGCTGCCGTGCGACTTCGGGCTCACGAAGTAGCGGTCGATGCGCAGCCAGTGCATCTCGCGACCGCGGGAGACCTGCTCCTTGCCGACGACGGGGATGTTGTTCTCCGACTGGCAGGCGACGACGCAGGTGTTGCAGCCGGTGCAGGTCGCCAGGTCGATGGTCATGCCCCAGCGGTAGCCGGTGCTGTAGTCCACCTCGCGCCAGAGCGGCAGCGTGCGGGGCGTCGGCGAGCGACGAGCGGCGAAGTTCGGCGTCTCGCTGAACTCCGCCAGCGTGGCCTCGACCGCCATCGGACGCCCCTCCATGCGGAAGTGGTCCTGCGTCTGCGAGAGGGGGTAGGTCGCCCCGGTCTTCGTGAGCGCCACGCCGTCGGTGAACCACAGCGCCCCGGCGGAGCGGAGCGGGGTGACGTCGAAGCCCTTGCGGTTGCCCACGCGGCCGGCCTTGGTGCGACCCCAGCCGAGCGAGAGCCCGATGCTCCAGTCGGCCTGCCCCGGGAGGATCCAGGCGACGAGCTCGACCGAGCGGCTGCCCTTGGTCAGTCGGATCATGTCGCCGTTGCCGATGCTCAGCGCCTCGGCGGTGGCGGGCGAGACGTACGCCGCGTTGTCCCAGGTGATCTTGGTGACCGGGTCCGGGAGCTCCTGGAGCCAGGCGTTGTTGGCGTGGCGGCCGTCGAGCACCTTGGCGTCCACGAGGAAGTTCACCTCGAGGTTGCTCCGCCCGATGGGCGAGCCGGCCTGCCGCTGCGCCATGCGCTGAGCGACCGCGCCACCCTGGATCGACGGGAGCGCCGGGTTGTTCGGCGCCTCGACGTGAACGCCGCGGTTGAGGGCGCGACGCCAGGCGCGGTTGAAGATCACCGCGGGCACCCCGGCGCCGCGGTGGGTCTCCTGCACGAGGTCGTGGCCGCGGGGCGACGGCGCATCGGCGAGGAGGGCCAGGATCTCGATCTCCGAGCGGCCCTGGAAGAGCGGCTGGATCAGCGGCTGCTGGATCGAGACGGTGCCGTCGAGCGACTGTCCATCGCCCCAGGCCTCGAGCTCGTGGGCCCGCGGGATGTGCCAGGTCGCGCGCTCGGCCGTCTCGTCGCGGTGCGAGGAGAGGACGAAGCTGGCGGGGACGCGGCCGAGCTTCTCGCCGAAGGCCAGGTCGCCCGGGGCGTCGTAGACGGGGTTGCCGCCGAGGATCACCAGCGCCTGCACCTGACCGGCGCCCATCGCCTCGGCGAGGGCTGCGATGTCGGTGCCGTGGTCGACCTCGTCGCGGTCCGCCGGGGCGATGTAGCGCACCGTCTGGCCGGCGTTGCCGAGCGCCTGGTTGATGGCGTGCGCGAGCGCGTGGACGGTGGCGGGCTGCCTGGAGCCGACGACCAGCGCGGAGCCGCCGCGGTGGGCGGCGAGGTCGCTGGCGACCGCCTCGACCCACTTCGCGGGGACGCCCTGCGGGGCCTGGGCGTTGCGCACGGCGGCGGAGATCTCGCCGAGGTCGAGGCTGTGCGCGCGCACGAGCTGGCCGGCGAGGGCCTGGAGGTAGAGTTCGACCTCACGCGCCGCGAGGCGCAGGCGGTGATCGGCGTTGGCGCCGGTGATCGTGTACGAGGGCTCGACCACGTAGAGTCGGCTCATCTCCTCGCCGGGGCGACGTCCCATCGCGAAGCCGCGGGTGTTGCGCACCGCGCCGGTCTCGGTCTGGAGGAAGTCGCTGTCGAGGGAGACGATCACCCGCGCCCGCTCGAGCGAGAGCACCGGGAGCACGACCTGGCCGAAGGCGAGCTTCGCGCCCTCGCGGTCGTTGCTGGTGGAGGCCGCGCTCCAGGTGTGGAAGCGCGCGTTGGGGAAGCGCCGGAGCACCGCCTGGCGGAGGCGCACGAAGGTCGGGGAGTTGGTCGGCTGCGCGAGCACCCGGAGGCCGCCGCCGCCGTTGGCCGCCTGCGCCTGGAGGACCGTCTGGAGGGCGGCCTCGGCGTCGGCGTAGCGCTTGTCTTCGCCGCGGGTCGAGGGCTGCCGGGCCCGGTCGGGATCGTAGAGGTCGAGCACCGCGGCCTGCGCGAGCAGGTCGGTCTTGCCGTGGCTCGCACTATGGTCGGGGTTGCCCTCGATCTTGGTGGGGCGCCCCTCGTGGCTCTCGACGAGCAGGCCGAGGGACTCGCCGCGCCGGTCGATGACCGTGGCGTAGTAGCTCGTCACGTTGACGGCCACGTCCTCGGGCATGCGGGCGTACGGCATGATCTTGTCGACCGGCCGACGGCACCCTTCGAGGGTCGCGAGCGCGACGGCCGCGCCCATCAGGGTCATGAACCCGCGGCGGGAGACCCCGTCGGAGAAGTCGAGGGCCGTGCGGGGGATCTCCTCGGCGAGGTGGTCCCGCGCGGCCGGGTCGGAGCTCTGCTGGAGCGTGAAGTCATCGAGGCTGGTCCAATAGACCGCCGCGTCCGGCGCGGGCCCCTCGAACTCATACGGCTTGCGATGCGTCATCGGTGACACCCTGAGCACGTCGTGGGCGGGTTGATCGCGCGCGGAGGCTGCGCGGTCCCGCTCAGACTGGGATCCATGTTGGTGATCTGATCGAGCGGGCGGATGCGCGGGCCCGGGTTGCGGTGGCAGTCGAGGCACCAGGACATGCTCAAGGGCTGCACCTGACGCACGACGTCCATCTGGTCGACGCGGCCGTGGCACTCCACGCAGCCCACGCCTGCGGACAGGTGCACGCTGTGATCGAAGTACGCATGGTCGGGAAGCCGGTGGACCTTCACCCACTCGATCGCCCGGCCGCTGTCCCAGCTCTCACGCACCGGCGCGAGCCGGGCGGAGGTGGTGCGCACCAGCGCGTGGCAGTTCATGCAGGTCTGCGTCGGCGGAATCATCGCGTGCGCGGCGCGCTCGATGTTCGCGTGGCAATACCGGCAGTCCATGCCCATCTGTCCGGCGTGCAGCAGGTGGCTGTACGGGACAGGCTGGCGCGGCTGGTAGCCGACCTGCGTGTTCAGCGGTGAGAAGTAGTACCAGACCAGCGACGTCACGAGGCCGCCCGCAAGGGCGACCACGACGGCGACGATGGCCGGCAGACGGTTGAGTGAGCGCGGGAAGATCTGCATCGGAGGTTTGTCTTCGGTCTGCTGGCCGAGCGCGGGGCGCGTCCTCGGTTCTCCCGCCCTGCGACCGGGCGCCGCAGGACCGCGGTGCCGCTAGCACCATATTCGCGGCAACCCTGTCAAGAGGCATGCGCTCGGTCCGGGATGGAGAGGAGCCTTCTGGAAGCATTCCAGAGCAGGTTCTCCGCCCAGTTCGATCGCGGGCGGGGACGCTAACAGGTTCGCAGGGGGACCACGCGAGGAATCGACAACGATGTTGCTCCGTCGCCGACGACGCGCCCGGCGATATGAAGTGCCTCCTGCGTCTCGAGGCAAGTGCCCTCCGCTGGGGACTCCGAGCCGCGGTAAATCGCGTGCTTTCTGTGGTAACGCTCCCGGCGCTGCCATGAACCCTGCGTTTGTCCTCTCGCCCGCCGAGCTCTCTCCCCTCGAAGTCGACCGCATCGTCGAGATGGCTCTCGCCGAAGACCTCGCCGCGGGAGACGTCACCACCCGCACCGTCGTCCCGCCCGACGCCCTCGCCCGCGGAACCTTCTCCGCCCGTGAGCCCATGGTCCTCGCCGGTCTGTCCGTGGCCGCTCGGGTCTTCGCTCGGGTCGACCCTCGGGTGACCTTCACCGCGCGCGTCGCCGACGGGACGCTCCTCCCGAGGGGCGCCGTGGTCGCCGCGATCGAGGGACCTGCACACGGCGTCCTGACCGGCGAGCGAAGCGCGCTCAACCTGCTCCAGCGGATGTGCGGCGTCGCCACGCTGACCCGCCGCTTCGTCGACGCCCTCCCCCCCGGGAGCCGCGCGCGGATTACCGACACCCGTAAGACCAACCCCGGGCTCCGCGCCCTCGACCGCTACGCCGTACGCGCCGGCGGCGGACACAACCACCGCAACGACCTCTCCTCCGCGGTGCTCATCAAGGACAACCACGTCGCCGTCTGCGGCGGCGTCCGCCCGGCGATCGAGCGCGCCCGACGCGCGGCCCCGCACACCATGCGCATCGAGTGCGAGGTGCAGTCCCTCGACGAGCTCGACGAGGCCCTCTCCGCGGGCGTCGACGTGCTGATGCTCGACAACTTCGACGACGCGCAGACCGTCGAGGCGCTCCGGCGAATCCGCTCGCTCGCCCACGCTCCCATCGTGGAGGTCTCCGGGGGCATCACCCTCGAGCGCGCCCCGACCCTCGCTGCGATGGGCGTCGACGTCCTCTCGGTGGGTGCGCTCACCCACGGCGCCCGCGCCGTGGACATCGGGCTCGACCTCGAGGTCACCGGCTCCTGGGACGGCGCTACCCCCTGAGAGGCTCCCGATGGACGACCTCCTCGCCTTCGTGAGCCCTCCGGGGTGTCGGCTGGGGCGACCGCTGATCCTGAAGGCGCTGACCGGGTCGACCAACGACGACGCCCGAGCGCTCGCCAACGCGGGCGCGGGCCACGGCACCGTCGTGCTCGCCGACGCGCAGACCGCCGGGCGCGGACGCCTCGGCCGGGCGTGGTCCTCCCCTGCGGGAGAGAACCTCTACCTGTCCGTCGTGTGGCGCTCGGGGCTCGACGCGATCGAGCCGCCGCTCCTGGCCCTCGGCGCGGGGCTCGCGGTGTCCGAGGCGCTCGACGGGTTCACCCCCACGCCGACGGCGGTGAAGTGGCCCAACGACGTGCGCCACCGGGGAAGAAAGCTCGCTGGCCTGCTGGCCGAGGCGATCTACCGCGGAACCCAGCCCAGCGCCGTGATCCTCGGCCTCGGCGTCAACGTGCGAGGCGCCGTGATGCCCGAGGCCATCGCGGAGATCGCCACCTCGCTGCGCATCGTGCGAGGCGACGACCCGGGCCGCGCGGCGGTGCTCTCGTCGCTGCTCGAGCGCCTCGACGCTACGCTCGGCCGGCTCTGCGCCGACGGCTTCGGGGCCATCCGCCAGCGGCTCATCGAGCGCTGCGAGAACATCGGAGCGCGGGTGTCCATCGGCGAGGTGAGCGGCGTCGCGATCGACATCGACCCGACCGGGGCGCTGCGGGTGCGCGATGACCAGGGCGTGGTCCACGCGGTGCGCGCGGGCGAGATCCGCTGATCAGGCGATCGCGGAGAGCGCCGTGACGAGGGCGCGCCCGTCCGCGGGGCGCGCGGCGGGATCGGGAGAGAGACACTGCTGCAGCAACCGGGCGACCGCGGGGTGCCCTCCGAGGCCCAGCGCGAGGCCCATGGCGCCGAAGGAGTACACGTCCGAGGTGGGCCGGATGGCCTCGCCCGCCCTCGCCTCCGGGGCGGTGAACCCGGGCGTCCCCTCGACGGCGTCGGCGCGCTCCCCGGCGCGTCGGGCGAGCCCGAGGTCGGAGACCACCGCGCGGCCGTCCGCCCGAAGCAGGATGTTGCCGGGCTTCAGGTCGCGGTGCACCCAGCCTGCGTCGTGGACCCTCGCCAGCGCGCGCGCCACGTCCCGGATCCACCCCCGCGCCTGCTCGGTCGGGACGGGGCCGCGAGCGATCACCTGCCGGAGCGATCCCCCCGCGCAGTGCTCCATCACCAGCGCGCCCTGCTCGGGTCGGACGTCGAGGAGCCGCACCACCCGCGCCGACCGGATGGCCTCGGCGACCTCCGCCTCTGCCCGCATCCGCGCGCGACGCGCCTCGCGACCACCGCCGCCATGGTGGAGCTTCACCGCGACCTCGCGCCCCAGGCGCTCGTCCCTCGCCAGGAACACCGCCCCGGCCCCGCCGCGCCCGAGCTCCTTCAAGAGCACGTAGCGCCCGATGCCCGCGCGGGCGTCCGGGGCCAGCAGCGTGGCGCCCGCGTCTCCCGGCCGGGCCCCCTCCCCCAGCCTCCGTAGCCGCTCTCTCGCCCCGGGGTACGTCAGGTCGCACGCCACCAGCTCCTCGAGCCATCGCGCCGCCGCGTCCCGGTCGCCGCGCTCGATGCACAGGTCCGCGAGCCCGAGGCGAGCCCGCAGCGCGCCGTCTCCCGAGCGCCTCGCGGCCGTCTCCAGCACTCGCGCCGCGACGTCCGCCTCCCCTCGCCCCTGAAAGTACTCCGCGAGCAGCAGCCCCGCGTCATCGTCGAGGTCGTCTCGCTCGCTGAGCTCCCGCAGCATCCTCACGAGGCCCGTCGCCGCGACCGGGTCGATCTCGCTGCGCAGCGACGCCACCGCCCGGCGCACCGCATCCCCGGGTGGCATTGCCCGCAGGCGCTCGGCCACATCCACCCCATCGACCTTGCGGGGAGGGGCCGCGTGGGCGGGAGAGACCACCGGCGGCGCCGCGGCCCGATCGTCGTCCGCCTCGTCGGGGTCCGTCGGCTTTGATCCGGTGATGCGTCGGAGCCAGTCTCGCAGTCCCATCGGCGCTCCTAGAGAACCTCCATCCAGCCGCGCGCGCCGTCGATGCGGTCGCCGTGCGCCAGCACCATCGCCATCGCCACACGCTGCCCGTTGAGCTGCACCGGCGCCGACGGCTCGAGCTCCAGCCCGCTCTCCCTCATGCGCAGGACACCCATCGGGGTGCGCCAGTCGCCCGCGAGCACCGCCACCCGCCGACCCCGGTCGAGCCCCCGCTCGACCAGCAGCGTGAGCGCCCCGTCGGCGAGCCCCACCCGCAGCGCGAGGTCGTCGCCGAGCTCCACGCGCTGCCCGTCTCGCAGCCGCATCGGAGCGCCGATGCGCAGCCCGTCGAGCCGGGTCCCGGCCCGGCTCTCCAGGTCGCGGAGCTCGTAGGCCCCCGCGGCGTCGTCCGAGCGCGCGATCTCGCAGTGCCGCCGCGACACCCCCGCCCCTCGAAGCACCAGGTCGCCCTCGCGGCCGATCACCAGCGGCAGCTTGCCCATCAACGTGACCGCCTCGCCGTCGACGCGCAGCTCGCACCGGCCGCCGCGCAGCAGCGAAGCCTCCCGCTGATCGAGCAGCCGCCGGGCCTCGTGGTCGTCGGCGTTGGAGCCCACCCAGGCCCGCAGCGCCGTGAGCGACCCCGGCCGGTCTCCCGAGCGCCAGCGCGTGTCGGCGTCCTCGGTGGCAGCCCGGCGACGCAGCCCGTGCCGGTCGACGTCGTCGCGCGCCCCGGTCAGCCGCTCGAGCGCCTCGACGTCGCCCGACAGGGTGAGGGTGCGGACGATGCCCTCGCGGTCTTCGAGCATCACGTAGGCGCGGGCCGCGTCGCCGTGCTCTCCGAGGCCCTCCAGGGCGCGGGCGGCGTCGGCCAGCGCGCGGCGGTCGTCGTCGGTGCGGGGCGGGTCGTCTTCGGCCTCGTCGACGGTGAGCCGGGCCAGCCGTCGCCGGGCCTCGACCTGCTGCGCGTCATTCCGGGAGAGGGTCGCGGCCCGGGTGAGCAGCGAGCGCCGGGCCTCCAGGGCCCGGGTGGTCTCCGAGACGGCCAGCAGGACCCGCACCGCCTCCTCTCTAGCCCCCGCGTCTACGTAGAGACGCACCGCGTCTTCGAACCGCCCCTCGGCCTCCGCCCGCTCTGCGGCTCCGGTCGACCGGAATGCACGCGACAACCACGACCACATGGATGATCCTCGTCCAGGCGTGATAGATAACACGCTGTGCGCTGTCCCGACCTCGCGACCGCTCTGATGCACCGCGCCCGTCGACAGTGGCCCTACCGGATCAATCGGCGACGAGAAGGAGGCATTTGATGTCGAGCGGCAATCGCCTTGGCGAGCTTCTGGTGCGCGAGAAGCGCATCTCCCTGACACAGCTCAAGGCGGCACAGGACGAGCAGAAGCGCACCGGTCAGAACCTTACCTACGCCCTGGCGAAGCTCGGGTACATCTCCGAGAAGGAGATCGCGAACTTCCTGGCCCAGGAGTACCGCGTCCCCTCCATCGACCTCAACGCCGTGGAGCTCGACCCCGAGCTCGGCAAGATCGTCACCAAGGAGATCTGCGAGAAGCACCGCATCGTGCCCATCTCGCGGGCGGGCACCTCGCTCATCGTGGCGATGAGCGACCCGACGAACCTCAACGCCATCGACGCGGTTCGCTTCCTCACGACCTACAACGTCGAGCCCGTGGTCGCGAGCGAGAACGCGATCCTCGCGGCCATCGACCGGATGTTCCAGGCGCAGGCCCAGGGCATCAACATGAACGACGTGCTCGATGAGTTCGCCGACGGCGAGATCGAGTTCGGCGAGGAGGAGGAGAGCGAGGCCAACGCGATGGAGCTGGCCAAGGCCAGCGAGGACGCCCCCATCGTCCGCCTCTGCAACGCCATCCTGCTCAACGCGATCAAGGTTCGCGCGAGCGACATCCACATCGAGCCCTACGAGAAGAAGCTCCGGGTGCGCTACCGCATCGACGGCGTGCTGCGCGAGGAGATGTCCCCGCCGATCAAGATGAAGAACGCGATCTCGTCGCGCATCAAGATCATGTCGAGCCTCGACATCGCCGAGCGGCGCCTCCCGCAGGACGGGCGCATCAAGCTCAAGATGCCGGGCGGCAAGGAGATGGATTACCGCGTGTCGGTCCTCCCCACGATCTGGGGCGAGAAGATCGTCATGCGTCTGTTGGACAAGTCCAACCTGCAGCTCGACATGACCAAGCTGGGCTTCGAGAAGCAGGCGCTCGAGTGGTTCATGAAGGCCATCCACAACCCCTTCGGGATGGTGCTGGTCACCGGCCCCACGGGGTCGGGCAAGACCACGACGCTCTACTCCGCGCTCTCCGAGCTCAACAAGATCTCCGAGAACATCTCCACCGCCGAAGACCCGGTCGAGTACAACCTCCAGGGCATCAACCAGTGCCAGATGCACGATGACATCGGGCTCAACTTCGCCGCGGCCCTGAGGTCCTTCCTCCGGCAGGACCCGGACATCATCATGGTCGGCGAGATCCGCGATTTCGAGACCGCGGAGATCGGCGTGAAGGCCGCGCTCACGGGCCACATGGTGCTCTCGACGCTGCACACCAACGACGCCCCGGGGACGGTCTCGCGCCTCCTCAACATGGGCATCGAGCCCTTCATGGTGACCGCCGCCACGACCCTCGTGCTCGCCCAGCGCCTCGCGCGCCGCATCTGCTCGGAGTGCAAGCAGGAGATCAAGGTCAACGCCGAGGCGCTCCGCGAGATCGGCTTCAAGGAGGAGGAGATCGCGCAGGCCAACGGCCGGCTCTGGAAGGGCCAGGGGTGCACCAACTGCAACGGCACCGGGTACCGCGGGCGCGTGGCGCTCTACGAGGTCATGCCGATGTGGGACGAGCTCAAGGAGCTCGTGCTCCAGGGCGCGTCGGCGGCGGAGCTCAAGACCCAGGCGATCCGATGCGGGCTGCGCACCCTGCGCATGAGCGGCATCACCAAGTGCCTGGAGGGCGTGACCACCACCGAGGAGATCATCCGCGTGACCTTGTCGGACGTGAACAAGTCCGCAAGCTGAGACCCCTCCCATGACCGCCCCCGCCGAGGCATCCCCGCCGTCCATCCTCGAACTGCTCCGCATCATGGTCGAGCGGAGCGCCAGCGACCTGCACATCACCACCGGCGCCCCGCCGATGCTGCGCATCGACGACCAGCTCATCCCGCTGCGGCGCAACCTCTCGGTGCTCACGCCCGCGGACACGCAGCGGCTCTGCTACCAGATCCTCACCGAGGAGCAGCGGGCGCGCTTCGAGCGCAGCTGCGAGATCGACCTCTCCTTCGGGGTGAAGGGCCTCGCGCGCTTCCGCGCGAACATCTTCCTCCAGCGAGGCGCGGTGGCGGGCACCTTCCGCGCGATCCCCTTCAAGATCCTCGGGCTGGAGGAGCTGGGCCTGCCCCCGGTGGTGGGTGACCTCATCACCAAGGCCCGGGGCCTCGTGCTCGTCACCGGCCCGACGGGCAGCGGGAAGACCACCACCCTCGCGGCGATCATCGACAAGATCAACGCCGAGACCCGCCAGCACATCGTCACGATCGAAGACCCGATCGAGTACATGCACCTCAACAAGAACTCGCTGGTCAACCAGCGTGAGGTGGGCACCGACTCGGCGACCTTCAAGGACGCGCTGCGCAACGTGCTGCGGCAGGACCCGGACGTGGTGCTCATCGGCGAGCTGCGCGACCAGGAGACCGTCGAGGCCGCGCTCACGGTCTCGGAGACCGGCCACCTGGTGCTGGGCACGCTGCACACCAACTCGGCGTGGCAGGCGATCCACCGCGTGGTGGACATGTTCCCGGCGCACCAGCAGCAGCAGGCGCGCATCTCGCTGTCGTTCGTGCTCCAGGGCGTGGTGACGCAGCTCCTGCTGCCCCGCGCGGGGGTGCCCGGGCGCATCGCGGCGGTCGAGGTGCTCGTGCCCAACTCGGGCATCCGATCGCTCATCCGCGAGGACAAGATCCACCAGATCTACTCGCTGATGCAGGTGGGCCAGAGCACCTCTGGGATGCAGACCATGAACCAGTCGCTCGCCACGCTGGTCGCCCGCCGACAGATCACGATGGAAGAGGCGCAGGGTCGATCCAACGACCCGATCGAGCTCCTCCAGCTCGTGGAGACCGCTCGCGCGGCAGTACCTCCCCGTACATCGTCCTCCCGAGAACCGTAGGCCCCGGCGAGATCCTTTGACCCCGGCCGCACGTCCCAATACGATCGCGGGAAATGCCGACGTTCACCTACGAGGCCAAGACCCGGACCGGTGAGGTTCGCACCGGCACCATGGAGGCTGATGACGAGGCTGCGGTCGGGCAACGGCTCCGACAGCAGCAGCTCCAGCCCACCAAGGTCGCGAAGAAGGGCTTCAGCTTCAACTTCGGCGGCGGCGGCAGCGTCACCACCAAGGACCTCGTCATCTTCACGAGGCAGTTCTCGACCATGATCGATGCCGGCCTGCCGCTGGTGCAGTGCCTCGACATCCTCGGATCGCAGATCGAGAACCCGGCCTTCGCGCGCGTGCTTCGCACGGTGAAAAACGACGTCGAGGGCGGCCTCACGTTCAGCGACTCGCTGGCCAAGCACCCGCGCATCTTCGACCACCTGTTCTGCAACCTGGTCCGCGCCGGAGAGATCGGCGGCATCCTCGACACCATCCTCCAGCGGCTCGCGGCGTACATCGAGAAGAACGCCAAGCTGGTGCGCCAGGTGAAGAGCGCCCTCACCTACCCCATCGGCGTGCTCGCCATCGCCGTCGGCGTCATCGGGATCATGATGATCTTCGTGATCCCGAGCTTCGAGTCGATGTTCAAGGAGTTCGGCGGCGAGCTCCCCGCGCTCACGCAGACGGTCATCAACGCGTCGCACTTCTTCGTCGACAACGTCTTCCTGCTCGTCGGCGGCATCGTCGGCGGCATCTACGGCTTCATCTACTGGAAGCGCACCCCCAGCGGCACCCGCATCATCGACCGCGCGCTGCTCCAGTTCCCCGTCATCGGCGGTGTGATGCGGAAGATCGCCGTCGCGCGCTTCACCCGCACGCTCGGCACGCTGCTCTCGTCCGGCGTGCCCATCCTCGATGCCATGGAGATCGTGGCCAAGAGCTCGGGCAACTACATCATCGAGCAGGGCATCATGACCGCCCGCTCGAAGATCGCCGAGGGCAAGAACATGGCGGAGCCCCTCGCGGAGACGCAGGTGTTCCCGTCGATGGTGGTGCAGATGATCGCCGTGGGCGAGCAGACCGGCGCCCTCGACACCATGCTCAACAAGATCGCCGACTTCTACGAGGAGGAGGTCGATGTCGCCGTCTCCGCGATGACCTCGCTCCTCGAGCCGATCATGATGGTGTTCATCGGCGGCAGCGTCGGCACCATGATCATCGCAATGTACCTCCCGATCTTTACCATGGCCGGTAACATCAAGGCCGGCTGAGGCACCGGCGGTGCCGGCGCGTCCCCCCTCGCTCCTCCCGGAGCAGCTCTCCCTCGTCGGCAACTCCGACGCCCAGCTCCGCGAGCGCTTCCAGCTCCTCACCGCCGCGCGGGTCATGGTCTGCACCGTCATCTTCGGCGGAACCGTCGCGGTCTACCTCGCGGAGGGCCACTCCCTCGACGACGCCACGCCGAAGCTCCTGCTCTCGGTGATCATCGCCATCTACGCGGTCTCGCTCGTCTACGCCCTGCAGATCCGCGTCGCCCCGCGGGCCCGGCTCCTGCGCCTCACCGCGACCAGCATCGCCCTCGACCTCGCCGCGTGGACGGTGCTCGCCTACGCCACCGGCGGCGCGGGCTCTCCGCTCAGCACCTTCTTCGGCCTGAGCACCCTCACCGCCGCGCTCGTCCTCGGCGGCAACGGCACCCTCTGGACGGCGGTCTCGTCGCTCTCGGCGTACGGCCTGCTCGCGCTCTCCGGCGCCCTCGGCCTCGTGCAGCCGCCGTCCGACCAGCTCCACATCCCCCACAACCCGATCGAGACCACCTACCAGATGGTGGTCACCCTCACGGCCATCGTGTCGATCACCGCCATCGGCGGCGCGCTCGCAGACCGCCTCGTGGTCACCGGCGACGCGCTGCTGCGGGTGGAGGCGTCGCGCGTCAGCCTGATCGCGCTCTACGAAGACGTCCTTCGGTCGATCCCCGCGGCGCTCGTGACGTACACCGCCGAGGGGCTGGTCGACGGCGCCAACCCCTTCGCGGCGCTCTTCCTCGACCTCGAACCCGTGGAGATGCTCGGCCGCCCGGCGCACGAGGTGCTGCCCTTCATCCCCCGCGTGGCGCTCGACGGAGACGCCGGAAGCTCCAGCGGCGACGCGCGGCTCAAGACCTCGTACCGGGAGATCCCCGTCGCGTACCACGTCGCGCCGCTCTACTCCCACGACGGCTCGCGACGCGGCGGCATCGTGGTGGTGGAAGACCGCTCGCACGAGGAGGGCCTGCGCCACGCGGTCGAGACCTCCGAGCGCTTCGCCCAGCTCGGCCACCTCGCCGCCGGGCTCGCGCACGAGATCCGCAACCCCCTCGGCGCCATCTCCGGGTGCGTCGAGCTGGTGCGCGAGACCGCGACGCTCGACAGCGAGGAGCGCAGCCTGCTCGCCACCGTGAGCCGCGACGTCGCCCGGCTCAACGACCTCGTCACCGACATGCTCCAGTTCGCGAAGCCGCGGATGCCCGACCGCTCGCCCGTCGACCTGAGCGCGCTCACCCGGGAGGTGGTGGCCCTCGCCCGCTCGTCCGGCGGCCCCGAGGCGCGGGTGCTCATCAAGCTCCGCGCCGAGCAGCCGGTGGTCGCCACCGTCGACGCCGCCCAGTACAAGCAGGTGCTCTGGAACCTCCTCCGCAACGCCGCGCAGGCCTCGCGCGTGGGCACCGAGGTCGAGATCGTGGTGAGCGCCACCGAGCACGAGGCGGCGCTCCGGGTGCTCGACCGCGGCCCCGGCATCGAGCCCGAGCTGCGGGCGCGGATCTTCGACGCCTTCTACTCGGGCACCGCGCGCGGCACGGGGCTCGGGCTCGCCATCGTGAAGCGCATCGCCGACGCGCACCACGGGCGTGTGGAGATCGCCGAGCGCGAGGGCGGCGGGAGCATCTTCAGCTGGGTGGTGCCGCGCGACGTGATCACCGCGCAGGTCGCGGGCCCGTCGGAGCCTACCGGCGAGCTGCCGGTGGGGCCGCCGTCGAGCGCGCCCTCGTCATGACCCCTGCTGCCGACGATCCTTGGCGTCGACCGCGGCCACGAAGAGCCGGGTGTACTCCACCGCGGAGGTCACGGAGAACACCATCGACAGCACGATCAGCCACTGGCCGCAGAGGTTGAGGTCGACCGGGTGCGGGTAGAAGGGCACCACGGGGTAGCGGAAGTGCAGCACGAGGCAGAGGATGCCGACCATCTGGATGGCGGCCTTCCACTTGCCGCCCTCGCCCGCGGCGATCACCACGCCCTCGTTGGCCGCGATGGCCCGCAGCGAGGTGATGGAGAGCTCGCGGCCGAGGAGCACCACCACGATCCACGGGGCGATGCGGCCCATGCGCGTGAGGTAGACCAGCGTGGCCATCACGAGCAGCTTGTCGGCCAGGGGGTCGAGAAACTTCCCGAACACGCTCACCAGCCCCTGTTTACGGGCCAGGTAACCGTCGAGCAGGTCGGTCACGGCGGTTGCGCCGTAGAGCCAGCCGGCGATGACGGCGTCCCGGGGCGTGCCCGCGGTGACGTAGTAGAGCACCACCGGAATCATCGCCACGCGGCTCATCGTGAGGGCGTTGGGGATGTTCCAGATGTCCGCGCGGGCGGAGGAACGCGGGCGTGCGGGGTCCGACACGGCGCGCACACTAACACCACCGGCCGCGCCGAAGTGGGGCCGCGCTCATCGGACCGGCGGCGATGCCTCTGTCTTGCGGCCGCGCTCGGTGGCAGAATCCCCGCGTGACCCGCGCCTCGAAGCTCGCCGATGTCGAGAACACCCGAACGATCCAGCCCGAGCGGCTCGTCGGCCCCACGTTCCGCGGAATCCGCGTGACCGTCGTGAGCGGTCCAGACATGGGCGTCGACGCCGTGCTCGCGATCACCCGCGGCATCGTCGGTCGCAGCCAGGGGTGCGACGTGCGCCTCTCCGACCCGACCATCTCGGCCTTCCACGTCGAGCTCCACGCCGTCGACGACCAGGGCGCCATCCACGTGAAGGACCTCTCGTCGCGCAACGGCACCCGCTACGCCGGCGCGCGCATCGAGTCCGCGCTCCTCCCCTCCGGCGCCACCCTGGAGATCGGGAGCTCCGTCGTACGCATCCAGCTCGACGCCGCCGTCGAGACGCCGCTCCCGGACATCCACTCCTTCGGCGAGCTGCGCGGCCGCAACGGCGCCATGCGCGAGATGTTCTCGACGCTCCAGCGCCTCGCGCGCACCGAGCTGTCGATCCTCATCGAGGGCCAGACCGGCACCGGGAAGGAGCTCGCGGCGCGCGCCGTCCACGACGCGAGCCTCTACGGCCAGGGGCCCTTCGCGGTGCTCGACTGCACCGCCATCCCGTCGAGCCTCGCGGAGAGCGTCCTCTTCGGCCACGAGCGCGGCGCCTTCACCGGTGCGAGCGAGCGGCGCATCGGCATCTTCGAGGCCGCGGAGAACGGCACCGTCTTCCTCGACGAGGTGGGCGAGCTCCCGCTCGAGCTGCAGCCCAAGCTGCTGCGCGTGCTCGAGCGCCGCGAGGTCGTGCGCGTCGGCAGCACCACCCCGAAGCCCGTGCAGGTGCGGGTGATCTCCGCGACCTGGCGCGACCTGCGCCAGATGATCAACCACGGCCGCTTCCGCGAAGACCTCTACTACCGCCTCGCGCAGGCGCGGGTGAACATTCCCCCGCTGAAGGAGCGCGCCGACGACATCCCGCTGCTCGTCTACCACTTCCTCCAGCGCCTCCCGTCCAACACCCAGGGCGCGCGCGCCATCTCGCCGGAGGCGCTGCAGGAGCTGATGCGCCGCGAGTACGCGGGCAACATCCGGGAGCTGAAGAGCGCCGTCGAGCGCGCCGCGATGATGGCCGAGGGGGCGGTGATCACCCCGGCCGACCTGGCCTTCGAGCGCATCCTGTCGGGCGAGCGCACCAAGGCCCAGGGGACGCTGAGCTCACCCTCGGCGACCGCCTCCGTGGGGGCCGCCCCCAACCAGCCGCTGACGCCCTTCAAGGACGCCAAGCGCACCCTCATCGACGAGTTCGAGAAGGACTACCTCCAGCGCCTGCTTCACCGCACCGGGGACAACCTCTCCCGCGCCGCGGCGCTGGCGGGCATCGAGCGCCACTACCTCCGAGACCTCTTCCGAAAGCACGGCCTGCGGTCCGACGACTGACAGGCCGACCGCCGCGCCTGAGCCGTGCCCCTCCCCCCGACATGAACACCAAACGCCTCCTCGCCGTAGGGCTCGCCGTCGCGCTGCTCTACGGCGCCATCGCGCTGCTCGGCGACGTCCGCGCCCTCCGGCTGACGCTCTCCACCTTCGCCTGGTGGACCTTCGCGGCCGCCCTCGCGCTCTCGCTCGGCAACTACTTCCTCCGCTTCTTCAAGTGGGAGTTCTACCTCCGCCTGCTGGGCATCCGCGACGTCCCGCTGGCCGAGAGCTTCTGCATCTACGTGGCGGGCTTCGCGATGTCCGTGACCCCCGCCAAGGCCGGCGAGGTCTTCAAGAGCGCGCTCCTGGCCAGCGCCCGGGGCTACCCCATCGCCCGCACCGCGCCCATCGTCGTCGCCGACCGGCTCACCGACCTCATCTCCCTCATCGCCATGGTCGCCCTCGGCGGCCTGCTCTTCCCCGGCGGCTGGATCGTCGCCCTCGCGGCCACCTCGCTGGTCGTCGCCCTGATGCTCTTCGTGCTCGTCCGCCCGCTCGGCGAGTGGGTGATCTCGCTCACCGAGCGCTTCGCCTTCGGCCGGCGCATCGCCCCCAAGGTGCGCGACGCCTACGACGCCCTGCGCATCCTCGCCTCCCCGAAGGCGCTGCTGCTCCCGACCGCGATCTCCGTGGTCGCGTGGGCGCTCGAGGCGCTCGGGCTCTGGGTGATCCTCATCGGCCTGGGCGCCCCGGCGCCGCTGCCGCTCGCGTCCTTCGTCTACGCGACCTCCACCCTCGCGGGCGCCGTCGCGATGCTCCCGGGCGGCGTCGGCGGCGCGGAGATCACCATGATCTCGCTGCTGGTCGCACTCTCCCACGGCGCCATCGCCGCGCCCGCCGCCAAGGCCGGCACGCTGCTCTGCCGCCTCGCCACGCTGTGGTTCGCGGTGGTGCTCGGGGCGCTCGCGCTCGCGTGGTTTCGCAGGCGCTACGACCGCCACCACGACGACACGACCTATCCCCCCTACGCGGGCGGCTCGTCGGCGGGGCCCTCGTCGCCGTCGTCGTCGTCGAGCGCCGGCAGCGCCGTGTCGACCTCGTCGTAGGGGTCGCGCGTCGGCCCGTCTTCGCCGCCGTCGGGCTGGTCCCCCGGGGGCTCGTCGATCTCCACCCCGTCGTCGCCCGGACGCTCCTCCTCGCCCACCCACGCGCCGCGGTCGTCGTCGGGCAGCGCGTCGATGGGATCGTCCGGCGAGCCCTCGTCGTCCTCGCCCGCCGCGACCTCGGCGAAGGTCATCACCGCGACGGCGCCCGGGTCGAGTCCCGCGAGCTCGTCGTCCCCGACGAGGCTGTCGTCCCACGCATCCGGGCGGATCTCATCGGGCACCTCGACCTCGCCCTCGTCGGTGTCGAGCGGCGCCAGCTCGGGCAGCTCATCGTCGTCGGGCACGGTCTTCACGGCGGGGGTCATGACCGGGGATCAACCACGCGGCGAGGGCACGGGCAACCCGAGCCGCTCGAGCACGAGCTTCATGTCGGTCCAGACCTCGGCGCGGGCGGTGCTCTTCGGGTCGTCGCGCACCCGGAGCACGTACGACGGGTGCCACGTCGGCATCACCGGCACGCCCTTCCACGAGTGCCACCGGCCCCGCATCGCCGTCATCGAGCTCTTGTCCTGCAGCAGGAAGCCCGCCGCGGTCTTTCCGAGCGCCACGATCACCTCGGGCTTCACGACCTCGAGCTGCCGCAGCAGGAAGGGCGTGCAGGCCGACATCTCCTCCTCGTAGGGCACCCGGTTGTTGGGCGGCCGGCACTTCACGATGTTGGCGATGTAGACCTGATCCTCGGTGAGCCGCATCGCGGCGATGATGCGGTCGAGGAGCTGCCCCGCGACCCCGACGAAGGGCAGGCCCGTGCGATCCTCGTCGGCGCCCGGCCCCTCGCCGATGAAGCAGAGCCGCGCCTCGGGGTTGCCGCGGGCGAACACCGTCTGCGTGCGCTTCGCCGCCAGGCCGCACGCGCGACAGGCCCGCACCTCCTCCTGGATCACCCGCAGCGCCCCGGCGCGCCCCTCGAAGTTCGCCGGAGCGACCGGCGCGAGCGCCGCCGCCGGAGGAGTGACCTTTACCGGCTCCGGTAAGACCGGGGCCGCCGTCGGAGCAGGCGCCGTCGGGGGCGCTGCGGGCGCCTCGGCCACCGGCGGTGCGGCGACCGCGACCGGCGCGGGCGCGGCCGGGGGCGGCGCCGCCGGGGGCGGAGCGCGAACCGGGACCGGCGCGGCGACGGCGGACGCTACGGGCAGCGGCCCCTGCGAGGGCGTGTCCAGCAGCCCGGCGTCTCGCTGCCATGCGAGCTGCGCCCCGAGGTCGCGGAGCAGTTGGAGCATCTCATCTCGGGGCGACGGATCCATCGACCGCGGTCGTAGCATCGCGCGCCGGTGCGGCTCCACTCTTCGGGAGCTCTCTTCCGGCGCTCCCTCTCCTCCTTCCTGGCGATGCGTCTCCACTTCGCGCACCCTGCGCCGCGCATCGCCCATGTTGCTCCGCCGCCGACAGCTCCTCGCGGGTCTCGCCCTCGGCGCCCTCGCCTGCCGTCGAGGCGCCTCGTCCGCGCCGGCCGTCCTCGCCCGTCCCCGGGACGTGCGGCTGCGCTCGGTGACGCTGCACACGGTCGAGCTCCCGGGCCCCGGTCGCACCGCGCGATGGGTGCTCCACGGCGGGCCCGGGCTCGACCACACGTACCTCCGGCCCTGGCTCGACCCGCTCTCGGCCGCCGCGCCGCTCGTCTACGTCGACCTTCGCGGGCACGGGCGCTCGACGCCGCCTCCCGAGGCCGAGGGCTACGCGCTGCCGGACGCCGCGGCCGACCTGGTGGAGCTGGCCCGCGCCCGTGGCGAGCGCTCCATCGACCTGATCGCGCACGACTTCGGCGCGGCCATCGCGCTCACCCTCGCGGCGCGCCACCCGGAGGTCATCCGACGCCTCGTGCTGGTAGCCCCGCTCCGCGACGGAGAGCAGGTTCGCGCGGTGGCGAGGCGCTCGCGCGAGGCCCTCGGCGAGGCGGGCTGGGCCGCCATCCAGTCGCTCTCCACCCCGCAAGGGACGCTCCGAGACCCTCGCTCGCTGCCCCGCCTCTTCCGCGGCCTCGGTCGCATGTGGTGGCACCGGCCGCCGAGCGACGCGACCATCGAGGCCATGGCGCGGACGATGCGGTACCGCCCCGAGGCCGACGCCAACTTCCTCGCCGCGGCGCAGCGCTTCGACGCGCGAACCCTCGCCTCGGAGGTGCGCGCCCCGGCGCTGGTGATCTCCGGCGACGACGACCTCACCTTCCGCCCCGAGGAGAGCCGGGCGCTCGCCGAGCTGCTCCCGCACGGCCGCTACCACGAGCTCGCCGCCGCGGGACACCTGCCGTTCATCGAGCAGCCTGCGGCCTTCGTTCGTGCGGTGAACGAGTTCCTCTCGACGTGAGCGCGGCCTCGCGCTGCGTGTTGTGTTGACGCGCCGAAAGCACTCGGGATAGCTTTCGCCGATAGATCGGGAGGAAGCGTTCTCCCGCGGAAAACCAAGGGAGCGCGACGTGCCAGGCCACCCCGTGCGCATGGAATTGATCGGCGAGACAAACGTCGGCATGAAGCGCACCCACAACGAGGACAACTTCTCGATCGTCTCCGAGGAGAACCTCGTGATCGTCGCGGACGGGATGGGCGGTCACGCCTCGGGCGAGGTCGCCTCGAAGATGGCCATCGACGCGATGCGCGAGTTCTTCGAGGCCACCGCGAAGGACCCCGACGCGACCTGGCCCTACAAGATGGACAAGCAGCGGAGCTACGAGGAGAACCGGCTCATCACCGCGGTGAAGCTGGCCAACCTGCGCATCTTCGAGGCCGCCCAGCGCGAGCCGCGGTACCGCGGGATGGGCACCACCCTGGTGGTCTGCCTGGCCGTGCGCGAGGGCATCATCGTCGGGCACGTGGGCGACTCGCGGGTGTACCGCATCCGCAACGGCACCATCGAGCAGCTCACCGAAGACCACTCGCTGCTCAACGACTACCTGAAGATGCGCAAGCTCACGGAGGAGGAGATCGCCAACTTCCCCCACAAGAACGTGATCGTGCGCGCGCTCGGGATGAAGGACTCGGTGAAGGTCGACTCCAAGCTCGACCACCCGAACCCCGGGGACATCTACCTGCTCTGCTCCGACGGCCTCTCCGGGCCGGTGCCCGACCCGGAGCTCCTCCGCCTCGTCGAGGAGAACAAGAACGACCTCAAGGCGGCAGCCTCCCGGCTGATCGCCCGCGCCAACGAGAACGGCGGGCCTGACAACATCACCGCCTGCCTCATCCGATGGGTGGGCCCGGCGAACTGACCGCCCGGCCTCGATCCCCCGCATCGGCCCCCCGCACTCCTCCCCCTCGCCCTCACACACCCCTGCGTTTCAGAGCTCTCCCCGGGGAGTGGCCGGAAGCGTACGCCATGATCGCCCGTCCAGGGGCCCCTCGCGAGCCCGTCTCCCAGCGAGCCTGACGCGCCACAGTCGCTGGAACTCCAGCGTCCCGCGCCCGTCGCGACGCGGAATCGCGGGGAATCACAGGCGAATGCAACGGCCCCACTTGTGACATTCCCTGTCGATGCGTTCAGTCGTCCGGTAAAGGTTCGTGTCCCGGAGGGCTTGAAACTGCTATAGGTTTCGATCGTGAGGAAGCAGCGACCCATGACGGCAGACGACTACCTTCGTCTGGCGCTACACACCGGGTCACCCGATGCCGCCGCCGTCTACGCCGAGAAGGGGCTGCGCTACGCCTCCGACCGGGTCGACGCCGAGACCCGGGTGCTGCTCCTGCGTGAGATCTATCGCTCCCACCTCTATGCCCGTCGGGTGCGCTCGGCCCACGCCGTCGCCCGCAAGATGGTCCGCCTGGGGGTCGCCCAGGAGATCGCCCACGTCGACCTGGGCCGCGCCTGCCTCACCCTCGGCTGGTGGATGCGCGCCGCCCAGGCCTATCGCATCGCGGCCCGAAACGCCCCCGCCTCCCGCCGCGCCCTCCACTGGTTCTCCGTCGGCATCGCCCTGCACCACGCCGAGCAGACCGAGGAGGCCCTCAGCGCCCTCGACCGCGCCGTCCGCTGGTCGCTCAACACCCGAGCGCTGCACCGGGCCTACGCCGCCCTGGTCCGCCTCGACGCGGGGGAGCTCGCCTCGGACATCGACGACCTGCCCGAGCGCATCGCCGACCTCGAGGCCGCGCGCTGCGGCGAGGGCTTCGGCCGCTTCGTGCTCGGCCTGCTCCACGCGGCGGGCGGCGATCGAGGGCGCGCTCGTCGCCACCTGGTGATCTTCATCCGCCGCAACCAGCACGACCCGATGCGGGCGGTCACCCTGGCGCACGAACTCCGCCGCGCCCGGCTCTGCCTGCGCGCCCTGCGAGGCTCCGCGCAGAACCCCTCGTCGCCTCCGCCCAGCCCGCCCGTCCCCGCCGGATGATCGCAGCCGATCTGCCGGCCTGGTTCTTCCGTGTGTTCGCCTTCGCGTGGGGCGCGATCTGGGGGAGCTTCGCGACGGTCGTCGTGCATCGCTGGCCCAGGCACTCGGTGGTTCGCCCGGGCTCCCACTGCCCCAACTGCCAGAAGCCGGTGCGGCCCTACGACAACGTGCCCATCCTCGCGTGGCTCTGGCTCCGGGGGCGTTGCCGCGACTGCAAGGCCCCCATCTCGCCCCGCTACGCGCTCATCGAGGCGATGTACGCGCTCTCGGCCCTCGCCCTGGTCGAGCTGCTGCTGCGCTCGCAGGTCGACCTCGCGCTGCCCGTCTTCCTGGCGCTCTTCTTCGTGCGCTTCGCCTTCGCGTGGGGGCTCCTCACGGCGTCGTTCATCGACCTGAAGAAGCTCCTCATCCCGGACTTCATCACCCTCGGGGGTGCCGCGCTGGGCCTCGCCGCCAGCTTCCTGCTCCCGGGCATCGGCTGGAGGTCCTCGCTGCTGGGAATCGCCCTGGGCGCGGGCATCCCCTACGCGTTCTACTTCGTCTGGGATCGCTTCCTGAAGCGCGACGGCATGGGCCTCGGAGACGTGAAGCTCCTCGCGATGGTGGGCGCGCTCCTCGGTCCCCACGCGGTGGTGTTCGCGCTCTTCTTCGGGTCGATGCAGGGCATCGCCGCGACGCTCATCTCGCGCGTCACAGGGTGGAAGCTCGCCCCCGACATCGACCCCGAAGACCTGGAAGACGACGGGGTCGAGTCGCTCTCCGAGCGCTTCGTGGCGATGATCTCGCGCGCCACCGGCTGGAAGCTCGGCGCCGCGGACGACGCGGCCTCCGAGGCGGACGAGGAAGACGAGGCCCCGAGCGACGGCGCCCCGGAGCCGCTGATGCGGACGATGATCCCCTTCGGGCCCTTCCTGGCGCTCGGGGCGCTCGAGTACATGCTCGGCGGCGACCGGCTGATGCAGGCCTACCTCTCGCTGCTGCGAGGTCAGTAGGCCCGTCTCGCCGTCAGCGGGTGATGCGCTCGAGGCCGCGCATGTACGGCCGAAGCACCTCGGGGACCACCACGCTGCCGTCCGCCTGCTGGTACTGCTCGATGATCGCGACGAGCGTGCGACCCACCGCCAGCGCCGAGCCGTTGAGGGTGTGCAGCAGCCGCGGCTTCGCCTTCGAGTCCCCCGCGGGGCGGTACTTCAGCCCCGCCCGACGAGCCTGGAAGTCGCCGAAGTTCGAGCACGACGAGATCTCCCGGTAGGCGTTCTGCCCGGGGAGCCACACCTCGATGTCGTAGGTCTTGCGGGAGTTGACGCTCATGTCGCCGGTGCAGAGCAGCACCACGCGGTAGTGCAGCCCGAGGCGCTGGAGGATCGACTCCGCCGCCCCCGTCAGCCGCTCGTGCGCGGCCTCGCTCTCCTCGGGGCGCTCGAGGTGGACGACCTCGACCTTGTCGAACTGGTGCTGGCGGATCAGGCCGCGCGTGTCCCGCCCCGCGGACCCCGCCTCGCTGCGGAAGCACGGCGTGAAGGCCACGTACCGCCGGGGGAGCGTCGCGTCGTCGAGGATCTCGCCCGCGTGCAGGTTGGTCACCGGCACCTCCGCGGTCGGGATCAGGTAGAGGTCGTGGGCGCGCTCGCCCTCGCCCGCGATCTTGAAGAGGTCAGCCTCGAACTTGGGCAGGTTGCCGGTGCCGCGCAGCGCCTCGGCCTTCACCATGAACGGCGGATACACCTCGGTGTAACCGTGGTCGTGCACGTGGGTGTCGAGCATGAACTGCACGAGCGCGCGCTCCATCGCCGCGCCGGCGCCCCAGAGCACGCTGAAGCGCGGCCCGGAGAGCTTCGAAGCACGCTCGAAATCGAGGATGCCCAGGGCCTCGCCGAGGTCGAAGTGCTCCTTCGGCGCGAAGGCCATCGAGGGCTTCTCGCCCCAGCGGCGCACCTCGACGTTCTGCTCGGCGGACTCGCCATCGGGCACCGACGGGTCGGCCATGTTGGGCATGCGCAGGAGCAGGTCCTCGAGCTCGGCCTCGGCGGCCTTCTGCGCGCGCTCGAAGGCCGCCGCCTCCTCGCCGAGCGCCCTCGACGCCGCCCTCGCGGCGAGCTGCTCGGGGGAGCCCTTGGGGAGCTTCGCGAAGCCGGCGCTCGCCTCGTTGACCGCGCGCTTCCGCGCCTCGCCCGCCAGGATCGCCTCGCGGCGGCTCAGCGCCAGCTCGGTGATGCGATCGAAGCCGGGCGGAACCGCCCCCCGACGCGAGAGGGAAGCCCGCACCTCGTCGAGGTGCTCCACCACAAAACGTAGATCCAGCATCGTTGCTCTCTCTCAGTAGCCCGACGAACCCGCGCCGCCGCTGACGATCGCCACGGAGCTGCTCGCGCCCACGCGCGTCGCGCCCACGGCGATCATCCGGTCGGCGTCGCCGGCCGTGCGCACCCCGCCGCTGGCCTTCACCCCGAGCTCGGGACCCACGACGCCGCGCATCAGGGCGATGTCCTCCGCCGTCGCGCCGCCGCCGCCGAAGCCGGTCGAGGTCTTCACGAAGCTCGCGCCTGCCGCCTTGGAGAGCGCGCAGGCGATGACCTTCTCGTCGCGGCTGAGCATCGAGGTCTCGAGGATGACCTTCACCACCCGCCCCTGCGCCGCGCCGACCACGCGCGCGATGTCGTCGAGCACCAGGGCGTAGTCGCCGGACTTCAGCGCGCCGACGTTGATGACCATGTCGATCTCGTCGGCGCCTGCGCGGATGGCCTCGCTGGTCTCGAAGGCCTTCGCGTTGGGCGACATCGCCCCCAGCGGGAAGCCCACCACCGCGCAGACGCTCACCGTCGAGCCCGTGAGCTGCTGACGGCAGAACGGCACGTTGACGCTGTTGACGCACACCGAGAAGAACCGCCACGTCATGGCCTCGGAGCACAGCTTGCGGAGGTCGTCGCGCGTCGCGTCGGGCTTGAGCAGCGTGTGGTCGATGACCCTCGCCAGGTCGGGCCTCGGCTGCCCCGCGGCGCTCGCCTGCCCGGCCACCGGGGCCACTCCCCCCGCGCCGGAACCCGCGCCCCCGACCCTCGGCGTCACCGTGGGACGCACCGCGTCTCGGGTGGGCGTCGCCATCTCCTGCGTCACCCTCGCCACTACCGCATCCACAAGCCGATCGATGTCCCTGGCCATACGGCGGGCGACCCTAGCACGAAGCGCCGCGGGTGACGCAGCGCCGTTCGCCGCGGCGTGCGCCCGGGAATCTGGAGTACATTTCAGCTCTTACCCTTCTGAGGAGATCTCCGCCCATGCTTCGCCGACTTCATCTTTGCCGCCTCGGGCCCGCCGCCGGCCTCGCGCTGGGGCTGCTCCAGGGTTGCAGCGACGAACCGACGACCGCCGACGCCGGCCTCGACGCCGGCCTCGTGACCGACCTCGGCCGCGCCGACGTCCCCAGCGACCTCGCCGCCGATCGGCCCTCCGACGCCGCGATCGCCACCACCGCCGACCGACGTCGCGTCCCCGTCGGCGCCACGTTCTACCTCCCCGCCGGGCTCGACTGGTCGATCGCTCAGGCGCCCGCAGGAAACCTCAACGCCGTCTTCCGAGACCCGGGCTCCACCCGCGGAGCCTTCGTCGCTCACCTCGCAGGCGACTACCGCTTCACCACCGCCGCGGGCGCGAGCGTCTCGCTCACCGTCGTCGAGGCGTCGTCGCTCAGCTTCCACAACCTCGACTATTTCCCCACCCGCGCGATCGCCGCCGCCGCCGACTCGCTCTTCGTCGCGAGCGTGCTGCGCCCCGAGCTCATCGCCGTGAACCCGGCCGACCTGACCCCGGCCTTCGCCGTCCCGGTCGGGGCGTGGCCCGTCGCCGCGGCGGCCGTCGGAGCGCGCGGCCCCCTGCTCGTGGCCTGCCGCGGAGAAGACACGCTCACCGTGGTCGACCTGGCGACGCGACGCCCGGTGCGCTCGGTCTGGGTCGGCGACGAGGTGAGCAACGTCGCCGTCACCCCCGACGGCGCCACCGCGATCGCGCTGCTCCCGCATGACCGCAAGGCCGTGCTCATCCGCACCGCCGACTGGTCGGAGCTCGCTCGGGTCGACGTCGGCAGCGACCCCCACCACATCGCGGTGCGCCCGGACGGGAGCGCCGTCTTCGTGGCGGGCCGCCGCACCGGCCTCGGCGCCAGCGCCGAAGCGGGCGACCCGGCCGGCGCAGACGTCTCGGAGATCAGCCTCGCCACCCGCGCGGTGACCCGCACCATCCACCGCGTCGGAACCACCCTCGGCGGCATCGCCCTCGCCGCCGACGGCCGCAGCCTGTACGTGGCCACGCTGCGCAACGATCCGTCCGCCTCGCTCACGAGCGAGTTCGCGCCGCACTTCCAGCACACGGTGGTCCGCTACGACGTCACCCCGGGCGCCGCGCCCCGCGAGCTCGCGGCGTCGGACATCTCCCGGTCGCGGCCGGTGATCGCTCCGCCCGCCGGCGACGCGGGCGCGCCGGACGGAGGCGGCGCTCCCGACGGGCTCGACGCCCGACGCGCGGTGAGCCTCCACTGGATCGGAGTGCGCGACGGGGCGCTGTGGGTGGTGTCCGAGGCGAGCGACATGGTGCTGCGCCTCGACGCGGACACCCTGGTCGAGCGGGAGCGCTTCGAGGCACCCGGGCGACCTCGCGCGGGGGCCTTCGCGGCGGACGGAAGCGTGCTGGTGTTCGGCCACCAGGCCCAGCGGCTCACGGCGATACGCACGGCGGCCGCGGGGCGGACGGCGGTCACCTCGGCGGCGCTCGCGAGGGACCCGCGCCCCGCGGCGGTCGCCCGGGGGCTGGAGTACTTTACCGGCACAGGTATGCGGGCGGAGCTCGGCGGGGCGCAGGTGCTCGCCGGGGACCTGTGGTCCTGCGGCTCGTGCCACGCCGACGGGCTCACCGACCGGCTCGCGTGGCAGGTGGGCCCGGTCGGCTCGTATCGCGCGCTCTCCCCGGCGCTCACCCTCCTCGAAGGGACGTGGCCGCTCGGGTGGCAGGGCAGCACCAGCGACCTCACGAGCGCGGCGTACACCCTCCACGCCAAGATCGGCGTGCTCCACCCGACGCAGGCACAGGTCGACGGGCTCGCCGCCTACCTCGGCTCGATCGCGGCCCCGCCGGCGGCCAACACGCTCACCGACCGGGACGGTTCGCCCTCCCCCGAGGCGCGGCGCGGCGCGGTGCACTTCGCGGCGCGCTGCGCGAGCTGCCACGCGGGTGCGCTGTCCACCAGCCGGGCGCGCGTCGACCGCGACCTCGACGGCACCCCCTCCGCCGACATCGCCAGCCTCATCGGCACCGCGCGCCACGGCGCCTGGATGCGCCTGGGCGCGCAGCAGTCTCTCGCCGGGGCGGTCGACGACTTCGTCAACTGGACCCGCGCGACCCTCGACGCGACCCAGCGCGGCGAGCTCACCCGCTACGTCGCCGAGCTCACCGGGCGCGAGTTCTTCGTGGTCGCCGAGCGGCCCCGTCAGACGGACCTCCTCCCGACCACCAGCCCGATCGCCCTCGTGTTCTCGCAGCCCGTCCTCGATCGCCCGGAGAACCTCGCGCGGGTGCAGCTCACCGACCCGAGCGGGCGACCGCTCGCCGCGCGGATCAACGTCGAGGGCCGACGCCTGCTCGTCACCCCCGCGATGCCGCTGCTCTTCGGCGGCGAGTACCGGGTGCTCCTCGGCGCCGGGCTGGAGTCCGAGCTCGAGGCCCGCACCTGGCGCGCGCAGGAGCTCGTCTTCCGCACCGTGGCGCAGCCGACCCTGCGTCTCTCCGGCGCATACACCCTCACGTATTCGCCCGCCGACCCTCGCGGCGGGGCGGCCGCCCCTTCGAGGCTCTCGCTCACGCTCAGCTCCGACGGCGGCGGGCTGGTCAGCGTCGTGGCCACCTACGCGAACGCTCCCCTCACCTGGCAGGGCGTCGGGTGGGTCTCCGGCCGACGGCTGCACCTCCCGGCGATGCCGCTGCCCGCGGGCGACGGCTTCTTCGACGCGACCTCCGGCTTCGACGCCGACCTCGGCGACCTCGACGGGGACGGCACCGCCGACCTCGTGCTCTTCGGCACCAGCGACGGCGGCCTCCGCGGATACACGATGGCCGGCAGCGGCTTCGAGGCCCGCGACCTCCCCTGGAGCCTCTCCCGCGCCGAGCTCCGACACTAACTCCAGCCCGCGCCCCGGGCCGTGCTACCGCGCGCGGATGCGGCTCCCCTCCCTGCTGGCCCTCGGCCTCGCGCTGCCCCTCGTCCCGATGACCGCCGGCGCGCAGACCTTCTGCTTCGCCCCGACCACCGCCTCCGCGCCGACGACCCACGTCACGGCCGCGCTCACCGACCGCTTCCGCTCCCAGGCCGAGTGCCGCTACGGCGTCCGCACCGTCGGCGGGACGGTGCTCCGCGAGGGGCTCACGCTCCCCGCCGGCGAGCGCGACCTGCCGACCTTCCTCCGCGACGCGGGCCTCCCCCCGACCCGCCGTGACCTGGCGGCGGACCTCGAGGTCTTCGCCGTTCCGCCGCGCACCGGGCGCGAGGCGCCGCCGGCGCAGACCCTCGCGCTGCGCCCCTGCCTCGCCCACCTCGGCGAGGGCACCACCGCGGTGCGCTTCGAGCGCACGGCCACCGGCGAGCTGCGCCTCACCCCCTCGCGCCTCGCCGCCTGCCCGGTCGAGGGCGTCGACCTGCTGGTGATCGACGGCGCCGACGCCCCCACGCTGCTCACCGCGACCGCGGGCGCCCGGCTGCTCGGCCTCGGCGAGGCCCACACCGTCGACGTCCCCCGCTCGGTCACCGCCGCCGGGATCTACCTGCGCCGCCGGGGAGGCGACCTCGCGCTGCGCGTCGACAGCATGCGCTTCGGCGACCCGCAGACCCCCCTCCAGCGCCTCTTCTCCGACGACGTCACTCGGTGGTTCGAGACCGACTGGCGCCGCGGCGAGCTGCGCCTCACCCCGCGCGCGGACGTCTTCGCCCGGGACCCGATGCGCTGGAGCGAGCTCGTCACCGCCGCCGCGGCGAGCGCCCTGCTGGTCACCACCGCGCCTGACCGCGACGGCAGCGCCGCCACCTTCAGCGCCCGCATCGCCGCCGACGGAAGCGCGCTCACGGTCCCCGACGAGGCGGTGCGCTCGGTGATGCGCAAGCGCTACGGCGCCCCCGGCGGCGCGATGGCCCCGGGCCGCCGCGACTGGGCCGAGGTGCTCGCGTCGCTCCGCCTCTGCCACGCCGGGCGCTACACTGCGGCGCCGACCCGCAACGCCCGCGCGACCCCCGCGGAGCTCGCCGCGCTCCGCTGCGTGACGCTCGCTCAGGTCGCGCCGATTACCGTGACGGGTATTCCCGACGCCTTCACGCTGGAGCGCCACCTCGACGTGTTCACCCGCTCCGGCAGCGGCGTCGCGGTGAGCCAGGCCGGCGTGGGCGAGGCCGAGCGGGTCCCGCTGGAGGCCGAGAGCCCGGCGCAGCTCGCCACCGTGGGAGACCGGGTGCTCGCGCCCGACGCGCTCCCGCAGGGATCTCGCATGGTGCTCTGCCCCACGACCGCCGAGCAGGGCCCCCGCGAGGGGATCGCCCTCGACGCGCGTGGCTCCCACACCTTCGACGACCGCGCGGCCGGGCTCTGGCAGGTGGTGATCCGCCCCGCCGACGCCCCGCAGTGCTCCCCGCAGGACCTCGCCCTGGCCCGGATCGCGGTGCTCCGCCCTCGCGACGCCTGGCTCCCGGCGGGCATCCTCGACCACGGCGCGATGTCGCTCTCCGACCCATGGGGCTCCGTACCCGGCGCCGGGGACGACACCTTCGCCTTCACCGCGCGCTCGGGCCTCCCCGAGTGGCGCCTCGCGAGCACGCCCGACGTCACCGCCGCCATCAACGCCTTTAGCGCCGTCACCTCCGACGCCTCCGTGCCCGCCGACGACAGCGCCCGCATCACCCGGGTGATCCCCACGCGCCTGCGCGTCGAGCCCGAGCTGCACTCGCCCGGACGCAGCGCGCTGGTGGTGCTGCTCTCCGAGGGCGACGCCTGCCCTCGCTCCCCCGACGACCTCATCGAGAACCTCCGGTCGCTGCCCGCCGAGGGCAGCTTCCACGCCTTCCTCGCGGCCGAGCGCGCCCCCGACGCTCCAGGCGGCCGCTTCACCTGCCTCGCCCGGGCGCGGCTCCGATCGACCCCGCCGCTCATCCACCGCAGCGCCGACGCGGGTCCCTTCTACTTCCGCTGGGGCCTGCCGGGCAGCGTCGAGCTCCGCGCCCAGTACGAGCTCAACTCCCAGTGCAGCCGCGGCGACTGCGTCTCCATCGGCGTCGCCGCGCCCCTCATCTACGCCCGCGTCTCGCCCCGCGCCCGCGTGGTCTCCTGGCTCACGCTCGACGTGTCCATCCCGGTCATGGTGCTCGCCTCGCCGGGCGACGGCCGCGCGCTCCACACCGGAACCGGCCTCGACATCACCCTCTCCGGCGGCCCCTTCGCCATCCCCAGGATGGTGAGCTTCGGGGTGCTCATCCAGCCGACCGTCTTCGGCGTCGCGCCGGCCGCCTCGGACAGCGCGGTCAACGTCGCGCTGCACCTCGGCGTCAACCTCGGCTCCTTCTTCGACTACCTCCGGGGGCTCTGAGCGATGCGCCGCCCCGCCGCCTTCGCCGCCCTCCTGCTCCTCGGCTGCGCCCCGCGCGCGTACACCCGCGCGCCCGCGCTCCCCGCGTACCCGCCGCTCTCCGCCGCCCGCTCCTCGGTCGACCCCACCGCCGACCGGGAGCGCGTCGACCAGGGCCAGCGCGAGCTCCACCAGCGCGTGCCCGCCGCCGTGGCGATGCTCCGCGACTCCATCGAGCGCATCGTCTCGCAGCTCGGCGAGCGTTGCGTCCCACGCAACCCTGACGGCGACGGGCTGCACTGGCAGGTCTCCTGCGCAACGGAGACCCTCTTCGGCCTCGGCGCCTTCGAGCCTCGCAACGACGCCGTGCTCGACCGCTGGCGCCTCGTGGGCCAGACGCTGTCGCAGCTACAGCTCAGCGCCAGCACCGACGCCCGCTCGCTGCGCGTGGCCATCTCGGGCTTCGCCGACCACGTGCAGTTCGCGAGCGACCACCCCTGCCCCGAGCTCGCCGCCTTCTGGAACGCCTCCATCCCCCCCGCCACGGACCACCGCAGCCGCAACGCCGTGCTGAGCTTCTGCCGCGCCGCCCGCATGGCCCGCGAGATCGCCTGCGCCACGCTCCCTGCCGGGCGCTGCACCCCCGCCGCGCTCGCCGCGCGCCCCGCCCTCGCCTTCGCGGTCTTCGGCGGCAGCACCTCGGCGCTCGACCGCGCCCCGGAGCGCTTCACCACGCCCGTCGCCCTCACCGGATCGGGCACCGCCCGCTGCGCCTGCCAGCGCTTCGCCCCGGAGGTCTACGGTCCGCCGGTCGCGCCGGGCGTCACCTTCGGGCAGTGCCCCGTGGAGCCCGATCGCCTCTTCGAGTGCGAGGACGCCCGCCGCGTCGAGCTCGACGTCTGGCTCGACGTCGATCCGCGGCTGCCCTCCAACACCTGCCGCGCGCAGGCGAGCGACCCCAACGCCCTCGCCCTGCTCTGCTACCAGGACGCCTGGCAGGCGCTCTCGCACCAGAGCGCCCTGCCGCGCCCCCGCACCGCGGTGGTCACCGACGCGTGCGCCACGCCCAACCCCCTCGGGTGGCTGGAGGGCAGGGCCCGCAACGCCGACCGGCCCTGCGCGGCGGAGGTCAGCGTCGCGAGGTAGCGCGGCGGCCAGGCGGTGGACCTTCGCGCGTCCGCCGCGCGCCGCTCTGGTACGCTCACCGACCGATGACTGACGCCACGCTCGCGCCAAGGCCAGGGGTCCGCTTCGGGGCGCCGTCGCTCGTCCGCAAGGAGCTCGACCTCCACACGAGGCTCTTCCTCAAGATGATCATGGGGGCGATCAAGGAGTGGAACAGCGACATGCCCACGGTCGACCGCGTGCGCCCGCCGACGCACCTCGGCCCGATGCCGCTGCTCACGCTGTCGTTCGGCACCGAGCAACAGCAGATCAAGATCCCGACCATCGACGAGGACTGGACGGTCACGACTTCGAAGCGGCTCAAGCGCAAGGTGCTGCTGACCCTGCTGCGCAACCCCGTGCTCTTCCCGGTGCGGGACTACGACGCCCGCTGGGAGAACGCGGAGGTGGCGCGCGACACCTTCCAGGAGGTGCTGCCGCTCGGCTCGTACATGGCCCGGCCGTACCACCACTGGAAGGAGATGCAGTCCGACCAGGCGATGTCGCGGCTGGCCTTCGCCGGGCTCGGCGCGCTGCGGCTGATGCCGTACACGAAGCACGAGGGTGACCCCGAGTTCGCCGCCGCGGCGTGGGAGCACGACCTCGGGATGCTCTCCAAGTACGCCGTGCGCAGGGGCTTCGAGCGCTACGGCGCGCGGGCGATCTTCGACCGCGAGCAGAACCCCATCGCCATCCTCCGCGAGAACGTCTGGATCAGGCCGGGCGACGGGCAGCCGTGGGAGCACGCAAAGTGGGCCTGGCGCTGCTCGCTCATGGTCGGCACCACGGTGGTCGACCACCTCGTCGGCGTGCACTGGCTCATCGGCAACTACGTGACCACGGCGGCGCGCTTCCACCTGCCGCCGACGCACTACCTCCGGCTGCTGCTGAAGCCGTTCACCTGGCGCACCATCACCATCAACGCCGGGGCGTCGGAGACGCTGTGTCCGCAGCGCGGGTTCGTGCACCGCGCGAGCGCGCTCACCTTCAAGTCGCTCACCGAGGCCTTCGGCGACGCCACCGGGCTGCTGGAATTCCACTCCGTGCCCGAGCTCGTGCGGCGCAAGGGGCTCGACCCCGAGAAGCTCGTGGTGACCGACGGCGTCGACGCCCCGGAGGAGGTCGACCGCTACCCCTGGGTCGCGGACGCGCTCGCGCTCTACAACGTCATCCGCGCGTTCGTGGTCGAATACATCGACCTGTATGCGCCGACCGACGAGGCGATCGAGGGCGACGTCGCGGTCATCGCGTTCTGGAGCCACCTGCAGAGCGCCCCGCCGACGGTGAAGTTTCCGGGGCGCTCGAAGGCCGCGATCGTCGACCTGCTCGCGCAGTTCATCTGGAGCGTGACGGGCCTGCACGAGGCCGTCGGCACCGTGAACGAGTACGTCATCGATCCGACCTTCATGGGCACGAAGATCCGTCCGGGCGCGGAGATGTCCGACGTGCAGGCGTCGATGCAGTACCTGCTCGTGATGGCGCTCACCGGCCTCGGCATGCCCCGGCTGATGGACGTGGGCGACGCCAGCGGGGTCTTCGACGCCGACCACGTCGGGCGCGGGGCGTTTCAGCGCTTCCACGACGCGCTGGTGAAGCTCGCGGCGCAGAACGACGCCGCCAACCGGCGGCGGCTGAGTCACCCGACGCGCAAGTGGCCGTGCGAGACCTTCAACCCGAAGAACCTCGAGACCGGCGTCAGCATCTGACCGCCGGTCGCGCGGTCTACGTGCGCACCCACTCGAGCTCGCCCGGCCGCACGCCGTCGAAGGCGTCGACGTCGGGCTCGGGCCACGGCAGCAGGCGCCAGTCGGTCGCGCGCGCGAGCGGGGCGGCCAGGGTCTTCCAGAGCATCGTCGCGAAGCGATCATCGGGGGCGCCCGCGGCGACCGCGGCGTCGTCGACGGTGCCCGCCCCGACGCAGCCGTAGCCGGCGGGCCCGCCCCGCGACGGGCCGAAGGCGCGCACCCGGCCCTTGAGCTCGGGCGTGCGGATGAAGCGCTCGGGGTCGAAGACCGCCGCGTCGTCGCCCCACACCGCGGGGTCTTGCCGGGCGACGGTCGCCACGAGGCAGAGCGTGGTGCCCGGCTTGAGCGCCACCGTCGTGCCGTCGCTGATCGGAAGCCTGAGGGCGTACTTCGTGGGGTCGCCCTTCGCGGGGTCGGGCATCACGCGGCGGTAGTAGTGGCGCGGCCGACCGAAGAGCCGCATCGACTCGAGGAAGAACGCGTGGAAGAAGGGCAGGCGGTTGAGCTCCTGCACGGAGCCGTTGAAGTCCTTGAGCTCCGCGGCGAGGCGGTCGCGCGTCATGGGGTCGACGGAGAGCTGCGCGAGCGCCGGGTGCAGCGTCGCCCACGCGCCGCCGGTGGCGTTGAAGCTCGCCGCGAACATCAGGTGCGCCGGGAGCTCCCCCTCGGGCACGCCGCGCTCGTGGGCGACGCGCTTGAAGTCGCTCTGGTAGGGCGCGCTCGCGCGGATCTTCTCCATCCACCCGGCCGCGTACGCGACGGACCGGGCCTTCGCGCCGTTGGTGAGCCGACCCATCGCCCACGACGCCGCGCGGGCGACCGTGTCGGCGAGGAGCTGGTCGGACTTGAGGCCGAAACACGCCTTGATCCAGCGCTGCGCGTCGGCGCCTTCGGGGCCCGGCGTGAGGCCGAAGAGCCACTCGAAGGCGACGCCCACCGCGGCGTGGTGCATCGCGTGCTGGAAGTTCACCCGCTGGCCGCGGGCCGCCGAGCGGAGCATCGGGATGCCGTAGTGCAGCACCTTCCGGCAGGCGGGCTCGAACTGCCGGCAGCGCAGGCCCATGCACTGCCCGACGACCGCGCGCGCGGGGCCGTGGTCGTCGGCGTCGCGCAGCAGCGCCGGGATGACCCCGCCGAGAAGGTCGGCGTCGAAGGAGAGGCCGCCGAAGCCCGGGTCTTCGAGGCGGTCGAGCACGTCGGGCGCGGCGTCGAAGACGAAGTCGAGGCCCGCCATGTCGGTGACGAAGGTGCTGCGGATGCCCGGGTGGGCCTTGAACACCGCGGCCTGGTGCGTGGCGCGCAGCTCCTTGGTGTAGTTGTCGCACTCGTCGACGAAGCGCATGACCTCCTTCACCGGGCGGAGCGAGAGCGGGCCGTGCCAGATGCCGGGGAGGCCTTCGTTGCGAGGTTCGTCCGCCATGGCCCTCCGTCCTATCACGGGGGCTCGTCGCGGGAGGCGTCATCGCGCGGACTTCCCCGCGCGCGACGGCGAAGAGGGTCTATGATCCGCCCGCTCGGGAGGCCGTCCGGGGCCTCGCGCGCGGAGACCCCCGACGATGGCCCGCATATCCCTCCCGCCCGACGGGCGCTACGCCTCCCAGGAGCTGTTCTACCGCTCCGCCCGCACGACGGTGCACCGCGCCGTGCGCCGCGACGGGGTGACCGTGGCCGCGAAGTCCGTCACCGAGGGGCAGCGCGACCCGAGCGCGCGCCGCTGGCTGCTCAACGAGCACCGCGTGTTGGGCGGCCGCGTGCTGCCCGGCGTGCAGCGCGCCCTCGACGTGGTGGCCACGGCGCAGGGGCCGGCGATGGAGTCGGAGTTCTTCCCGGGCGCCGCGCTCAACCCCGCGGAGACCCGCGGGTGGAGCATCGGGGAGTTTCTCCGGTGCGCGCGGGAGATCGCCGACGTGGTGCGCGCCCTCCACGCCGACGGCATCACCCACCGCGACCTCGTGCCCGCGAACATCCTCCGCCGCCCCGACGGCGCGGCGGTCTGCGTCATCGACTTCGGTCTCGCCACGCGCGCCACGAGCGTCACGCCCGACCCGGTCGGCGCGCGGCTCATCGAGGGCACCCTCGGCTACCTCTCTCCCGAGCAGACCGGCCGGCTCAACCGCCCGGTCGACCGCCGCGCCGACCTCTACACCCTGGGCGCGACCTTCTTCGCCCTGCTCACCGGCCGCGCCCCCTTCGAGGGCGCCGACCCGGTCGCGCTGGTGCACGCCACCGTCGCGCTGCCCGCGCCGCGCGTCGACGCCTTGCGCCCGGACGTGCCCGCGCCCCTCGCGGCCCTCATCGCGCGCCTGCTCGCGAAGATGCCCGACGACCGCTACCAGACCGCCGACGCCCTCGCGCGCAACCTCGCGCTGCTCGACGACGCCTGGCGGGCGCGCGGCTCCCTCGACGACGTCGACCTCTCCGCCGACGACCGGCCCGACCACCTCGTGCTGCCCGACCGGCTCTATGGCCGCGAGGGCGCGCGGCACGACCTCCAGGACGCCGTCGCCCGCCTGCGCGCCGGGTCCGGGTCCGCCATCGCGGTCGTGGGCTCCGCGGGCGCGGGCAAGACCGCCCTCGTGCGCGAGCTGTACCGCATCCTCGCGGACACCGACGCGGCCTTCGCCGAGGGCAAGGTCGACCCCCTCCAGCGCGGCACCCCGTACGCTCCGGTGCTCGCCGTGCTGCGCGCCCTCGTACAGCGCGCGCTCGCGGGTGACGACGCGTCCGTGCTCGCGCTCGGCCGACGCCTCGCCGACACCCTGGGCGAAGACCGCGCGCGCCTCGTCGACCTGGTGCCCGAGGCGGCCCCGCTGGTGGGCCCGCACGAGCCCGCGGAGGCCCTCCTCGTGGCCGAGGCGCGGGCGCGCCTGCACGTGCTGCTGCGACGCTCGCTGCAGGTGTTTCACTCCCCCGATCGGCCGCTGGTGGTGTTTCTCGACGACCTCCAGTGGGCCGACGAGGCGACGCTCTCGCTCGTGCGCGCGATGGTCGAGCAGCGGCTGCCGGAAGACCCGCTGCTGGTGCTCGGGTGGCGCGCCGCGGAGGGCGTCGCGGAGGGCGCCATGGCCGCGATCGAGCGCCGCTGGTCGACGCGCGCGGTGCCGCGCATCGCGGTCGGTCCGCTGGCGGTGGCCGACGTCGCGGCGCTGCTGGCGGACGCGCTCGGCGCCGAGGCCGACGCGGTGGCCGACCTCGCCGCGCTGCTGCACCAGCGCACGAGCGGCAACGCGCAGATGCTCCGCGAGCTGCTCACCTCGCTCTCGCTCGACGGCGCCTTCCCCTGGGACGGCGCCCGCCACCGGCTCACCTGGGACCTCCCCCGCATCGCCGCCGCGCCCGTCCCGGAGGGCGTCGCGGCGCTGCTCACCCCGCGCCTCGCTCGGCTGCCCGAGGGCGCCCGCCGCGCGCTCGAGGTCGCCGCCTGCGTCGGTGGATCGTTCGACCCCGCGCTCGTGCGCGCCGTCTGCGACGCCACGCGGGCGGAGTTCGCCGCGGCGGTCTCCGCGGCCCTCGGCGCGGGCCTGCTCGTGGGCGACGCCGCCGCGTGGGAGGTGGCCATGGACGCCGCCGAGCCGTCCGGCGCCGGCGCCGCGCTGCGCTTCGCCCACGACCGCGTGCACGACGCCGTGTACGCGTCGCTCTCCACCGAGCGGCGCGAGGAGACGCACCTCGCGCTCGGTCGACAGCTCCTGCGCGAGGTGGCCGACAGCGACGGCGAGCGGGTCTTCGCCGCGGTCGACCAGATGCGCCGCGCGCCCGCCGCGGGGCTCACCCGCGACGACCGGCTGCAGCTCGCCGCGCTCGGGCTGCGCGCGGCCCGCCGGGCGCGGCAGCAGGCGGCCTTCGAGGCGGCGCTCACCTGCGCCGTGGCGGCCATCGGCTGGCTCGGCGCCGCGGGCTGGACCACGCGCTACGAGCTCACCCGCGACCTGCACCTGCTCGCCGCGGAGATGGTGGTGCTCTGCCCCGGCGCGGCGCTCGCGGCGCCCTACGCCGAGCGGGCCCTCGAGCGGGCGCGCGGCGTGCTCGACCGGGTGGCGGCGCAGTCGATCCTCATCCGCGGGCACAGCGCGCGGGCCGACCACGCGGCGGTGGTGCGCGACACCGTCGAGGCCCTGCGCTGGCTCGGCGTCGACATCACCGAGCAGCCCGGTACGCCCCGCGTGCTGCTCACCCTCGCGACGCTGCGCGTCCGCCTGCGTCGGCTCGCGCGCGACGGGCGCGCGGGGCTCGGGCTCACGGCGGACCCCGAGGTGCGCGCGGCGCAGGCGCTCGTCACGGGCTGCACGGCGTCGGCGTACCTCGTCTCGACCACGCTGCTCCCGATGCTGCTGCTGCGCTCCGTCGAGCTCTCCCTCGACCGCGGCGCGAGCGCCGGGTCGGCCTACGGCTTCGCGGGGTACACGTTCATCCTGGCGGCGGTGCTCGACGACCTGCCCGCGGCGCAGCGCTTCGCCGCGCTCTCGCGCGAGCTCGCCGCGGAGCTCGACGACGACGCCGCGCGGGTGCGCGTGGAGACCCTCTGCGCGGGCTTCTGCGACGCGCGCTACAAGCCCCTCGGGTCGCTGGCTGACGGCTTCGCGGACCTCGCGCGCCGCGCCGCCGCGCTCGGCGACGGGGAGTACGCCGCGCTCAACGCGCACAACGCCGTCGACGCGGCGCTGGCCGGCGGGCGCGACCTCGACCTTGTGGCGGCCGAGCTCCCGGGGTGGATCCGGCACTGCGCGGCGCTCGGCGAAGACCGAGGGCGGCGCTTCTGCGGGTATCTCTTCCACGTGGTGAACGTGCTCCGCGGCGTCACGCCGACGGACCCGGCGACGTGGGACGCGGCGGGCGTCGAGCTGCACCACACCGCCGGCGCCCCGGCGGACAAGTCCCTCGTGGGCACCGAGTACCTGTGGCGCGCGACCGTGGCGCTGTTCCTCGGCGACACCGCGACGGCGGCGGCCGCGGCGGAGGGCTCCGAGGCCTGGCTGAAGCTGATGCCCGGCGCGTTTCAGACCTACGGCGCGGTGGCGCACATCGCCGTGGCCCGGCTGCTCGAGGCGCTCGACGCCCCGCCGGCGCGTCGCGTGCGGCTCGCGGCCCTCGCGGCGCGCGACCTGCGTCGGCTGCAGGGCTGGGCCGCGGGCGCGCCGGGCGTGTTCGGCCACCGGGTGCACCTGGTCGAGGCGCTGGGCTACGAGCTCGCCGGGCAGCGCGAGCGGGCGGTTCGTAGCGTCGAGGCGGCGGTGGCCGAGGCGCGGCTCACGGACGTCTCACCCGATCTCGCGCTCGCGCTCGACGTGGCGTCGCGCATCTACGCGCGGCACGGCCAGCGGCGCGTGGCGGCGAGCGTGCTGGGCGAGGCGCTGGAGGTCTGGCGCCAGTGGGACGCGCACGCCGTGGTGGAGCGCGTGGGGCTGCGGCTGCGGGCGCTGGGCGGCGAGCGCATGGTGGAGAGCGCGGGCACGACGACGAGCATCAACAGCAGCAGCATCGACGTGGCGACGCTGCTGCGCGCGGCGCGGGCGCTGTCGGCGGAGATCGTGCTCGACGACCTGCTGCGCCGGCTGGTGGAGCTCGCGGCGACCAACGCGGGGGCGGACCACGCCTCGCTCTGGCTGGTGACCCCGGAGGGGCTGCGCATCAACGCGCGGGCGCGGGCGCAGGCGGGCGGGGTGGTGAGCGAGCGGGTGCGCGACGACCTCGGGGCGGACGACCCGGCGTCGGCGGTGGTGCAGTACGTGGCGCGCACGCAGGAGCCGGTGCTGCTGCACGACGCGGCGGACGACCCTCGGTTCTTCCGCGCGTCGGCGCGGCCGCGGTCGGTGCTGTGTGTGCCGCTGCGCAAGGGCCACCAGCTCGTCGGGGTGCTCTACCTCCAGAGCGCCGTGGTGACCGGCGCCTTCACCGAGGACCGCTACGAGATGGTCACGGTGATGGCCGCGCAGGCGGCGGTGTCCATCGAGAACGCGCGGCTCTACGACGACCTGCGCGCGTCGCTGCAGCGGCAGCAGAGGCTCACGGCGGCGTTCGAGCGCTTCATGCCCAACCAGTTTCTCGAGCAGCTCGAGAAGCCCGACATCCTCGACGTGGCGCTCGGCGACCAGTCGCAGCGCGAGGTGACGGTGCTCTTCTGCGACCTGCGCGGGTTCTCGGGGCTGGCGTCGCAGCTCGGGCCGTCGGGCACCTTCGCGTTCATCAACAGGTACCTCGGGTACATGGAGCCGGTGATCCACGCGCACGGCGGGTTCATCAACCAGTACCTGGGCGATGGCATCATGGCGCTCTTCCCGGGCTCGACGGACCAGGCCGTGGCGGGCGCCCTCGCGATGCTCGACGCGCTCGCGGGCTTCAACGTCGAGCGCCGCGCGGCGGACCTCCCGGAGGTGCGGGTGAGCATCGGGTTGAACTCCGGTCCGCTGATGCTCGGGGTGATCGGCGGTGCGAGGCGCCTCGACCGCGGGGTGGTCGGCGACGCGGTGAACCTCGCGAGCCGCGTCGAGGGCATGACCCGGCAGTTCAACGCCCCGATGCTCATCGGCGGCGAGACGTGCACGCGCCTCCAGGAGCGCGGGCGGTTTCAGCTGCGCTCCCTCGGCTGGGTGGCGCCCGTGGGGCAGCGCAAGCCCATCGAGGTCTTCGAGGCGCTCGACGCGCACGGCGCCGAGCGGCGCGCGGCCGGCGCGGCGTCCGCGGACGACTACGCCGCGGGCCTCGATCGCTGGGTGGCGGCGGACTTCGGGGCCGCCATCGCGCGCTTCTCGGCGTGCCTCGCGCGCGACCCGGCGGACGGCGCCGCGCGCTTCATGGTGACCCGCTGCGAAGAGCTGCTCGCGCGTCCGCCGACGGGTCCGTGGGACGGCGTCATCCGGCTGGTGAGCAAGTAGACCGCCCGGTTCGCCGGGGTGACGGCGCCGAGGTCGCGGCTCACGCCGGTCAGCGAGCGAGAACTGGGAAGGGAGGAGCGGACCTTCCGCGCGCCGGTCGGCGACGCGCGGAGCCGGTCAGTGGATGGCTTCGAAGAGCCCGGCCGCGCCCATGCCGCCGCCGATGCACATCGTGACGATGCCGTAGCGGCCGCCGCGGCGGCGCAGCTCGTGGAGCAGCGTGGCGGTGAGCTTCGCGCCGGTGCACCCGAGCGGGTGGCCGAGCGCCGTCGCGCCGCCGTTGACGTTGAGCTTCTCGTCGGAGATGCCGAGCTCGCGCTTGCAGTAGAGCGACTGCGACGCGAAGGCCTCGTTCATCTCGATGAGGTCGATCTGGTCGAGGCTGAGCCCGGTGCGAGCGAGCAGCTTGCGCACCGCCGGGACCGGGCCGATGCCCATGATGTCCGGCGCCACGCCCGCCACCTGGAACCCGCGGAAGTACCCGAGGGGCTTGATGCCCAGCGCGTCGGCGCGGGACTTGGACATGACCACCGCCGCGGCGGCGCCGTCCGAGAGCGGCGAGCTGTTGCCCGCCGTGACGCTGCCCTTCGCCGAGAACACCGGCTTGAGCGCGCTGAGCTTCTCCAGCGTGGTGTCCGCGCGCACCATCTCGTCGCGCGAGAAGGTCACGTCGTCGCGGACGCGACCCACGTAGCGCACGGCCTTCACCGGCGCGATCTCCTCGTCGAAGCGCCCGGCGGCCTGCGCCGCGGCGGCCTTGCGGTGGCTCTCGGCGGCGAACTGGTCCTGGTCGGCGCGGGCGATGTTGAAGCGGCTCGCGACGTTCTCCGCGGTGAGGCCCATGGGGGTGTACGCCGTCGGGAAGCGGTCCATGACCTCGGCGCTCACCGTGATCTTGTTGCCCGTCATGGGCACGGAGGTCATCGACTCGACGCCGCCGGCGATCATGGCGTCGACGCTGCCGAACGCGACGCGCTCGGCGGCCAGCGCGATGGCCTGCAGGCCGCTCGAGCAGAAGCGGTTGATGGTCATCCCGGCGGACTCCACCGGGAGCCCTCCCAGAAGTCCGACCACGCGGGCGATGTTGAGCCCCTGCTCGCCCTCCGGCATCGCGCACCCGAGAACCAGGTCGTCGATCTCCTTCGGGTCGAGCTGCGGAACCTTCGTCAGCAGGTGACGAATCACCTGCCCGGCGAGGTCGTCCGGGCGGGTCAAAGCGAGCGCACCCTTGTGTGCCCGTCCAACGGCGCTGCGCACGGCAGCGGCGATCACTACGTCGGCCATTGGGTTCTCGTCTCCTTCAGTTACGCAGGGGCTTGTTGTTCATGAGGAAGTACTGCATCCGGGCCTGGGTCTTCTCCTCGCCGCAGAGCGAGAGGAAGGCCTCGACCTCGAGCTCGAGCAGCCGCGACTCCGTCACCGGCGCCGCCGCCCCGTCGATGCCGCCGCAGAGGATGTTGGCCACGTGCATCGCGACCTTCGCGTCGTGCTCCGAGGCCTGTCCGCCCTGCACCAGCGAGAGCACCATCATCTTCAGCGTCGCGATGCCGCTCTCGCCCGGGAGCTTGTACTCGCGGGGCGCCGGCGCGTGCCAGCCGCTGCGGGCCAGGCCCAGGGCGCGCTGCTTGGCGTCGTGCAGCAGCCGCGCGCGGTCGAAGGTCACCCCGTCGGTGTGACGGAAGAACCCGAGCATCTTCCCCTCGTCGGCGCTGGTGGCGACCTTCGCGAGGGCGATGTTCTTGAACACCTGCGTGACGAAGGGATACGCGTCCACCGCGACGCCCTCCGGGAGGCCCTCCATCGCGCGCCAGAGGAGGTTCATGCAGCCGCCGCCGCCGGGCACGAGGCCCATGCCGACCTCGACCAGCCCGGAGTAGGTCTCCGCCGCGGCCTGCACCGCGCCCGCGCCGAGGCACATCTCCAGGCCGCCGCCGAGGGTCATCCCGCAGGCCGCCGCGACCACCGGCACCCTCGCGTACTTCATCCGCTGGTTGGCCGCCTGGAAGCGCGCGGCCAGCGTGCGGATGCTCTCGAAGTCGCCGCTCGACGCCCCCATCGCGACCAGCATCAGGTTGGCGCCGACGGAGAAGTTCTCCCCCTCGTTGAAGAGCACCAGCGCCTCGAAGTCGCGCTCGGCCCTGGAGACCGCCTCCTCCTGCGCCTCGATGGTGCTCGGGTCGACGCTGTTCATCTTCGACTTGAGCGTGAGCGACGCGACGCCGTCGCCCAGGTCGTAGATCACCCCGCCCTCGTTCTCCCAGACCGGAGCGCCCTTGCGCGCCAGCTTGAAGGGCACCGCCCTGGCGTCGCTCTCGCGCGGCTCGTAGGCGCCCTTGAGCGGGTTGTAGACGGCGCCGTCCTCGCGGTACCAGCGCTCGATCCCCTTCGCGCGCATCGCCTTCACCGAGTCGGGAAGCGCCACGCCGTCGGCGATCATCCGGTCGGTGGTCCTGGCGAAGCCGAGCGCGTCCCAGGTCTCGAAGGGCCCGAGCTCCCAGTTGTATCCCCAGCGCATGCCGTCATCGATGGACCACACGTTGTCGCTGATCTCGCCGACGCGGCGCGCGGAGTACGAGAGACCCCGCGCGAGCACCTTCCACGCGAACCTCCCCGCAGGGCCCTCGTCCGCCGCCAGCAGGCGCAGCCGCTCGCCCACGTCCTCGACGTCGCGCAGCGTCTTGATGAAGGAGATGACCTCCTTGGTGGTCTTCTTCTCGCGGTACTCGCCCGTCGTCGGGTCGAGCGTCTGCACGCCCTCGCCCGTCTTCTTGTAGAAGCCGCCCTTGGTCTTGTCGCCGAGCTGCTTGCGCTCGACCATCGTGCGGATGAACGCCGGGATCGCGAAGACCTCGCGGTCCTCGTCGGTGGTCAGCGCCTTGTGACAGTTGTCCGCGACGTGCGCGAAGGTGTCGAGGCCCACCATGTCGGCCGTGCGGAAGGCCGCGCTCTTCGGCCGCCCCATCGGGGTGCCCACGATGGCGTCGACGTCCTCCGGGGTGAGCCCGTCGGCCAGCATCTGGTGGATCGCCGCCATCATGGCGTGCGCCCCGATGCGGTTGCCGATGAAGTTGGTGGTGTCCTTGGCGACGACCACGCCCTTGCCCAGCACGTCCGCGCCGAAGGCCTTCACCCGGGCGAAGGCCGCCGGGTCGGTCTCCGCGCCCGGCACCAGCTCCAGCAGCTTCATGTAGCGCGGCGGGTTGAAGAAGTGGATCACCATGAAGCGCTTGCGAAACGACTCGCCGCGCCCCTCCAGCATGGCCGCGATGCGCAGCCCGGAGGTGTTCGACGCGAGCAGCGTCTCGGGGCCCGCGAGGGCTTCGAGGCGCTCGAAGAGCTTGCGCTTGATGTCGATGTTCTCGACGACGGCCTCGATGATGAGGTCCGCGGTCTTCACCTTCGCGAGGTCGTCGTCGAAGTTGCCCACGGAGACCAGCGTCGCGCGCGACGGATGGAAGAACGAGGCCGGGCGGGACTTGAGCGCCTTGTCGAAGCCGCCCTGCGAGAAGCGGTTGCGCGCCGCCCGATCACCAGCCTCCGCCGGCGTCAGGTTCGGCGGCACGATGTCCAGCAGCAGCACCTCCACGCCCGCGTTGGCGAGGTGCGCGGCGATTCCCGCGCCCATGACCCCGGCGCCGAGCACGGCGACCCTTCGGATGGGATGACTCATTCACGAAACTCCTTCGTCGCTTCCGGAGACTTCAGGGCCCCGCGGAGACCATTCGTGCGCAGGGCCATTCGAGAGCGCGGGAGTCTGTTCCCCAGTCGCCCCCGCGACAAGCGGGCTCCGCGCCGCCCCGCGCAGTCGTTACTTCGTCGATGCCGCAGGATAAATTTCTTGACAGACGAAATCGCCACGAAGTCCCTTGACGCCATCGCCAGATGGTGGACGTGGCGAATGCGTCAGTGCTATGCACCGCGAAGACCGTCGCGATCCGCGGTCTGAATTCATTCTTGTGGGGATCGGTGTGGAGAGTCCCATGGCGAAGGCAAAGGCGAGCGCCGCGAAGCGCGGAAAGCCCACGGTGAAGGCCCGTCCCGCTCCTGCGAAGAAGGCCAAGCCCTCGAAGGCTGCGAAGCCCTCCAAGGCCGTGAAGGCGGTGAAGCCCGCGAAGCCCTCGAAGGCCGCGAAGCCCAGGTCGGCCCCAGCCGCGAAGGCGGTCAAGGCCGCGAAGCCGGCCAGGGCCGTGAAGGCCGCGGCCCCGGTGGCGGCCCCCGTGGTGAGCGCGGCCCCGGTGGAGGAGTCCTCCAGCGGCGGCATGTCGATCAAGAAGAAGAAGGTGAAGCGCGGCGCCCCCCCGATGCTGCCGCGTCGCCTGGCCCGTCGGCCGCTGCCCTCGCCGGGCACGCCGCCGCTGCCCCCGAAGGCCACGCAGCCTGGCTCGCTCCACGCGCCCGCCCGCTCGCCGGACGGCGCCGAGGGGCTCAAGGTGCGGCTGATGGCGGTGATCAACCTCCTCGGCAAGCTCCGCGGCCTCAAGCGCTCGTTCAACAAGCAGTTCTGGGAGGCCGGGCTCATCCTCGCCGAGCTCTCCCGTCCGGAGCTCTACCAGGCCAAGGGCTACGGCTCCTGGGAGTCCTTCGTCGAGCGGGAGATCGAGCGCGAGCTCACCATCGGCCGCACCACCGCCGAAGAGCTGCGTCGCATCGTGCGGCTCTTCCAGCGCGAGGCGGCCGAGGAGCTCGGCTTCGAGCGCCTCCGCGTCGCCCTGCGCGCGCTCTTCCCAGAGCCGGGCTCGGCGCCGGTGGGCGCGACGGTGGCCTGATCGCTCGTGCTCCCGCTGTTCGTTACCGCGGTCTTCGTCTTCCTCAATGGGTTCTTCGTCGCGGCCGAGTTCGCGCTGGTCAAGCTCCGCGCGACCCAGCTCGAGCGCATCTCCAAGCGCACCGACCCCTCCGCCCGCGCCCTCGTCGACATCTTCCAGAACCTCGAGAGCTACCTCTCCGCCACCCAGCTGGGCATCACCCTGGCCTCGCTCGGCCTCGGCTGGGTGGGCGAGCCCGCCATCGCCCACATCCTGGAGTACGTCGCGCTCCAGGTCGGGGCCCGGCCCGGCCCGGCGGTGCACTCCATCGCCTTCGTGCTCGGCTTCACGGCCCTGACCTTCGCGCACATCATCCTCGGCGAGCAGGCCCCGAAGCTGGTCGCCATCTCCCAGGCCGAGCGCCTCTCGCTCCTCGTCGCGCGCCCCCTCCGGTGGTTCTACTGGGGCACCTACCCCGCCCTCATGGCCATCAACCTCGGCGCCAGGATGCTGCTCCGCCTCACCGGCCACGGAGGCCTCAAGGACACCGAAGGCTCGCTCTCCGAAGAGGAGGTGCTCGGGATGATGACCCAGGCCTACGCCAAGGGGCGACTCTCCCAGCAGAAGCGCCAGCTCCTTGAGCGCATGGTGCGCTTCACCGAGGGCACCGCCCGCAGCGTCATGGTCCCCCGCCTCGACGTCACCTGGATCGACGCGGACGCCCCGGTCGACACCGCGGTCGCCCGGATGCGCGCCTCGGGCTTCACCCGCTACCCCCTGGTGGAGGGCGGCGACCTCGACAAGGTCGTCGGGTACGTCCACTTCAAGGACGTCATCCACGAGGTCGAGCCCCCGCCCTCGCTGAGGGCCATCATGCGCGAGCTGCTGGTGGTCCCGGAGAGCAAGGGGCTCTTCGAGCTGATGCGCGAGATGCAGCGCACCCAGCGCCCGATGGCCCTGGTCGTCGACGAGTACGGCGGCACCAGCGGCGTGCTCACCCTCGAAGACGTGCTGGAGGAGATCGTCGGGGAGATCCGCGACGAGCACGACAAGGAGCACGAGTCGCCCACGGTGGAGGTCCGGGGCGACGGCCTCGTGGTGGCGGGCGGCCGGGTGACCATCAACGACCTCGAAGCCAAGGGGGTCGACCTGGGCGAGATCGACGCCGAGACCCTCGCGGGCGCCGTGGTCGAGCGCCTGGGGCGGCTCGCGAGGGCCGGGGACACGGTGCGCTTCGGAGAGTGGGAGGCCAGGGTCGAGCAGGTGCGCCGCCGGCGCGTCGAGCGCGTGGTGCTCAAATCGCGGCGGCACTCCCATCGCCCGAGCGGCCCGGGAGACTGACTCTCAGCCCCCCGCGGGCTTCTTCTTCGCGGGCTTCTTCTTCGCGGGCACCGCGGCCGTCCCCTCGAAGAGCGCCGCGAAGAGCCCCGTCGCCCCGTCGTCCTCCGCCACGCGCGCCGCGCGCTTCAGGTACGCCAGCGCCGTCTCCCAGGGCTGCCCGAGGGCGTCCCTCGCCGCCAGCGACTCCTGGTAGAGCTTCTCCCTCGGCACCACCGACACCCCCGCCTTGATCACCGCCGTGGCCGCGTCGTGCGCCGCCTTCGTCGCCTTCTTCAGCGCCGGGCTCGCGGCCCCCTGCCTGGTGATCGCCGCCGCGATGCGCAGCAGCTCCTTCGCCTCCTTCTGCGTACCGAGCTTCTTCAGGTCGGCCGGGGCCACGTTCGACAGGCCCTTCAGCGGCGACAGCCTCGGCGCGCCGGACCCCACCAGCGCCAGCACCAGCGCGTCGACCGCCACGTCCTGCGCCACGTCGTGCTGCGCCACCGCGGCGTGCGCCGCGTCCCTCACCGCCTCCGCCGCGACCACCTTGTCGGCCGCCTTCACGTAGGCCGCGTGGGCCTTGGCGAAGGCCGCGAGCCGCGCCTTCACCTTCTTCGTGTCCACCACCTTCGCGGCGGAGAGCACCGACTGCCCCACCGTCCTGCGCGCCCCGGGGTTCTGCACCTGCGTCCTCAGCGTCGCCATTCGCGTCTCCACCTCCGCCGGCGCGACCTGCGCCGCGCGTCGAGGCTCGCACGACACCCGCTCCGGAATCGCCACCAAACACGATGCAATTCGGCGTTTCCGGGTCGGAGCGCCCGCCGGTGCACCTGCATGGACGGCGGCTCCGGCCCTGCGGCGCGGCCCGGTGCCCTGCCTGCTCGGCCGCTCCGGGTCGGCGCTGCCGCCCGGGTGGCTGCTACTCCGGGCGCGCTTCCTCGGAGACCTCGCGCAGATCGTCCTCCGCCGGGGTGGGCTCGTCCCGACCGCCGAGGGTCCACGAGGCCGACTCGGTGCGCACGTCGACGTGGACGAAGTTGCCGCGCGTCGAGAGCCCGCAGCCGACGTTGGGGATCGTCCGGCAGAACTCCCACACCGCCCTCAGCCCGACGCCCTCCACCCGGAGGTCGACGGCGTAGCCCATGGCGTGGCGGCTGCGCGGCTCGTCTCGCCCTCCGCGGTGCGGGCGGTAGCCCGAGAGCACCGTGATGCGCCTCCCCCCGAAGCGGTCGCTGAGGGTCGGGAGCACCCGCACCAGCCTCGGGTGGATCATGTGCACCTGACCCGCCCTCGACTGGAGCATCCGCTCGACGCGCGCCCTCAGCGCCGGGCCCGTCGCGGTGAAGTTGGTGCTGAGCTCGACCCCGTCGCGCGCCCTCACCAGGTTCACCCGGCCGGGGCGGTGCGTTCCTCCCTCGTCGTCGGTGGACACCTCCTCGCGGGTGGGCAGCGTGCGCAGCACCTCCTGCGAGACCCCGGCGGGAACCCTCAGCCGACGCCCCACGGTGAGGAGGTAGGGGGGGCGGAGGCTGTTGAGCGCCGCGACCTCGCTCACGGGCACCTCCAGCACCGCGGCGATGCGACGGATCGTGTCGCCGGGCCTCACCACGTAGGCCCGATCGCGGGCGGAGATGGGGGCCCGGTCGCGGTTCTGGGAGAGCGCCGCGGTCGGTGCGGCGAGGAGGCTGAGAGCCAGCGAGAGCCAGCGGGGGTGCATGGGGGTCGCCCCATACCCACCGGCATCACCCGCGTCAACCGGGCTTGTCGGTGCGCTCGTCGGGCGAGGGCTTCACGGTGATGCGATCGTCGTTGCGCATCCCCCGGCGGAGGTTGCGCATGAAGCCCCCGACGGCGTCTCCGATGGGGTTCACCTTGGAGGCGCCGAACACCACCGCCACCAGGATCAGGATGAACAACACCTCGCCGAGCCCCGGAGCGCGCATGGGAGGAGCCGTCGCACGCCGACCGCCGATCCGCAAGTCGCGGCGGCGATTGACCCGCGGCGGGTTCCTCCCGATGGCGGAGCGATGGGAAATCCCCTAAGCGGTGGAGGGAGAGAACCCATGACGAAGCTCTATCTGATCCGACATGGCGAGGCGGTCGACGCCGCCCCGGAGGTCTCCGACGGCTCCCGCTGGCTCACCGCCCGGGGGCGCGAGGAGACGGTCACCGCCGCGAAGCACCTGCGCAAGCACCCGCCGGGCGCGATCGTCACCTCGCCGCTCGTGCGCGCCGTGCAGACCGCGGAGATCGTCGCCGAGCGCTGCCCTCCCGATGGGCCGGTGACGGTGCTCCAGGCGCTGGCGACCGGCGACGTGGGGGCCATCGAGCGCTACATCGCAGGGTGGAAGGGCGAAGGGCGCCTGGCGCTGGTGGGCCACGAGCCCACGCTCTCCCGGCTGGTGGTGTCGCTGCTCAAGACCGACCGCTGGCCGGGGGTCGAGAAGTCCGCGGTGGTCACCCTCCAGCACAAGGACGGGAGCTGGCGCTTCGAGGGGATGTTCGTGCCGAGGACGGAGAGCACCGTCGACCGTCTGCCGGACTGAGGCCCCGATGCCCCCGCTGGTACGCAAGGGCTCCTGGATCGCCCACCTCGCCAACGCCGCAGGGAGCTGGGTCGACCGCACCGCCATCGACATGGCCCTGGACGTCGCCCGCCGCTCCAAGGGGCCTCGCCCCGACCCCGAGCAGCAGCTACGGCAGCTCGCCCGCGTGGCCGAGGCCTACGGCGACCCGAGGCTGCTCGCCGAGCCCGACGCCTTCTTCGTCCCCCCGTCGCTGCCGAGCGTGCGCCGCACTCCCGTGCGCTCGCTCCCGGTCGGCGGCCGCGTGGAGGACCTCTCCTTCCGCTCGGGCTTCGTCCCGACGCACGAGTTTCCCCGCGAGGCCTACGTCGCCTTCGAGGAGAACCGCACCGCGGTGGCCCGCTACTGGAGGCACCCGAACCCGAGGGCGACGGCGGTGTGCATCCACGGCTACCTGGGAGGCAACCTCTCCTTCGAGGAGGCCGCCTTCGAGGCGCCGAGGCTCTATCAGTGGGGCCTCGACGTGCTCATCCCCGTGCTGCCCTTCCATGGGCCGCGCGCCCCGGAGGGCCGCCGGGGGATCTTCCCCGGACAGGACCCGTGGCGCTCGGTGGAGGGCTTCGCCCAGGCCATCTCCGACCTCCGGGCGTGGCACTCCTGGCTGCGCTCCGAGGGCTCCTCCGCCGTCGGAACCATCGGGATGTCCCTCGGCGGATACACCGCTGCGCTGCTGGCCACGGTCGACCCCGCGGTGGACTTCAGCACCCTGATGGTTCCGCTGGCCTCGCTCGGTGACGCGTACCTGGAGCACCGCTCTCGCCTCCCCGAGGCGCCTCCCCCGTGGGTGGGCCGGCGCATCGACGACTCGCTTCGGGTGGTCTCTCCCCTCTCCCGCCCTCCCCTCGTCGCCCCCGAGAGCGTGCTGGTGCTCGCCGCCGCCCGCGACGCGATCACCCCGAGCGCCCACGCCGAGCGGCTGAGAGCGCACTTCGACGCCCGCATCGACACCTTTACGGGCGGACACCTGCTCCAGCTTGGCCGAGGGAAGGCCTGGGCCTCGCTCAAGGACTTCCTCCTGGAGCGACGGATCATCGCCCCGCGCTGATTGCCTTTCCAGGCTTTCATCCCCACTTGCGCTTCGGGCCGCTCCGTGGCGCCATCGGGGGCGTACTCGATGCACGCCCTGCTGACCGATCGGTACGAACTCGCGATGTTGGGGGCCTACCTCCGCGAAGGCATCGCCGAGCGCCGAGGGGTCTTCGAACTCTCGGTCCGGAGGCTTCCCCCCAACCGGAGGTTCCTGCTGGTGGCGGGTCTCGACCGGGTGGTGCGGTACCTGCGCGACCTGCGCTTCACCGACACCGAGGTGGACTACCTCCGGTCGCAGCCGAGCCTCGGCGACGTGATGACCGACGCCATGGAGGGCTACCTCCGGGAGTTCCGCTTCCGGGGCGACCTCGACGCCATCCCCGAGGGCTCGCTGGCCTTCGAGGGGGAGCCGATCCTCCGGGTGGGGGCCTCGCTGGCCGAGGCCCAGCTCCTGGAGACCTACCTCCTGGGGGTGATCAACACCGAGACCCGGGTGGCCTCGAAGGCCGCTCGGGTGGTGCTGGCCGCCGATGGCCGGCCGGTGTTCGAGTTCGGCGCCCGGCGCATCGACCCGCTGACGGCGCCGCACGCGGGCCGCGCGGCGTACATCGCCGGCTGCGCGGGCACCTCCTGCGAGCAGGCGGGCCTCTCCTTCGGGGTGCCCGTCTCCGGGACCATCGCCCACAGCTACGTCCTCGCGCACGTCGACGACGGCGAGGAGGCCGCCTTCCACCGCTTCGCGGAGTCCTTCCCCAAGGGCACCACGCTGCTCATCGACACCTTCGACGCCCGCCGGGGGGCGCTGAGGGCGGCCCGCGCCGGCTCGGCCGTGCGCGCGGTGCGCATCGACTCGGGCGACCTGCTGGCCCTCGGCCACGACGTGCGGCGCATCCTCGACGCGGCGGGGCGCCCCGACATCCAGATCATCGCCAGCGACGACCTCGACGAGCAGCGCATCCGGGCGCTGCTGGCGGACGGCGCCCCCTACGACGCCTTCGGGGTCGGGACGGCCATCACGCTCACCCCGGACGCCCCCTCGCTCGGGGCCATCTACAAGCTGGTCGAGATCGACGACCGCAGGGACGTGCGGGTGCCGGTGGGCAAGCGCTCGCCGGGCAAGCCCAGCAGCGCAGGCGCGAAGCAGGTGTACCGCCGCCTGGACAGCGACGGGACCCTCGTCGAGGACACGGTGCGCCTGTCGGACGAGGCGCTCGACCCCAACCCCGACCCGGAGGCCTTCGGCCTGCTGGTTCCGGTGATGCGGAGCGGCAAGCTGGTGCGCGACCTCCCGTCGCCCTCGGAGGCCGTGCGCGAGGCCCGGGAGCGGGCGACCCGGTCGATGGGGTCGCTGCCGCCGGGTCTGCGCTCCCTCGAGGAGGGGGTGAGCCCGCCGTCCCCGGTGGTGATCTCCCAGGCGCTGAGCGCCCTGTCGGTGCGCGGCGACTGACGAGCCCCCACGGCATCTGCAGCGCCATTGCGGATCGAGAGCCACACCGCCTACGCTCGGCGGCTCAGGTCCTCACTGGCGCGGTCGACCCGCGGGAGAAAAGACGATGAGAGCGATTCCAAGATGGATCCAGGCCCTCGGGGCGCTGGTCATGCTGGTCGCGTGCACCGGCGAGAGCATCGTCGGCGGGCGTGACTCGGGGACGGCCGACCGGCCCACGGACCTCGGGCCGCAGTGCGCCTCGGGCCAGACGCCGTGCGGCTCGGTGTGCGTCGACCTGCAGGCCAACCGCGACAACTGCGGCGCCTGCGGCACCGTCTGTCAGGGCGGGCTCGTCTGCGTGGCCGGGAGCTGTACCATCAGCTGTCCGACGGGCCAGACCCTCTGCGGCAACCTCTGCGTGACCACGGGCACCGACCGCACCAACTGCGGCGCCTGCGGTCGCACCTGCGCGGCGGGCCAGGTCTGCTCCAACGGCGCCTGCGCCGTCGACTGCGCGGCCGACCTCGCCACCTGCATGAGCTCCGCGGACAGCGACGCGGGCACCGACGGCGGCGGCGCGCGCTACTGCGCCAACACCCGCACCGACCGCGACAACTGCGGCGGCTGCGGCGTCCGCTGCGCCGCGGGCCAGGTCTGCGAGGGCTCCACCTGCGTGCTCTCCTGCGCCGCGGGCACCAGCAACTGCGGCGGCGTGTGCCGCGACCTGACCACCGACCGCGCCAACTGCGGCGCCTGCGGCACCACCTGCGCGGCGGGCCAGGTCTGCGTCGACGGCGCCTGCTCGCTGTCGTGCTCGGCCGGGCTGAACAACTGCTCGGACACCTGCCGCGACCTGCAGACCGACCGCGCGCACTGCGGCGCGTGCGGTCGCGCCTGCGCCGCGGGCCAGGTGTGCTCCAACGGGGCCTGCGCGCTGACCTGCGCGGTGGGCTTGATGGTCTGCGAGGGCGCGGGCCCTGGCGGGATGGACGGCGGAGCCGGCGCCCGCTACTGCGCCAACACCAGCACCGACCGGGAGAACTGTGGCGCCTGCGGCATGGCCTGCGGCCCCGGCCAGGTGTGCATGGGGGGGACGTGCACCGTCACCTGCGTCGCGGGGACGGAGAACTGCTCGGGCGTGTGTCGCGACTTCGCGACGGACGTCAACAACTGCGGCGGCTGCGGCAACGTCTGCCCGTCGGGCACGCTCTGCTCCCGCGGCACCTGCACCGTCTCGTGCCTCACGGGGCTCACCAACTGCTCGGGCGTGTGCCGCGACGTGACCACCGACCTCAACCACTGCGGCGCCTGCGGAAGGGCCTGCCCGTCGGGGCAGGTGTGCTCCGCCGGGGCGTGCGCGGTCTCCTGCGCCGCGGGCCTCACCAACTGCGCGGGCACCTGCCGCGACGTGACCAGCGACCGGCTCAACTGCGGCGCCTGCGGCACCTCCTGCGCCTCGGGCCAGGTGTGCACCGCGGGCGCGTGCGTGACGAGCTGCCTCGCGGGGCAGACCGACTGCTCGGGCGTGTGCCGCGACCTCGACACCGACCGGGGCAACTGCGGCGCCTGCGGCATGGCCTGCCCGGCGGGCCAGGTGTGCTCGGCCGGAGCGTGCGCGGTCTCGTGCCTCTCGGGGACGACGAACTGCTCGGGCGTATGCCGCGACCTCACCACGGACAACAACCACTGCGGCGCCTGCGCCCGCGCGTGCCCGTCGGGACAGGTGTGCTCCGGCAGCGCGTGCTCGGTGTCCTGCGTGGTGGGCACCACCAACTGCTCGGGCGTGTGCCGTGACCTGCAGACGGACAACAACAACTGCGGCGCCTGCGGCCGCGGCTGCGCCTCGGGGCAGGTCTGCTCCGCGGGGGTGTGCACCGTGTCCTGCGTCGCGGGGACGACCAACTGCTCGGGCGTGTGCCGCGACCTCGCGACGGACCGCGCCAACTGCGGCGGCTGCGGCGTCGCCTGCCCGGGCGGGCAGGTCTGCGCGCGCGGCACCTGCCAGGTCTCGTGCGTCTCCGGGACCTCCGACTGCGCGGGCGTGTGCCGCGACCTCACCACCGACCGGGCCAACTGCGGCGGCTGCGGCGTGGCGTGCCCGTCGGGCCAGGTGTGCTCCAGCGGCGTGTGCGGCGTGAGCTGCATCGCGGGCACCAACAACTGCTCGGGGGTGTGCCGCGACCTGCAGACCGACCGGGCCAACTGCGGCGCCTGCGGGACGGCCTGCGCGACGGGCGAGATCTGCGACCGCGGCGCCTGCCAGGTGTCGTGCGGCGCGGGCACCACCAACTGCTCGGGCGTGTGCCGTGACACCCGCACCGACCGGGCCAACTGCGGCATCTGCGGCAACGCCTGCGCCTCGGGGCAGGTGTGCTCCAACAGCGTGTGCACCGTCTCGTGCGCCACGGGGACGACCAACTGCAGCGGGACCTGCCGCGACACCAGCACCGACCGGCTCAACTGCGGGGCCTGCGCCCGCGCGTGCGCCGAGGGCGAGGTGTGCGTGGGCAGCGTCTGCACGCTCTCCTGCCAGAGCGGCCTCTCCAACTGCTCCGGGTCGTGCCGCGACCTCGCGACGGACCGGGCCAACTGCGGCGCCTGCGGCACCCGCTGCGCGTCGGGCGAGATCTGCGACACGGGCCGCTGCGTCGTGAGCTGCTCCGCGGGCGGCACCGTCTGCAGCGGCGTCTGCCGCGACCTGAACAACGACAACGCCCACTGCGGGATGTGCGGCCGCGCCTGCCCGGCGGGCCAGGCCTGCGTCGGCGGGTCGTGCGCCGTGAGCTGCGGAGGGAGCCTCCAGAACTGCAGCGGCACCTGCCGTGACCTGCAGACCGATCGGTCGAACTGCGGGATGTGCGGCAGGACGTGCACCGCCGGGCAGATCTGCGCGAGCGGAGTCTGCGTGCTCTCCTGCGCCGCGGGCACCACGGAGTGCAGCGGCGCGTGCCACGACCTCGCGACCGACCGGCTTCACTGCGGGGCCTGCGGCGCCGCCTGCGGCGCGGGGCAGATCTGCCAGGGCGGGCGCTGCGTGCTCTCCTGCGCGGCCGGGCTCACCGAGTGCGGCGGCGCGTGCCGCGACCTCCGGGTCGACCGCTCCAACTGCGGGGCGTGCAGCACCGTGTGCGCGACGGGACAGATCTGCACGGCGGGCGTCTGCGTGCTCGACTGCCCGGTGGGGCAGACGGTCTGCGGCGGCCGCTGCGTCAACCTCCAGAACGACTCGGCCAACTGCAGCGCCTGCGGCGCCGCGTGCCCGAGCGGCCAGGTGTGCTCGAGCGGCGCCTGCGTCGGCGTCTGCGGCGTGGGCCAGCTCGTGTGCGGCGGCATCTGCGTGACGCCGGCGACGGACACCAACCACTGCGGGGCGTGCAACAACGTCTGCCCGGCGCGCGCCAACGCCAGGACGACCTGCGCCTCCGGGACCTGCGGGTTCGCCTGCCAGACGGGCTTCGGCGACTGCAACGGCGCCGCGGCGGACGGCTGCGAGGTCAACCTCAACACGAGCCTCGCGAGCTGCGGGGCGTGCGGCAACGTCTGCCCGGCGCGCGCCAACGCCACGACCACCTGCCAGGCGGGCCTCTGCGGCTTCACCTGCAACGCGGGCTTCGCCAACTGTGACGGCAACGCCGCCAACGGCTGCGAGGTCAACCTCAACACCGACGCGGCCAACTGCGGCGTCTGCGGCAACCGCTGCGCCGCGACCTGCAACGCGGGCTCGTGCGGCTGCCTCGCGGGCGGACTGCTGCCCCCCTCGTCGTGCCGCTCGGGCACCGACCCCTTCACCGGCAGCGCCTGGACCACCTGCCGCGCGGACTGCAACTCCGCGTGGCTGAGCGCCAACTCCCGCGGCAACTACCACGCGAACTACATCTGCCAGCAGCTCGGGTACCGCACCATCGGCCGCTGGGGCGGCACCTGCGGCACCGTCTGCGGATACTGCGGCGCCGGGAGCTGCAGCTCCCCGGGCAGCCAGACCTACGACAACGGGACCAACGGCCCGAACTGCGGGTCGGACTCGAACGGCGGCATCTACTGCATCACCGTGATGTGGGAGTGCCTGCGCTGACCTGATCGCCGACCGCCGCCTGCGCCTCCCGCTCCTTCCGCCCCCTCTCGGCTCCCCCCAAGAACCTCCGCTGGTCACACCCGTGACCGGCTGGACATCCCGCCGTCCAGCGCCCAACCCAGCCCCTCGACCTCACGCTTCTACGGGTTCTTCCGCAGGTCGAGAGGTCCCGCGGTCACGGCACGGATGGTGGAAGAGCTGCGGGTGTGAAGGAACCAGCTCCCATGCGATCCATCGATTGGCGCCGTTCGATGTTCACGGTCGTGCTGGTGGCAACCGCTGGCTCGCTGGCGGCGGCCCCCGGCTGTGTCGGCGACCCCAACGACGTCAACTTCGACGACCCGTGGGGCGAGTGGCAGGTCGAGGAGGTCGTCGCGGCCTGCACCCGCTCGGCGATCCTCGCGGGCACCCCCGCGAGCCGACGAGGGATGATCGACCGCGCGATGAACTGGGTCGACAACCGGGTGCCGTACTCGCAGACGCCGCAGTCCCGCTGGGGCGGCTACCGCACCGACTGCTCGGGCCTGGTGTCCATGGCCTGGGGCCTTCCCGCGCCAGGCAACACCACGCACTCCTTCGCGGGCGGCCCCTGGGACAACCACCGCTCGCACCGCATCAACTGGAGCGAGCTCGAGCCGGGCGACGCGCTCAACAACCCGCAGCATCACATCATGCTGTTCGCGGGCTGGCTCGATGAGCACCGCACCCGCTTCTGCACCATCGAGGAGTACAACTGGGGCCGAACGGCCTCGATCCTCCACCACTCGATCTACGACAACGCGCGCGGCAGCCAGATCCGCAACGTCTTCCAGCCGGTTCGCCTCAACGGCGCGCCCCCGAGCTCCGGCGGCGGCACCTCCGGCGGCGGAACCTCCGGCGGCGGCACCTCCGCCAGCGGGGCGCAGTGCTACTCCAACACCCTGCAGCGCTGGATGCCGGCGCGCTCCTGCGTCGAGAGCCGCTTCGACCGCGACTGGTACCAGTGCGTCGACGGCGTGTGGCGCCTCGGGGCCAACGCCTACGGCGCCTGCGTGAACACCAACCCGCTGTCCACGGCGCGCAACGCGACCTGCTTCTCCTCGACGCTCGGCCGCGACATGCGCGAGGGCACCTGCCTCCAGAGCCGCCTCGACGGCGACTGGTACCAGTGCACCGACACCGGCTGGGTCATCGAGCGCAGCCTCCCGGGCTCCAACCGCGGCGTCATCGGCGCCTGCATGGGCCAGTACCCGCTGCGCTGATCCGTCGCCTCTCTTACAGATCCCTGTAAAAAACCGCTCAGGTCTTCTTCGGCATCGTCACGATCGGCTTGAGCACGGCCTTGCCGTCCTTGATCGAGACGTCGAGTCGCACCTCGGCCCCCTGGTACTTCTGCGCGAGCCGCTGCCCCGCCTCGCGGGCCTGCCGCGCGATGGACTCGTACTGCACGTCGGTGTTCTCTCCGGTCATCCGCCGGGCCTCGACGAAGCGCTGATGGAGCGCGCGTAGCTGCGCGTCGTCGGCGGAGGGAGCGGGCTTCGGGGCAGGCTTCGGAGCGGGCGCCGGGCCCGGCATCGTGGCGAGCACGGAGCGTAGCGGCGCGCTCCCCGGCGCTCGGGGCACACCGGGGCCGAAGGCTCCGAGCGGAGGCCGGGCCGGGGGGACGGGCGCCGGCGTGGGGGCTCGCATCGGGGAGGAGCCGAGGTCGGGGAGCGACTCGGCCTCGTGCCCTCGGGAGGCATGGATGGTGGCGTCCCTGGGCGTCGGCTCGTCGGCGGTGGCCTCGGTCAGGTCGTCGTCGGTGAGCTCCATCGGGTCGGGAGCGGCCTCGTCGGCCTGCGCGGCGGGGCGCTTGTCGAGGGTGCGGCCGAGCCGCTGCGCGCGGATGAGGTCGCGCTTGTAGGTGCCCTCCTCGATCTGCCGGATGATGCGCCCCCAGTAGGTCTGGTAGGTGGTGAAGCGCTGCACCATCGTCTGGAAGCGGAAGCGCAGGCCGCCGTTGCGAAACTGCTCCTTGTGCAGCTGCGCGAAGCGACGGTCGACGTCCTTGCGCTGCACGAAGGGCATCATCTTCTCGATGCCGATGAAGTACTGGTCGTACTTGATCCGCAGCCGCTCGAGGCGGGACTCGAGCTCGTCGAGCTCCTTCTGGATCTCCGCTGGTGTCACCGCGACCTCCGGTGGTGCCCTACGCTCACAGGGGTGTGATCACGAGGTTGTCGAAATGTACCAGCGCGTCCCAGTCATTGAACGCGAAGTACTCGTGCCCGGGGCCCGCGAGCGGATCGGGGTCATCCCACTCCAGCATCGGCGCGCCGTCGAGGAGCCAGCGCAGCACCCGGCCTCGCCGCTCGACGGTGAAGTGGTAGTGGCGCCCCATCTCGACGCGAGGCCCCACCCGCTGCCGACGGTCGGGCGCGTGCTCGTCCATGCGAGCGATGACGTTGTAGCGGTTGCCCCAGCCGCCGAAGATCACCACGTAGCTGGTCGCGGTGTACGAGGCCTGCACCGCGTGCGAGCTGCCGTCTCCCCAGACCTCGCACTTGATGTCCCCGGCGGGAGAGTCGCTCCAGGCGTCGAACTCGATGCGGGCGTTGCGAGGCAGCTTGCGCTTGAGCCAGAGCGGGTGGTTGCGCACGCCCTGACCGCGTAGCGCGCCGTTCTCGATGCGCCACCCTTCGCCGGTCTCGCGCCAGTCGGGGCCCAGCTCGCCGCGCTCGAAGCGGTCTTCGAAGCGCTGCCCCACGGTCGGGCTTCGGGGCTCGGTGCAGCCCGCCGTCACCAGGGCTCCACCGACGCCCACCGACGCGAGAGCGCCTGCCAGCGGGACCATCCAACGCCACCTCGAACTCATTGCGGAGGCACCGTACCACAGCCCCTGCGGGCCCCGACCACGTTGAACATTTCCTCCGGGTGAGGTGTCGTACCGCCCCATGAACCGACGCGCCTTCGCCTCGATCCTGCTCTCCGCCGCGGTCGCCTCCGCCGCGCAACCCGTCCTCGCCTCGGTCGGCACCGAGGCGCCGGAGTTCACGCTGCCCTGCGCGCCGGGGGGCCCGACGAGGGGGAGGTTTCGCCTCACCGACTCGCTCCACCGCAAGCCCATCGTGGTGCTGTTCTGGGCGACGTGGTGCCAGCCCTGCATGCAAGAACTCCCGGTGTACCAGGCGCTCTTCCAGCGCTACGGGGGCCAGCTCCAGGTGGTCGCCATCTCGATGGACGGCCCCGACACCGTCGCCGAGGCGGGAGCGACGGCGCGACGGCTCGGCGTGACGTTTCCGGTGGTGACCGACCTGGAGACCCAGGTGGTCTCGGTCTACAACCCGCGCCGCGCGGCGCCGTTCTCGGTGTGGATCGATCGGGCGGGGATCATCACCCGCGAGAGGGAGGGCTTCTCGATGTCCGAGCAGCCCCAGATCGAGGCGGGCATCGCCGAGCTGATGCGGCGACGCTAAGGGAGACCGATCAGGCGTCGAGGTCGGACTCGCCCTTGGGGGCGTGCACGGCGTCGGCGCCGCCCTGACCCTCGAGCGCGCGGAGCTCGTCGCGGGCGCGGCGGGAGACGTCGTTCCAGTCGGCCTGGTGGTGGCGGGCGAGGCCGTAGACGTGACCCGGGCGGTGCTCGCTCACGATGGCCGTCAGCGACCGCATGATCTTCGCCGCGATGTCGTTGTCCTCCGGATCGTTGATGCGCGGCTGGAGCACCCGCGTCTCGGCGGTGACCGCCTCGATCTTCAGGCGGAGCAGCGACGGGTCCATGCCGGGCGCGTCGTTGCTGATGGTGCGAACCTCCTCGCGGAGCTTCTCCAGGGGGTTGCGCACGCCCGGGTCGGACCCGCGGCTGTCACCACGGAAGCCCGCGGGCTCGCGCGTCTCGGGGCGGAAGTCCCTCGGCTCACGGTTGCCCTGGAACTCCCGCTGCGGGCCGCGGTTGTCGCGGTTGTCGCCGCGGTAGGCCTGAGCGGCCCCGAAATCCCGGGGGGCCCGCACCTCGCGGGGAGCGTTGAAATCGCGGGCCGGCCGGCGGTCATCGTCGCGGCGGAAGCCCGAGGGCGCGGGCGCGGGCGCAGCGCCGAGCGCGTCATCGATGCGCGCGGCGGCCTCCTTGAAAGTGTCACGCAAGGAAAGGAGCAGGTCACGAAGGTCACGATCGGAGGGAGTACGGTCCATGGAATAGGGGGTCCTTAACGGGTGGCGCGGAGGGCGTCGTCGCGGGGTCAACACGTACCGCGGCGAAGCTATAGTCACCCTCCTGGCGAAACAGAGGGGAGAGCGCAGGGCTTCTAGCTCCACGACCGCCATCCACGCAAGCGCCTCCCCGACGTCCGCACGGCTCGGACATCATCCGCCTTCGGCGCAGCCGCGGCAGGTGCGTCAGGACGTCGAGAAAGTCCCCTTGACCCGCAGCGGGGACCACTGCTTCATGCGCAGCTCCATGAGATCTTCGCTCCTTCGTCCCTTCGTCCTGACGGCAGCCTTCGCCTCGGGCGCCTGCTCCGCCGAGGCGCCGATCACCCCCGCGAGCGACAGCGGCTTCACCGACAGCGCCCTCACCGACACGGGCGCCGCCGACGCCGGCGCCACCGACGCGCCCCCGATCGTCACCGACAACGGCCCGCGCCCCGACTCCGGCACTCCCCCGGTGGGCGCCCCCACGGCGGTCACGACCTTCCAGTTCGACCGGGCCCGTACGGGCGCCAACCGCGCCGAGACCCGCCTCACCGTCGCCGCCGTGCAGGCCGGCTTCGCGCGGGTCGACGCCTTCGCCCCCGCGCTCGACGGCGAGGTCTACGCGCAGCCGCTCTACCTCCCCAACCTCATGGTCGGCGGAGCCCGCCACGACGTGCTCTTCGTCGCCACGCAGGCCAACTCGATGTACGCGCTCGACGCCTCCACCGGCGCCGAGCTGTGGCGCAGCTCCCTCGGCGCATCGGTCCGCAGCTCGATGCAGCAGTGCGGCAACATCAGCACCATCGGCGTCGTCAGCACCGGCGTCATCGACCCGGCGACCAACACCCTCTACGCCGTCGCGTTCACCAACGACGGCGGGCTCCAGTTCAAGCTCAACGCGCTCGACGTCACCACCGGGCAGCAGCGCGCCGGATACCCCGCCAACATCTCCCCCCCGATGGTCGGCGGGTCGAGCTTCGACCCTCGCGCCACCGGCCAGCGGGGCGCGCTCCAGCTCTCCGAGGGAAGGGTGTTCGTCCCCTTCGGCGGGCTCTACGGCGACTGCGGCATCTACCACGGCTGGGTGGTCGGCATCGACGCGGCCAACCCCGCGCAGCAGGTCGCCTTCGCCACCCCCGGCCGGGGCTCCGGCATCTGGGCGGTCGGCGGTTCGGCCATGGACGAGACCGGCCGTCTCTTCGTCGCCACCGGCAACAGCACCCCCCTCGGCGGGCACACCCCGGGCTCCTTCGGCGAGCGGGTGATCCGCCTCGGCGGCGGCGCCTCGGGGCCCACCTCGTCGACCGACGACGCCTCGTTCTTCGAGGCCTCGGACGCGCGGATGCTTGACCTCCAGGACCTCGACATCGGCTCGGTCTCCCCGCTGGTGCTGCCCCCGATCGCGGGCGCGTCGCGGCTGCTCTGGCAGGGCGGCAAGGCCGGCGTGAGCTACCTGATCGACCGAGAGAACCTCGGCGGAACCGGCTCGCAGGTCTTCCAGCAGCGCTACTTCTCCGGCGGCAACTTCGGGGCGGCGGCGGCCTGGTCCAACGGCACGGACACCTTCGTGTTCGCCCCCGGACGAGGCACCCGCGCGGGCTGCTCGGGCAGCGGCGGTGTCATGGCCCTCCGCGTCACCGGCGCCGGGCTCACCACCGCCTGGTGCAGCGCCACCGTCTCCAACCCCTCTCCCCCCGCGGTCTCCTCCAACGGCAACGACAACGGCATCCTGTGGGTCGCGGGCACCTCGCCCGCCTCGCTCCGGGCGATCGACATCTCCAACGGGATGGAGATCTTCGCCGGCGCGCCGCCCAGCGTGCGCCAGTGGACGCCCGTCGTGGTCGCCGACGGCAGGGTCTACGTGACCGGCAGCCGCACGGTCTCGCTCTTCACCACCCGATAAGCCCCTGTCGCTGGTTTGACACCCGCCGGGTGATCTCCGAGAACGCTCGCATGCGGTCTCAACGCGCTTCGCTTCGGCACCTCTCCCTCGTCGCTCTCTCCCTCGTCGCGGCCTGCTCCTCTCCCAGGAGTTCGGGCAACACGCCGGTCGAGACGGATGCCTCGGCCGACGTGACCTCCGACCTCGCCGTCGACGTGGCCCCCGCCGTCGACGTCCCCGACGATCGCGTCGCGGCGGACGCCCCGGGCGACGCGACCGCGGCGGATGCCGTCGATGCAGCCGCGGACGTGGGGGACGACGTCCTGCCCGACACGGGGACGGACGTTCCCGAGGATGTTGCGGTCGCGGTCGACGCCCCGGCGGATGTGCCCGTCGATGTGCCCGCCGACGTCCCGGCCGACGTGCCCCCGCTCGCCTGCCGCTCCGACCGCGAGTGCGGGGCGCGCGCGCAGGTGTGCGAGCGCACCCTGGGCATCTGCGTCGACTGCCTCACCGCCGTCGACTGTACCGGCACCGAGATCTGCGCGGGCAACCGCTGCGTCCCCGCGCCGCCGCCCTGCCGCTCGGACCGCGACTGCTCCGCGCGCATGCAGGTCTGCAACCCCACCCGCATGCTCTGCGTGGACTGCAACACCGCCGTCGACTGCCCGCCCAACAACGTCTGCAACCCCGACGGCACCTGCGCCCCGCAGGCGTGCGTCCCCAGCTCCGTGACCTGCGCCGACACCAGCACCGTCAGGGTGTGCTCGGCGGACGGTCGCACGTTCACCTCGACGCCCTGCCCCGCGGTCGCCAACGGCGTCTCCCGCTGCGGCGAGGGCGCCTGCACCACCGCCTGCAACCCCGGCTTCGCGGACTGCGACGGCAACGCGGCCAACGGCTGCGAGACCAGCACCCTGACCAGCGAGGCGGCGTGCGGCCGCTGCGGCAACGTGTGCCCCTCCGCGGGCGGCTCGGCGGCCTGCGTCGCGGGCTCGTGCACCCTCACCTGCAGCGCGGGCCGCGGGGACTGCGACGGCTCCGCGGCCAACGGCTGCGAGACCAACCTCGGCAGCAGCAACGCCCACTGCGGCCGCTGCGGCGGCGCCTGCGGCGCGGGCCTCACCTGCACCGATGGGACGTGCGCGCTCACCGGCTGCCCGTCGGGGCAGACCCGCTGCAGCGGGACCTGCGTCGACCTCAACGCCAACGTCGCCCAGTGCGGCGCCTGCGGCCGGGCGTGCAGCCTGCCCAACGCCACCCCGGCCTGCACCTCGGGCTCCTGCGTGGTCGCGACCTGCTCCGCGGGCTTCGGCGACTGCGACGGCAGCGCCGCCAACGGCTGCGAGACCGACACCCGCACCACCACCTCGAGCTGCGGCGCGTGCGGCAACATCTGCCCCGTCCCGCAGAACTCCATCCCGGCCTGCGTCGGGGGCTCGTGCGGGATCTTCTGCGCCACCGGCTTCGGCAGCTGCGACGGCTCCAACGCCAACGGCTGCGAGGTGTCGCTGACGAGCTCCAACGCCCACTGCGGCGCCTGCGGGCGGGCGTGCAGCACCGGGCAGACCTGCGTGGCGGGCGCCTGCGTGAGCAACACCTGCGGCACCGGCCTCACGCCCTGCCCCGGGAACGTCTGCCGTGACCTCGCCCGCGACCCGGCCAACTGCGGCGCCTGCGGGCGCGCCTGCGCGGCGGGTCAGCTGTGCACCGCCTCGACCTGCGTCTCCACCCCGCTGCGCTTCGCGCTCACCTGGAACGTCACCGCGGACCTCGACATCTCCGTGCTCACGCCCGGCGGCACCGTGGTGAGCTATGCCTCCCGCACGGGCGGCGGCGGCACCTTCGACACCGACAGCATGGCCATGGGCCCCGAGCAGATCTACTGGACCGCCCCTGCGCCGGCGGGCACCTACTATGTCTGCGTGATCCCGTACCGGGTGACCAGCGCCACGAGCTACACGCTCCAGGCCTTCCGCGGGGCGACGCTCGCCGCCACCCGCAGCGGGAGCCACACCGCCAACGCGCCGTCCGGCTCGACGTGCTCCGCCACGAGCCCGTACATGGTGCTCGCCTTCGTCCCGTGACGCGTCGCCGCGATCGCGCGGCGAGCCCGACCTGTGGTATCCGCGCAGGCCTATGGCCCGAACGCGCGAAGACCTTCTCCAACGCCTGGAAGACCTGAACCGCCGAGCCCTCGATGGGGGCGGAGCCGAGCGCGTCGCGAAGCAGCACGCGGCCGGCAAGCTCACCGCGCGAGAGCGCATCGACCTCTTCCTCGACCCCGGGACCTTCATCGAGCTCGATCGGCTGGTCACCCACCGCTGCACCGACTTCGGGATGGAGCAGCAGAAGTTTCCGGGCGACGGCGTGGTCACCGGCTACGGCACCGTCGACGGTCGCAAGGTCTTCGTCTTCGCGCAGGACTTCACCGTCTTCGGCGGCAGCCTCTCCAGCGCCTACGCCTCCAAGATCTGCAAGGTCATGGACCTCGCGATGAAGGTCGGGGCCCCGGTCGTCGGACTCAATGACTCGGGCGGAGCGCGCATCCAGGAGGGCGTCGAGAGCCTCGCGGGCTACGCCGACATCTTCCTTCGCAACACCCTCGCGTCGGGGGTGGTGCCGCAGCTCTCCGCGGTGATGGGGCCGTGCGCGGGCGGCGCGGTGTACTCGCCCGCCATCACCGACTTCATCTTCATGGTCGACACGACCAGCTACATGTTCATTACCGGTCCTGACGTCATCAAGGCCGTCACGCACGAGTCGGTGAGCAAGGAGGAGCTCGGCGGCGCCTCGACGCACGCCTCGCGCTCGGGCGTCTCGCACTTCACCGCGCCGGACGACCGCGCCTGCCTCGCGCAGCTCCGCGAGCTGCTGGGCTACCTCCCCTCGAACAACACCGAAGACCCGCCCCGCAAGGCGTGCACCGACCCCGCCGACCGCGAGTCGACCGCGCTCGACACGCTCGTGCCGGTGGAGTCCAACCGCCCCTACGACATCCGCGACGTCATCGCCGCCGTCGTCGACCACGGGGAGATGCTCGAGGTGCAGGCCAACTACGCGATGAACATCGTGTGCGCCTTCGCCCGCATCGACGGCCGCCCGGTGGGCGTCGTGGCCAACCAGCCCGCCGTGCTCGCCGGGTGCCTCGACATCTCCGCCAGCGTGAAGGCCGCCCGCTTCGTGCGCTTCTGCGACTGCTTCAACATCCCCCTCGTGACCTTCGTCGACGTGCCCGGCTTCCTCCCGGGCACCGACCAGGAGTTCGGCGGGATCATCAAGCACGGCGCCAAGCTGCTCTTCGCCTACGCCGAGGCCACGGTGCCGAAGATCACCGTCATCACCCGCAAGGCCTACGGCGGCGCCTACGACGTCATGGCCAGCAAGCACATCCGCGCCGACCTCAACCTCGCGTGGCCCACCGCGGAGATCGCCGTGATGGGCTCCGAGGGGGCGGTGAACATCATCCACCGCGGCGAGATCGAGCGCTCCGCCGACCCGGCCGCCCGGCGGGCGCAGTTCATCGACGACTACCAGACCAAGTTCGCCAACCCCTTCAAGGCCGCGGAGCTGGGCTTCGTCGACGAGGTGATCCACCCCAGGGTGACCCGGCACCGCATCGCCCGGGCGCTCGACCTCCTCAAGGACAAGCGCGAGACCCTCCCCCGCAAAAAACACGGCAACATCCCGCTCTGAGTCATCCCCCCCTTCCGCCGGTCGCGCCGGGACTCTGTTACCGTGGCAGCCATGCGCCTGCCGTGGATCACGCTGCCCATCGGACTCCTCGTCGCCTGCGCCCCCGAGGAGCTCACCCAGTCCGCCGGTGACGCCGGAGTCAACCGCGTCGATGCGCGGGTCGATGCCCGGGTCACCGATCGACCGGTGGTGCGCGACACCGGCGTCGTCCCGCCTCGCGACACCGGGACGGTCAGCCGCGACGTCGGGGTGGTTCCGCCGCTCGACACGGGGCCCTCGACGGGCCCTCGCGAGAACTGCGCGACGCCCTTCGACGACGACAACGACGGCGTCGCCAACGAGGACTGCGCCTGCACCCCGGGCATGGAGCAGATGTGCTTCGAGCGCCCGGAGGACGCCTTCCGGGGGATGTGCCGGATGGGCAGGCAGCGCTGCGAGGGCACCGGGGAGTTCGGCAACTGGTCCGCGTGCGGCGGCTCGTGGTTGCCCATCGCCGAGGCCATGAACCGCTGCGAGGTCACGCAAGACCTCATGGGCATGACCGCCACGCGCGCCCCGGTCGACATCCTGCTCTTCGTCGACACCTCCGGGTCGATGACCGAAGAGACCGCCGCGGTGAACGCGAACATGAACCGCCTCGCCATGATCATGGGCGCGAGCGGGCTCGACTACCGGGTGATCATGGTCGCTCGCCGCGGCACCGCGCGCCTCCAGGTGTGCATCCCCTCTCCCCTGGGCGGCGCCGCCTGCGGCGACTCCGAGCGCCTGCGGCACATCAACGTGTCCGTCGACAGCGTCAACGGGCTGCGCCAGTGGATCGCCACGCAGCCCATGTGGCTGAGCTTCACGCGCCCCGGCTCGCTGAAGTTCTTCGTCGCCATCACCGACGACGAGAGCTCGCTCAGCGCCGACGCGTTCCACAGCACCGTCATCACCTGGCCGGGCTTCTCGAGCTACGTGTTCCACTCGATCGTCGGGTACGAGTCGCGCACCGACTGCCCGACGCTCGCCCGCCGCGGCGGCGTGTACCTCACCCTCACCTCGCGCACCCGCGGCCTCGCCGCGCGCGTGTGCAGCACCGACTGGACGGAGATCTTCACCTCCTTCGCCCGCGACATCACCAGCCGCGCCAACGCGTGGACCATCGACGGCGACGCGCGCCCCGACACCGTGCAGGTGTGGATCGTCGCCGCCGACGGCACCCGCACCCAGCTCACCACCGGCTGGACCTACGACGCCGCCTCGCGCCGGATCACCATCGACCCCGCGTCGCTGCCGGCCGCGGGCAGCCGCGTCGAGGTGCTCTTCCGCACCCGCAGCTCGTCGCCGTAGCTGCGATCCCCTACGACGACGGCCGCGACGGAGCGCGGTTGGCGACCGACGGCCCCCACGGCGCGCGAGAGAGCCGCGGGCCCGTCGGCCGCGCGCTCACGCTCAGCGTGAAGTTGCCGCTGCTGTCGCTGTCGTAGCCGTCGACGAACACGAACCACGTCCCGACGCCGAGGTCGACGTCGAGGCCCGCGTGGCGCGCGTCTTCGAGGTCGTCGTTGCAGGCGAGCTCGCTCACCTCGTCGGCGCAGTCGCGACGCACGTACACCGCGACGTCGTAGTCGGCCGCGACCCGCAGCGAGACGCGCGAGGGCTGGTCGAGGTGCAGCGCGTAGACCCGCTCGCCCGAGAGCGCCTGACGGGCGCAGGAGGCGTGGGCGCGGTCGGAGAGACCCGCGGTGCTGCCCTGGACGGTCGAGCCGTCATAGAGGTCGGTGGTGGTGCGGCAGACGTTGGCGGGCGCCGTCTGAGAGGCGGCCGACCCGGAGAACGCGAGCAGCGAGGCGAGGACGATGTAGGCAGGACGAAGCAAGTTCACGGGAGGATGACCATTGGAGAGTCGAAGGACCAGTCCTGGTCCAAATTTTTCCGGGCACGGAAGATTCAGGAGGAGGGGTGGCGCTGTCAACGGCTCTGGGCGAGCTCGGCCTGCAGCCGATGGAGCAGCGCCCCGTGGCGCTCGACCACCCTCGCGGTGCTGACCGCCATCTCCAGCGCCCTCCGGCTGCCGACCACCACCACCAGGCGCCGGGCGCGGGTGATGGCCGTGTAGAGCAGCGCCCGGTTGAGCAGCACGAAGTGGGAGGTGTGCAGGCCCAGCACCACGGCGTCGTACTCCGAGCCCTGCGCTTTATGGATCGTCGCCGAGTAGGCGAGCGCCAGGTTGTCGACGGCGTCGTCGGCGTAGCGCACCTCGCGGCCCTCCATGCGCACCGTGACGGTCTTGTCGTCGAGCTGCTCGATGATTCCGACGTCGCCGTTGGACACGTCGAGGTCGTAGTCGTTGCGGAGCTGCATCACCTTGTCGCCGACCGCGAAGCCCCGGCGGCCTCGGGTGCCGTCGGGGTTGAGCGCGGCCTGCAGCGCCTCGTTGAGCTTCTGCGCCCCGAGCGGCCCGCGGTGCGTGGGCACCAGCACCTGCACCGAGCGCATCGGGTCGAGCCCGAAGGACCTCGGGATGCGCCTCGCCACGGTCTCCACCAGCAGCTTCGCCGCCTGCTCGCCGTCGTCGCACCGCACCAGGAAGAGCTCCCCCGTGGGCGCCCTCGGCCCCTCGCCCTCGGCGGTGGGAGCGCGGGGCGGCGAGCTCCTCGGGACCTCCCCCCGCAGCACGTCGTAGGCGCCCCGCACGATGGCGCTCTCGGCCGCCTGGCGGAACACCTCCGTCAGCCGCACCGAGGTCACCTCGGGGACCTTGAGCAGGTCGGCGAGCACCGTCCCCGGGCCCACCGGAGGGAGCTGGTCGGCGTCGCCCACGAGCACCAGCCTCGCCCCGGAGCGCACCGCCGCCACGAGGTGCGAGGCGAGCTGCACGTCGACCATCGAGGCCTCGTCGACCAGCACCAGGTCGGCGTCGAGGGGAGAGCTGCGGTCGCGGGAGAAGCGCTGGATGCGCGGCGACCAGTCGAGCAGCCGGTGGATCGTCGAGGCCGGGTGCTTCGTCGCCTCGGAGAGCCGTCGCGCGGCGCGCCCGGTAGGGGCCGCGAGCAGCACCTTGTGCCCGGCGGCCTGGTGCAGCCGCACCAGCGCGAGGACGGTGGTGGTCTTGCCGGTGCCGGGTCCGCCGGTCATCACCACCACGCCCGCGGTCATGGTGGCCTCGACCGCGGCGCGCTGCTTCGCGTTGAGCCGATCGAGGGCCTCGCGCACCTCGGGCACGGAGAGCGCCTCGCGACGCACGGGCTTGAGCGGCCGACGGATCTGCGCGGCCAGGTCATGCGCCAGCCGCACCTCGGCGTCGTAGAGGGGCGGCGGGTAGATGAGCTGCTGGTCGCGGATGATGGTGCGCCGCACCGCGAGCTCGCCCAGCGCCGTGCGCACCGACTCCGGGGGGATGGAGAAGCGGTCGGCGAGCACCGCGAGCTCGTCGGGAGGGAGCGCGGTGTGGCCGTCGTCGACCGCCTCGAGCAGCAGGAAGAGCACCGCGCCGGCGATGCGCCTCGGGTCGTCGGCGAGCACCCCCTGCGCCCGGGCGATGGCGTCGGCGGTGAGGAAGCCGATGCCCTTCACCTCCTCGGCGAGGCGGTAGGGGTTCTCCCGGACGACCGCCGAGGACTCCACGCCGAAGCGCTCCCAGATGCGCCGTGCGAGGCCCGCGCCCACGCCGAGGCCCGCGAGGAAGCTCCGCGTCTCGACCTCCGCCCGCCGCACCCGGAACACCTCCTGGATGCGCTGCGCCCTCCGGCCCCCGATGCCGTCGACCTCGCTCAGGCGCTCGGGGTGGTCGGCGATCACGTCGAGCGTCGAGGCCCCGAAGCGCTCGACGATGCGCTGCGCCAGCTTCGGGCCGATGTCCTTCACGAAGCCCGAGCCCAGCAGCCGCGCGATGCCGTCGGCGCTCGTGGGCATCTCGGGGATCCACGTCTCGACCTTCAACTGCGGGCCGTGCGAGGCGTGCCGCTCCCAGCGCCCGGTGACCCGCAGCGACTCGCCCGGCGCGACGTCCCCGAGGGGGCCCACGATCACCGTCTCCTCGCCGTGCGTCTGCGTGATGCGCAGCACCGAGTAGCGCTTGTCGTCGGTGCGGTAGACGACGCCCTTCACCACGCCGCGCACCGTCACCACGCCGTCGGGCAGGTGACCCGTGTGGGGGAGCGGTGGGGTGTCGTCCATGCGCGTCGTCATCCGTGGTGATGCCGCCGTGATTCTTGCCACATCCGGCGCCCCGGAGGGATCACCGATGCGGTCATTTCCTGTCCAATCCCAGGCATGGACTTGTGCCCGTCCCGCGGGGGCGATACTGCCCCTCCACCCACTACCTCCATGCGCTTCACCCTCCGCCTCTGTGCCTCGCTCCTCGCCCCGACCCTCGTCCTCGTCGGCTGCGGTGACTCGGTGAACCCGGGCACCGGGGTCTTCGACGCCGGGAGCACGACCCCCGACGCGGGCTCGCCCATGGATGTTCCGGTCGCGGTCGACCGGGGGCCCCCGGTGCGTGACAGCGGCTGCCCCGCGCCGCAGACGATCACCCCGGCGGAGGTTCCCGCGAGCGGCTTCCTGGCGCCTTCCACCGTGCGCTTCATCCGCTCCATCGACGGCGACACGTCCATCTTCAGCTTCGCCATCCAGGGCGAGACCACCGTGCGCTTCGAGTGGGTGAACACCGAGGAGTCGCACGCCCAGGTCGCCTCGGAGAACACCGCCTTCGGCCGCGCCACCTCCGTCACCGTCGCCGGCTACCTCGCCGCGGGGCGCAGCTTCGTGGTGGTGCGCCAGGCCGACGAGCGCAACGCCACGATGCCCAACCTGGACACCTTCGGCCGCACCCTGGGGCTGGTCTTCGTCGACGGCGAGCTCTTCCAGCAGCGCCTCGTGCGAGAGGGCCTGAGCGCCTACTACACCGACTTCGGCTGCGCGCCCGAGCCCATCCACAGCGGGCTGCTGCTCGCCGAGGCCGAGGCCCGCGCCAACCAGCGGGGCATCTGGGCGCCCGGGCACCCCACCAACTACGCCGAGGTCTTCACTCGCTGGATCACCGGCGGCACCCGCGCCTGCCGCCCCAACCCCTTCCGGGGCCAGGCCTACTGCCGCTGAGCCCCTCCGCTCAGCGCAGCGCGTCGGGGCCGCCCGGGGACGAGGCCCCGTCGCGGGAGCGCACCCAGGCCGCGGGGTCTTCGTCGTCGAGCTCGGTGTCCGCGCGCACCACGCTCACTCCCTCCTGGGGCAGCAGCTCCGGGGCGGTTCCGGGGTAGCGGCTCACCACGAGACCCGTCGCGGTCACGAGCGACAGCTCCGCACCGGAGTCCCGCAGCCCCCTCCCCGCGAGGCTGCCCCGCACCACGATCACCCTCGCCCCCGCCTGCACCGCCGGGTCGTTGGCCCGCGCCACGCCCCTCGGGTCGAAGCTCGCCCCGACGATCACCGCGCGCCCCTGCCCCGGCACCGTCGCCCCATCGGGCAGCACCGAGCGGGCCCCGCCGGAGTCCAGCGCCCAGCCCGTCAGCGACACCGCCGCGTCCTCTTCATTGACCACTTCGATGAACTCCTGGGCGCTGGAGCTGTGCGGCCTCGCCAGCACCTCCGCGATGCGCACCCTCGGGGCCGCGTCCGCCGTGCGGATCGTCCCATCGCGCGCGTCCCTCAGGCGCCCTCCAAGGTCCCACGCCTCGAGGCGCCAGCGCAGCTCGCTCGCCGGGGGAAGGCCCGCCACCCTCAGCCGATGCGTGGTCCCGACCGGAGCGATCGCCACCCTCCGCACATCGCCAACGCTCAGCTCCAACCGCGCCACCGCCGCGGCCGTCGTCGCCGCGCGCACCACCACCGCCCGGTCGCCCCGCTCGACGCAGCCGCCTCCCAGGGCCTGCTCCCCGCTCGCGCAGACCACCCCGTCGATCCAGCGCAGGGCCTCGCGCGTCGAGGGCGCCACCACGGGCATCGGCCACGGCACCGCCTCCGCGGCGAGGGCGCCACGAGAGGCCACCGCCGCGACGCTCCATCCGTAGGTCACCCCCGCGCGCAGCGGTCGGGACGGCGTCACCCGGAGCACCCGGGTGAGCCCCTCGGGGATGTGCTCGTCGGCCTCCACCCTCGTCGGGATGGTGCTGCGGTCGTCGCCCAGCAGGGTCACCCCGTCGGCGCGCAGCACCCTCACCGGGCGGTCGGCGCGCAGCCAGAGGAGCGCGGCGTCCGAGCCCACCGGGGTGTCGAGGAGCGCTGGCGTGAGCACCGGCCCGGCGCTTGGGGCGTCGATCACCTGGAGCGCGACGCCGGTCGAGCGCACGCCGCCGTCGCCGTCGTCGGTGAGGGGGCGGCCCTCGACGGAGCGGGTGCGCTCGCTGAAGACCAGGGTGAGCGGGATGGAGGGAGGGAGCACCGCCTCGGTGCGGAGCCACCATCGGGCGGGGTTGCTGGCGTCGCGCTGCACCCGCAGCGGGACCCGGTTGGCGAGGCGGCCGAGGGAGACCACGCCGTCGCGCGCGTCGGTCACCAGGGCGGGAGAGAGGGCCTCGCGGAAGAGCATCACCGAGGAGGCCTCGGGCGGGGCCATCGCGCGGTCGAAGGACACCTGGAGCTCGGGGACGCGAGGTACGGCGTCGAGCGAGGCGGCGTTGGCGCGGAGGCCGGTGAGCTGAGGGGTGACGGAGGGAGGAGGGGCTTGGAGGTCGAGGCAGCCGGCGAGGGCGAGCGCGAGGAGGGCGGGAGGTCTGTTCATGGGCGCTTGTCGGCGCCCCGGAAGGAGGGGGTTGCCTACCAGCCCCAGGAGGGCGGGAGGTGGATGTTGCCGGGCAGACCGCGGGTCTGGAGCAGGGCGGCGAGGTCCATGGAGACGGCCACGGTGACGTGGATGAGGAAGCCCGACCAGATGGAGCGGGTCTTGAGCGCGAGGGTGCCCAGCACGACGCCGGCGAGGATGGCCGCGAGCGCCTCCGCCCAGGGCTTGCCGAAGTGGATCATGCAGTAGGGCACGACCATGGCGACGATCACCGAGGAGCCCATGGCCTCGCGCCCGGCGGACACCAGGAAGCCGCGGAAGAAGAACTCCAGCGTGAAGAACTGCGTCGCGTAGAGGACCTCCCAGAGGAAGAAGTCCTTCCACGAGCGGTTGGCCAGCCGATAGAAGGGGTAGTAGTTCGAGAACTCGCCGGTCTGCGAGACGATCACCACCGCGACCAGCACGATGCCGAAGAAGAGCGCGTAGATCCACGCGTGCGAGAGGAAGCCGCGGAGGCGCAGTCCGTAGTCGCGGAAGCGCTCTCGCCGCCAGAGCAGCAGGATGATCGCCGGCACCACGAGGTAGCCGAAGGAGCGCGTGAAGGACCAGTACGCGAGCCCGGCGAGCTCCTCGTAGCCCGCCGGGGAGGCCCAGCGCAGCGGCTTCAACAGCTGCAGGTGGTGCGTGGCCGGGCCGCGTGGTCCGCCGCCCCAGTCGATGACCCAGCCGCGCGCCAGGAGCTGGTTGAAGGTGACGCGGTCGCCGAAATACTCCTGGAAGGTGAGCACCACCGCGGCGACCAGGTAGGCCACCATCGGGCGGTAGTCGTAGCCGAGGCCCAGCTCCTCGCGGCGGGCGCGCGCGGCGGCGGCCTCGCGGTCGACCTCGCGCCAGGTGTCGAGGAAGAAGCGCCGGAGGTGGAGCTCGGGGAGCTTCTTGCGGGCGAGCACCGCGACGATCAGCACATAGGCGATCGCGCCGACGAGGAGTACCTTCACCGCGCCGGCCCGATCACGCGCCCGCGGCCGAGCGCAGGCGTCGCACGGCCACGTCGCGACCGAGCACCGCGATGACCTCGTAGAGCCCCGGCGAGGCGGTGCGCCCGGTGAGCGCCACCCGCGCGGGCTGCGCGACGGTCTTGATGTCGAAGCCGCGCTCGGCGAGCCAGGCCTCGATGGCCGCGCCGATACCAGCCTCGGTAAAGTCGGGCAGCGCGTCGAGCACGTCGGCCAGCGCCCGGAGGTTGGCCCTCGCCTCGTCGGTGAGGAACTTCTCCACCGCCGCCGGGTCGAGGGTGATGGCGTCCTGGAAGTAGAAGGCCATCGCCTCGGCGGCGTCGATGAGCCGGGCCGAGCGGGTCTTCACGGTGCGCGCCGCGGGGAGGAGCCTCGGGTCGTCGGCCGCCACGGTGACCCCGGCGCCCGCGAGGAAGGGGTAGACCTTCGCGGCGAAGTCCTCGTCGGTGAGGCGCTTCAGGTGCTCGCCGCTCACCCAGAGGGACTTCTTCTTGTCATAGCGGCCGTCGTTGGTGCCGCAGTGGGCCCAGTCGAACTTCTCGATGAGCTCGTCGCGCGTGAAGATCTCCTGGTCGCCCGAGGACCAGCCGAAGCGCGCGATGTAGTTGAGCAGCCCGTCGGCGACCCAGCCCTTCTCGCGGTAGCGCTCCACCGGCACGTCGATGCCCTGCTGCTCGGCGAGCCGCTTGGACATCTTCTTCCCGTCGGGGGTGAGCATCATCGGCAGGTGCGCGAACTCCGGCACCGCCCCGCCGACCGCCTGGTACAGCAGGATCTGCTTCGGGGTGTTGATGATGTGGTCGCTGCCGCGAGCGACCAGGGTGATGTCCATGGTGACGTCGTCGACCACCGCGCCGAAGTTGTAGAGCGGCACGCCGTCGGAGCGCATGATCACGAAGTCGTCGATGACGCTGTTCTGCGTCTTGATCGACCCGAAGACCTTGTCGACGAACTCCGTCGTGCCCGTGAGCGGCGTCTTGAAGCGGATGACGTAGGGCGCGCCGGGGATCCAGTCGGCCTCGGTCTTGTCGCGCCAGAGGTGCGGGTAGACGAAGCCGTCGCGCTTCTTCTCCGGGAGCTTCTGCCTGAGCGCGTCGATCTCCTCGCGCGTCGCGTAGCAGCGGTAGGCCTTGCCCTCGCTCACCAGCCGGTTGGCGTGCTCGGCGTAGAGCGCGAGCCGCTGCATCTGGAAGTAGGGACCGTACGGGCCGCCCACCTCGGGGCCCTCGTCCCAATCGAGGCCGAGCCAGCGCATCGAGTCGATGATCACCTTCGTCGACGCCTCGGTGGAGCGCTCCTGGTCGGTGTCCTCGATGCGCAGCACGAAGGTGCCGCCGGTCTTGCGGGCCCAGAGCCAGTTGAACAGCGCCGTGCGGGCGCCTCCGATGTGGAGATAACCCGTCGGTGACGGCGCGAAGCGAACGCGGGGCTTGGTCATGGTGAGGGCCTCGTCAGGTACCGGGACGCGACCGCAGGGTCAAGCCGGGTCTACGGCCGCCAGCGCAGCCGCAGCGGTCTCGCCACACCCGGCCGCCGGAGCGTCACACCGCCCTCGTCCACTGCGCTCACCGTCGTGCGCGCGATGCGATCGCCCACCGTCACCACCCACGCCGCACGACCCGCGGTGAGCACCGCGCCCTGGGAGCGGGCGCCTGCGACGAAGGAGCGAGCGACCGGGAGCGTCCCCGCGGGGAGCGAGGCCGCGAGGTCGAGCGCGCCGTTGCAGCGCGGCGGCCACGGGTCGTCGCCGAGCTCCGTGGTGGACGCCCGGGTGGACGGCCAGGAGAGCGTCGCCAGCAGCGCGTCGCCCTGCGGCTCGACCCGCACGGTGATCAGCGCGCGCAGCCCGGGCGACACGGTCATCAGGGCGAGCGTCTCTCCGAGCGCGGGCGCGTCGTCGGCGCGCACCGTGAGGTCGATCGTCTCCGCGGTCTGCTGCGCCGAGACGAGGCACACGCCGCGACCCAGCCGGGAGAGCGCGCGAAGCGGCTGGTAGCGCGAGACGACCTGAGGGACGGTGGGCTCGCGCCACGCGACGACGACCCGGTCCCGCAGCCGGCCGACGTGCTCGACGCGATCGCTGGCGCAGGCGAGGTGCGGGTCGGAGGTGACCGCCGCGCAGGCCGAGGCCGCGGCCGTCGGAGGGACGCTCGAAGGGAGCAGGAGCGTCCAGGTCACCCGGTCGCCCTCTCGGGACGGCGCGCCAGGGAGCGGGAGTTCCCCGGAGGCCCGGAGGACGGCCCGCAGCGCGGTCGAGGCGATCCACGGGGCTGCGTCCGCGGAGACGGGCTCGAGGCCCGGCAGCGCGGCCGTGACGGCGAGGAGCGCGTCGGGCGGAGGCGGCGCGACGGCCGGGGTCACCGCGGCGGGTGCCCCGGCGTCGACGGAGGCGCTGGTGTGGATGGGTCGGGGAGGTGGCGCCGTGGCGCTGCAGGACAGGGCGAGGAGCGCGACCGGTGCGATCGCGCTCGGTCGCATCAGCGGGCGGCGGGGCGCGGGGCGGCGGTGCGCGTGAGGTGGAACTCCACGCGACGGTTGGCCGTGCGGCCGACCGCGGTGAGGTTGGGGCGCAGCGGGCGGGTCTGGCCGAAGCCGCGGGCGGTGAGCTTGTCGGCCGGGACGCCGAGGCGGATGAGGGTGTCGCGCACCGCTTCGGCGCGGCTCTGGGAGAGCGTCAGGTTGCTCGCCGGGTTGCCGACGTTGTCGGTGTGCCCCTGGATCTCCACGGCGGTGATCTCGGGGTGACGGTTGATCGTGTCGGCGATCTCCTCGAGCAGCGTGTTGGAGTCGGGGAGGATCTCCGCGGAGTTGGTCTGGAAGTGCACCTGCCGGAGGATGGCGAGCACGTTGCCGCGGATGGCGACGGACGCGCGCGCCGGGCGGCGGGTGACGGTCACCTCCACGCCGCGGCTGGCGCGGGGCTCCACGGTGGCCTGCTGCGCGGTCGAGCCCATGTGACGGTCGCTCGACTCGACGCGGACCATGTACGGACCGGCCAGGAGCTCTTCGGCGTTGATGCGGCCCTGGTCGTCGGTGGTGAGCGTGCGCTCGACGGGCGCCTGCTGGCCGCTGGGGACGTTGAGGCCCGGCGCGGGGGAGAGCACCACGTTGGCGTTGGGGACGCCGGCGCCGCCCTGCGACGACACGACGTGGATGGAGAGGCCGCCGCGGCGGGGCATCGCGCGGAGCTCGCAGTTGACGTTGACCTCGGTGTCGGGGTTCGGGGCCGGGGCGGTCGAGCCCTCGGGCGCCGGGGCCGGGGCGGGCACCGTGAAGGTGCACTCGCCGGGGTTGAACTCCGGCGCGGTGACCGCGAGGCGGTACTCGCCCGGAGTGATGTGCCCGGAGCGGAAGCGGCCGTCGGCGGCCGTCGCGAGGATGTGCAGCTCGGGGTGGCCCGTGAAGTTCACGATCGCGCCGCCGATGGCGTTGTGGCTCTCGGCGTCGCGGACCATGCCGACCACGTGGCCGCCCGGCGGGGTGCGGTCGACCTCGCGGGTCGTCACGCGCTCGGGCCCGGGGACCTCGACGCGCTGCACCGGCGGATGGATGTCGTAGGCGAAGGACGCGCCGAAGTAGAACTGCCACGGGGGCGTCGGGGCGAGCTCGCGCACGAAGGTGGAGCTCCCGCTGGTGGCGATGTCGAAGGCCAGGAGCGCGGCGAGGCCGCGGACCGGCGGGAGCACCCGGGTGCCGATGGTGAAGCGCGAGGGCATCGCGGAGAAGCCTTCGCGGGCGAGACAGGCGTCGTCGTCGGCGGCGCCTGCAGGGCCCGACATGCCGGTGCCCGGCTCGAAGCAGGAGTAGCCCTGGCGGTTGACCGGGACGCCGACGTGCCACTCGAGGAAGGGCCGCACCCACGGGAGCTCGGCCTCGGCCGCGAGGTTGATGCCGAAGCGGTCGACGCGGTTGATGCCGAGCGCGTGGCGCTCGATGCGGGACACCTCGAGGAAGCAGCTCGGGTCGATGGCCCCGGAGGCGCAGCGCGCGGCGTCGTAGCCGGGCTGGGCGGCGCGGCGGCGCTCCTCGGTCTGCGAGACGATCGCCGAGCTGTTGTCGAGGTAGTAGTGGGCGTTGACGTGGAAGCGCAGCGGCACGCTGGCGCCGAAGTCGCGAAGGTCGAGGGTGCTCAGGACGCCGAAGTCGGCGCTGGTCGAGTCGCCGAGCAGGCCGATGTCACCGGAGCGGTTGAGGAGGTAGAGCGACGCGTAGCCGCCGACGTAGAGGCCGCGCCAGATGCGCGCCGCGCCCTTCACGCCGAGGGTGGTGTCGCCGAGCACCTGGAAGAGGCTCGGGCGCTCGCGGTCGTTGGCGTTGGCGTAGGCGCGGATCGAGGCGAAGATCTCGAGGAAGTCGAGGGGAGAGTACGAGAGCGTCGCGGTGCCGCCGACGTGCGAGGCGGAGTCGGTGCCGACCGCCGCGGTGCCCGCGAGCGTCGGGGGGCGGAGGTACTCCGACGCGCCGAAGTACTCGCCGATGAGGCCGAAACGGAACGACCCCGCCGCGCCGGTCTGCGCCGCGCGGGTGTGGAGAAGGCCGATGGAGCCGTCGAGGGAGGAGAAGCGGGGGAGGATGCGGGTGCGCCGGGCCTCGTCGGTCTCCGGCGTGCCGGGCTGCTCCGGGGCGGCGGCAGGGGCGGTCGCGGTCGCTGCGGGTGAGGTCGCGGCCGGGGCGTCCTCGTCGTCGACGTCCTCCTCGTCCTCCTCGTCGGTCGCCGCGGCGGGACGACCGCCCGCGGGCGGAGTCTGCGCGAAGGCCGTCATGGGCAGCGCCACCGCCTGCGCCACGAGGATCAAAGCCAACCATCGAGAGTGCCGCATCGTCGTGTCTCCTCCACCTAAGCCATCGGGACCGCGGCGCTCGTGTTTGTCACGTCACCCGCGGAATTCACCACCGCCTTCGCGGCGCGGCGGTCATACCACCGGCTTTCTCGAAACGTCCAGACTCGGGACAGCGCGTCGACGCTGTGGATCCGAGCCCTCAGCGCCGCGGCGCGAGCTCAGCCCCGGGTCATGGGCTGGAGCGTCGTCTCGCCGGCTTCGTTGGTCACGAGCTGATCGACCCGCTTCTCTGCGGCATCGAGGCGGCGCTGCCCGGCGCGCGTCAGCCTCACGCCCTCCTCGAAGACCCGCAGCGACTCCTCGAGGGGCAGGTCACCCTTCTCCAGCGACTCGACCACCTTCGCCAGTCGCTCGAGGATCGCCTCCAGCGGCATCGTCTCTTCCGCGGCCGCAGCGCCCGTCTTGTTGCTCTCTTGGGATTCCATGGCGGGGTCGGCAATGACACCGTCCCAACGCCGGGGTCAAGGTTCCGCCGAGGCCCGCGCCGCCGCCGTGGCGAGGGAGAGCCCGTCGAGGAGCCGTCGGCTCCACGCCACCGCCCGCGCCGCCTCCAGCGCCGGCAGCGCCGCGCTCCCCTCGCGTCGCGCGAGCGCCATCGCCGCCCTCAGCCGCACGCCCTCGTCGACCTCCGTGAGCAGCGCGCGCCGCAGCGCCGCCGGGCTCGCGCCCTCCGTCGCCGCCCCCTCGCCCCGGGCCTGCGCGGCCTCTCCTCGCAGCGAGGCGAGCGCCTCCTCCGCGCCACGCCGGTCGCCCGGGTCATCGAGCTGCGCGCAGCGCCGCACCGCCGCCACCGCGCCCAGCGCTCGCAGCCGCGCCACCGCGCCCAGCGCGGGACCGCGCGTGACCGGGTCGTCGAGCAGCCCGGCCAGCGTCTCGTCGGCGACTCCCCCGACGTCCCCGAGGGCCTCGACGGCCTGCCGACGCAGCTCCCTCTCGGGCCCCGACCGCGCGATCTCCAGCAGCGCCGCGGAGGCCTCCGTGAGCCGCAGCTCCCTCGCCGCGCGAATGGCCGACAGGCCCCTCCCCCCGCGGATCTCCACCGAGGCCCGCGCCAGCTCGGCGACGATCGCCGCCGCCGCGCCGGGGTCGCGCCGCCTCGCCTGGATGCGCCACAACAGCGGCTCCTCGACGGTGCGCCCCTCCAGCTCGGCGTACTGGCGCGTGGCGAGCGCGTCGAGGGCCACCGCCGCGAGCTCGTCGTCAGGCACCACGCTGCCCCGCGCCCGGGCCGCGTCGAGCAGCGACTCAGGGGTGCCCACGGCGTGAAGCGCCGCCAGCGCCAGGGCCGGAGGAGCAGACTCCGGGAGGCGCAGCGCCTCGACGCGGGCCGCGAGCGAGCGGGTGTCGCGGCCGAGGGGGAGCGCCAGCGCGGCGAGCGCGGTGAGCCGGGCGGAGAGGTCGGGCTCCTGGGCGAGGAGCGAGAGCAGGGCCTCGTCCTCGGCGCTGCGATCGACCTCCGAGAGTCCGCGGCTCCCTTCGAGCCGGGCGAGCGCGATGGCCCAGAGCCCTCCCCGCCGTCGGGAGAGCTCGGCGCTCCGGAGCCGGGACAGCGGGTCGGCGCGTGCGATGCGCCATGGCTCGTCTAGCGGGTCGGCCCACGCGATGGCATCGTGGAGGTACGGTCCCAGGACGAGGGCCGCGACGATGGCGTACCATCGCGAGGGCCGGGCCCTCGACCGGCTGCACGCGTCGCTCTCAGAAGGCGCACCCACGACGGCTGAAGCTATCACGGCATCGGAGCACCGGAGAGTCACCGAGACCCTGCATGCGCATCTGCCCAGCCTGCCAGTCCAGCTTCAGCGGATCCGTCTCGCGGTGCTCGCACGACGGTCGTCGGCTGCTGACGGTGGCGGCCTTCGAGCGCTCGATGGACGACGCGCTCATCGGCACCGTGCTGGCCGACCGCTACGACATCCTCGACCGGCTGGGCGTCGGCGGCATGGGCACGGTCTACCGCGCCGAGCAGAGGGCGCTGGGGCGCGACGTGGCGGTCAAGGTGCTGCGCCGCGAGCTGGGCCGAGACCCCGACACCGTGGCGCGCTTCCACCGCGAGGCCCAGGCGCTCTCCAACCTCCGCCACCCCAACACCGTGGCGGTGCTCGACTTCGGGCAGACCGCCGACGGGCTGCTCTTCCTCGTGATGGAACTGCTGGAGGGCGAGATGCTCTCCACCCGGCTGCGACGCGACGGAGCGCTGCCGGTGGCCGAGGCGCTGCGCATCACCACGGGCATCCTCCGCTCTCTCGGCGAGGCCCACCGGGCGGGCATCGTCCACCGCGACCTGAAGCCCGACAACATCTTCCTCGCCCGGGTCGACGCCCACGCCGGGGGCGAAGAGCTGGTGAAGGTCGTCGACTTCGGGGTCGCGAAGATCCGGCCGGGCGGCGCCGACGCGCCCATCGACCCGCTCTCCACCCAGGAGGGCACGGTGTTCGGCACGCCGCGGTACATGTCCCCGGAGCAGGCGCAGGGCCGCCCCCTGGACGGGCGCAGCGACCTCTACGCCGTCGGCGTGATGCTCTTCCAGATGCTCACCGGCGTGGTGCCCTTCGGCGAAGACGACGCCGTGGTGGTCATGGCACACCACATCATGACGCCCCCGCCGCGGGTGCTCGACCTCAACCCCTCGGCGGGCATTCCCCCGGAGCTCGACGCCCTCGTCGCCGCGGCCCTCAAGAAGCGACCCGCCGACCGACCGGAGACCGCGGAGGAGTTTCTCCGCGCGATCGAGGCGCTGCCCGTGGAGGGCGCTCGCGCCGGCCTCACCAGCGGCCCCTTCGCCGGGACCGCCCGCGCTCCCCGGGTCACCGCCACCCGCACGGCCTCCGCCCTCGCCGTGCTCGTCGCGGCGGGCATCGCGCTCTTCACCGCGCTCCCCTCGCACCGCCGCGCCTCGGCGCCCATCGCGGCCCCCGCGGCGGCGCCGGTCGCCCCCCTCGGCGCCCCGACGCAGCCCGCGCCCGCTGCGGCGCCCGCGCCGGCTCCGACCCCCATCGAGACCCCTGATCCGCTGCCGGCTCCGCTCGCCGCCTTCGTGGACGCCCCGCCTCCGGCGGAGCCCTCGACGCCGCGGGGGCACCATCGCTCGCGCCATCGCTCCAGGCACGGGGTCAGGTCGCTCGCGCCCGACGTCACCGTGAGCCCCGTACCCTCCGCCTCGCCTCGCGCCCCGTATCCCCGCTGGAGCGACTGAGAGCGCGTCAGCCCGCCCGGGACGCCCGCGCCGCCGCCTCTCGGGTGCTCGCGCCGACGTAGCACGGGGCCTCGATGCGACGCCGCTCGAAGATCTCCAGCTCGCCGAGGAGGTCGTGCTCCCGCCAGCCGCAGTGCTCCATGCCCGCGCGACGGATGATCTTCACCGACGAGGTGTGCCACGGGAAGGTCGACGCCGTGACCGCCCGCACCCCGGGCTGCTCGAGCGCCCACTCGACCATCGCGCAGGTCGCCTCGGCGCCGTAGCCCTGGCCCTGCGAGCTGGGCTCGACCCCGTAGGCGATCTCCACCACGCCCTCCTCGTCGGGCGCCCCGTGGAACACCACGCTGCCGACGATGTGCCGGTCACCCGCGGCGGAGGTGGCGATCATCAGCCGGTCTCCCCACAGCCGCAGCGAAGGATCGGCGCGGATGCGCTCGACCGAGGCGCTGAAGGCCCGCTCGATCAGGCTCCGACCCGGCCACTTGCCAGGGAACCTCGCCCCCGCGATGCGCTCGACCTCCGCGCAGTCGTCGGCCATCACGGCCTCGACCAGGCTCAAGGTGATCGGCACCAGCTCGAGGCGAGCGGTCTGGAGCACCGTCATCGACATTGCTTCGCTCATCGGGACACCCACTGCACGCCGCGTTCTCAACCCCGCGGCACGCCTCGACGCGGTAGGTCGATGCGAGCCGTACCCTTCACTCTCCAGCCGTCTCGGTCGGGGCGCAACGACGCGCCGCGTGAGAGGGTCGGATGGCGCAGCGCGGCAGTGAAGCGCACGACGCACCGCGAGGGAGTCGGGTGCGTAGCCGAGGTGTCAGTCTGCTTCGGCGAGGAGGGAGGAGATGTGGCTCGCGCGCTCGTCGGAGAGGTGCAGCGCCTTCTGGAGCAGCTCGAGGAACTCCTGCTCCTCGTCGCCGACCTCGCCGTCGAAGAGGACGAAGAGCGTGGCGAGGGCGAAGGCCTCCTCGCGGGCCTCGATGTCGTCGCCGATCGCCTTGGCGATGGTGCGCACCCGGGCGGGGATGCCCTCCGCGGCGATGCGCAGCACGAAGCCCTCGACGGTGCGGGCGAGGGCGTGGTTGTCGAGGTGGGTGAAGCCCGGGGTCGCGCGGATCTGCTCGCAGAGCTGGTGGCTCTCGTCGGGCGCCATCTTGCCGTCGACGCAGGCGGCGATGGTCATCACCTCGAGGAGCGCCTCGGCGGCCTCCGGGGCCGGGGGCACCAGGCTCTCGCGCGGCTTCGCGACGCGGGCGGCGTAGTGCGTGTGCTTCTTCTGGAACTTCGGCATCGGGCGCTCCGAGAGGGGTGTACGACGGTCGTAGATGGGCCGCAGTCGGGGACCATAACAGACCTCTCCGCGGGAGCGCGACGCCTTAACCCGCTCCGAGGCGCCGCGTTGCGCCGGGACGCCGTCCTGCGGTAGCGGGTAGAGCGCCGCCGGTGCCGACCCGAAACGCTCCCGACCCCTCACCGACGCTACGCTGGGACGCCCTCACCGCGCGCTGGTGCCTGCTGGCCTCGCACCGGCGCAACACGCCCCGGGACATGACCAGCCGCCTGGACGCGCTCCGCGGCGCGAGCGAGTGTCCCTTCTGCCCGGGGCACGAGCGCGAGGCCGAGGAGGCCACCGAGGAGCGCCTCGACGCGAGCGGCCGCTGGCTGGCGCGCGCGGTCACCAACCGCTTCCCGATGATGGGCCGCGGACCGATCGGCGGGGCGACCATACACCGTGGGGTATTCCGGGAGCGCCCCGCGGTGGGCGCCCACGAGGTGATCGTCGAGACTCCCCTCCACGACGCCGACCTCTCGGACCTCGACCCCGACGCCCTGGCGACGGTGCTCGACCTCCACCGCTCGCGGCACCGCGCCCTCGCAGAGCGCCCCGACGCCGCCGCGGTGCTGCTCTTCAAGAACCGCGGTCCTCGCTCCGGGGCCTCGCTCCGTCACCCGCACTCGCAGGTCATGACCTGCCCCGTGGTGCCGCCCTCGGTGCGCCGACGCGATGCGGTGGCCGCGCGACACCATCGCCGCGAGGGCTCGTCGCTGGTGCAGTGGCTCATCGACGCCGAGCTCGCCGCGGGCGACCGGGTCGTCGCCTCGGACCCTCACTTCGTCGCGCTCTGCCCGTGGGCCTCCGCGCGCTCGCACGAGACCTGGATCGTCCCTCGGGCTCCGATCGCCCACTTCGGCGCCACCCCCGACGCGCTGCTCCGGTCCCTCGCGGCGATGCTCCGGCAGACGCTCCGACAGGTGCGCCGCGTCTCCGGCGACGCGGACTACAACCTCCTGCTTCGGCAGCCCGCGAGGGCGAAGTGGGGGGAGCCCTGGGCGCACTGGCTTCTGGAGATCCAGGTGCGCCGCGGAGGGGACGCGGGCTTCGAGCTCTCCGGGGGGATGTCGTGCACCGTGTTCTCCCCGGAGGAGTCCGCCGCGCTGATGAGGTCCTCCGATGTTCTCTGATCGCACCGCCTGGATCACCCGGCCGTCGCCGCTCAGCGTCGCCATCGCCGAGCGCCGCGCGCTCCCCGGCCTGATCGACCTCACCGCCTCCAACCCCACCGCGGTCGACCTCCCGCCGCTCGCCCCGGAGCTCATCGCCGCGCTCGCCGATCCAGCGGTCGGTCGCTACGACCCCGACCCCGCGGGCCCCCTGCCCGCGCGCGCCGCCGTCGCTTCGTACTACGCCTCGCTGGGCTACGCCGTCGACCCGGAGCACCTGCGCCTCTCGGCCAGCACCAGCGAGGCCTACGGCTGGCTCTTCAACCTGCTCTGCGACCGCGGCGACGCCGTGGTGGTGGGGCACCCGAGCTACCCCCTCCTCGACGACCTCGCCCGGCTGGAGGGCGTGGCGCTCACCCCCGTGGGCTCGACCTGGCACGGCCGCTGGGAGCTCGACCTCGACGCCCTCGACGAGGCCATCACCCCGAGCACCCGGGCCATCGCGCTGGTGCACCCCAACAACCCCTCCGGGGCCTACGTCACCCTCGAGCTCCGCGAGGCGCTCCTCGCCCGGTGCCGCCAGCACGGGCTCGCGCTCCTCGTCGACGAGGTCTTCCTCGAGTATCCGCACCGCGAGGACCCCCGCAGGGCGCCCAGCTTCGTCGGCTGCGACGAGGTGCTCACCTTCACCCTGAGCGGGCTCAGCAAGACCCTCGCGCTGCCGCAGATGAAGCTCGGCTGGGTGCACGTCGGCGGCCCCGACGCGCTGCGCTCCGAGGCCCTCCGGCGGCTGGAGCACATCGCCGACAGCTTCCTCTCGGTGGGCGCCCCGGTGCTGCGCGCGGCGCCGGTCTGGCTGCGCCACCGCGAGGCCCTGCAGCGCCCGGTGCGGGAGCGCATCGCGCGCAACCTCGCGACGCTGAAGAGGGCGATCACGGCCGAGAGCCCGGTCTCGCTGCTGCCCGTCGAGGGCGGGTGGTCGGCGGTGCTGCGGCTGCCCGCGACCCGGGACGACGACGCCTGGGTGCTCGCGCTGCTGGAGCGCGGCGTGCTGGTGCAGCCGGGGTATTTCTTCGACGTGCCCGGCGACGGGCACATGGTGCTGAGCCTGCTGCCGAGGACGGATCAGTTCGAGGAGGGGGTCGCGCGGCTGAGCGCGCTCGTGGCCGAGGACTGCGGGCTCACTCCAGCTCGTTGACGATGCGAATCTGGGCCCCCTGGATCTCGCCAGAGTTCAGCAGGGCCGAGCGCTCGAAGGTGGAGTTGGTGGAGTCGCCGTCGATGTTGCCGACGGCCCGCGCGGTCATCGCGGTGTTCGTGCCCTCGGTCGAGTACTGGTAGTAGTGCGGGCGATCGATCACGAAGCCGAGGGAGTTCCAGTCCGAGCTGTTCATCCACAGGGTGACGTTCGCGGGGTACTTGCTGGCGGTCGGCGCCGCGGTGGGAAGGGCGCTGCAGGTGGCGAAGCTCGTGGCGCTCGTGCGCTCCTGGGTGTTCTCGTAATAGCTGAGCTGGAGCCGATACATCGAGGCGATGCCGGCGCTGGCCTCGGAGGTCTTGCTCCGCTTCACATATCGGCTGAAGGCAGGGATCGCGACCGCCGCGAGGATGCCCAGGATCACCACCACGATCATCAGCTCGACCAGGGTGAACCCGACCTCGACCGCCCCGCTTCTACGAATCACTCTCGATGTCTTCATGGATGCCTCCCCACAACTGCCCCCAAAGCACTGCTTCGATCTCCGCCCTCTACCCTGATCGCGTTCGCCGTGGAACCAGGAAAGCCCATGTCTCCCACGCGCTGGCAGCACGCCTCGTGCCGCCGCTCCTCGACGCCATTCCGTGGAATTCACCCGGGTGGCCGCTGACAGATTGCGTCACCTGCCAGTGCCCCTGATGGTCGGTGCGTAATCGTTGCGAGGCGGCAGCGCATTGAGGTTCGCAGGGGGTTGGCCCTACATTCCGCGCCATGACCTCGCTCACCCAGCTTTCGCCCGACGAGAAGATGTTTCGCGACGCCGTGCTCGGCTTCGCCCGTGACCGCGTGGGCCCCCGTGTCGCCTCGATGGACCACCATGGCGCCCTCGACAAGGAACTCCTCCCCGACCTCTTCGACCTCGGGGTGATGGGCGTCGAGGTGCCCGAGCAGTACGGCGGGTCGGGCTCCAGCTTCTTCAACGCCGCCCTCGCCGTGGAGGGCTTCGCCACCGTCGACCCGAGCGTCTCGGTGCTGGTGGACGTGCAGAACACCCTGGTCGCCAACGCGGTCATCCGCTGGGCCACGGACGCCCAGAAGCAGCAGTACCTCCCGAAGCTCGCGCGGGAGTGGGTCGGGTCCTACGCGCTGAGCGAGGCGGGCTCCGGGAGCGATGCCTTCGCCCTCGCGGCGAAGGCGGAGAAGAAGGGCGACAAGTGGATCCTCAACGGCCGCAAGCTGTGGATCACCAACGCCAACGAGTCGACGCTCTTCATCGTGTTCGCCAACGTCGACCCCTCCAAGGGATACAAGGGCATTACGGCCTTCCTGGTCGAGCGGAGCTTCCCGGGGTTCTCCGTGGGCAAGAAGGAAGACAAGCTGGGCATCCGCGCCTCGTCGACCTGCGAGCTCATCATGGAGGACTGCGAGGTGCCTCTCGACAACGTGCTCGGCGAGGTGGGCAAGGGCTACAAGATCGCCATCGAGACCCTCAACGAGGGCCGCATCGGCATCGGGGCGCAGATGCTCGGGCTCGCCCAGGGCGCCTTCGACTACGCCATGAAGTACATGCACGAGCGCAAGCAGTTCGGGCAGGTGATCGGCAACTTCCAGGGGGTGCAGTTCCAGTACGCGCGCTGCGCGGTGGAGATCGAGAGCGCCCGGCTGATGGTCTACAACGCCGCGCGCCTCAAGGACGCCGGGCAGCCCTTCATCAAGGAAGCCGCCATGGCCAAGCTGCACGCCAGCGAGGTGGCCGAGCGGGTCGCGTCGCTCTGCGTGGAGTTCGTCGGAGGCGTCGGCTTCACCAAGGACTATCCGCTGGAGAAGTTCTTCCGCGACGCCAAGATCGGCAAGATCTACGAGGGCACTTCCAACATGCAGCTCCAGACCATCGCGAAGCTGCTCCAGGCCGAGTACGGCTTCAAGGGCTGACGCCCGCGTCTCCCCGGCGGAGGTAGCGCTGCACATTGCGGCGGTGCTCCTCCAGCGTCGGGGCGAAGGCCGATCGGCCGCTCCCCATCGCCACGAAGTACAGGTCCTGATCGCTCGTGGGAGCGAGCACCGCGGAGAGCGCCGCCGCCCCCGGGTTGGCGATCGCCCCGGGCGGCACGCCCTCGTGCTGATAGGTGTTGTAGGGGTTGCCGCGGTCCGTGAGCATCGCGCCCGTGATGCCGCGACGGACGCCCCCGTCGCCGCGGTCGCAGGAGGGCAGCGGGGTGCCCCGGGCGGCCATCACGGTACAGCCATAGACCACAGTCGGGTCGCTCTGGAGAAGTCGCGGGCGGAAGTCCGGGAGGCGCAGTCGGTTCCAGAAGACCGAGGCGACGTGGGCGCGGTCGTCGGGTGAGCCGGTCTCCCGCTCGACCAGCGAGGCGAGGGTGACGATCAGCCGGTCGGCGCGGTCGAAGCCGCCAGGGGAAGGGCTCGCCGGCCCCTCGTCGGAGCCCGAGAGCGAGGCCGCCCGGAGGACCCCGTCGGGGTGGCTCGCCTTCAGCTCGCGCAGATGCCGGGAGAGCTCGGCCACCATGCGCTCGACCACCCGACCCGCGGGAGAGTCGGGAGGGAGGTCGTAGGTGTCCGGGAAGAGATATCCCTCCAGCGAGCCGCTCAAGCCATATCGTTGGAGCAAGACCGGGTCTTCGGTGTGGGCAATGAAATCCGCGGCGGGGCAGACCCCGGCGGACTCCAGCCGGCGGGCGATGTCGAAGCGGGTGTAGCCCTCCGGGATGGTCACCCGTATCAACCCCGCGACGCCCCGGTGGAGCGTGCGGAGCACCGCGTAGGGGGTGAGGTCGTCCCGGAGGGCGACGGTCCCCCGGTGGGCGCGGTCGGCGACGCCGGTGACGGCCGCCAGCATGTGGAAGAGCCACGGGTGGTCGATGACCCCGGCGGACCAGAGCGCGCGGGTCACCGCGGCGGAGTCGGCGCCCTCGGCGACGGTGATGCGCACCGGGCGGCCGCGCCCCCGGTGGGGAGTGCGCAGGTAGACCAGGACCCCGAAGGCGCACAGCGCCGTGAGCGCCGCGAGCACCGCGAGGGCGATCGCGAGCGGGCGACGCGGGGGAGCGCCGCGGGAGCGCGAGCGACGGGAGGCCCGGACCGGGGGCTTCGACGACGGCTTCGCGGGCGCCTTCGTGGGAGGCTTCGCTACTGGTCTGGGTCGTCCTGCCAAGAGCCCGCTCCCGCCTTCGAGTCGAGGTAGGCCTGCAGCAGGATCGCCGCCACCTCCGCGTCGATGCCCTCCCTCCCCCGTCGACCCGACGCCGTGCGCGCCCGCTGCGCCTGCACCGTGCTGAGCCGCTCGTCCCAGAGGATGACCGGCAGCTTCGTCTTGCGGCCCAGCAGCCCGGCGAAGGTGCGCGCCAGGCGGGCCTTCATCCCCTCGCTACCGTCCATGTTGAGGGGCAGTCCCACGACGACCTCCTCGGCGGCCTCGCGCTGCGCCACGGCGACCACCGCGTTGACCGCCTGCGTGGGCTCGGACAGCACCAGCGTCTCCAGCGGCCGCGCGGGCACGCCCTCCTCGGAGTGCACCGCCACGCCGATGCGGCGCGCGCCCAGGTCGATGCCCAGGCGCTTCACGAGAGGCCCTCCTCGAAGACCACCACACCGTCGCGGCGCACCGTGACCTCGGCGCCCTGCACCCACGGGCGGTGGTGCTCGCCGTGACCGAAGGGGGCGCCCGCCAGCACCGGGACCCCCAGCGTCGAGAGGCGCTCCCTCAGCACCCGCTCGACGGTGACGCCGTCGTCGCGCGCGTCGCAGCGGGTGAACTCCCCGAGCACCACCGCGCGCACCCCGCGAAGCGCCCCGGAGGAGCGCAGCGAGGTGAGCATCCGGTCGATGCGGTAGGGCGCCTCGCCGACGTCTTCGAGGAAGAGCACCGAGTCCTGCAGGGGGAGCTGTGAGGCAGTGCCCTGGAGCGCCGCGAGGAGCGAGAGGTTGCCCCCCATCGCGCGGCCGCGCACGGAGGGAGCGGGGCCCTCGCTCCAGGTGGCGAGGCCCGTCCAGGGCTCGGGGGTGGCGCCCTCCAGCACCGAGACGAGCTCGGCGTCGCCGCCGCGGCGGCCGAGCGCGAGCACCATCGCCCCGTGAATCGAGCGCACGCCCGCGAGGGACCATACGGCGTGGAGCGCGGTCACGTCGCTGAAGCCCACCAGGGGCTTCGGGTCGCGGCGCAGGAGCTCGATCCACCGGTGGGCGTGGTCGTCGAGGAGGCGGGTGAGCCCGTAGCCTCCGCGGGCGGCGTGCACCGCGCGGAGGCTGCGGTCTTCGAGGGCCGCGGTGATGTCCGCCGCGCGAGCGTCGTCGTGCCCGGCGAGGAAGCCGTGGCGGCCGCGCGCCGAGGCGCCGAGGCGCACCCGGTAGCGGCCCTCGTGATGGGCCACGCCGGCGTCGAGCTCGGCGTGGTCGACCGGGCCGCTGGGGGAGATCACCGCGACGGCGTCGCCGGGGCGGAGGGGGGAGAGCGCGGCGAAGGCGCGGGCGGTCACGGCTTGACCGGTCGCCGCCCGTCCGCGGTGAGGAGCACGTCGTAGAGGTCGGCGCGGCGGTCGCGGAAGAAGCCCCAGGCGCCGCGCATCCGGCGGGAGAGCGCCAGGTCGAAGGTGGCGACGGCGGCTCCCTCCTCGGTGCGGGAGAGCTCGGCGACCATGTCGCCACGGTGGTCGGCGCAGAAGGAGCTGCCGTAGAAGACCTGACCGTCCTCGGTGCCGATGCGGTTGGCGCCGCACACCGGGACCACGTTGGAGACGGCGTGGCCGATCATCGCGCGCTGCCACGGGTCGCGGGTGTCGAGCGAGGGGTCGTGGGGCTCGCTGCCGATGGCGGTGGGGTAGAGCAGCAGCTCGGCCCCGAGGAGCATCATCGCGCGGGCGCACTCGGGGTACCACTGGTCCCAGCAGATGCCGACGCCGAGGCTGCCGTGGCGGGTGTTCCAGACCTTGAAGCCGGTGTCGCCGGGGCGGAAGTAGAACTTCTCCTCGTAGCCCGGGCCGTCGGGGATGTGGCTCTTGCGATAGAGGCCCATGACGGCGCCGTCGGCGTCCACCATGGCGAGGCTGTTGTAGTAGGCCTGACCCGCCACCTCGAAGAAGGACACCGGGATCACCACCCCGAGCTCGCGGGCCAGCTCGGAGAAGCGGGCGATGGTGGGGTTGTTCTCGAAGGGCATCGCGCGGAGCAGCTCGCGCTCGTCCTCCACGCGGCAGAAATAGGGCCCTTCGAACAGCTCCGGGGGGAGGATGACGTTGGCGCCCCGCGCGGCGGCGGAGCGGACGTGGTCGATGACCCGGGCGACGTTGGTCTCCCGGTCATCGCCGAGGGGACACTGGATGACCGCGACGGTGGTCTTCATGGCGTCAACCGATGCTCCCGTGACTGGGCGAGCGCCGCGTGGGCTGCTGCTGGGTGATGCAGTGGAAGGCGCCGCCGCCCTCGAGGATGGCCAGCGCGTCGACGGCCTCGACGTGGCGGCCGGGGAAGATCTTCTCGACGGCCTTCGCGGCGGCGTCGTCGTAGGCCGTTCCGTAGGTCGGCACCACCACGGTGCGGTTGCCGATGTAGAAGTTGAGGTGGCTCGCGGGCATCACGCGGCCCTCCTCGTCTTCGACGCGGCCCGGCGACGGCACGTAGACGAGCTCGATGGGGCGGCCGAGCGCGTCGCGCTGCCCGGTGAGCTCGTCGCGCAGCCGGTGCAGGATCTCCCGGTTGGGGTCGTCGCTGCCGGAGGGCTCCATCAGGGCGATGACGCCCGGGGCGACGAAGCGCGCGATGGTGTCGATGTGCCCGTCGGTGTGGTCGTTGATGAGCCCGTCGGTGACCCAGAGCATGGCGCTCCCGCCGAAGGCGTCGAGGACGGCGCGGGTGATGGCGGCCTCGTCCATCGCGGGGTTGCGGTTGGGGTTGAGCAGGCACTGCCGGGAGCTGAGCACCGTGCCCTCGCCGTCGACCTCGATGCTGCCGCCCTCCAGCACGTAGTCGTGGCGGAGGGTGCGGAAGCCCGAGGCCTTCGCGACCGCGTCTCCGACGGTGTCGTCATGCCGGAGGGTGTACTTGCCGCCCCAGCCGTTGAAGGCGAAGCGCGAGGCGACGACGGCGCCCGAGCGGTCGTGCATGAAGACCGGGAGCGTGTCGCGCACCCAGATGTCCCCGAAGGGAATCTGGTGGAAGCGCGCGTCGAGGCCTTCGAGGGCGGCGCGGGCGACGGTCTCCTCGATGGCGTCGGGGGCGAGCACCTCCAGCCGCTCGCCGCCGTGGCGTGCGATGGCCCGGGCGAGCGCCGTGAAGGATCGCCTCGCCTCGGGGAGGCCGAGCCTCCAGAGGTCTTCGTGGCTGGGCCACGCGAGCCAGACGGCGTCGTGCGGGGCCCACTCGGCGGGCTGAAGAATCGCGTCGGTGGTCATCGGGGTCGCGGACACTACCCGCGCGCCCCCTCGGAGCCAACTGGCCCGGTCCCGGGGGCTGTGCTCTCTTGCTGCGCCTGCCGATGGAATCGAAGCTCGAAGAACTCTCCGCCGAACTCTCCGCCGCCGCCCTCCGCGCCCTCACCGACGACTGGCGCAACATCAACTACGGGCTCTTCCAGGACCGCATGCGCCCCCCCGCGATGCGCCTCTCCAGCGCCACGGGCTTCCTCGGGCGCTGGATGCGGGGCGAGCGCGCCATCGAGGTGTCGCGGCGCTTCCTGCTCGATCAGCCCTGGGGCGTGGTGCTGGAGGTGCTCAAGCACGAGATGGCCCACCAGTTCGTCGACGAGGTCATCGGGGTGCGCGACGAGACCGCGCACGGGCCGGTGTTTCAGCGGGTGTGCGCCGACCGGGGCATCGACGGAGGCGCCACCGGCGTGCCCGAGGCCAGCGGGGCGACGGACGCGGCCACGGCCTCGGCGCTCGACAAGATCGCCAAGCTGCTCGCGCTGGCCGGGAGCCCCAACGAGCACGAGGCGCAGACCGCGATGAACACCGCGCAGAAGCTGATGCTCAAGTACAACCTCGACGCGGTGCGGGCGAAGGCCGCGCGGGGGTACATCCACAAGCACCTGGGAGCGCCCAGCGGGCGGGTGGAGGAGGCGTCGCGCTTCCTGGCGGCGATCCTGTCGGAGCACTTCTTCGTGCAGTGCATCTGGGTCAACGTGTGGCGGGTGCGAGAGGGCCGCGCGGGCTCGGTGCTGGAGGTCATCGGCACGCCGGAGAACGTCTCCATGGCCGAGTACGTCCACTCCTTCCTCGACCACACCGCGGACGCCCGCTGGACGCTGCACAAGCGCCAGCACCGCCTCACCGGCGACCGCGACCGCCGCGCCTACCGCACCGGCGTGATGATGGGCTTCCTCGAGAAGCTGCGCGCCGAGCGGAAGGGCCAGCAGGAGACCGGCCTCGTCTGGGCGGGCGACCCGGCGCTGGACGAGTATTACCAGCGCAGGTATCCGAGGGTGCGCACCATCAGCCGCGCGGCGGCCACGCGCACCTCGGCCCACGCCGAGGGCCGCGAGGCGGGCAAGCGCCTGGTGCTCCACAAGGGCGTCGACGGCTCCAAGGGCTCGCGCGGCGGCGGAGGGCTGCTGGGCCCCGGCCGCTCGTAGCCGCAGCGGGTCGACGCTATCGTCGGCGCCATGAGAGCGCAGCGCGGAGCGGTGTGGGCGGCGGCGTCGGTGGTGGCCCTGGCGGCGTGCGGCACCGCGAGGCACCGGGTGCGCTCGGCGGTGCGCCAACCGCCAGGCGCCAGGGGGACGGTGGGGGAGCTCGCGAGGTACGTCGCTCCGGCCGCGGCGCTCGACCGGGCGGCGATGAGGGCGCGCCTCCCGACGGATCACCGGCTGACGCCGACGGAGCTGCTCTCCCGGCACGCCGTGCCCTTCGCTGGCGAGGCGGAGCTCGATCCTGACGACGTGGAGGGGATGTCCGCGGTGCAGTGAGGTCCCTTCGCGCTGCGGGGGGAGGAGCTGGAGCACCTGAGGGCTCGCGGCTTCGCCCTGGCGCCGAGGCTCCACCGCCCCAACTTCATCTCCGGCTACGTCTCCCTCTACGTGGCCGACCAGCCCGTGTACCTGAGCGCGGACGTCATCTTCAACGCGCTCCACGAGAGCTTCGACACCCTGGTCGCCGACATCGAGCAGCACGCCCTCGCGAGCTCGCTCTCCGAGGGCCTCTCCGGGCTCCACCGGGCCCTCGCCGGGCCCTCGGGCGCCGCGCTCCCGGGGGAGACCCGCGTCGACCTCGACACCTACCTCTCGACCGCCCGGGGCCTCCTCGAAGCGACGCCCGTCGAGCCCGTGGCCGGGGCCGACGCCGCGGCCGTTCGCGCGCTGGTCGCGGCGGCGACCGCGGGCACCGGCAACGCGCGCATCGACCTCTTCGGCAGCCCGAGAGACGTGGACCTCTCGCAGATGCGCCCTCGCGGCCACTACGCGGGAGACCCTGCGAGGGAGCGGTACTTCCGGGCGGTGATGTTCCTGGGGAGGGAGGGCTTGCGGCTGGTGGACGTGGTCGAGGGCCGGCGGGTGCTGCGACGCCGCCAGCTCTCGGCTGCGCTCGCGCTGCGCGCTCTCTCTGACACGGCCACGCGCGCCGCCTTCACCCGCGTGGAGCAGGCCATCGGGGCCTTCGCGGGAGAGCCCGAGGCGCTGACGTACAGCGACCTCGACGCCCTCGCCTCGGCGGTCGCGAGGGAGCCCGCGAGCGCCTCCGACGAGCGTCTGCTGTTGCTCATCGACGCGCAGCGCGGAGAGCGCCCCCGGGTGGCCACCTCGCTGCTGGTGCACCCCGACGGCTTCGACGGGACGGTGCCGCAGCCGGTGACCTTCTCCTTCGCTCCGCAGCGCTACACCCCCGACTCGATGGTGCTCTCCCGGGTGAGCTTCGACCGCGTCGACGCCGGGCGCGTGCCGAGGATGATGCCCGATCCGCTGGACGCCGCCTTCGCCGCGCTGGGCAACGACCAGGCCGCCGCGCTGCTGCGCCCCTCGCTCGACCGCCACGACTACGCGACGGAGCTCGTCACCGCGCGAGAGCTGGTCGACGCCCACGAGGCGAGCTACTGGCAGGGCAGCCTCTACGCCTCGTGGACCGCCGCGCTGCGCACGCTCTCCCCGCGAGAGACCCTCTCCGAGGAATCCACGCTGCCCGCGGCGATGACCACCGAGGCGTGGGGTCGACGGCTGCTCAACACGCAGATGGCGGCGTGGGCGGAGGTTCGCCACGACATGGTGCTCTACGCCGCGCAGTCGTACTCGATGTCGCTGGGGTGCTCGTACCCGCAGGCCTACGTCGATCCGTACCCCGCGGTGTGGAGCGCGCTGGGTCGATGGACCGAGCGGGCCCAGTCGCTGGTGGGGAGCGTCCCCTGGCGAGACGAGCCCGCGCGCGCCCGCTGGACGCGCTGGAGCGCCGGGGCGAGAGAGGCGGTGCGTCGGCTCGGGGAGATCGCCGAGCGGGAGCGAGCGGGGGGAGAGCCCACGGAGGCGCAGCTCGCGTGGGTGAACCAGGCGCTCAACGCCCGCGAGGTCAACGTGGTGTGCGCGACCGAGCTGCGCGTCGACGGCGGCTGGCTCTACGACCTGTACGAGCCGAGGATGCAGCTCGGCACCGACCGGGCGATCGTGGCGGACGTGCACACGCAGCCCGACGACGAGGAGGGCAACCCCGTCGGGCGGGTGCTGCACATCGGGACCGCGGCGCCGCAGGCGATGGTGGTGGTCGCGGGCGCTCCGGGGCGGGAGCGGGCCTACGTGGGCTTCGCGTCGAGCTACCGCGAGCGGGTGACGGAGAACTTCGACCGGCTCACCGACCAGCGCTGGCGGCAGGAGATCGCGAGGGCCGCGGCGCCGGCGTGGATGACGCCGGGGAGATAAGCTCAGCGCACGCCTTCGAGGACGGCGTCGACGAAGCCCGGAGCGAGCGGCAGCGAGGGGTCGAGGTAGCTCGCCTGCGGCAGCGTCGGGGAGGCCTCGCGCTTGAAGACGTGGTTCGTCTCGGGCAGCAGCGCGAGGCGGATGCCACGGCGCGACGCGGCGAGCGCGCGGGCGTCGGCTACGGACACCTGCGCGTCGGTCTCGCCCTGGATCACCGTCGTCGGCGCCGTGATCGCGCGCAGCAGCGGCACCGGCTCGACGTCGAGAATGCTGCGGAGGAAGGCGCGAACCCCTGGCGCGAAGAGCGGGTCGAGCGGAGGCGGGACGGCCCCCGGGTCGCGCCCCTCGGCGACGGCGGCCATCACCCGGTCGAGCTCGACGAGCTGCAAGGCGTCGAGCTGTCGCGCCAGCTGCTCTCGGAGCAGCGTGCGGAAGCTTCGCCCCGCCGTGGCGAGGAGCACGAGCCCGTCGACCCGGGCGCGCGAGGCGACCATCGTCGCGATGAGCCCGCCCTCGGAGTGACCGACCAGCGTGACGGCGCCGAAGCGACGGTCGGAGCGCACCTGCGCCAGCACCGCGGCGGCGTCGTCGACGAAGTCCGAGAGGGTCACGGCCTCGGCGGCGAAGTTCACGCCGCTCGCTCCGACGCCGCGCTTGTCGAAGCGCACCGAGGCGACGCCGCGGCGGGCGAGCGCCTCGGCGAGCAGGCGGAATGCGTCGGTGCGCAGACCGAGCGCGCTGTTGCAGTCGCGGTCGGTGGGCCCCGAGCCCGCGATGAGCACGACGACCGGCGTCGGTGCACCGGCGTCCGCGGGGCGCCAGAGCGAGCCTCGGATCGCGACGCCGCCGCGGGTGACCTCGAAGGCCTCCTCGGCGATGCCGTCGGGCGCGGCGCGAGCGACGATCACCGGCGCACCGGCGCCCTCCAGGCGCGCCTCGAGGTTCTGCGCAGGAGCGCTGGCGTGGGTGACCTGTCCCTCCGCGGAGACGTCGACGGTGACCAGCAGGGCTCCGATGGTGAGCTCGACCACGCGCGCGCCGTCCGCGCCTGGGCGCACCCGCACCGATCCGTCGACCGTGGCCCCGCGCGAGGGGACGAACACCTGCACGGGCGTGGCGCTCGCCGCGTCGGCGAAGCGCTCGGCGACGAGGGCGTAGGCCTGCCAGTCGAAGTTCTCGAGGGCGACGGTGCCCGCGGGGAGGTCGCGCTCGACGGGCTGCGCGCCGCCGCGAAGGGTCACCCGGGGGATGGCGCGAGAGAGCTCGATGGTGACGTGGCGGCCACCCATGCTGAGCTCGCTGGTGAGCGTGGCGCCGTCGTCGCGGTACTGCTGACGCGCGATCTCCCGGGCGCCTACGTAGGTGATCAGGGTCCCCGCGATGGGTCTCATCGCGGGGATAGTATCTACAGGCGGGTGCCCGCGGTGCAGGCGTGGTTGACGCAGACGGCGGGCGGCGGGGCGGCGCAGCGGGCCACCGGGCAGCTCAGGCGGAAGGTCGAGCAGTAGCGCTGGTAGCTGCGGTCGAAGCGCTCGGCGGAGGTGACGTTCAGCGCGGTGCTCGGGCAGAAGGCGCAGTAGCAGTCGGCGGTGGAGGCGACGTCGTGGCCGCGGGTGGCCATGGTGCACTCGGCGTCGGTGTCGCAGTAGACCGCGTCGGACACGCCGGGCGACAGGCGGAGGTAGAACTGCGTCGCGACGAGGCTGCGGCTCTCGCCGGAGGTGCGGACGGCGCCCGCGACCAGCAGGCCCGGCGCGGCGGAGAGCGCGGTGGCGGCGGCGCGGCGGTCGGCGCGGCTCACGTCGGCGACGCCCGCGAGGTCGACGCCGGTGAGGGTGTAGCGGGTCGTCCCGTTGAGCTTGTTGGCGTCGTAGCTGGGGCACGGGGCGCGCACGCAGACGCGCGGGGTGTTGTAGGCCTCGTAGACCGTGGCGGAGGTCGCGGCGTCGGTGACGGCGCGCCAGCCCTCCTGCACCACGAGCTGACCGAGGCGGCCGAAGGAGCCGTAGGTCTTCAGGACGAGGCGCCCGCGGAGGATGACGTCACGCGCGCCGAAGGCGTCGACCTCCCCGGAGGAGAGGCCGAGGCCCGTGTAGTCCGCCTCGGCGACGTAGCACTCTCGGGCCACCGATCCGTCGGCGCAGCGGAGGGTGCGCTGGTTGACCCGGCTCACCCAGAGGCCTCCGCAGAGCGGCGAGACGCAGCGGCGGGTGTCCTGACGGACGCGGACGTAGGAGCCCGCGACGCGCAGCTCGTCGTCGGCGACGTCGTCGTAGGAATCCTCGTCGACGGGCGCGCACGCCGCGAGCGAGAGACCGAGCGAGAGGCCGAGCAACCCGAGGCGGGACATGGAGAGGGACATCGTAGGCACAGCTCCTTCGGAGGCGTGGACCGAGCGCCGGGGAGGCACCCACTGCCCTCCGCTTCACCCGGGGCGCGGGATACGTGAGCCCGCCGCGCCCGTCAACGGGGCCCCCGGTCAGAGCCGCATGCCCACGAAGGCCACGTCGAGCCAGCGATCGAACTTGTACCCCGCCTCCTTGAGCAGCCCGAAGGTCTCGAAGCCGCATGCGTGGTGCAGCGCCATCGAGGCCGCGTTGCCCGCGTCGACCACGCCCACCATGGTGTGGAACCCCCTCCCCCGGGCGTGCTCCGCCAGCGGCGCGAGGAGCAGTCGACCGACCCCGCGACGGCGCGCCGACGAGGCGACGTAGACCGAGTGCTCGCACGCGAAGCGCCACCCGGGCCTCGTGCGAAAGAGCCCGTAGGTCGCGAAGCCCAGCACCCCGAGGGCAGGGTCGTCCGCCACCAGGAAGCCGTACCCGTCGCGGACCTTCTCGTCGAAGAGCGCCTCCTGCTGCGCCAGCGCGCGAGGCTCGTAGTCGAAGGTCGCCGTCGTGCGCAGCACCGCGTCGTTGTAGATCGCCACCACCGCCGCCATGTCGTCGCGCCGCGCCGCGCGCACCACCAGCCGGCCCGCCGTCTCCGTCGTCGTCGTCATCGCTACTGCGTCTCGAGCTGCTGCATCACGCCGTTGAGGAGCTCCTGGAGCTGCTGCGGGGAGACGTCTCCGCCCGGCCTCGCCGGCGCAGCCCCGCCGCCCCCGTGTCCCCCGAGGCCCTGGAGCATCGGACCCAGCATCCGCAGCGCGTCCTGCATCTCCGGCGACACCTGTCCCCCGGGGCCGCCGAGCATGTTGCCCACCAGGGCGCCGAGGTCCATCTGCCCGAGGTCCTCGTCGCCGTGGGCCTCGTTCAGCCAGCGGCGGGAGAGCGAGCGGTAGCGCGTCGCGTGCGCCCGGTCTTCCGCCACGAGGGCGTCGAGGAAGCCCGTCGCGGGCGCCGTGCGGAAGCGCCACGTCGTCACGTAGCGCTGCATCGCCCGCCAGAACACCGGGTCGCCCGCGGCCGAGCGCCACGCGTTGTAGAGGTACGGGCCCTTGCCGTAGACGAGCCCCGCGTAGGCGATGGGCGTCGCGAAGGCCGACGCGGGGCGGTCGACGGCGGCGTCGGCCTGCCCCAGCGTGCGCATGAACTGGTAGTTCATCTTGATCTGCATGTCGGCGTCGCGGCGCGAGCGCTCGGCGCCGTAGCGCTCTTCCAGGTAGAGCGCCGCGGACCACTGGGCGAGCGACTCGTCGATGAAGGGGTGCGCTCGGGAGTCGCTGCCCACCAGCCCGTGCCACCACTGGTGCGCCACCTCGTGGGCCGTCACGAACTCCAGCATCGACGGCAGCATCTGCCCCAGCATCGCCGACGCCCCGCCGCCTCCGCCGCCCAGCGCGGAGAGCAGCCCACCGAGGTCGCCCAGCCCGCCGCCCGGCGTGGCCCCCACCCTCGTCGGCACCGACGGCGCCTCGCCGTAGAACATGCTCGCGACGGTCACCAGCCCGGGAAACTCCACGCCCCCGGCGCCCCCCACGAGCGGCGCCTCCACCACGTCGAGGTCGACGTAGGGGTACTGCCCGAAGCGCCGCTGGAAGACGCCGAGCGAGCTGGCCGCCACGTCGAGCACCCGAAGCCCCGCCTCGCGGTGCTGCCGAAGGAAGATCGAGCGCACCTCGACCTCGCCCACCCGCCTCGTGGCGACCTCCAGCGTCGCTCCGGCCATCGCCGCGAAGTCGCGCACCACCGCGGCGCCGACCTCCACCCGCTGTCGCCCGGCGGCCTCGCTGCGCCGCAGGACGGTTCCGGTCGTGGCGAGGGTGTAGCCCGAGGGCAGGTCGATGAGCGCGTGGACGTTGGAGAGGTCATCGGAGCCCAGGTCGCCGACCGCTCCGCCGTCGGAGCGCTCCCAGCGGCCTCCCACCCGGCGAGCGAGCACCGGGTAGAAGTTGGCCATGCTCACGATGCCGTCTCCCACCGCGAGCAGCCCGTAGTCCCCGCCGCTCTCACCCGAGGAGAGCGCGCTCAGCGACTCCATCCCCTGCGCCATCAGGCCGCTGCGCCCCGCGGCGATCTCCGGGAGCGTCGCCTGCAGCTCGAGCGTCACCCGCAGCCTCCCGCCGGGGGCGATCGGAGCGGCCGGGCGCACCACGATCACCGACGGGGACTCGGCGCTCACCGCGCAGCTCGACCCGACGCACGCCCCTCGGGAGAAGCGCACTGGCGGGGTCCACGCGGGCTCTCCCGGACGGCGAGGGGGTGGGCGCACCGCGTTGGCGTAGAGCCGCAGCACCACCTCGCGCATGGGCGAGCGCTCGGTGTTGGTGAAGTAGACCTCCTCGCGCAGCGTGAAGGTGCGCGGCCCCGGCTGCACCGTGAGCGTGAGGTCGTAGCCCGGCAGCGCGTCGAGGGCGGTGATCCCCGACGAGGCGAGCGCCTGGCGCGCCACCGGCCGGAGCGAGGCCAGCGAGGGGGTGACGTCGTAGAAGGGCGCGGGCTGCGCATGGAGGGCGGCGGTCGAGAGCAGCGCGAAGCCCAGCGCCGAGGCCTTCGGGAGTGGTCGCATGGCGCGGAGCGTAGCGCGCGCGGTCACTCCGCGGGGACGCGCGAGCGGTGGTGACGGCGGCTGCGGTGGGGACGGGAGCGGTGCCGGGAGGAGCGATGCCGGGGACGATCTTGCTCCACGGCCGCGACCGCCGCATCGACCGTGGACGCATCGACGACCGCGGCGACGGGCGAGGACGCATCCACGACCGCAGCGACGGGCGAGGACGCATCGACGACCACAGCGACGACCGCAGCGACGGGCGGGGCGACGGGCGGGGCGACGACCGCGGGGGCCCTCGGGGCGGCGACGACGGAGGAGAGCGGGGGTCGAACGGTCGACCCCGACGGGCGCAGCAGCAGGACCGCGGCGGAGGCGACGAGGCCTCCGAAGAAGAGCCCGATGACGACCAGCAGCGCCGGGGCCGCGACGGAGCGGGAGTGGGCGATGGGCTCCGTGGGGATGCCCTGCTGCATCGGGTGCGGCGCGAAGGACGACGAGCCCGGCGGCGGCGGGGGGCGGGTGGTCTCGGCGACGATCGAAGAGGGCGCCTCCGCGGGCGCCGCGGAGGCCTCGGGCTGGCCCGGCGCCTGGGGCTGCGACGGCAGCGCGAGCAGCGTCGAGGCGCGGCCGATGTCGATCGGGGGGGACGGTCGGAAGGTGGGGGCGAGCTGCTCGACGCGGGCGCCGATCAACGGGGTCACGCCGTCGGCGGGCGTCGGGGTGACCGGGGTGGGTCGCAGCGGCCCGGTCTGCGAGATGCGGAGCAGCGCTTCGCTGGGGCTGACCCCCGGCGGGAGGTTGTCCATCAGCGCGGCGAGGAGGTCTGTCGCGTTGCCGTAGCGCCGGGTGGGATCGAGCGCGAGCGCCTTCCCGAGGACCGCCTCCCAGGGCCCGACGTCGACGCCGAAGCGCGCGGGCGTCGGGCGCTTCGGGGCGAGCACGTTGGCGCACATCTCCATGGCGTCGGCGCCGTCGAAGGGCACCGCGCCGGTGAGCATCTCGGAGAGCAGAAGCGCCAGCGAGTGGACGTCCGTCCAGGGGCCCGTGCGGGTCCCGCTCACCTGCTCCGGGGAGGCGTAGTCCGGCGAGAAGGCCTGCACCTGGGTGAGGGTCTGCGCCCGGTCGGCGGAGCGCCGCTCATCCGGAGCCATCACCTTGGCGATGCCGAAATCCAGCAGCTTCAGCCGCGGGTCGCCGCGCCTCCCGGTCACGATCATCAGGTTGCTGGGCTTGATGTCGCGGTGCACGACGCCCTCCTCGTGCGCCACCCCGACGGCCTCGATGACCGGGAACAACAGCGCCGCGCACTCCGCCGGCGATCGCCCGCCGGAGCCGCTCTGGATGCGCTCGTTGAAGTCCGACTCCAGGGTCACGCCCTCCAGCCACTCCAGGGCCATCCACGGCGCGCGGGCGCCGCTGGGCATGATGGAGGTGCCGAAGTCGAGCACCCGGACGATGTGCGGGTGATCGAGCTGGGCGACGGTGCGCGCCTCGTCGGCGAAGCGACGGAGGAAGTCCGCCTGCTGCCTCTGGGAGAAGTCCGCCGGGGTCTTGAGCACCTTGATGGCGACGGACTTCCGCAGTTCCCGGTGCAGCGCCCGGTACACGACGCCGAAGCCGCCCTGCGCCACCAGCTCGCCGACCTCGTATCGTGCGTCGAGCCTCGCTCCGACGAGGCCGAAAGGGTCACCGCGCCCTTCGGGTGGTGATGTGCCGGGCTTGCCGTTCATGCGCTGATAGCCGCCTTCGACGCTAACACAGGTGCCTCTGCGGAGGCGCGCCCGCGCTCAGGCCCGGCGCAGCACGAGGAGCGCGATCTCCGGGGCCATCCCGACGCGCGTCGGAACGCCCGTCGTCCCGATGCCTCGGCTCACGAAGAGGGCGCTCGCCCCGTCGCGGAAGAGCCCCGCGGAGAAGCGCGACGCGATACGGCCGAGGTTGAGCCGCGGGCCCAGCGGCAGCCCGAACTGCCCCCCGTGGGTGTGGCCGCTCAGGGTGAGCGCCACGCCCCTTCGGACGATGTCGGGCCAGCACGCCGGGTCGTGGGCGAGCATCACCACGGGCTCCCCCTCGGGGACGCCTCGGAGCGCGAGCTCGACGTCGTCACGGCGGGACCATCGGTCGTCGACTCCGGCGAGGTGGAGCGTCGCGTCGCCGCGAGAGACCCGCGTGGCGCCGTTGCGAAGCAGCGTGACCCCTGCGAGGTCGAGCGCCCTCACCACGCCCTCGTCGGTCTGGAAGTAGTCGTGGTTGCCCATGCACGCGACCACGCCGTCCCTGGCGACGAGGCCTCTCGCGAAGGCCGTGACGTCCTCGAGGTACCCTTCGCCCACGGTGATGAGGTCGCCGGTGAGGGCCACCAGGTCGGGCCTCAGCGAGCGCACGGCCCTGGCCCACCCCTCGAACATCCACCCGGGAACATAGGGCCCGCAGTGGACGTCCGAGACGTGGGCGATGCGGTAGCCGTCGAAGGCCTCTGGCAGCCCCACGACCGGGACCTCTACCCGGTTCACCCTCGCCCACGCCCTTCCCACGGTGCTCCCCCAGAGGGTGAGCGCCCCGGCGACGGCGTAGAGCGGGCCCAGCCATCGGGTGGCCGGGGCCACGGGGTGCCCGGTGAGGGAGGCGACGCCGCCTCCCAGCAGCGCCACCCACGCGAGGGGCGCCGCCAGGAAGCAGGCGGTGGCGTAGACCGAGTAGGGGATCTCCAGCAGCCACGGGCGCCACCATGGGGCGCGGACGTCGTCGATCCACCAGCGCAGCCGGTGGACCAGCACCGAGGCGCCCGCGAGGTGGAGCGCCAGCGAGACCGCGGCGCAAGGGAGCAGCCCGAGGCCGGTGAGCTCTCGAAGCGCGGCCGCGAGCAGCCCCACCGCCGGGAGCTGCATCAGCCCGATGGACCCGAGCACCCGCGCGAGGAACCACCGTCGCCACGGGTTGAAGGCCGGCACGGGCCTTGGTTTCGTCTCGCTCACGGCACCGTCAGCCTTTGCACGCCGCGATCACCCGGACAACCTCGCGGCTTGCGCGGCGAGGGTCCCATCGCGTAGAGCCGCGCAGAGGATAGAAGCCCCCTATGGTCGCGACCGTTCATCTCCGCCCGGGTCATGTACAGCCGGTCTGGCTCGGGCACCCCTGGGTGTACGCCCAGGCCGTAGGTCGCGTGGAGGGCGAGCCCGCGCCCGGCGACGACGTCATCGTGCGCGACCCGAGAGGCAACCCCCTGGGTCGCGGGTACTGGTCGCCGTCGAGCGCGATCCCGGTGCGGGTGCTCACCCGCGACGTCTCCGCCGAGCTCGACGAGCGCTGGCTCCACAAGCGCATCGCCGAGGCGGCCGGCTGGCGGCGCTCTCTGCTGGGCCTCCCCGCGCCAGGGACCAACGGCTACCGGCTGATCAACGCCGAGGGCGACGGGCTCGCCGGTCTCATCGCCGACGTCTTCGGCGACAGCGTGGTGGTGCAGCTCCTCACCGTGGGGATGAAGCGCCGCGAGGCGGCCATCGCGCAGGCGCTGCGAGACGTCACCGGCGCGAAGCGGGTCTTCGAGGTGTCGTCGCCGAAGCACCAGACCCTGGAGGGGATCACCCCCCGCGAGGGCATCCTCCTCGGCGACGACGACGAGTCGCTGACCTTTACCGAGGGCGGTAACACCTGGTCGCTCCCGGCGCCGGGTCGGGCGGGCTCCGGCCAGAAGACCGGGTACTTCTTCGACCAGCGGGAGAACCGCGCCCGCGTCGCGGCGATGGCCTCCGGGCGTCGGGTGCTCGACCTCTTCTGCTACCTGGGCGGCTTCTCGATGGCGGCGGCGCGCGGCGGGGCGACGGAGGTGCTGGGCGTCGACAGCGCGGCCGGGGCGATCGCGGCGGCGACCGCGGCGGCGGCGGCCAACGGGGTCGACGGGGTGGTGCGCTTCGAGCGGGGCGACGCGCTCAAGGTGGCGGTGGCCCTCGACCAGAAGAACGAGCGCTTCGACCTGGTGATCTGCGATCCGCCGAAGCTGGCGAGCAACGCGAGAGAGGTCGAGGGGGCGCTGCGGCACTACCGCAAGGTGAACTCCGAGGCCGCGCGTCGGGTGACCACCGGCGGGGTGATGGTGACCTGCTCGTGCTCGGGGCACGTGACGCCCGAGGAGTTCATCCGCGCGGTGCTGGCGGGCGTCCGAGACGCGGGTCGCGACGCGGTGATGCTGCGGCTCGACGGCGCGGCGAGCGACCACCCGACCCCGCTGGCCTTCGTCGAAGGGCGCTACCTGAAGTGCGCCACGCTGCGGATCACATGAGCCTCGGGTCGGGCGAGCGCTGCCTTCCGCTCGGGTCGGTCGGGGCCGATCGCTGGCGCTCGGTGCTGGGCGTCGCGACGGACCTCGACGACACCCTCACCCACCACGGTGAGCTCACCGCGGCGGTGCTCGGCGCGCTGGAGGAGGTGCGCTCGCTGGGCCTGCCCTGCGTGGTGGCCACCGGGCGCTCGCTGGGCTGGGGCGCGGTGCTGGCGAGGGTGCTCCCGGTGCGCGCGGTGGTGACCGAGAACGGCGGAGCGTACGTGCTGCGGGAAGACCGCGGGCTGCGCGTGGCGTTCATGGAGCCGGACGATGTGCGCGACGAGGGCATGCGACGGGTGGGGCGCTGCGTGGAGGAGATCGTCGATCGGCTCCCGGCGCTGCGCGTGGTGCACGACCCGGCGGCGAGGGTGACGGACGTGGCCCTCGACATCGGGGAGCGAACGACGGTCGACCCGGCGGTGGTGCGGGAGGCGCTGGCGATGGTGAGCGACGCGGGGCTCCACGGGATCACCAGCAGCATCCACATGCACGTGAGCTATCGCCGGGCGGACAAGGTCGGGGGCCTTCGCGCCGCGCTCGGTGCGCTGGGCCTGGACGCAAGCGCCCTCGACGAGCGCTGGGTCTACGTGGGCGACAGCCCCAACGACGCGGGCGCCTTCGGCGCGATGGCGCTCTCCTTCGGCGTGGCGGGCGTGCGGCGCTTCGGGGGGCGGATGCCCTCGTGGCCCGCCTACGTGACCGTGGGGGACGGCCCCGAGGGCTTCGCCGAGGTGGTGGCAGCGCTGAGGGCGGGGCGGTCGGAGTGAGCGCGAAGCGGACGCGGGTGATGGCGATGGCGGGGGTGTCGCTGGTGGCGGCGCTGGGCGCGGTGCTGGTGCTCACCCGCCCTCAGGCGCCGGCGACGGTGACCGAGCCGTCGCATGGGGAGGCCCCGGCGGCTCGGGTCGCGGGAGAGCCGCCCCCGGCCGTGGACGACGAGCACGCCTACGCCCCGGGCTCGCCTGGCGCGGTGGCGGAGCGCTTCCTCCGGGCGTTCTGGCGGGCCCACTACGTCGACGCGGCGGCGCTGGCGACGGGGGAGACGCTGGCCCGCTGCCAGCGTGACCAGCGCGCCGGGGCCGAGCTGCCGCCCGAGCACGCCGAGCTCTACCGCAGGGTGAGGGTGTTTCGAGAGGCGTCGCGCTACCGGCTGGAGCGGGTGACCGTGACGGAGCTCCCACCCGAGAGCGACGGCCTCGCCCGGAGGCTGGTGCTGGGCGAGGCGCACGCCACGGGCCCCTCCCCCGACGACGCCCGGATGGTCGAGAGCCGCCGGGGGCAGCGCCTGGTGCTGGTGCTCGTCGACGGCGCCTGGAAGGTCGCCGAGTGGACCGCCACGGCCAGCACGCCCGCCCCCGACGCGGGGGGCGCGCGATGATCCGCCGCGACGACACCGACCCGCTGGAGCGAGGCTCGCGGGAGCACTACGACGACGCGGCGTATTACGACCACGCGTATTCCCGTCGCGCGGAGGATGTGGCCTTCTACCGCGAGGCGGCGCGACGCTGCGGCGCCCCGGTGCTGGAGCTGGGCGTGGGGAGCGGGCGCGTGGCGATCCCGACGGCGCTCGACGGCTCGGAGGTGATCGGGCTCGACCTCAACGCCGCGATGCTGGCGCGTGCCCGGGAGACGGCGAAGCAGCGGGGCGTCCCCCGGGGTCGGCTCTCGCTGCGCCGCGGCGACATGCGCCGCTTCAACCTGGGGCGCACCTTCCCGTTGATCACGGCTCCCTTCAACGCGCTGCTCCACCTCTACGAGCCCGACGAGATCGCGGCCTGCTTCCGCTGCGTGCGAGAGCACCTCGCGCCGGGCGGGCGCTTCATCTTCGACGTGCGGGTCCCCTCGCCCTCGGAGCTCGCGAGAGACCCCGACCGCGCCTACGTCGGCCGGCCCATCAAGCACCCGACCCTCGGGGTGCGGGTGCGCTACACCGAGCGCTTCCGCTACGACCCGTTGAAGCAGGTGCAGCACGTGACCATCCGCTTCGAGCCGCAGGACGGGTCTCCCGCGCACGAGACCCTGCTCACCCAGCGACAGATCTTCCCCAACGAGCTCCGCGCGCTGCTCACCCTCGGGGGCCTGCGCCTCGCCCGTCGCCTCGGAACCTTCACGGGACAGCCCCTCGGTCCCGACGACCCGCAGCAGATCGTCGAGGCGGTCGCCCTGGAGCCCTCCCGGTGAGCGACGCGCCCGACCCCCTGGACGGGCTCGTGGTGGGCGCCGAGGAGGCCTCGGTGACCTTCGCGGTGAGGGCGCAGCCCAGGTCGTCCCGCGAGGCGATCGAGGGCGTCCGCGAGGGGGCGCTGCGGGTCGCGCTCACGGCGCCGCCGGTGGAGGGCGAGGCCAACGCGGCGCTGGTGGCGCTGCTGGCCAAGGTCCTCGGGGTGCCGAAGCGCGACGTGGCGGTGATCGCCGGGACCGCCAACCGCAGCAAGCGCGTGCGGGTCTCCGGGCTGACGACGGTGCTGGTGAGGGCGCGCCTCGCAGCGGCCATCAAGCCGCCGCGGTAGCGTCGCTCGCGCCTCGCTGGCGCGTCAGTGCTTGAAGAAGTTGCGGATGCCCGAGAGGCCCTCGCAGAACAGAATCGAACAGCTCCGACGCTGCTCCTGCTTCATGCGGTTGCAGAGCGCGCCGAGGTCGTCATCGGCGTCGATGACGGTGCCCTCCGCGGGCTGGTTGGAGCGCTCGTCGTAGCGACAGTCGTCCAGGGCCACCCAGCGGCCTCGGAAGCTTCGGTTGGAGCAGATTTCCGACCACGACAATCGTGCCGAGGGACTGGTGCCCATGAACGTAGCTATATCCTCACGATCCCGGCCGCTGCGTCGCGGCGGGAGTGCCTCGTCGCACCGCGCACCGTGCGCGATGGAGGCTCCGGGGGGTCCGTCAGGGAGACGTGGGGCTCAACCAGCAATGCGCTCTCGTAGGCGCAGGGGGTATGTGAACCGTTCATTGGTCTCTCAGGGCCTCTGCGGACGGTACCCGGTTCGCTGCGATCGAGGTCCTTGGGGAGCATTCGATCGGCGTACCGGAGGGGACCATGATCCCGTTCGCTTCGTGACGCAAGGGCTTGCCAGGTCAGGTCTGAGGTGGGGGGGAGTGACAGACGGAAGGAGAGGCGAGCTCAGGGAGCGGCGCAGGCGGTGCCGAAGTGGTCGGAGGCGCTCACCCGACACCCCGCCGAGCGGAGCGTGCGGAACAGCGCCTGCGCCTGGGAGCAGCGGCCGTTGATGATGAGGTCGTCGATGTTCGACTCCCGGCCGCAGGGGCTCGACGGGCGACGGATCACCGGGCGCGGCGGGTCTGTCGTGGGAGGCGGGGGCACCGGCTGGATGCTGGGGTTGTTGGGCGCGGGCATGGGCTGGATGTCGTTGCCATTGTTGGGCGCCGGCACGGCCTGGATGCTGGGGTTGTTGATCGGCGACGGAATCGGCTGGATGCCGTTGGTGGGCACCTGGTTCTGCACCGGCACGACCGGGGTCTGCACGCCGACGGGAGGCGTCGGCGTGGTGGCGATGGTGGTGTTGGCGTTGGGCGCAGGCGCGGGGGCCGGGTCGTCGCGGCCGCCGATGGCGAAGGCCGCTACGCCGCCGACGATGACCACCAGGGCGACGACCCCGGCGATGATCTTGCCGCTGCCGCCGCTGGGGCGCTGCCCGGGCTGGGAGTTGTAGCCGCCGGGCTGGGAGTTGTAGCCGCCCGGCTGCGAGCCGTAGGGGCTGTAGCCCTGGCCCGAGCCCGGCTGGAACCCGGGGTTGGACGGCGGCGGCTGGACGGGGTTGAAGCCCGCGTTGGAGGGCGCCGGGGTGAAGCCCTGGTTGGAGGGCTGCACGAAGTTGGGGTTGGACGCCGGGTTGAAGGGCGTGGGCGTCGGGTAGTTGACCGCCATCGTCTGCGGAACGCCCTGCATCCCCGGGTGGGAGCCCGGGTTCGACGGGTGCTGCGGCACCATCGCGGTGGGGGGAATCTGCTGGCCCTGCGGGCCGGACGAGTGGCCCTGGTTGGTCGAGACCGCCCAGTCGGCGCCCGCGCCGGTGTCGCCGGTGAACTCCTTGAGGAAGTCGATGACGGTCTGCGGGCGCTGCGCCTGGTCCTTGGCGAGGGCGCGCATCACGGCGGCCTTGTGCCGCGGGAGGATGGTCGCCCCGTTGGAGTGCATCTCGAAGGGGACCGGCGCCGCAGTGAGGTGCTTGGTGGCCCACTCCCACGGGGTGCTCGCCACGAAGGGGAGCTGCCCGGTGAGCATCTCGTAGACGACGATGCCCAGGGAGTAGACGTCGCTGGTGGCGCGAAGCGGCTGCGCCGTGAACTGCTCCGGGGACATGTACGGCGGCGTGCCGAGCACCATACCCTGCCGGGTAAGCTTGGCGTCCTGCGCGTCGGAGGACTCGTCGCGCTTGGCGATGCCGAAATCCAGCACCTTCACGAAGTCTCCCTTGGAGCCCTTCTGCGTGAGGATGATGTTCTCGGGCTTCAGGTCGCGGTGCACGATGCCGTGCTCGTGGGCCTCGGCGAGCGAGCCGCACACCTGCTGCAGGATGTGCTCGATGCGCTGCGGAGCGAGCGGGCCCCGGGCGATGCTGTGCGCGAGGCTCTCGCCCTGGATGAACTCCATGGCCACGAAGAGCTTGCCGCCCGGGAGCTCTCCCGACTCGTAGAACTTGATGGTGTTGGGGTGGTCGAGCAGCGAGACGGTGCCGGCCTCGCGGTGGAAGCGCGCCACGATCTGGGGGTCGCCAGCGAGGTCGGGCTGGAGCGTCTTGATGGCCACCGGGCGCACGCGGTCGCCGAGCTTCTGCTCGCCGAGGTACACCTTGCCCATCCCCCCTTCGCCGATGATCTTGACGATCTTGTAGCGGTTTTCGGCGATGTTCTGGCCGATGAGCGGATCGCTGTCGTGTCCCTTTTCGTCCGTCGTGCTCACGCTCTCTGCTCCATCCGTCGGTCTGTCCGCCACCCTGAACCCTCTGGCGCCTGAGCCGGAGGAACACCGCGTCGACAACCCTTGAGAGCGTTACGGCACGCTCGACCTTGGCGCAACCACCGACCCCGGTGGGTCGGGACATTTCCGGGCCTGCATCAGCCCTCTACGTCAGCGCTCCGCAGGGGGGAGCACCAGCAGGCCCCGGGCGGCGCCCGGAGCGTCGGCCCCGACGATGTCGCCAGCCTCCACCTGCGCGGCCGTGACCCCCGCCGAGAGCAGCGCCCGGATCACCGCGTCGCGGCGCCTCGTGGCCCTTGCGACGTCGACAACCCCGGGGCCCCTCACGGTCGCGGCGCTCGTGGGCACGGTCACCCTCAGCGGCCCGGCGCCCGCCCTGGACACCGCGCGGATCGCCACCGCGAGCTGGGCGACGAGGTTCTGGCTGGCGAGCGCCACCTGGTCGCGGGCGTCGAAGCGCGCAGGCTCGAGCAGCACCACGCGGCCGGCGGAGGTCGCGCTCGCTCCCTCGACGCGCACCCTGGGGAGAGCTCCCACCACGGGCGCTCCGGGGCGGACGGGCGTCTCCGGGCAGCCGTCGTCGTCGCGCAGCCCGTTGATGGTCTCGGCCTGGTCGCCGCAGCGGTCGCTCAGGTCCGGGACGCCGTCGTGGTCCCGGTCGGTCTCCGGGCAGCCGCGCTGCTCGGGCGAGGCGCCGTCGCCTGCGGGCACCGCAGGGCAGCGGTCGCTCACGTCCGGGACGCCGTCGTGGTCGCCGTCCGGGGCGGGGCACCCTGCGCGGGCGGCGTCCTCGATGCTGCCCCGGGCCTCGGTGGGGCACTGGTCGGCGGAGTTCGCGACCCCGTCGTCGTCGGTGTCGCCGTCGGGGCAGCCGGGGCGCGCCCGGTCGGGGCTGTTGCCCACCGACTCCTCGGGGCACTGGTCGGCCGCGTCGAGCACGCCGTCGCCGTCGTTGTCCGGGTCGGGGCAGCCGTCGTCGTCCTCGAAGCCGTCCTCGTCCTCGTCGACCAGGGGGCAGCGGTCCTCCTCGTCGGGGACCGCGTCGTGGTCGTTGTCCTCGGGGCAGCCGTCGCCGTCCTCGAAGCCGTCGAAGTCCTCCCGCAGGCCGATGCAGTGGTCGACGCTGGGGTCGTCTCGCAGCCCGTCGCGGTCGTCGTCGAGGAAGCGCGGCGCCCACTGCGCCGAGAGCACCCCGCGCACCGCCGAGGCGCCCGGCGCCGGGGTGAGCCCGAAGGCCGCGCCCGCCGACACCGTGAACTCCCCGAAGACCCCTTGGAGGCCGCCGCCGAGTTCGAGCGGGGTGCCGCTCGGGCCGCCGAAGGGGTCGCGGGCGTCGTACGAGCCGACGAGGGTCAGATACGTGGAGGCGTAATACCCGGAGAGCACCGCGGCGCTCGCCCACGCAGGCTTCGCCAGCAGGAACACCCCGGCCAGCATCGCTTCGAGCGGGCCCCGCACGGCGATGGCGAAGGTGACCTCGTCCCGCAGCGGGCGGTCGAAGAGGCACGCGCCCGAGGTGGGGTCGAGGCAGAGCGAGGGCTGAGAGGGCCAGTCGCCGGCGAGGCGGGCGCGGTAGCCGAGGGAGATCGATCCGAAGAGGCGGGCGAGGCGGTAGTCGAAGACGGCGTAGGCGTGGGCGGTGGGCGCGCCCGCGGTGGCGTAGCTGGTCGCGTCGCTCAAGGGAATGGTCGCGGCGAGCTGGAGAGAGAGCCCGAGGCCCTCGCGGTGCTCACGCGTCTGCTGGGCGACCTGCGCGGGGGTCAGCGTGGCGCCGCGGCCGGCGGTGGGGGAGAGCTCGGAGCGCGTCGACCAGCGGAAGAGCAGGCGGGCGTCGCCAAGGGCCGTGGAGGAGGGCTCGGAGACGCCCGCGGGGACGGTTCCCGAGGCCTGGTAGAGCATCATCGGGAGCTGCACCGCCAGGGCGGAGCGAGACCCGAGGCCCACCTGGAGCGAGAGGGTGGTCCAGAGCTGGTCGCGGAGGAAGGAGGCGCCCTGGCCCGACGGGAGGGTGAGCACCAGGGGCGAGCGCACGTACTCGCTGAGCAGCCCGACGTTCCAGCGGCCGTGGCCGGGGACCAGGGTGGTCTCGGCCCACGGGAGGGCGTCGCCGTCGACCGCCGCGGAGGGGCGCCAGGGGCCGCCGTCGACGCGAAAACCGGGGGGCGTCTGCGCCCGGGCGAGCGTGGGCGAGAGCCCCGCCGCGAGGGTCAACGCCATCATCGAACCACGGTTGGACAAGCGCTTCATGAAGAGGGCGCGGACGCTATCACGATCGCGCTCGGGGGTTCAGATCGCTCGACGACGCGGGGCGATCGTGCGAGAGAGGCGCGCATGCATGTGCACCTGATCGGTGTGGCGGGCACGGGGATGGGCGCCTTCGCGGGTCTGCTCAAGGCCGCGGGCCATCGGGTCACCGGGAGCGACACCGCGTTCTATCCCCCGATGGGCGACGCGCTGAAGGCCTACGGCGTCGAGACCATGACGGGCTGGGACCCGGCGCACCTCGACCCGAGGCCCGACCTCGTGGTGGTGGGCAACGTCTGCCGCAAGGACAACCCCGAGGCCCGCTCGGCCATCGACGGCGGCATGAACTACCGCTCCTTCCCGAAGGCCCTGGGCGAGCTCTTCCTCGCGCAGCGGCGCTCGCTGGTGGTCGCCGGGACGCACGGCAAGACCACCACCACGGCGCTGGTCTCGTGGCTGCTCGAGGCCTGCGGGCACGACCCGTCCTTCCTGGTGGGCGGGCTCGCCAAGAACTTCGACGCCAGCTACCGCCTCGGGCGTGGCGCGGCCTTCGTGGTGGAGGGCGACGAGTACGACTCGGCCTTCTTCGAGAAGACCCCGAAGTTCTGGGCGTACCGCCCGTGGGGCGCCATCGTCACCTCCCTCGAGCACGACCACGTGGACATCTACCCCACGGCGGACTCGTACCGGGACGCCTTCGTGGGCTTCGCCTCGCGCATCGCCCCGGAGGGCGTGCTGGTCGCCCACGCGAGGGACCCGGAGGTGGTGGCCATCGCGAAGCGCAGCAGCGCGCGCACGGTGCTCTACGCCCTGCACGGAGACGAGCTGCCGGAGGGGGTCACGCCCACCTGGATGGCAGCGCCCATCGCGCCCGGCGGGGGGATGCAGCCCTTCGAGCTGTTCATCGGGGGGTCGCTGGCTGGGAGGTTCTTCTCGCCGCTGATGGGCGAGCACAACCTCCGCAACGTGGTCGCGGCGATGGCGCTGCTGGCCGAGGGGATGGGCCTGCCGATCCCCTTGATGGCCAAGGCGCTGCGGGACTTCAAGGGCGTCAAGCGCCGCCAGGACCTCGTCGCCACCGTGAACGGGGTGCGCATCTACGACGACTTCGCGCACCACCCCACCGCGGTCGACGAGACCCTCCGGGCGATGCGCCGGCACCACCCCGAGGGGAAGCTCATCGCCATCTTCGAGCCGCGCAGCGCCACCGCGTGCCGGCGCACCCACCAGCACGAGTACCCCGCGGCCTTCGCCGCCGCGGACCTCAGCCTCATCGCGCCGGTCGGTCGGATGGAGATCCCCCCCGACGACCGCCTCGACATACCCGCCATCGTAAGAGACATCACCGCCCGCGGTGGGCGCGCCGAGACCTTCGCCGCAGGGCCGCAGAGCGTCGACGAGATCGTCGCCCGCGTCGCCGCGGAGGCCCGGCCCGGGGACACCGTCGCGGTGCTCTCCAACGGCGCCTTCGGCGGCATCCACGGCAAGCTGACCTCCGCACTCGAAAGCACACCCCGATGAGCGACCCGAACACCCGCCAGGCCCGAGGCCTCGTCAGCGTCCACCCCCGCGGCTTCGGCTTCTTCACCGAGGAGGACACCGACCCCCCGAGGAGCTCGTTCGTCACGCCGCCGGAGCTCAACGCCTTCCTCGCCGACGACGTCGTCGAGGCCCTGGTCACCGCCGGCGAGGACGGGCGCACCACCGCCTCCAACCTCCGGCTCATCGACCGTCCGCGCTCCGAGCTCTTCGGCACGGTGGTCATCCACCGCGGCGTGGCCCACCTGAAGGTCGACCGCGAGGTGGCCAACACCGACTGGGCGCTGGTGCACGAGGGCCCCGCGCCCGCGGCCGGGGCGCACGTGCTGGCGCGCATCGAGGGGACGAAGGTCGTGCTGGTCGAGGTGCTCGACACGCCCGACGCGCAGACGCTCGCCCAGGTGATCGCGCGGCATGGCATCGCCACGGTGGTTCCGCCGGCGGCGCAGGCGGAGGCCGAGCGGGCGAGGAAGATCCCCCACACGGTCAACGGGAGGCGCGACCTGAGGGAGGTGCCGACGGTGACCATCGACGCGGCCTCGACGCGCGACATCGACGACGCCATCAGCGTGCTTCCCGCGGACGAGGACGGCGCCGTCCGGCTGCTGGTCTCCATCGCCGACGTGAGCGCGTTCGTCCCCGAGGGAGGCGCCCTCGACCAGGACGCGCGGGCGCGGGCGACGAGCGTGTACCTCGCCGGGAGGGTGATCCCGATGCTGCCCGATGGGCTGTCGTCGGAGTGGATCTCGCTGCTCCCCGGCGTCGACCGGATGTGCCTCACCGCCGAGCTGCGCATCGACCCGGAGGGCACCGTCGTCGCGGTGGACGTGTACGAGAGCCTGATCCGCTCGTGGTCGCGGCTCACCTACGACGAGGTGGCGGACTTCCTCGACCACGGGGACGTCTCCCCCGGCATCGAGCCGGTCTTCGAGGCCGCGCCGTGGTGGCGCACGGTCTCCGCGCGGCTGCACATGGCCCGCACCCGCCGCGGCGGCGTGGAGGTGGCGCGCGACGAGACCTTCGTGGTGCTCGACGCGGTGACCGGGCTCGCGACGGGCATCGAGGCCCACCAGCCCACGTCGGCGCACGTGCTCATCGAGCGCTGCATGGTGGCGGCGAACGAGGCCGTGGCGCGCTGGCTCGTGGAGCGCGGCGTCCCGGGCGTGTACCGGGTGCACGATGTTCCTGGGCCTGACGCGGTGCGGGAGCTGAGCGCCGTGGCGGAGCGCTTCGGGTACGCCTCGGGCTTCGGCACGACGCTCTCGCCGCTCTCGCTCGCGGCCTTCGACCACCAGATCGCCACCTCGCCGAGCGAGCCCGCCATCCGCGGCGTGCTGCTGCGCTCGCTCGGTCCGGCGAGGTACACGGTGTTTCCTTCGACGCACTTCGGCCTCGGTGCGCCGCTCTACCTGCACTTCACCTCGCCCATCCGCCGCTACGCCGACCTCGCGGTGCACCGGCTGGTGAAGGCCTACCTCCACGGCACGCGCACCTGGTCGATGCGCGACCCGGCGCTTGAGTCGCTGGCGCGGCACATCAACCTGCGCGCCCGCCTCGCGGCGAGGGCGGAGACCGACCGGCACCGGATGCTCGTCGCGGGCTACATGACCCGGCACATCGGCGAGCACTTCAGCGCGCGCGTGGTGAAGGTGCGGCCCTTTGGCGTGGTCGCGCAGATCGACACGACCCTGGTGGAGGGCACGCTGCCCTTCGAGGCGCTGCCCGACGGGCCGTACACCGTGGAGCCCTCGGGAGGCGCGGCGCGCTCTCCCACGAAGCGCTACGCGGTGGGCGACGCGGTGCGGGTGACGGTGGTGAAGACGGACCCCTCGCTCGGCCGCATCGAGCTGAGCCTCGCGCCGAAGGGCTGAGGCTTCTGGGATTCGGAGTACGACCGCGAGGCCGTCGGCGAGGAGTCCCCGGTACGACCGCGAGGCCGTCAGCGAGGACTCCTCGCTGGCGGCCTCGCGGTTGTACCGGGGACTCCTCGCTGACGGCCTCGCGGTCGTACCGGGGACTCCAGGAGCCTCAGCCGGGCTTGCCGTCGGCGCGAGGCGTCGCGAGGATCGGCGCGTACACCACCAGCAGGATCGCGAAGGCGACGCTCCAGAGGGTGCCCGCGGCGAAGAGGGTGGCGCGGTAGGAGCTCGCGAAGAGCAGGCCCCCCGCCACCCGCACCAGCGCGGCGAGCGCGAGGAGCGCGAAGGACAGCACCATCGGCCAGCGCACCTGCAGGGGGCGGCCCGAGTGGCCGAGGCCGACGCGGGCCATCATCCCGAGGGTCACTCCCCCGATGGCGCCGATGGTGAGCGCGTGCGTCGCGAGGGCCTCGGGAGCGCCGAAGGCCCGGAGCGCGAAGCCGATGGGGATCCACGCGTAGCCGATGTGGAGCACCCAGAGCAGCGGGACGCGCAGCACCTTCGCTGTCATCCAGGGGACCGCGCGAGCGGCGGTCGCGACGGCCGCCACGCCCGCGACGACCCGGGTCACCGGGCTCGACGGCAGGGCCGCCATGAGCACGGCGAGCAGCGCCGTCGACGCGGCCGCCACGGCGTCGAGCCGGGGAGAGCCGTGGACGGTCTGAACGCCGGTGCCGTTCTTGGTGAACATCGGCACCACGCGGCCCGCGACGATCACGATGAGCAGCACCACCACGTCGACCGCCGAGAGCACCCCGCGGCGTCGCCAGCCGGGCGCCTCGCCGAGCGCGTCGAGGTGGATCGACAGGTTGGCGAGCCAGAGCGCCGCGAGCACCGCGAGCATCACGAAGTTGCGACGATTGCGGGTCGCGATGAGCGGCCTCGCCAGCACCACCCCGAGGGCCGGGAGGAAGGCCAGGTCGAGCACCGCGGGCGCCCAGCGGGGGAGATGGTCGGAGGCGAGGAAGCCCACGCGCCCGAGGAGCCACACGCCGCCGAGTCCCATCAGGGGCCAGCCCACCAGGGTCTCGCGCTGGGTCCAGTTGCCGACGGCAGTGAGGAGGAAGCCCGCGATGACGGCCACCGAGAAGCCGAAGACCATCTCGTGGGCGTGCCAGGCGATGGGGTCGAGGTAGGCCCCGGGGCTGAAGGCTCCGAGGAGCGCCAGCATCCAGAGCGGCACGACGGTGGCCGCGAAGGCGGAGCTGAGGAGGAAGAAGGGGCGGAAGCCCTTGCGGCCGAGGGCGAAGCCGGAGTGCTCTGGGCTCGTCGGGAGCGATCCCGCGAGGGGCATGGAGACTCGCGTCATGCGACCCGGCTGGCGGAGGAGAAGCGCCCGGCGATCTGCCCGGCGGCCAGGTTGGCGCCGCGTACGCAGCCTGCGATGCCCGGCCCGTCGACCGCGGCCCCGACGAGGGAGATGCCGCCGAGCGAGAGGGCGCGCTCGCGGGCCTCGGCGGCGCGACGCATGTGGCCCACCACCGGGCTGGGGGTGCCGGTCTCGAAGCGCTCCACCGCGTGCCAACGGGGCTCCGGCAGCGGGAGCATCATCCGCAGCGCCTCGAGCGCGAGGGCGATGATGGCGTCGTCGCTGCGGGGAATGAACTCCGCGGCGGCCGAGGGGCGGAAGGTCGCTCGCACCACGGAGAGGTGCCCGGCGACCCGCGAGGGCCACTTGCGGTCGACGAAGGTCAGGGCGCCGAGGACGTCGAGCGGAGCCGGGGCGTTGCGAGGGATGAGCGCGCCGCTCGCCAGCGGGGACGTGAACTCGCTGCGCTCGAAGGCCAGCACCGCCGTGAGCGCCGAGCGCAGCCGGAAGCCGCGGAGCAGGTCGGAGAGCTCCGGGACCTCGGCGGCGAGCAGCTCGGCGGCGGCGCCCGGAGGCACCGCGAGCACCACCTCGTCGGCGTGGAGCCGCGCCCCGTCGTCGAGGGAGACGCTCCATCCCTCACCCCGCCGGGTGAGCGAGCGCGCGATGACCCCCGAGAGGATGCGGTCGGCGCCCACCGAGGCCGCGAGGGCGTTGACCACGCTGTCGAGGCCGTTGGAGGGGGCTCGCATCCCGGGCCCTCCGGCGGGCCGCGGGGCGCGGGTGAGCGCGCGGATGAGGCTGCCTCGGACGTTGGCGAACATGGGCATCACCACCGCCGCGTCGAGCTCGTCGACGTCGGCGCCGTAGATGCCGCTCACGATGGGCTCGACCATGCGCTCCTTGACCTCGCGGCCGAAGCGGCGACCCACCAGGTGACCGACGCTCTCGTCGGGCTCGTGGCGCGCGGGCAACACCAGGTCCATCGCCGCGCGGGCCTTGCCGAGCGGGGAGAGCAGCCGCGTGCCGGCGAGCTGCATCATGTTGCGGGGCACGCCCATCGCCATGCCCTCGGGCAGCGGCAGCAGCTCGCCCCGGTGCGCGACCATCACCCGGGAGGAGGCCGCGTCGGGCGAGAGCAACGTGTCGCCGAGCCCCAGCGCCTCGCACAGCGCCTCGGCGTGGCCGGGCATGGTCATGAACGCGTCGGGCCCCATCTCCACCGTGCAACCCTCGCGGTGCAGCGTGCGGACGTTGCCTCCGACCCCGGGGCGCGCCTCGAGCACCAGCACGTCGGCGTCGGGCCGCTGCGCCAGGAGCGCGTGGGCGGTCGACAAGCCCGCGAGGCCGCCGCCGAGCACCAGCACGCGGGGGCCCATCACGAGGCCGTCCTCTCGGGCGCGACGTAGTTCGGGGGGACGTACGCGCAGAGCGGGTCTTCGGCCATCGGGTCGCCGCTCATCGCCCAGGCCCTGGCGCGCGAGCCGCCGCAGACGCGACGGAAGGCGCATGCGCCGCACTTGCCGCCGAGGGCGTCGGCGTCCCGCAGGCGGGTGAAGAGCGGGTGCGTGCGGTAGACCGTCGCCAGCTCGTCGCGGCGCACGTTGCCCGCGCTCATGGGGAGGAAGCCGCTGGGGAAGATCTCTCCGGTGTGGGAGACGAACGCGAAGCCCACCCCGTCGGTGATGCCCCGACGCCCGGTCACCACCCCGTGCTCGTCGACGTCGCGCAGCACCCCTCGGGCGCCGCCCCCCTGCTTGCGCTGGAGCATCACCCGGCGGAAGTGCGGCGCGGCGGTGGTCTTCACGTCGAAGGGGGCCGTGGCCGCGATGTCGGCGAGCTCTTCGAGCAGGCGCTCGACCCCGTGGGCCCGCAGCAGCAGCGACGCCCCGGCACGCCCGGTGGGCACCACCACGAAGACCGCCCAGAGGGAGACCCCGAGCTCGGCCGCGAGGTCGGCCATCGGGCGCAGCGCCCTGGCGTTGTGGGGACCCACGGAGGTGTTGATCTGCACCTCGACCCCGCAGGCCCGGGCGGCGCGGAGGATGCGCAGGCTCTCGGCGAAGCTGCCCTCGACGCCGCGGAAGGCGTCGTGGCTCGCGGCGTCGGGGCCGTCGATGGAGATCGCGAGGCGGGCGACGCCGGCCTTCGCGAGCTCGGCCACCAGCGCGTCGGTCATCACGGGGGTGCCCGAGGGGGTGACGGTCATGACGAGACCGAGCGCGGTGCCGTGGGCCACGAGCGCGGGCAGGTCGGATCGCTTGGCGGGGTCGCCGCCGGTGAGCACGACCACGGGCGTGCCCATGGCCTTGATGGAAGCCAGCAGCCGGAAGCCCTCCTCGGTGTCGAGCTCGTCGGCGGAGCGAGAGGGCGTGGCGCAGGCGCGGCAGTGCTGGCACACGAGGTCGCAGGCCTGCGTCACCTCCCAGATCGCCAGCAGCGGATGGTCATCGAAGTCGAGGGTCGCGGGAACACCCCGCGGTCGGGTCAGGGTCTCGGAGTTCGTAGGTCGCATGGTCACGTCCGAGGTACTCACGCGGCATGCCATGAGCGCGGCTGGCAGTCGTTCTCGAGCAGCGAGGAGAGGAGCGCCACGTCGCGGAGCACGAAGCCCCAGGGGTGCGTCTCGAGCACACCGTCTTTCTGCCAGCGCGACATCGCCCGGATCACCGTCTCGATGGTCGCCCCCACCCACATGGCGAGGTCTTGCCGGGAGAGCGGCACCTGCACGATCAGGCTGCCGTCTTCGAGCTCGTCGCCGAAGCGGGTGTTGAGGTCGAGCATCAGCATGGCGAGGCGCTGCTGCACCGAGCCCGCACACATCACCGCGATCTTCGAGCGCAAGGCCTGCGCGTGCCCGAGCATCGCTTGCGTCAGCGCCCCGGCCGCCTCGGGGCGCGAGCACGCCGCCTCGCGGAGCACCGAGCCGGGGATGAGCAGCGTCTCCACCCGCTCGGTCACCGGCATCGCGTCGCCGATGTAGGGGCCGCCGTCGAGGGCGACCCAGTACCCGAGGGCCTCGCCCGGGCCGAAGACGTCGATGATGGTCGGGCGCAGCCCGGGGCCCGGCGCGACGAGCTTCACCACGCCGGAGACCACGACCTGGAAGTGGGCCGCGGAGTCGCCGAAGCGCCAGATGCACTCGCCCCGAGAGGCCTGTCGCACGACCGCCACGCGCGCGGCCTCGCACACGGTGTCGTTGCCGAGCGAGGAGAGCACCCGACTGCGGCGGAGCAGCCCTTCGAATCGCGAGCGCGAGGCTGCGTGAGCCTTGAGGCGAGCGAGGGCGGCCGGCGCGGGGGGAGCGGACTCACGAGGCGCGGTGACGTTCATGTGTTTCAACTCACTGCGAGGTTGATGCCATCGCCGGCGAGCGACAAGCGCAGGAGGAAGTCTGGTCAGAAGGGGGCGGCGAGGTCGAACTGGAGGATGGTGGCGTCGGCCGCCCGCATCTGACCGCCGGTCGGGAAGAAGACCGCCACGCCGGGGCGCAGCAGCACCGAGCCCGCGGGGATGTTGCCCCGGACGCCGCCGCCGACGGTGAACTGCGAGCGCGTGAGGGCGTTGGCGGTGACCGAGGCGGGGGTGGAGAGCCAGTGCTGGTAGTGCCCCTCGACGCTCACGGTGAGCCAGGGCACCACCTGGTAGCCGGCGTGGAAGCCGGTGGTGAAGTTGGTGCGCGAGCTGTCGGCGTCGAGGGAAGCACCCCAGACGCGCGTGAGCTGCAGCACCGTGGCCTCGGCCTGCAGCGTGAGGCCGTGGGACATCCACGAGACGCCCGCCCCGGCGGTGACGGTGAGGTAGTTGGCGGCGAACATCGCGTTGTCCATCGCCTGACGGGTGTAGATGCCCGAGGCGAAGGTGCTGCGCTGCAGCGGCGAGGCGTCGCTCCCGGTGCCGACGGGCACCGTGACGCCGAGGAAGACCGGGAGGCGGACGCCCGCGGCGATCTGCGGGGTCCACAGGGCGAAGAGGATGGGGTTGACGAAGGTCGCGTGGCCGGAGCTCGCGTCGGGGCCGAAGGTCACCGCGCCGACGCGGCCGTAGAAGCCCAGGTCGGGCAGCGACGCGATGGGCTTGCCGCCGCCGGTGAAGATGGTCGCGGTGTTGGTCCCGGCGGCGTTGAAGGCCACCGCCACGTCGAGGCGGAGGATGTTGGGGGCGATCGCGGGCCGGAGGTTCCAGGGCAGCGAGTAGCGGGCGCGGGCCATCGGGCCGGGCGGGGCGGGGGCCTGGGCGGCCGCCACCGTGGGGGCGAGGCAGAGCGCGAGCGCGAGCGCGAGACTGTAGGACGAGGGATTCATCGTGTGTAGCCTTCGATGCGCCGCGCGAATTCCTCGACGGGCTGCTGGAGCCCTTCGAGCTGGGTCGCCACGACGCCCTGTGGATCGAGCAGGGTGATGAGGTTCGAGTGGGTGTACTCGCCCGGGCCCACGCGGCTGAACTGCACGCCGAGCACCGTGGCGAAGGTGCGGATGTCGTGATCGGCACCGCGCAGCAGGGTCCAACGAGAGAGGTCGAGGTGGTCCTCGGCCGCGAGGGCGCTGAGCCGCTCGGGGGTGTCCGTCGACGGGTCGAAGGTCACCAGGAGGAAGCGGGTGCGGGCCCGCGCCGCGGGGGAGAGCGCCGCCTCGACGCGCTTCACGTCGCGGACCAGCAGCGGGCACGTGCTCTGGCAGGTTCCGTAGAACATCAGCACGACGGTGGGCGAGCCCGCGAGCGAGGCGAGGTCGAAGGCCCGGCCGGACTGGTCGGTCCACGGCACGCCCATCTGGAAGACGGAGGTGTCGGGGAGCGGCTGGTTCGCCGCCATCGGGGCGCTCGCGTCGTGCGAGCAGTGGCAGGGCGGAGCGTCGGCGCGCGCGGCGGGCCGCGGGGTGTTGCGCCCGCACGCCGAGGCGAGCGTCAGCGCAAGGAGGCCGAGCGTCATGGATCGCATGGTCATTCTCCGGGCGCGATGTCGGCCGCGCAGCGGAAGCCGAGGTTTCGCACCGTGTACGAGCCCCGAAGGCTCTGACGGAACGCGTAGCGCATGAAGGCGACGTAATCACCGACGTCGGCCGCGCCAGAGCTGGCCGCGCCGCAGAAGCGAGCGATGCCTGGCCCCTGGTTGTCGCGGCTGTCGGTGACGACGAGCGCGGAGTTGAAGTCCTCGACCCACTCCCACACGAGGGCGTGGAGGTCGTGCAGGCCCCAGTAGTTGGGGCGCGACGCGCCGACGTCTTCGAGCGTCGCGTTGGGGCGGCCGTACCACGCGAGGATGCGCGCGGTGGTGGCCGGGTCCCGAGGCGCGTCGGGCGAGCGCTCGGAGGCGCGGGCCACGTACTCCCACTCGGCCTCCGTGGGCAGGCGCCGCCCCTGCGCCTCGCAGAAGGCGCGCGCGGCGAACCACGACACGCGGGTGACCGGCTGGGACGGGCGCGCGGAGGGGCCGAGCTCGGCGTCGCCGGCCCAGTGGGCCAGGTAGTCCTGGTCGGCGAAGAGGCGGCGGACGCGCGTGCGCTGCCACGCCGGGTTGGCGCGCACGAAGGCCAGGAAGCGCTCGTTGGTCACCGGCCGGGCGTCGAGGGCGAAGGCGCGCACGGTGACCCGCTCGCGCCCCCTGAGGCGATAGAAGGGCCGGTACTCGCCGCCGCGGATCACGCGGAGGTCGGGCGCCGGCTGCGGCGCGCGCTGGCCCCACGCCGTCGCCGCCGACGCAAGGAGCGCGGAGAGCAGGAGCGTGGAGGACCAGCGCGCGGCGGGAATCACGGGTGCCCCGCAGGCGTCGGCGTGACGAGCGTGGCGCGCACCGCGGCGACCTCGGAGACGGTGACCGCGTCGCCGTGGTTGCCGAAGTGGCTGCGGACGTAGGTGAGCACGTCGGCGACCTCGTGGTCGGTGAGGTTCGCGAGCGGGGGCATCGCGCCGTTGTAGACCGTGCCGTTGACGGTCACCGGGCCGCTCAGACCAGCGAGCACCGTGCGGATCGCGCGGGTCTTGTCGGCCATGAGGTAGTCGCTGCTCGCGAGCGGCGGGAACACCGGCGGCAGGCCCGCGGCCGAGCGCTGGTGGCAGGCGGAGCACACGCCGTTGAAGGTCTGCTCTCCCGGCTGGAGGGCGGCGCCGTCGGCCCCGGCGGCGGCCTGCGGGGCGTAGTCGCCGAGGTAGGCCTCGTCGACCTCGCGGCCCGAGTAGATCACCGTGTTGTCCGGGCCCTCGACGCGGAGCATCCCGAGGGTGCCCTTGTGGAAGGTGCGGAAGATCGAGTGGTCGACGAGGACGAGGCTACCCGGCACCTCGAGGCCGAAGTCGACGATGGCCGAGCCGCCCGCGGGCACGAGGGTCGTCTGCACGTTGGTGTTCACCGTCGAGCCGCCCTCCGAGTAGACGTGGTCGAAGATCTCTCCGATCACGTGGAAGGAGCTGATGAGGTTGGGCCCGCCGTTGCCGACGAAGAGGCGCACGCGCTCGCCGACGCGGCCCGTGAGGGCGTTGGTGCCCGTGAGCGCGCCATCCCGGCCGTTGAAGACCACGTAGGCGGGGTCTTCGTTGATGGCGCGGCGCATGTCGAAGGGCTGCAGCCCTGGCTCGCGGTAGTTGCCCGTGGTGTAGACCTCGCCCTGCATCAGGTAGTACTCGCGGTCGACCGGGGCCCAGCCCTCCTCGGGCTCCACCGCGATCATGCCGTACATGCCGTTGGCGATGTGCATGCCCACCGGGGCGGTGGCGCAGTGGTAGACGTAGAGGCCCTCGTTGAGCGCGCGGAAGGTGAACTGCGTCTGGTGGCCGGGCGCCGTGAAGGTGCTCGCCGCGCCGCCGCCCGGGCCGGTGACCGCGTGGAGGTCGATGTTGTGGGGCATCGTGCTCGACGGGTGGTTCATCAGGTGGAGCTCGACGATGTCGCCGCGGCGAACGCGGATCATCGGGCCCGGCACCGAGCCGCCGAAGGTCCAGAAGGTGTAGGTCGCGCCGTCGGCGAGGGGCATCGTGACCTCGCGCACCTCGAGGTGGATCACCACCTTGGCGGGGGTGCGGCGGGTGATGGGCGGCGGCAGGCCCGGCGGCCGGACGAGCGTCTGCTCGATGGAGGGGAGGGCGTTCTCCTCGGCGCGGGTGAGCGGCGCGAGGGGCCTCGACCCGCCACGGGCGGCTGCGGCAGGCGCAGGCGTCGCGGAGGGCGCGGGCGCGGGCGCGGCGGGCTGCGAGGGCGGCGGGACGCAGGAGCCCAGCGCGAACCCGAGGGTGAGCGGAAGCGCGAGCGAACGGATCGATTTGCGGCCGATCATCGCGACCCCCCGATCGGTGAGCGGAGAGCGACCTGCGCGGCGGGCCTACAGCCCACGGACCCTGGGGCGACGGCTACGAGCTCAAACGGATGACGCATGGAACATCTGACTCCTTCCGAGCCAGACATAGGTCCGCGCTTTGTGCGGCCGTAGCGCTGCTTTTGCACCCGTGATGGAAGGCAGGAGGGAGGTGACCCGACCTGACCGATGTCATGGGCGGGGGGCTCTACGGGCCCACTCGGACCTCAGCCCGCCGCGCCTTCGCCCCCGTCGACCCGCACTACGTTGCCGTTCATCCAGTCGGTCTCCGGCACCGCCAGGGCGGCGATGCAGCTCGCCACGTCCTCCGGGGTGGTGAGCCTCCCCTGGGGGTGCTTCGCGAGGGCCCGCTCGATGAGCAGCTCGTGCCCGGGGATGCGCTCCAGCGCGGGGGTGCGGGTCACCCCGGCGCAGATCGCGTTCGCCGTGAAGCCCCGCGACGCGCCCTCCACCGCGAGCTGGCGCACGTAGGACTCGAGCGCAGCCTTCGCCGCCCCGACCGCCCCGTAGGACGGCAGCGCCTGCGTGCTGCCCCCGCTGGTCATGGCGAACACCCGGCCGTGAGGGCGGAGCGCGCCCATCGCGAGGAGGTCCTGCGTCCAGTAGACGAGGGAGGTCGCCATCACGTCGAGGGTCATCTCGATCTGCAGCCGGGTGAGGGTCTCGTCGCCTTCGCCCGCCACGAGCGGGCGCAGCGAGCCGAAGGCCAGCGAGTGCAGCAGCACCCGCACGGTCTCCCCCCTCCCCCGCGCCTCCAGCCGAGAGGCGACGTCGGCGAGCACCGCGCGGCGCTTCGCGTCGTCGGCCGCGTTCACGTTGAAGAACCACGCCGTGCGCCCGGCGGCCTCGATGTCGGCCCGCACCGCGTCGGCCTGCGGCAGCGTGGCGCGGCGGTCGAGGTGCACCCCGATGATGTCCATGCCCGCCCTCGCGAGGGCGCGCGCCGTGGCGGCTCCGATGCCGCTCGATGCGCCGAGGACCAGCGCGAATCCATCCAGCGAAACAGCCATGGCGGGGCCTCTCAGAAGGTGAGGGTGTAGCGGGCCGTGAGGCCGAGCCAGAGGTTGAGGTTGGCCGCCGCGTCGGGCGTGTAGTCGGTCGAGGTGCGGGTGATCTCGTCGATGCCGGGGCGCAGGTCGCGCGTCTGGCTGAGCCGGTTGGTGCGCGCGCCGACCAGCGGGGTGAAGCCCAGGTTGATGCCCACCGCGAACTGCGTGACCACGCGGTACTCCGCGCCCAGCACGATCGGGATGCCGATGTACGTGGTGGTCCAGGAGGTGAGGTTCTGCGGCTCGGTGTACGAGCGGCTCCGCTGGATGCCCTGCACGAACTCCATCCCCAGCGACACGAAGGGGTCGAAGCGGCGGGTGTCGCCCGCGCTGCGGAAGAACACCCTCGGCGCGGTGCGGGCGCCGTTGAGCAGCGAGCCCACGTAGAGCCGGGCGTAGACCCCGACGGTGTAGCCGATGAAGGAGTCGGCCGCGCCGAGGCGGGCCTCGCTGGCGGTGTACTGGTCCGCGGCGCCCAGGTACTGCACCCCCGCGGTGATGCCCGCGCTCAGGTAGGGCAGCATCCGGTAGCCCGCCCCGAGGCGCGCGTTGAAGCCCCCGGAGAACGCGTCGAGCGCCCCGGTGCTCACCTCGCCCGCCGTCAGGAACACCCGGTCGCTCGCCGAGGTGAAGAGCCCGTAGCCCATCGCGACGTGCGCCTCGATGCCTCGCTCTCCCTCGTAGTCGGGATGCGTCGCCCACGCGCTGCTCGCACCGCACACTACCGCCGCCATCCAGACCGCCTGAATTCGTAGTCTCCGCATCGCAGCGGCGGACTCTCGCACGCCCGGACGGAGTCAGGAAAGGCGCGAAGAGAAGGTCACGAAGGAGCGCCGAGGGGGCGCTCCCCCGGTGGTCCTCGGGAGGGTGAGGACGAAGCGGGTGCCGCCTCCGGGGCGGTCTTCGAGCCCCACGTCGCCGTCGTGGTCGAGGGCGATCTTTCGCACGATCGCGAGCCCGAGCCCCGTGCCCGTCGCCTTGGTGGTGAAGTACGGGTCGAAGACCTTGTCGCGCTGTGCGGCAGGGATGCCCGGGCCGTCGTCCTCGACCACCAGCCACGCCTGCGCCGAGGGCTGCGCCGCGCCGGGCTCGGTCACCTCCCGTGACTCGACGCGCACCCAGACCGTCCCCCCCGTGGAGGCCATCGCCTCCACCGCGTTGCGCAGGAGGTTCTCCACCGCGCGGCGAAACATGATCCGGTCGAGCCTCACCGGCACCTCGGCGGCGCCCGGCTCGAAGCGCACGGTCACCCCGGGGTCGAGCTCGTCGAGCAGCGCCCGGGAGCTCGCCATGTCGCGCACGAACTCCGCGAGGTCGGCCGGGGCGGGCTTCACGTCCGGCAGCCTCGCGAACTCCGAGAAGGCGCTCACCAGCCGGCGCAGCGTGGCCACCTCCTCCTCGACGATCTCCCTCGTGGTGTCGAGCGTGCGCTTGTAGGCCGCGTCGTCGCCCGGGTAGCGCCTCGTCGCCTCCTGCACCGCGAGCTGGATGGGCGTGAGGGGGTTCTTGATCTCGTGCGCGAGGCGCCGGGCGAGCTCCTGCCAGCCGGCGATGCGCTGGAGGTAGTCCACCCTGGCGCGGGAGAGCGAGAGCTCCGCGACCATCTCGTTGAAGGCCACCCTCAGCGCCTCCAGCTCATCGCGGTCGCCCGCCGGAACCCTCACCCCCAGGTCGCCCTGCCCCACCTTCCCGGCCGCCGTGATCAGCGCCGCGGCCGACCCGCTGCGCCTCGGCCTCAGCAGCCCCAGCGCCGACAGCACGCCCACCGCCGCCGCGAGCAGCGTGGGGAGGAGCGCCGCCTCGATGGGGTCTCGCGGAGGCGGCGCCGGAGCCCTCGCGCAGCCCTCGTCGTCCACGGTGATCACCGCGGTGACCCGAAGGGCCACCGGGCGGGAGAGCACCCTCGGAGGGCAGCGCCCGGGAGGCCCGGAGGGCTGCGCGCTGCGGGCGAGCACGGCCCCGCTCGGGCTCAGCAGCTCGACGCTCCGCACCGCGCGGAGGCCCGCCGCGGAGGAGGCCACGGAGGCGTCGTCGAGCGAGGGGGAGGCCGCGAGGCGGAGGGCCAGCGCGGTGGCCGAGAGGTCCTGCGCGTCGCGGGCGTAGGCGGCGGCCTCGGCCTGCGCGCGGCGGGCCTCGGCGAGCGAGGAGGGAGCCTCGCGGGTGGCCGAGCGGAGCGAGAGCAGCGCCGCCGCGGCGGGGAGCAGCGCCGCCACCAGCGCGGCCTGCAGCGCCCGAGCGCGGAGCCCCGATCGCCATGAGGTCGTCACCCGGGCGACGGTACGCGATCGCCGGGACGGATGGGGTGCGCTACGGTGCGCCCCCGCCATGACAGAGCCCTTCTCGAAGGTCGATCCGTGAGCGACGACGCGCGGCGGCCGGTGCTCGCTCGCAGGGCGCGGCTGCGCTGGGACGCGGCGCGCTCGCGGCACGTGGTGGTGGTCCCCGAGGGGGTGCTGGCGCTCACCGAGGAGGGCGCGGAGATCACCGCGCTGCTCGACGGGCAGCGCTCGCTCCGGGCGGTCATCGACGCGGTGGCCGGGGCGCACCCCGAGGCCCCGAGGGAGCTCGTCGAGGCCGACGTGAGGGAGTTCGTCCAGCGGCTCGTCGAGCGCGGATACGTCACCCTGGAGGCGCCATGACCGAAGCCCCCGTCGCGCTGCTCGCCGAGCTCACCTACCGCTGCCCGCTGCGCTGCGCCTACTGCTCCAACCCCACCCATTGGCGCGACTACGACGACGAGCTCGACACCGCCGGGTGGACCAGGGTGCTGCGCGAGGCGGGCGAGCTCGGCGTGCTGCACGTGCACTTCTCCGGGGGAGAGCCGCTGCTGCGCGACGACCTCGAGACCCTGGTGCGCGCCGCCCGGGACGCCGGGCTCTACACCAACCTCATCACCTCGGCCTGGCACCTCACCCACGAGCGCCTCGCCGCGCTGGCCGACGCGGGCCTCGACCACGTGCAGGTGAGCCTCCAGGACAGCGACGCGGGGCGGGCCGACCGCATCGCGGGGACGACCGTGCACGCCCACAAGCTGGAGGCCGCCCGGTGGGTGAAGCCCCTGGGGATGGCGCTCTCGATCAACGCCGTGTTGCACCGGCAGAACCTGCCCTTCGTCGGGGAGATCATCGCGCTCTCCGAGTCGCTCGGGGCGCAGCGGCTGGAGCTCGCCAACACCCAGTGGCACGGCAGCGCCCTCGTGCACCGGGACGCGCTGATGCCCGACCGGGAGACCCTGGAGAGCGCCCGCGCCTTCGCCCTCGCCGAGAGGGCCCGGCTGCGGGGGAAGATGGACGTGATCTGGGTGATCCCCGACTGGTACGAGGACTCACCGAAGCCCTGCATGGACGGCTGGGGACGGCGCTCGCTCACGGTGATCCCCGACGGCACGGTGCTCCCCTGCCCCGGCGCCCACGGATTACCCGGGATGGTAAGGGACAGCGTCCGCTCGCGGCCCCTCGGGGACATCTGGCGAGGGGGCGAGGACTTCCAGCGCTACCGGGGCACCGACTGGATGTCCCCGACCTGCGCCTCCTGCGACCGGCGCGAGCTCGACTTCGGCGGCTGCCGCTGCCAGGCCTTCGCCCTCACCGGCGACGCCGCCCGCACCGACCCGGCGTGCGCGAAGAGCCCCGACCATCCCCTCATCACCGCCCTTCGCCGGGAGCGCCCCGCGGCCGCTGCGGAGCCCGACGTCGACCTCTACCGCATCGACATCCGGCGCGGCCGTCGCGCATCCTGAGCCGCACATGAAGTTTCGTGGAGCAAAGCCCTCGCTGGTCTCGTCGCAGGTTCGAAACACCGCCGCGTGGGCGCTCGCCGGGCCCACCGACGACGCCGCGCACTCGTGGCGCAAGGCGCTGGTGTCGGCGGAGGAGATCCCCCACGGGCACGACGGCGACGGGGCCTACCTGCGGCTGCTGCTGGCGGCGCACCACGCCACCGTGGCGACCTTCGTCCCGACGGACTTCGACAGCCACATCCGGTTTCATGCGTGGCAGCGCTGCGAGACCGTCGCCGATCTGCGCGTCGCCGCGGCGGTGCTGGGAGAGACCGCGGCGTGGGACCCGTCGGAGGTCTCCGCGCGCGTGGTGACCGTCCCCGGCGTGGGGCCCCTCTCGGGCCACGACGGGGAGTGGCTGGGCGTGCGCGCCGGGGCGCTGGGGCGGGCGCTCGCCCTGGGCGACGACGCCACCGCCGACGCGCAGACCGCCTTCCTCGACGCCTCGCTGGAGCGCCACGCCGAGGCCTTCGCGGCGGTGCAGCGGGCGAAGGGACGGGAGCTCATCGCCATGGAGGTGGTGGCCACCATCGCCCACAACCTGGGCGACCTCTCCCGGGTGGTGGAGACCTGGCCGGTGAAGACCCCGGCGGCGCTCTCGGTGCGGAGGCGCTACGCGAAGCTCGGCCACGAGACCGAAGGCGACCCGCGCTTCGCGCTCGCGGGGCGCATCTACAAGCGCACCATGGCCGCGGAGAACCCGCGCTTCCTGGGGATGCGCGCGGCGCGCTCGCTGAGGGTGCACCGCGACCTGCTGCTGGGGATCGGTCCCTTCTTCGACGCGTGGGGAGAGGTCATGGCGAGGCACCCCTCGCTCGACGACGACGCCCCTGGCGGCGAGCTCGGAGGGCGGGGCGCGGCCCTCGCGGCGCTGCTCCAGAGCCACCTCGCGGCGCCGACGGTGCAGGGCTTCCTGCGGGCCATCGCGGGCTTCCACCGCGCGGCCCCGGGGGGCGTGGAGCGCTACGCCGACGAGGTGGCGGCGCGCGATCGGCCGTCGCTGCGAACGGGCGCGGTGCGGGAGGCGCTGGGGGTCGACCGGGAGCGCTTCGAGGCGCGGATGGTCAACCGCTACCGGGCGGCCCTCGACGCGGGGTGAGGCGTGAGCGCGCGGCTCTCCCCGGTGCTGCTCTCGCTGGCCGTCGCGCTTGGCGCCGCCTCGTGCGGGGAGCGCGGCGGGGGAGCGGGGCTCACCGTGGTCCGGGATGATCCGTCGGACCAGCCCATCGAGGGAGCGACGGCGGAGGACCAGCGCCTCTTCGACGAGGGCGACCGGCTCTTCGAGCGGGTGTACCGCCCCTCGCAGGGCCTCGGTCCGGTGTTCATCCAGTCGAGCTGTCGGGCCTGCCACGGCGCCGGAGGACGAGGGCCGGGGAGCGTCACCCGCATGACCCTGGTGGGGGACGACGGGGTGAGCGCGAGGGCCGACCTGGCCCACCGGCTTCCCTTCGGGACCACCGCCCGACCGCAGCGTGCGGCGGGCGCCACCCGGGGGGTGATTCCCCCATCGGTGCTGGCCCCGGAGCGGCTGCTGGTGTCGCGGCGCGTGGGGCCCGCGGTGTTCGGCCGCGGCTGGATGGAGGCCGTCTCCGACGAGGCCATCCTCGCCGAGGAGGCGCGTCAATCGGCCTCCGGGGGAGCGGTGAGCGGCAGGGCCAACCGCCTCGCCGACGGGCGCATCGGGCGCTTCGGGGTGAAGGCCCGCGTGGCCGACCTCGACACCTTCTCCGCGGAGGCCTTCCAGGGGGACATGGGGCTCACCTCGCCTCGCGTTCCCACGGAGGTGGCCAACCCCGACGGGCTCACCGACGACCTGCGCCCCGGCGTCGACCTCGGCGACGAGGTGGTGAGGGCGACCGCGGGTTACGTGCGTCGGCTGGCGATCCCAGCGCGCTCGGGGCTCAGCGCGGAGGGGCGACGGCGCTACGAGCAGGCGGGCTGCTCGGGCTGCCATGTTCCTTCGATGGCCACGCGGGCGGACTTCCCCGTGGCGGCGATGGCCGGGCGCGAGGCGGCCCTCTACTCCGACCTGCTGCTCCACGACATGGGAGACGCCCTGGCCGACGGCATCGTCGGAGAGGGCCTCGCCACGGAGCGCGAGTGGCGCACGGCGCCGCTCCTGGGGATGCGGTTCTTCCGCAGCTTCCTCCATGACGGGAGGGCGCGCTCCATCGAGGAGGCGATCCGTCTCCATGGGGGCGAAGGCGCTGGCGCGGCGGCGGCCTTCGAGGCGATGTCCCCCGCCGACCGGGCGGCGCTCGTGGACTTCGTGCGGCGGCTATGAAGCGCCTCGCCTACGCCTGGATCGCCCTCTGGCTGGTCGCCCTCGGCGGCGGAGAGAGCGCGCGTCTGCCCGAGTCGCAGCGGGTCACCCTGGAGGTGAAGGCCTACGTCGAGGCGGAGATGGCCGCGCTCGAAGCGGCGACCCGGGAGCTACAGCGAGCTGCTCCTGTGCCCGACGCCGACGGCTGGAGCGCGGCCTCCGACCCCGCCGCGGTGCGCTCGATGCGCGCCTCGTGGGGGAGGATGCGCGACGCCTACGAGCACATCGAGGCCGCGGTCACGGTGCTCTTCCCGGAGACCGACGTCGCCATCGACGCGCGCTACGAGGGCTTCGCGGAGGACGGCCCGGACCGCGACCCCTTCGACGGCCGCGGGGTCACCGGGATGCACGCCATCGAGCGTATCCTCTGGGCCGACCGGGTGCGGCCCGAGGTGCTCGCCTTCGAGGCCTCGCTGCGGGAGGGGACGGTCTACACGGCCCCGGCCTATCCCTCGGACGCGCGGCAAGCGGCGGGCTTTCGCGACGCCCTGGTGCAGCGGATGATCGACGACGTGGCCGCGATGCGGCGGGCCTTCGGTCCGCTGGCGCTCGACCCCGCGGCGGCCTGGCGGGGCGTGGTGTCTTCGGTGCGCGAGCAGCACGAGAAGGTCGACCTCGCGGCCACCGCCGAGGAGGAGTCCCGCTACGCCGACCGCACGCTGGCGGACATGCGCGCCAACCTCGAGGGCGGACGGGTGCTGCTGGGGTGCTTCCGCCCGTGGTTTCGCGAGGCCGGGAGGGAGGCGCTGGCCGGGGAGATCGACCGACGGATGGCGCGCATCCAGGCGATGTACGCGGCGCTGCCGGGCGACTCGCTCCCGGCGGTCCCGGTGGGGTGGGACCCGGACGCCATCACCGAGGCGCAGCGCAGCACCCCCTATGGGGCGCTCTACACCTGGCTGGGCGGGGAGTCCGACCTCGAACGGGAGGCGTCGCTGGCCTCGATGATGGTGCGCGCCGGGCAGCGCCTGGGCATCGAGGTGCGCTGAGCCCCGCCGGACGTCACGGCCGCGGCGGCTGTCACGCCTCCGCCACGGGGCGCTCTGTTATGGTGCCCTCCGATGTCGCCCTCGCGAAGCCTTGCCCTGGTGATCCCGGCGCTCCTGATGGCCTGTACCGAGGAGCCTGCTGCGGCTCCTGCCGATGCTGCGGTCGACAGCTCGCCGGTGGTCGACGCCCCGGTCTTCGACGCCCTGGTCGACGTGGTGAAGGAGCCCGTCGACGCGCCACCGCCGGACTACCTCCGTCCCCCGGACGTGGCCCGCACCGAGACCGACGAGGCCCGCGCGGCGCAGCGCCTGGCGTGCACCTTCCGGACGGGCGCCTGGGCCGCGGAGACCCTCGGTCGCGAGGTGCCCGTCGGGGACCAGATGCCGATCGATCACATCATCGTGGTGATGCAGGAGAACCGCTCCTTCGACCACTACTTCCGCGGCCTTCCGGCGGCGGGGCAGACGGACGTCGACGTGGCCGCGGATGACTGGTCCAACCCCGGGGCGGACGGGATGCCGGTGCGCTTCCACCGCGACACCGAGCGCTGCATCGAGGACGTCGCCCACGGCTGGAACCCCACGCACCGCCAGTTCAACGACGGCCGCATGGACGGCTTCGTGCTGACCAACAACCCCCACGGCGAGCGGGCGCTCACCTACTTCGACCAGACCGACCTGCCCTTCTACTACTCGCTCGCGACCACCTTCTCGATCGGCGACCGCTACTTCAGCTCGCTGCTCGGCCCGACGGGTCCCAACCGCATCTACCTGATGGCGGGCACCTCCTTCGGCCTCGCGCACAACACCCTGGTCTCGCAGGACACCCGCAACACGCCGGTGAGCCACCTCTTCAGCCGCCTCGACGACGCGGGCATCACCTGGAAGGACTACGCGGGCGGCCCCCGGATGCTCGGGTTCTTCTCGTACTACGGCATCCTCCGCGCGGCGACGCGCGAGCACTACGGCACCATCGACGACCTGCACCGCGACCTCGCCGCCGGGACCCTCCCCGCGGTGACCATCGTCGAGCCCAACTACGTGGGCGACGGCGGCGAGCGCGTCGACGAGCACCCGCCGGGCATCCCCATGAACGGCGAGCGCTACGTCGAGCGCATCGTTCGCTCTCTCATGGCCTCGCCCCTCTGGGCGCGCAGCGCGCTCTTCATCACCTACGACGAGCACGGCGGCTTCGCCGACCACGTGGCGCCTCCGCCCGCCTGCGAGCCCGACGAGCTCACCCCGCGCATCAACGGCATGCCCGCCCCCGGGCGCTTCGATCGCCTCGGCGTCCGGGTGCCCTTCATGGTCGTCTCCCCCTACGCGCGGCGGCATTTCGTGTCGCACCGCACCTTCGATCACACCTCCATCCTTCGCTTCATCGAGGCGCGCTTCGGCCTCCCCGCGCTCACCCGCCGCGACGCCAACGCCAGCATCCCGACGGACATGTTCGACTTCGCCAGTCCGCCCTTCATGACCCCGCCGACGCTGCCTCCCTCCGGGGCCATCGAGCCCGCGGTGCGCGCGCGCTGCACCCGGATGTTCCCCTCGGCGGGCGCGTTCTGAGGTGCGGCGGGCGGCGCTGATCGCGGCGCTGCTGGTGGCGTCGTGCCGTGGCTCCCGCGCTCCCCGGGCCGACGCCGGGGAGCAGGCCTTCATCGCCTTCACCCCGGATTTCCAGGGCTTCCAGCGCTGGCCCCGCACCCACCTGGGGCGCTTCTCCTCGGGGGGTCACCTCGAGGGTCCGCAGCAGTACGCGTACATCAACCGCCCCCGCCGGGAGGGATCGCGCCTCTACGACACCGGGACCATCATCGTCCGGACGAGGGAGCGCGGCGCCCCGACGGAGTGGCAGATCTTCGCCTCGGTGAAGCGCGGAGGGAGCTACAACGCCCGAGGCAACGTGGGCTGGGAGTTCTTCCGGCTGCGCCTCGACGCGCAGGGCCGGGTGGTGATCATCGCCCGAGGGCTCAACCCCAGGACCGGGCTCGAGGACCCCTACGCGACCGGCGAGGGCGTCGGGTGCAACACCTGCCACGGCACCACCGACGCGCGCACCTACGACGGCGTCATCAGCCCGATGCTCCGCCCGCCGGACCCGTAAGGGGCACCCTTCTCAAGGTGTCCCATGAGACCTTGAGAAGGGTGCCCCTTACGCGCCGCGGAGACCTTCGCCGCTACTGGTTCGCCCCGGGGATCAGGATCTGCACCCCGCCGACGTTCACCCGGGTCTGCCCGTTGTGCTGGTCGATGTTGATGGGGGGCTGGTTGGTCACGCCCGGGATGCGGATCTCCGTGGGGCGGTTGGTGTTGGTGCCCGGCCTCGCGGTCGTGGGCGCCGTGGGCGCCGCGGGCGCTGCGGGCGCTGCGGCGACGGGCGCTGCGGCGTCGGGCGCTGCGACGGGCGCGGTGGGCGGGGCGGGCGGGGCGCCGGTGGGCGGGGCGGCGCCGGGGGCGAGCGTCCCGGGCTGGGCCATCGCGTTGGGGCCGGGCTGCGTGGGCCCCGCGTCGACCGACGTCACGGGCTGCATCGGGACGTCGGGCGCCGCGGGAGGCACCACCGTCGGCACGACCGTGGGCGTCGGCGCGGTCGCCTCCTCGCGGCGCTTGCAGGCGCCCGCCGTGAGCAGGAGGGCAATGGCCAAACCGGTGATCCGCGTCGTCATGCTGTGGGTCCCCATCGGAGTTGGTGAAGGGTGATCAGTCGTTGGGAGGGCCGTGTCCGCGCGCCCAGGCGGCGAGGTCGGAGATGAGACGCGCGATCCCAGCGAGCATTGGCTTTCCCTCTTCGAGCACCACATCGATTCTCTGGTGGCTCAGCGTCACGCCCTCGTCGTTCGAGCCCACGGAGGAGGGGTCGATGTCCTCCCAGAGAAGCATCCGCGGACTCTCCGTGAGGTTCTTCCAGTGGAGCGCGGCGGCGGTGAGCACGAAGCCGTCGTCGGCCCCGCCGAAGAGGGTGTCGTCGTACTGCACCAGCACGCGCCCGATCGAGTCGCCGTGGGTCTCGTGGGCGGCCTTGAGCTTGCCGCGGGGAATGCTGCCGTGGAAGTAGAGCGAGTCGTGTGATCCCAGCCGGCGGCGAGCGAGGGCGACGAGCTCGGCCTCGGTGAAGCGCGCGGCGCTCGGCGGGGCGGCGGTGCGGGGCGCCTCGGCGCGGGCCTCCTGAGCGAACGGCGCAGGCGAAGGGGACGGCGTCGCAACGGGCGCGGGCGCGGGCGCGGGCGCGGGTGCAGGCGCCGCGGGCTTCATCGCGAGGCCCGACAGCACGGCGCCGCAGAACTCACACGCGGCGACGGCACCGGCGAAGGAGGCCGGAGCGCGCGCTCCGCAGTTGGGGCACTTCAGGATCTCGAGGGCCATTGGAGGAATGCTTCCTTCGAGGGGCGTAGGGGGGGCGTTCTATCAGAGTCTCAATCGGGTCGGCATCCGTCGCCGCCGCAGGTGTCGACGATCTCGCCGGTGCGGAAGAAGGTCACCATCTGCCGCTGGTGCCACTCCCTGGCGCGGGGGAGCCCGTGGGGGTTGGCGCCCACCTCCGCGGGGGGGATGTTGCCGGGCGCGGGCCACGCGTTGCCGAAGTCGTAGAGCACGACCCCGGAGCCTCGCCGCGGATACGGGGCCTGGGTGATGCCGAAGGGCGTGCGCTCCCGGTCGTAGTTCTGCATCAGCGCCACGCCGAGGCCCGAGCGCGCGGTGATCTCGTTGGTGAACACCGCCACCTCGAAGTCGCCCTTCGCCGGGGCGATGAGCACCTCGTGAGGAGCGTTGCCGGGGAAGGGCTCCTCGTGGATGTGCCGGAGGTAGCTCACCGGGTCGGTGCCGTCCCAGAGCAGCTGCACGAACGCGAGGGCGACGGCCTGCTCGGCGGTGCTGGCGTAGTTGCGGCGCAGGCCCTCGAGGTAGCCGGTGAAGTCTCGCGAGCGGTGCAGCAGGGTGAAGTAGTTGTTGCCCGGCACGCCGAGGTGGCCGCGGGTGACGTCCGGGGAGACGGCCATGAAGGTTCCGCCGAAGATGCCGCCCTGCGAGATGCCCGAGTAGTAGAGCTCGGCGGGGTTGATCCGGATGTTGCGGGTGGCGACCTCGGTGAGGCCGCCGAGCTGCTCACGGACGGCGCGGGCGAGGAGCACCCACTCGACCATGCCCTGGTGCAGCCGCTCGCCCACGGAGGTGAAGTACGAGACGTCGCGCAGCGAGGCGAAGACCCCGGAGAGGTCCTCCTCGGACATGCCGGTGAGGTTGGACGCGAAGAAGATGAGGTTGTTCGCGTTGGCGATGCGGCCGTTGTACCCGGCGCGCACCTCCTCGGCCGACCCGAGCAGCCCGTGGCCGTACATCACCAGGCCGTGGGCTTCGCCTCGTAGCGCCGAGTGGGGAATGCGGATCCAGAAGCGCGGCTGGCGCGTCCCGTTGGCCACCGGGCGGCCGCTCGGGTCGTAGTTCATCTCCCAGCCCTGGAGGCTCCCGAGGCGGCGGGGGCGGAGGTAGTGGGGCACCTCGAAGGTGCCGGAGATCTCCAGCGCGATGTTCTCGTCGTAGGGGCGGCCGCTGCCGTCGCGCATCGGCAGGAAGCTGGTCACGTTGTCCACCGTGAGCCGCGGGCCCGAGGGCCCCACCCTCGTCAGCGCGTCGTCGCGCATCGCGAGCAGCCGCCCGTGGAGGCTCTCCGAGCTGGCCGTGTGGAAGTCCCACGCGAGCGTGAGCGACGAGCGCGCGACCCCCGCGCCCTCCAGCAGCGTGAACACCTCGTCGAAGCGCGCCTGCCGGGGCGCGAGGGCCGCGTCGCCCGTGGTCATCCGGTCGCGCAGCCGGGCGAAGGCCGGCGACGGGGCGATGGCCGCGCCCGCGGTGGTGCGCAGGTTGCGGAAGGCCACCACGTAGCGGGTGTTCTCCTTCAGGATCACCGCGGGCCGGAGAAACAGGATCTTTCGCGCGACCTCCCGCTCCTGCGAGTCGAGCTCGACGAAGTACGGAATACGCTGGAGGGTATTGCCGCGCACCTCGTAGAGCAGCGCCGCGGCGTCGGCGGCCAGGGAGCGGTCCATGTGCTCCTCGGTGGCCATGGCGGCGAGGTCGAGCCCGGGGAAGCTGGTCATGATGGGCGACCCGAGGCCGTAGCCGTCGAAGCGCAGGAGGCCTCTCGGGTCGATGGGGTCGCGGCTGCCGTTGGCGGGGAGCGAGGTGGCGCCGAAGGTGAGCGAGTAGCCCGTGCGGCGCGAGGCGTCGCGGCGGAGGTAGAGGTTCGAGGGCCACGGGAGGGCGCACAGGCTCGGGTCGATGGGGTCGCAGTCGCCCTCCGGGAGCGTGGCCGCGGCGCCGGCGTCGTCGTCGGGCAGCGGCCCGCTGTCGACGATCAGCGAGCCCAGGTCGCCGACGTCGTGGGCGGGGGCGTCGGTGACCACCGCGGCGTCGCGCGGGGCATCGGCTGCGGTCTCGGTGCAGGCGCCGAGCGCGGAGAGGGTCGCGAGGGCGAGCGGAGCGAGGCGGGCGGTGGATCTCATGGGCAGGTGATGGTCGCGAATGAGAGCGGCGGAGCGGGGGGTGGGTCAAGGGTCGGCGCGGCGGAGCGCACGCCTTGCCACGCGGCGAGCGCGCGTGTGAGCGTACGCGCCATGCGGTGGCGTCTTGCTTCGGGGGTGGCGGTGTTGGGGTGCGCGCTGCTCGGGCCCGCGGCGGCGAGCGCGCAGCCGGTGATGGGGATGTGCACGACGTGCAGCAGCGCCACGCCCAACGCGGCGTGCGGGCAGTGCGTCGTCAATGGCACGGCCTGCTTCGACTCGCTCGCGGCGGCGGAGCGGCGGGACGGGGTGTTCCAGACGAGCGATGGGAGGGACGCGCGGAGGCTGCGCTTCGCCCGCATCATCCGGGGGGTGTCCACCTCGGCGACGGACATCCAGCGCACGGTCAGCCGCGGCTACGGGGGCTCGGGGTGGCTCTACTACGGCGCCGGCTCCCCGGACGGGTACTGCGCCCCCGCGGGCGGCCCGAGGCCCGCCTTCGCCACCGACGCGGAGTACCGCTTCGGGTGGAACCACACCTACGAAGACACCTTCAACAACCTCGACTGCTACAACGGCGAGATCGACCGGTTCTACGTCGGGGTGCCGGGGCACGCGGACGGCGAGCGGGTGTGCGACGGCGAGCAGGCGCGCTTCCTCCCTCAGGACGGCGCGGTCTTCGACCTCGGCGGAGAGGGCAACCGCGTGGCGGTGTTTCCGTACACGGACCACGCGCCGCTGCCCTGCGAGTCCTTCGAGTACAGCGTGTGGCTCTCGAACAACCCCGACGCCACGGAGATCGCCGCGCCCGGCCGCCCCGACGGCTCCCGCTGGAACCCCGCGGTGCTCACCCGGGCCTTCCTCCAGGGGTGGATCCCCGACGCCGCCGTCGGCGGTCAGCCCGTGGGCACCTCGCTCAACCCCAACCTCAGCAACCCCACGCAGCGCGACGGCATCGTGCAGGTGTTCTCGCTCCCCTGCGGGCTCACCTTCCGCTACGCCTCGCTGGTCGCGGGCAACAACGGCAACCCCAGCCCGGCGTGCTCGTTCTGGTCCTTCGACGCGGAGCTCGACGCGGTCGCGGGGCTCAACGAGGACGACACCGGCATCTGCCCCGACGCCGACGCCGACGGCTTCCGCGACTCCAACTGCGGCGGCAACGACTGCAACGACCGCGACCCCGCGGTGAACCCCGCGGCCATCGAGACCTGCTCCACGCGCCGCGACGTCAACTGCGATGGGGTCTCCGCCGGGTGCCCGTCCAACACCACCTGCGTGAGCGGGCTCTGCGCCCCGCAGTGCGTCGAGGGCGCGTGCCCCACGGGGCAGACCTGCATCCAGGCCGACGGCGGCGTCACGTACTGCCTCCCCACGCCCTGCGCGAGCGCCGTGTGCCCCGCCGGTCAGGTGTGCGGCCCCACGGGCTGTCAGGACCCGTGCGCCGGAGCGCGCTGCCCGGTGGGCCAGGTCTGCCGGGGCGGCGCCTGCCTCGACGCGTGCTCCGGGGTGATGTGCCCCGGGCAGCAGCACTGCGAGGCCGGGCGCTGCGTGGCCAACTGTCCCTGCGTGGCGTGCACCGGGGAGACGGTGTGCTCCGCGAGCACCGGGCGCTGCGGGGCGGCGGGGTGCGACGCGCTCACCTGCGGCGCCGGAGCGACCCTCGACTGCAGCGGGTCGCTGCCGCGGTGCGTGGCCCACTGCGCCGGGGTGACGTGCCCGCTCGGGTCTCGCTGCGAGCCGGGCTCGGGCCGCTGCGAGGCGGACCTCTGCGCCAACGTCACCTGCCCGAGCGACTCGGTGTGCAGCGCGGGTCAGTGCGTGCGCCCTCCCAGGATGGACGCCGGGGTGCCCGACGCCGGCGGGCGCGACGCCCAGGTGGCCGACGCCCGCGTGGACGTGCCACGGGTGGACGTGCCGAGAGCGAAGGACGCGGCGGACAACGACGCCGGGCTCTTCGAGGACCCCAGCGACCCGAACTGCGGCTGCAGGACGCCCGGCGGCCCGTCGCCCTCGCGGGGGGGAATGGCCGTGATGGCCGCGGTGGCGCTGCTCGGGCTGCGACGGCGGCGACGCTGAGCGCCCTTCGCCTGCGGGCGTGACAGGCAACGGTCGCTCAACGACTATCGCGGCCATGGACGACGGGTGGCTGCCTCGATCACAGCGGGCGAAGGACCTTCACGCGAGCCTCGCGCGCTTCATGGAGACGGAGGTGCTGCCCTCGGAGGAGGCCTTCGCCGCGTCGCTGAGGGAGGCGCGGTGGAGCGTTCCGCCGGTGATGGAGGAGCTCAAGCGCAAGGCCCGCAGCGCCGGGCTCTGGAACCTCTTCCTCCCGGAGCTGGAGGGCGGCGCGGGGCTCACCAACGTGGAGTACGCCCCGATGGCCGAGCTCATGGGGCAGCTCGTGTACGCCCCGGAGGTGTTCAACTGCGGCGCGCCGGACACCGGCAACATGGAGGTGCTCGCCCGCTACGGCTCGCCCGCGCAGAAGGAGCGCTGGCTCCGTCCGCTGCTCGAGGGGCAGATCCGCTCGGGCTTCTCCATGACCGAGCCCGCGGTGGCCTCCTCCGACGCGACCAACATCCAGGCCAGCATCCGACGCGAGGGCGACCAGTACGTGCTCGACGGCCGCAAGTGGTGGACCTCCGGGGCCGGTGATCCCCGCTGCCGGGTGCTGATCTTCATGGGCAAGACGGACCCCTCCAACCCCGACCGGCACCGACAGCAGTCGATGATCCTGGTGCCCATCGATACCCCCGGCGTGAAGGTCGAGCGGATGCTCCCGGTCTTCGGCTACGACGACGCGCCGCACGGCCACGCGGAGATCTCCTTCACCGACGTGCGCGTGCCCGTCGACCACCTGATCCTCGGCGAGGGCCGCGGCTTCGAGATCGCCCAGGGGCGCCTCGGGCCGGGGCGCATCCACCACTGCATGCGCCTCATCGGCCTCGCCGAGCGGGCGCTCTCCAAGGCCTGCGCCCGGCTGCTCTCCCGCGTCGCCTTCGGCAAGCCCATCGCCGAGCAGTCGGTGTGGAGGGAGCGCGTCGCCGACGCCCGCGTGGCCATCGACCAGACCCGGCTGCTGGTGCTCCACGCGGCGCACGCCATGGACGTCGGCGGCAACAAGGGAGCCCGCGCGGAGATCGCCATGATCAAGGTCGCCGCCCCGAAGATGGCCTGCGACGTGATCGACATGGCCATGCAGGCGCACGGCGCGGCGGGCCTCTGCGACGACCACGGGCTCGCCTACGCCTACGCCATCGCCAGGATGCTGCGGGTGGCCGACGGCCCCGACGAGGTGCACCGCGACCAGCTCGGGCGCATGGAGTTCGCGAAGCACCGGGGAGCGCGTTGAGCGGGGCGAGCGCGCGGGAGCGGTTTCCGCTGTCGGCGCGCATCGTGGTGGCGGTGGTGCTGGGCATCCTCGCGGCCCGGGTGCTCGGCCCCCGCGCGGCGGCGCTCGGCAACGTGGGGATGCTGGTGATCCGGGTGCTCAAGGCGCTCGCGACGCCGCTCATCCTCTTCGCGGTGCTCGACGCCTTCGCCCGCACGGAGATCCCCGGCCGGCAGGCCGTGCGCCTCTTCGGGCTCTCCTCCCTCAACGCCCTGGTCGCCATCGTCCTGGGGCTCGGCGTCTCCCACACCATCCACGCCGGGGCGCGCTGGCAGGGCCACCTCGACGAGCTCCTCGGCCCCGCCCACGCGGCCGCCTCGGCCCGCCCCCACGAGGGCGCCGCCCCGACGCTCGACCCGCTGACCAACCTCGGTCGGATGATCCCCGAGAGCGTGGTCGAGCCCTTCGTGAAGAACCAGGTCATCTCCGCGGTGCTCATCGCGGTCGCGCTGGGCGTGGCGCTGCGCTCGCTCAAGCGCGCCTCCGACCCCGCCCTCGCCTCGGCGATCGCCACCTGGGAGTCCTTCGCCCACGGGGGTCTCGCGCTCTTCAGCGGGGTGCTGCACGGCGTGGTGAAGCTGGTGCCCTTCGCGGTCTTCGCCGTGGTGGCGAGCGTGGTCTCGCGCACCGGCGTCGGGGTCTTCGCGGCGCTGGGTCCCTTCCTGGCGACGGTGCTGCTCGGGCTCTTCCTCCACGCCGTGGTCTGGTACGGGGTGCTGGTCTCCGTCGCCGCGAGGCGCTCCCCGCTGGCCTTCTTCTCGGGCGCCGCGGACGCCGCGCTCACCGCCCTCTCCTGCGGGTCGAGCCTCGCGACGCTGCCCATCACCCTGCGCTGCCTCCAGGACAAGCTGAAGGTCTCCCCCGCCTCCGCGCGCCTCGCGGCCTGCGTGGGCACCAACCTCAACCACGACGGGATCATCCTCTACGAGGCGGCCGCGGCGATCTTCGTGACGCAGGCGCTGGGGGCCCACCTGACGATCTCGCAGCAGGTGACCGTGGCGCTCTCCTCGGTGATGGCGGGCATCGGCATCGCCGGGGTCCCGGAGGCGGGGCTCATCACGCTGCCGCTGGTGCTCGGCGCCGCGGGCGTGTCGGACGCGACGGTGACCGCCGTGGTGCCGCTGCTGCTGCCCATCGACTGGCTGGTGGGCCGCGGGCGCGCGGCGACCAACGTGCTCAGCGACATGGCCGTGGCCACGGTGCTCGACCGCTGGGAGTCGAAGTCCTCGGGCTGACACCCCCCGCTGTCCCCGCGCATGGACGTTTCCGCCGTACTGCGTTAACCGACGGTCCCTATGGTGGACCTCGCTCGCTCCCTCGCCGGTGGACGTCTCCTTGCGCTCGCGCTGCTCTCGGCGCTCCTGGCGCTGGGCTGTACCGCGCCCTCCCCCCCGGAGGGCCAGTGCCGCTACGACTCCGACTGCGCCGAGGGCAACATCTGCCTCGGGGTGTACTGCCGGGTCGCCTGCCGCACCGGCAGCGACTGCCCCATGGGCCAGCTCTGCCAGGAGCGCGCGGGCGTCCGGGGGTGCATCCCCGTCGGAGCGCCCAGGGCCTGCAACTACGCCAGCGACTGCCCCGCGGGGCAGAGCTGCACCCGCGACGGCGAGTGCCGCCCGCCCTGCCTCCAGCCCTACGACTGCCAGGTCATCAACCCCTTCATGACCTGCGTCCGCAACGCCTGCGTGCTGGTCTGCGAGCCCGGCCGCGGCGACTGCAACGGCGACCCCTCCGACGGCTGCGAGACCGACCTCCGCGCTCCCCTCCACTGCGGCGCCTGCGCCACCGCGTGCTCCGCCCCCGCGCACGCCGTCCCCCGCTGCGCCGACGCGGGCTGCGCCTTCTCCTGCGAGCCCGGCTTCGGCGACTGCGACGGCGACCCCGCCAACGGCTGCGAGGCCGACCTCTCCCGCCCCGACCACTGCGGCGCCTGCGACAACCGCTGCGCCGGGGAGAGCCCGCTCTGCACCGTCACCGTCGTCGGCGGATCGCCCCGCGCCTCCTGCGCCGTCGCCTGCCAGGGCGCGACCCCTGACCGCTGCGGCGACACCTGCGTCGACCGCACCACCGACCCGGGCCACTGCGGCGCCTGCGACAACCGCTGCGCGTCGGGGCCGCGCGGGGCGGCGGCCTGCGTGGCGGGCGCCTGCGCGCTGCGCTGCGAGGACGCCACCCTGGTCGGCGACTGCGACGCCGTCGCCAGCAACGGCTGCGAGACCGACGTCCGCTCCACCCCCGCCCACTGCGGAACCTGCGGCAACGCCTGCCCCTCCGCCCCCAACGCCACCCCCGCCTGCATGACCGGCCGCTGCGCCGTGGTCTGCGCCTCGGGCTTCGGCAACTGCGACGGCGTCGCCAGCAACGGCTGCGAGGTCGACCTCGCCATCGCCCCCGCCCACTGCGGCGCCTGCGGCAACGCCTGCCCCAGCGCCCCCAACGCCACGGCCACCTGCGCCGACGCCCGCTGCGGCTTCACCTGCACCGCGGGCTACGCCGACTGCGACGGTGACCCCGCCAACGGCTGCGAGGTCGCGCTCTCCACCAGCGCCTCGCACTGCGGCGCCTGCGGCAGCGCGTGCTCCGTCGCCAACGGCGTCGCGGGCTGCGCCGCCGGTCGCTGCACCCTCGCCCGCTGCAACGCGGGCTATGGCGACTGCGACGGCGACCCCGCCAACGGCTGCGAGACCAACCTCGGCACCAACGCCCTCCACTGCGGCGCCTGCAACACCCGCTGCACCTTCCCCGGGGCGGGCGCGCGCTGCAACGCCGGGCGCTGCGAGTCGACCCGCGTCTGCATGCCCTCGACGCTCGGCGACTGCGACGGCAACGCCGCCAACGGCTGCGAGACCGACCTGCTCACCGCCACGGCCCACTGCGGGGCCTGCGGCGCCGGGTGCGCGCTGCCCAACGCGGAGTCGTCCTGCGGCGCGGGCCGCTGCGCCGTGGTGCGCTGCAACGCCGGCTACGCCGACTGCGACGGCGTCGCCTCCAACGGCTGCGAGACCAACCTCCTCAGCACCCCGTCGTCCTGCGGCCGCTGCGGCGCGGCGTGCAGCACCGCCAACGCCACCCCCTCCTGCGCGGCGGGGGCGTGCCGGCTCACCTGCGCCTCGGGCTTCGGCGACTGCGACGGCAACCTCGGCAACGGCTGCGAGACGCCCACCACCTCCAGCACCGCCCACTGCGGCGGCTGCGGCCGGGCCTGCTCGCTGGCCAGCGCCGCCGCGGCCTGCACCGCGGGGCGCTGCGTGATCGCGAGCTGCAACGCCGGCACCGCGGACTGCAACGCCATGCCCGCCGACGGCTGCGAGGTGGCCCTCGGCACCAGCGTGCTCCACTGCGGCGCCTGCGGGCGGGCCTGCGTGCTGGCCAACGCCACCGCGGCCTGCGCCGGGGGGAGCTGCACCGTCGCCCGCTGCAACGCGGGCTTCGGCGACTGCGACGGCGACCCCTCCAACGGCTGCGAGGTCGACCTCGCCCGCACCCCCGCGCACTGCGGCCGCTGCGGCGCCGCCTGCGGGGCGGTCAACGGCGCCGCCACCTGCGCCGCGGGCGCCTGCGGCATCACCTGCGCCGCAGGCTACGGCAACTGCGACGGCAGCCTCGGCAACGGCTGCGAGACCCAGCTCGGCAGCGCCAACGCCCACTGCGGCCGCTGCAACAACGCCTGCGCCGCGGGCTTCGTCTGCAGCGCCGGGGTGTGCGGCTCGGTCTGCGGCGCCGGAACGACCTTCTGCGCCGGGGCCTGCGTCGACACGCAGACCAGCCCCTCCAACTGCGGCGCCTGCGGGGTCGCCTGCCCGGGCGCGGCCAACGCGACGGCCACCTGCGCGCGGGGGGCGTGCTCGTTCCGCTGCGCGGCGGGCTTCGGCGACTGCGACGGCAACGCCGCCAACGGCTGCGAGAGCAACCTCGCCACGAGCCCCGCCCACTGCGGCGGCTGCGGCAGCGCGTGCAACGCCACCAACGGCACCGCCTCCTGCGCCGCGGGCGCCTGCGGCATCACCTGCGCCGCGGGCTTCGGCAACTGCGACGGCAGCGCCGCCAACGGCTGCGAGACCGACCTTCGCAGCACCGTCACCGCCTGCGGGTCGTGCACCCTCGCGTGCTCGCTCCCCAACGCCACGCCCGCCTGCGTGGGCGGCGCGTGCTCCGTGGCGAGCTGCGCCGCGGGCTTCGGCAACTGCGACGGCGTCGCCAGCAACGGCTGCGAGGTCGACCAGCGCAGCGACGTGCGCCACTGCGGCGGCTGCGGCCGGGCGTGCAGCGCCATCAACGGCACCGCCACCTGCAGCGGCGGCACCTGCGGCATCACCTGCTCGGGGGCTTTCGGCAACTGCGACGGCCTCGCCAGCAACGGCTGCGAGGTCAACACCGCCACCACGCTGGCGCACTGCGGCGGCTGCGGCCGGGCGTGCAGCCTCGCCAACGCCACGCCGGTGTGCTCCGCCGGGGCCTGCGCGGTGGGCACCTGCAACACGGGCTTCGCCAACTGCGACGGCGTCGCCAGCAACGGCTGCGAGGCCAACCTCGCCACCAACGCCTCCCACTGCGGGGCGTGCGGGCGGGCGTGCGGGAGCGGGTTCTTCTGCGCCGCGGGCACCTGCACCCGCGACTGCGGGGCGCTCGCCAACTGCTCCAACGTCTGCGTCGACCTGCAGACCGACGCCTCCAACTGCGGCGCCTGCGCGCGGGCCTGCAGCTACGCCAACGCGTCGGGCGTCTGCCGCGCGGGGCTCTGCTCGCTGGGCGCCTGCAACGCGGGTTACGGCAACTGCGACGGCGTCGCCACCAACGGCTGCGAGACCGACACCCGCGTCACCGTCGCCCACTGCGGCGGCTGCGGCCTCGCGTGCGCCCCCGCCAACGCCGCGCCGGTCTGCACCGGCGGCCTCTGCGGCATCGGGACCTGCAACGCGGGTTACGGCGACTGCGACGGCCTCGCGAGCAACGGCTGCGAGGTCAACACCGCCGCGTCGGTGCTGCACTGCGGCGCCTGCGGCAACGCCTGCGTCGCCCCGGCCAACGCCACCGCGACCTGCGCCGCGGCGACGTGCGGCTACGTCTGCAACGCGGGCTACTTCTTCAACGGGCGGGGCTGCGTGGCGATCCCGGCGCCGCGGCCCGTGTCGCCGCTCTCGGTGGCGCAGTCGACCACGCGTCGGCCGGTGTTCCGCTGGGTGAACGCCTCGGGCCTCACCGACGCGCGCGTCCAGCTCTGCGTGTCTCGCTCCTGCGCCACGGTGTCGCAGTCCGCGGACGTCACCGCCTCGAGCTGGACCCCCGCCGCCGACCTCAGCCCCGGCGTCTGGTACTGGCGGCTCGCGGGTCGCATCGGGACCAACGTGGGCTTCACCTGGTCGCCGGTCTGGGAGGTGGTGGTCCCTCGCGTCGCCACCACCGGCCGCGCGGGCTCCTTCGGAACCTTCAACGACGTCAACGGCGACGGGTACATGGACATGGTCGTCGGCAGCGACCGGGCGGAGACGGCCTACGTGTACTTCGGCGCGCTCGCGGGCTTCCCGAGCTCCGCCTCGCAGACCCTGGTCGGCCCGGCGGGTAGCGCCTTCGGCAGGTCCGTCGAGGCCGCCGGGGACGTCGACGGCGACGGCTACGGCGACGTCATCGTGGGGCTGCCTGGCGCCAGCAGCGCGAGGCTCTACCGCGGCTCAGCGGCGGGCCTCGTCACCGCGAGCTGGGCCACCCTGGGCGTGAGCGGCGTGACTGGATTCGGGGGGTCGGTGTCCTGGGCGGGCGACGTGGACGGCGACGGCTACGGCGACGTGGTGGTGGGCGCGTGCTGGAGCGGCGCCGTGTGCGCCTCGCGGGCCTACGTGTTCCGTGGGTCGGCGGGGGGACCGCTCGCCGCGCCGTACCGCACCTACGCCTCGACGGAGACCAACTTCGGCCGCCGGGTGCGGGGCCTCGGCACCAGCAACAACAACGACCTCTCGGACGTCGCGGTGGGCTCGGACAACGCCCTCTCGGTCTACTACGACGGCTCGACCACCGTGGGGACGAGCATCCCGGTGACGGGGCTCACGGACTTCGACGCGGCCTGGGACGTCAACCACGACGGGTACGCCGACCTGGTGCACGCCAACAGCGTGGGCCTCACCGCCCCGGCGCTCAACGTCTTCGTCCACCACGGCGGAATCAACGGGTACGCCACCACGTATTCGACGACCTTCCGCGCGGCGACGTCGGCCTACGGGGTGTGGGTCGCGGGCGCCGGGGACATCGACGGCGACGGCTTCGGCGACCTGCTCTACAGCTACCAGGGGAGCCTCGCGGCGGTGCGCTTCGGCAGCGCCGCGGGCATCGGGACGCGCGCGGTGGCCCTCACCGGGAGCGGCACCACGGGCTACGGCCGGGGGGTGGCGCGCCTCGGGGACCTCAACCGCGACGGGTACGCCGACGCGTGGGTGGGCGACCCCGACTGGTCCGGGGAGTTTCTGTGCAGCGACGACCAGCGCATCCACCGGGGATCGGTCGGGAGCGTCTCCGCCGCGCCGAGCCAGATCGTGACGCCGGTCGACAACGGCTGCCGGGCGTACGGTCCTTCGCTCTACTGAGCGCAGCTCCTCCCGGCTTTCGGAGTTCGACCGCAAGGCGTCAGCGAGGGTATCCCCGGTACGACCGCGAGGCCGTCAGCGGGGGTATCCCCGGTACGACCGCGAGGCCGTCAGCGGGGGTATCCCCGGTACGACCGCGAGGCGGTCAGCGGGGGTATCCCCGGTACGACCGCGAGGCGGTCAGCGACCAGAGCCAGACCCCAGCCCGTGAGGGCGGGGGCGCGACCTA
>SCUS01000112.1 GCA_004297725.1 Myxococcaceae bacterium | reverse complement strand
CGCGGGCTGCGCCTCGCCGCCCTCGGGGTCATCCTCGCCGCCGCCCCCGCGCTGCTCGTCTTCCCCCGGCTCCGGCGCGCGCTCTCCCTCGCCGCCGTCCTGCCCATCGCCTCCGCGCTGCTCGCGGGCTTCGCCTCCCTCGCCTACGTCGTCGCCCCCTCCGAGACCGTCTTCGTCCTCGTCGGCGCGCTGCTCGTCTTCGCCGAGGTCACCGTCACCGCCGCCGTCTCCATGCTGTTCTCGTCCTTCAGCACGCCCTTCGTCACGGCGATTCTCTCCTTCGGGGTCTTCGCCATCGCGCGCAGCACCTGGCTGATGCAGCACCTCCCCCGCCGCAACTTCCCCGCCGCCGCGCGCGCCGCCCTCCAGGGCATCGCCAGGGTCGTGCCCAACCTGCACCTCTACGTCCCCGAGCGCGCGGTGCTGCTCAGCGACGACCCCAACCACCCCATCGCCCGCTACATCGCCCTCGCCACCGGCTACGCCGTCCTCTGGGCCGCCGGGCTCCTCGCCGCCTCGTCGCTCCTCTTCCGCCGCCGCGACCTCGTGTGAAGCTCCACCCCGCCGCCGCCCGCTACGCCGCCGCCGTCGCCCTGGTGCTCGGCGTCGCCTCCGCGCGCGTCCTCGTCGAGTCCCGCGCGGCGCTCGTCGAGGGCCGCTCTCAGCTCGCCCGAGGCGCCGTCGACCCCGGCGTGCGCGCCCTCCGCCGCGCCGCGCACCTCTACCTCCCGGGCAACCCCGCCAACGCCGGCGCCTACGACGCCCTCGAGCGCTTCGCCCGCGACCAAGAGACCCTCGGCCACCAGGACCACGCCCTGCTCGCCTGGCGCGCGGTGCGCTCCAGCGCCCTCGCCACCCGCTGGATCATCGTTCCCCACCGCGAGCGCCTCGACCGCGCCAACCGACGCATCGCGCGGCTGATGGCCCTGCTCCCTCCGCCGCCCGAGGAGCGCGACACCCCCGTCGCCCGACGAGAGGAGCTTCACTACGCCCTGCTGCTCGAAGACCGGGCCCCGGAGCCCGCGTGGGTGCTCGTGCTCGGCGTCTCCCTCGCCCTCTGGATCGGCGGCGCCTTCTACGCTGCGCGTCATGGGTGGGATGACGCAGACCGCCCTCGCGCTCGAACGCTCGCGGCCACCGGCGCGGCCGTCGCGGTGGGGCTGATGCTCTTCGTGGCGGCGCTGCTGCGGGCTTGATCTACCCCGCGCGGGCAGCGCACGATGGCGCCCTATGCGCTTGCGAGACGTTCGGTGGCTCCTGCCTTTGGGTCTGCTGCTTGGTGGGTGCGCCTCGTCGGGCGACGGCACCGTCATCACCCCGAAGGCCGATGCGAGCGTCGACCTCGGCAAGGCCCTCGACACCGGCGACGACGTCGGGGTCGATGCCTCCGACGCGGCCGACGCGGCCGACGTCCCGATGGGCCGGGTGTGCCGCACCAACGACGACTGCACCGCGCCGGACCTCTGTAGCAACGGCCAGGTCTGCCGCTTCAACCGCTGCGTGGTCGTGGGCGGCACCCCGAGCTGCGACGACAGCGTCGCGTGCACCGACGACAGCTGCGACGCGACCGCGGGGCGATGCGTCCACGCGCCCAACGACATGCGCTGCCCGAGCGACAACTTCTGCGCGGGCGAGACCGGCTGCGTGCGAGAGCTGCCCTGCGAGATCGGCGACGCCACCTGCGCGCGGCTCAACGGCGACCCCTGCACGGGCACCTGGAGCTGCGACCCGGCCCGGCTCCGCTGCGTCCGCAGCGCTCCGTACAACTGCGCCGACACGGACACCTGCACCATGGACGTCTGCATGCTCTCGGGCACCGCCCCGATGTGCCTGCACAACGGCCCGAACTACATGACCGACCTGGCCAACTGCGGCTCGTGCGGCCACGCCTGCACCGCGGGGGCGAACCAGACCGCGGCGTGCACCGCGGGCGCCTGCACGGCCTCGTGCAACCCGGGCTTCGTGGACGCCGACCGCATGGCGGCCAACGGCTGCGAGTGCAACAGCTCCGCGGCCGACGACCCGGACGTGATGTTCCGAGACACCAACTGCGACGGCATCGACGGCGACGTGGGGCGGGCGATCTTCGTGTCGCCGCGCGGCAACGACAGCAACCCCGGCACCATGGCGATGCCCAAGCGCACCCTCGCCGCGGGCATCGCCATGGCCCGCATGGCGACCCCGGTGAAGTCCGTCTACGCGGCCCTCGGCACCTACGGGGAGGCCGTCACGCTCGCCCCCGGGGTGAACCTGTACGGCGGCTACAACGACGAGGACGGCTGGTCCCGCGCGGCCGGCAACTCCACCGAGATCGACAGCCCCAGCACCACCGGCCTCAGCGCGACCAACGTGCTCGTGGCGACGGAGGTGCAGCTCTTCACCATCCACTCCCAGGCCGCGACGGCCGTGGGGGAGAGCTCGTATGGGGTGCGGGTGCTCGGCAGCACCGGGCCGGTGCTCTTCCGCAACTGCCAGCTGACGAGCTCCGACGGCGGCGACGGCAGGGACGGCACCGACGGCACCATGGGATCGAGCGCCAGCGGGGCCTCGTCGCCCTGCGGCGCGAACGGCGGAGGGGGCGGCGGCGGCGGCAGCGGCAACCGCGCGGGCACCGCGGGCGGTCCGGGGGCGCAGGTCTCCGGCGGAGGAGCGGCCGGCGGCGGCGGCGGCGGCGGCGGCGGGAGCTCGTGCACCGATAGCTGCCGGCGCAACAACGGCGCCGCGGGCGGCACCGGGCTCCCGGGGGGCAACGGCATCAACGGCGTCCCCGGCGACGCCACCGGCCAGGTGAGCATGGCGGGGGTCTACACCCCGCGCGCCAGCGCCCGAGGCTCCGATGGGGCCTCCGGCGGAGGCGGAGGCGGAGGCGGCGGAGGCGGCGGCACCGAGGTCACCCGGAGCTGCGGCGGATCGGTCTTCAGCCCGTGCCGGTCCCGCTCGGGCGGCGCCGGCGGAGGCGGAGGCGGCGGAGGCTGCGCGGGCACCGCGGGCACCGGCGGCACCGGCGGCGGAGGCAGCTTCGCGATCATCAGCCTCGCTTCGCAGGTGCGCCTGGAGGGCTGCCGCCTTCAGACCGGCACCGGCGGTCGCGGCGGTCGCGGCGGCAACGGAGGCACCGGTGGCACCGCGGGCGTCGGCGGCGCGGGGGGCGACTCGGGCTGCGAGTGCACCGGCATCGGCGGCACCGGAGGCGCGGGTGGCGCGGGTGGCGCTGCGGGCAGCGGCGCGGGAGGCCCCGGAGGCCCGTCGGTCTGCGTCGCGTTCGCGGGCGACCTGCCGGCCCAGACCGGGACGACCTGCACCCTGGGCCGCGCCGGAACGGGCGGCACCGGTGGTCGCAACGCGGTGCTCGGGGCGGCCAGCAACGGGCCGGGGGGCATCCGCGTGAACGCGCAGCCCCTCGACTGAGCCGCAGGGCCCAGCGGGGGAGGGAGTGAGCAGGGAAAACCCTCAGTCGATTGACTGCCGTGGCCCCGATCGGCTGACCTAAGATCGCTCGGGTGAGCGCAGCGTGAAGGAGCGCAGCAGGACAGAGGAAGGCGAAGCCACGGAGGCGGCCACCACGGAGCGGCCCGCGGCGATGTCCACCCGCGCGCCGCGCACGGGGATCTTCCGCTGGTCGTCGCACCCCTCGTCGGAGCTGCCCTCGGGCAACGCCCCGCCGAGGCAGCGCTCCCCGGAGGCGCTGAGCGTGCTGCTGCGCTGGACCGAGGACCTCGACGACGAGCGCGCGGTGACCCTCTGGTCGGGGCTGAGCGCCGTGGAGGACCCGCAGGCGCGAGAGGCCGCGCTGCTGCGGTGGATCGACTGGGCCGGCGTCGCCATACCCCTCGGGGTAAAGCTGCGCGACCTGGTGAAGGCTGTCGGCCGGCTGATCGGCGAGCTCGGGATGCTGGTCGCGGACGCCGACCGGGTGCTGGAGCTCGACCCGCTCGACCTCGCGCCGGTGACCCGCGCGCTGCTGGGCTGGATGCGCGCTCGCGAGGCGCAGCCGGGGGTGGTGCTCGGGGCGGCGCTCTCCATCGTGCAGGCCTCGGAGACCCTGCGGGAGAGCACCCCGGGCGGCGCGGCGGGGGCCAACCCGGTGTCGATCCCGATGCTGCTCTCGTCGCTGCGCAGGCGGATGGAGCGCGCGCCCACGGAGGAGTGCGCCGAGCTGCTGGCGGTGTATCTCCGGGCCGATCCGCCGGCGACGATGCCCTCGTGGGCCGCGATGAACCTGGAGTTCGCGCTGCTCGCGGGCGACCTCCGCGGCCACTATGTTCCGGCGGTGGCGCGGCTGCCCTTCGTGGCCCCGGCGGTGTGGCGCGACCTGCTCGCCCGGCGCGACGCCCCCCGCGACACGCTGCGCTCGATGCGCCTGCTCGCCGCGCTGGCGCAGCACGACCAGCTCGCCCGGGCGCTCCCTGCGGAGACCGCCAGGGTGGCCGCCGAGGCCCTCGTCGCGGGCCTGGAGCACCCGCGCTTCCGGGTGTGGTCGCTGGCCGCGCGCGCGATGGGCAGGCTCGCTGGAGCGCTCCCGGCGGTGCAGGGCGCGCTGGAGTCGCTGCTGACGCAGGAGGGCGCGACGCTGCTCCGGCGGCGGGCCTTCGCGGCGCTGGGCAACGTGGGGCCCAGCGGTGATCCTGCGCTGAGGGCGCACCGCGACGCGGTGATCGCCGCGGTCGAGCGGCCGGTGGTGGCGGGCGACGCCTCGACCTCGGTGCACACCGTGGAGACCGGCGCCTGGTCGCTCTCGCTCGCCTCGCAGGTGGCGGCCTTCGCGGTCTCGCTCCCCGACCACGTGGCGCACGGAGATCCCCGCTGGAGCGCGCTGGCCGCGGCCTTCGCCGAGCGGGGCGGGCCGGACGCCTGGCTCGCGGTCGCCCGGGCGATGCAGGAGGTGGCGCTGCGCCAGCCCCACGCGCTGGAGGCCGCGCGCTCGGTGGCCGCGAGCGTGCAGTCGAAGGCCATCGGGGTGCGCTCGTCGAGCGCCGACAACGAGCGCGCCGAGCGGGCCGAGGCCATCACGGTGCGGCTGGTCCACCCGGAGGCCCAGCGCGCCCCGCTGGCGCTGCTCGCGGAGATCGCACACGCGGTGGGCCAGAACCCCGCGGCGCCGGACGTGCGCTCGCTGGTCGACGGCTGCGGGGCCGAGCTCGACGCGATCATCTCCCGGGCGGTGCGCTCGCTCGCGAGGGAGGACAGCCGCGACGCCGCGCAGGGGAGCCTGGCGCTGGAGGAGGTGGTCGACCTCGTGGTCGACGGAGACCTGGAGGTGCTGGCGCATCACCTGGGCGAGGTGTCCGCGCGCACCGCGGCGCTGGCCCTGGTGGACGCGCTGCGCGACCGGCTCTTGAAGATGGTCTGGTCGGGGCTGCGGCGCTCGACGCCCGCGGCGGCGGCGTGGCGGCGGTGGCTGCTGCGGTCGGCGACGGTGCTGCCGAGGGTTCCGCCGACGAACCGGCACGTGGTGGCGGAGACGGTGCGCGACCAGGTGCTGGAGACCCTGGAGCGCGTCGCGGAGGACCCGCTGGTGGGACAGCGGGCGCTGGAGCGCCACGTGGCGGCGACGCTGGTCGAGCTCGCGGCGGCGCTCTCGCCCTCGCTGGGCGCCGGGGCCATCGGCGCCGTGCTCACCTGGATGGCGATGCGCGGGGTGCTGGGCCCGACGCAGGTGCGGCTGCGCCGATGGATCGCCGACGAGGTGGCGGGCGACCGGGTGCAGCGGTGGTTCCGGCTGGTGGAGCTGATGACCCGGTCGGGTCGCGACCCGGCCGCGGACCTCGACTCGCTCCAGGTGATGGTGGGCGACCAGTGCCGGCTAGGGGTCACGCTGGGCGAGCTCGCGGCGTGCTGCACCTCGCTCACCACCCGCCGCCCGGAGGACCACTGGTCCGGCCTCCCCCGCTTCGACCTCACGGACCTCGCCCGCGTCGCCGACACCTTCACGCGCCTCACCCTCGACGCCACCTACGCGCTCACCCTCGACCGCGAGCGGCCCGCGCAGGTCGCCCGCGCGGCGCGCCCCTCGACCACCTCCCTCAGCGACCGCGCGGCGCAGCTCGACCGGCTGCTCACCTCGACCTCGCTGAAGTTCGTCGACGCCGCCCGCCGCGCCGAGGTGGTGGAGCACTACATCGGCGAGCTCGGAGCCCTCTGCGAGGCGATCGCCACCGAGTGCGGCCCGCTGCTCTCGACGCTGGTCCGCAGCGCGCTCGCGAGGGCGATGGTGGCCGTGCGCACCATGGCGGCGCTCGCGGTGCGCGCCGAGACCACCGGCGCCCGACACATCGGCCGGCTGCGGGTGCTGGGCGAGCTCTCGAGCGCCCACGAGGGCGGCATGGCGTCGACCTTCCTCGCGGAGGGCCCCGCGCCGGGCAAGCGCGTGGTGGTGAAGCTGCTGCCGTGGGCGGGCATGAAGGGCACCTCCGCGGAGACCTCGCGCGCGCTCTTCGAGGGCGAGATGGAGCGCCTCGCCCGCGTGGTGCACCCCAACGTCGTGGGCATCGTGGACGCGGGCTTCGTCGATGAGGGCGCCTACCTCGCGCTGGAGTACATCCCGGGCGCCTCGCTGGAGACGCTGCTCACCCGCCTCGGTCGCATGACCCCGGCGGCGCTCGCGCCCATCATCCGCGACGTGGCCCGCGCGCTGGCGCACCTGCACCAGCGGGGGGTGCTGCACCGCGACGTGAAGCCCGCCAACCTGCTGGCGCAGTTCGAGCTGCCCGACGGGGCCGAGCTCACCGCCGAGACGCTCGCTCGCGCGGAGCTCATCCGCGCGGTGCTCATCGACTTCGGCATCGCCACGGAGACCTCTCGCGCCGGCGCCCACGAGGGCATCACCGGGACGCCCGGGTACATCGCCCCGGAGGTCGTGCGGGGCATCGAGCCCTTCGGGCCGGCGGTGGACGTCTACGCCCTCGCGGTGGTGGTCTTCGAGATGCTCTGCGGGACCAACCCCTTCCTCGCGGGCGAGCCCGACCTGGAGACGGTGCTGGTGAGGCACGGCTCCGTCGCGCTGCCGTGGTCCGAGCTGCCGGAGATGAGCGGGCGCGCCGCGCTGGTGAAGCTGCTCCAGGACGCCACCAGGATGGACCCGCAGCGCAGGCCGTCGATGCGGGTGTTCCTGCAACGCTGGATCGAGCTTTCTGCCGGGTTCTGATCGGGCGGACGCGGGGATCGGGTCTATGGTTCGGGACATGGCGGTTGGACGGGGCCTTCCGGGCGAGCCTGATGCTTCGGGCCAGCCAGATGCGGCGCACGCGGAGGGAGGGAGCGAGTCCCTCAGCCGACGCCTCCTCGACAGCGCGCCCGTCGGGCTCGCGCTCTGTCGGCTGGACGGCTCCTTCGTCGACGTGAACCCCGCCTTCGCCCGGATCATCGGCCGCACCGTCGAGGAGACCCTGCGGCTCAGCTACTGGGACGTCACCGCGGAGCGCTACGCCGCCGACGAGCAGCGGCAGCTCGAGAACCTCGAGCGCACCGGCCGCTACGGCCCCTACGAGAAGCACTACATCCACAAGGACGGACGGCTCGTCCTGGTGCGGCTCCAGGGACGGATCATCGAGCTCGGGGGGGAGCGCTACATCTGGTCCGCCGTCGAGGACTTCTCCGGCCACGAGGCCGCGGTGGAGCAGCGGCTGGAGCACCTGCGCTTCCTCGACGCGATGGAGCGGATCAACCTCGCCATCCGCGGCGCGCCCGACCTCGATCGGCTGATGGGCGACGTGCTGGAGGAGATGCTCTCGCTCTTCGTGTGCGATCGGGCCTGGCTGATCTATCCCTGCGATCCCGCCGCGCCCACCTTCCGGATCATGAGGGAGGCGACGCGGCCGCAGTGGCCGGGAGCGCTCGCCGCGCACGAGGGCGACATCCCGATGAACCCGGAGGTGATCGAGACCTTCAAGCTGGCGCTCTCCTCGGAGGACCCGATCCGCTGCGACCCGGAGTCGGCCACGCCCGTCGAGCCCACCGCCCGCCGCTTCGGGGTCCAGTCGCAGATGCTCACGGCGCTGCACCCGAAGAACGGTCCGCCCTGGGTCTTCGGCATGCACCACTGCGAGCGCCCGAGGGTCTGGACCACCGAGGAGGCGCGGATCTTCCGCGAGATCGGGCACCGCATGTCCGACGCCATCAGCAGCGCGCTCTACCTTCGCGACCTGCGCGAGAGCGAGGAGCGGCTGCGCACCCTCGTCGAGCACGCCCCAGAGGCGATCCTGGTCTTCGACTGCGACGCCGGTCGCTTCATCCGCGGCAACTCCAAGGCCGCGGCGCTCTTCAAGCGGAGAAAGGAGGAGCTGTGCGAGCTCGGCCTGATCGACGTCTGCCAGGAGGAGCAGGCCGACGGGCGCCGCGCCGCGGAGGTCGTCGACGAGGCCATCACCCGGACCCTGGCCGACGAGGTCCTCGTCACCGAGTGGAGCTGCCGCGACGCGGACGGCGCGAAGGCCTACTGCGAGGTGCGGATGATCCGACTGCCGGGCGCCTCGCGTCGCCTGATCCGGGTGAGCCTCACCGACATGACCGGGCGCCGGCAGCTCGAGGAGCAGCTCCGGCAGGCGGTGAAGATGCAGGCGATCGGCACGCTGGCCGGGGGCATCGCGCACGACTTCAACAACCTGCTCGTGGTCATCCAGGCCGGCAGCTCGATGGTGGGCAGCGCGCTGGGCAAGGAGCACCCGCTGCAGGGCCAGATCCACGCGGTGGTCCAGGCGGCGCGACGGGCCGCGGACCTGACCCGGCAGCTGCTGGCCTTCAGCCGCAAGCAGATGATGCAGCCGAGGGTCATCGACCTCAACGAGGTCATCGCGGAGGTCACGCAGCTCGTCGTGCGCCTGATCGGCGAGGACATCGACCTGCAGACCGGACTGGCGGGAGGACGGGTGATGACCCGCGCCGACCGCGGCCAGATCGGGCAGGTCGTGATCAACCTCTGCACCAACGCGCGCGACGCGATGCCGGGCGGCGGCACCCTGCGCATCGAGACCGGCTACCGAAGCCTCGGGGCCGACGCCCCGGAGCGCCCCAGCGACCTCGCCCCGGGGCGCTACGCGACGATCGAGGTCACCGACACCGGCGTGGGGATTCCCCCAGAGCTGCAGGGGCGGATCTTCGAGCCCTTCTTCACGACCAAGGAGGTCGGCAAGGGCACCGGGCTCGGGCTGTCCACGGTCTACGGCATCGTGCAGCAGAGCGGCGGGGCCGTCGCCGTCCGGAGCGAGCCGGGCCGCGGGGCGACCTTCACCGTCTACCTCCCCGCGGTCGCCGAGCAGGTGCCCGATCGCGAGTCGCGGCGGCCGGAGGGGCGACCGTCGCGCTCGGGGGGAGAGACCATCCTGGTCGTGGAGGACGACGCGAGCGTCGCCACGGTGGTCTCGGGCATCCTGCGCGGCCGCGGGTACACCGTCCTCGAGGCGCGCGAGGGCGAGGCGGCGCTCGCGCTGCTGGAGGAGCCGGGCGTCGCGCGCATCGACCTGCTGCTCACCGACGTGGTGATGCCGCGGATGAGCGGGCCCGAGCTCGCCGCGCGGCTGAGGGAGCGACGACCCGAGCTGAAGGTGCTGTGCATGTCCGGCTACGAGAGCGACGGCACGCAGGCGTGGCGCTTCGAGGTGCTGAAGAAGCCCTTCTCTCCCGATGAGCTGGCGGAGCGGGTTCGCGACGTGCTCGACCGCCCCGCCCGCGGGGGGTGACGCTCGGCGCTACGGGTTGTAGCCCGCGCCCGAGGCGGCGAAGGCCCCGATGGGCTCGACGCCGATCGTCCCTGCGCCGTCGACCACGAGGTCGAAGACCCGCCAGACGTTGTTGCTGCCCGGGTTGACCGCGGGGACGTCGTAGCGGCGCACGATGCCCTGGCGGGGCACGATCAGTCCGACGGTGGCGCCCGAGCGCTCGATGGCGCCGCTCGACTGCCCCGAGTAGTTGTGCACCGAGTAGCGGTATCGCCCCGCGGTCATGCGGCTGACGGTGATCACCTCCGGGCCGTAGGAGCTGGTGTCATCGGTGTCGAGCGCGGCGAAGGGAGCCTGGCCGAGGTCGCCGCGCCCGCCGTAGTAGACGTGGAAGCGCGTGGCCGGGCTCCCCAGCGTCGGACCGGTGAAGTGGGAGTCGAGGTCGCGCGGGGCGGCTCCCCAGGTGAGGGTGATCTGCGCCACCGCCTGCACCATCGTGAGGGTGCCGAGGTCGCCGCAGGCCAGCGGGTTGGCCGAGGCGCGCATCACGGTCGAGGGCGTGGCGGCCGTCCTCGGCTCGGTGGCCAGCACGCCCTGCCGGGCGAACACGCTCACCTGCGAGGAGCGCTTCACGTCCGCCGCGAAGCAGCCGTCGGCGCCCGTCCACGCCCTCGACGAGCCGCTGTAGTCCACCCCGTTGAGCACCACCTCGACGTTGGGGACCGTCGCCCCCTGCGGGTCGCGCACGCACGCCCGGACGCACGTGGTCTCGAAGGGCAGGTCGACGTTCCACCAGCTCAGGTGCGGCACCGAGGCGACCCACACGTCACGCCCGGCGACGGTCTGGCGGGTGGCGGTCCCCTCTTCGGCCCAGCGCGCGTTGGCCGCGTCGAGGCTCCAGAGCGGCACCGTCGCGGGCGCAGCCGCGGCCTGGGAGGGCACCACCGGGAGCGTCAGCTCGGCGCTCATCCCGGCAGCGAGGGAGAGCGCCTGCGACCCCTGCCGCACGTCCACCGCCACCACGCCGAAGCTCTCGAAGGGCACCGTCGTCCCGTCGGTGCGTCGACCCGTGAAGCTCGCCGGGAAGGCCACCCTCATCGCCAGGCTCGACGCGTCGAGGTACGCCAGCGCGACGGTCGCCATGCCCGTAGCCGCCCGACCGTCGGCCGTCACCAGCGCGCCCGCGGGGAACCTCACGCTCACCCCCGACGCGCCGGTGATCGTCCCCCCGGCCGCCGTGTCGATCGGCTGCGTCGGCTGCATCCGCACCAGCGCCACGTCTGCCGAGGTGATCGCTCCCACGCGCACGGTCAGCGCCATCACCCCCTCGGCGTATCCCTCGTGCCGCGCCACCAGGGACACTCCCTCCCCGGGCGGCACCTCGCCGAAGGAGAACCACCCCTGCTCGTTGGCCGTGACGGTCCTCCCTCCGAGGGTCAGCGTCACTCCGCCGACCGCCTCGTCGCCTCCCGCCACGCGCACCCTCCCCGCCACCGAGCCCGCGACCGCGACCGGCCCCGGCCCCGGCCCGCTGGTCGTCGAGTCACCGCAGCTCGCCAGCGCAAGAATGAGCACCGCGCGCACGACCTGGTTCGTCTTCATGGAGCCATCGCCTCCTCATCGCCGAGGGACGCAGTGCGCCTCGTCGGCACTACCGCCGTGGCAGCATTCGCTGTGCCGCCCATCGGGAGACTCGCGGCCTCATTCGTGGCTCCCTCCGCACACCCGATGTCCGCCCCTCTCCTCCCTCGCACCCGTGCCTCGTTCACCGCGCTCGCGCTCGTCGCCTGCGCGCTCTGCTCCTGCGGAACCCGCACCGGGCTCCTCGATCCGCCGGTCGCTCCCCCCCCCCGACGCGGCCACCTGCCAGACCCCTCCGCCGACCTGCGTTGCGCCTGCGACCGATCCGTGCGCCGCACCCCTCGTCACCGCCGCACTCTGCGACGCCTCGACCCTCGCCTGGACCAGGCTCCAATGGGTGCAGTGGCGCTGACCGTCCTCGCGCATACTCGGCCGCGAGGAGTGCCCTTCCCATGACGCAGCCCGACCAGCCCGGCTACCGCGAACCCTCCACGCCCACGGCCGCCGCTCCGTGGAACCCTCGCGCCGTCCTCGCGTTCAAGCTCTCGCTCGCCTCGGTGCTGCTCGTCCCGGCGTTCATGCTCCTGCTGCCCCTGCTCCATGTCGCTGGCATCCGGTCGCGGGAGATCGCGCTCCTCGCCGTGGCCATGATCGCCCTCGCCTCGCTGGCCTCGCTCTACCTCGGCTACCGCGGCGCCCGCTCCGGGCTCGATGTGCGCCGCGAGGTCCCGTCGCACCCCGTCGCCGAGCGCGGCCGCTCCCTCGCGACCGCCGCCGTCCCCCTCGGCATCCTCGGCGTGGCGATGCAGCTCTTCGGCTTCCTCTTCGCGTGCCTCGTGCTGCCTGTCATCGGCCGCGGGCGCCAGGTGCGCCACCTCGGCCGCCCCGCGCTCCCTCCCCTCCAGCCCGATGGGAGCTGGGCCTCGCAGCCCATCGTCCTCCACGTCGACCCCGCCTCGCGCGAGGACCTCGCCGCCCGATGGAGGGAGAACGGCCGCACCGAGCACGCCTCCGTCGCCGCCTTCGCCCGGCTCACCCTCGACCTGCTGGGCCTCGGAGCGCCTCCCCCCCTCGTCGCCGCCGCGCAGCGCGACGCGCTCGACGAGGTGCGCCACGCGGAGCTCTGCTTCGCCCTCGCCCGCGCCATCGACGGCCGCGCCGTCAGCCCCGGAGCCTTCCCCGAGGCCGCGCACCTTCCGTCCCTGTCGAGGGTGCGCGTCGTCGCCCTCGCCTCCCTCGCGGTCGACTCGCTCATCGACGGAGCCATCAACGAAGGGGTCTCCGCGCGCCTCGCCGCCGCCGTCGCGCTGCGCTGCGAGGAGGGCGCCTTTCGCGACGCGCTGAAGACCATCGCCGCCGACGAGGGACGCCACGCCGCGCACGGCTGGGACGTGGTCGAGTGGTGCGTCGCCGAGGGCGGAGCGCCCGTCCTTCACGCCCTCCACGGCGCCCTCTCGGGCCTCCCCAGGAGCGCCCGAGAGCGCCTCCCGACCGCCGCCGACGAGGGATCGTGGGAGCGCTGGGGCATCCACGGCCACGCCCTGGAGGCCGAGTCCTACGCCCGCACGCTCGACGACGCTCGGCGACGCGTGCAGCGCCTCGGGTGATCTCTCGCCCTATGGACACCACGAAGCCCACGCTCCCCCGCGACGACCGACCGCCCCGCGCGGTCACCCGCGAGCTCTTCCTCGAGTGGCGCTCGCCGCGCGTGGGGGTGAGCAACCCGCAGCGGCTCACCAACCCGGTGTGGTCCTGGCTCGCAAGCCGCCGGGAGCTCAACGCGTACATGGCCAACCGATACTTCGATGGCCCCTCGTCGATGACCGTCGGCCCCTGCTGGTGCGGCAGCCGCTTCGGTCAGAGCACCACCGCGCTCCCCGACGGCCGCTCGCTCTCCATCGGCGGAGAGCACGAGGACCACTACGACCCCGACTTCTACATCTACAACGACGTGATCCTCACGACGCCTTCCGGCGAGGTCGAGGTCTACGGCTACCCCGACGAGGTCTTCCCCCCGACCGACTTCCACACGGCGACCCTGGTCGATGATCGCGTGGTGATCCTCGGCTGCCTGGGTCACCCGCGGCAGCGCCTCCCTGGCGTCACGCCCTCCTTCGCGCTCGACACCCGCACCCTCGCCATCACCCCGCTGGTCACCACCGGGGAGAACCCCGGCTGGATCTTCCGGCACTCCGCCGAGCTCTCGGCCGACCGACGCTCGATCACCGTGCGCGGCGGAGAGCGCGTCGAGAGCACGGAGCAGATCGTCGAGAACATCGACGACTGGTCCCTCGACCTCGCGAGCCTCGCGTGGACCCGGCTCACCGACCGCGCGTGGCCGCTCTGGGAGCTCACCCGCGCCGACGGCGCGCGCAATCACCTCATGACGATGCGGTGGGCCTCCTACCACGCCGCGATGAAGTCCGAGTTCGACCGGGAGCAGATCGCCACGCACACGGCCGAGATCGGGTGGGTGCCGGACTTCGCCGTCTACGCCGGGCGCTACGCGCCGCCGATGGAGCACCGCGCGGTGGAGGAGGACGAGGACGCGCCCGTCGGCACCTCGCGCATCACCATCGACGGGGTGACGGTGCGGTACGTCGAGGGCTTCCGGGACGTGCGCATCACCGTCGAGGGAGCGCTCCCGCCGGAGACCATCCGAGCGCTGGTGGAGGACGCGCGTCGCAAGCTCGAGACGCTGGAGCGCACTGCCTACGCGGCGAAGCAGATACGTTGAACGGACACCGTCGCTCCGCAGGCGACGACAGGAGGGTGAGCGATGGTGGAGAGGGTGGGCGCCGACTGGTCGCCGGAGGTCTATGGCCGCTTCGAGGACGAGCGCACTCGGCCCGCGCGCGACCTGCTGGCGCAGGTTCCGAGGGGGGCTGCGAGGCGGGTGGTCGACGTGGGGTGCGGCCCTGGCAACTCGACCGAGCTGCTGGTGGAGCGCTTCCCGTCCGCGGAGGTCGTCGGGCTCGACACCTCCCCGGCGATGCTGGCCGAGGCCCGGAGGCGCGTTCCCAGGGCGAGCTTCGCGCAGGCCGACGCGGAGAGCTGGCTGCCCGAGGCGGGCACCGACGTGGTCTTCGCCAACGCCGTCTACCAGTGGGTGCCCGATCACCTCGCGGTGCTGCCGAGGCAGCTCGAGGCCCTCGAAGCGGGCGGCGTGCTGGCGGTGCAGATGCCCGACAACCTGGCCGAGCCCACCCATGTGCTGATGAAGGAAGTGGCGGCCTCGGGCCCGTGGGCGCAGCGACTCCGCCACGCCGCGCGCGAACCGCTGCGCCCGGTGAGGGTCTACTACGACGTGCTCCTGCCCTACGCGCGAAGGCTCGACCTCTGGCACACGGTCTACAACCACGCGCTCGCCGACGCCGCCGCGGTCGTCGAGTGGGTCAAGGGAACCGGCCTGCGACCCTTCCTCGATCCGCTCACCCCCGAGGAGCAGCGCGACTTCCTCGACGCCTACGAGCAGCGCATCGCGGAGGCCTACCCCGCCGCCCACGACGGGAAGGTGCTGCTGCGCTTCCCCCGGCTGTTCATCGTGGCGGTGCGCTGATCGGAGGAGCGCTGAGCCTCCGTCTCAGCCCGCGACGGCGTCGACCTCGATCTCCACCCGCATCCACGGCTCGATCAGCGCGCGGGCCTCGATCATCGACGTCGCCGGGCGCGCTCCCCCGAAGGCCTCCGCGTGGGCCCGGCCGATCGCCTCCCAGTCGCGCGCGATGTCCGTCACGAACATCCTCGTGCGCACCACCTGCTCGAAGCCCACCCCGAGCTGCGCCAGCGCTCGGCCGACGTTCTCGATCGCCTGCCTCGCCTGCGCGTAGGCGTCGTCGGCGTCCGCGTGCCCGCCGTCGGCCGTGAACCCTGTGGTGCCGGTGACGAAGACCAGCTCGCCCACGCGCACCGCGCGGCTGTACCCCACGATGGCCTCCCACTTCGCGCCCGACGACGCCCGCTCCCGCGCCATCCCCGCCGCGAGCTCTCCGCCGAAGGCCACCCGCCCCGCGGCCGGAGCCTCCGCGAGCACATGCACCTGCGCCACCGGGCGGCCGCACACCCGCGCCACAGCCTCGGCCACCGCGCGCAGCGACGCCCCACGCGCCTCCACGGCCGCGGGCCATCCCCGGCGCAGCAGGTCGACGAAGACCGGGCGCACCCCCTCCGGGGCGCCGCCGTCCTCGGCGTAGTCGCTCGCGGCGACGCGGTGGAGGCGCACCCAGGTGGTCCCGCGGGGGGCGCCGAGGGCGGAGGAGAGGGCGTCGGCGAGGCGCTGCGCGAGGGCGTCGTCGGGGACGTCGGGCGCACCGATGAGGGTCACGTCGGCGATGGGCATTGGGGGGGTGCGCGCGACGATAGGGCAACCGCCGCGGAGAGCGCGAGGGGCCTTGTCACTCCCCGCCGGGCAGCTCGTCGCCGATCGCCCCGATGATCTCCGGCTCACGGCTGGCCGTGGTCCTCGGCGTCGCGTGGCTCACCCTCGGCCTCGACGCCCCCGCCGCGCCGCGAGGTCCGCTCGCCAGCGCCGCCAGCCGCTCGGCGTCCTGCCTCGCCAGGAGCGCCGCCGCCGCCTGCCTCTGCCGCTCGGCGTCCGCCTCCGCGGCCCTCCGTCGCGCGTCGTCCGCCGCGCGCTCGGCCACCATCCGCCGCTCGTCCGAGTCCCGCCGCGCCGACTCCGCGCGCCGCGTCTCCTCGGCGCTCGCCTCCTGCTGCGGCTTCACCACCCCGAAGAAGGCCCCCGCGCCCAGGGCGCCCAGCAGCGCCAGCACCCCGACGGCCACCGCGCCAGGGTGCATCCCCGTCCGCCGCTGCGAGGCGATGAGCGCCAGCTTCTGCTCCTGCTCCATGCGCAGCGACAGCTCCCGCTCCCGCAGCTTCGACTCCGCCTCCAGCCTGATCCTCAGCGCCGCCTCCTCGCGCTCCCTCGCGGCCTGCGCCTCCGCCTCCCGGCGCGCCCGCTCGTCGGCCGCCCTCGCGGCCTCCTCGGCCTGCGCCCGCTGCTGGCGCTCGGCCACCTCCCGACGGCGCTCCTCCTCCACCCTCAGCACCGCCGCCTCCTCGGCCCGGCGACGGCCCTCCTCCTCCTGCCGCACCCGATCGTCCTCGATGGACATCAGGCTCCGGAGCGAGAACATCACCGAGTCTTCCTTCTGCTGCTGCTGGCTCATCGATCCACCTCCTCGAACACCCGCCGACCTGCTGTCCGACTCTGACGCCGCGCGAGTCCTTTGGTTCTCCCCTCGCAGGAATATTCCTACGATTCAGGAACACATGGACATCAGCGCAGTGTCCACCCGCTGATCGGATGGCGAGGACCCGCGCGGTATTTCAGAAGGCGTTGAGCGCGCCGACGAAGAGGGGAGGGCCCTCGCAGGCCCGCTCCAGCAGGGCCCCGGCCTTCGCCGAGCCGTGGAGCCGGCCGCTCGCCCTCAGCGCCGCGGTCGTGGTGGCCGCGAGGTAGACCTGCGAGAGGCCATCGACGCCCAGCGAGAGGCGCTCGGCGGCGAGGGCCCCGGCGCCCACCTCCACGGCGTCGGGGGTGAGGTTTACGTCGAGGTGTAAGACGTCGTCGAGCGTGGGGTCGCTCACGTCGAGCCCGAAGGTCGCCCTCAGCCCCGTGCGCGAGGCCGAGGGGTGCAGCCGCAGCGCAGCGGCCACGTCGACCACGCGGGCCATCGCCCCGGCGTAGACCGCGCCCATCGGGTCGTAGCGGAGCCACGGGGCCGGAGCGTCCACCACGCCGTGCTCGACCAGCCAGGGGAGCGACTGACCCGGGGCGGTCCAGAGGGTGACCATGGCGTACTGCTCTCCCTGCGCGGCGAGGAAGCCCAGCAGCCCCTCGTGCGCCTCCGGCGAGAGGGCCACGATCTCCCTCACGTGCATCTCCTGCCTGGGGAATTCCGGCTGCGGGGGAACCCTCCAGAGCGCGTAGCCCTGCGCCTCGCCGGTGCCCGGATCGCGGTACACCGCCCCCGCCGGAGCGCCCCCCAGCGCCCTCGTCTCCCACCAGTAGTCGTCGCGGGCGAGCGGCCCGGTCATGGCCTCCCGGGAGCGCTCGTAGAGCGAGCGCAGCGTGTCCATGTCCCTCCCGGGGACCATCTCCGTCACGTGGGTGCGAAGCCTCGACCCGGGGAGCTGCGAGGGGTGCACCCGAAGCTGCTCGAGGCGCTCGCAGAGCCCGTACCCGAAGCGGCGGTAGTACCCGAGCTTGAAGGCGTAGAGCATCGAGAGGGCCTCGCCCCGGGAGCGCATCCACGAGAGAAGCTCCCGCATCATCGCGTCGGCCACGCCCCGCTGACGAAACTCCGGCGGCACGCTCACCCCGGCGACGCCCCACATCGGGATGTCCCTCCCCGCGAGGGCCATGGTGAGCCCCAGCGCCGTCGCGTTGCCCGCGCGCCGACCCTCCACCTCGGCCACCACCGTGTCGCCCCGCTGCACCCCGGTGTGCTCTCGAAACCAGCCCTCCCACGCCTCCACGGTGCTCGAGTGGAAGGCCCGCTGACTGGTGTGCGCCAGGTACGGCGACTCGCCCGGCTCGGCCCTTCGCAGCGTCACGATGGTCCCCGGCTCGGTGCGTCGGCTCATGGCCGCGAGGGTACACCGGCGCCCGATCGAGATTGCCCCACTGGCTTGACACGCCCCGCTCCCACCGCCCACAGCATCGGCCTCTACCGATGCGCCCGATCCGCCTCGCCCTCGCCCTGCTCGCCCTGCCCTCGCTCTCCTCCGCGCAGACCCGGCCGATGGAGTACGCGCGCCCTTCGCCCTCCCCGGAGCGCGTCGCCCACGGCGAGGTCGTCGCCTTCGCCCGCGACCTGGCCGCCGCCCGCGACGGAGACCGCGTCCTCGTCGCCTGGCTCGACCACACCCCCAACGGCAGCAGCCAGCTCCGCACCACGCTGCTCCGCCGCGACGGCGCCGACGCCCTGGTGCGCGCTCGCCCCGACGCCCCGCTGGCCACCTCCGTCCGCTCCCCCGTCCTCGCCTGGAACGGCCAGCACGGCGTCCTGGCCTGGGTCGTCCCTCCGCCTCCGCCTCCGCCGCGCCCCGCCCCTGGTGCCGCCCCTGGTGCCGCCCCGGTCGCTCGACGCCCCGGCCCCTCGGCGCCCCCGGTGGACGAGACCCTCGGGCTGAGAGACCGCTCCGGCGGCGACATCGTGGTGCAGCGCCTCGACGCCGAAGGGCGCCCCGAGGGCCCCGCCAGGGTGGTCTTCCATGAGAACAGCCGGCTCACCCGCGTCGCCGTCGCCCTCGACGGCCGCTCGGCCGTGCTCGCCTGGGCCGGGGCCGTCGTCACCGAGGACGAGGTGCGAGAGACCGTCCGGGCGCTTCGCCTCGACGACGAGCTCACGCCCACCACCCCGATGGCCCTCCACGCCGGGCTCATCGGCGAGGTCGGCGACCTGCTCTCGCTCAGCGTCCACGCCGACCGCTCGGTCACCCTGCGCGCCAGCGGCTCGGCGTGCCGCTCGCTCAGCGCCGAGCCCCCGCCCCCGGTGCTCACCACCGACGCCTCGGCCCGCGTCGAGGCCCCCAACCGATCGCTCATGCCGCAGCAGCCCCTGCGAGAGATCGAAGGTCCGCCCGTGGCCTGCGACCCGCCAGGGATCTACGAGAGCACCTTCGCCCACGACGCCCCGCTGCCCCCGATGCGCCGCGTCGCCGCGCTCTCCGAGGGCCCCTCCCCCGCGCTCCAGCCGCCCGACCTCACGCCCAGGGTGCACCCCCCGCCGGGCTTCGAGCCGCCCCTCGTCGAGCAGCCCGTCGCGCCGCCCGAGCTCTCGGCGACCGATCCCTTCTCGGCGCCCAGGGCGCTGGTCTCGGACACCGTCCACGCCGCCGCCATCGACCGCGCCGGGCGCTCCCTCGCGGTGCGTGACCGCGAGCGCTCCATGGTGCTCGCCACCAGCGCGGCGGGCTTCACGTCGGTCACCCTGCTCCCGGGCGAGCCCGCGATCGTGCTCTCCCGCGAAGGGGTCTGGAGCGGCCCGGTGCGCGCCTGGATCCTCGGCCGCCCGGAGCTCAGCACCCTCTCCCTCCCCCGGGCGACGATGGTGCCCGCGGCCCCGTCCCGCGCGCCGGTGACGCAGCCCTACGTCTACGACGAGACCTTCGCCCGGCTGTGGGTCCGCGCTCGCACCGCCCGCGCGGTGTTCATGCGCCACGAGAACACCGCAGGCGCCCTCGCGGCCCGCCCGGAGGCCCCCACCGACCCTCGGATGCCCGGGATCCTCAGCCAGCGCGCCAGGCTGCGCGCCCGCTGGGAGTCGGTCTGCGGGGGGCTCCTCACCCGCGCCGCGCAGCTCGCCCGCCGGGGAGCCGGCCCGGCCGTGTCGCAGGGCGCCCAGTCGCTCTGCGAGATGCACCCCGACCTGGTGCTCGGGGCGCCGATCAACCAGGCGCTGTGATGCGTTCGGGGCGGTGATCCCGCGGCGGTCCATCGTGCAGCGGCGCACGAGCCGCGAGCTCCCCATCGGGCGCCTCCGCCCGACCGTCGGCGCGGAGGGAGCGACGGTCCCGCCTGAGACGCCGTCTGGTATCGCGCGTGCGTGCTGGGGCGACCCGTGACGGACACCTTCCTTGCAGACCTGCGCATCGCCCAGCAGGGGAGGCTGAAGATCTTCCTCGGCATGGCCGCGGGGGTCGGCAAGACCGTGGCGATGCTGCGAGACGCCCGCCGGCTGCGGGACGAGGGCATCGACGTGGTCTGCGGCTTCGTCGAGACCCACGGTCGCGCCGAGACCCTCGCGGAGCTGGGCGACCTGCCCGTCGTGCCCCGACGCACCGTCGTCTACCGCGAGGTGCCCTTCGAGGAGCTCGACCTCGACGCCGTGCTGGCGCGCCGCCCCGACGTGGTCCTGGTCGACGAGCTCGCCCACACCAACGTGCCCGGGAGCCGACACGGCAAGCGCTACCAGGACGTAGAGGCCCTGCTCGACGCAGGGATCAGCGTGCTCTCCGCGCTGAACGTCCAGCACCTCGAGAGCCTGCACGACATGGTGCTCCGCGCGACGGGCATCGACGTGCGAGAGCGGGTGCCCGACCGGATCCTGCACCGGGCGGACGAGATCGTGGTGGTGGACGTCGCCCCCGGCGAGCTCCAGGAGCGGCTGCGGGCGGGCAAGATCTACGCGCCCGCCAAGGTCGAGCGCGCGCTGCAGAGCTTCTTCCGGGCGGAAAACCTCACCGCCCTGCGGCAGATCGCGCTGCGCGAGGTCGCCAACGCCGTCGAGCTCCGGGCGCGCGCCCGGCTCCGGGCGAGCCGCGCGCCGGACGCCCAGGCGCCGGGGCCCGACGACGGCGTGGCCGACGCCGAGCGGGTGATGGTCTCCATGTCGTCCATCCCGAGCGCCACGCAGCGCCTCATGCGCCACGGGGCGCGCCTCGCCGGCGGGATCAACGCCCGCTGGTTCGTCGTCTACGTCCGCACGCCCGGGGAGGCGCCCGAGCGCATCGCGTCGCCGGTGCTGCGCTCGCTCACGGAGAACATCCGCCTCGCGAGAGAGCTCGGCGCGGAGGTCGTGCGCCTGGAAGGGGACGACGTCGCGGAGACCCTCGCGGGCTTCGCGAAGGAGCGCGGGATCACCCACGCGGTCTTCGGTCGCACCCGCCAGCCCGTGTGGCGAGAGCGCCTCTTCGGCTCGCTGCTCGACCGCTTCATGCGCCTCGCGCCCGAGGTCGACGTGCTGGTGGTCGGGGCGCGGGACGCGGACCCGAAGCCGGGGAGCGAGGCGCCGTGAGCCGCCGCCTCCTGGTGGCCGAGCCCGACCCGTCGGGCCGCGCCATGCTCGACCGGGTGCTGACCGCGGCGGGCTACACCGCCGAGGAGTTCGCCTCGGTGCACGACGCGCGCATCCTCCTCGACGACGAGGTGTTCGACCTCGCGGTCGTCGACGAGTTCGCCGGCGCCGACGCGGTGCTCGGGGAGGTGCGCTTCCTCCGGACGCACTACCCCAGGCTGCCCGTCGTGGTGATGGGCACGATGCTGAACGCCTCGGTGCTCCTCAACCTGGTGCGCATGGGCGTCGCGGACGCGCTCCCGAAGCCCTTCACCCCGGAGGAGCTGCGCGGCGCGGTCGCTCGCGCCCTGATCCACAGCGCGCCGGGTCGCGCCGAGGCCCTCGACTACGGCGCCGCGGTGGCGGCCGCGCTCGACGGCCTCGCGGCGGGGGACCTCGCCCGCGCAGGGCGGGCGCTGGCGAGGGCCTACGCCCACGCGCCCCTCGACGCGGAGGTCGCCGGGCTCCAGGCGCTGCGGGCCGAGCTCGGCGGCGACGACGCGGACGCCGCGAGGGGGTACCGGGCGGCGCTCGCGCTGCGCCACGACGAGGGCGACGAGTCCCCCGATCCCCACGAGGGCCTCGCGCGCCTCGCCGCCTACGGGGCGGCGCGGCCCGTCGCGGCGCTGAGCCCGCGCTTCCGGGGAGCGCCGCTCTGGATCGTCACCGACCCCGCGAGGGAGCTGATCGCACCGCCGCCCGAGGGGGCCGGCGAGGCGGTCGTCGTGCTGTCGCTGGCCCTCGGCGCCGCGGCGACGGCGGCGGTGCCCCACCTGCGAGAGCGAGGCGACCGCGCGTTCGCCCTGCTCCCGACGGACCTCCGGCCGGAGCAGGCGGGCCCACTGCTGGCGCGGCTCGGCGGAGGGGCCCTCGTGGCGCACCCGTCGGGCCCCGGGGTCGAGCTGGACCTTGCGCGTCTGGCGCTCGCGCGCGATGAGGCTCGGAGCGGGGACTCGGCGCGGCCGATCCCTGGCGAGAAGGTCGAGCGCCCCTCCGCGCCCGCGGCGGGGAGAAGGTGAGCCACGCGATGGGGACGAGCGGCAAGGCGAGGATCCTGGTCGTCGACGACGAGCCCAACATCCGCACGATGCTCCGCGTCTGCCTGGAGGGCGCCGGGTACGACGTCACCCTCGCGGCGAGCGGCGAGGCGGCGGTGGCGGCGGCCCGGCGGTCGCCGCCCGACCTGGCCCTCGTCGACCTGCGGCTCGGCGCGATGGACGGCCTCGCGCTCACCCGAGCGCTCGCCCAGGAGGCGTCCACCGCGGCGGTCGTGCTCATCACGGCCTACGCCACGATCGACAACGCGGTCGACGCGATGCGCGCGGGCGCGGTGGACTTCCTCCCCAAGCCCTTCACCCCGGCGCAGGTGCTGCACACCGTCGACAAGGTGCTCGGGCAGGCGCGCATGCAGCAGGAGCTCACCGAGCTCAAGCGCGCCAGCGGCCGCGGGGTGCACGCGCGCTTCGACACGAAGAACCCAGCGATGCAGCAGGCGCTGGCCTTCGTGCTGCGCGCCGCGCGCACCGACGCGACGATCCTGCTGCTCGGCGAGACGGGCACCGGCAAGGGCTACCTGGCGCGGCACATCCACGCGAGCTCGCCGCGGCGCGACCGGGCCTTCGTCACGGTCAACTGCGCGGTGATCGCCCCGTCGCTGATCGAGAGCGAGCTCTTCGGTCACGCCAGGGGGGCCTTCACCGGCGCCGACCGGGCGCGCGCGGGGCACGTCGAGGCGGCGGGCGGAGGGACGCTCTTCCTCGACGAGGTCGGCGACCTGCCGAGGGAGGCGCAGGGCAAGCTGCTGCGACTGCTGGAGGAGCACGAGTACGTGCGCGTCGGGGAGACCGAGCCGCGGCGCTCCGAGGCGAGGGTCATCGCCGCGACGCACCGCGACCTGCGGGCGGCCGTCGCGGGGGGCTCCTTCCGGGAGGACCTCTTCTACCGGCTCAACGTGGTCACCGCGACGCTCCCTCCCCTTCGCGAGCGGCGCGAAGACCTCGCCGACCTCGCGGAGGGCATCGTCGCCGACCTCGCAGCCCAGCACCGCCGCGGCCCCTTCACCCTCGCCCCGGCGACCCTGGCGGCGCTGTCGGCCTACGCGTGGCCGGGCAACCAGCGCGAGCTGGTGAACGTGATCGAGCGCGCGGTGATCATCGCGGAGGGCTCCGAGCTCACGCCCGACCTGCTGCCCGAGGAGGTGCGAGCCGCGGCACCGGCGCCGGTCGCGCCCGAGGGGGACACGCTCGAGGCCGCCGAGCGACGGCACATCGCGGCCGTCCTGGCGCGCTCCGCCACCCTGGACGCCGCGGCCCGGGCGCTCGGCGTCGACCCCTCGACGCTCTACCGCAAGCGCGAGCGCTACGGGCTGCGCTAGAGGGCCGAGAGGGAGGTCGAGCCGCCGATGTACAACTCGCTCCGAGCGCGCGTCACCCTCGGGGTCCTCGCGATCATGCTCACGCTGCTGCTGGTGTCGGCGGTCGCGATCACCACGCTGCGACGGCTGGGCGGGGAGATCGAGACGATCCTGCGAGAGAACTACCGCTCGGTCATCGCCTGCGTGGACATGAAGGAGGCGCTCGAGCGCCAGGACTCGGCGGCGCTGTTCGCGTCGACGGGCCACGACGACATCGCGCGGCCGCTCCTCGCCGAGCAGCGCGCGGCCTTCGCGCGGGCCTACGCGGTGGAGTTTCACAACATCACGCTGCCCGACGAGGGGGCCGCGGTGCGTGAGATCGACGCCCTCTTCCGCGACTACGTCGCCTCCGTCGACCGCGCGCTCGCCGCCCCCGCGGGCCCCGCCCGCTCCGAGGCGTACTTCCGCGAGCTGCTGCCCCGCTTCACCCGGCTCAAGCGCGCGACCGAGCGGGTGCTGCGGATGAACCAGGCCAGCATGGAGTCCGCCGACCGCTCGGCCAAGGCGGCCGCGCGGCGAGGCGTCGCGGTCACCGTCGGCGTGGGCGCGCTGGCGCTGGCGCTCCTCCTCGCCTTCACCTGGTGGCTGCCGCGGATGGTCGTCCGGCCGGTGCAGCGCCTCGCCGACGCGGCGCGCACCATCGGCGGCGGCGACCTCGACGTGGCGATCGCCGACCCGGGCGTGCGGGAGCTCGCGCCGCTCGCGGAGGCCTTCCGCCGGATGGTCGAGAAGCTGCGAGCGTACCGGCAGAGCTCGCTCGGCGAGCTGCTCGCCGCCCGTGACCTCGCCAACGCCACGGTGCAGTGCCTCCTCGACCCGCTGGTGGTCTTCGAGCGCGACGGCACGGTGCTCCTCACCAACGAGGCCGCGACGCGGGTCTTCGGCGTCGAGCCCGGCGACGGCCCCGCGACCGCCGGGGAGGGGGCGCTCGGGCACGTCTTCGGCGCGGCGCGAGAGCGGGTCCTCGCGACCGGCGGGGTCGTGGCGCCGGGCAACCTCGCGGCCGCGACCCGCTGGCGAGACCGCCTCGGCGAGCGCTACTTCCAGGTGCGCGCGGCGCCGCTGAGGGCCGAGTCGGACGACGGCCGGGTGATCGTCGTCGCCCAGGACGTCACGCGCCTGCGCCGCATCGACCGGCTGAAGAGCGACATGGTCGCGACGGTGAGCCACGAGTTCAAGACGCCGCTCACCTCGCTCCGCATGGCGACGCACCTGCTGCTGGAGCCCGCGACCGGTCCGCTCACCGAGGCGCAGCGCGAGGTGGTGACGACGGCGCGCGACGAGACCGAGCGGCTGCGGCTGCTGGTGGACGAGCTGCTCGACCTGGTGCGCATCGAGTCCGAGGCCGGCGCGCTGCACCGCGTGCCCGTCGAGGTCGACGAGCTGATGCGCGCCGTGCTCGACGGCCACCGCGCCATCGCGGCGGACAAGGGCATCGCGCTCGTCGTCGAGCCCTCCGGCGCGCTGCCTCGGGCGCGGGTCGACCCGGAGAAGCTCGGCATCGTGCTGGCGAACCTGGTCTCCAACGCGATCCGGCACACGCCCTCGGGGGGCACCGTCGCCCTGGCCGCCGAGGCCGACGCCGCGGCGCTGCGCATCACCGTGCGCGACACCGGCGAGGGCGTGGCGCCATCCGACCTGGCGCACCTGATGGAGCGAGCGAGCACCCGCGGCGCCGGCCACGAGGGGACGTGGCGGGGCCTCGGCCTGACCATCGCCCAGGAGATCGTGCTCCAGCACGGCGGCGAGCTGCTCGCGGAGAGCGCGGTCGGCCGGGGCAGCGCGTTCACCGTGGTGATCCCGCACGAGACCTCCCCCGCTCCCTGACGCCGCTCGTGCGCGGGCGCGCGACGCGACGGAGCCCGGTCGTGCAGCCGCGCATGACGCCCGCGAGAGCGCTCTCCGGAGCGCCGCGAAACCCGCTGCGGCACGCGGGGTGAAAAGGCGCCCCGGTCATGACCGACCTGTTGATATTCGCGCTCACGGTGGGGTTGTTCGCGGCCTCAGCCGGGCTCGTCACCCTCTTCGACCGGATGTGACGCCATGCAACTCGACGTGATCCTGGGCCTCGCCACGAGCGCGGGGCTCATCGCCTATCTGTTCTACGTCCTCGCCCGCCCGGACAGGTTCTGACATGACCCCGCGACTCGTCGCCCTCGTGGTCCTCTTCTTCGGCCTGCTCGGCGCCGTCGCCGTGCCGCTCGGCCGCTACCTCGCCCGCGTCTTCGCGGGGGAGAACCTCCGCACCGCGCGCCTTCTCGGCCCCGTCGAGCGGCTCGCCTACCGCCTCGCGGGCGTCCACCCCGCCGAGGAGCACGACTGGAAGCAGTACGCCGGGGGAGTGCTCCTCTTCTCCCTCGTGACGCAGCTCATCAGCTACGGCGTGATGCGCCTCCAGGGCTCCCTGCCCTTCAACCCGACGCGCCTCGCCAACGTGCCGCCGTGGCTCGCCTTCAACACCGCCACGAGCTTCACGACCAACACCAACTGGCAGAGCTACGGCGGCGAGACGACCATGAGCTACCTGTCGCAGGCGCTCGCGCTCACCAGCCAGAACTTCTTCTCCACGGCGGTCGGGCTCTGCGTGGCCATCGCCCTCATCCGAGGCATCGCTCGCCGCGAGACCACGAAGCTCGGCAACTTCTGGGTCGACCTGGTGCGGGCGCACCTCTACGTGCTGGTGCCGCTCTCCATCGTCTACGCGCTCTTCCTGGTCTCGCAGGGCGTGATCCAGACGTGGTCCGGGCCGGCGCACTGGTCGACCCTCGACGGCGTGACGCAGTCGCTCCTTCGAGGCCCGGTGGCCTCGCAGGAGGCCATCAAGATGCTCGGCACCAACGGCGGCGGCTTCTTCAACGCCAACAGCGCGCACCCCTGGGAGAACCCCACGCCGCTCACGAACTTCGTCCAGATGTTCTCGATCTTCGCGATCCCCGCGGCGCTCTGCGTGACGCTGGGCGAGATGGTGAAGAACCGCCGCCACGGCTGGGCGGTCTTCGCGACCATGACCCTCGTCTCCGTGCTCGCCGTCGCGGCGCTCGGTCACTTCGAGCAGTCGGGCAACCCCGCGCTCACCCGCGCGGGCGCCGACCAGGTCGCGAGCGCGCTCCAGTGCGGCGGCAACATGGAGGGCAAGGAGGCGCGCTTCGGCATCGCCGACACCGCCCTCTTCGCGGTCGTCACCACGGACGCCTCGTGCGGCGCCGTCAACGGCATGCACGACAGCTTCACCCCGCTGGGCGGCCTCGTCCCGATGCTCGACATCCAGCTCGGCGAGGTGGTCTTCGGCGGCGTCGGCGCGGGCATGTACGGGATGCTCGTCTACATCCTCATCGCGGTCTTCCTCGCGGGGCTGATGGTGGGCCGCACGCCCGAGTACCTCGGCAAGAAGATCGACAGCCGCGACGTTCGGATGGCGTCGATCTACATCCTCATCCCGGCCTTCTCGATCCTGCTCTTCAGCGCCGTCGCGCTGCTCACCGAGGCGGGCCGCTCGGGGATCATGAACGCCTCCGCCGCCGAGGTCCCGGGCGCCCCCTGGCACCCGCACCCGCACGGGCTCTCGGAGGTCCTCTACGCGTTCTCGTCGGCGACGGGCAACAACGGCAGCGCCTTCGCGGGGCTCACGGCCTACTCCGCGGCGCACCCGGTCTTCTACTCGCTGACCCTCGCGCTCGCGATGTTCGTCGGACGCTTCCCCCTCATCCTCGCGGTGCTCGCCATCGCCGGAAACATGGCGAAGAAGCGCTCCGTGCCGCCCGGCCCCGGCAGCTTCCCCGTCGACGGCCCGCTCTTCGTCGGCCTCCTCGTCGGCGTGATCCTGATCGTGGGCGCGCTGACCTTCTTCCCGGCGCTCTCGCTGGGCCCGATCGTCGAACACTTCATGCAGCGCTAGCGGCCCCTCGACCGCCAACGCAGCCCACAGGCAACGCACATGACCAGGCATCCAATCCACAAGTCCGCCTCGATCTGGGACCCGGCCATCGTCCGGCCCGCCATCGGCGACGCGTTCAGGAAGCTGAACCCCCGCACCATGGCGAAGAACCCGGTGATGTTCGTCGTCGAGGTCGGCAGCGTCCTCGTCACCGTCCTGTTCTTCTACGACCTCGCGCGGGGTCAGCACGTCGACGTGAAGTTCAACGTGCAGCTCATCGCGTGGCTGTGGTTCACGGTGCTCTTCGCCAACTTCGCCGAGGCCATGGCGGAGGGGCGCGGCAAGGCCCAGGCGGCCACGCTCCGCAAGATGCGCACGACCACCAGCGCACGGCGCATCCGGTGCGCGGGCGACGAGAGCGCGCTCCCCGCGGGGCCCACCCCCGCGATCGGCGAGGAGGTGTCCGCCAGCCTGCTGAAGCGCGGCGACGTGGTGTACGTCGCGGCGGGCGGTCTGGTGCCGGCCGACGGCGAGATCATCGAGGGCATCGCCTCGGTCGACGAGAGCGCCATCACCGGCGAGAGCGCCCCGGTGGTGCGAGAGGCGGGCGGAGACCGGAGCGCCGTCACCGGCGGCACGCGTGTCGCCTCCGACTGGCTCAAGATCGAGATCCGGCAGGACCCGGGGGGCGGCTTCGTCGACCGGATGATCGCCCTCGTCGAGGGCTCCGAGCGGCAGAAGACCCCCAACGAGATCGCGCTCACGATCCTGCTCGCGGGGCTCACGCTGATCTTCCTGGTGGCGACGGTGACGCTCGAGCCCCTCGCCCGCTACTTCGGCGGATCGCTCGGCATCGGGGTGCTGGTCGCGCTGCTGGTGTGCCTCATCCCCACGACCATCGGCGGACTGCTCTCCGCCATCGGCATCGCGGGCATGGACCGGCTCGTCCAGCACAACGTGCTCGCCACATCGGGCCGGGCGGTCGAGGCCGCGGGCGACATCGACGTGCTGATGCTCGACAAGACCGGGACCATCACCTACGGCAACCGCCAGGCGGCGGAGTTTCTCCCCGTGAAGGGCGTGGAGCTTCGCGAGCTCGCGGCCGTCGCGGCGCTCTCGTCGCTCCCCGACGAGACCCCGGAGGGCAAGAGCATCGTCGCGCTCGCGGAGACCATGGGCATCGTCCCGGTGCTCCCGGCCGGGGCCACCTTCGTTCCCTTCACCGCCCGCACCCGGATGAGCGGCGTGGACGCGGGAGAGCGCGTCGTGCGCAAGGGCGCCGGCGACGCGGTGCTGGCCCACGTCCGCGGGCGCGGCGGCGCCGTCCCCTCCGACCTCCAGGCCATCGTGGACAAGATCGCCAACGCGGGCGGCACGCCCCTCGTGGTCGTGGACGGTGCGCTGGTGCTGGGCGTGGTCTACCTCAAGGACACCGTGAAGCCCGGCATGCGAGAGCGCTTCGAGCGGCTGCGCGCCATGGGCATCAAGACCGTGATGGTCACCGGGGACAACCCCCTCACCGCGAAGTCCATCGCCGCCGAGGCGGGGGTGGACGACTTCCTCGCCGAGGCGACGCCCGAGGCGAAGCTCGCCTACATCCACAAGATGCAGGAGGGAGGGCGCCTGGTGGCCATGACCGGCGACGGCACCAACGACGCGCCCGCCCTCGCCCGCGCCGACGTCGGCGTCGCGATGAACACCGGCACCCAGGCCGCCAAGGAGGCCGGCAACATGGTCGACCTCGACAGCGACCCGACCAAGCTCATCGAGATCGTCGAGATCGGCAAGCAGCTGCTGATGACCCGCGGCTCGCTGACCACCTTCTCGGTGGCCAACGACGTGGCCAAGTACTTCTCCATCCTGCCCGCGATGTTCACCGGCCTCGCGGCCTTCCAGCTCACCCGGGGTGAGCCGCGGAGCTCGCACTTCACCGCGCTCAACGTGATGCACCTCGGATCGCCGCAGAGCGCGATCCTCTCCGCGGTGATCTTCAACGCGCTGGTCATCGTCGCGTTGATCCCGCTCGCCCTCCGCGGGGTGAGCTACCGCCCGCTCGGGGCCGATGCGCTCCTCAAGCGCAACCTGCTCGTGTACGGAGCAGGCGGCGTGGTCGCCCCCTTCCTCGCGATCAAGGCGATCGACGTGGTGGTGAGCGCGCTGCACCTCGCCTGAGGCGGAGCCCGACGGGTTCATTCAACAAGGATATGAGTGTCATGAAGCTCCTTCGCCCCTGTCTGGTCCTCACCGCCTTCCTGCTGCTGGTGTGTTGCCTCGCCTACCCGGCCGCGGTCACCGCCGTCGCCCAGACCATGTTCCCTCGCCAGGCCAACGGCAGCCTCATCACCCAGGGCGGGCGCGTCCGCGGCTCCTCCCTCCTCGGGCAGACCTTCGCCGACAACGCCGCGCACCCCAGGTACTTCTGGGGTCGGCCCTCGGGCGCGAGCGTCGACCGCGCGACCGGCGTGACCTCCTCGTCGGGCAGCAACTACGGGCCGCTCAACCCCGCGCTGCACGCCGAGGTGCGCCAGCGCGTCGAGGCCCTCCGCGCGACCGGCGTGACGGGACCGATCCCGGTCGACCTCGTCACCAGGAGCGCGAGCGGGCTCGATCCCCACATCTCCCCCGCCGCGGCGCAGATCCAGGTGCCGCGCGTCGCCCGCGCCCGCTCCCTGTCCGAAGCCGCGGTGCGCTCTCTGGTCGCCGCGCACACCCAGGGCTCGACGCTCGCGCTGCTCGGCGAGCCGAGGGTCAACGTGCTCGAACTCAACCTCGCGCTCGATGCGCAGTCAGGAAATTCTCGGTGAGCATTCGTATCCGCGTCCCCATAATGGCCGCGATCACGCTCGTGCTCTCGGGCCGTGTCGTGTCCGCGCAGACCGCCGTCGCCGCGCCCACCGAGGCGCCCCATGCACCGCAGGCGGAGATCGCCAGCGCCTCCGAGGGCACCTCTCGCACCGGCACCCGCGCCGCGGTCACGCTCGCGGGCTACGTCGAGGCGCTCCACCAATGGAACTTCAACAACCCCTCCAACGGGATCACCAACTTCCGCGGCTTCGACACGCGCCACAACACCTTCACGCTCTCCAACGTGGTGCTCGACGCCACCGGGGTGCTGGGCCCGGTGTCGGTGCGGCTCGCGCTTCAGGTGGGCTCGACCCCGGAGACCTACTACCTCGCCGAGCCCGACCGAGGCAGCGCGGGCGGGGCGGGCGCCTCCAACCTCGACGTGTGGAAGTTCATCCAGCAGGCGGTGGTCGCGTGGCACGCGCCGCTGGGCCGGGGCCTGCTCCTGGAAGCGGGGGTGTTCCTCTCGCCGATCGGCCCCGAGGGCATGGCCGTGAAGGATCAGTGGAACTGGTCGCGCTCCAACCTCTTCTTCGGGCTGCCCTTCTACCACACGGGGATGCGCGCCTCGTACGGCCTCACCGACACCCTCACGCTCAGCGTCGCGGCCTACAACGGCTGGAACAGCGTCGTCGACAACAACGATGAGAAGTCGGTGTCCGCCGCGCTCGACTACGTGGTGACCGACCGGGTGACCTTCCACGCCCTCTACTTCGGCGGCGTCGAGCGCTCGCCCGACTCGCCCGAACGCCAGGGGTCGACCCCCTGGCGCCACGTCCTGGACAGCTACCTCGCGGTCTATCCGCGCCCGTGGCTGTCGCTGATGGTGCACGGCAACGTCGGCGTCGAGCCCAACGCCTTCGGCACCTCGTGGTGGGCGGCGGGCGCCCTCTACGCTCGCGTCCGGCTACGCCCCTGGCTCTACCTCGCGGCGCGCGGAGACCTCTTCCACGAGACCGCCGCGAGCAACGCCGCGGGCACCGCGTCGAACATCTTCTGGCCCTCGAGCTGGGTGAGCTCGGGCACCGCCACGCTCGACGCCCGCCCCCACGACAACGTGTCGATCCGCCTCGAGTACCGTCACGACGCGGCCGACGGTCCGACCTACTTCCGCGGCGCGGTGGCGACCGACGCGATGACCCGGGCGTCCATCCCCAACGCCCGCTCGCAGGACACCCTCACCCTCGGGCTGACCACCTGGTTCTGACCCGTCGTTGGGATGTGTGCGGGCGTCCGAAGGGCGCTATACGCACTGGCATGAAAGACCGCCGCGACGCGACCACCGCCCACCGTCCGCTGATGCGCCGCCCGCACGCCCGCCGCGCGCTGGTCAACGTCGGCGGCGCCGTCGAGGCCGTCGGCGACGAGGTGCTCTGCGCGAGGCTCACCGACGCGCTCACCATCCGCCCCGGAGAGCGCGACGCCACGCTCACCCACCCCTTCCACGCCTACCCCGCGCGGCTGCACCCTGCGGTCGCCCGCTCGCTGCTCCAGAGCCTCTCGCTGCCCGCCGGCGCCACGCTGCTCGACCCCTTCTGCGGCTCCGGGACGGTGCTCATCGAGGCCATGGCCATGGGCCTGCGCGCGGTGGGCCGCGACCTCTCTCCCTTCGCGGTGGAGCTCGCCTCGCTCAAGACCCGCGTCACCTCCGTGGGCGACCGGCAGCGCATCGTGGCCGCGGCCAACACCGTGGCCATGCGCGCCGAGCAGGGCGTCCGGATGCGCTGGCACGCGCACATCCCCCGCGGCGAGCAGAAGTGGTTCTACCCGCACACCCTCGCCGAGCTGTCGGCGCTCTCTCAAGAACTCCATCGCACCAAGGGGCTCACCCAGGCGGCGCTGCGGATGCTGTTCTCGTCCATCCTGGTGAAGGTCTCCCTCCAGGCCTCGGACTCCGACCCCCGCAAGGTGCGAAAGGACGTGCCCATCCGCGCGGCGATCCGGTGGTTCGCGGACAAGGCCAACGAGCTCGACCGGTGCCTCGCGGCGCTGGAGGCCGCGGTCCCCTCGGGGGTCTCCGCGGAGGTGCTCGCCGACGACGCGACGGCGCTCGAGACCATCGCCAGCGACTCCATCGACGGCGTGGTGACCTCGCCTCCCTACGCCAACACCTACGACTACGCCGCGCAGCACGAGCGCCGCTATGTGTGGCTCAACCTCGACGACAAGCGGATGATCGAGCGCGAGGTGGGCGCCGCCCGGTGGTTCAAGGACGAGCCCGAGATGGGGGTGTTCCGCTTCGGCCGCGAGCTGGGGCTGATGTGCCGGGCGCTGGCGAGGGTGCTGAAGAAGGGCGGGCGCGCCGCGGTGGTGATGGCCGACGGCGCCGCGGGCATCGAGCCCATGTACGCCGACGAGATGCTGGCCGACGCCGCCAAGGGGGCCGACCTCAAGGTGGTCGCGAGGGCCTCCCAGGTGCGCGCGGTCTTCGACGACGACAGCATCGAGGCCTTCGCGCGGCGGCCCAAGCGCGAGCACGTCGTGGTGCTGGGTAAGCGGTAGCGGTCAGCCTCGCGGAGAAGGGCGGGCGCCCCGCGACAGGGGCGAGGCGTCCTCCAGCCAGACCCGGCTTCGCACGTGGGCCCTCCCCGGCCAGTGCAGCTCGAACCACCCGGTGCTCTCATCGAAGGCGAAGCCCACCCCCGGCACGAAGGGGTCTCGCGACGCCACCACCTCGAAGGACCACCGCGACCGCCTCCCGCCCGGCATCGCCACCGGCGTCTGCAGGGGCAGCGCGTCTCGCACCGCCGCCTCGGCCGCCCGGTCGAAGCCCGCGATAGGCGAGGAGCGCAGCACCCTCACCTCGATCACCCGGCCGTCCTCGCCCTGCAGCACCTCGACCTCCGCGCGGGTCGTGCGGGTGTTGCCTCGCGACTGGTCGACGATCCCCTGAAACGGCGCCTGGGTGAGATCCGCCGGGTTGTTGCTCCGGGCGGTGTTGCGAGCCTCCAGCGAGTCGATGGCCGAGCCCAGCCGCCCGGGCTGCACCCCCGGGCCGGTGGCGCTCCTCGCCACCTCGGCCAGGCCCGCGGCGGGCATCGCCAGGGTCGCGAGGAGGGTCTCCCCCAGCGAGGGCATCCGGGAGATGCCCGGCCGCCACGTCTCCAGCATCCGCCGCCGCAGCGACCAGTAGTAGCCGCGCACCCCGGCGGCCTCGTGCTGGTGGGTCGCCGCGAGGCGCTGGTCGACGTAGCCCTGGCTGGCCGCGACCGCCCTCGACTCGGGCGTACCGACCGGCTGGTCGACCAGCGAGCGGGCGCGGGCCCGCTCCCCCTGAACCTGGGCGACGGAGGGCGCCGCCCCCCACACCGAGAAGGCCTCCGAGGGACGCACCCTCATCAGGTCGGCGGCGCGCATCGAGGGCGGCGCGGTGAGCGCGGGCGGAGCGACCTCCGGCGCTGCGACGCTCGGCGCCGCGACGCCAGGAGAGGGCGCTGCGGGCTCCGGGGAAGCCGCGGCGCTGCGGTGCCCCGAAGGACGCGCCGCGCTCGCGGCCACCACCGGCGCAGGGCCGGGCGCAGGCTCGGAAGGGGCTGGGGGTGGCGTGGGAGGAGGGAAGTCGAACTCGACCGGGGGAGGGCTCGCCGTGGCGGGCGCCGAGGTCGGAGGGTGGCGGGGCGATCGGGTGCTCGCGACCGCGAGGAGCGCGACGCCCAGGTGCAGCAGCACCGACGCGAGGAGGCTACGCGGTCGCTCGCTCACCACCATGGCCGGTGCCTGGATAACGCAGGAGCCGACCCCGCGCACCCCGAGGGGACCCGATTCAGTGCTTGCGGGGACCCTGCGGGCCGGCCTCGCGGGCGGCGCGGCGCTGCTCCCGGTGGATGCGGAGCTCGTCGGCGCTGAGCGTCCCGTCGCGGTTGGTGTCCGCGGCGCCGAGGTGCTCGGCCATCCTCGGAGGCAGCTCGCTCACCTCGAGGGAGCCGTTGCCGTTGCGGTCGAAGCGCTGCACGAAGCCCGCTCCGTCGCGAGGGCCACCCTCGCCCCGGCCCCTGCCGTGGCCGTGCCCTCCGCGCAGGGCCCCGGAGGCGTGGGCCGCCTGGAGCTCGTCGCGGGAGACGCGCCCGTTGTGGTCGGCGTCCGCGGCCTGCAGGTGCTCCCACCGCGGGCCCACCTCGTCGGCGGTGACGGCGCCGTCGGAGTTGCGGTCCATCCGGGCGAAGCGGGCGGCGCGCTGGGCCTCCATGTGCGCCGTGATCTCCTGCGCGGAGAGCACCCCGTCGCGGTTGGTGTCGGCGGCGGCCATCCGGGTCTGGGCGCGCGGCGGGAGCTCGCTCACCTCGACGCGGCCGTCGCCGTTGCGGTCCATGAAGCGGGTGAAGGCCGCCGGGTCCATCGGCCCGTGGCCGCGGCCGCCGTGGCCGCCGCCGCGGTGCCCCTCGCAGGCGCCGGGGGCGCCGGGGGCGGGGGCGTTCTGGGCGAAGGCGACGGACGCCGCGCCGACGGTGACGAGGGCCGCGAGGAGCGTGCTGCCAAGGGTGATGCGATTGAAGCGTGACTTGTTCATCGTGTGCCTCCTACAGGCAGTGGGTACGTGAACATCGACGCCGCGACCGCCGCCTCCCCTACGCAGCCCCCTCACGATTTCCCTGCGCTCCCATCGGCCTTTGCACTTCTTCACACTCCGAGGCTTCAGCGCGGCGCGCTGGCGGTGCGGGTGCCCACGGCGGAGAGCACCCGCGCGACGCCGCCCGGGTTGACGTTGGCGTGGATGCTCTCCACCACGCGCCCCGACGGGTCGATCACGAACACCCACGGCGTCTCGCTCTCCGGGAGCCCGAGCTGCTCGGCGAAGGAGCCGTCGCGGCAGAACCAGACGCTGTTCCAGGCGTCCCTGGGCGTCGCCTCGCGGGCCTGGGAGAGCACCGTCGCGGTGGGCACCATCGCGAAGAGGTCGAGCGCCACGAAGGACACCATCCTCGTGCCCTCGGGGACGCGGGTCTGGAGCTGCTGCCACCACGCCGCGAGGTTGGGGCCGACGTCCTTGTCGGTCATCGCGATGGCGACGGTCCATCGACCGGCGAGGTCGCGCTCGGTGTGCTGGGCGCCGCCCAGATCGCGAACGGACACCGAAGGGAGAACGCGACCGGGCTGCGGAACCGCGAAGACCGTGGCGCTGATCGCAAGGGTCAACGCGGCCGCGAGAGCATGTACCCTCATGGGAACCTCCTGTTTTTTGAGTGGTTCCCCTCCCAATGCGAAGCGCAGGCCGCGGGTGTAGCGCCCGCGACACACCGCTGTTTTCAGCGGTCATCGACTCGCTGCCCCGGAGGGCCGTGGCGGCCATTTCGCCACAGCGGTCCGTCGCTGTGTGGCTCTTCTGTGAGGAGTCTCAGCCCGCGGGCGTCAGGTCGGCGAGGCTCCTCGGGATGAGCTTCGGACCATAGAAGTACGACACCACCCCGACGATGCGCGACCACTGGGTGCCCGCGGCGACGCCCGGGATCGCGGTCATCTCCTGGGTGAGCTTGGGGCCGTTGCGGTCGGGGGTGATCTGGATCTCCCCGCGACGGTCGGCGGGCCCGACGGCGGTCACGTTGGAGACCTCCACCAGCACCCCGATGAGGGCGGCGTTGTGGGTCATGAGGTCTTGCACGGTGACGCGCACCGGCGCCGGGAGCGGCGCCACGCCGGCGCTGCGGATGGTGGGCTCTCGCACCTGCGGCAGGAAGCGCCCGTCGGGGAAGGGCTGCGGGGGCGAGCCGCACACGCCGGAGCAGTCGAACTCGTCGTACTGCCCGCCGGACATGTCGACGAGGTCGCCCACCTTGGGGCGATAGGCGAGCGGGCTGAACTGGGTGTTGAAGGTCGAGATGCCGCAGACGCGAGCGAGGCCGTCGGGCAGCAGCGGACAGGGCAGGAAGGGGTCGGTGGAGGCCCCGACGGGGATGGTCTGCTGGACGTAGACGGTGCCCAGGTCGCCGTCCATGGTCTCGTCGAGCTCGTCATACGCGGTGACCTGGAGGTTGCGCGCGTCGACCGGCGTCCCCTCCGGCACGCGGGTCATCGGGTTGGGGTCTCGCAGCGCGCTCAGCGGCGTGGCGCTCTGGAGGAAGACGCGACCGCACGAGTTGTCGGGCTCGTCGCACCGCTGGGTGGTCGGCACGTCGGAGCACCCGAGCGCGCTCAGGATCAGGGCGGAGAGGACGGAGGAGAGCCGGTGGCTGCGCACGGCGCGCACCCTACCAGAGCCGGTGGACGGGAGCGACTCAGTCGCGGCGGTACATCGTCACGACGCAGGCCCCGCCGAGGCCGAGGTTGTGCTGGAGCGCGGCGCGGGCGTTGGGCACCTGGCGCTTGTCGCCCATGCCCCGGAGCTGCCAGACCAGCTCGGTGCACTGCGCGAGGCCGGTGGCGCCGAGGGGATGGCCCTTGGAGAGCAGTCCGCCCGAGGGGTTGACCACGTACTTGCCGCCGAAGGTGTTGTCGCCCGCGTCGATGAACTTCTCCGCCTCGCCCTCACCACACAGGCCGAGCGCCTCGTAGGTGATGAGCTCGTTGGCGGTGAAGCAGTCGTGGAGCTCGACGACCTGCACGTCCTTCGGGCCGAGGCCCGACTGGGCGTAGACCTTGTCGGCGGCGGCCTTGCTCATGTCGTAGCCGACCATCTTCATCATCGAGTCGCCGAAGCTCGACCCGTAGTCCGTGGTCATGGCCTGACCCGCGATGTACACGGGGTTGGCGATGCCGTGGCGCCGCGCGAACTCCTCGGAGCACACCACCGCCGCGGCCGCGCCGCAGGTGGGCGGGCAGCACTGGTAGCGCGTGAGCGGATCGAACACCTCTGGGGCGTTCATGATCTCCTCGAGGGTGAGCGTCTCGCCGAAGAGCGCGTAGGGGTTGCGGTTGGCGTGCTGGCGGGCCTTCCAGGAGATCTTGCCGAAGGTCTCCTTCTTGGTTCCGTAGCGCCACCGGTACTCGCGGCCCGCGCCGCCGAACATCTGCGCCGCGAAGGGCGCCTGGTTGACGCCCTGCGCGTCGTTCATCACCCCGACGTGCTTGTCGAGGGGGTTGGTGCGGTCGGTCCACTTGGCCGCGAGGGCGCCCTTCTCCATCTGCTCGAAGCCGACGGCGATGGCGCACTCCACCACGCCCCCTTCGACGGCCTGCTTCGCCAGCATCAGCGCGCTCGACCCGGTGGAGCAGTTGTTGTTCACATTGAACACGGGAATGCCCGTGAGCCCCACCTCGTAGATCGCTCGCTGCCCGCAGGTGCTGTCTCCATAGACATATCCCGCGTAGGCCTGCTCGACCTCGGCGTACGGAACCCCCGCGTCGGCCAGCGCCAGCCGCGCCGCCTTGGAGGCCATGACGTTGTATTCCTCGCTCGCGCCGGGCTTGGCGAACTTCACCATGCCGACACCGATCACGTTCACGCGTCGTCCCATTTTGGTCTCTTCCTCGCTCCGTTGCTGGTCGTTGCCGATCACGAGTTCTTCAACACCCCGAGGCGGTGCGCCACCCGCACGTCTCCGTCGACGCGCAGCCTGCCGTGCTGGAAGAGGGCCTTCGCGTCCGCCGTCCCCGCCGCGAGCGCCGCGAGGTCTTCATCGGACAGGGTCAGGAAGGCCGCCGCCGCGCTGTTGCGACCGGGGGTCACCTTCGCGCCATCGACCACCCACTGCCCGTCGGGGCCGGTGACGTTGAACTGCACCACCGCGCCGAGCTCCGCCGCCAGCGCGGGGTTCGCCGCCAGCCGGTCGGCCAGCGCCTTGAACACCTCCGGAGCCCTCGCGCTCGCCGCCGGCGCCGGTGCCTCGCTCGCCGCCGGGGCCGGTGCCGCCGGAGCCGCCACGCCCGCCGCCGCGGCCTCCATGGCCTTGCGGTCGATCTTGGTGAGGAAGTCGAGCTTCTGCGAGGCCATCACGTTGCCCGAGATCTTCAGCTTGCCGCTGGTGAAGAGCTTCATCGGGTTGGCCTTGCCCTCGGTCATGGCCATGAAGTCCGCGTCGCTGAGCTCGAGGGTGCACTCGGGCACCGCCGTCTCTCCGCGCGCCACCTGGTTGAGCTTGAGGTCGAGCGTCCACTGCGACGCGGGGCTGGTCAGCTTGAACTGGAACACCGTCCCCACCTTGGCGGCGACGTCGGGGTTCTTCGTGAGGTAGGCGCCGATCGCCTCGAACACCAGCCCGCTGGTGATCTTCCCCGGCGCCGCCCCTGCCGCCGGAGCCGCGCTCGCCGAGGCGGGCGCACTGGCCTTCGACTTCTTCTGCGGCACCTCGGTGTACAGCTCCACCGCGGCGTTGGAGATCACGACCTTGTCGCGCTCCTTCACCTTGCAGCGGAACACCACCCGGGTCTCCGACTCCTTCCACATCTCGGTGACGAGGGTCTCGCCAGGGAACACCGTGTCGGCGAAGCGCACCTTGATGGACTTGAAGCGCCTCGCGTCGCCGCCGGTGAAGGCCTTGAGCACGTGCCGCCCCGCGTATCCGAACGAACACAGCCCGTGCAGGATGGGCCTCGCGTACCCGAAGGCGCCCGCGAAGCCGGGGTCGGCGTGCAGCGGGTTCCAGTCTCCGGAGAGGCGATAGAGCAGCGCCTGGGCCTCGCTGGTCTTGTCCTCCAGCACCGCGTCGGGCGCCCGGTCGGGCGGAACGTTCACCTCGGCGCTCGGCCCCCGGTCGCCGCCCCAGCCGCCGGCGCCGCGCACGAAGGTGGTCACCTCGTTGATGGCGAGCAGCTCTCCCTCCTCGTCGAAGGTCTTCGTCTCATTGACGACCACGGCCCCCTTGCCCTTGTCGTAGATGGCCTTCACCCGGGAGCGGTGGGTGAGCTTCTGCTTCGGCGGCAGCGGCCGCAGCAGCTCGGTGTACTGCTCCCCGTGGAGGATGCGATCGAGCCCGAAGTTGAGCCCCGGCGCGGTCTCCCCCCGGCGCCCCGCGTCGAGGATGCCGTTGACCACCGGCACCACCGCGTAGGTCGGCAGCGCCTGGAAGCCCTCGTCGAGCTCGTAGGTGTAGTGGAGGTCGGTGGTGTCGAGCGGGTTGCGGCTCGCCCCGACGCCCAGCGCGTAGAGCGCCAGGTCGCGCTCGTCATAGCGGCTGGTCGACTCGGGAAACTGGTAGCCGAGCGCCAGGTCGACGTCGATGAACTCGTTGCCGCCCTTCGACGGACCGGCCTCCACGTTGGCCATGATGGGAGCCATCGACTCGGTGACCGAGGCCGGGTGCTCGCTCTTGCCGAAGTCGGTGATCTCCCCCCAGCGGGCCTTCACCTGATCGGGGCCGAAGGCCCGGCCGAGGCGGAAGACCGTCCCCTGGGTGCGCTCCCAGCGGAGCTTGCCGATGAAGCCTCCGCCGACCTCGAAGAGCCCGCCGGTGTCGCTGTTGCTCTCGTGGCAGAGCCACGCCACCAGCGGAGAGACGAACTCCGGCTTCAGGCTCTCGAGGAGGTCCTTGGGGAGCACCGTCTCGGTCATGCGGGAGCCCGCGATGGGGGCGATGGTGTTGACCACCACGTTGTTCTTCTTGCCCTCCAGCGCGAGGGTGCTGGCGAAGCCCACGACCCCCAGCTTGGCCATCGAGTAGTTCGCCTGGCCGAAGTTGCCGTAGATGCCCGCCGCCGAGGAGGTGAACACCACGCGCCCGTACTTCTGCTCCCGCATGTACGGCCACGCCGCCGCGGTCACCCGGTAGGCCCCGAGGACGTGAACCCGGTACACGAGGTCCCAGTCGTCGGCGGTCATCTTCTGGAAGGAGACGTCGCGCAGGATGCCCGCGTTGTTGACCACGATGTCCACACGCCCGAAGGCGTCGATGGCGCTCTTCACGATGCTCGCGCCGTCCTCCACCGAGTCGTAGTTGGCCACCGCCTCGCCGCCGCCCGCGACGATCTCCGCCACCACCGCGTCGGCCGCCGCGCTGCTCTTCCCGCCGCCCGTGTGCGAGCCGCCGAGGTCGTTGACCACCACCTTCGCGCCGCGCTTCGCCAGAAGCAACGCATGCGAGCGCCCGAGCCCGTTGCCCGCGCCCGTGACGATCGCCACCCGCCCGTCAAACCGAAGTTCGTCTGCCATGAGATTGACCGCTCCTGTGGGACGACTGAATCGCCATTCAGTCGGAGCGCGAACGCTAGCGCCGGAGCCGCAACGGGGGAAGGGGGAGACCCCCCGACTCAGGGGAGGTCCGAGGCGCCCATCCTCCGGCCGCTGTGCTCGTGGCGGTCGATGGCCTCGAGCTTCTCCCGCGCATAGGCGGCGAAGGTTCCGGCGGTGATGGCGGCGCGCGCCTCGGCCATGAGCGCCTGATAGTGATGCAGGTTGTGCATCGAGACGAGCCTCGCCCCGAGCGGCTCATCGCACTTGAAGAGGTGGTGCAGGTACGAGCGGCTGAAGGTGGCGCAGGTGGCGCACGAGCAGGTCACGTCGAGGGGGTTGTCGTCGTGGCAGTGGGCCCCGCGGGTGAGCTTCACCCGGCCGGTGGAGGTGAAGGCCGTGGCCTGCCAGCCGAGGTTGGTCGGGAGGATGCAGTCGAACATGTCGACCCCGCCCAGCATGGCGTGGAGCAGGTCGGGAGGGGTGCCGACGCCCATGAGGTAGCGGGGGCGGTCGGGGGGGAGAAGCTCCGCGGCGAGGTGGGTGATGTCCTCGCGCTGCGATCGGGTGTCGCCGACGGCGAGGCCGCCGATGGCGAAGCCGTCGAAGGGGTGGTCGGTGAGAAAGCCCGCGGAGGCCTTGCGCAGCTCGGGGAACACCCCCCCCTGCATGATGGCGAAGAGGGCCTGCGGCGAGTCGGTGCGCGCGGCGAGCGAGCGCAGCGCCCAGCGGTGGGTGCGCTCCATCGCGGCGCGGGTGGTGGCCTCGTCGGAGCGAGCGTCCACGCACACGTCGAGCACCATCATGATGTCCGCGCCGATGGCGGTCTGCACCTCGATGGAGCGCTCGGGAGAGAGCACGTGCACCCGCTGGTCGATGTAGCTCCGGAAGCGCGCGCCGCGCTCGTTGATGGTGCGGTCGCCCGGCAGCGAGAAGATCTGGTAGCCGCCGGAGTCGGTGAGCATCGGGCCGTCCCAGCCCATGAACCTGTGGATGCCGCCGACGCGGCGGAAGAGCTCGACGCCGGGGCGGAGCATCAGGTGGTAGGTGTTGCCGAGCACCACCTGGGCGCCCACCTCGCGGAGGTCGGCGGGGGTGAGGCCGGTGACCGTGGCGCGGGTTCCGACGGTCATGAAGGCGGGCGTCTCGGCCCGACCGTGAGGGGTGAGAATCGCGCCGCGGCGGGCGCGCGAGCCCGGGTCGACGGCGCTCACGGAGAAGCGGAAGGACATCGTCGGCGCAGTGTAGCCGACGCGCCGCGCTCACCCGCCGCGAAGCATCTCCACGTGGGGGATGTCGTCCTCGAGGTAGGGCTCGGACACCACCCGAAACCCGAAGCCCTCGTAGAAGCGCTGCAGGTACGACTGCGCCGAGATGCGCACCGCCGCCGTCGCCCCGGCGTCGGCGTCCATGCGCCGCAGCGCCTCGGCCATCAGCGCCCGCCCCGCCCCGGTGCGGCGCGCCGAGCCCGCGCTCGCCACCCTCCCGATGGCCGCCTCGGGGTACTTCACGCCCGCGGGGAAGATCCTGCAATACGCGATGGGGTAATCGCCCGACGGGCCGGTGGCCCAGAGGTGCGAGGCGCGAGGGTCGTCGCCGTCGGCGTCGAGGTAGGGGCAGCGCTGCTCCACCACGAAGACCTCCTGGCGGAGCGTCATCAGCGCGTAGAGCTCGTCGCGGGTGAGCTCGTCCCAGCGGCGGTGATGGAAGGTCAGGGCGTCCATGGGGGGCCTCCCGGGTGGGGTCATTGTCAATATACCTACATGGTGATACATCGGCGCCATGGCTGATTCCAAGCGGTTTGCGGGAGTGGGCTTCGTGGCGATGGCGCTCCTTCTGGGGGGCTGTACCGCCGGCGACGACGAGGCCTTCTCGGAGAGCAACGGCACCGACGACGTCGACCTCGGCGAGGTCGTCGGCGAGGCCGGGGCGCGCGACCCGCGCACCTGGACGAACGCCCTGCGCTGCAAGGAGATCCCCAATGTTCCGGCGCTGACGCGGCCGGAGATCATCATCTCGCTCGACGGTCTCACGCTGCACCTGCGCGACCGCGCGGGCGGCTATGACCGGGTGTTTCCCATCGGCCCTGGCGCGCTGGAGAACGGCCGCTCGCTGACCCCGACGAGCGACCTCGCCCCGGGCGGCGTCTTCTACACCGGGTCCAACACCACCGAGGGCCCCGACAGCCAGTGGACCTACTACTACCCCTGCCGCATCTGGCATGACGACCGCGGCGTCCGTACGCCGGTCTTCGCGGGTCTGCCCTTCATCCGCCTCGCGGGCCCGCCCACCGCGGGCTACGGCATCCACGGCCCCATCGACAACTTCACCGCCCCCAACGGCGGCAGCCTCCGCCGCGGCTACGTCTCCCACGGCTGCACCCGCATGGCCGCCGAAGACATCGTCGAGGTCTTCGCCCGCGTCCGCGGCCGCGCCCGCACCCCGGTGAAGATCCAGCAGGCGGTCGAGCGCGACAACGACGGCCGCGCCATCGACCTGACCGAGCGCTGGGTGGGCGCCGAGTGCACCGCCAACGCCGACTGCAACTTCACCAACGGCGTGTGCCGCATCCCCGCGGGCCAGACCCGCGGCACCTGCACCCTCTCCTGCACCGGCTCGTGCCCCGACCGCGCCGGCGAGGCCACCACCTTCTGCGTGGCCGACCCCGCCGCGACCACCATGAGCACCGGCATCTGCGTGCCCACCGCGTCGCCGACCTTCAACCGCACCTGCTCCCGCTACGGCGACCGCCTCGCCCTCGTCCGCGGCGCCCAGCGCCCCGACCGCAGCGCCCGCGCCGACGTCTGCCGCCCGGCGCGCTGACCCTCCTCACCCCCGCCAGCGCTCGGGCAGCATCGCGTACACCGCGTGGTCGACCCAGCGCTCGTGCAGCCACTCGGCGCCCTTCGCAATACCCTCCTGGGTAAAACCCAGGCGCTCGGCCACGGCGCGGGACTTCGCGTTCTCCGTCGCCGCGTGGATCTCCAGCCGGTGCAGCCCCAGCGACACGAAGGCGTGCGTGGTGAGCGCGCGCACCGCGCGGGTCATCAGCCCCTTGCCCTGGTGCTCCCGCGCCAGCCAGTAGCCGATGCCGGTGCGGCGGTTGTTCCAGTCGATGAGGTGGTAGCCGCACATGCCCGCGAGGGTGTTGCCGCTGAAGATGCCCACCTGGAGCGACTGCGAGCGCGCGAACTGCTCCAGCGACGCGGTGATGTACTGCATCGAGTCCTGCACCGAGCGGGTGCCGTCGACCCACGGGAGGTAGCGCCGAAGGTGCGCGCGGTTGTCGTCGACCAGCGAGAAGAGCATCGGGGCGTGGCGGGCCTCGAGCAGCACGAGGTCGAGCGTCGCGTCGACAGGCATCCGGAACATCCCGGCGACTATCCACCGCCACCGCGCCACGGCACAATGCGAACGCCATGGAGAACCTCGACCTCGTGGGGGTGCGCTTCAGCTCCGCCAGACCGCCCAACCCCACGCACATCGCCTGGGGCAGCGACCGCGGCGGCGCCCTCGTCGTCGACGGCATCGACCGCGTCGGGGCCACCTTCGCCGACCGCATCGCCCGGGGCGTGCCGCGCGTGCTCGCCGTGGATGTTCCGCTCGGCGTCCCGGTGGCCCTCGCCCGCGACCTCGTGGGCATGGTGCTCAACGGCTCGCAGGTGCTCCACCAGCTCACCGTCGCCCCGCCCTCCCTCGTCGACGCGCGCTGGGCCGCCTTCGCCGCGTCGCACCCCGGAGCGCTGCGCCACACCGAGGCCATCACCCACGGCGCCGCGTCCATCACCGCGCCGCGGCCGCCCTCCTGGCGCGCCCTCGGGGCCCTCGCCCGCGCCCTCGCGCCGGTGCGCAACCAGGTCACCGTGCTGCCCTTCGACTCGCTGGAGTTCACCCCCGGCAAGCCCCTGGTCATCGAGGCGCTGCCCGCCTCCATGCTGCGCCTCCTGGGGCTGCCGTACCTGCTGCACCGCGCCTCGCCCTCGGAGGGAGGGCCCTCGCTCAACGAGGTCACCGCCGAGCGCTACGCGGTGATCCGCGCGCTGCCCGAGGCCCTCGGCGCCCTCGGGCTGCGGCTCGAGCTGCCCGCCCCGGTGGCCAACGCGTGCGCCCAGGACGCCCACGGAGACGCCCTCGACGCGGTGCTCTCGCTGGTCGCCGCGCACCTCGGCGCCCGGGGCTTCTGGACCCCGCCGCCGCTCACCGGCCCCCACGCCGCCAGGGTGCTCATCGAGGGCTGGATCGTACGACCCGGCTGAGCGCGCCCCCCTCCCCCTCGGCGCTCGTGCCTTCATCATTGTCCGAAGAAAAAATGAGCCCCCCTCGCTTGACCACACATCGAATGGTCTGGTAAGCCCATCGACGGTTCGTATCTCGACATCCATTTCAAGGATCATCTCTTCAAGCCACACCATGTCGTTCATGTACTGCCAGCCGAAGCCTCCGAAGACCGCAGAAACGCGCGAGATCAGCGCGTTCTCGTGGTTCAGCGGAGGTATTGCGGCCCGTGATGGCAATCACCCGCGGCTCGACCTGCGGATGAGAGGAGCGGAGTCAGTCACCGGATAAAACCCCGGCCACCGATTCCGAAGGCCACCCGAAGGCCGCTGCTCCTCCACCGATTCGCCGGGAGGACAGCGGCCTTTCTCATTGTCTTCCATCAACGTCCCAGGCCTTGCCGCCTGCGACGCGACGGGCGCGCTTGTCCTTTGGACAACCGCCCGAGCGTACGGTCACGCCTTCCATCCTAGACCCACCATGAAGAACACGCGTCGAAGACGAGTACCCCCACCGGAGATCCCACGATGTTCGCCACCCTCCTGCTCAACGCCACCTTCGAGCCGCTGAAGATCATCTCCTGGCAGCGCGCGGTCACCCTGATGTTTCTCGGGAAGGCCGAGCTCGTCGAGGCCTACGACGAGATCATCCGGGGCATCAGCACCTCCATCGCGATGCCCTCGGTGGTGCGCCTGCGCCGCTACGCCCGGCACGACCGGCGGGTGAAGTTCTCCCGCGGCAACGTGTACCGCCGCGACGGCTACGCCTGCCAGTACTGCGGGGTGCAGCCGGGCGCCTCGCGGCTCACCCTGGACCACGTCGTCCCCCGCGCCCGCGGCGGCCGGATGGAGTGGACCAACATCGTGACCTGCTGCGTCGCGTGCAACGGCCGCAAGGCCGACCGCACCCCGGAGCAGGCCCGGATGGAGCTCGCCCGCCCGCCGGTGCGGCCCGCGCGCATGTGCGCCGTCGCCCGCGCCGAGGCGCCGCACACAGCCTGGATCGACTACCTCGACGGCTGAGCCGCCAACCTTTCCAGCGATCGATGAATCCAAGGGAGCAGCACTGATGGTCCGACGAGCGTCGCAGTTCACCGCCGCCACGGGGCGAATACCCGGACGATCCGGGTCGTCCGTTGTTCATTGAAGTATCGAGAGTGAAGGGGGGGTGGAGAGGTCCCCCCACAGGGCCGAGGAGACGACGCGGCCGCGCCCGTTCCCAGGTGAAGGGCGCCGGAGTGCTATCGGATGAGGCACCCGGCGTGGCGGGGTCGTCGTCCCCTCGGCCCTGTGGGGGGGGAACCCGCGGGCACAGCGGACGCACGCATCGGCCTGAAATCCAGGCGAATCGTGAGATGTGTACCGAACGGAGCTATGGAGGGGAACGGCAGTCGATGCCGGATGGTGGAAGCGATCAGTGCGCGGGAGGCGGGGTCGGCGGCGCGGTCGGCGTCGGGGCCACGGCGGCGTCACCCGCGCCGGGGGCGCCGACGATGCCGATGAGCTCGACCTCGAAGTTGAGCGTCGCGCCGGGGGGGATGCCCCGCTGGCCGCGGTCGCCGTAGGCGATGTCCGACGGGCACACCAGGCGCGCCTTGCCGCCCACGCGGATGCGCTGGACGCCCTCCGTCCAGCACGGGACGACGCCGTTGAGGGGGAACTCCACCGGCTCGCCGCGGGTGTACGAGCTGTCGAACTCGGTGCCGTCGATGAGCGTGCCGCGGTAGTGCACCCGCACCGTGTTGGCCGGCGTCGGCGTCGGGCCGTTGCCCTCGCGAAGCGTGCGGAACACCAGGCCCGACGGCAGCCGCTCGGCCCCGGTCTCGCGCGCCGCGGTGTCGGCGTAGGCCCGGCCGCGGACCTTCTCCTGCTCCGCGCGCCGACCCTGCCTCGCCTGCGCCATCGTGTTGATGCGCGGGCCCCACTCGTTGAGCTCCACCAGCGGCCGCGCCCCGGTCACCTTGTCGGCGATGCCGCGCTGCACGACGGCCAGCTCGGCGGGCGTCAGGCTGAAGTCGTCCATGCGCTGACCCATCACCAGGCCCAGCGCGTAGAGCGTGCGCTGGTCATCCGTGGTGAGCGGCGCGTTGGCCGCCGGGGCAGGCGCCGTCGGGGCCGCGGGCTTGCAGGCGCCGAGCGCCAGCGTCGTGCAGAGAATCCATCGTCGCATCGTTTTACACCTTCCTGTAATGGTTCGCGCCGGCCTCTTAGGGGGGCTCGAGCGGCGCGCGGGAGTACCACACACTCCCCGCGGCGGTCAGCCCACCCCGGGCGCCACGTGGCCCGACTCGGTCACGTACTCCGAGTAGCCGCCGCCGTAGGCGCGCACGCCCTCGGCGGTCACCTCCAGCACCCGGTTGGAGATGGCGCCCAGGAAGTGACGGTCGTGGGAGACGAAGAGCATCGTGCCCTCGAACTCCGTCAGCACCCGGGTGAGCATCGCCTTGGTGTCGAGGTCGAGGTGGTTGGTGGGCTCGTCGAGCACCAGGAAATTGGGCGGGTCGAACATCATCCGCGCGAGCACCAGGCGCGCCTGCTCTCCGCCGGAGAGCACCTTGCAGCGCTTCTCCACGTCGTCGCCGGAGAAGCCGAAGCACCCGAGGAGCGTGCGCAGCGAGGCGATGGAGGCCTTCGGGTACGCGGCCTCCAGGGCCTCCTGCACCGTGCGGCCGGGGTCGAGGATGTCCATCGCGTGCTGCGAGAAGTACCCGAGCTTCACGCTCGCCCCGATGGTCACCGACCCGGAGTCGGGCTGCGACTCGCGCGCCACCAGCTTGAGCAGCGTGCTCTTGCCCGCGCCGTTGACGCCCATCACGCACCAGCGCTCCTTGCGGCGGATGAGCAGGTCGAGGCCGTCGTAGATCTTCCGCCGGCCCCAGCCCTTGGAGACCCCGGAGAGCTTCACCACGTCGTCGCCCGAGCGCGGCGGCTTGGGGAAGTCGAACTCGATGACCCGGCGGCGCTTCGGGGCCTCGACCTTGTCGATCTTCTCCAGCTTCTTCACCCGCGACTGCACCTGCGCGGCGTGGCTCGCCCGGGCCTTGAAGCGGTCGATGAAGGCCTGCTCCTTGGCCAGCATCGCCTGCTGCCGGGCGTAGTGCGCCTCGTGGTGCGCCTCGGCCAGCGCCCGCTGCTGCATGTAGAAGCTGTAGTCGCCCGTGTAGGAGGTGAGCTCGCCGCCGTCGATGTCGACGATCTTGTTGACCAGGCGGTTCATGAACTCGCGGTCGTGCGAGGTCATGATGAGGCCGCCCTCGAAGTTGCGGAGGAAGCCCTCCAGCCAGACGATGGACTCGATGTCCAGGTGGTTGGTGGGCTCGTCGAGCAGCAGCGCGTCGGGGCGCATCAGCAGGATGCGGGCGAGCGCCACGCGCATCTTCCACCCGCCGGAGAGCTTGCCCACGTCGTCGTCGAGGACCTCCGGCGCGAAGGAGAGCCCCGCGAGGATCTCCCTCGCCCGGGCCTCGAGCGCGTAGCCGTCGAGCTCGTCGAAGCGCGACTGCACCTCGCCGAAGCGCTCGATGATGGCGTCCATCTCGTCGGCCCGGTCGGGGTCGCCCATCGCCAGCTCCAGCAGGTGGAGCTCGTGGGCGATGTCGGCCACCTCGCCGGCGCCCGCCATGGTCTCCTCGACCACCGTGCGGCCGCTCATCTCCCCGACGGTCTGGTTGAAGTAGCCGATGGTCACGCCCTTGTCGATGACCACGTTGCCGGCGTCCGGCTGGTCTTCCCCGACGATGAGCCGGAAGATCGAACTCTTGCCCGAGCCGTTGGGCCCTACCAGCCCCACCCGCTCGCCGCGGAAGACGCTCATCGACGCGTCGAGGAAGAGGATCTGACGCCCATGCTGACGGGTCACTGAATCAAGTCGGATCATTGGGAGGGCGGGCACATAGCCCCCGCTCCCCCCCGAAGGCAAGCCGAGGCCCCTCCGACGCTGCCCCGGGGTGGGCCCTGTCCCAGCGCAGCCCCGACAGCCCCGAAGTTCAACTGATCATTGTTCTCGCAGTCGCTCCTCGGCTAGCGTCGCGGACTCGGTGCCTCAGGGGTTCTTCGGTTGGGTACGCGCGGTCTTCCGCGCGGTCTCAGGCGGTCATTGGGACATTGGAGCCCTATGGGGGCATCGCGTCACGTGGAGGATGCTGATGGCGAAACAACAATGGCTTGGCGGGCTCGTGGTGGGGGTGTCGCTGGGGATGCTCGGGTGCGGAGACGATCCGGCGCCCGTGACCGATAGCGGCGTCGATGCGGGCTCGGACCTCGGACCCGGCGACTCGGGCCCGGTCGACAGCGGGACACCCACGGACCTCGGACCCACGGACACCGGGACGCCCACGGACACCGGGCCCACGGACACCGGGCCCGCGGACACCGGGCCCACGGACAGCGGGACGCCCGCGGACACCGGACCCACGGACAGCGGGACGCCCGCGGACACCGGGCCCACGGACAGCGGGACGCCCGCCACCGCGCGCCGCACGGCCACCCACGGCTCGGCGGTCGTGCTGACCAGCGACGACCGGATCACCGTCGCGACCAACCGCACCGCCCACAGCGTCTCGATCTTCGCGACCACCCTCACCGGCGTGCCGAGCGCGATGGCCCCGACGGTCATCGCCACCCCCGACGCGGAGCCCTGGGCCGCCGTCATCGGCAGCGACGACAACACGGCGTACGTGATCCTCCGCCGCACGCAGGAGCTCATCCGCATCGGCAACCTCCGCACGATGCCGACGATCACCGGGCGCGTCACCGTCGGCTCGGAGCCCACGGGCCTGGCGATCTCTCCGCTGGGCGGCCACGTCTACGTCGCCAACTGGGCCGACGGGACGGTCTCCGACGTCAACGTCTCCGGGGCGACCATGAGCGTCGCGCGCACCATCAACCTCAACCCCACGCTCGCAGGCACCGGCAGGCTCGGTCCGTCGGTCACCGCGGCCACCGTGCGGGCCGGCCTCGCGCACCCTCGCGCCATCGTCGTCACCAACGACCTGGACACCGACGAGAGCGACGAGACGGTCTACGTGACGGAGTTCTTCGCGCAGACCATCGACGCGTCGCTCTTCTCCACCCTGCCCGCCGGGGAGGCGGCGCTCGACGTCAACCGCGGCGGCCTCGTGTACCGCTTCAACGCGGGCACCGGAGCGATCGCGGCCCCGATCAACCTCCAGGCCTTCCGCACCACCAGCGCCTCGACCGAGGCGGGGTGCTTCCCCAACCAGCTCTACGCCGCGGCCATCAAGGGCGACCGGCTCTTCGTCACCTCGGTGTGCGAGTCGCCGCGCCGGCCGGTCAACTCGCAGCAGAACCTCTTCGCGGCCATCTCGCTCATCAACCTCACCACCAACCTCCCGGACACGGACCACCACGTCCTGCTGACCAGGGAGTTCGAGACCCGCTACGCGGCCACGGCGACGGCGGTGCCCGACACCAACGCCCGGCGGTTTCCGCTCGTCCCCAACGACATCTCCTTCCTGCCGATGGGCGGCGGCAACGTGGCGTACGTGTCGTCGTATGGCTCCGACGCGATCTTCCGCGTGGAGTTCAACGCCGACTTCTCCCTCGCCCAGGTGGGCCAGGGGACGGCGCTCCACTTCATCGGCCTCAACGCCGGAACCGCCGCCGGGCGGCTGCCCATCGGCATCGCCGTGGCCAACACCGTGGGCGCGCGGGCCGTCGCCCTCAACGAGAACACCCGCAACCTGTCGCTCATCGACCTGAGCGCCCAGGCCACCGCGGCGGTGGTCCAGTCGGCTCCCGCCCCGACGGCGGCGAGCCCCGAGGACCGGGTCAACATCGGGCGGCGCTTCTTCGTCACGGGCCTCGCCCGCTGGTCGCGCAACGGCCAGGGCTGGGGCTCCTGCGAGGGCTGCCACCCCGACGGCCTCACCGACAACGTCACCTGGACCTTCGCGGCCGGGCCTCGCCAGACGACCTCGCTCGACGGCACCTTCGACCGCTCGGGCACCCACCAGCGCGTCCTCAACTGGACCGGCATCCTCGATGAGGTGCACGACTTCGAGGGCAACACCCGCGGCACCTCCGGCGGCGTCGGCGCGCTCGTCCACGCCAACTCCATGCCCCCGGTGCCCGAGGACCGCATCCACGCCGACGGCACCACGCCCGTCCCCGCGGGCAACGTGGCGACCGCGACCCCGCAGTTCGGCCTGAGCGGCTCGACCCGCGCCATCACCGCGGGCACCCCCGGCGCCGCGCCGGTGCGCTCGCTCCTCGAGGACTGGGAGAACATCGACCTCTACGTCCGCACCATCCGGCCGCCGCGCGCGCCCAGCAACCTCGTCGCCGCCGACGTGACCGCCGGGTCCGCGCTCTTCGCCGAGGGCAACTGCGCCGGCTGCCACGGCTCGCCGACGGGCACCAACCTCTGGACCGTCTCGCGGCGCTTCTACGAGCCCAGCGAGGCCCGCAACAACCCGCTGACGGGCACCCTTCGCGTCCAGACGTACACCGGCTTTCCGACGGCCTTCGCGGGGCTGAACCCGCCGAGCGCCAACGCCGGTCGGACCGCCACCTTCCGCATCAGCGCCGCCAACGCGGCCCTCGCCGGCAGCGGCGACCAGATCAACTGCGTGCTGCGCTCGGTCGGCACCGTCGGCGGCACCCTCGGGGCGCCCACCGCGGTCGCCCCGACGGGCGTGAGCAACTTCATCTTCGAGGTGAAGGCCAACGGCACCCCCGCGCAGGGCTTCACGGGCTTCAACCCGCCGTCGCTCGTCGGCATGGGCACCGGCGCCCCGTTCTTCCACGCGGGCAACGCCCGCACCCTGGAGGAGGTGCTCAGCGACCTCTTCCGCTCGCACCACCAGGCGCTCTCGGCGAACTTCCTCGTCGCCAGCGCCGACCCCGCGGCGCGCGCCACCGCCGTCCGTCAGCTCGCGGCCTACCTCGTGAGCATCGACGACCAGACCACCCCGGTGCCCTTCCCCACGCACCCCACCATCAGCAGCTTCGACCTCTGCACCGGCTTTACGCCCTGACGTAAGACCCGGTCACTCCACCCCCCGCTGCTTCCACAGCAGCTCGTCCCACTCCCTCGCCGGGTCGCTGTCCCAGACGATCCCGCCGCCGACGCCGTAGTGCGCGCCGGCGGGGTCGGTCACCAGCGTGCGGATCGCCACGGTGAGCTCCACCCGCCCGTCTGCGAAGACCAGCCCATACACCCCCGTGTAAAGCCCTCGCCGCTCGGCCTCGAGCGCGGCGATGGTCTCCATGGCCGCGAGCTTGGGCGCGCCGGTCACCGACCCGAGGGGGAGCACCGCCGAGAGCATCGCCCTCGCGGAGAGCCCGGGGTCGACCTCGGCGCGCACCGTCGAGACCAGGTGGTGCACGTAGCGGTGGGGCTCCACGCCGCAGAGGACGGGCACGGTCACCCCGCCGGGGAGGGCCACGCGGCCGAGGTCGTTGCGGTGCACGTCGACGGCCATGGCGTTCTCGGCGCGCTCCTTCTCGTCGAGGCGAAGGGCCTCGGCCTCGCGGGCGTCCTCGACGGGGTCGGGGCGCCGGGGGCGCGTGCCCTTGATGGGGCGGGAGAGGGCCACGCCGGCGCGACGGTCCCAGGAGAGGGCGAGCTCCATGGACATCGCGGCCACGCGGACGTCGCCCGCGCTCACCAGCAGGGCGCGCGTGGCGTCGGAGCGGTCTACCCGCGACGCGATGGCCTCCGCGGACATCGACGGCCGGTGGATCATCCTGGCGACGTTGACCAGGTAGACCTCGCCGTCGCGGATGCGGGAGCGCACGGCCTCGACCATGGCGGCGTGCGCGGTCCGGTCGGTGGCGCTGGTGAAGGGAGGGAGGGGGCCGTGCCCGGAGGTCGGCGCGCTCTGCGGGTGCTGCGAGCACAGCACCCTCGACAGGAACACCGACGGGCATCGGTCGCCCGCGGGGCGGCGGTCGGTGACCGGGCGCGCCGAGGCCGCGTGCCAGCAGGCGTCGTAGGTGGCCCAGAGCAGCGCCACGGGGGCGTCGGGGTCGCCGTCGGGAGGGAGCGTGGCGTGGAGGGCGTCGAGGGCGTCGCCGAGGGCGTCGAGGGCGCCGTCGGGGCGGTCGTAGGGGACGCGGAGGAGCGTCTCGGTGAGCGAGAGCGACCAGGAGCGGTCGTCGATGCGAGCGACGGCCGAGGAGGGGGTCTGCGCGGCGTGGAGCCACGCGGCGAAGGTGGGGCGGTCGGCGTTCACGGTGGGGCGCATCGGGGAGAGAGACCTGCGACGGGTCTCTTAGCGGGAATACACGCGCGCCGTGTAGTCCTCGAGCATCCGCTTGGCGTTGAAGCGCGGGCCGAGGGAGACGAGGCTGCGCTTGATGCGCTGCAGCCATGCGCGGGGCAGCCCGAGCGGGTCGCGCTGGTAGAAGTCCGGGACGGCCTCGCTCTCCAGGATGCTGTAGAGCCGGTCGGCGTCGCGACGGTCCTGCTCCGCGGGGTCGTCGCCCTCGGGGCTCGCGATGCCCCAGCCGTTGGCTCCGTCGAAGGCCTCGCTCCACCAGCCGTCGAGCACGCTGAGGTGAAGGGTGCCGTTGAGCACGGCCTTCATCCCGCTGGTTCCGCTGGCCTCGCTCGGGGGGCGGGGCATGTTCACCCAGACGTCGCAGCCGGCCACCATCGTGCGCGCGAGGTCCATGTCGTAGTCCTCGAGGAAGGCCACCCGGGTGCCAACCCCCGGAGCCCGCTTCATCGCGAAGATGGTCTGTACGAAGTGCTTCGCGTCCTCGTCCAGCGGGTGCGCCTTGCCCGCGATCACCACCTGGATGGGCCGGTCGGAGCCCAGCAGCCCGAGGGCCCGCTCGGGGCTCCGGGTCAGCAGGTGAAGACGCTTGTACGTCGCCACGCGGCGGGCGAAGCCGACGGTGAGCACGCCCTCGTCGAAGGTCTTCGCGGCGGCCTCCACGTAGTCGATGGCCTCGCCCCGGTCGAGGCGGTCGCGGACGCTGCGCCGCCGGACCATCTCCACCAGCGAGGCGCGGAGGGCGTTTCGCGCCTGCCAGAGTTCCTCGTCGGGGATGGACGAGACGCGCTCCCAGCGCTCGGCGTGGCTCTGCACGGACTCCCAGTCGTCGCCGAGGTGGCGGCGGAGGAGCTCTCTCATCGGCGCCCTCATCCAGGTCGCGAGGTGAACGCCGTTGGTGACGTGCGTGATGGGCACCTCGTCCCGGGAGCGCCCTGGGAAGAAGCCCTGCCACATGGCGCGGGCGACCTCGCCGTGGCGTCGGCTCACCGCGTTGGCCGCGCGGCTGGTGTGGAGCCCGAGCTCGGTCATCCCGAGGGGGGACCCGTGCCCGGCACCGGGGTGACGACCGAGCTGGAAGAGTTCGTCTTCGGACACGTCGAGCTCCTCGCAGAGACCCGGCAGGACGCGCCGGATGTCCGAGGCCTCGTAGCGCTCGTTTCCCGCAGCGACGGGCGTGTGCGTGGTGAACACGACCGAGGGGCGGGTCGCGGCGATCGACTCCGCGAAGGAGGCGCCGCTCGCGCGGAGGCCGCGGGCCAGCTCCAGCGGAGCGAGCGCGGCGTGGCCCTCGTTGAGGTGGACGAGGGAGGCGTCGATGGAGAGCGCGCGCAGGGCGCGGACCCCGCCGATGCCGAGGGCTGCGTACTGCATCAGGCGCATGTCGCGCTCGGCGACGTAGAGCTGGCTGGTCAGCGCACGGTCGACCGGCGTGTTGCCAGGGACATTGGAGTCGAGGAGCAGCAGCGGCACGCGGCCGACGTCGACGCGCCAGAGGCGGAGGGCCACGTCGTGCCCTCGGAGCGCGACGCGCACCGTGACGGGGCTGCCGTCTTCGCTGCGCACCGGGCGCATCGGGAGGCGCTCGGGGTCCAGCTCGGTCCAGAACTCGTGCTGGAGGCCGCTCAGGTCGAGGCGCTGGTGGAAGTATCCGCGGCGGTAGAAGAGGCCGACTCCCACCAGCGGCATCCGCAGGTCGGAGGCCTGCTTCAGGAGGTCTCCGGCGAGCACCCCGAGGCCGCCGGCGTACACCGGCAGCGACTCGTGGATGCCGAACTCCGCGGAGAAATAGGCGATGGGGCGCTCCGCGCTCGCCCCGGCGGTGGGCGCCGCGGGCGCGGCGAGCTCGGCCTCGAGGCGGGCCAGCGCTGCGGCCGAGCGCCCTGGGAGATCGGAGCCCGCGGCCCGGTCGAGGAGCATGGTCTCGGAGAGAAGGCGCACCGGGTTGTGCTCGCACGACGCCCAGCGCTCGGGGTCGACGTCGCGAAAGAGCGCCTCCCCGTCGGGCTGCCAGGACCACCAGTAGTTGAAGGCGAGTCGCGCCAGGGGAGCGAGCGCGGGAGGCACCCGGGACAGGAGGCCGTCGAGGGGATCGGGGGCGGATGACGCGTCGATCGCAGCCATGCGGCTCAACGTGGGGCCCGGGGGAGAGGCCTACAAGCCGCCGCCCGCCGGGGCTCAGTGTCGGTAGAGCCAGCTCTCCGAGCGACCGCCGCCGACGATCCACACGCTGCCGGTGGCCAGGGGCAGCATCGACAGGCCCTCGTAGGGGAGCGACGCCACGGCCACGCCGGCCGACGGGTTGCGCGGGGCGCTCACGTCGAGGATCTCCACCGCGTCCGCGACCCTCCCGTCGCTCCCGGTGCCGGAGGCCACCAGCACCCGGTCGCCCTCGGCCAGCGCCGCGGTCGCGTCTCGCCGCCGCTGGGAGAGCAGCGGGCGCACCCCCAGCAGCACCGGGCAGCCGCCCGTCGCGCAGCGCGTGTCCAGCAGCGCGTCCTCCGTCGCGAGGGCGTCGCTCCCGGCGACCACGCCGCCCAGCGCCAGGGCCACGCCGTCGCCCGCCATCACCAGCGCCGCGCGGCTGCGCCGGTCGACCCGCTCGTCGCCCGTGTGCACCGTGCGCTGCGCCGCCATCAGCATCGGGCCGTAGCGCTCCAGGTAGTCCGCCGTCGCGCCCTGGCCGCCGGCCACCAGGGCGTCGAGCTCGCCGAGGCGTAGCACCGACGGCCGGTCGCGCGGGGTGGTGAGCGCCTCGGAGGTCACCCAGGTTCCGTCGGGCATGACGCGGTCGACGCGGGCCACGGCGGAGGTCGCGTTGCGGCCGCCCAGCACCAGGCCGCCGCCGCCCGGCTCCTGGAGCGTGGCGCTGCCGATGACGTCGCAGCGCTCCTGCGGCGCCGAGCGGCCGGTGGGCGTGGTGACGGTGTTGTTGGAGGGGTTCCAGAGCACGGCGACGCAGCCGCGCACCAGCAGCACGCTGCCGTCGGCGAGGCGCAGCGCCGAGGCGTCGCGGTTGAAGGTGTCGTCGATGGCCGAGGCGCCCTCCACCCGGCGGATCACCAGCGCGTCGAAGACGTCCACCGCCGCGGCCGCGAGCGCCCCGCCGACGGCCGCCACGTAGGGGCTCTGCAGCTCGAAGAGGAAGGGCCGCACCCGGCGAGCGCCCTCGCCCCACGGGGCGGGCTCCACGCTGTCTCGGCGCTGCACCCAGACGGGCAGCAGCGTCGGGCCGAAGGACGCCCACTGCGCGAGGGGCGTGCCGCCGGAGCCGACCACCTCGCCGTCGCGCAGCGCCTCGACCACGATGCGAGAGCGCAGGTCGGGCCGCACCAGCTCCACCTGGAGGGAGAAGCTCCCGCCGCGCCCGACGCTCACGGTCTGCACCGGGGTCTCGCGGTCTTCCACGCGGAGGCGGGCCTGCGTGGCGGCGGCGTCGCCCACCCAGGGGTCGCCGCCGTCGGGGGTGAACACCCGCAGCGACATGCTCTGCTCGGACTGGCAGGCCGCGGCTCCCAGCGCGAAGGACAACGAGAAGAGCCACCAGCGAACGGTCGTCACGGGCGCAGACAACCTCACAACCACGGAGACGTCCACCCCCCGCAGACGTCACGCGAGCATGGCGCGCTCCCCCGAACGGATACGACGGCCGTCATCGGCAGCGACCGACCGCGCCCTCCCCGGCGCGCCTCACCGCCGCGGCCCATCTGAGACGCGATGTCACGGACGCCGGCAGCGCCGTGGCCGCACTCCGCAGAGGCGCTGCGGTGGCATGTTCGCTGCTCTGGTGGAGGTCTCCCACGAACCCTCTCAAAGGCTGAACTTCCCAATGATCCGATCGATCTCGTCCGCTCTCTCCCTCGCCCTCCTCGGCGCGCTCTCCTCGGGCTGTGCGACCACGGCGACGCCGGAGGCCACCACGGCCCACGCCCATCACCGCGAGCCCGCGGCCTCGCCCGAGCGCATCGCCACCAGCTCTCGCTGCAACGACTGGGCGCTCTATTTCGAGACCGGGTCGGCGAGCCTGTCCGACGAGTCCACCGCGATGCTCGGCGGACTCGCGGAGTGCATCCAGCGCGGCGACGTGCGCGACGTGATCGTCACCGGGAGCGCCGACCCCCGCGGCGCCGCCCCCGAGAACCTCGAGCTCGGGCGCCAGCGCGCCGAGGCGATTCGTGCGGTGCTGGTCGCGCGCGGGTGCGACCCGTCGGTGGTGAGGACCGCCAGCGTCGGCGAGGCCCGCGCGTCCGGCGACCCGCAGACCTACGCCTCCGAGCGCCACGCCAGCGTGCACACGCACGACCGCGCGCGCTGATCGCTCCCTGCGCCACCGCTCTGCTATCGGAGTCCGGGCCTTCCTTCCGCCATGGTCGCCGCCGGCAGTGTGCCGCTCGCGTGTCGCGAGGGTCCTCGGCCACCCATCGGGAGGATCCCATGCCCAATCGAAGGCTCCGACGCGCCTTGCTGGCGGTGCTCTGCGCGCCGCTGCTACTGGCCTCAGGCTGTAGTCCCAGCGACTCGGCCGCGCACGAAGGGACCCACCGCGCAGCCCAGGCGGTGATCTCCGACCAGCTCCACAACGGCGGGACGGAGGGCTTCTTCTTCCTTCCGCCGATGGTCCCCCAGTCAGCCGGGCTGACGGGGGACTACGTGCCGACGGTCAACCCGACCGTGCGCATCGACGAGCTCGACAGGCGTGGCAACACCACCCGCACGCTCGCGACCTTCCTCACCATCGAGACCTACACGGCGAGGGCGCCGCTGAGCCCTTCCATCCGTGATGCCGGCCCCGGCCCAGGCCCAGGCCCCCGCCGTCCCCAGAACCTCATCGAACGCAAGCCGGTCACCGACAGCGACCCCGAGGGCTACTTCTTCATCAACTGGGCGACCGCGAACGAGCGCCTCTCGACCACCGGCCGCTATCGGGTGCGCGTCCTGGTCCCGACGGCCGACGGCGGAACCCGCGAGCTCGGCTTCGCCGACGTCGACGTCGTGCGCGACAGGTCGGAGTTCCGATCGGTCGACACGGTCAACTTCACCCCTCTGCTCCTGGGCGGCGTGCTGCAGATCAGGTTCCGCATCGATCGGCCCGCGGTGGACGGCGACAACGACGGCGCCTTCGACTGGGTCGACAACTGCCCGACGGTGGCGAACGCCGACCAGCGCGACTCCGACCGCGATGGCAAGGGCGACGCCTGCGAGTGCCTCCGCGTGCGCTGCAGGGCCACCGACGCCTGTCACACCGCGGGCGTCTGTATCCCCCGCACCGGCACCTGCTCCAACCCCAGCGCCACCGACGGCACCTCGTGCTCGCTCTCCAACGCCACCGCGGCCTGCACGGCCGGCGCCTGCGGCGTCACCTCCTGCAACGCCGGGAGCGCCGACTGCAACGGCCTCGCCTCGGACGGCTGCGAGGCCCCGCTCAACACCCTCGCCAACTGCGGCGCCTGCGGCGTGGCGTGCTCCCCGGTCGCGCACTCGACGCCGAGCTGCGGCTCCGGCGCCTGCGCGATCAGTTGTGACGCCGGCTGGGCCGACGCCAACGGCGACCGCGCCGACGGCTGCGAGCTCGACGTCACCACGGACGCCAACTGCGGCACCCCGGGCAACGCCTGCGTCTCGAGCCTCGGCGACACCACCACCTGCGTCGGCGGCGCCTGCTCCACCATCGCCTGCACCGCGGACCGCGCCAACTGCAACACCGCGGTCGGCGACGGCTGCGAGGTCTCCCTCTCCTCGGACGTCACCCACTGCGGCGCGTGCGGCCACGCCTGCGTCGTCGCCAACGCCTCGCCCTCGTGCGTCGCGGGCCGCTGCGGCCTCGGCGCCTGCAACGCCGGCTACGCCAACTGCGACGTCGACGAGGCCAACGGCTGCGAGACCACCCCCGCCTCGGACGTCGCGAACTGCGGCGGCTGCGGCCAGGCCTGCTCGCTGCCCCACGCCTCTCCGGTGTGCGCCGCGGGCGCCTGCGCCGTCGGCTCCTGCGCCGAGGGCTTCGCGGACTGCAACGGGCTCGCGGCGGACGGCTGCGAGGTCGACCTCGCCAGCGTCACAAGCTGCGGGGCGTGCGGCAACGCCTGCTCGCTGCCCCACGCCTCTCCGGCCTGCGCCGCGGGCTCCTGCGCCATCGGCGCCTGCGCCGCGGGCTTCGCGGACTGCACCGCCGACGCTGGCTGCGAGACCGACCTCTCCTCGGTCACCTCCTGCGGCGCCTGCGGCGTGAGCTGCGCGTCGGGTCCGCACTCGGTGCCGACCTGCGGCGCGGGCGCCTGCGGCCTGAGCTGCGAGGTCGGCTGGAGCAACTGCGACGGCGACGCCTCCAACGGCTGCGAGGTCGACACCACCACCGACGGCAGCCACTGCGGCTCCTGCTCGACGGCGTGCGGCAACGCCACGACCTGCCAGTCGGGCGCCTGCTCGACCGCGGTCTGCGCGGGCGGCTTCGCCGACTGCAACGGCCTCCCGGCGGACGGCTGCGAGACCTCGCCCGCCACCGACATGGGCAACTGCGGCGCGTGCGGAAACGCCTGCTCCTTCGCCAACGCGGCGCCCCAGTGCGTCGAAGGCGCCTGCGGCTTCTCGGTGTGCGACATGGGCTACGCCGACTGCGACGGACAGCCCACCAACGGCTGCGAGGTGGCGCTCGGCACCGACGCGGGCAACTGCGGCGGCTGCGGGACGCGCTGCACCTACGCCCACGCCACCGGCGTCTGCGGCAGCAGCGTGTGCGCGCTCGGCGCGTGCGACGCGGGCTGGGCCGACTGCGACGGCAACGCGGCCAACGGCTGCGAGGTCTCCCTGACCTCCGACCTCGCCCACTGCGGAACCTGCGCGACGGCCTGCGCCGCCGCCCCCCACGCCACCGCGACCTGCGGCGGAAGCTGCGGCTACACCTGCGACGCGGCGCACGCCGACTGCGACGGCGTCGCCTCCAACGGCTGCGAGGTCGACACCCGCTCGGCCCTCGACCACTGCGGCGCCTGCGGCGTCGTCTGCACCGCGGGCCGCACCTGCGTCGCGGGCGCCTGCTCGGCCTCGGCCTGCACCGCCCCGCTCGCCAACTGCGACGGCGTCGAGACCAACGGCTGCGAGGTCGCCACCTCCACGGACGCCGTGCACTGCGGCGCCTGCGGCCACGCCTGCTCCTTCGCCCACGCGGGCGCCTCCTGCTCGGCCGGGGCCTGCGTGATGGGGAGCTGCGCCCAGGGCTTCGCCAACTGCGACGGCGACGCGGCCAACGGCTGCGAGGTCGACCTCTCCGCCGACGCCTCCCACTGCGGCGCCTGCGAGACCGCCTGCGCGACCGACCACGGCACGCCGTCGTGCGTGAGCGGCGCCTGCGGGGTCGGCTCCTGCGACCCGGGCTTCGGTGACTGCGACCACCTCGCGGGCAACGGCTGCGAGGTCTCCTCCTCGACCGACGCCAACCACTGCGGCGGCTGCGGCGCCGTGTGCCCGACGCGCCCCTCGGCGCTCGCGACCTGCGTCGCCAGCACCTGCGGCTACGCGTGCGCCCCGGGGCAGCGCGACTGCGACGGCGCGGCCGCCAACGGCTGCGAGGTCGACGCCAACGCCGACAGCGCCAACTGCGGCGCCTGCGGGGTCGCGTGCACCCAGGGACGCACCTGCGTCTCGGGCTCCTGCTCGACGGCGGTCTGCGCCGCGGGCACCGGCGACTGCGACCACGACGCGGCCAACGGCTGCGAGGTGACGCTCGCCTCCAGCGCCGCCCACTGCGGCGGCTGCGGCGTCGCCTGCGCCTACGCCAACGGCGCGGGGGCCTGCGTCGCGGGCTCGTGCTCGCTCGCGACCTGCAACGCGGGCTTCGCCAACTGCAACGCCAGCTCGGCCGACGGCTGCGAGACCAACACCAGCAGCACCGCCACGAGCTGCGGCGCCTGCGGCTACACCTGCGCGGTCGCGAACGGCACCTCGGCCTGCTACTCGGGCGCCTGCGGCGTCGCGGCCTGCAACACCGGCTACGCCCTCAGCGGCGGCGCCTGCGTGGACGTCAACGAGTGCGCGACCAGCAACGGCGGCTGCTCGGCCAACGCGACCTGCACCAACACCGCCGGCGGCCGCACCTGCGCCTGCGCGACGGGCTACTCGGGCGACGGCCTGAGCTGCGCCGACGTCGACGAGTGCGCGACCAGCAACGGCGGCTGCGGCGTCAACGCGACCTGCACCAACACGCCCGGCAGCCGCACCTGCGCGTGCAGCTCGGGCTACGTGAGCTGCGGCGGCGTGTGCACCAGCCTCAGCACCACGGCCAACTGCGGCGCCTGCGGCAACGTCTGCGGATACAGCCAGACCTGCACCAACAGCGTGTGCACCAACACCATCTGCACGCCGCCGCCCCGCTGCTCCGGCGCGGCCTGCCCGCTGTGCACGCGGGTGGCGTTCACCGAGAACTGGGAGTCGGGCACCGGCGCCTGGTACCCGCTCGACGGGCGCCCGCTGACCCTCGCGTCGGCGAGCCCGCAGTGCGCGGGGACCTACTTCCACGAGACGGCCATCCTTCCGCAGGGCGGCGGGCGGGTCTTCACCGTCCAGCCCATCCCGGTGGTCGGGGGTCGCACGTACTGCCTCTCGGCGTGGGTTCGCGGCACCCCGGGCGCCGTCCCCTATGTGGGCTTCAACCGCTCCAACGCGGCCGGCTACCTGAGCTACTACGAGCAGTTCTGGGGCCTCGGCGGCTGCGGCGACAGCGACTATCTGGGCGGCACCATCACCCCGATGGTCTCGGACAACACCTGGCGCTGGTACCCCAAGCAGATGACCATGCCGGCGGCCTGGACCCACGTGCTCCTGCGGTTCCAGCTCTTCTCGGGGCCCGCCGGGAGCTCGGCGGACTTCGACCAGATCCAGCTCGTCGAGGGCCCGTGCCCGGCCGACCCCGTGTCGGTCTGCTCCGCCCTCAGCTGCCCGTAGTCCCTCGACGGCGCTTCCCGGTGGGTTCGCTCACCGGGGGCCCCCTCTCCCTCACCGTCACCACAAAGATCCCGAGCGCCGGCCACGATCCCTCGGCGCAGCCGAGGGCTGACCTCGCGAAATACGATTGGATCGTCGAGGCCTCGGGGCCAACGTTCTTCGTCGACGCAGAGACACCTCCACAAGGCAGGTCTACCGTGAACGAGAAGATCGAATTCGCACTCCGCACCCTCGCGATCGGCGTCGGCGCCACCCTGGTGATGGACGCGTGGGCCTTCCTGCTGAGGCGGCTCGGGGTCCCTTCCCTCGACTTCGCGCTCCTGGGGCGCTGGATCGGCCACCTCCCCGAGGGGCGGTGGGTGCACGAGAGCATCGCGAGGGCGGCGCCGGTTCGAGGCGAGGCGCTGATCGGCTGGAGCGCGCACTACGCGATCGGCATCACCTTCAGCGCGCTCATGCTCTCGACCTTCGGCTTGAGGTGGGCGCGCTCGCCGTCCCTGCTCCCCGCGCTCGCCATCGGCCTCGTGACGGTGGTGGCGCCGCTGTTCATCCTTCAGCCGGCGCTGGGGGCCGGGATCGCCTCCTCCAAGACCGCAGCCCCGCTCTTCAACAGCATGAAGAGCGTCGCCACGCACACGGTCTTCGGGCTTGGAATGTACCTCGCCGCGCTCTCGACGAGCTCGCTCGTCTCCGCCGCGCGCTGAGCGCCGCCGCACCCCACCCGCCGCGCTCTCCCCTCCCCTCTCTGAACGGCTATGCTCGTCCCCGCGCCCGACCGAAGCTCGCGCGCCTGTCAGGCGAGGGGCCCCGAAGCGATGGACATCTATCAGCTCAAGACCTTCGTCACCGTGGCTCGGGAGGGCAGCATCACGCGCGCCTCGGAGCTGCTCCACCTGAGTCAGCCCGCGGTGAGCGCGCACATCAAGGCGATCGAAGACACGCTCGGCCTCAGCCTCTTCGAGCGCACCCCCCGGGGAATGAGCCTGACCCCCGAGGGCCAGCGTCTCCTCGCCAGGGCGCAGCAGACGCTCGTCGCCCATCAGGCGCTGCTGGAGGAGGCCACCCGCATCAAGGGGCGCCTCACCGGCACGCTCCGCCTCGGAGCGGGCAGCAACTCCGACGACGGCGCGACCGGGAGGCTCCTCACGACCTTCTCGGCGCGCTGCCCCGAGGTCGAGGTGGTGCTCCGGCACGGCACCTCGCTCGACATCCTCCAGAGCATCCGCAACGGCAGCCTGGACGCCGGCTTCTACAATGAAGCGGGCGAGCCCGATGCGGCGCTCTCGGCCGTCGAGGTGTCTCGCTTCGGCATCCACGTCGTGGCGCCTCCGCGGCTCGTCGCGGCTTCGCAGCCCCTGGACTGGAGCGCTCTCGCCGACCTTCCATGGATCTATCCCGCCTCGAGCGCCTGCTGCGGGCGGGTCGCAGAGAGCCTGTTCATGGCGCACCAGATCCGCCCCCGGCGAATCATCAGCGTCGATCGCGAGAGCGTCACCCGCACGCTGATCGCCAGCGGGACCGGGGTCGGCCTGCTGCACACCGACACCGCCAAGGAGGCTCGAGCGCGCGGGGAGGTCGAGCTCCTCTTCGAAGCCCCCACCCCGGTGCGCGTGCTGTTCGCGCACCTGGCGAGCCGCGCCCACGACCCCGTGCTGGCGATGGCCGCCTCGATCCTGCGCGAGGCGTCCCCGTCGTAGCCTCTTCCCCTATCGCCGGGTGCCGGTGACGATCAGGACGCTCGCGTCGAGGCGCACGGCGCCGTCGCGTCGGTGGAGGGAGAAGCGCGTCGTCAGCGCGTGGAGCGCCTCGTCGAACGCGTCGTCGCCCGCCCTGGCGAGCAGCTCGCCGAAGGACGAGAAGGACGAGAGCGCGAAGTGCGCCGCCTCGGCCGGCGGGAGGTCACCGCCGATCGGGAGCGCCCCTCGCCAATCGAGCACGTCGATCTCCGCGAAGCCGACGCCCTCGAGCAGCGAGCGCAGGCTGTCGGAGTCGGCGTAGCGGAAGGGGCCTGGCGCCGCCGGGTCTGCTCGCGGCACCTCGACGACCCGAGCCACCTCGTCGCGGACCGTGGTCATCCAGGGGTTGTCGGAGGGACGGCCCCAGACGGCGAAGGCGAAGCGCCCCCCAGGCTCGAGCCAGCGCGCCAGGTTGGCGAAGGCCGCGCCCGGGTCGTCGAAGAACATCACGCCGAAGCGCGAGACCAGCCGGTCGTACGGCCGCGAGGGCGCAGCGGTCGCCATGTCCGCGACCTCGAAGGCGATGGAGGCCTCGTCGGGCGTCATGCGCGCCCGGGCCAGCTCGATGAGCGTCGGTGAGATGTCGCAGCCGTGGACGACGCTCCCCGCAGGGGCCCGCCGCAGCACCTCGAGGGCCGTGCCGCCCCCGCCGCATCCGACCTCGGCGATTCGGGAGGGCGCCCGTAGCCGCAGCGCGCCGAGGAGCGGCTCGTCGACCGGCATCAGCGTCGACTCCATGCGCGTCACATGGGCGCGCCATTTCTCGCCGCGGTCGGCGATCCAGTCAGAGGCTCCGGCGTGCTCGGTCATGGTGGCTCTCCCAGTGCGCTGATCCGACGAGGTCGACATGCGGCCACTCTCTGGCTTCATGGCGCCCCTCGATCCAATCGTTTGTTCGGGGGTGAGCCCTCGGCATTCTGGAGGTCCCAGGGCCTTGGCGTCGCAGCGGCCGATCGACGATGGCGGGCGTCGAGGATACCGTCGCCGCCGCGCACCCCTACTGCGCCCCAGGCGAGACCCTCATGACCATCACCCTCGACGCGATCCTGAAGATGAACTCCGCGGAGCTGTTCGGGGTCGTGCGCGCCGCCGCGCCGCTCGACCTCGACGCGATCGCCGACACCACCTACACGGGCATCGACCTGTCCCTGCCGTCGTGGATGCACGCGATCCTCTGGAAGTCGTTTCGCAAGACCTTCCACCGCGACCCGGTCACCGGGGTGCTGCGCGGCTGGAACGTGAAGGTCCAGCAGACCGGCTGGGACACCCCCCCGGAGCCTCGTCGGGACAAGCGCGGCCGCGCCCTCTCCTTCGGTCACTACGAGGTTCGCTCCGCGCGCGGGCTCAAGTTTCCGAGGGCCTGGCAGGGCGAGCACTACCTGGACTACGGCCACGCGGGAAACCCCGCGCTCGACCCCGCGGCGCTGGGCTACTGCCCCCTCGTCTCGGTGAACGCGGGCGACAGCGAGCTCCTGCTGGGCTGGGAGGTCTTCAAGATGGGGCCCGTGTTCGTGCCGCTGAACGACTTCTGGGTCTTGAAGCGCGAGGGGGCGCTGAAGCCCGAAGACGTGGTGCCTCGGCCTGACGCGTGACCGAGGGAGCCCTCCTCGACTGGCCGCCCCGGCTCGCCACCGAGTAGCCCTGGTTGTCGCCCGCCTCGGCGCCTTCGAGCGTGGTGGTCGCAGTCGCCGAGACGCCCGACGCGCTCCCCTGGAACACCCCCACGCTGCCCGCGCCGGTGCGTCCTCCCGGGTCGGCGAGCGGCGCCCCGACGACGACGTCGCCGTAGCCGTCGCCGTCGACGTCGCCCGCGCTCCCCACCGAGCGGCCGTGCTCATCGCCCGCCTCGACGCCCTCCAGGCGACGATCCGCCGCGCCCGCCGCGACCCCCACCGCGCTCCCGTGGAACACGCTCGCGCTCCCGGCGGCGTCGCGTCCGCCCGGGTCGGCGAGCGGCGCCCCGACGACGATGTCGCCGTAGCCGTCGCCGTTGACGTCGCCCGCGCTCGCCACCGCGCTGCCGAACTGGTCCCCCGCGGCGATCCCGTCGAGGCGCCGGGCGGCCGGGCCCGGGGTGATCCCCGACGGGCTCCCGTGGAAGACGCTCGCGCTCCCCGCCAGGGCGCGCCCGCCCGGGCTGGCGCGGCGCGCCCCGACGACGATGTCCGAGTAGCCGTCGCCGTTGACGTCGCCCGCGCTCGCCACCGAGACCCCGAAGGTCTCGCCCGCCGCGCTGCCCTCGACGACCCATGAGGCCGTCGACGCGATCCCCGACGGGCCTCCGTGGAACACGCTCGCCCGGCCCGCCTGGTAGCGCCCGCCGGGGCTCGACTCCACCGAGCCGACCACCAGGTCGGAGTAGCCGTCGCCGTTGACGTCGCCCGCGCCCGCCGACGAGTAGCCGAAGGCGTCGAGGGTCAGGGGCCCCTCGAGGATCGTCGCCGCCCTCGCCGCGATCCCCGACGGGCTCCCGTGGAACACGTTCGCCGTGCCCGCGTTGAAGCGCCCTCCCGGGTCGACGCCGTTCGCCCCGACCACCAGGTCGCCGTAGCCGTCGCCGTTGACGTCCCCCGCGCTCGCCACCGAGCTGCCGTAGTAGTCGCGCTCCACCGTGCCTTCGAGCACCCTCGCCCGGGTCGCCACGATCCCCGATGGGCTCCCGTGGTACACGCTCACGGTGCCCGTCTCGACGCGCCCGCCCCGGTTGGCGAGGGAGGCCCCGACGGCGAGGTCGGCGTAGCCGTCGCCGTTGAGGTCCCCCGCGCACCCCACCGCGACGCCGAAGACGTCCCCCGCGACGATGCCCTCGATCACCCTCGTCGGGGTCGCCGAGATCCCCGTCGCGCTCCCATGAAACACGCTCACCGACCCCGCGTTGTCCTGCCCGCCCGGGTCGGCGTTCAGGGCCCCTACGACGAGGTCGTCGTAGCCGTCGGCGTTGACGTCGAAGTGGGGGTTGGCGCTGGTGTCGACGCCGGTGCGGGCGCTCGTGGCGGGCACGTGGAAGAGCCACGTCGGGCCGTACACGGTGTCCGTCGTGGCGCCCACCCGCCCTCGCAGCCGCCAGAACACCACGCTGCGCGGGGGAAGGTCGCGCTCGGGCCGCGCGCTGCTCCCGGTCACCGTCAGCGTGTCGATCGGCATCGTGCAGCCGCGGTCGCGGCAAAGCTCCACCACCGCCCCGTCGTAGCGGGGGGTAAGCGCCCAGCGCAGGGTCGGCCGCCGCTGCGTGACGTCCCCGAGCGAGAGCGGCGCGAGCGGCCGGGGCGCTTCGTCCCCGACGCACGCTCCCAGCAGGGGGTGCTGCCCCGCCGGACAGCTCAGCCCGGCGTCCGTCGCCGGGAGGTCCCTCGGCGCGTCGATCGCCACCTCCTCGGCGCCCACGTCGACGCGGGCGTCGTAGGTCCATTCGTCGCGGACGCACGCCGGGGCGAGCGCGAGGGTCAGGAGCGCGACGACGCGACCCGCTGGACGGTAGGGCATGAGGCAGGCTCCCCGCGGCTCCCTGCGCTGTCAACGATCTGACGGGCGTCCCATCCGGGCCGGAGCCGCATGATCGGCAGTTACGGATGACCCTCCGCAGGTGCAGTAAGAGGGCTGAACTGGATGCGCTCGATGCCCCACACCCTACCCACGCTCGTCGCCGCGATGCTCTCGTCGGCGTGCTCCGCGACCATCGGCGGCACCATGGCCGATGGAGGCCCCGACGTCGGCCCCCGTCGCCCCGTCGACTCGGCCCTGTCGCTGGACGTCCCGACGGGTCCCTGCCGCTGGCGCGTGGGCGCGGCCGTGGTGCTCCCGGCCATCACCAGCTCCGCCCCCCACCGCACCATCCTCGATGCCCGGCCCGCCGAAGGGGGCGCGTGGGTGCTCACCTCCGACGACGCCGGGGGAGACCGCCAGCCCGACGTCGCGCTCGAGCGGGTGGACGCCTCCGGCAACCGCAGGGAGGACGGCGCGGTGCGCTTCCCCTCGGGCTACTCACCCTCCAGCGCCTCGCTGGCGGTGGACGAGCCGCTGGGCCGGCGCGCGGTGCTCGAAGAGGTGCGCGAGCTGCGGGGCGCGAGCTGCGGGCTGACCGTGCTCGACGCGCGGGGCAACCCCTCGCCCGCCCGGGTCATCGCCTTCCCGACCGGGGGCTTCTCGCTGTCCGGCTGCCGCGACCTGCTGGTCAACGGGGCCGGGTTCACCTTCCTCGCCGAGCAGATCCGCGCGCTGTGGGGCGTGTCGGTGGTGCAGCTCGACGCCGATGGTCAGACCCCCGCGCAGCTCGCGCCCTCGGTGCTCGACGGCTTCCCCGAGGTTCTCTTCGCCCGCGTCGGTCTGCCCGACCGGTCGTTCGTGCTGACCTCGAAGGAGACGCTGGGTCCGCTGCCCCGCCGCACGCGGCTGCACCTCCGGCGCCATGACGAGCGGGGCGTGGCCCTCGGCGGCGTGCAGACCCCGCTGGAGACCCTCAGGGCCGTCCGCGCCTTCACGGTGACCGGCGGGGTCGACGCGCTCATGGCGCTCTGGGAAGAAGCCGACGCCAGCACGGCGCCCTACCACGTCGTGGTGCGAGCCCTCGGCGCCGACGGGAGCCCCCGGGGAGAGGCGCGCCCGCTCGCCTCGCCGGGCGACTACCAGGGCAGCCTCGCGGCGACCTGGGCGAGCGGCGACGTCCTGGCGGCGGGCCTCTTCGGGTCGGGGGTGCTGCGGCCGGTGGTGACCCCGCTCTCGCCGGAAGGGTCGCCGCGCGGCGACGCCCTCGCGATCCCCGTTCCCCCCGGCGCGACGCGCGTCGAGCGGGTGCGCCTCGTCGCGACGCCCTCTGGAGCGCTGGTGCTCTACACCACCGACCCGGGGAGCTACCCCAACCGCCTGGTCGCCGTGCCGCTCACCTGCGAGCGGTAGCGCCCGGCTTCTCGCCCTCGCTGGGGCACCCGTGCGATCGTGCCCGCCACGATGAAGCCTTCGACCGCTCCGCTCCGCCCTTCGTCCCTCCTCCGCGGCGCCGCGCTCGCCGTCGCCTTCGCCCTCGCGGGGGTGCCGCTCAGCTACGGCCACCGCGGCGCCGCGCAGACCCCGCCGGGCGCCGCGAGCACCTACGAGGTGAGGCTCCACCGCCCGGCGAGGGTGGGCCAGCGCGCCCGCGTCACCGTCGAGGGCCACAAGCAGCAGACGATGCACATCAGCGCCAACGGCCGCCCCCCGGTCGACCGGGAGGAGAACCTCCGGGTGCGCCTCCGCGCCGTCGAGCGGGTGCTCACGGTCTCGCCGGAGGGCAAGTCGCTCTCGTCGGAGTACACCATCGAGCGCCTCGAGGCCGACGACGCCACGGGGTCCCACGTGCTGCTCCGACCCGGCCAGGTGGTCACCGTCACGCGCGCTCCTCGAGGCGCCGAGGCGAGGGTGACCGTCGCGGGCCGCCCGGTCGACCGGCCGGTGCGCGAGGCGCTCTCCGTGGTGATCTCGCTGTCCATCGGGGGCGTCGACGACGACCAGGTCTTCGGGACGACGCAGCGGCAGGCCGTGGGCGCGGCGTGGCCCCTCAACGCCGAGGTGGCCCAGCGAGACCTGCTGCACACCGCCAACGTGACCGCCACCCTCAGCGGGCAGACCCGCATCCACGGCGTCGCGACGGTGCAGCGCACGCCCTGCCTCGACGTGTCCGCGGAGATGAACGGCACCATCACGGCGATGGCCGACCTCCCGCCGCGCTCGTCGGTGCGCTCGGGCACGATGCACGTGACGATGCGGGGGATGTTCCCCGTGGCGCCGACGACCCCGTCGCTGTCGAGCACCATGGAGATGACCATGGACATGCACGTCGACCTGCCGCCCACCGCCGCCAGCGAGCACAACGAGATCCGCATCACGGTGCGCGAGGGCAAGACCGGGACGGTCACCCCGCTCGGGCGATGACACGGCGCCCTTTCTGCGGCTGACGGAGTGGTGTCCACTCGCGCCATGCGAGCGTCGTGGGTCGGTCGGGTGTGCGTGGCGGCTCTGGTCTCGTGCAGCGACCCGACGGAGCCCCCGAGGGACGCGGGCGCGAGCGCCGACCGGTCGCTCGGCGACTCGTCGATGGACGCCCGCGCCGACGCCGAGGTGGGGTCACCCGAGGACAGCGGCCCGAGCGAGTGCCCGGCGGGGGCGGCCTTCGCGACGGGCTCGGAGCAGGGCGCGGCCGACCCGGCGAGGGTGCCCCCGGGGCAGGCGCGCGCAGGCCGCCTGACCGCGGCGCAGCTCCCGCTCGACCGCACCGGCCTGGGGACCTGGCAGGAGGGCGACTACGTGGTGGCCAACAGCCGCGTGGCGCTGCTCATCGAGTCCGCGCGGCCCTCCTCGGGCTACATGCCCTCCGGGGGCCTGCCGGTGGGGGTGACGGCGGTGCGCGACGGGCGCCTCGTCGACGCCGGGGACTTCGGCGAGGTCGCCATCGGCCTCGGGCGCTTCACCATGCAGCCCGCCTCGGTGACGGTGACCCACGACGGGCGCGACGGGGCGGCCGCGGTGGTGCGCGCCACGGGGCCGATGAGGGCGATCCCCTTCATCGCGGAGTTCGGCTACGCGCTCGCTCCGGCGGACTACGCCGACATCACGGCGGCGATCGACTACGAGCTCCGCGGCGACAGCGACGTGGTGGAGGTGTTCATCACCTTCGACGTGCCGCGGCTGAGCGCGACCACCGTGCGCATGGTGCTCAACGGGTTCTTCCAGGGCAACCGCATGGGGCGCTTCGTGCCCGAGCGAGGCTTCATGGACGGCACCGGCTCCATGGCGGCGACGCCGCTGGTGGGCTGGGTCGACGACCGCGCCATGAGCTGGGCGTGGATGCTCCCTGCGACGCGAGGCACCCTCACGCCGATCATCTCGGTGGCGGGCTTCGACATGTTCACCGCGCCGGCGCTCACCTTCCCCCCGTGCAGCCAGACGAGGGTGCACTTCGGCCGCATCGCCCTCGGCGGACCGGGGCTCGACGGGCTGCAGCGCACCATCGCCGCGACCGGCGGCGTGACGCTCCGAAGGGTCGACGGGACCGTCGCCGACGCCGCGGGGCAGCCCGCGCCCGGAGCGAGGGTGCACGTCACCTCGGTGGATGGCACCCGCTACCTCGATCGGGTCACCGCCGACGCGACGGGCCGCTTCGGGGTGCACGTGCCCGCGGGCCCGGTGCGGCTGGTGGCGTGGAGGCCCGGCAGCGCGCCGACGCCCGCGGTCGAGGTGGCCGGCGACGCCAGCGAGGCCGCGCTGGTGTTTCCGCTCGACGGATCGATCGCGGTCGAGGCGACGGACGCGCTCTCCGGCGATGGGCTCCCGGTGAGGGTGCAGGTGATCCCGGTGGGGGCGTCGCCGCGCTCGCTGCCCGCGAGCCACGGCGAGCCCGCGACGCAGTCCGGTCGGCTGCACGTGGCGTACCCCACGGACGGCCGTGTGACCCTCCCTGCGCCGCCGGGGGTCTATCGGGTGGTGGTCTCGCGAGGGCCCTTCTACGACCTCTCGGACACCCGGGTGACCGTCGCCGCGGGCATGACCGCGCGGGTGCCGGTGTCGCTGCGTCGGGTGGTCGCCACGCCCGGCGTCCTGTGTGGAGACTTCCACATCCACACGATCCGCTCTCCCGACTCCGACGACGACGCGCGGCTCAAGCTGGCCGCCGGGGTGGCGGATGATCTGTCGGTGATGGCCCGCTCCGACCACGAGTGGGTGATGGACTTCCAGCCGCTGATCGAAGAGATGGGCTTGAGCCGATACGTCCGGGGGGTGGGCTCGATCGAGATGACGACCTTCACCTTCGGGCACTTCGGGGTGTTTCCCCTCGTCCCCGATCCGTCGCGGCACAACAACGGCGACTTCGCCTGGGCCAACCGGCTCCCTTCGGCGGTCTTCGCGGACGTGCGCGCACGGCCCGAGCGACCGACGCTGGTGATCAACCACCCTCGGGGCGCTCCCTCCGCGGCGTATTTCGACGCCGCGGGCTACAGCGCCGCCGACGGCACGGCCAACCCGGCGATGTGGGACGAGGGCTTCACCGCGGTGGAGTTCTTCAACGGCAGCTCCTTCGAGCAGAACGCCGCGCTGGTGACGGACTGGTTCTCCTTCCTGCGGCGGGGTCGTCGGGTCTTCGCGGTGGGCTCCTCGGACAGCCACCACCTCAGCGCGTCACCCGTCGGCTACCCGAGGACCTGCATGTTCCTGGGCACGAGCGACCCGTCGGCGGTGTCGCCGCAGGCCATCGCGACGGCCGTCGGAACGGGTCGGTCGACCATCTCGGGCGGCATCTTCCTCGACGTGCGAGCGCTCCCGGCGACGGGCGAGGCGGGCGCCGCGGGGCCGGGGCAGGAGCTCGCCGGCGTCGGTGCGGAGGCGAGGGTGGAGATCGTCGCCCGGGCCCCGACCTGGGTGCACGCCGACCGGCTCCAGGTCTTCGTGGACGGGACGGCGATGCCGACCCTCGCGCTCGACGACGCGGCGCGCGATCCGGGTGACCCGGTGGTGCGCTACCGCGGCACGGTGCGGGTGCCGGTGGCCGCGGGCGGGAGCTGGGTGGTGGTCGCCGCGCACGGGCGAGCGCTGGAGCCGGTGTTCCCGGGGCGGATGGCCTTCGCGGTGAGCAACCCGATCTTCCTGAGGCGCTGAGCGACGCCCTCTCGCTTGCTTCGACACCTCGATGGGGGGCCCAAACCTCTTTCAGCGCATCATCGTGTGGAGCCTCGCGGCACCGGTCGCGGGTCCACGGCGCGCGCGCTCTTCTCCGCGATGACCTGGGCCCCGGGCCTGATCGTCCTCCCCTCCGTCGGGGGCCGTCGCTGCCACGGCACCTGTACGAGCGCTGCGCGATCGGAGCGCACGGCTCGTACAGCCGCCGCCGACCCCCGGCGTCCATGGCCGTGAATCCTCGCTCCACGCGTTGGATCGGCCCTTGCCCTGAGCGCCTCCCGGGCATCTTCGCCGCGCGCGCGCGGCCGTTCAGGCTCAGGAGGCATTCTTGATGAGGTCGAAGTCGGTTGGTGGACGATTCGCGGTGTGCTGTGCGCTCGCCGCGTGGGTCGCGCTCGGGTCGGGTTGTTCCGATGGAGGGAGCGGCACGCCGTCGCCCGATGGGGCCGTGCTCGACGTCGCGGTGGACGGCGCCGAGGTGGGCTCGCCGGACGCCGGCAGGTCCGACCTGGGGGTCGACGTGGCGCTCGACGTGGGGGTCGACGTCGATCCTGCGGTGGCGGCGTGCATCGGCCGCGACGGCGGGGCGTGCGAGGGCTGCGCCGCGGGGTTCTTCCTCTGCAACGGCGCCTGCGTCTCCAACTGCAGCGCGTGCACCGGGGCGACGGGGAGCTGCTCGGGCGAGTCGGCGAGCGCGGGCGACGGCGGAGCGGGCGACGACGCCTCGGCCTCCAACGACGGCGCGGCGGCGATCGACGGAGGCTCCGTCGCACCGGGCGGCCGCTGCGTCGCCAACTGCGACGCGTGCCGCGGGGCGTGCATGTGCCCGCCGAACACCAAGCTCTGCGGCATGCGCTGCGTGGCCCTCGACGACCCGATGTTCGGGTGCTCTCCGACGAGCTGTGAGCCGTGCAGCGTGGCCAACGCCGCGGCGAGCTGCGCGATGGGCGCCTGCGCGCTGGGCACCTGCAACACGGGCTTCGGCAACTGCGACGGCATGGCCGCCAACGGCTGCGAGACCGACCTCACCACCAGCGCCGCGCACTGCGGGGCGTGCAACAACACCTGCCGCGTCGCCAACGGCGCCGCGGGCTGCGCGATGGGGATGTGCACCCTGCTCTCGTGCAACGCCGACTTCGCCAACTGCGACATGGACCCGGGCAACGGCTGCGAGGTCCCGGTCTCCACGTCGACGATGCACTGCGGCACCTGCGGGACGGCCTGCTCGTCGGCCAACGCCACGCCGGTGTGCGCCATGAGCGCCTGCGGGGTGGGCACCTGCAACGCGGGCTTCGGCAACTGCGACGGGATGACCGCCAACGGCTGCGAGACCAGCACGCTCACGAGCGTGACCAACTGCGGCGCCTGCGACCGGCCGTGCTCGCTCGCCAACGCGACGGAGGCCTGCCGCGCCGGGGCCTGCGCCATCGCGAGCTGCACCATGCCCTTCGAGGACTGCGACGCGACGGCGGCCAACGGCTGCGAGGCCAACACCCGCACCAGCGTGAACCACTGCGGCGCCTGCGGAAACGTGTGCTCCGTGAGCAACGGCACGCCGGCGTGCGCCAGCGGCACCTGCGGCGTGCAGTCGTGCAACACGGGCTTCGGCAACTGCGACGGCGTCGCCGCCAACGGCTGCGAGGTCAACCTCCAGAGCAGCGTGGCGAACTGCGGCGGCTGCGGGAGCGCCTGCTCGCTGCCGAACTCCACCGAGTCCTGCGTGGCCGGGGCGTGCGCCATCGCCCGCTGCTCGGACGGCTTCGACAACTGCGACGGCATGGCCGTCAACGGCTGCGAGACCAACCTCAACACCAGCACCGCGAGCTGCGGAGCCTGCGGAAACGCCTGCCCCGCGGGGCAGTTCTGCCAGCGCGGCACCTGCAGCGTGTCGTGCTCGGCGGGGCTCCTGGTGTGCAGCCAGACCTGCGTCGACCCGCAGACCGACGCGCAGAACTGCGGCGGCTGCGGGACGCGCTGCACCTTCGCCGGGGCGACCGGCGAGTGCAACGCCGGCGCCTGCCGCATCGCCTCGTGCAACCTGGGCTTCGCGAACTGCGACGGCAGCGCCGCCAACGGCTGCGAGGTCGACCTGCGCAGCGAGACGGCCAACTGCGGCACCTGCGGGGTGGCCTGCGTGACGCCCAACGCCAACCCGGTGTGCGCCTCCAGCGCGTGCGCGGTGTCGAGCTGCGCGGCGGGCTTCGCGGACTGCGACCGGGTGGTGTCCAACGGCTGCGAGGTGAACACCCGCACCGAGGTCGCGAACTGCGGCGGCTGCGGGATGAACTGCGCTCCGGCCAACGCCAACGCGGTGTGCTCCTCCGGGGCGTGCGCCATCGGCTCGTGCTCCGCGGGCTTCGGCGACTGCGACGCGACGGTGTCCAACGGCTGCGAGACCAACGTGCAGACCGCCGTGTCGCACTGCGGCGCCTGCGGCCGGGCGTGCAGCTTCGCCAACGCGGCGGCGACCTGCTCCGGGGGGACGTGCTCCCTCGGCACCTGCAACCCGGGCTTCTACAACCTCGACGGCAACCCGGCGAACGGCTGCGAGTACGCCTGCACCCCGTCGACGGGTCCCGATGACCCCGATCCCTCCTTCGCGGACTCCAACTGCGACGGCGTCGACGGCACGCTGAGCCAGGCGATCTTCGTGTCGCCGCTGGGCAACGACACCAACCCCGGGACCATGGCGCTGCCCAAGCGCACGCTCGCGGCGGCGATCGCCACGGCGGCCTCGGACAACGGCGACGTCTACGCCGACCGCGGCACCTACAGCGAGTCGGTCGCGCTGGTGTCCGGCGTCGGGGTCTTCGGCGGCTTCACCAGCGCCACCCCGGTCACCGGCGCCCCGACGGGCTACTGGGGTCGCGGGCTGGGCAACGTCTCGACCATCGCGGGCGGCTCGACGGCCGTGACGGCGATCGGGCTCACGCTGGCGACGACCCTGGAGGGCTTCACCATCACCGCGTCGAACGGGCGCACCCTCGCGTCTCGCAACGGCGAGCCCAGCATCGGCATCCGCGTGGTGCAGGGCGGGGCGAACCTCACCGTGCGCGGCTGCACCGTGGTGGCGGGCAACGGCGGCGACGGCGCCGCCGGGGTCATCGGCACCGACGGGGCCAACGGATCGGTCGGCGGAGTCGGCGGCAACGGCGGCCCGAGCATGATGTGCGGCGCCGCCGGGGCGATCGCGGAGCCCTCGCGGGGGGCGGTCGGGGCGTCGCTGTGCGGCGTTCCGGGCGGTCACGGCGGCGCCCCGGGGCAGGGCTCGACGGCCTCCGGCGCCGTGGCCATGGCGGGCGGGACGGGTGAGACCGGAATGGGCTCCCTGGGCGGCGGCGGCGGCACTCCCGGCACCGGCGCTCCCGCGTGCCCCACCTCGTCGGCCGCGGGCACCTCGAGCGTCGGGATGAACGGTCGCCCCGGCGCGGCGGGCGCCAACGGCATGAGCGGCAACAACGTCGGCACCCTGATGGGCGACGCGTGGATCGCCTCGCCCGGCGTCGTCGGCTCGGTGGGCAGCCCCGGCGGCGGCGGCGGCGGCGGCGGCGGCGGCGGCGGC
>SCUS01000003.1 GCA_004297725.1 Myxococcaceae bacterium | reverse complement strand
GATTCCCGCTAGAATCGCGGCGCCGGAGATCTGCGCTGACGGCGTGAACGGGCGCTCCCCCTCGCTCACGCTCGGGGTCTGGCTCCGTCGTCCGACACCGCGCGGTCGTACCGGGGAAGCCCACCTCCGAAGCCGTACTCAACCCGTCAGGCCACCGCCCTACGCCGTCAGCTCGACCCGCAGCGCGCGCCTCCGCGGGTGCGTCTCCCTCGCCCAGGCCACCCAGGCCTTCGACTCCTCCACGCCGAGCCCCTGCATCCGCCGGATGAAGCCCGCCGCCTCCCGGTAGCGCGCCCGATCGCCCGTCGCGACCAGCGCCTCGACGTGCGCCGACCAGATCGCCATCGCCACCGAGGGCCTCTTCTCCGCCGCCGCCTCGGCCACCGAGAGCCGCGCCCCCGACACCACCGGGTGCGCCGCGCTCGCCACCGTGGGCTCGCCCCGCGTGCACGCCTCCGCCGCGTCGAGCTCGCCCATCGCCAGCAGCACCCGCACCGCTTCGGGCCGCCGCCCGCCGCGCGCCGCGAGCGCCGCCACCACCCGTGACTGCAGCGCCGCCCGCTCGGCCTCCGGGGTCTCCTCGCGCAGCGCCTCCCAGCGATGCCCGCTCGGATACATCCCGACCATCTCCTCGGCGGTCACCCTCGCCGCCGCCAGGTCGCCCCGCGCCCGGCAGCGCATACCCCACCAGGTAAAGAGCGCCTCGCTCGGGTCGCGCTCCAGCCGCGCGCGCACCGCCGCGTCGAGGTCGGCGCCCACGCCCCAGCGGGCGAGCAGCCCCGCCACCGCGGGCAGCGCCCCGGTCGGGCACTCCCACGCCGCGGCCACCGCCTCGTCGCGGCGCCCGTGCAGCAGCATCGCGTCGACCAGCTCGACGTGGCGCCCGAGGGCCTTCAGCCCGCGCAGCACCTCGTCGAGGTCGAGGCCGTCGCGCAGCAGCTCGAAGAGCAGCGCCCCGAAGGGCATCGACGACCAGGCCAGCGGGTCGTTGGCCGCGAAGCCCTCGCGCGCCGCGCGCTCGAAGATCCACCCCGCGACCATGGCCCGCTCGGCCTCGTCGGCGTACCGCAGGATCGCCTCGGGGATCTCCTCCGCCGCCCCGACGTCGCTGCACGCCAGGTCGCCCTGCGCCACCGACCAGAGCGCCGTCAGCGCCTCTCGCCTCAGGTCGCGGTCGTTGGCGCGCGCGAGCGCCGTGGTGAGCCCCCTCGCGGCGTCGACCGCCAGCGCCCTCAGGGCCCCGTCGCCGTCCTGCCCCGCCACCGCGGCGTAGCCCTCCAGCACCCCTTCGCCCAGGCCCCGGAACACCTCCGTCGCCCCGCGCAGGTCGCCCGCCCTCAGCAGCGCCTCGCCGCGCGCCTTCAGCACCGAGAGCTCCCAGGTGATGGCCCCGGCCGCGCCCCAGGCCGTGCCGTGCCGGCGCATCGCCGACCGCGCCCGCTCGCCGCTGTGGGCCACGGGCATCGCCACGCGCTCGAGCCACGGAGCCAGCGCCACCATCTCCTCGACCAGCGACGCCAGCGACTCGGTCGAGCGCCGCCGCAGCGAGGCCCCCACCCCGCTCGCGTCGTGGAAGGCCCACGGCCGCGCTGCCCAGGTCATCAGCACCGCCGCCGCGTGCTTGCACCGCCCGGTGGCCCCCGCCGCGCAGCCGCAGCGCGCCCGCAGCACCCTCGCGCCGTCGTCCGAGAGGGTCACCTCGACCGGGTACGCCGGCCGGTCGCCGCCCTCACAGCAGGCCCGCAGCGCCCGCCCCGCGCGCCGCGCGTCGAAGACCCCGTCGCGCCCGCAGAGGGCCTCCGCCTTCGCGCGCACGGCCTCGCTGAACCCCTCGAACCACCCGGTCGTCGTCGTGCTGTCCATGGGTCCAACCTCGCCCTTCGCGCGCGTGCGCACAAGGGCGGGGTGGACATATCCTGTCACCACCTCGCGCGCTTGGTTAGAAAGCTCTTCGTGGCCGGGACGACCACCTCCGGGCGCTCCAGAAGTACGAAGTGCGAGGCCCTCCGGAGGTGGATCGCCTCGGCGTCGGGGAGGCGCCTCGCGATGACGTGGGACTGGTACGCCGGGGTGAGCCAGTCCCATGCGCCGGAGACCACCAGCGCGGGGACGTGGATGTCCCTCAGGTGGTGGAGCACCGAGTGGGCGTCGAGCTCCTGGAAGAGCCGGAGGTAGTTGGGGAAGGTGCGCGGGTCGAACACCTCGCGCATGTAGCGCTCCATCACCGGGGTCATCTGCGCGGGCCGGGCGCGGGAGATGAGCCAGAAGAGGGCGGCGGCGGGCATGACGGTGCGGGGCGCGGCGAACTCGATGGCGCGGGCGAGGTCGGGCCGGTCGGCGACGGTCTCCACCACGGCGTTGAGCCAGGCGCCGGCGAAGGGCATTCTTACGAAGGGCTGTAATCCCGAGGAGAAGACGTGGCCGTAGGTGCCGTTCATGAGCAGCATCCCCGCGACGCGCTCGGGGTACATGGAGGCGGCCTCGAGGCTCACCTGCACGCCCATGCTCCAGCCGCAGAACACGGCGCGGTCGACGCCCTCCGCGTCGAGCACGGCGAAGGCGTCCTCGGCGTGGTCGGTGATGCTCAGGTGGGCGCTGCGCGAGGGGGCCGTGGAGTCGAAGAGCCCGCGGTAGTCCCAGGTGATGATGCGGTAGTGGTCCTGGAGGGCGTCGACCAGGGGCTGCCAGGTGTAGAGCCTGCCGCCGAGGCCGTTGGCCAGGAGGAGGGTTCGCTCTCCGCGGCCCATGACGGTGTACGCGACGCGGGCGCCGTGGCGGGTGTCGATGTATCGGGTGGGGTGCTCGTCGGCCATCGCGCTGAACGGTAGCTCAGCCGACGAGCGGAGAGGGAGGGACTAGCGACCGGCGTCAGCCGTGGTGCTGGTGTTGTCCGACTGCACGCACTCGATGGTCGCCTCGGCGCCCGTCGGGACGGAGTCGCCGTCGGTGAACGAGATGCGCTGGGTGCAGCTCGGGTTCGCGGGGTCGACGGTGGTGTCGTAGAAGAAGCCGTGCGAGCCGGCCGGGGCGGTCATGCCGGGCTGCACCGCGACCTGGCTGACGAGGCAGACCGCGCGGCCACCCTCGGTGGCGGCGGCGCCCGTCGCGCGGCGGCGGCCGTGGGCGGCGGTGCACCACTCGGCGGCGTTGATGGTGGCGGGGAGCTTCTCGCGCACCTCGCAGCCCACGCTGATGGCGGTGGCGCCCGCGGGGGTGCGGGAGTCGCAGTTCGGGCCCGTGGAGCAGCCCAGCGGGCGGCCCGTGGCGTCGCAGCAGGTGGGGCGCTGCGTGGCGAGCACGCGCGGCAGGCAGCGGCCGGTGAGGCGCTGCTGGATGCGCTGCACGATCTGGGTGAGCGCGTCGGTGTAGTCGTTGCGGCAGATCGAGCTGACCGAGCCGTTGTTGTAGGTGGCCTGGAAGCGCCGGGCGACCTCGACGATGCGGCGCGACGGGAGCGCGAAGTACTGCACCATGGTGTCGCAGGCGGGGCGCATCGGGTCATACGAGCTGCCCTCGCGGCGGCACGCGGGCACGACGCGGGTGGAGCAGCTCGGGTCCATGTTGCGCTGGCGCATCGAGACCGGCCCCTCGGGGGACATGGTCGTGAGGCCGTCGGAGCCGTCGGGCATGCGGCCGAGGAGGGCGTCGTAGTCGGTCTGGCCGGACGCGGTCTGCGGCAGCATGATGGGCACGCCCGCGATGGCCGCGAAGATGACGTTCTCCGGGCGGTTGGGCTTGAGCGAGGTGAAGCCGCGGTTGGGCATGCGCGGGTTCATGTAGCGGTCGAGGTTCCAGGTCGGGTCCTGCGCGCCGCCGGGCTGGTACATGTAGAAGCGGAGGTTGAGGTCGGTGCTGGCCCACGCGGCGCTGGTGCTGTCGAAGACGCCGATGCCGTCGGTGCAGGGGACGCCGGACTCGGCGTAGCGGCAGTCGCGCACCGAGCCGTCCTCCTCGTCGGAGACGATCACGATGGCGAGCACGGCGTTGGGGCGCACGAAGCCCGCGTTGGGGTCCATGTTGCCCGCCTGCTCGCGCGGGTTGTGCACCACCAGGGCGCGGTACGCCGCTTCGAGCTGCTGCTCGAGGCCGCAGCCGTTGGTGGAGAGGTAGGCGTTGCAGACGAAGTCGTCGCGAAACTCTGCCGGGTTGGTGGTCGACGCGTCGAAGGTCAGGAAGGCCGGGTACTGGTTGGGGTCCGTGGTGCAGCGCGCCGGGCGGGTGCCCGCGGGGGCCGTGGTCCACGGCTGGTGCGAGCGGATCGCCTGCCCGTTGCGGATCGGGTTGAGCAGGCCGTCGTCGCCGATGTCGCTGTTGGCGCACGACGGAACGGTGCTGCCGGGCGTGCCCAGGTCGGACGAGATGACGCCCACGTGGAGGCTCTTCACCGGGGGGTAGTCCGCGGTGCCGTCCATGTTGCGGTCCGGCGGGGACACCAGCTGGTTGATGAGCACCGTGAAGTTGCGCGCGAGGTTGGCCTGGTTGGCCGCCATCGAGTTGGAGTTGTCGACCTCGAACAGGATGTCGACCGAGTCGACGGCGTTGTTCTGGATCGCGAGGCTCACGCCCGACTGGAGCCGCGTGTCAGGCGCGGCCACCGGGCGATCGAGACACCCCTGGCCGAGGACACCCAGCATCGCGACGGCCACGCCGCAGCGCATCGCACCGCGAAGACGAATGGATTGGGACATTGGAACGCACTGCTCCTTGAGCGAGGAAACCCGAGACACCCTGCGCAGCCGCGAACCATACAGACAGCGGCGCGGGACAGCAATCCCAGACACACTCGCCGGTGTGGCCGGTGCCGATACGCTTGAGCAACCGCGGGGCCACGCTCGTCGCGCCGCGGGCTCGCCGCCGTGCGAGCGCGTCGCCGACAACCACGGTTGGCGCTACCCTGTCTGAAATGTCGCCCGGTCGAGCCGAGCGAGCTTGCTTGTCTCCCCAGGGATGCTGAACCCTTACGCCCGATGCCTCGTGGAGCGATCAATCGATGACTCGTGTCTTGCTGGTCGATGATGAGGAGAGCCTGCGCCTGGCCCTGAAGACGCACCTGCGAAAGCAGGGTCACGAGGTGCTGGCGGTGGGCGGGGCCGACGAGGCCATCGCGGCGATGGAGAAGGAGCCCGCGGAGTACGTCGTGACGGACGTGCGCATGCCCGGCGGTCGCTCGGGCCTCGAGCTGCTGCTGGAATTGCGGCGCCGGTGGCCCGCCACGGCGGTGCTGGTGATGAGCGCCTACGGCTCCAACGAAGACGCGCTCGCGGCCATCAAGGCCGGCGCCCAGGACTACCTCACCAAGCCCTTCGCCCCGAGCGACCTGGCGTTCATGCTGCGCAAGGCCCAGGAGCGCGAGGCGCTGCGCCGGGAGAACCGCGAGCTGCGGGCCGCCGTCGCGCGCGACCACAAGTTCGACCAGCTCGTGGCCCGCAGCGAGCCCATGAAGGCGATGTTCGCGACCATCGCGCGCGTCGCGACCTTCAAGACCACGGTGCTCATCAACGGCGAGACCGGCGTCGGCAAGGAGCTCGTCGCGCGCTCGCTGCACCTGCGCTCGCCCCGCGCGGCCAAGCCCTTCATCGCCGTCAACTGCGGCAACTTCCACGAGAACCTCATCGAGAGCGAGCTCTTCGGCCACAAGAAGGGCTCGTTCACCGACGCCAACGCCGACAAGCGCGGGCTCTTCGAGGAGGCCGACGGGGGCACGCTCTTCCTCGACGAGATCGGCGACCTGCCGCTCGGGCTGCAGGTGAAGCTGCTGCGCACGCTGCAGGAGAGCACCATCCGCCGCGTCGGGGAGAACATCGACCGCAAGATCGACGTGCGCGTCGTGGCCGCCTCGCTGCGCGACCTCACCAAGGAGGCCAAGGCCAACCGCTTCCGCGAAGACCTGCTCTTCCGGCTCAACGTGCTGACGCTGGTGATCCCGCCGCTGAGGGCGCGCAAGGAGGACATCCCCCTGCTCGTCGACCACTTCGTCGGGCGCTTCAACGAGCGCCTCGGCACGGAGATCACCGGGGTCGACCCGCAGGCGATGCGGCTGCTCTGCGACTACCCCTGGCCGGGCAACGTGCGCGAGCTCGAGCACGCCATGGAGCGGGCGATGGTGCTCTGCGAGGGCACCGCGCTGCAGCCGCACGACTTCGAGGGGAAGATCCGCGAGCCCTCGGACCCCATCGCCGCCGAGCTGGAGAAGGGCAACTACTCCATCAAGAAGACCACGCGCACCATCGAGGAGATCCTGATCCGCAGGGCGCTGGAGAAGACCAAGGGCAACCGCACGCGCGCCGCGGAGCTGCTCGAGATCTCGCACCGGGCGCTGCTCTACAAGATCAAGGAGTTCGGCATCACGTGAAGCTGACGAGCACGGCGTTGGCCTCGACGGTGCCGCCCAGGACGGCGTGCACCTTCGCCACGACGCCGACGCCGCGGGCCTTCACCTCGTTCTCCATCTTCATCGCCTCGACGATCATCACCGGCTGACCGGCCACGACGCTCTCGCCCTCGGCGACGAAGATCTTGATCACCCGGCCGGGCATCGGCGCCCGCACGTCGCGGCTCTTCGCGGCGCTCTCCGGCCCCCTGGCGCGGGCGGCGGCGCGCATGCGCTCGCTCTCCACCGGCACGTAGGTGCGCGTCCCGGAGGCCACCACGCCCAGCATCGGGCCGGAGCCCTCGATGGTCAGGTCGAGCACCCGCGCGCCGATGCGCACCGAGAGCTCCCGATCGGAGAACGACACCACGTCGACCGCCACCGGCCGCCCCCCGACCGACGCCGCGACCGAGCCGTCCGGCTGCAGGACGATCTCCACCTCGTGCTCGCGACCCGCTGCCTGAACAAAATATCGCATGGGAATTGCCGCGACCCTACGCCATCCCGCGCCGCCCCATCAACGCCTCGCGCCCCCGTGGCGGCCGTGTCACCCTACGAGCGCCCCAATGCCCTCCAGGCCGAGAGTCCGCGAGACGCCCACCGTGCTGCGCCCGATCGTCGGGTACTTCGAGCGCCGGGTCGACCCGCTGACCAACCTCTTCCTGGTGCTGCCCCTCTTCGGCATCTACCACCTCGGGGTGCTGACCCAGATGCGGCACAGCCGCCAGGGTTTTACCTGGGTCGGTAACGGGATGGACTTCCTCACGGGCACCGTCCTGGCCCTGGTGCACGGCGACATCCTGGCCTACACGGCCATCGCCGCGGGGGTGACCATCCTGCTGGGGCTGCTCATCCTGCGGGCGCGCCGGCAGTCGAGCCTTCACCCGCGGCTCTTCATCCCGGTGCTGCTGGAGAGCACCCTCTACGCGCTCATCGTGGCGTCGCTCATCGGCTCCATCGTGCGCACCTTCGGCCTCGGGGTGCTCGACCACGAGGGCCTCCCCGCGCAGGTCATCGCGTCCTGCGGCGCCGGGCTCCACGAAGAGCTGGTGTTTCGCATGGGGCTCTTCGGGGGCCTCGGGTACCTGCTCTCGCGGCGCATGAAGCCCTGGATCGGCTGGCTCATCGCCCTCGGCTTCTCCTCGGTGCTCTTCTCCGCGGTGCACTACCTGCCGCCGCTGGGAGACGCCTTCAGCCTGTCGAGCTTCGTCTTCCGGCTGCTGTGCGGCGTGGCCTTCGCGATCATCTTCCGGCTGCGAGGCTTCGCCATCGCCGCATGGACCCACGCGCTCTACGACATCTTCTACTTCATGCTCCGGCACACGTAGCGGGCGAGCGGGCTACGCCACGCCCGCCATGCCGTCGTCGTCGTCGTCCTCCGCGGGCGCCGTGATCGCCGAGAGGTAGCAGGCGCGGCAGCGGGCCTCGTAGGAGTCCGCGGCCCCGACCTGCACCCGCTCTCCGCCGCCGGAGAGGCGAAACGATCGGCTCGCCAGGGCCCCGCACTGCGAGCACACCGCGAGGCACTTGGTGATCTGCTCGGCGATCGCGAGGAGCTGGGGGATGGGCTCGAAGGGGCGGCCCAGGTAGTCCTGGTCGAGGCCCGCGATGACCACGCGCACCCCGCGGTCGGCCATGGACTGCACCGCGGCGACCAGCGTCGGACCGAAGAACTGCGCCTCGTCGATGCCCACCACCTGCGTGCCCGGGTCGAGCGCGGCGACCAGCGAGGCGACGTCGGGGAGGGCCTCGGCGTCGAGCGACTGCGCGCTGTGGCTGGTGATGCGGGTGTCGTGGTAGCGCCGGTCGATCGCGGGCTTGAAGACCTGCACGCGCTGCTTCGCGATGGCGGCGCGGCGCAGCCGGCGGATGAGCTCCTCGCTCTTGCCGCTGAACATCGGACCGCAGATGACCTCGATCCATCCGGCGTCGCGCCGCGGGTGATCCATAGGCGGAGAAGGTTCCGACGGCGCGGGGGGGCGGGGCCAGAAATGGGCAAGGCCTGCCCTGCGCTCAGCGGCGGGGTCAGAGCTCTGCCTCGGGCCGCGGAGCGCTCTCCCGGGGGTCCCGAAAACGCCCGGCGGAACTATGCAAGGAGGGCGGCTCGATGGACGCCGAGGGCGCCGACGGGAGCCACGAGAGGGACAGCGCTTCCGGCAATGCACGACACGCCCCTCATCTCGACCATCGCGGTGGCCTTCACGGCCGCCTGGATCCTGGGGCTGCTGGCCCAGCGGGTGCGCCTCTCGCCCATCGTCGGCTACCTCATGGCGGGCGTGATCATCGGGCCGCTCACGCCGGGCTTCGCGGGCGACCTGCAGATCGCCCAGCAGCTCGCCGAGGTGGGCGTCATCCTGCTGATGTTCGGCGTCGGGCTGCACTTCCAGATCAAAGACCTGATCGCCGTGAAGGGCGTGGCCATCCCCGGGGCGGTCGGCCAGAGCCTCGTGGCGACGCTGGCCGCCGTCGCCGTGTTCACGCTGCTCGGCCTGCCGCTGAAGACGGGGGTCGTGATCGGCATGGCGATGTCCGTGGCCAGCACGGTGGTCCTCATGCGGGTGCTGATGGACGCCGACCTGATGAACTCCCCCCAGGGGCACGCCGCCGTGGGCTGGCTCATCGTCGAGGACATCTTCACCATCGTGCTCCTCGTGGTGCTCCCCATGCTGGGCGAGGGCCGCACGCCGGGCGCGTCGCTCTGGGCCGCGCTGGGCGTCGCGCTCCTCAAGCTGACCGCCCTGGTGGCGCTGGTGCTCCTCGTCGGCGCGAGGGCCGTGCCCTGGGTGCTGACGCGCGTCGCCAGGCTGCGCTCTCGCGAGCTCTTCACCCTCACGGTGCTGGTGTTCTCCATCGCCATCGCCGCGGGCGCCTACCACTTCTTCGGCGCCTCGATGGCCCTCGGGGCCTTCCTCGCGGGCACCGTGGTGGCCCAGTCGCCGGTGAGCCACCAGGCCGCCGCCGACGCGCTGCCGATGCGCGACGCCTTCGCGGTGCTCTTCTTCGTCTCCGTGGGAATGCTCTTCGACCCGGCGTTCATCTTCCGGGCGCCGCTGCTGGTGGTGGCCGCGCTGGGGATCATCCTGCTGGTCAAGCCGCTCACCGCGCTGGTCATCGTGGTTCTGTTGGGCCACTCGGCGCGCACCGCGCTCACGGTGGCGGTGGGCCTGAGCCAGATCGGCGAGTTCTCGTTCATCCTCTCGGACGTCGCCCGCAGGCACGGGCTGATGTCCGACGCGGGGCACACCATGCTCGTCGCCTCGGCCATCGTCTCGATCGCGGTAAACCCCCTGATCTTCCGCTCGCTGCCGCGCATCGAGGACTGGCTGCGGGCCCGCCCGAAGCTCTGGACCCTGCTCAACGGCCGCGCCGAGCGCAGGGCTCGCAAGACCAACCTCGCCGCGGCGGCGGCGCTCGGGGCGACCGCGGTCGGAGAGCGCATCGCGGTGGTGGTGGGCTTCGGCCCGGTGGGGCGCTCGGTGCACAGCCTGCTGCGGGACGCGGGCATGACCACGGTGGTGATCGACCTCAACCTGGACGTGGTGTCCGGGCTCAACGAGTCGGGCCAGCGGGCGATCTACGGCGACGCGTCGCACGAGGGCATCCTCGAGCAGGCGGGGGTGAGGCGCGCCTCGCACGTCGTGCTGACGCTGCCGCACGCCGCCGACCGGGCCACCATCGTCGCCTCGGTGAGGGCCCTCAACCCCAACGCGCGGATGCTGGTGAGGGCGCGGTACCTCAGCGAGCGGGAGGACCTCGAGCGGGCGGGCGTCGCGGCGGCGGTCTTCGAGGAGGCCGAGGCGGCGGTGGGGCTCGCCCGGCTGGTGCTCGCCGACACGGGGGTGCGCCACGAGGCCGCCGAGCGCAAGGTGCGCGACCTGCGGCTGCAGCTCATCCGCGAGAACATGGCCAACATCCGTACGCAGCGCGTGCGGAGCGTGATGGTGCCGTGGAACCGCGTGTGGCACCTCTCCGCGAAGGCCAGCCGGGACGAGGTGCTGCGGCAGATCTCCCAGAAGCGCTTCTCCCGCTGGCCGGTGGTCGACCCCGAGACGGGCGCGGTGCAGGGCTACCTGCTCGCCCGCGACCTGATCGCCGTGGCCGCGGCGGACGAGGACTGGACGCGCTTCGTGCGCCCGCTGCGGGCGGTTCGCCCGGACGACGACGTGGAGTCGACGCTGCTCTGGATGCAGGGCGAAGGCGCGACGGTGTGCGCGGTCGAGCACGAGGGCAGCCTGCTGGGCCTCATCACCCTCGAAGACATCCTGGAGCAGGTGGTCGGCCGCATCGAGGACGAGTACCCCCACGAGGCGGAGACCTCGCTCCTCGACGCGCTGAAGGCCGGCGGGCTGGTGCTGGCGCTTCGAGGGCGCACCCGCGAGGCGGTGGTGCGGGAGATGGCCTCGGCGCTGCCGCCCGGCGCCGTCTCCAGGGACGCCGCGATCGCCGACCGGGCGCTGGCGCGCGAGGCCGAGCTGTCGACCGACCTGGGCGTCGGCGTGGCGCTCCCGCACGCGCGGGTCCCAGGGCTCACGACCCCGCGGGTGGTGTTCGGGCGCTCCTCCGAGGGGGTCGCCTTCTCGCCGCCGCCCGACGAGCCGGTGCGGCTGGTGTTCCTGCTGGTGACGCCGGTCGAGCAGCCCGAGGTGCAGATCGCCCTGCTGGGGCAGATCGCCAACGTGATCAGCGAAGAGTCGGCGCGGGAGCGCCTGCGCCGCGCGTCCACCGACGGGGAGGTCCTCGAGGTCATCGCGCAGCGGCTGGCGATGAAGAAGGGCGCCTGACTCGCGTCGCGCGCCGCGGAGACTCGTTGGCGCCATCCGTGAACGTTGTGGGGGCGCGGCGCGTCCGTTAGCGTCACCAACGATGTTCTGTCCTACGTGCGGTGGTTCCAACCCCGATGGGTCACGCTTCTGCAACCAGTGCGGGGCGACGCTGCTCGCTCCAGGCGGGGCGGTGAGCACCGCGCAGGGCAGCGGCGTGACGCGCGCCCCGACGGCTCAGGGCACCGGCGATCGCATCGAGCTGCCGATGGTGGGGCCCTCGAAGCGCACCCTCGTCGCGATGCTGCTGGGCGTCGGGCTCGGGTGCCTCGGCCTCGGCGCGCTCGCGGCCTGGAAGACCCTCGGACAGAACTCCGCGCAGCCGCCGGTGACCCCGGTCGGCCTCTTCGGCGAGCCCTCCTCGGTGACCTCCGCGGAGCCCGGCCCCGACGGCGGACTCGCCGAGCCGCCCGGCTCGCCCGACTCCCCCTCGCGGCCGACCCGCGCCGCGCGCCCGACCGCAGCCGCTCCGGCGCACGCCCGCCCGACCACCGTGGCCAGCAATGAGCGCCCGGCGCCCTCCCGCCCGACGACCCCGACGGGGAATACACCGACCGGTAATCCCGAGCCGGACGAGGCGCCGACCCCGACCGGCAGCGCCGCGACCCCGACGACCCCGACGACCCCGACGACCCCGACGACCCCGACCGGCAGCGCCGCGACCCCGACGAGCCCGACCGGCGCCGATCCCGCGCCGACGAGCCCGACCGCCCCGAGCGCGCCCCTCCCTGCGGAGCCCGGCGGCGTGCGGGAGCGAGTCCCCGGCACCCCCGCCGGCAGCGGCTTCCGCCTGGGCGACGAGACCGACGCCACGGGGCACATGGACCCGGCGGCGTTTCGCTTCGTCTACGACCACTACCGCTCTCAGATCGCGAGCTGCTACTCCAACGCCACCCGCAACGACACGCCCGTCTCGGGGGTGATCGTGATGCGCGTGCGCATCGGCGAGGACGGCCACGTCCGCAACACCCGGGTCATCTCCGACAGCGCCCGCACCCCGGCCCTCACCCGCTGCGTGCAGACCAGCGTGCAGAGCTGGCGCTACCCCCGGCCCGAGGGCGGCGAGGTCGAGGTCGACTACCCGATGCGCTTCGGCTCGTCGCGCTAGCCCGACTGCTTCATCGCCGCGGTGAGCCAGCGACGCAGCTCCGCCCGCTCGCTGGCGAGGTCGCGCGTCGGCCCGACGGCCCGCAGCTCGTCCCACGCCCCCCGAAGCACCGCGCCCGACCGGGGGTTGCGAAACCAGTCCTCGTCGCAGCGCTCCCGCAGCCGCGCCCTCGTCGCGACCGCGCACCAGAGCCCGGCCACCCTCCCGGCCGATCGCCCCGGCCACGCGCCGCCCGGCTCCATCGCCCTCGCCACCAGGTGCACCGCCCAGGTCGGCGACGGCGCCGCCCCCACCGCGCGTCCCAGCTCCGCCCCGAAGCGCTCGGCCATCCCCGGCTCGCGCCGCATCGCCGTCGCCGTGAAGCGCGCCACCGCCGCGTCCCAGCGCATCCGCGCGAGCTCCGCGTGAAGCGCCGACCGCAGCGTCCGCTCCCTCGCCGCCCCGCTCAGCCCCGCGTCCCTCGCCAGGAAGCCCGGCTCCGTCAGCAGCCACCGACCCAGCGCGTGCGCCGCGCCGTCGAGCACCCGATGCACGCCCCGCTGTTGACCCGCCGAGAGCCCCGCCGCGGTCACCCCCGCGGCGCACACCGCGAGCGCGCCCAGCACCTCGCCCGCGTCCGACCCGAGCGCCCTCGGCCGCCCCAGCACGAGTGCCCGCCGCCCGGGCTCGATCACCCACGCCTCGACGCCCTCCGCGTGCAGCGCCGCCGCCCCTCGGGCGTCCACGATCCCCCGCTGCGCCGACTCCAGGTCGATCCTCGCGAGCCACGCGGTGCCCAGCAGCCCGAGGCTCCCCGAGGGGATCTCCCGCCGCAGCGCAGGGCCTACCCCCAGGTGCAATCGATCGGCCCAGGTGAGCCTCGCGGGGTCGCACTCCCCCTCCTTCGCGGCCCACGCGTCGAGCTCCTCGAAGGCGTCGTCGGTCTCCTCCAGCAGCGCCGCCGCGTCCTCGTCGACGTCGCCCATCCCGAGCGCGTCGGTGAGCCCGCCGCCCAGCGCCGCGGTCACCTCTCGCAGCGCGTCCACCACGTCGCGGGCCTCGTCGCGCAGCGCGACCGCCCCCTTGTCGCCCGCCGCCTGGAGCAGCTCCCTCCGCGTCCGACTCGGCTCCGCGCCCACGGCCCCGGGCAGCGCCGCCCACGGCACCGCGCCGTCGTCCGCCCGCAGCCTCACCGGCGCCTTCGCCATCGCGGCCCGGTAGCGCGCCCACGGCGCCCGAAGCGCCATCCACACCGCCGCCTCGGCCACCAGCACCGCCCTCGCGCGGTCGACCTCGACGAGCTCCTTCGCCGTGCGCGTCAGCCCCTCAGGCCCGGGCCACCGCTGCGGCAATGGGGTCTCGCCCTCCAGGGCGCACCGTCGCACGTCCGCCACGGCGTCGATCGTCGCCGCGGCCGTGCGCTCCACCGACTCCCACGACTCCGCCACCGGACGTCAGCTCCCCGCGCCGGCTTCGGAGCGCAGCACCGACAGCTTCTTCCGCTTCGGGACCACCTCCGCCGCCTCGAAGGCCCGCTGGTAGTCCGCGAAGCGCCCTCCCGCCTTCGTCGCGTCGTAGACCGCGCGCCCGGCCTTCTCTCCGCCCTGGGCGAGCACCCACTCGATCCACGCCCAGCGCGCGCTGGTGGGGCGCACCTCGGCCCGGCCCTTCAGTCCACGGCGCAGCCGGTCGAGCCGGTGCTCCACCACGTCGATGCCGGCGAAGCCGAGGCCGTCGAGGGGGGTGTTTCGCTTCGACACGAAGGGCGCGATGCCCAGCGCGATGGGGATCACCTTGCTGAGCCCGGAGACGAACTCCACGCACTCGTCGATGTCGTCGTCGGTCTCCGAGGGCAGGCCCACCATCAGGTAGAGCTTCATGGTCAGCATGCCGTTGGCGCGGGCGTGCTCGGCGGCGCGCTCGATGTGCTTGATCTTGGCGTGGCGCTCGAGCATCCCCCGGAGGCGCTCGCTGGGGCCGTCCATGGCGGTGGTGAGCGTGCGGTAGCCGCCGCGCTTCAGGGCCGCGACGAAGCGGTCGGTCATGCGGTCGGGGCGCAGCGACGAGAGGCCGACGCCCATGCCCCGGTCGACGAAGGCGTCGATGATCTCGATGATGCGGGGGTGGTCGCTCACCGCGGCGCCCACGAGGCCGACCTTCTTCGCGTCGGCGGGGACGCGGGCGAGGATGCTCTCCATCGTCGCGAGGCGCATGCCGCCGTTGGTGCTCCTTCGCATCACGCAGTACTGGCACCGCCGCGAGCACCCCCGCTCGGTCTCCACCAGGAACATGTCCGACAGCTCCGTGTCGGGCGTCATGATCTGCGCGTAGGCCGGGAGCTTGGTCTCGTTGTCGGCCGCGGCGATCTTCGCCAGCGCCTCGCCGTGCACCGCCGGGACCCACACGTTGGGGTGATCGGCGAGCTTCTTGAGCCTCACCTCGGGGTCGAGCTCGGACGTGAGGATGTCCATCACGTCGTGCACCACCTGCTCGCCCTCGCCCATGACCACGGCGTCGGCGTAGGCCGCGAGGGGCGTCGGGTTGGAGAAGGTGAGGGGCCCGCCCATCAGCACGAAGGGGTGGCGCCTGGGGTTTCGCTCCTCGCGCAGCGCGGGGATGCCGCCCAGCTCGAGGGTCTCGATGACCCCGCCGAGCTCGTTCTCGTAGGCCACCGAGAGGGCGACGACGGCGTGGTCGCCCAGCGGGCGCATGGACTCGTAGGTGAGCACCGTCTCCCGGTGCTTGCGCGCCTGGGCGAAGTCGTCCGGGGCGAAGGCCCGCTCGGCCACCAGGTCGTCGCGGCTGTTGAGCTCGCGATACATCACCTGGTAACCCAGGGACGACATGCCGACCCGGTAGGGCGATGGGTAGGTCAGGGCGACCCGGAAGGGGGCGTCGCGGTAGAGCGTTCCGCGCTCGCGGGAGAGCCGGTGCTGAATGGTGTCGCGCAGGGATGCCAAGAGACCGGGCAGTATCCGCGCAGGGCCCCGCCCGGGCAAACCCGTCTCAGTCGTCCTCGTAGTCCTCGTCCTCGTCGTCGAGGTTGAGGTCCTCGACGATGGTGGATTCGATCTCGAGCTCGTCCATCGACCAGCCCACCCGGTTGCCCGGGGCGATCTCGTCACGCGCAAAATCCTCGAACGAACGGTAGAACCTCGACATCGATACCCTCTTCGCTGCTCGTGGAGACGCGTTCGCCCGGCGCGACGGCAACCGCCGACCACCCCCGAGACGCATCCGACCTGTGAAGGTGTTGGTGCCACCTGCACCTACATCTGCCGCCAATGTATCCCCCGGCCCTGGGAAATCCATTTTGTGTCGGCGATGGCGTCGCTCCCCTGGGAATGGCGGTGATTTCTTGCGATCGGCCCTCCATGGTGGGCGCGAGGGCCGAGGACGCTGGACAGGGTCGGGCGGGTGGGGTTAGTGGTCGCGGCCCGACGGCGAAGGTCCGCGTCGGCTGTAGGAGAACGCGGTTGTCATGGGCAGGGTCTACGCGATCGCCAACCAGAAGGGCGGAGTGGGAAAGACCACGACAAGCGTCAACCTCGCGGCGTCGCTCGCAGCCGCCGAGAAGCGCGTGCTGCTCATCGACATGGACCCGCAGGGCAACGCCGGCAGCGGCGTCGGGGTGAGCCCGAGCGGCGGGGTCACCCGGGGCACCTACGACGTGCTGCTGGGTCAGTCGCGGCTCGAGGACGTGATCGTCCCGACGGCGCTCCCCACGCTCAAGCTCTGCCCCGCCTCACCCGCCCTGGTCGGCGCCGAGGTCGAGCTCATCGAGATGGAGCGCCGCGACCTGCTGCTGCGCGACGCCCTCGAGCGGGTGCGCAAGCGCTACGACTACGTGATCCTCGACACGCCGCCCTCGCTGGGGCTGCTCACCCTCAACGCGCTGGTCGCCGCCGACGCGGTGCTGGTGCCGATGCAGTGCGAGTTCTACGCCCTCGAGGGCATCGCCCAGCTCGTGGGCACCATCGAGCGGGTGAAGGCCACGCGCAACCCGAAGCTCTCCATCGAGGGCGTGCTGCTGACCATGTACGACCCTCGCAGCAACCTCGCGCGCCAGGTCGCGGAGGAGCTCCGGAAGCATTTCCGGGTGTTCGACAACGTGGTGCCGCGCAACGTGCGGCTGAGCGAGGCGCCCTCCTTCGGCAAGCCGGTGCTCCTCTACGACGTGGCCTCCAAGGGCTGTCAGGCGTACCTCGCCTTCGCGAAGGAGCTCATGGGGGCGAAGGCCCCGGCGGCGGCAGCGGGCGGACGGTCATGAGCAACGACAAGGGCAAGAAGCCCGCGGAGACCAAGGAGCCGAGGCGCGCGCTGGGCCGTGGGCTCGACGCGCTGCTGCCGGTGACGCAGATCGCGGCGGCGGCGGCGGCGAGGGCGGAGAGCCCGTACCAGATGGTGGGCATCGAGCGCATCCACCCGAGGCGCGACCAGCCCCGCAAGCGCTTCGACGAGCCGGCGCTGGAGGAGCTCGCGCGGAGCATCGAGGAGCAGGGGCTCATCCAGCCGCTGGTCGTTCGACGCTCGGACGAGGAAGAGGGCTACGAGATCATCGCGGGCGAGCGCCGCTGGCGCGCGGCGCAGAAGGCGGGGCTGCGAGAGGTCCCGGTGGTCATCAAGGACGTCGACCCGGAGTCGGCCTTCGAGCTGGCCCTGGTGGAGAACGTCCAGCGCATGGACCTCGACCCGGTGGAGACCGCCACCGCCTACCGACGGCTGATGGACGAGCACGGCTACACGCAGGACGTGCTCTCCCGCCGCATCGGCAAGGACCGCTCGACCATCGCCAACACCCTGCGGCTGCTCCAGCTCCCCGACGAGGTGCAGGAGCGCGTGGTGGCGAGGGAGCTGAGCGAGGGCCACGCGAGGGCCATCCTCTCGCTGAAGGACCCCGGCGAGATCACGAAGCTCGCCCGGGTGGCGGCGGAGAAGGGCTGGTCGGTGCGTCAGACCGAGCAGTTCGCGCGGCGCAAGCTGGAGGGCCCGAAGGCCCCGGCGACGCCCGACCCGGCGAAGGAGCCGACCCCCGCCTCGACGGCCAACGTGCGCGACCTCGAGAAGAAGCTGGAGAGCGCCCTCGGGATGCCGGTGGCGATCCGCACCGACGGGGCGATGAGCTCCGGCACCGTGGAGATCGGCTTCGACAACCTCGACCAGCTCGATCGCTTCCTGAGGCGCGTCCTCGGGGAGTGACGCCCCGGGGCCATGTCCGCGGTCATGGACGCCGCCCCGCGGGCGACGTGACCAGGAATCCACCCCCCTCTTCATTGGACATCGCCCGGCACTCGAAATGAGCCGCGTCGCGATCATCGCCCGACGGCCTCCTCCTCCGCAGCCGGCGCGGGCGGGAATCCATAGCCCTCTTCATTGAAGTTCGTCCGTCGATTTCCTCGTGGAGAGGCGCGATAACGACGATAGGGATATCGCCTGTCGGCGTCCTACTTCCCTCTTGGAGGATCGAGACATGCTGGCCGCAATGCGGGTCGCGCTGGCGACCCTTGTCCTGATGGGTTGCGCCGACCCCGCGGGCGCCCCTGCCGATCCGTCGGGCGCCGCGTCCACAGCGGACAAGGAAGACGCATCCGCGGCGACGGGCCCCGACGGCTCTCCCTTGTCGATTGAAGGAGCCCAGCCCATCGGCGGCTATGCGACCCCGATGGAGGAGCCGCGGTCGGACAACCCCATCGGCACCTGGTATCTCAACACCGATGGCGTGCGGCAGACGCTGCGCATCACCTCGGGCTCCGAGGCAGGCAGCTACCGCGGAACGCTCAGCCTGGAGGCCCCGCCCTCCACGGTGTACCCGCTCTCGGCGCTCGCCTGGGAGCCCGCGGCGGCCCGGCTGCGCTTCCGCGTGGACGGCGAAGGCACGCGCCGGTGGTTCACGGCCGACCTGGTCGAGGGGACGATGATGGGCCGCTTCGCCATCGGCGACATCCGCGACGACGAGCCCGTGGCCACGCGCTTCCGCGGCCACGTCACCGGGTGGAACGCGACGCTCCTCGACCGCGACATCGTCCCTCGCACCTTCGACCTGCGCTGGGAGGACGGGCGCCGGGGGCGGCTGCAGATCGACCGGGCGCCCGACGGGGGCTTCGTCGGGACGATGAAGGTGCACGCCACCGAGCGAAACGCCGCGCTCGACGAGGAGGAGCAGCGCGACCTCTCGTCGGTCTCCTGGGACGGCTCGACGCTCTCCGCAGACGTGGACGACCGCGGCGTCACCTGGCACTACGAGGGCGCCGTCCGGGGCCGAACCCTCAGCGGCCTCGCCACGACCACTGCCTCGACCGCCACGGTGGCCTGGAGCGGCGTCCGCGCCGAGGTGCTGGGCCACGGGATGACCGCCCGCCCTCCCGCGACGCAGGCCGCGTGGAGGGAGCGCGTGCGGCGTCAGCTACGGCACATGATGATGGGCGATGACCCGAGGCCCACGGCGACGAGGGTCACGGTGCTCAGCGCGGGGGCGCCGCCAATCGCCATCCGGAACGTTCCCGGCGAGAGGGACGACGACCTCGCCCGGCCGCAGGCCTACACCCTGACCGAGCTGCAGCTCGACCACACCCTCGACGACGCCCGCGGAGGCCCCGCCATCACGCGCCGCTCGCACGTGTACATGGCCACGCCCACGACCCCGGCGCCCCCCGGGGGATACCCCGTGGTGCTCGCGGTCAACGGGCACTGGGGCAGCGCGCGGCAGATGATGGATCCCAGCTCGTACTACTGGTACGGCGACGGGTACGCCCGGCGGGGCTACCTGGTCGTCGCGGTGGACATCTCGCACCGGCCCTACGCCGAGCGGGCGGCGCTCTATACCGACCTGCCCGGCGGGGATGATCCCGCGAGCGGCAACGGGCCGCACCCCGCGATCGCCTCCGCGGGCTTCGACACCGACTGGGCGGAGGACGGAGAGCGCGCGTGGGACGCCTCGAGGGCGCTCGACTTCGCGCTGGCGCGCCCGGACGTGAACGCCGCCAGGGTGATGGTCACCGGGCTCTCGCTCGGCGGCGAGGTGGCCACCATCGCCGGGGCGCTCGACCCGCGCATCGGCACCGTGGTCGCGGCGGGCTTCTCCCCCGACCTCAACGTGATGACCTTCCGGGCGCCGCACTTCTGCTGGCAGTGGCAGCACGCGGACGTGCGCGAGTACGTCGAGGTGTCCGACTACCACGCGATGATCGCCCCGCGCCGGCTGGTGGTGGAGACCGGCCGGGGCGACCCGACATACTCCAACTTCCGGGTGCCCTTCGCGTCGGACAAGCAGGTGCTACGGCGCGCCCGCGCGGGCTTCGGAGGCGCCGCCGATCGGCTGGTGCACTACCTCCACCCGGGAGGCCACACGTACCGCGTGGGCGATCCGGGCGCGGACGTCGACGCCCCGCACGGCGTGTCGGTGCCGGCGCTCATCGCCCCCGACGGGCTCAACCCCCTCGCGTGGCAGACCGACGGCGCGACCATCCAGCGGCGGGTGACGGTGTTCGACCTCACGCTCTGGCCCCGGGGGCGCTAGAGCCGCCGAGGGTGGTGCTTGACGGTCTCCGGGCGGGCGAGTAACCGTGCGATGAGGGATCTCGTCAACGACGGCGGTGCTCACATGACCCGAGACGACAGTGAAGCCCCGGTCGCGGCGCAGGAGTCGGAGTCCACGGGCACCCTCACGACGGTGACGGGCATCTCGGCGTCGATCACCCGCAGCGCGCTCGACGCGGAGATCCTGCGGGTCGTCGACGCCGACGGCCGGCTGCTCTTCGAGCACAACACCAGCACCCGGGTCACGGTCATCGTGGCCCCGGAGGGCGACCTCGAGCTGCGCGCCCCGCGGGGCAAGGTGAAGATCGTCGCGGCGGAGGGCTTCGAGCTCGACACCCCGACGCTCCACGCGAAGATCGGCGAGGCCCGGGTGGAGGGCCGCTCGCTCAGCGCCACTTTCGAGCGGGTGAAGAGCGCCGTGGGGGTGATCGAGACCCGCGCCGAGCGCATCATCGAGCGGGCGAAGAACACCTACCGCGAGGTCGAAGAGCTCTCGCAGACCCGCGCCGGGCGGCTGCGCCTGGTCGCCGAGAAGACCGTCAGCCTGCTGGGGCAGCGCGCGGTCGTGAAGGCGAAGGAAGACGTCAAGATCAAGGGCGACAAGGTCTATCTGGCCTGAAGCGTCAACGGAGAGGCTAACGCGATGTTTCCAGCGTCTTCCAAGGGTGGCGGCCAGTGCATGGCCTTCCCGGATGTGTGCAAGGTCCCCGCGCCGCCGGCGCCCTTCGTGCCGGTGCCCTTCCCCAACATCTCGATGGTGATGCAGGCCTCGGGCACCGCGGGCAAGGTGAAGATCTGCGGCAAGGACGCGGTCACCAAGTCGAGCAGCATCAGCCGCTCCCAGGGCGACGAGGCCGGCACGCTCTTCGGCATGATGAGCCAGGTCAACATGAACAAGACCTCCTACAAAATGGGGGCTTCGAACGTGAAGTTCGAGGGCTCCGACGCCATCACGGTGCTCAAGCCCACGGGTCAGAACGGGATGAGCGCCAACGCCCCGGCGGGCGCGCAGATCGCCCCGAGCCAGACCACGGTCATCATTGTCGGTTGAGCTTGTCGGTTGACGATCGTCGACCGGCAAACCCTCATTCCCCCATCCGAAGATTGATCGACGTTGCGAATCGTCAAAGAGACCCCATTCGAGTTCGGCTTCCTCCCGTGGCAGGTCAGGCCCCCGGAGGGGGCGCTGATGGTGTTCCTGAAGGGCACCTTCGACCTGGTGCACGACGGGGCGTGCGCCATCGCCGCCGAGCAGGCGCTCACCACCGGGCCGCTGCACTGGGACGACGACCCCAACCAGTCGCTCCGGCTCGACAGCGACTTCGCCGTGCTCAAGCCGCGCGCCGAGTGCCACTTCGTCGGCCACGCACACGCCCCCGGGGGTGAGCCCGCGGGCAGCCTGCTCGCAGGCTTCCGCGTCGGCGCGGTGTCCCGCAGCCTCGCGGTCTTCGGCGACCGCACCTTCGACGGCTACGGCGCCGTGAGCGCCCCGGCGCCCTTCCACCGCATCCCCATCCGCTGGGAGCTCGCCTTCGGCGGCCCCGGCTACGCGCGCAACCCCATCGGCCGAGGCATCGCCCCGGTCGACACGGAGCTGGGCCGCCGGGTGCTCCTGCCCAACCTCGAAGACAGCGCCGAGCTCATCTCCAGCGCCAGCGACCGGCCGCGCCCCTCGTGCTTCGCCCCCGTCCCCCCGTCGTGGCCCGAGCGCACCCGCAAGGCGGGCACCTACGACCAGCGCTGGCTGAAGACCCGCTGGCCCTGGCTGCCCGACGACTTCGATTACAGCTACTACCTGAGCGCCCCGACATCGCAGCACGCCGAGGGGTACTGGCGAGGCGACGAGGCGGTGGGCCTCCAGAACCTCACGGCCTCGCAGAGCGTCTTCCGCTCCCGGCTGCCGGGGCTGCGGGCGCGCTGCTTCGCCGAGCTGCGCCGGGGGGCGGCGGTGGAGTTCATCGAGGTTCCGCTGAGGCTCGACACCATCCTCCTCGATGGCGACAAGGAGCAGTGCCAGTGCGTCTGGCGCGGCCTGCTCGAAGGCGTCGGCGAGAAGATGCTCGAGGTCGAGACCTTCTTCTTCCTCCATGAGCCCCTCGATGCCGGATACCCGCTGAGCCATTACCAGCAATGGCTGGAGCGGAAGAAGCAGGAGGCCGTCGCGGAGGACGCCGACCTGGAGGCCGTCGAGCCGCCCTCCGAGGAGGCCGCCGCGCTGCCGCCTCCCAGGGCGACGACGGAGATGCTCCTCGCCGACCTCGCGAGGTCCATGCAGGAGAGCGGGCCCGCGCCGGGGGCCGACCCGGCCGCCCACGCGGCGATGATCGCCCAGGTCTCGGCGCTGGCCGCGGCGCCGCCCGCCCCGCCGATGCCGCAGCCCTCCGCGGTGCGCGCCGGGATGGACGCGCAGGGCCTCGAGGTGCCCGAGGAGCTGAGGGCGCTCCCCGACGACGAGCCCGAGGAGCCCGAGGCCGAAGAGGCGGAGGAGGCCCCCGGGCTCACCCGCGCCGACGTGCTGAGGCACCGCGCCTACGGGCTGCCGCTGATGGGCGCCGACCTCACGGGGGTCGACCTCTCGGAGCTCGACCTCACGGGGCAGGACTTCAGCGAGGCGATCCTGAGCCGGGCCGACCTGCGGGGCTGCGTGCTGCGCGACGCGGTCTTCAAGGACGCGATCCTCGACCACGCCGACCTCAGCGAGGGGGACTTCGTCGGGGCGTCCTTCGAGGGGGCCGACCTCACCGGGGTGGCGGCGGTGAGGGTCAACGCCGAGGGGGCCAACTTCGAGGGAGCGACGGCGGAGGGCTCCGCGTGGACGGGCTCCCGGCTCTTCAAGGCCAACCTCAAGGGCGCGGAGTTTCTCCAGTGCTCGCTCAACGCCTGTGATTTCCGGGAGAGCGTGTGCGACGGCGCGGACTTCAGCGGGTCGCGCGGAGAGCAGGCGCACTTCGAGGGAGCCTCGCTGGTCTCCGCGACCTTCGAGTCGGTGAAGTTCGCCCGGGCGGTCTTCGACGACGCCGTGATGACCAACCTCCGCGCCGACGAGAAGGCCGACTTCTCCGAGGCCTCGATGCGGAGAATCAAGGCCGTCGAGGCGCACTTCGAGGAGGCCAACCTGCGGGGCGCGCAGCTCGGCGAGGCGATGCTCGACAAGGCCGAGTTCGCCCGGGCGACGCTGGAGCGAGCCAACTTCACGGCGGCTTCGCTGAAGGGGGCGCGCTTCCACGAGGCCAACCTCACCGGCGCCGTGATGCTCAAGGTCGACGCGATGGAGGCCAGCTTCGAGGCGGCGCTGCTCGTCGAGGCCGACCTCCGGGGGGCCAACCTCACCAGCGCCCAGCTATGGCGGGCCCGCACCGAGCGCGCCCAGCTCGAGCTGGCGCTGCTCCATCGCACGATCCTCGACCCCGACAACCAGGGATGAGCGCCTCCGCACGGGACGACCTCGCGACGGTGCTCGAGCGCTGCCGCGCCCACCGGGCGGCCCTCACGCGTCACCTCACGCTCGCGCCCGACAGCCTTCACCGCGTGCTGCGCTGCACCCGCTGCCAGCAGTGGAGCCTCGACACCCGCGCCTACGAGGGCTTCCTCCAGCTCGGCGACGGCGGCCGGCGCCCCTGCTGGGACCTCGCGGAGCTGCGCGCCTTCGTGGAGTCGCAGCACCTCGCGCTGCACAAGGTCGACCGGGTCGACGCGTGCCGCTGCGGCGCCCCGGCGATCAGCCTCTCCCTCTCGGCCGCGCGCTTCTTCCATGCGATGCCCGGCAGCGGCGCCGAGCTGGTGATCGAGGTCCATTACCAGGACGAGGCCGTGAGGGCGGTGCGCTATGGGAGGAGCCCGCCGGGCGGCGCGGTGTCCTTCCTCGAGGAGGTGTCCGAGGAGATCCTCCACGGCGTCTTCGGGGTGCCGCTGACGGTGTGGGGCGCCTGGCGCAAGGTGATCGCCGAGGCGCAGGGGGCGCTCGCACCCGTGGAGGAGGGCCTCGCGCTGGCGGCCTTCCCCCTCTCGGCCGAAGGGTTCCGCGCGGACTTCAGCGAGGCCCTCCAGAGCGACCCCGACCTGCGGGCCTACGGGCTCTCCGGGAGGGTCACCGCCGACCCGGCGTGGCAGTGGCTGCGCTCCGAGCCCGCCCTGGCCGAGCGCCCCGACACCGTGCTGGTGATGATGCTCCGGCACGACGTGCTCGACGCGCGCATCGCCCTGCTCGCCGCCGCGCGGGGCCTGGGCGCCCGCCGGGAGGGCGACACGGTCTGGGTCGAGGAGGGCAACGCCCGCTGGCCCGTCGAGCTCCCGACGGTGGCCGAGGAGGGGCTCCGCCGGGGCTTCTCCCTCTCGACGATGGCGGCCGCCGCGGTGACCCACGCCCTCGATCGCATCGAGACCCTGCAGGGCTTCTTCGGGGCCATCGAGCGGCTGCGGCCGGGGGTGGTTCTTACCGTGGAGGGTATGTTCCTCACGGTCTCCAGGGAGGGCGTGGCGGGGCGGCCGATCGACCTGCGCGTCGCGCCCTTCGGCCCCATCCCCGACCCGGAGACCCTCGAGCGCGACCTGCGCTTCTACCTCCAGGAAGGGCCCTCGTGGAGCGACCCGTGGAGGGTGTGCCCATGCGGCGCCGCCCGCACCGTCTCGCTGCACCGATGGAGCCGAGAGGAGCTCACGGCCCCGGGCGTGCGCGCCGGCGAGCTCCTCTTCGTGGACGAACCCGCCCCGGGCGATGGCACGGTGCTGGTGTTCGGGGCCTCGTGCGATCGCCACATCGAGCACGGGCTGCGGCCGCTGCTGGCCTCGCACCCGAGGAGCGTCGGGTCGCTGCGCGCGCAGGCCGGGCTCGACCTGGAGCGGCAGCGCTACGCCATCCGGGTGGCCCGCTACGCCGACGAGGGGGGGAGAGGGGCGGCGCTGGTCGAGGCGCCCAACCTGCTGGACGTCACGGCGCACCCGCGGCTGCTGGCGGGCCTGGTGGCGGCCGCGCTGGGGAGCGAGGCGACGGCGACGGTGAGCACCCTCTCCCGAGAGCTCGCGGTGGTGGCCGAGGAGGGGGTCGACGCGGCCCTCGCGGCGCGCGTGGCGGAGGCGGGCGTGGTGCTCTGGACGATCCAGCGGGGCGCGGCGCCGACGCCGGTGCGAGAGGTGTTTGCGAGCGACCGATCGACCGCGGCGGCGGGGCTCTTCGAGCAGGTGGAGAATGCCGGGCCGGGTCAGCACGACGGCGCGGGGACTGTGATAGACCGGACGGGGCTTCGGAGCGCGAACCCATGAGGTGGAGATGACGGCGCAACTGTTGTCGGTGAAGGTCCCGTTCTCCACCACCGAGCTCCAGATGGGCTCTTCGGTGGGCGGTCCCGGGGTGAGCCTCTGCACGGAGAGCGACGTGCTCGTCGACTCCGTCGGGGTGATGGACATCCAGTCCAAGGGCACGTTCATGGCGCAGACCAACGCGACCATGTCGATGCTCTCGGCGTCGGTGCAGAAGATCCACTCGCAGGGCAAGGTCGAGATCTGGGCGGGCGGGGGCAAGGCGCCGGCGGCGTGCGGCCTCTCGGCGCCAGCGACTCCGGCCGACGCGGGCCCGCCGGGGGCGACGGTCGAGAAGACCACCGGGGTCGCGTGCGCGGCGCTCTCCGTCACCAGCGCGGGCTTCGGCATTTCGGACACCTTCTCGGGCTCGATTCCGGCCTACGCGGTCTCCGTGGGGGTGCTCGGCGTCGCGTCGCACGGCGCCTTCTCCTCGATCGGGGCGGCGGCGGGCATGGTCATCGCGGGCGGCGCGCCGGACATCGAAGAGCGGGCCAGCGCCAACATCAAGATGGTCGCCGGCAAGAAGATCTCCGGCCTCGCGCCGCAGATCATCAGCTCCAAGACCCTCGGCAAATACGAGGTGAAGGCGCTGCTGGTGACGGACTTCACCACGCTGCTCTTCACCAACTTCGCGCTGGCGAAGTTCGAGGTGAAGGCCCTCGACGCGTTCAAGACCACCTCTCGCAGCTTCGAGGTCGACGGCAGCGCCTCCATCGACATCGAGACCAAGGACTTCAAGGGAAAGTCCGCGAAGATCGTGATGAACGGCATCACCAAGGTCACCAAGGTGATGGGCGTCGACGGCAAGACCGAGCTCGCCGACGACATGCTGGTCGACCGCAACGCGATGATGACCGGGGCGCTCTTCGTGAAGGGCAACACCGAGGTGAAGGGCACGCTCACGGTGAGCAAGAACACCACGGTGAAGTCCACCAAGACCGTCGACGGCAAGGTCAAGACCGACACGCTGGAGTTCAAGTCGCGGGTGACCTTCGGGCTCTGAGAGCCCTCTTAGCCGGGAGACGGAGCCGATGAGCACGCCGCAGACATTCGCAGTCACTGTTCCGCACTCGACGAGCCAGCTCGCGCTGGGGCGCTGCGCCTGCCCCGACGGGGCCTCGCTGACGACGGTAGGGAGCGTCCTGGTCGACGCCGCGGGCACGCTGACGGTGCAGTCCGACGGCACCTTCACCGCGCAGACCAACGCCACGATGTCGTGGCTCTCGCAGGCCAAGACCGAGGCGCACACCTCCGCGGGCTTCCAGATCTACGCGGGCGGCGGCACGGCCCCGGGGGCCTGCGGGTCGGGCATGCCGGCGGCCTCGCCGGGCGCGACGAAGCCCGCGGAGACCACGGAGAAGGCGGTCAACGTGGGCCTGGCGGCGGCGAGCCTGGGGCGCAACGTCGTCGACGCGCTCGGAGCCGACAACGCCGCGGGGGTGGCGGTGCAGGTGCTCGACGCGGCGAAGAACATCGGCGAGGCGGGCAAGGAGCTCGGGTCGGACAAGGCCGGGGTCGCGGCCCCCTACGCGGAGACGGCCTCCGGGCTGGTCGGGGTGGGCGCGGCCATCGCGTCGGGCGACCTCGCCGGCGGGCTCGGCGCGCTGGCCACCGTCGCCTCGGGCGTGGCCGGCGCCGCGGCGGGCCCGACGGACATCGAAGAGCGCGCGGTCAACGAGATCAAGATGGTCGCGGGCACGATGATCACGGCCTCGGCGGGCATCGGCTTCGACTACAAGACGCTCAACAAGTTCAGCGTGACGGCGGGCGCGCTCACCAGCTTCACCACCACGGTGTGGGGCGCCTTCTGTCTATTGAAGTTCGAGGTGAAGGCCATCGGGGCGGTGAAGATGAAGACCGCGAAGGTCGAGGTGAAGGCGAAGAAGGCGGCGACGCTGGACGCCAAGGCGAAGCTCACCTTCGACAGCCCCTTCATCGACTACGAGAGCAAGCTCGAGGTGACCAAGACGCTGAACGTCACGCAGAAGACGACGGTGCACAGCCTCGAGGTGAAGAACGCCAAGAAGTCGACGATCGACGGCAACCTCACGGTCACGAAGAACATGAAGATCCATCAGGACATGCTGGTGGAGAAGAACCTCGACGCCAAGAAGGACGTGAAGGTCTCGAAGAAGAGCAAGGCCAAGGGCGCCGCGTCCGTGAGCGGCAAGACCAAGGTCTCCTGAGAGCGCCTTCAGAGGGGAGCTGCGGACGATGCCTGACAACATTACCGGTGCCTTGAACGAGCCGACCTCCCAGCCGGGGGTCACCAACCAGGGCGGCGTCGTCGACTCGGACAACGACCTCAACGACGACCCGGCCACGGGCACCACCGGGCACGTCGACGTGGCGAGCTTCCCCGGTGCGGTGCCCGCCATCGGGGACCAGAAGAAGAAGGCCGAGGAGCGCGCGGCGGCCTCGCCGAAGGGCGCCGACGCGACGGCGCAGGCCTATCGGGCGGAGGTTCCGTTCTCCGCGAGCACGCTGTCGCTGGGCTCGGGGAGCTCGGCGGGCGGCGCCGGGGCGGCCATCACCACGGCGGAGAACGTGTTCGTGGGCGCCACCGGCGTGCTGGGGATGCAGTCCCTCGCGGCGTTCACCGGGCAGACCAAGGCCGGCATGGGGCTCTACTCCGTGGGCGGCACCAGCGCGCACTCGCAGAGCCAGTTCCAGATCTACGCGGGCGGGGGCACGGCGCCGGGGGACTGCGGCAGCGGCGGCCCGGCGGGCACGGTCAACAAGGGCAAGCCCGCCGAGATGGCGGAGAAGATCACCAATGGGGTGTGCAACACCCTCGGCGTGGTGAAGGCCGGCAACGACCTGTACAACGCGGCGACGGGCTGGAAGGGCGGCGTCGCCGACTACCTCACCGTGGCCAAGGGCGTGACCGACCTCGGAAACAAGGGCAGCGCCATCGTGATGGCGGTCGCCGGCACCGACAAGGACACCGCCAAGACCGTTGGCAAGTGGTCTGACACGACCTCCGGCACGCTGAACATCCTCGGCGGTCTGACCAAGGTGAAGGACGATCCGGCGGGGGCGCTGTCGAGCATCCTGGGCGGAGCGTCGAGCATCTCCGGGGCGCAGGGCGGCTCCGGCGCGTTCAACCCCGAGGGCCCGGTGCCCGGGAGCGACGGCGCCACCTCGAAGGTGCCGAAGCCCGCAGGCGGGGCTGGTGGCGGCGGTGGTGGTGGCGGCGGTGGCGGTGCTCCTCTCGACATCGAAGAGCGCGCCGCGGCCAAGATCCATATGAGCTGCAACATCAAGGTCGGCGGCAACGCCCCGGAGGGCATCGACTGGAAGACCGCGGGGGCCTTCCTGGCCAACGCGGTCGCCGCGGTGGATTTCGCGACCACCAACTGGGGCGCCTTCGCGGCGGCGATGTTCAAGGTGCGCGCGGTGGTGCTGGTCGATGTGAAGTGTCGGAAGTTCGATATGAAGGCCCTGGCGACGGGCACCTTCATCAGCGCCCACACGACCATCAAGGCCTCCACGATGAGCACCCTCGACGGCGCCACCGAGGTGACCAAGACCCTCACGGTGCTGAAGCACAGCACCCTGCGCGACGAGCTGCTGGTGAAGAAGAACGCCCTCGTCAACGAGAACCTGACGGTCAAGCAGAAGACCAAGGTCGACAAGGACGCCAAGTTTCACAAGAACTGCTCCTTCAAGGGCGACGTCACTGCGAATGGGCGGTATGTCGTCAAAGGGGATTTGAGGTCCGTCAATCAGGGCAAGCTGGGATAAGGGCTCAACGGGCTCTGCGGCGGACTTCATGGAAGACATCAGCACAAGCGAAGCGTTCCAGGCCGCGATGGCCGAAGGGGGACTGGCCGGGGTCCGGGTGCGCGGGGTCACGCTGGAGGACCTCGCCTTCGACACCTTCACCATGACCTCCGTGGCCTTCGAGGGCTGCGTCTTCCGTCGCGTCTCCCTCTCCGTGGCCTCGCTCACCGGGGTGGCCTTCCTGGGCTGCCTCTGGGAAGACTGCGTCTGGGAAGACCTCACCCTCCTCGGGGCCCTCTTCACCGCCGGCGCGCGGGGAGAGCCGTCGTACTTCGTGCGCACCCGCTTCCGCGGCCTGAGCGCGCAGCAGGCGGTCTTCGAGTCCTGCGGCTTCGAGCAGTGGGCGCTCGGCGAGGCGGGGCTCACGGACGTGAAGTTTCGCGGCTGCGCCCTGCGCGACGTGCTCTGGCTGGAGGTCACCCTGGCGGGCTTCTCCTTCGAGGACACCAGCGTCGAGCGGGGCTGGTGGGCCGACGCGCTCGGCGACGGCGGCGAGCTCGTCCGCTGCGACCTGCGGGGGCTGCGGGCCCCGGGGCTCAGCCTCACGGACACCACCTTCGACGCGGTCGAGCTCGCGGAGGCCGACCTCACCGGCGCGACGCTCCTCGGGCTCACGCTCACCGGCATCCGCTCGATGCCCGCGGCGCTCGACGGCGCGCTCCTCACGGGCTGCGACCTCACCGGCAGCGACCTCACCGGCGTGACCCTCCCGAAGGCCGACCTCACCCGCGCCACGCTGGCGAGGGCGACCTTCGACGCGGCCGACCTCACCGGGGCCGACCTCACCGGCGTGATGGCCGCGGGGGCGTCGTTTCAGGCCGCGGTGGTGCGCGAGGCCAACTTCTCCGGGGCGGTGCTCCAGGGGGCCGACCTGCGGGTGCGCGACGCCGTCGGGGCGCTGTTCTCCGGCGCCGACCTGCGCGCGAGCGACGTCCGCTACGCGGCCTTCTCGCAGTGCTTCTTCGACGCGTCGTTGTGGAACGAGGCGCGCACCGGGCACGCGTCCTTCCTCGAGTGCAACTTCGAGGGGGCCACGCTGGAGGGGGCGTCCTTCGACGGCTGCGCGATGAACGCCTCGTCCCTCGCGGGGGTGCACGCCGCCGGGGTGTCGTTCCGGGGGTGCGACCTCACCGAGGTGGACGCCTCCGCGGCGCAGCTCTCGGGCGCGGTGCTGGCCGGGGCGCGGCTTCACGACGCGGTGCTGGTCGAGGCCGACCTCACCGGGGCCGACCTCACCGGGGCCCAGCTCTACCGCAGCGACCTGGCGGGGGCGCAGCTCTCGGGCGCCGCGCTGCAGGGCGCCGACCTCACCCGCATCGACGCGCGGGGCTTGCAACTGGGCACCTGCCGGGTCGACCGCGCGACGGTGTGGGAGGGGGCCGACCTCCGTGGCGCCTCCGCGGCGGGGATCGACTTCAGCGGGGCCAACCTGCGCGACCTCGACGCCCGCGAGGCGAAGCTCACCGGCTGCCGCTTCGACGAGGCCACGCTGGAGGGCGCGACGCTCCACGACGCCGAGCTGCGCGGCACCTCGTGGGTGAAGGCGAAGTGCCGCGGGGCGGAGTTCAACGGGGCCCGGATGGAGGAGAGCGACCTGCGCGGGGCCGACCTGCGCATGGCGAGCTTCGTCGGGGCGAGCGCCCTGCGGAGCCGGCTGACGCGCGCCGACCTCGACCGGGCCAACCTGGTGAAGTGCGACCTGCGCGAGGCCAACCTCTCGCTCTGCACCATGCGCTACTGCGACCTGTCGCACGCGAAGCTCGACCGTGCGGACTGCACCCACGCCGACCTCACCGGCTCGCTGCTGCACCGGATGAGCGAGCTGGAGACGAAGTGGTTCGACGCCACGCTCGACCAGGTGGGGCGCACCGACCCGAAGCTCGCCGCGGGCGAGGACTTCGCGCCGGCGCCCCCGAGGGCGTAGCGGGCCGTCTCAGCTCTGGTCGTCGAAGGTCACGGTGATGCCGTGACGGGTGCGGATCTGGCTCTGCGTGGGGTTGCCCGAGTTGACCGGCGAGGCGGTCTCGAAGTTGGGCACCGACGACATGATGAGCGGGCGGTCGGGGTCGCCGTTGACGTGGATGATCGCGACCTCGGTGCCGATGTGCAGCGGAAACTGCACGCCGTAGCCGCCGCCGGAGGCGGGCTGGGCCATGCGGATCCACCGGGACGCCTTGCCGCCGGCCTTGCCCGCGAGGTCCCAGGGGAGGATGACCTTGTAGCGCCCGTGCTCGTCGAGGGGGGTCGCGCGCACGCCGTCGCTGCCCGCGTCGATCTTGCCGTGGATCACCCCGGCGATGCGCGGGATGGGGGTCATGCGCACCGGGCGCCAGGCCACCGCGTAGGGGATGGCGGTGAACTCGTTCTGGTAGGCGCGCGACGAGGAGCCCGCGTCGATGCCCGCCTGCTGCACCGAGTGGCGGATGTCGGTGACGACGTACTGCTGGTCCATGGCGTCGAAGTAGTGGTTCTCGACGGCGAACTTGTGGCCCGGGTGCAGGCCTCGGACGCTGGTGGCGCCGGCGTAGGTCTCGCGGTGCGCGAAGAGTTCCTGCGCGCGGAGCCTGGCGATGCGGGTGCCGCCCGCGGGGTCCTTGAAGTGCTCGCCGTAGTAGACGTGCTCGCCCACGCCGTCGGGGTCGACGTCCTCCTTGCCGACGAGCTCGGTGGAGGGCGTGCGGTAGTTGTAGTCGCGCACGCTCACCTTGGTGGTGACGGTGCGGCGCGTACGGGTGAGGGCGCTGATGCGGTGCTCGCCGCCCGCGGTGCCGCCGCGCGGGTCGTAGGTGAGCGACTCGAAGCCCTCGAGCTCGACGAAGTTGTTGTTGCCGTCGGCGATGACCAGCTTCGAGCCGTCGTCGCCGTGCTCGAAGAAGTAGAAGATCCCCTCGTACTCCATCACCCGCGACAGGAACTGGAAGTCGGTCTCCTCATACTGGACCTTGTATTCGTAGGGCTTGTAGGTCTTCGACAGCCGCAGCTCGTAGTCGTCGCCGTCGTGGAACCCGGCCTCCGTGAGCACGTCCTTGATGACCTGCGGGGCGGAGAGTTCCTGGTAGACCCACGAGCCCGCGGTGAGGGTGGTGTCGAAGAACTTCGGCACCAGGCGCAGGTGGTAGAGCACCGGCGAGGGCTCGTTCATGTTGAGCATCTCGACCTCGCGGATGACCCCGTGGACCTTGTGCTCCTCGTTCTCGCCGAAGGCCAGCCAGGCGTCCTTCACCAGCAGCTCTTCGACCACGTCGAACGCGAGCGGACCGCCGGTGGACGTCTCCACGATGAGGTCGAAGGCGTAGAGCTGCGAGAGCCCCTCGTGGCCGTTCATCTGCCGTACGTAGAGGTCCGGCGCAGACTCCGCCGTGGTGCGAAACACGACCGTGTAATTCGAGTGCTCCTGCGTGGTCATGGCGCCTCAGTCTCCATCGCTGATGGGTGTGTGGAAGGTGCGACGCTATCACGGCCCGGACGGCCGTTGGTGGACGCGGGGTACCTGCGATAGGCTCCGCGGGTCTCCCGATCACCCGCCGCCTTCCCCCGCCGCCATAAGGGTCCCCCGGGGGAGTCGAGAGGACCCCTCATGCTCATCCAGAACCGACTTGGAACGCGCTTCGAGCTCCTCCTTCACCCGCCGGCCTCGGTGGCCTCGGGGGTCCCGGTGCCCTACGCCAGCGCCGAGTCGTTTCTGTCGACCTTCACGGCCCCGCAGCGGGCGCAGATTCTCCAGTCGCTCGGGTCGAACTCGTACTTCCCCTCCGTCGACCCCATCGCGCTGCGCAACATCCACAACGACGACGTCGCCTCGACGGTGCTGGTCCGCCTGCTGCGCGCCCGGCACATCGCCTTCCGCCACCCCGGCGCGCCGGTGCAGCGGGCGCCCGTCGTCAACGCAGGCGCCCGGGGAGAGCCCGCCTCGAAGGGCCCGGCGACGCCTCCGCCCGCGGTGAAGGCCGCGGTGGTCTGCGAGCTGCTCGCCATCGAGGCCGCGTGCGCCCACAACGGCCGCAAGGCCAACAAGGCCGGCATCCTGGAGGTGGTGCCGGGGCGGCAGGACGACCTGATCCAGCTCAAGTCGACGCTGAAGGGAGGCTGCGGCGAGCACCCCCGCTGGGAGGTGCGCACGCCCTTCTCGTCGACGATCGAGAAGACCGGGGCGAGCTCCTCCTTCGTGGCCAAGAGCTGGGGCTTCAAGGCGCTCGGCATCTTCGAGGTGCAGCCCAAGTCGTACTACGTCAACTGCACCTGCTGCACCGGGCCGACGAAGCAGTTCGAGGTGCGCGCCTACCCCATCGACGAGTGGGAGCTGAGCGTCGCCATCGACCTGAAGAAGCCGCCGACGCAGTGGAGCGTCGAGGTGAAGATCACCCCGTGGGAGGAGACCTCGCTCACGCTCAAGACCGACGTGCTGCGCACCTTCAACGACAAGACCGAGCGGCTGAAGTGGGCCCTCGACAAGGTGATGGTGCCGCTGGTCGGCAAGCAGGGCGACTGGGAGTTCTTCAAGACCAAGCTGAAGTTCAGCGGCAAGTGGGCGGAGAACGAGGGCGACCACCGGGCGTTCTACAAGTACACCGCGGGCCTCGAGCTCGACCCGCTGCTCAAGGGGTATTTCCTCATCCCCTTCGGCCCCTCCGCCGCCATCCCCCCGTGGATCAAGAAGTGGACGACCGACTACATCGGCGACCTCTACCTGTATCTGAAGTTCGAGGGCGAGGTGAAGCTCTTCGGCTCGTGGAGCCGCACCACCGCCGACAAGTCCAGCGCGCAGGTCGAGGGCTCCGGGAAGATCGGCGTGAAGGCCGGCGGCAACCTCTTCCTGATGAAGAAGAGCGCGCTCAACCTCGACGTCAACGGCTCCACCAGCATCACCGCCGAGGCCAAGGCCCCGGTGTCGCGGATGCCCGCGGTCGAGTACGACCTGAAGTGGGGCGGGCTGGAGATCGAGCTCACCATCGAGGCCGCCTGGGGGCTCGTCGAGTACAAGCGCAAGTGGAAGCCCATCGAGGGCTTCTCGCTGCTGGAGAAGATGCTCGGCCGCAAGCCCGATCCCTGGTACCCGCTGGGTCACTGAGGCAACGGCAGAGCCATGAGCGACGCAGCGCGCGGTGCGTGGTGCCGGTGGAGATCGCTGGCCCTGCTGGCGCTCGTCGTCGCGGGATGCCCTCAGGGTCTCCAGGGCGATGACGGCGGCGAGGACACGGTGCTCGTCGCGCAGGCCGTCACCTGCGACCCCGCCATCGAGCGCTACCCCATCGCGGCCCCGCACAACGGCGGCTACGACCGCGCCTGGAACAACTTCACCTGCGCCCCGCACCCCGGCGGCAGCCCCGACAACTCCGACTACGGCGGCGACCACCACGGCAACGACCTCTTCGCCCCGCGAGGCGCTCCCATCGTCGCGGTGCGGGCGGGGCGGGTCACCCGCGCCGGAGAGGTGTCGTCGACCTCGGGGCTGCGCGTGACCATCGAGGACTCCTGCGGCTGGAGCTACTACTTCGGTCACCTCGACAGCATCGCGCCGGGCATCGGCGTCGGGGCGAGGGTGGTCGCCGGGCAGGTGATCGGCACCCTCGGCGACACGGGCACGCGAGGCACCGCGCCGCACCTCCACTTCAACGTCCACCGCGACGGCAACTACAGCAACGACGTCGACCCGTACCCCCTGCTGCGCGCGGCCGACGCCACGGCCTGCGACGCGACCGCGACCCCGGGCTCTCCCCCGCCGCAGACCTGCGCCCCGAGCTGCGAGGGCGCCTCGACGCTGGTCTCGCGCGATTGCACTCGAGGCAACTGCGGGGCCTACGGCGCGGGCTGCGTGAGCGACACCCTCGGGCCGCGGTGCGTGTTCTTCGCCTGCCCCGCGCTGGGCGAGCAGGACACCTGCTGGCTCGGCCGGTACATCGGCCACTGCCGCAACGGCCAGCTCGTGTCGCAGGGCGACTGCGGCGCCTACGGCGCGACCTGCGTGCAGGACGGGACCAGCGCCCGCTGCGCCTCCCCCTCGTGCGCTCGGAGCGGCACGTACGACACCTGCCTCGCCGGCCGGTACATCGCCCGCTGTCGCGACGGCGTGGCGCAGTCTCCGGCGGGCGACTGCGGGGCCTACGGGGCGCGCTGCGTCGACGACAGCCTCGGGGCGCGCTGCGTGTTCTTCGCGTGCCGACCGCAGGGGGAGCACGACACCTGCTGGCTCGGGCGCTACCGCGGCCGGTGCTTCAACGGGCAGCTCACCGCGCAGGCCGACTGCGGCGCCATGGGTGGGCGCTGCGTCGAGGACAGCCTGGGGTCGCGCTGCGTGTCGACGCTCTGCCCCGCGACGCGAGGGGAGGTGACCTTCTGCGTGGCGCCGCAGCGCATCGCGCGCTGCAGCGACGGGATGTTCATGGGCTACGAGGCCGACTGCGCCGCGGCCGGGAGCACCTGCGCGCAGGCCTCCGCGACCGCCGCCCGCTGCGTGCGCGCGGGTGAGCCGCCGCCCGCCTTCGACGCGGGCCCGCCGCCCCCGCGGGTCGACGCCGGGCCGCCGCCGGACCTGGGCTTCTCGCTGCCCGACGCGTGGGTCCCGCTGCCCGTCGATGCGTCGCTGCCGCCGGCCGACGTGGTGATCCCGGTCGACCTGCCGCCGGCCGCCGACGTGCCGCTGCCCGATGATGTCGAGTCGTTCTTTGTTCCGGATGGCGGAGCGATGGCGGCGGAGGTGACCAACGCCCATCCCCCCGTCGAGGACGACGGCAAGGACCCGTGCGCCATCTGCCGCCCGCTCGGCCGCTGTCCGCCGCAGTGCGACGCCGACGGAGGGGCCTCGGCCGTCGGGGATGTCGGCGACTCCCTGGTGGGCCCCGGCTGCGCCTGCCGTGCGGGCACGCGATCATCCTCGGGAGGGGGCCTCGCGGGCGTGCTGGCGTGCGCGCTCGGCCTGGGCCTGACGCGGCGGCGGCGGGCTAGATCGAGCCGCAGCCGATCGCGGGGTTGAAGCACATCCCCGAGGGGCAGGCGCAGACCCGCACCGTATGGCTCGACGCCGGGGCACAGCTGCACGCGCCGACGGAGCAGCGGTTGGGGAAGTCCCCCACGGACATGCAGCACAGGCCGGTGTCGACGGTTCCGCCGGTGGAGGTGCAGCGCTGGGCGAGCGCGTCGCCGCCCGCGTCGGTCGCAGGGACGTCGGTCGCGGGGACGTCCGTCGAGGGGGCGTCCGTCGAGGGGGCGTCCGTCGCGGGGGCGTCGTCCGAAGGGACGTCCGTCGCGGGGACGTCGTCCGAAGGGGCGTCCGTCGCGGGGACGTCGGCGCTGCCCGCGTCGCGGATCACGTCGGCGGGGACGTCCGTCCCGGTGTCGACGCGGCCGCGGTCGGTCGGGACGTCGGTGCGGACGTCGGCGGTGACGTCGACGAGCGATCCCGAGTCGGCGGCGGGCAGCGGCTCATCGAAGCACCCAGCGCCGAACAGACCCAGCGCGCCCAGCGCGAGGAGACCCTGAACCGAAGGACGGATGTTCATGAGACAGCGGAGTAACTGATCGCGCCCGAAGCGTCGAGCGGTGTTGCGACGGACGGCGGTGCGCGGGCACCATCCGCCGATGCCCCCGATGCCGCTCCATCTCCGCGCGCAGGCCAGCGCCGCGCGCGCGCTCCTGAAGCTCCCCCGCCCGGTGCTGGTGGGCCTGTCCGGCGGGAGGCGCGTGGAGCGCGACGGGTGCGTCCTCGACGAGCAGTTTCAGTTCATGCTCTCGCTCGCCGAGCGCCTGGGCAGGGGGCTCGCCAACGCGGACGCCACCCTCGCCGAGCGCCGCGTCGCCATGGACCACGACGCCATCCTCTTCGCGCCCATCGCTCCCGCGCTGGAGAGCGTGCGAGACGAGCGGGTGAGCGAGCACGTCACCGCGCGCGTGTACCGCCCGCACGGGCTGCCGAAGCCCGCTCCCGCGCTGGTCTACCTCCACGGCGGAGGCTTCGTGGTGGGCAGCCTCGACTCGCACGACCCGGTGTGCCGGGCGCTCGCCCACGAGGCCCGCTGCCTGGTGATCTCGGTGGACTACCGCCTGGCGCCGGAGCACCCCTTCCCGGCCGCGGCGGACGACGCGACGGAGGCCTTCCGCTGGGTGATCGCCCACGCGGCTCGGCTCGGCGTCGACCCGAAGCGCGTGGCGGTCGGCGGAGACAGCGCGGGGGGCAACCTCGCGGCGGTGGTGGCGCTCGACACCCGCGACGACCCGCACCCGCCGTGCTTCCAGGCGTTGATCTATCCCGCGGTCGACCAGACGCGGTCGTTTCCCTCGCTCAAGATCATGGAGCGGGGCTTCCTGCTCGACCGGGCGACCATCGACTGGTTTCTGGAGCAGTACTCGCCCGACCCGTCCAACTGGGACAAGCCACGGGCCTCGCCGTGGTTCGCCGACGTAAAGTCCGTGGCCCCGGCGCTGGTGCAGACGGCGGGCTTCGATCCGCTGCGCGACGAGGGCGAGGCCTACGCGGTGAAGCTGCGAGAGGCGGGGGTGGCGGTGAGCTCGAAGCGCTACCCGAGCATGGTGCACGGGTACATCAGCACCACCGGGTCGATCGTGGCGGCGCGAGAGGCGTGGGGCGACCTGGTCGCCGCGCTGCGAGGGGCCCTCCGCTGAGCGGCCCGAGCGGGCGTCACGCCAGCTTCGCGGTGTTGGCGAGGCCCTGCTCCCGGGCCATCTCGCTGACGGCGCGGCGCACCGCGGCGTGCACCCGCAGGTCGAGGGGGTTGGGCACGAGGTCGCCGGGCTCGGCGTGCGCCGCGATGGCCTCGGCGGCGGCGAGGCGCATCTCCGGGGTGATCTTCGAGGCGCGCACGTCGAGGGCGCCGCGGAAGATGCCGGGGAAGGCGAGGGCGTTGTTGATGGAGCGGCCGTCGCCCGCGTAGGCGGCGCCCGCGGCCACGGCGACGTCGGGGTTGATCTCGGCGTCGGGGTTGGAGAGCGCGAAGATCACCTGGCCGCGGCGCACCATGTCCGGCCGGATAAGCCCCGGGCGGCCGGTGGTGGCCACCACGATGTCGGCCTCGCGCATGATGGTCGCCATGTCGGTGATCGAGGCGCCGAAGGTACGCATGCGGTCGCAGGCCTCGATGGAGAGGTCGCTCACCAGCACCTCGCGGGCGCCGTAGGCGAGCGCCGTGCGGGCGATGGCGCTGCCCGCGGCACCGAGGCCGATCTGGCCCACGCGCGAGGACTTGAAGTCGACGCCGGTGAGCTTGCAGGCGTTGAGGATGGCGGCGAGGGCCACGGTGGCGGTGCCCCACTGGTCGTCGTGCATCACGGGCTTCGGCAGCCGGGCGGCGAGCTCCTCCTCGATGCGGAAGCAGTCGGGCATGCGGATGTCTTCGAGGTGGATGCCGCCGAAGCCCGTGGAGGTGCGCATCACGGTCTCGATGAACTCCGCCGGGTCGAGGGTGTTGATGAGGATGGGCGTGGCGGAGATGCCCGCGAAGCGGTCGTAGAGGGCGGCCTTGCCCTCCATGACGGGGAGGCTGGCGAGGGGGCCGATGTTGCCGAGGCCCAGCACGCGGGTGCCGTTGGTGAAGATGCCCACGGAGGTGGCGATGCCGGTGAAGTCCCAGGCGAGGTCGGGGTCGCGCTGGAGGGCGAGGGCCACGCGGGCGACGCCGGGCGTGTAGATGTAGCGGAGGTCGGAGAGGTTCTCGATCTTGCTGCGGCTGGTCGTGTGGAGCTTGCCGCCGCGATGCGCCTCGAAGACCCGGTCGGTGGTCGAGATGAGCTCGATCTCCGGGAGCGCGCGGATCACGTCGAGCACGCGGGCCGTGTGGGCCTCGTCGTCGGTCTCGATGGTGACGTCGCGGATGGTGTCGTTCTCCCCGATGCTGACGGTGCTGATCTCTCCGACGAGGCTGTGCGCGTCGGCGATGGCGGCGGCGAGGTGCGCGAACTGACCCGGGCGGTGACGAAGGCGCACCCGGACGATGGTGTCGTGGCTGTATTTCCGCATGGCGGCGCCAGGGTATACCCGAGACCAGGGAGCACAACGGTCGTGAACGGCGGTCACGACGGTTGTGACCGGCGGTCACGGGAGCGCACGCCCGATGCGACGCCGCTACCAGACCCGCCGCACGCCGTACTGATCGAAGATCTCCTCGTTGCTGACGAGGCCGAGGTTCTCCGCCAGCGCCTGCGCGATCAGCATGCGGTCGAAGGGATCGCGGTGCGGCCCCGGCAGGCTCCCCGCCCGCTGCGCGTGGTCGATGGTGATCGCGAGGCCGGTGAAGCCCTGGTCGATGAGGCACGCGCCGACGTCCTCGGCGACCGCGAGGGCGCCCGGCAGCTTGCCGATGCGCGCCTTGGTCACGATCTCCCACGCCGACGCCGCGCTCACGAGCACCACCGTCTCCTCGTTCTGGATGAGCCGTCGCACCCGGAGCGGGAGGCGCTTGTCGCCGTCGAGCCACCAGAGCAGCGCGTGGGTGTCGAGCAGGACGCGCACGCCCTCACCCTCCCCAGCCCTCGAGGTCTTCGGCCGTGAGCGGGTCGAAGAACGCCTCGGTCACCGTCGCCCGGCCCTTCATCGAGCCGAAGCGCCGCCGCGGCTCGGTCGCGGTGATCGGGACCAGCCGAACCACCGGCTGCTTGCCCCGTGCGATGACGATCTCCTCGCCCGCGCACGCGCGCACGATGAGGCGAGAGAGGTGGCTCTTGGCCGCGTGGATGGTGATGGGCTTGGTCGACATGGTCCCACCTGGGTTAGTCCACCTGCCCGGAGGCGGCAAGGCCGCGCCGCAGCGTCAGGTCGCGAAGAGGTACGTCCCGAAGCCCAGCGTGTCGCGGCCCCAGCGCAGGTAGATCTCCCGCCACCGGGTGATGCGCGCCTTCATCGCGGGCGCGTCGGGATCGTCGGGGTGCGCCGCCACGTAGCGCTCGACGGCGTTGGCGTAGCGGCCCTCGAAGTGGTCCCACTCGTCGGCGTTGCTGGTCATCGCGTAGCGGGCGATGAGCCCCTCCTCCATCGCGCCGAAGACGTTGTCGGCGTGCGTCCGGTAGTGGTCGCGCGGCACCCCGAAGGCCTCCAGGTACGCCGCCGCCGGCTCGCGCGCCCAGAAGCCCTCTCCCACCAGCAGCATCCCCCCCGGCCGGGCCCACGCCTTCATGCTCCGCAGCATCGCGCGGTAACCCCCGTCAGGGATGGCGCCGACGTTCATCACCAGGTCGAAGGTCCCGAGGCCGTCCGCGAAGTCCTCGATGGCCCGCTCGTGAAGCGCCACGGTGGCGGGCGGGGGAAGCGACGCGAGGCGGGCGCGCGCCTCGGCCAGCAGCGCAGGCGAGCAGTCGACGCCGACCCCGTGGGCGCCGTAGCGGGCGAGCACCCGCCGCAGGATCTCCCCCTTGCCGCAGCCCAGGTCGAGCACCCGCGCGCCCTGCGGGAGCGCGAGGAGCGCGAGGAGCGCGTCGAGCCGGCGGCCGTCGATGGGGCTGCACACGTCGTGGTCGGTGAAGGCGATGGCGGAGAACTTCGCGCGGTCCATGGGAGGGCATTGAGCACCACGCGGGCGGGGGCGTTGTCCACCCGGCGGGCGTTCACGACGGTTGTGAACGCCGATCACGACGGTCGTGAACGGGGTTGCGCTGGTGTCCGGGGACATGGCGCATGGCCTTCGAGGGGCGAGAGATGTCGTGACCCGTCCGAAGCGCGGGGCCCATCTGGTAGGGTCCGGCGCGTGCGATGGACGGCGGCGGTGGCGTGGACCCTCGGAACCCTGGCGGCGGGCTGCGAGCAGCCGCGCACCGAGCTCGTGGTGCGGGTCGACTCCGAGCTCGCCTGGGGCGTCGGGGCGACGGTGCAGTCGCTGGTCGTGAGCGTGCGCCGGAGCGGCGGCGATGGTCCGCTGCGCGATCGTCGCACGATCGTCCTGGGAGCGGCCGCGGGTCAGCAGCCGCTGCCGCTGCGCGTAGGCGTGCTCGCGGGCGAAGACGTCGCCACGCCGGTGTGGATCGAGGCGCTCGGCTGCGGCGGTCCCAACGGATGCACGGCGGCGCAGGCGGTGGTGGCGCAGCGGGCGGTGGTGCGCTTCACGGCCGGCCAGACGCTCGAGCTGCCGCTGCGGCTGACGGCGGAGTGCGTCCGGGCCACGTGCGCGAACGATGAGCGTTGTGCCGTGGGCCGCCGGTGCGAGCCGGCGACGCGGGCCCAGCTCGACCTGCGCCCCTTCGACGGGATCGTAGACCCCATGGGGACGGACGCGACTCCCCCGGGCGACACGCCCGTGGCGATGGACACGTCCGTGGCGATGGACCTCGGGGCCGATGTCGGCCGTGCGATGGACCTCGGTGCGGACGCCGCTCTCGTGATGGACGCGGCCGTGGACGTTCGTCCTGTGATGGACGTCGGGACGGACGCGGGGCGCGACGCGGGGCTCCCACCCGCGGACGACGGGGCGGTCTGCCCGAGCGGTCAGGTGCTCTGCGGGAGCACGTGCCGAAGCGTGCAGGTCGACCCGAGCCACTGCGGCGGGTGCGGTCGGGCGTGCTCGTCGGGCCAGACCTGCGTGGCGGCGGTCTGCACGACGCCCCCGCCGTGCCCGGTCGGCATGCGGCTGATCCCGGCTGGGATGTTCGAGATGGGGTCGACGACGGTCGCGGACGAACAGCCGAGCCACGGCGTGCGACTGGGCGCGTTCTGCCTGGACGAGACCGAGGTGACGGTGTCGGCCTTCGGGGCGTGCGTGACGGCCGGGGCCTGCGTGACGCCCGGCGAGAGCCCCACGTGCAACTGGAGGGTCGAGGGACGCGACGAGCACCCCATCAACTGTGTCGACTGGGAGGAGGCGCGCGCCTACTGCCAATGGCGCGGAGCGACCCTCCCGACGGAGTCCCAGTGGGAGTACGCGGCTCGGGTCACGAGCAGCCGTACGTACCCATGGGGCAACGACGCGCCGGGCTCACAGCTATGCTGGTCCGGCGGCGGGACGAACCGATCGGGAACCTGCGCGGTGCGCTCGTTTCCCCTCGGCAACTCGCCCTTCGGTCTCTCCGACATGGCGGGCGGCGTCTGGGAGTGGGTCGCCGACTGGTACGGGCCGTACACCGGGTCGGCGGGCTCCTACGTCCTCGACCCGACGGGCCCGACGAGCGGGTCGGCGCGCGTGATCCGCGGCGGAACATGGGACAACACGGTGCCCGGCGACGTGCGGGCGGCGAACCGCTTCCTGCTGATGCCGCTCCTCCGCGACGTCCACGTGGGGATGCGCTGCGCCCGCGCGCCGAGGTAGGGCGATCAGGAGTCGGCGATCACCACCACCCGGTCGCCCGCGGCGAAGGTCAGCCGGGCGCTCTTCTTCGGGTTGAGCTTCGGCGCGCGGCCGCCGGTCGACCCGGCGATGTCGTAGCCGATGGCGATCTCGCCGCGGCGACGCGCCGACTCGATCACCGCGGAGAAGTCCACGGCCTCGCCCGTCGCCACGTAGGCGCTGGCGTCCTTCAGGTAGATCTCCGCGCCGTCGGCGTCGAAGAGGTCCTCGAAGACGGCGCCGAGGTCCTTGTTCTCGGCGAGCTGGGCGAGCAGCAGGCTGATGAGGTTCTCGCTGACGATGAAGTCGTCGGTCTCGGTGACCTCCGCGAGCTTCTGGTTGCGCGCGTCGAGCATCTCGCTCACCACCGAGAAGGTCTCGCCGTGCTTCTGCTCGATGTCCCGCAGGTGGAGCAGCGTCACCAGGGTGATCGCGTCGGCCTCCTGCACCCCGCGCTTGTCCGCGTAGGAGAGGGTGATCACGTGCTGGAAGCCGCTCACCCCGGCCGCGTCGAGCACCCGCCGGTCGTTGATGTCCCCCTTCACCGTGCGGACCTTGTGGTTCACCAGCTCGGACTCCAGCGCGTCGAGGTCGTCGCCGGGCGAGTCGTCCTCCGCGATGATCGTGAGCTCCGAGCCCGCCACCGCGTACTTGTCGAGCTCGCTCACCACCGTGGCGCCGCGGCTGTTCCACCCGAGGATGAGCGTGCGCTCGGGGGCGCGCACCACCTCGACCGCGGGACGCAGCACGGACTCGTCGACCTTCGGCGCAGTGCGCGCCGCGGTGATCTTGTCGTCGTCCTCGGCGATCACGATGAGCGCGTCGCCCGCCGCGAGCTTCGTGTCCATCGCGGGGAGGAGCTGCGTCTTCCCCCCGGCGGTGCGTAGCCCGATGACCGCGGCGTCCTCGAAGGCGTCGAGGGACTCTCCGAAGGTCTTGCCCGCGAGCGCCGGGGCCTTGTGGAAGTAGATCTCGTCGCCGCCGAAATCGAGCAGCTCGGTGTAGATCGCCGAGAGCCCCGACTGGCGGCACGTCTGCACGGCGATGCGCGCGATGACGTCGCCGGACATCACCAGCTCCACCTGGTCGCGGCCCACCATGCGCGCCGGAACCCGGTTCTTGATGTCGCGAATCTCCGCCACGATGTGGTGCTTGCCCGTCTCGCGCGGCTTGTGGCCGACCAGCGCCAGGATGGTCTTGATGACGCTCGCGTCGGGGTCCGGCGACTCCTCGGGCCCGAGCACCACCACGGCGCGCGCGGTCTCCGGGCTGCCCAGGTCGAGGTCGTCGAGGTCGATGGGGCTGCCCCTCCGGCACACCACCCGGGAGCCACGCAGGTCGGGCACCTTGGTCGCGAGCTCGTCCTCCATCTCGACCTTGTCCTTGTCGGCGAGCACCACGATCACCCCGCCGCCCTGCTTGTTCTCCGAGGCCGCGCAGAGCTCGCTCACCACCGTGAAGACCTGCGCCGACCAGCCCAGGATGAGCGTGTGCCCCTCCTCCAGGACGCGGCTGCGCCCCTTGCGGAGGTCGTCGAGCCGGGCCTCGAGGCCGCTGTTGAGCACGCCGATGAAGGCGCTCACGATGAAGATGCCGCCCAGGGTCACCGCCAGCATCAGCGCCAGGTAGAGCTTGCTGCCGTCGTCGCCGCCCACGGCGCCGGCGTCCATGGCGCGCATGCCGCTCATCCAGATCAGGGTGATGAGCCCGGGGCGGTGGCCCTCCGCGTCCGCGGGGGCGACGCCGAGCGCGTAGGCCAGCACGCCGCCCGCGATGACCACCAGCAGCGACGCGAGGGCGAGCGCCCCGACGAGGGCCATGGGCCCGCGGGACATGAAGTTGTCGAAGCGATAGCGGAAGCGATCTCGGGCGGTGACGGGTCGGCGCATGGACGCGGTATCGCCCGAAGCGCGGCGGGGCGGCAAGCGCCCTGCGATCAGGTCACTGCACGTTGCCGAAGCCCGGCAGCACCGAGTTGATGACGTTGTTGATGGTGCTCGTGGCGCCGCGCATGAAGAAGTCCCGGGCGACGGTGCCGTGGGTCTCGAAGGGAGCGCGGATCGAGACGTAGTGCTCGACGGTGACCTCGCCGCGGAGGGTGTAGTTGAGCTGCGGCGCGCCGCTGGCGACGAGCAGCGAGGCGGGCACTCCTCCCCAGGGGATGGTCATGGTGGCGCTGACCGGGGTCCAGCGGCCGGGGGGGATCTGCGCGGCCACGGCGGAGACGCCCGCGCCGATGTCGTTGCCCTCGATGATCATGTGGGCGCGCAGGTCGTGCAGGTCGAGGGTGAAGGTGTTGGTGTTGTAGGCGATGAAGTCGACCTGGAAGGTGAGCCCCGCGCCGTCGACGCCGGTGAAGCGCAGCTCGCGCGCCTGGATCTGCGGGACCTCCGCGGTGATGGTGCACCCCACGGAGGACAGACCGGCGAGGCCGAGGGCGAGGAGGAGGTGACGGCGGGTGGGGCTCATGGCGGCATCGCTCCGGGCGGGATGAAGGTCGACGAGGGGCGTGACGGGTCTTATACGCCGGAAGCGCCGCGGAGCTGTACGGCCCATCGCCGGGGGGATCATCACCAGCGCGCAGGCAGCGCGACCCGGCGAGTGCGGCCCTCGTAGACCACCTCCACGGAGCTCGCCCCGGAGGGGGACGGCGGCACGAGCACGTGCACCTCGTCGCTGTCGCCGAGCGGGTCGGCCTGGGCCGCCGAGCGGCGCAGGAGCAGGCCCGAGGCGTCGAGCCAGCGGAGCGTCGCGTTGCCGCCGGCGGCCGCGGGGATGTCGAGCGCGTCGAGCCACTCGCTCTCGGCGCCGTGGTCGAAGCGCAGCACCCGGTGGCGGAGCGTCGGGCGCGCGGCGAGCGAGGAGCCCCGCAGGTCGATCGAGGCGTTGGAGCCGTTGACGGCGAGGATCCGCTCCCAGAGGGCGGTGTAGTTGTAGTCGGAGATCCAGCGGGGCTGGCAGTAGCCCATGAAGTCGAAGGCGTTGGGGCGCACGAGGCCGCGGCGTCGCTCGTCGTAGCCCCAGCCCCCGATGGTTCCGCCGCGGTAGGGGAACTCCGGGTCGGGCCCGGCGGCGGCTCCGCAGGGCGCGTGCGCGCGGCCGTGGTTGTGACCGATCTCGTGCACGAAGGTCTCGGCGGCCCGGTCGTCGTCGAAGCCGAGGCCCGCGGCGACCCTCCCCCGGGGATCATCGGGGAAGGCCGAGAGGTAGCCCTGGCCGAGGGTGCAGGGGCCCTGGCAATACTCGTCGAAGTATTCCGTCGGGGCGACCATGCCGTAGTAGTAGTGGCTGGACGGCACCTCATCGCGGGTGCGCAGGAAGCGCAGCGACGAGATCATGGCGCCGAAGTCGGCGCTGCCCGAAGGGAGCAGCCCCCGCGAGAAGGCGACGGGCTCGTGCACGGTGATGCGCACCTCGCGCACGGGGTACATCGCGCGCAGGGCCGAGCGCATCCGCTCGATCTGCTCGGGGGAGGTGTCCGGGAGCCTGCCGGACTTGTCGGCGTCCCAGCGCATCGGGACGAGGACGACGTCGATGCCGCCGCCGTCGTCCTGGGCGGGCACCGGGAGGGAGGCTCCGTCGGAGGGGAAGCGCGCGCCGTCGGAGGTGCCAGGCTCGACCTCCGCGCCGCCGGGAGCGAGCAGCCGCACCGAGAGCCGCGTGTCGGGCCCCAGCGCCTCCGCCGGCACCTCGAACTGGAACACCGACCCGGTGTCGTCGTCGCGCGAGGCCCGCGAGATCAGCCGCCGGTCGCGGAGGATGGTCCCCTGGTCTCCGCGGCGCACGGTGAGCTCGCCCTCGACGCCCCGCGACTGATAGCCCGCCTCGGGTCGCACGTAGACCCGCACGACCGCGCTGCGCCCTGCGATCACCGGGATGCTGCGCCCGGTCACCATGCTGCCCGCCGCCAGGAGCGGCACCTTCACGGCCTGGAAGAGGGAGACGTCGGTGATGGTCAGCGCCCGAACGAGCCCCGGTGTCTGTGCGACGTCCGCGGCGGTGCTGGCGGTGACGACGTCGCTGGCGTCTGTTGCGCCCTGATCGGTGGCGGCGTCGGCGAGCGCGGAGGGGTCATCCCCGGCGCAGCCCAGGAGGAGCGACAGCGCGCACGGGGCGAGATGGCGGGAGGGCTGCATGGGCGGTGGAGATACGTGCGCCGATGGGCGGGGGTGTCAAGGCGACGGGCGGGAGGGGGAGGGAGCCCCTGCCGGGAGGATCAGCCTCGGCCGTGGAGCGAGAGCGCGCGCTGGTGCGCCGTGTACGCGGGGATCGCGTGGGCGACGACCCCGGCCAGGGAGAGCGGCCCCGCCAGGAGGAAGAAGGCCGAGTAGAACATCGACGCGACGACGAACCAGAACAGTGCCCGGAGGAAGTCGCCGTTGTAGAGCTGTCCCGCGCCCGGGATGAAGAACGACAGCATCGCAGCGGTACCGGCCTTGGTCATTCGAACCTCACAGTCGCGACTCCACAATGGTCGCGCCGGAGTTGTAGCCACGGCGGGAGGGCTCCGCACGTGCTGAGGGGGGAGAATTCCATCGGGCCCGACGAAGCGGCGCGGGTGGAGGCGGCGCGAGAGGCCCTGCTGGGCTGGTACGCCGCGAGCGCGAGGGCGCTCCCGTGGCGCGCCCGGGGGACCACGGCGTGGGCGACGTGGGTGAGCGAGGTGATGCTCCAGCAGACGCGGGTGGAGACGGTGCTGCCGTACTTCGCACGCTTCATGGAGCGCTTTCCCACGCCGAGGCACATGGCCGAGGCGAGCGAGGCGGAGGTGCTGGGGCAGTGGGCGGGCATCGGGTACTACCGCCGGGCGCGCTTCCTCCACGCGGGGGCGAAGGCGGTGTGCGAGCGCCACGGGGGGGAGGTTCCGCGGGGGGTGGAGGCGCTGAGGGCGCTGGACGGCGTCGGGGAGTACACCGCGGGCGCCATCGCGAGCATCGCCTTCGGAGAGCGCGCCGCGCTGGTGGACGGCAACGTCGAGCGGGTGCTCACGCGGGTCTTCGCCATCGAGGGGGACCCGAAGTCGTCGGCGGTGAAGAAGCACCTGTGGGCCCTGGCCGCGGGCTTCGCCGACCACCCCGACGCGGGCGCGGTCAACCAGTCGCTGATGGAGCTCGGGGCGACGGTGTGCGCCCCGACGGCGCCGCGATGTCTTACCTGCCCCGTAAGGTCGATGTGCAGGGCGGCGCAGGAGGGAGAGCCCGAGCGATACCCCGAGAAGGCCCCCAGGAAGGCCCCGCGCGACGAGGACTGGACCGCGCTGCTGGGGCTCTACCAGGGGAGGGCGCTGCTGGTTCAGAGCGCGCTGGGGCGATGGGAAGGGATGCTGGTGCCGGTGATGGTCCCGGGGGCGGTCGACCCCGCCTCGCTGGCGGGCCGCGCCGGGGCCCACGCCGTCATGGACCACGGGGTGGTGGTGCACGTGCTCACCCACGCCCGGATGCGGCTGCGGGTGTTCTCCGCCACCCTCGACGAGGCCCCGACGGAGGGCACCCTGGTGTCCATGGACGCCCTCGCGGGCCTCGCGGTGCCGAAGGTCACGCTGCGGGTGTTGTCGGCGGTGCGTTCCAGCGGAGACGCAGCCCCCAGGCGAAGGCGCTGAGCTGCAGGGCGCCGCCGAGCAGGCGCGCCGAGAGCAGGGCGAGGCTCCCTCCGCGGGCGTCGTGGAGGACCACGCCGCGCCACGCGGTGGCGGCGGTGAAGCCGTGGGCGCCGAGGGAGAGCAGCGCGCCGAGGGCGGCGAGGGCGAAGAGCGGTCGGCGGGCGCGGCCGTCCGTGGGGGCGAGCGCGAGGGTGACCAGGCCGGTGACGAAGGCGTGCATGGAGAGCCGCGCGGTGGCGATGGGGTAGCCCGCGAGGTGCCACGGCGACGACGGCGGCTGCAGCGCCACGAACTCCCAGACGGAAGAGAGCGCCCCCACCGCGAGGCACACCAGCGCGAGGCGGACCAGCGAGCGATCGGCGCTCACGGGGCGACGCTCTCCCCCATCGCCGAGAGCGCCTGACGGGCGCCGCGGTGGCCCGGGTCTCGCTCGAGCACCATGCGCAGCGCGCGGACGGCCTCGGCGCGCTGGCCCATGGCGTTGCGGGCCTTGCCGATGAGGACGCGGGCGTCGAGGGCCCCTCGGCCGCCCTGGGCCACGGCGTCGTTGGCGTGGGCGATGGTCTCCTGGTAGCGCCCCGCGGCGAAGGACTGCTGCGCGAGGGAGAGCGCGCTGTGAGCGCTGCGCCGCGACGGAGCAGCGCCCGCATCGACGACCGCCGCGGGAGCAGGAGCCGCGACCACCGCGGGTGAGGGAGCAGGCGGAGCGACGACGGGCGCAGGCGGAGCGACGACGGGCGCGGGCGCAGGAGCGGGCGGAGCGACGACGGGCGCAGGAGCGGGCGGAGCGACGACGGGCGCAGGAGCGGGCGGAGCGGCGATGGGCGCGGCGACCGGCGGAGGAGGAGGATTACCTCGCCGGGTAAGTCCGACCGCGGCGGCGAGGGTGACGACGGAGGCGAGGGAGACGACGGCGACGAGGGGCCACGGGCTGCGGGAGCGCGCCGGAGGGGGAGGCGGGCGCAGCAGCGCGGTGGCGGACATGGTGACCGTGTCGGGGACCCCATCGGCCCGCGGAGGCGCGGCGTCGAGGGGGCGGCCGAGCGCGTCGGCCAGCAGGGCCGCGGAGTCGAAGCGGTCGGAGGGGTCCTTGGCGAGGCAGCGGAGGATGATGGCGTCGAGGCCCGGGGGGATGTTCGCGGAGGGAGCGCGGCGGCGGGGGGAGTCGGGCTCCTGGGCCATGTGGCGGGCGAGCAGCTCGACCATCGAGGCGTCCTGGAAGAGCTGGCTCCCGGTGGCGCACTCGAAGAGCACGGCGCCGAGGGAGTAGAGGTCCGTGCGGGCGTCGACCTCGCGGCCGCGGGCCTGCTCCGGGGCCATGTACGCGGGCGACCCGAAGAGCTCGCCAGCGCGGGTGACGTTGGCGTCCGTGCCCCCGAGGATCTCCGCATTGGAGGTCTTGGCCACCCCGAAGTCGAGCACCTTCACGACCCCGTCCTCGGTGAGGAAGATGTTCTCCGGCTTGATGTCCCGGTGCACCACCCCGACGGCGTGCGCGGCGGCCAGCGCCCTCGCCACCGCGGTCCCGATGCGCACGCACTCCGCGACCGGCAGCCGGCCCTGCTCCGAGCTCTTCGCCCGCTCCAGCCGCGCCCTCAGCGACTCGCCTCGCAGCCGCTCCATGGCGAAGAAGAGCCGCCCGTCGTCGGTGGTCCCGAGGTCGTAGACGTGCACCAGGTTGGGGTGCGACAGCGCCGCGATGGCCCTGGCCTCCAGGCGGAAGCGCTGCACCAGCGAAGGGTCCGACGAGAGCGCGGGGGACAGCACCTTCAGGGCCACCGGGCGCCCGAGGTCCATGTGCTCGGCGGCGTAGACCTCCCCCATGCCGCCGGCGCCGATCTGCGCCCCGAGGCGGTACGGCGTCCCTGGCAGCACCCGCGGGTCGCGCGGGGCGAGCGGCTCGGTGTTCACCTGCTGCCGCAGCCTCGGCGGGTCGGCGGTGGTCCCTCGCTGCGACCGGGCCTCGGCGATCCAGCGGCGGTTGCGCTCGGACTCGGCCTCCTGGGCGCCGGGGAGCATCGCCCTCAGCCCCTCGGAGATCACCTCGCGGTCGATGCGTAGGCCCTCGGCCTGGGCGAGGTCGAGCAGCGCCCTGCGGGCGGTGGTCGCGTCGGCGAAGCGCTGCGACGGATCGTAGGCCGTCATGCAAGCGACCCAGCGATCGAGCGAGGGAGGGACGTCCGGGCGCAGGGTCGACGGCGGGGCGGGGCGGTGGGTCCCGTCGGCCAGGGCGCGCAGGTGGTCGACGATGTCGAGGGTCATCCAGTCGCGCAGGGTGAGGAGCTCCCAGGCCACGACGCCGATGGCGTAGAGGTCGGTGCGCGGGTCGAGGGGCTCTCGGCGCGCCTGCTCCGGGGACATGTACCCGGGCTTGCCGAAGATGGCGCCGTGGACGGTCTGCGCGCTGCGTCCGGCGGCGAGGGCGGTGCCGAAGTCGAGCACCTTCACGTCGCCGTCCCAGGAGGCGCGCATGTTCTCGGGGGAGAGGTCGCGGTGCACCAGGTGGAAGGGTGTCCCGTCGAGGCCCTGGGCCCGGTGCGCGTAGGCCATGCCGTCGAGCACCGCCGCGAGGCAGGAGAGCACCACGTCGAGGGGCGGATACCTCCGTGACCCGCGGCCCGCGTCGATGAGCTCGGCGAGGTCGGTTCCGCCGACGTACTCCATCGCCAGGAAGGGGACCCCCTGCTCGATGGCGACCTCCATCACCTGGCCGATGTTGGGGTGCTGCAGCGCGCAGAGCACCCGGCCCTCGTCCAGGAAGCGCGCGACCAGGTTGTCCTCGCCGGTGAACTCCGCGCGGATGGTCTTCACCACGCAGAGCTTCTGGGCGTGGGCGATGGAGCCCGCGAGCGCCAGGTGGATCTCTCCCATGCCGCCGCGGGCGATGGTTCCGAGGAGGAGGTAGCGGCCGAAGGAGCGGCTGGACCCGGACCCGGAGAACCGTGGAGCGGCCGGGTCGGTGTCAGCGGGGTCGGGCATCGGGTGCGAGGGTCACCCCCGAGGGCGGAGCGCGACGGAGCGTTGGAGGAGCGAGCGGAAGGAGGTCGACGCGGGCTTCGGGGCGGCGTCGGTGAACTGCGCGGCGACGGGGGCGACGGGCATCGAGGGGGCGAAGCGCTCGGAGCGTCGCTCGGAGGACTCCTCGCGGGCGACGCTGGGGGTCGCGGTGGTGATGGGCAGCGGCGGCGCCGGGACCTGGTTCACCTTGGGGAGCGCTCGTCCCACGCGGAAGGCGACGGTCTCGACGTGGTCGGCCTCGTCGTCGCCGAAGCCCGGGGAGACGACGGCTCCGGCGGCGAAGGAGGCCGCGATGCGGTCGTCGGCCTGCTGCGAAGGGGACGCGGCGGGCAGCGAGGTCTTCGGGGCCGCGGTCGGCGCCTCGAGCACGCGGCGAGAGACCTGCGTGGAGTCCATGGAGGCTGCGACGGAGGGCAGCACCTCGAGCAGCGTGGACTTGGCGGCCTCGGCGACGGGCGCAGGGGCCTCGACCACCGCGGGCTTCGGCGCTTCGGCGACGGGCTTCGGGGCCTCGACCACCGCGGGCTTCGGGGCTTCGGCGACGGGCTTCGGGGCCTCGGCCACCGCGGGCTTCGGGGCTTCGGCGACGGGCTTCGGGGCTTCGGCGACGGGCTTCGGGGCCTCGACCACCGCGGGCTTCGGCGCTTCGGCCACCGGGGGCTTCGGGGCTTCGGGGCGCAGCGCATCGAGGCGCGGGGCCTCGGCCTTGAGGGGCTCCGGGGCGATGGCCTTCGGGGCGGGGGAGGTGGCGAGGACGGGCACCTCGACCGGGGCGGCGACGCGGGGGAGGGCGCGGCGAGCGACGACGCGGTTGAGCAGGGTCTCGAGGCGGGCGATGACGTCGGAGCTCATGCGGAGGCACCTCCCAGGAGGGTGGCGAGGATCTGTGGCCCGGGCTCGCCGCGGCCAGCGCGCTCTCGGACGAGCTCGCACGCCGCCTCGGAGCCGAGGAAGAGGGTGATGCCGTCGGGGTGGGTGGAGAGCACCGCGGCGTGGGTCTGCACCCGGGTGACCTCGCTCACGACCTGCGAGACGAGCGTCGCGGCGAAGCGATGGAAGTCGGCGTGGGTGGAGGGTGGGGAGTTCCAGAGGAGGGTGAGGGCGTCGCCGAAGCGCTCGAAGGCGCAGGTGCCGAGGCCCCGCTGGCCGAGGGCGAGGGCGATGGCGTAGGCGACCTCCTCGGGGGTCGGGTCGGCGGTGCCGTCGAGGATGATCGCCGCGTCGTTGGCGACGCTGTCCGCCAGCGACCTGGCGAGCGGCACGAGCTCATCCCCCAGGGCCGCGATCGCGCGCGCCAGCCACACCGTGGGCACCGCGACGGCGCGGTCGACGGAGGGGGTCTTCAGCTCGATGCGACCATGGGACAGGTCCACCGTCACGGCGCTCGCGAGGGGGTGCAGTCGGGTTGCCATCGGGCCGGGACGATCGCACACCGCGCTCCGCGCCCGCAAATACCTTGGAACCTCCACCCCCGCTGGCACACTCACCGGGCGATGCCCCTCTCCCGATACGTGCTGTCGCTCTCGCTCGCCCTCTGTCCCAGCGCGGCGGCGGCGCAGCAGTCGCCGAGGGCGATCCCCACCTGGCCCGAGCGGGCGTGGGGTCAGGCCATTCCTCCCGACGGGGTGCGCCCCACCGGCGAACTCGGGGTGCTGCGCTCCTGGCGCGCTCCGGTCGATGTGCACGTGATGCCTGGCGTGGACGCCGCGACCGCCGCGGCCTCGCTCTCCGACGCCGAGGCCGTGATGGACTCGCTGGAGCAGCGCACCGGCATCGCGCTCCCGCTCCCCGACGGCGACCGCGGGGGAACCCCCTCCTTCGACCTCTACCTCTACGCCCGCCGCTCCCCATCGGGTCGGGCGCTCCCCGACGCCCTCTCCTACGCTGGCCCTTGGGACCGTGCGACCGCCTTCGCCGTCGTCGAGGCGGGCGCCGACCCGGCGGCGAGGCGTCGGGCAGTGGCGCAGTCCATCGCCGAGGGCTGCGTGTACGGCGCCAAGGCCGACCACCCCATCGGCTTCGTGAGGGCGATGGGCGCGATGCTCGCGAGGAGGGCGACGGGCGAGGCGCTCGACCCCGACGACGTGAGGGCGTTTCAGTCCGAGCCCTCGCGGGCGTGGTGGTCCGACGACGCTCGCTCCCCGGCGGCGCAGCGAGGGGCGGCGGTGGTGCTCGACGCGATGTCCTCACGCTGGGACGACGAGCGCGGCACCTTCCTCCGAGGGCTGCTCGAAGCCCCGGTGCAGCGCACCCCCCCGGGCTGGCCCCGGCTCTGGAACGAGCCCGACGTGATGGAGGTGCTGCGGCGGGTGACGCGCGACGAGCCTCGTGGCTTCTGGGGCGCGCTGCTCACCGCGGCGAGCGCCCGCGCGGTGCTCGACCCTGCTCCTCCTGCGCGCACGGTGCAGTGGTCGGAGCTTCCCTCGTGGACGCTGGTGACGGGCGTGGCGCCCACGGGTCAGGCCTCGATGGTGCTCGACCTGGGCGACGCCCCGCTGCGGGCCGCCGTGGGGGTGTGGGTGCACGCGTCGCCCTACCACCGCTGGATGGCCTCGCTGCTGCGCCTCGACCGCGACGGTCGCGTGCTGGGGAGCGTGGACTCGGAGCTGATCTCGACCGGAGAGTGGTCGGCGCAGGTGGATGCGCTGGAGGGCGTGGCGAAGCTGGTGCTGGTGGTGGTGAGCGCTGGCGACGAGCAGATGGACCCGGACGGAGAGCCCATCCGCGACGGCTGGGTGGCGATGAACGTCGGGCGGATCTGATCCGCGACGCCACCGCCCTCACTCCCCGCTCACCTCACGCAGAGCACCACCGCCGAGCCGATGAACCCGGCGCTGGAGTCGACCTCCACCCGCAGCGGTGACCCGCTGTAGCCCGCCGGGCAGGAGCACCCTCCGGTGACGGGGTTGCCCGACCGGCAGCCGACCCCGCCCGGGACGGCGTCGTCCACCTGGTAGGCCCCGCCGAAGCTCGGCCTCGCTCCGCCGCTCGCGACGCAGAGCGACGGGTTCGACCCGATGATCCCGCTGCCCGTTCTCACCAGCGTGCGGAACCCGATGCGAGAGTACCCGCCCGGGCACGAGCACCCGCCCGTGTAGGGGTTGGCCGCGCGGCACCCCGCGCCCCCGCCCACCGCGTCGTCCTGCTGGAAGCCTCCGCCGAACTCGCCCGCCGCCGAGGCCCCGCAGAAGGTCGCGCTGGCGCCGATCTGGGTCCCTCGGCCGGAGCAGTCGTTGATCACCCGCCAGGTGAAGGTGCTCGCGAAGCCTCCAGGGCAGCCGCAGGTGCCGGTGAAGGCGTTGGCGTTGAAGCAGCCCGAGCAGGGCGCGTCGCTGGTCTCGAAGCCCCCGCCGAAGCTGCGGCAGGCGCCCTCGCGGCACACCCCCGAGGGGCAGACCGTCCCGCACCCGCCGCAGTTGCTGGCGTCGTTGGTGGTGTTCACCTCGCAGCCGTCGCTCGCCGCGCCGTTGCAGTTGGCGAAGCCCGCGGCGCACGCGAGCACCGTGCACGCCCCCGCGCCGCAGCCCGCGACGGCGGTGTTGGGGAGCGAGCACGCCCTGGAGCACCCGCCGCAGTTGCGAGAGTCGGTGGTCACGTTGACCTCGCAGCCGTCGCTCGCCGCGCCGTTGCAGTCCGCGAAGGACCCGTTGCAGCTCGCGATGGCGCAGCGCCCGCCCGAGCAGGCGGGGGTCGCGTTGGCCGGCGAGCACGCGTTGCCGCACGCGCCGCACGACGACACGGTGCTCTGGGTGTTGGTCTCGCAGCCGTTGGCGGCGTTGCCGTCGCAGTCCGCGAAGCCGTCGTTGCAGCGGGCGATGGCGCAGGCGCCGCCGCGGCACGCGGGCGTGGCGTTGGGCAGCGAGCAGGCGCGACCGCAGGCTCCGCAGGAGGTCTCGCTGGTGTTGAGGCTGGTCTCGCAGCCGTCCGCCGCGCTGGCGTTGCAGTCGCCGAAGGCCGCGACGCAGGTCGCCACGGTGCAGCGCCCGCCCGCGCACCCGGCCGTCGCGTTGGGGACGTCGCAGGCGGTGCCGCAGCCGCCGCAGTTTCGGGGGTCGCCGGTGAGGTCGACCTCGCAGCCGTTGCCGGCGTTGCGGTCGCAGTCGCCGCGGCCCGCGCTGCACGTCGCGAGGCCGCAGACGCCGGCCACGCAGGCGGGCGTTCCACCCGCGACGGAGCACGCCGTGGAGCAGCTCCCGCAGTGCATCGGGTCGCTCCGGAGGTTCACCTCGCAGCCGTTGGCGGGGTTGCCGTCGCAGTCGGCGAAGCCGTCGTCGCAGCGGGCGATGGAGCACACCCCGCTCGCGCACGATCCGGTGGCGTTGGAGGGGTTGCACGCCCGGCCGCAGGCTCCGCAGTGGGCGGCGCTCACCCGGAGGTCGACCTCGCAGCCGTCGGACTCGACGCCGTTGCAGTCCTGGAAGCCCATCACGCAGGAGGTCACGCACGACCCCGCGAGGCAGCCCGGGAAGGCGTTGGCGCGCTCCGCACAGGCCCTGCCGCAGGAGCCGCAGTTGGCGGCGCTACGTCGCACGTCGGTCTCGCAGCCGTTGGTGGCGTTGGCGTCGCAGTCCCCGAAGCCGGTGGAGCAGGCGGCGATGGCGCAGGCTCCGGCCACGCAGGAGGGGGTTCCGTTGGGAGGGTTGCAGAGGGTGGAGCAGGTTCCGCAGTGGGTGAGGTCGGTGCGGAGGTCGACCTCGCAGCCGTTGGCGGCGTTGCCGTCGCAGTCGGCGAAGCCGGTGTTGCAGGTGAAGCCGCAGGCTCCGGCGGTGCACGCGGCGGTGGCGTTGGCGGGGACGGCGCAGGCGGTTCCGCAGCCGCCGCAGTGGGCGACGGCGGTGAGGGTGTTGGTCTCGCAGCCGTTGGCGTTGTCGCCGTCGCAGTTGCCGAAGGGGGCGGCGCAGGTCCCGACGGTGCAGTTGCCGTTGAGGCAGACCGCGGTGCCGTTGGGGACCGCGCATCGGCGGTCGCAGGCGCCGCAGTGGGCGATGTTGGCGAGCGGGTCGACGCAGGCCCCGGTGCAGCACGACTGCCCGGCGGGGCAGGGGCTTTCGAGGGTGCAGCCGGTGACGCAGAGGTTGCCGACGCAGAGGGTTCCGGCGGGGCAGTCGGGGTTGGCGAGGCACTCGACGCAGGTGCGGGACACGCGGTCGCAGCGGCGGCCCGGGCCCACGGAGCCGTCGGCGGAGGTTCCGCCGTCGGAGGGGGAGGCGCCGGTGCAGGCGCTGTCGTCGCGGCAGCCGGCGACGCAGGTGTGGCTGGCGTCGTCGCAGTAGCGCCCCGAGGGGCACACGTCGCTGGCGGCGGAGCAGGCCACGCAGCGCCCGGAGGTGGTGTCGCAGACGGGGCCGCCGGGGTCGCTGGCGCAGTCGGCGTTGGCGGCGCAGCGGGTCGGGACGTCGGCGTCCATCACGGGCGCGTCGACCGGAACATCGACGGCGACGTCGGCGGGGACATCGAGGGAGACCTCGGGGGTGTCCATGCCGGGGACGTCGGGGGCGCCGAGGTCGGTGACGTCGAGGGAGGTGTCCACCGCGGTGCCCGCGTCGGCAGGACCGCCGACGACCGAGGCGCCGGTGGAGCATCCTGCGGCGAGCGTGGCGAGGAGAGCGACGACCAGGAGCGGATTCGGGGCGCGCATACCCGCCAAGGTATCAGAGCGCGCGGCAAGGCTGGGTCGGAGGAGGGCCCGGGGTGGATGCCTGGGCGGGGAGGCTGGGTCGGAGAGGCGGCCGGGGTGGATGTGTGGGCGGGAAGGCTGGGGCTGCGGAGTAGACGGGGTGGATGCGTGGGCGGGAAGGCTGGGTCGGAGTCGGCGAATTGCAGCGGGGATATGGGGTGGGGCGGTACGAGCGCGAGGTCGTCGGCGGGGATATCCCCGGTACGACCGCGAGGTGTCGGTGAGGAGTCCCCGGTACGACGCGCGAGGCGTCGGCGACCCGGGGACTCCTCACCGACGCCTCGCGGTCGTACCGAGGCCCTCCCGCTCAGTCCTGCTCGTGCACCACGAGCACAGGGCAGCGCACGGCGCGGATGATCTTCTGCGCCTCGCTCCCGAGGATGCGCGTGACCAGCCGGGGGAGGCTCGTCCCGACCACCACCATCTCGGCGCCGGTCTCCGTCACGAGGGCCGCGATGACCTCCTCGATGTCGCCGTCGAGAAGGCGCGCGGACACCTTCGGCCAGCGCTCGCGCTGCTGATCGGCGATCGCGTCGAGCTGGCGCCGCAGGTCGTTGGCGTGCCCGGCCACCCGCTCGGCAGAGAGCATGATGGTCGCGTCCATCACGGTGATCTGCGTGGGCTGCCAGGCATGCACCAGCAGCGCCTCGGCGTTGAGGTCGCGGGCCAGGGCGACGCCTTGCGTGACCGCGTTCCGAGAGGCCTGCCCGAGGTCCGTGGCGATGATCAGGGTTCTCATACGCCGTGGCGTATCACGGATCATCCCACGGGGTTCACGCGAGCTCGCGCAGGGCGTCGCGGGTGATCCAGCAGAGCCTCTCGGCGACGGGGGTGAGCGAGCCGCGGCGCAGCGCCTTGCCGTCGACCTGCCACGACACCGTGACCCCCACCTCGCCGGGGGAGCGGGTGAGCCTCGCCGCGCGGGGATGCTTCCCTTCGAGCAGCACCGACCAGCCCGGGTGCCCGGGGAGCGCCCCCTCCTGGAAGCCCGGCCACAGCGTCACCAGCGCCGTGCGGGGAGCCCTGCCCGCGAGCACCGCGAGCCCCTCGCCGTCGCCCGTGTACGCGGCGCCCATGCCCAGCGCGGCCTTGCCCTGTAGCACCCGGGGCGCGGCGGAGGCCGTGAGCCCGGAGCCCAGGTCGAGCTCCTGCAACGAGCCGGTGGGCTTCGCTCCGACGAGCTGCCGCCCGGCGAGGATGGCGCGCTCGCGGTCGGGGTGGACATCCACCGTGGCCAGGGCGCCGAGCCACCCGGCGGGGTCGTCGGGCTCGCCGACGCTGCTGTCGAAGAGCACCACCCCCCGGGAGGCGTCGACGAGGGCGAGGTCGCCGCGGTCGCGCACCGCCCCGAGCTCGAAGGCCGACTGCAGCAGCAGCCTCGACGGGTCGGTGAACACCACCGACTCCACCCCGAGGCCCACCCCGCAGACCCTCCTCGGAGCGCCTCCCGACCACGGGACCATCCAGAGCGACCCGGTGCCCTTGCGGGGCATGTCCGCCGAGAAGGGACCGCCCAGCCACACGGCGACGAGCTCTCCGTCGGGGGAGAGCGTCGCCACCGCGGGGCGCACGTGGGGCAGCCGGGGGAGCGCCGTCCAGGTGTCGGGCTCCATCGCGGCGGCCACCGAGAGCTCGGGGAGCGAGAGCACGTAGCCCGAGCGCTGCCGGACGTTCTCCCGCAATCCCCCGGGCCAGCGGCCGGGGGTGATGAGGGCGCGCGAGGCGCACTCGTCGGGGTGGCGCGTGGCGCTGAGCGAGATGCGGGCGCGGGCGCGGGTGAGCCCCGGCAGCGCGACGGTGCCCAGCACGCCGCCGTCGGGGACGGAGTGGAGCACGGCGCGGGAGCCGAGGTCGGCCGCGCGCACCACCAGCAAGAGCTCGCTCGAAGGCCAGCAGAGAGCGAGCGCCTCGCGGCCCCGGATGGCGAGCGCCTCGTGGCCGTCCTCGAAGTCGTAGACGCGCACCACGCTCTGCCCGTCGAGGTCGGTCGGATCGGAGGTGGCGAGCCAGCGGCCGTCGGGGCTCCAGGCCCAGTGGGTCACCTCGCGCTGCAGCACCCGAAGCCCCGGGACAGGCCCATCCACGATCGCGCTCTCGGTCATCGGAGGCGAACCATAGTGCGTCGGGCCCGCCGTCGCCCCACCCGAAGTGCGGACATAGCCTGTCCACCGATCAATGGACCTCCATGCGCGCGCGGACTAGAACGGGCTTCGTCATGGGCCTGAACCAACCCGAGCTGTTTGCCCCGACGCTGCAGACCGCGCCGGCGCTCTACGTCGAAGTGGCCGTCCCGCTGCCCTTGAGAAACGGGCTGAGCTACGCGGTCCCGGTAGGGATGGAGAAGCACGTGGCTCCGGGCGTGCGGGTGGTGGTGCCGGTGAGCGGCCAGCGGGTGGTGGGCTACGTGCTGTCGGTGTCCAAGACGCTTCCCGACGAGGTCGACCCCTCGAAGGTGCGGCCGATCTTCCACCTGCTCGAGGCCGAGCCGGTGTTCGCCGAAGACCTGTTGAAGTTCTTGAGGGAGGCGGCCGACTACTACCTCCACCCGATCGGCGAGGTGCTGCGCTCGGCGGCGCCAGCGGTGGAGCGGCGCAGGCACGACGGGGAAGACCCGAGGGGCAGCGGGCTGGTGAAGGCCTCGCTCAAGGCGCGCTGGGCGAAGGTGCGCGAGGAGACCTTCGTGGCGCTCACGCCGGAGTACCTGGCGGAGAAGCCCAGGCTGCGGGGCGACCGTCAGGCGCAGGTGGCGGCCATCCTCGAGGCGCGCGGTGAGGTCTCGATGGCCGAGCTGCGGCAGCAGGTGAAGGGCGCCCGCTCGGCGGTGGAGTCGCTCAAGGCGCGCGGGGCGGTGGCGCTCACGCTGAGGGAGATCCCGGACGATCCCTTCTTCGGGGCGCCGGTGCCGAGGGATGTTCCGCCGACGCTGACGAAGGCGCAGGACGACGCGGTGACGGCCATCGTCGGGGCGGTGACCCGGCACGAGCGGCAGACCTTCATGCTGCACGGCGTGACCGGATCGGGGAAGACCGAGGTCTACCTCCACGCCATCGAGTCGGCGCAGAAGGCGGGCCGGGGGGCGCTGCTGCTGCTGCCCGAGATCGCGCTCACCCCGCAGCTCGTGGCGCGCTACCGCGCCCGCTTCGGAGACAACCTCGCGGTGATGCACTCGGGCCTGAAGGATCAGGACCGTCACGCGATGTGGAAGAAGCTCCACCGCGGCGAGTGCCATGTGGTGATCGGGGCACGGAGCGCGGTGTTCGCCCCGGTGCGAGACCTCGGGCTCATCGTGGTCGACGAGGAGCACGACGGCTCCTTCAAGCAGGACGATCACTTCCGCTATCACGGCCGCGACCTGGCGCTGCTGAGGGCGCACCGGGCGGGCGTGCCGTGCGTGCTGGGGAGCGCGACGCCTTCGGTGGAGAGCTACCACGCGGCGCTGGAGGGTCGGTATCAGCTCTTGCAGCTGCCCGACCGGCCGACGGCGGCGCTGCTGCCTTCGGTGGAGATCGTCGACCTGAAGCGGGTGGGGCCGAGGGGTCCGACGGGGCACGAGCTGTTGTCGCTGCCGATGGTGCGGGCCATCGACGCGACGCTGAAGCGCAAGGAGCAGGCGATCCTGTTTCTCAACCGCCGTGGCTTCGCGCCGACGGTGCGCTGCGTGCGGTGCGACGAGGCGATGGAGTGCCCGTCGTGCAGCGTGGCGCTGGTGCTACACCGCCGCGAGGGGGCGCTGCGGTGTCACTACTGCGACTTCAAGGTTCCGTTCGCCAACGCCTGCATCAAGTGCGGGTGCGTGGAGATACAGCTCCTGGGCGTGGGGACGGAGAAGCTGGAGCGGGCGCTGATCGACTCGTTTCCCTCGGCGCGCATCGGTCGGCTCGACCGCGACGTGGCCAGCGGGATGGGCACCGAGGCGGTGCTGGAGAAGCTGCGCACGGGCGAGCTCGACGTGCTGGTGGGGACGCAGATGGTGACCAAGGGCCACGACATGCCCCGGGTGACGCTGGTGGGGGTGATCACCGCCGACGCGGCGCTGGCCTTCCCCGACTTCCGCTCCGCCGAGCGCACCTTCCAGCTCCTGGCGCAGGTGGCGGGTCGCGCGGGTCGGAGAGACCTGCCGGGTCATGTGGTGATCCAGTCGTTTCAGCCCGACCACCCGGTGTTGCAGCGGGCGAAGGCGCACGACTTCGAGGGCTTCTTCGACGACGAGATCGGGGCGCGGCGAGAGCTGGGCTATCCGCCCTTCGGGAGGCTGGCGGCGCTGAAGCTCGACGGCCCGGAGGAGGAGAAGCTGCAGGAGATGGCGAGGCGCATCGACTCGTTTCTGCGGGCGCTGCCGGACGTGGTGAGCGGGAAGGTGAAGGTGCTGGGCCCGGCGCCGTCGCCCATCGAGCGGCTGCGGGGGCGGTGGAGGATGCAGTCGCTGCTGCGCTGCCCGGAGCGGCCTCCGCTGCGGCGGGTGCTGCTGCAGATGGTCGACGAGATGGAGGCGTTTACCAGGGACGGTATCCGCGTGGCGATCGACGTCGACCCGGTGCAGATGCTGTGAGGGGGAGCGCCATTGGGGTACGGCGTGCGGCCTCCCTAGGGTGCCTGGGGTCAGGCGCTGCACGACGATGCAGAGACCGCACGCCGTACCCCAGGCACGATGGGCGCCGTACCGACGCTACGCCGCGAGGTCGCTGAGCGTGCAGCGGAGCTTCTCCAGCGCGCGGGCCTCGATCTGGCGGACGCGCTCCTTGGAGATGCCGAGGGTCTTGCCCAGGGACTCCAGGGTGACGTCTTCCTCGCTCAGCACGCGGCGCTCGATGATCCAGCGCTCTCGCTCGTTGAGGGCGCCGAGGGCGGTCTCGATGCGGTCTCGCCGGTCGTCGCCGGTGGATCGCTGGTCGGCGAGCTCCTCGGGGGAGTCGCCCGGGTCGCGCAGCCGGTCGAGCGCAGGGGTCTCGCCGTCGATGGAGGCGTCCAGGGAGACGTCGCGCTGCTTCAGCATCGGGAGGAGCTTCTCGACGCGCTCGGCGGAGATGCCCGAGAGCGCGGCCAGCTTCTCGGGGTCGTCCTCGCGGGTGCGGCGGTAGGCCCGGAGCGCGCGGCGCTCGCCCTTGCTGCCGCCGATGCGCACCAGGCGGTAGGCCCGCACCACGTACTCGCGGATCTCCGCGCGGATCCAGTACACGGCGTAGGTGATGAGCCGGCAGTCGCGCTCGGGCTCGTAGCGCATGGCGCCCTTCAGCAGCCCGAGGTTGCCCTGCTGGATGAGGTCCTCCAGGGGGACGCCCCAGCGGCGGTACTCGGTGGCGACGGTGATCACGAAGGGCAGGCTGGCTTCGATGAGGCGGCGTCCTGCGCGCTGGTCGCCATGGCGCCAGCGGAGGGCGAGCACGCGCTCCTCGTCGGACGAGAGGGGTGTGACCCCCGTGAGGGAGTGGCGATAGGCCTCGAGCGCCGTGACCGATCCAAGCGAACCCATAGGGTGACTCCTGAGCGTCTCAAGGAGGAGTCAGTTGGGACGCCTCCGACGCGAGCAGCCACCTGTGCACGGTGGATGCCACACAGAGAAATCCCGCGATATGCGGCGATGGGCTGTGAGGAGCGCGGCCGAGGACGGCAGTCGTTGCGTCGGCGATGGGGCTCGAGCGAAACGATTGCGCCAGGGGGGACTTCCGACAAGGGGGCTGTTCACGATTGGGCCCCTGTGCCACGTGGATTGTATGGCTGTGGCTTTCGACACGGTGGTGGTGGGGGCCGGGGCGGCGGGCGCTGTGATCGCAGCGCGCGTGACCGAGCGGGCCGACCGGCAGGTGCTCCTGTTGGAGGCGGGGCCCGACTACGAGACCCCGGAGAGGCTCCCGCAGGATCTTCGCGACGGCACCCGCAACTCCCTGGTGGACCATGACTGGGGGTACACGCACCGGCCCAACGCGCGACAGGTGAGCTTCCCTCTGCCGCGGGGGAAGGTGGTGGGCGGGTCGTCGGCGGTCAATACCTGCATCGGGCTCCGGGGCGTTCCGTCGGACTACGACGAGTGGGCGGCGCGGGGCCTCGGGGAGTGGTCGTGGGCGCACTGCCTCCCGGCCTTCAAGCGGCTGGAGACAGACCTCGATCGCAAGGACCAGTGGCACGGGGACCGCGGGCCGATTCCCCTGAGGAGGCACACGCCCGAGGAGCTGGTGCCGTGGCAGGCGGCCTTCCTGGAGGGGGCGGCGGCCATCGGGATGCCTCGCTGCGACGACACCAACCACCCCGAGGCGAGGGGCTACGGGCCCCACGCCATGAACAAGATCGACGGCGAGCGGATGGGGGCGGCGCGCTGCTACCTGACGCCGGAGGTGAGGCGACGGGCCAACCTGACGATCCGGGCGGGCACCCTGGTGCGGAGGGTTCTCTTCCGGCAACGGCGGGTGGTCGGGGTGGAGGTCGAGAGCGCGACCGGGCGCGTGTACACCATCGAGGCGAGGCGGGTGGTGCTCTCCGCCGGGGCGCTCGCGACGCCGGGGCTGCTGCTGCGCTCGGGGGTGGGTCCGAGGGCGGAGCTCGACCGGCTGGGGGTGGGGGTGGTGTCGGAGGTGGCGGCGGTGGGGGCGAAGCTGCTCGACCACCCGGGGGCGGCGTTCTTCCTCTGGCCGAAGAAGGGGGTGTGCGAGATCGGGCACCCGCTGATCCAGACGACGCTGCGGATGCGGTACAAGAGCAGCGTCCACGAGAACGACATGCAGCTGCAGGCGGGCTCGGCGGTGCTGCTGCCCGGGCTCAGCCTGCCGCTGGTCTCCATCATGTGTCAGGTGGGCAAGCCCGAGGGTCACGGTCTCATCCGATATCCGAGCGCCGACCCGAGGGCGAAGCCGGAGATCCACTCGAGGCTGCTCGACCACCCGGCCGACCGGGCGAAGGCGCTGGAGGGACTGGAGGTCGGGAGGACGATGGCGGAGACGCCCGTGATGAGGGACCTGGCGAGGGTGGTGTGGCCGCCGCCGAAGGTGCTGGGGAGCGAGCGGTTCAGCCGGTGGATCTGGGCGTTCTGCGCGTCGGGCTATCACCCCTGCGGGACGGTTCCGATGGGGGCGGAGGACGACCCGGACGCGGCGACCGACGGGAGGGGCAGGGTGCGAGGGGTGGAGGGGCTGATCGTGGCGGACGCGAGCCTGATGCCGACGATTCCTACGGCCAACACGCACCTGCCTACGCTGATGATCGGAGAGCGCTTCGGAGAGTGGCTTCGGGAGGAGATGTCATGAAGGCGATGGGTAACAGTACAGCGGTGGCGCACGTCGCTCGTTTGACGCTTGGAGCGGTGCTCGGATGGGTTTGGGACGACGACGAGGGTGCCCCCTTCCCCGCTGCCGCGCGCCCTACCCCCGCCTCGGGGGCAGGGCTCAGGCGATCGCCAATGGAGGGGTCGTACTGGAAGCCTTCCTCGGTGTCCGTTCGAGCACGCGTCCTCGGTCTCCTGAGCCCTGCCCCCGAGGCGGGGGTAGGGCGCGCGGCAGCGGGGAAGGGGGCACCCTCGTCGTCGTCCCAAACCCATCCGAGCACCGCTCCAAGCGTCAAACGAGCGGCTTGCACCCCTGAACTGTGAAGGCGATGTCGATTGAGGAGGCAGTGTCATGAAGGTGTTGATCCTCGGTGGGACTCGGTTTGTCGGGCACCTGCTGGCGTGGAGGCTGGTGGCGGGGGGGCATCGGGTGACGATGTTCCATCGGGGTACGAGGGTGGTGCCCTTCGCCGACAGGGTGGAGACGCTGCTCGGCGACCGCACCACGGGGGTGCTGCCGTCGCTCATCAAGGGCAGGGAGTTCGATGCCACGGTGGACTTCGGGGCGTACGTTCCTGGGGACGTCGAGCCGCTGGTGGACACGGTGGCGAGGGCGGCGCTGGGGCACTACGTGCTCATCTCCACGGGGCAGGTGTACCTGCTGAGGGAGGGCTGCCCGAGGCCGGCGCGCGAGGTCGACTACGACGGCCCGGTGATGGCGAGGCCCGAGGACGAGGAGGGCGCGGGCCAGTGGGACTACGGCTTCGGCAAGCGCATGTGCGAAGACCTGGTGAGCCATGAGAAGTCGCACGCGACCCGGGTGAGGCTCCCGATGATCAACGGGCCGCGCGACCCGCACCGCCGGCTGGAGGGCTACCTCTGGCGGCTGCTCGACGGCGCGGAGGTGCTGCTGCCCGACGGGGGAGAGCGGCCGATGCGGCACGTGTTCAGCGAGGACGTGGCGAGGGCGCTCGCGGAGATGCTCTGCAACGAGCGCACGTACGGGCAGGCGTACAACCTGGCGCAGGACGAGACGCCGACGCTGAGGGAGGTGCTGGAGCGCATGGCCTGGAGGGTGGGCGCCCCGGCGAAGCTGGTGCCGGTGAGCACGGCGGAGATCGAGGCCGAGGGGCTCTCGATGAGGGCCGTGTCGCCCTTCAGTCAACGGTGGATGTCCTTCATGGATCCGACGAAGGCGAAGTCGGAGCTGGGCTTCGTGCACACTCCCTTGTGGGAATACATCGACCGGACGGTGACGGCCTTCCTGGGACACCCGCCGAGCGACCGGCCGGAGGGATATACGGAGCGGCGCAGGGAGAGCGAGCTGGCGAGGCGGGTGATGCGCAATGGCTGACCCGAGAGAGTCGCTGGAGCGGCTGTTGGAGGAGGTTCCGGTCGCGAGCCTGGCGGTGGTGGGGGAGGAGGGCCCTGCGGTGTCGCTGGTGCCCTGGGTGAGGACGAAGGGGCCCACGCGGCTGTGGATCCTGGTGAGCGAGCTGTCGGCGCACACCGCGGCGCTGAGGAAGAGCCCGAGGGCGGGGGTGATGGTGAGCGAGGCGTATCGGGAGGGCGACCCGAGGAGCAACCACGCGCTGACCCGGGTGATGCTGACCGTGGACGCGCGCTTCGTGGGGAGGGAGGAGGCCCGGGCGCGAGGGGCGGAGGGGCTGTATCGGGAGAGGTTCCCGATCGGGGAGACGCTGTTGGGCTTGGGGGATTTCCACTGGGTCGAGCTGAGCCCGGCGGGGAGCGGCGGCTTCGTGATGGGCTTCGGCAGGGCGTACCGCGTGGGCGGCGACGACCTGGACGAGCTCAGCCACGTGATGGGGAAGTGAGGGAGGGTCAGCGCGCCTGGGCGGCGGTGAGGCCCGCGGCGGCGGTGGCGTCGTCCGGGCTCACGGCCAGCACCGAGCGGAAGGCGCTCGCCGCCTCGTCGCGCCTCCCCCGCCGCAGGTCGCACCAGGCCGCGCCGGAGACCATCTCCAGGTCGCCCGGGTAGCGCTCGCTCACCTGCTGGTACACCCCGCGCGCGTCGTCGAAGCGCCCGAGGTTGTAGAGCGCCAGCGCGAGCCTCCGGCTGGCCAGGTAGTTGTCCGCGTCGAGCCGCAGCACCTCCCGGGCGCGCTGCTCGGTCTCCTGCCAGCGCCGCAGCGCCATCAGCGGGAGCAGCTCGCCCACCCTGGGCTCGATCGCCCGAGGCGCCGCGGAGGCGGCACGGCGGTAGGCCGCGATGGAGTCGTCGTGGCGACCCGCGAGGTAGAGCAGCCACGCGTGGCGCAGCGCGAAGAGGTAGGCCCCGCGGTCGGTCGCGGGCAGCGACTCGATGGCCGTGAGGGCGCCGCGGATGTCGCCGCGCGTCTCCAGGGCGTACGAGCGACGCCACTCGTCGGGGGTGGCCACCGCGCGGGGCGCGAGGGCCGAGAGGGACAGGGCGATCACCATGGCGATGGAGCGTGCGTCAGACATGGGCGGTACCTCTTTCGGTAGGGAGGATCGTGATGCGGGCGCGCTCCTCGACGGGCGGCGCCACGGGGGAGAGGTCGACGCGCTGGCGGCGTCCCCGGACGCGCACGTCGACGGAGACGAGGCCGACGCCGGGGGAGAGCCGCGCGGCGCTGACGACCCAGGGAGTGCCATCGCGGGACGAGCGATCGGAGCGGCCCTCGACGAGGAGCGAGGCGCCCTCTCGTCGGGCGGAGTACGTCATCGAGAGCGAGGAGGGAGCGCCGAGGGGGCTGACGACGTCGTAGAGGGCGCGCAGCCACACGGGGAGGAAGGGGCGCAGGGGGAGCCGGTCGCTCCAGCGCAGCGAGGAGGAGGCGTCGAAGGGGACCCTGGAGAGCGCCACCCTCAGCAGGTGGAGCGAGGAGCGCGCGTCGCCCACCACGTCGTGCACCGTGAAGCCCGAGGCGGTGTGCTCGTAGTAGAGGACGGCGTCGGTGGACTCCGAGCGAAGCACGCAGCGGCCCAGCAGGTCGATGCCCGCGGTGAGCTCCTCCGAGCGCTCGCGGCGACCGTCGGTGTAGCGAGCGTGACGAGACTCGCCGTAGCCGAAGCGCAGCAGCCGGGCGCGCTCGTCGTCGGCCTCGACGCGGCGGATCACCTCCCCTCGCGACGGAACCCGCGCGGCGTAGAGAAGCTCCCCCGAGGCGGAGACCTCGACGACGTCGTGGAGCTCGATGGGGATCGTCGCCGCCCCCACGTCGGCGCTCGCCTGGAGCTGGAGGTGGAGGTGAGGCGTCGCCGATCGCCCCGAGTTGCCGCAGAGGGCGAGCACGTCGCCGACGGCCACGGGGTCACCCTCGCGGACCCGGGCGCTGCCCGGAGCGAGGTGGGCCACGCAGGAGTACAGGCCGGGCGCGTGGTAGACGATCACCACGTTGCCCCAGTTGTCGTCGAGGTTGACCTCGCCGACGGGGTTGTCGGGCACGCCGTCGATGACCCTGGCGACCACGCCCGCGGCGGGGGCGGTCACCGGCAGGCGGTAGCAGGAGTAGTCCTCCAGGGAGATTCCCAGGCTGGAGAAGGCGCGGCCTTCGGCGTCGAGCACCTCGAAGTCGAGCGCGTGGCGCCAGACGCCCTCGTGGGTGACGCCGCCGGAGACTCCCTGGGTGCAGGTCCAGCGGCCTCGGAAGGGGGCGGTGAGGCGCACGCCGCGCACGGCCCCGAAGCGCTCCCGGCGGGAGTGGAAGTAGGCGAGGTTCTGCTCCGGGGTGCCGGGGGCGAAGTCGACGGCGTGCGGTCCTCCGTCGGAGACGCGCTGGCGCATCACGTAGAGCACCAGCGGCACCGTGAGGTTGAAGGGAACGATCAGGATCGGGAGCCCCAGGCGCTCGAAGCGCGCCGCGAGGCCGAGCCCGAGGGCGCCGGAGACCAGGGCGCCGGCGAGGGCGACCGCGTAGGAGGCCGGGCCAGGGATGAACCACACGGCGCCGAGGGCCATGGCGACCAGCATCGCGTTGAGCCCGAGGGAGGGGGCCATGGCGGGGGAGAGGGCGAAGGCGAGGGCGAAGACCGAGAGGGAGAGCGCCGCGGCGATGCGGCTGTGGAGCAGCAGCGCGGCCAGCACCAGGAGCCCGGCGTCGACCCGGGGCGCGCAGAGGATCGAGCCGAGCGCCTGGAGGTACGAGGCGAGGAGGCCGCCGTTGGAGAGCGCGAGGGGGGCGGCGCCGCCCGGAGGGAGCGCTCCGACGGTGAGGTAGAAGACCGCGAGGAAGGGCAGCGTGAGGACGGGCAGGCCGTGGCCCACGCCGAGCGCGAGGTGCAGCGAGGCGGTGACCAGCACCGAGGCGACCACCGCGACGGCGAGGACGCCCAGCGCGAAGGGCGACGGGGGAGCGAGCGCCGAGAGCGCGAGGCCCACCATGAGCGCGTTGTACGAGAGCTGCCCCGAGCGGCGCTGCTCCGGGGGGAGCCCGAGCGCGCTGGCCGTGGCGAGCGCGAGGAGCACCGAGGAGACGCCCGCGAGCGCGGCGGCGGGGGCGGTGGCGGTGGCCAGCAGGAGCAGGGCGCCCACGAGCGGAGAGCGAGAGAAGAGGAGCTGGGCGTAGGTGAGGCAGAGGGTCTCCGCGAGGCGCTGCGCCGCGGCCCCGGCGCGAGGGGCGGCGTCGACGCGCCAGCCCGCCGCCAGGGCCGCGTGGGCGGCGCTCACAGCCACGAGGGGACCTCCTCGGAGGCCAGCAGGGTCTCGAGCTGCTCTCGCTTGCGGATGATCCCGTGGCGGCCGTCGGCGCCGATGATCACGACCGCAGGGCGGTACGTGATGAACTGCATCCACTGCGTGACGTTGTAGGCGCCGACGTTGCGGAACACGACCTGGTCGCCCGCGCGCATCGGCGGAAACTGGATGGTGTCCCGCACCACGTCGATGTTCATGCAGAGCGGCCCGTACATGACGGTGGGCTCGGAGATGCCGCCGAAGGGCTGCGCCGGGACGACGTCGTGGTCGTACCAGAAGGAAGTGAAGAGCACGTTGACGCCCGCGTCGACGACCAGGCCGCGCTGCCCGTCGGGCATGCGCTTGTTGGCGATGACGGTGGAGAGGAGCGTTCCCGAGTCGTCGACGAGCGCGCGGCCCGACTCCAGCACGATGGTGGGCTCGCTCCCGGCGGGGTAGTCGAGCGCGGCCATGCCCTCGGCGCAGGCCGCGGCGTAGCGGTCGAAGCTCGGCGAGGCCTGCTCTCCGGGGAGGTACTGGGCCTTGAGCTTGCTGCGCGACGCGAAGCCTCCGCCGATGTCGAGGAAGGACATGATCGCCCCGTGGGCGCGGCGCAGCTCGTTGGCGAGGCCCGCGAGCTTCGAGGCCTGCTCGCGGTAGGAGGCCGGGTCGAGGATGAAGGTGCCGAGGTGGCAGTGGAGCCCGACGAGGTCGAGGCGCTTGCCGGTGAGGATGCGGTTGGCGGCGGTCATCGCCTGGCCGCTCTCCAGGTTGAAGCCGAAGCGGCTCCAGGCGGGGATGGACTCCACCGCGAGGTTGACCCGCAGCGCGACCTTCGGCGTGAGGTGGAGCTCGTCGGCGAGGCGCTCCAACAGCGCGAGCTCGTCGAAGTTGTCGATGTGGATGAGCGTCCCCTCGGGGAGCACCCGGCGCAGCGTGGCCTCGGTCTTGAGCGGCCCGTTGAGGTGGATGCGCTCGCCGGGCACGCCATTGTGCCGCGCCTTCTCCCACTCGAACTCCGACACCACCTCGGCCCAGGCGCCTTCGCGGTGGAGCACCCTGCAGATCGCGTCGAGGTAGTTGGTCTTGTACGACCACGCGACGCGCACCTTGGAGAAGCGCCGCGCGAAGGCGTCGCGCAGCTCGCGGTAGCGGGCCACGATGGTCTTCTCGGAGAAGACGAAGAGGGGCGAGCCGTAGGCCTCGATGAGGGTCTGCACGGGCACGCCGTCGACGTGCGTCTGCGGCTGCATCGAGGCCACGCGGCTGAACTTGTTCATCAGGCCCGTCTGGTGGCGGGCGAGGATCGGGCGGTCGTAGAGGGGACGGCTCATCGCGCAACTCCGTGGCTGCGGACGACCTCGCCCGCGGTGCTCATGCGGGAGAAGGCGTCCATGTCGCTGATCTGATCGAGCGCGATGCGCACGAACATCGTGCCCACGCGGTAGTCGTGGAGGGGGGAGAGCTCGCGCCCCGCGGCGAGCTCGGCGACGGCGTAGGGGAGGTTCATCCCGGCGCCCGCGGAGAGAAAACACCAGGCGGGGAAGCGGGGGTTCACCTCCAGCACGTGGTAGCCGCCGTCGGCGTCGCGGATGACCTCCAGCTCGCAGGGTCCGCGCCACCTCGTCGCGCTCATGAAGGTCGCCGTGAGCTGGCTGAGGCCCGGGTCGCGGATGGCCACGCCCGCCCACCCCTTGCCCTTGTCGGTGATGACCGTCTTGCGCATCTGCACCGCGCCCACGAGCCCGCCCTCGCCGTCGCCCACGGCGCACACGCACAGCTCCTGGCCCGCCACGAACTGCTGCACGATCACGGGGTAGCCCCACTCGCCGACCATCTTGTAGAAGGCCGCGACGGCCTCCTCCAGCGTGTGGGCGACGCGCGCCCCGTAGTAGGGCCCCTTCACCACGATCGGGAAGGGGATCACCTCGTGGATGGCGTAGAGCTGCGTCACGTCGGTGAGCACCCGCGACGCGGGCACCGGGAGCCCCTTGTCGCCGAGCGCGGCGAGCTTCGCCTTGCAGCGCAGGTCGAGCTGCTCCCGCGTGGGGAGGAGCGTCCCGACGCCCTGCGCGGCGAGCTCGGGGGCGAGCTCGACGAAGCCCGGGAGCTCGGCGTCGAGCGTGGGGATGATCACGTCGAAGCCGGTGCGCTCGCGGATGTACGAGAGGCGGTCGCGCAGCGGGTCGATACCCTGAGAGGGGTAGGGGATCAGGAAGACGTCGCTCACCAGGCCGTCGGCGTAGACGCCGGGCTCGAGGGCGTCGTAGGCGAGGCCGACCACGCGCACGTCGTCGCGGCAGTGGCGCAGCGAGCGGATCACCCCGACGCCGGGCCCGGGGTTGTCGGTGGCGTTGAGGCCGGTGACGGCGACGGTGAGGGGGGCGCTCACCGGCCCACCTCGAAGCCGCCGGGGACCAGGCCGAACATCCGCAGCGACTGCACGAGGTCGTCGATGTCGCGGGGGAGGTCCTCGTCGGAGCACTCGAAGCGCTCTCTCAGGAGGGCCACGAGGCCGTCGCGGTCGAGGCCGCGCTTCAGTCCGTCGAGGAGGCACTGGGCGGTGCCGTTGACGGTGTACGTGGCCCCGGAGAAGGGGTCGAAGACGAAGCCGGTGTCGCTGATGGCGAGGTCGCGGAGTCGCTGCATGATGGGTCTCCTTGTCACCAGGCGCCGAGCACGCCGAGGGTGAGGAAGTGGGCGTCCGCGTCCGTGGCGTGGAGCGCGTCGCCCGTGGTGAGGTGAAGCCAGTCGTAGGAGGGGAGGAGGGAGATGCCGCGGCCGAGCGGGATGCGCGCGGAGAGCGAGACCCCGCCGCGGATGCGGTCGTCGGTGGCGAAGGTGAGGGCGCTGTCGAGGGAGACGGTGCGGCGCTCGTCGCCGTAGCGGCCGGAGAGCGAGAGCGCGTAGCCGTCGCGGCGGTAGGAGACGAGGGCGCCGATGGATCCGCCGAGCCCGGTGGAGCCCGACTGCACCGAGGCGGTGGGTCCGAGCGACCAGCGCTCCGAGAGCGCGGCGGACCACGAGCCGAGCGCCCGCACGACGGTCTCGTCGGAGAAGGCGGCGACGCTTGCCTCGGCGTAGAGCTCGCCGTGGAGGGCGACGCGCGCGGAGGCGCCGAAGAGGTTGGCCGGGGCGATGGCGTTGTCCGCGTCCCAGAGGCGGCCGTAGTGGAGCCGCAGCGCATAGCCGGGGCGGGTGATCCCTGCCGAGGCGTAGAACTCCTGCTGGAGGTGGCGGCTGCTCGACGGGGGGCGCCCTGGCTGCGGAGGCGCGGTCAGGAGGTCGTAGTCGATCGCTCGGTAGGTGGCGCCGAGCAGCAGGAGATCGTGGAGCTGGAGGGTCAGCGAGGGGGTGACGCTGAGCGAGAGGCGGCGCTGAGGGTGACCCTGGTAGAGCTGGGCGCCGGCGTAGAGGCCCGCCCAGGCGCGCACCGGGCGGGGCTCCGCGGCGCGGGCGAGCGAGAGGCCCTCTCGGGCGGAGGCGCCCGCGGTGGGGTCGGCGGTGAGCGCCTCGAAGCGGGAGCGCGCGGCGGCGGGATCACCGAGGCGGAGGAGGGTCCAGGCGAGGCCGAGGCGGGCGTCGACGGAGGTGTCGGCGGAGAGCGAGAGGGCGCGGGCGTAGTGGCGCCTCGCGGAGGGGTAGTCGGCGGAGGAGAAGGTGAGCCAGGCGAGGCGGAGGGCGACGGCGTGGTCCTCGGGGAAGGCGGCGGCGAGGGGAGCGAGGGTGGCGGCCGCGGCGGCGGGGTGGCCGTCGCGCTCCTGGCGCGCGGCGGCGGCGAGGGTGGCGTCGTAGTCGAGGGGCTGCGCCGAGGCGACGGAGGAGAGCGAGGCGGTGAGGCAGAGCGCGGTCGCGGCGAGGAGGTGACGCATCGTGGTGCATCGACCTTGAGCAACGGGTGCGCCGCGCTGGTTTTCTAGGGGAATCGCGAGGATGCGCGGGGGAGTGCGGAGCGGCGGAGTGCGGATTCCGCAGTGCCGCTGCGGATTCGGCAGCGGGGGAATAGATCGCGCTCAGCTCCCGACGTCCGGAGCTGCAGCTCCCGACGTCCGGAGCTGCAGCTCCCGACGTCCGGAGCTCATCGTCGCCCCCCCTCATCTACGGAAGTGCCGCCCGATGCACGTTGTCCATCGCCGCGGAGAGGCCGCCCGATGGACCTGGAGTCCGGAGTACGACCGCGAGGCCGTCGGCGGGGAGTTCCCGGTACGACCGCGAGGCCGTCGGCGGGGAGTTCCCCGGTACGACCGCGAGGCCGTCGGCGGGGAGTTCCCCGGTACGACCGCGAGGCCGTCGGCGGGGAGTTCCCGGTACGACCGCGA
>SCUS01000111.1 GCA_004297725.1 Myxococcaceae bacterium | reverse complement strand
CTCCCCTCCCCCCGCATCGCCGCGGCGGCGCTCGCTCTGGGGAGCGTGAGCTACGGCGCGAGCGTGGTCCTCGACGCCTACGCGCTGCGGCTCGTGGGCGCGGCGCGCGAGGCGGCGTACTTCGCGACGGCGCCGTTCATCGGTGCGCTGGCGGCGACGCTCCTCACGGGCGAGCGCCTCGGATGGTCCGACGGGCTCGCGATGGCGGTGATGGCCGCGGGGGTCGCGCTCCTGCTGCGCGAGCGCCACGGGCACGGGCACACGCACGACCCGCTCGACCACGCCCACGCGCACGTCCACGACGAGCACCACCGGCACGAGCACGGCGCGGACGATCCGCCGGGTGAGCCGCACGCGCACGCGCACGCGCACCGCCACGCGCCGCTCACCCATGAGCATCCGCACACGCCCGACGCGCACCATCGGCACCGCCACTGACGGGTGGGGAGCCCTCCTCTCGCGGAGGGAGCGTCCTCGCCGACGCTCAGCCCATGCTGAGCCACGCGGCGTCAGCGCCCGAACGGGAGGCAGCGAAAGAAGCTGCCGTAGATCGGCATCGCGCTATACCGGGAGGCAACCATGGCTGACGTCGAACTGCTCTATTTCCCCGACTGTCCAAACGTCCCAGCCGCTCGCGAGCAGCTTGCTCGCGCCTTTGCCGCCGTCGGTCTTGCTCCCCATTGGACCGAGGTCGACATGAGCGCCGAGAGCGTGCCGGAGCACGCTCGGGGCTATGGCTCACCGACCATCCTCATCGATCGTTGCGAGGTGACTGGCGTCGCCCCGCTCGGCGGGTCGTCGTGCCGCGTCTATGCGGGAAGCGACCTGCGCGGAGCACCGCCTCTCGACGTCATCGTGGCGAGGCTGCGCATCGCTTCCGACTCCGGTTCAGCCGAAGGCACCTGATCGCGAGACGACCCTCGCAGCTCGACCAGGCCAGCACGAAGCCGCAGTCGGAGCGCATGGCCCGCGCTCACCCCAGAGTGTTCGACCTCGGCCGAGGTCAGCACGGAGTAGCCAGCGAGCGTCGGCGGTCGATCGACACACGCCCGCGTCGCGACGACGACCGACTCGTCCATCGGGGTGCCCTCCGCCGACATCGGCACGCACCGACACGCGCCGCCTCCTTCTGTGCCGCGCGACACCTGCCCGTCCGGCAGAACATCGGCGGCTGCCCCCGCGATCGAGGAGTGCCTCGTCCCCGAGGAGGACCTCAGCGTCGAGCTCGTCCACGAGCAGGGTGATCGTGTGGAAGCGGCGCCTCCCCGATCGGCAACGACCCGCGGCGCCTCCACGATCGGCCACGCCCCCCCGCCGAGCACCCCCGGCAAGGAATGGCGGTAGAGAGTGCCATGACGCCCGATGGTCTCGACGAGAGGTTTGACCCGCGGTTCTTCCATCGGGCTGCGCGGGTCGTCTCGCCACTCGTGCATGGCTGGTTCCGGTACCGCCTCCGCGGCCTCGATCGGCTTCCCTCTGGCGTGCCCGCGCTGCTGGTCGGAAATCACTCTGCGTGGGGAACGGCCGAGATCCTCTGCTTTCTCGTCGCGTGGGCGGAGACCCTCGGCGAGAGCAGGCGCGTGAACGGGCTGATGCACGACGCGATGCTCGCCACCCCGCTGGTCGGCGCGTTCTACCGTCGCATCGGCGCCATCCCCGCCACGTCCGATAGCGGGCGCGCGGCGCTCTCCGCGGGCCACGACGTCCTGGCCTTTCCAGGCGGAGACATCGACTCGTGCCGACCCTTCTACGAGCCCCGCAAGGTTCGCTTCGGAGCGCGGCGGGGCTACGTCCGCCTCGCGTTGGAGGCGGGCGTACCCGTCTGTCCGATCGCCACCATCGGGAGTCACTACACGTGGCTGATGGCGCCCGGCGGCGGGCTGATCGCGCGGACCCTGGGGTTCCCGAAGCGGCTGCGCGCGCATACGATCCCGCTCCCCCTCGGGTGGCTCGCCATCGTGTGCGCGATCGCGATGTTCGCGATGCACCTCCTCCCGTGGTGGGGACTGATGACGGTCGTCGTGGCCGGTCTCGCACCGAACCCCGTCCGTATCACCAGCGAGATGCTTCCACCGATCGACCTGAGGGCGGCGACGGCCCACCTCGAGGGAGACGCCGCGAAGGTCGAGCACGGCCACGCGCTGGTGTACGGCGCGCTGGCGGACGCTGTCGCGCGGATGGAGCACACGCGGCCGTACGCATCCTCGTGATGACGGAGCTGGGGGGTGTGGCTCCCATGACGGACGTCGATGTGTTGATCATCAGCGCGGGGCCCACCGGGCTCGTGGCCGCGATCGGCGCGATACGCGATGGCCTGTCGGTGCGCATCGTCGACCAGAGCCCCCGGCGGTGGGGTTATCAGGTCGCTGACCTCAGCCCTGTCGCCCTCCGCCGTCGAGCGGGCCGTGATCGCTCTCCAGCAGGTGCGTCGCGAGGGCGTGACGCAACAGGTGGGGGTTGGACGCCGCGAGGGTCAACGCGCGGCGATCTCGAGCACGCGATCGTCGATGGCGTCCGTCACATAGATCCGGCCGTCGGCGTCGAGGGTGATGCCCTGGAGGCCGCCAGCACGAACGGTGGTCGCGAGGTCGAGCCAGTCGATGACCTCGCCACGGAGGCTGATCGCGTAGATGCGCGAGGTGGCGTTGTCGGTCACGAAGAGCCGGCCGCCGCTCAGCGCGAGGCCCGACGGGGCCATCATCCCGACCGTCGCGCCGTCGAAGAGGGTCGTGGTGTCGGCGCCCATCATGCGGCGCTGCGTCGAGCCGTCGTAGTTCGGGCTGATGGACGTGGTGGAGCGGCCGGTCGACGGGTCGAGCGCGCCGACGCGATGGTTGCCCGGATCGGCGAAGTACACGCGGTTGGCGTCGTGGTCGAACTCCACGTGCCCCGACACGCCCTCGACGTAGCTGATCTCCCCTTCGGCGAACCGCTGCACGGTCGCGCCCGAGTGGTCGACGCCGCCCGGCTCGTGGGGCGCGCGGAAGTCATAGCGGGTGAGCGCGTGGTGGAAGCCGTCGGCCACCCAGTAGATGTTGGCGCTCTCCCACGCGATGCCCTGGGCGTTGGGGCTGTTGTGGAGCATGTCGATGTGCGACGCGTGGCCGCCGTTGAAGACGTCGTACCCGGAGAGCCACAGGGTCGGGCCCATGAAGTCCGCCGGGGTGCCGGTGGGGCCCTGGGTGCGCTGGTCTTCCTCGTGGGCGGTCGAGAGTATGCCCGGAGCGCCGAAGGCCAGGCACGACGGGTGGGACATGAAGTGCGTGTGCTGCGGGCCCGCGCGATTGACGAAGTCCTGATCGGCCGCGCCAGTGTTGCGCAGGATGGTCATCGAGCTGTCGCCGAAGTTGGTGATCCAGAGTTCGCGCGGCGCTTCGGGGTTGAACGCGAGGTCGCGAGGCGTGGCGAGGGTGCTCTCGGCGGTCGCGATGACTCGCACCTGCACGGCGTCGGCCCGGTGCGTCCCGCGACCCAGCACCGGGAGCCCCATCGGCCCCGCGTCGACGGGGACCGACGCGTCGGCGGTGAGCGCCGCATCGCCCGCGGCCTGGGTGCCGGGCGCCTCGCCGCCACAGCCCACGACCAGACCACTCATCAAGCCAACCACCCACGAGACATATGACAAATGGCGCATCCTGAACTCTCCCTCGGACCGTTTGAATACTCCATCTACCCATGACCCGTAAAGGTGAGTACGGATATCGGACCAGAGTCGCGATACCAGCGTATACCCGCAATAAACGACCGGGCTGCGCGAGCATGTAACCCTACGAATCTCGCTGTAACCTAGCGGGTCACACGACAACCGTCACCGCATTCACGAGACGGCCTCGCTTGAATGCATGGGGCGGACATGATAGCGATCGCGACGCCTCAATCGGAGATCTCGTCTCGTTTGCGCAGTCATCGATCTTGATCTCTCGCCGGACTTGCACCACACACCAGCCCGATGGTTCAACTCATGAGAAGTGCACGACACGGCCTGCTCGGGATCTCGATGGTCGTGTTCGGCTGCGGCAGCGATCCGGCCGTGGTCACGGCGCCGCGCACCGGCCCCGATCCCGCGGCGACCGCGCTCGCGCTCCCTCGCGCCGTCGACCTCAACCCCGACCCGCGCGTCGTCGAGATCAACCTCGAGGCCCGCATGGGCGAGTGGGAACTCTCCCCGGGCCGACGCGTGCGCGCCATGACCTACAACGGGGGTGTGCCCGGTCCGCTCATCGAGGCGCGAGTAGGCGACACGCTCGTGGTGCACTTCACCAACCGCCTCGCCGAGCCCACGACGATCCACTGGCACGGGCTGCGGGTGCCCGCCGACATGGACGGCAGCCCCCGCTCGCAGCAGCCCGTCGCACCGGGCGGGTCGTTCGAGTACCGCTTCACGCTCCCCGACGCCGGAACCTACTGGTATCACCCGCACGCCGCCGAGGCCCGGCAGATGGAGGCCGGGCTCTACGGAGCCATTGTGGTGCGGGGCGACGACGAGCCTCGCGTCGACGCGGAAGCGGTGATCGTCCTCGACGACGTGACGCTCGGCGACGACGGCCAGATCGCGCCGCCGGGCGATCTGCTCGAGATCCACGGCGGGCGCGACACCGGCATCCAGGTGATCAACGGCCGCGCCAACACCGTGCTGCCGATGCGGGCGGGCCAGCGGCAGCGCTGGCGCATCGTGAACGCTGGGAGCGCGCGCTTCTACCGGCTCTCGCTCCCGGGCCATCGCTTCACGGTGATCGGCACCGACGGCGGCATGCTCACGACGCCGCGCACGCTCGACGAGTTGCTGATGGTGCCGGGCGACCGCTACGACGTCCTGGTCGATGCCGTCGCTCCGCCGGGAACCCGCGCGACGCTCCGCAACCTGCCCTACTCGCGCGGACACGGCGCGGGCGTCTTCGAGGCCGAGGACGTCGTCGCCGTCGCGTACGCCGCCGACGCGCCGCTGCCGTCCCTCCCGTCTCCCACGACCTCGCGCGCGATCGAGGCGATCGACGCCACGGGCGCGACGCCGAGGGAGGTGCGGCTCAGCGAGCAGGTCGACGAGGCCACGGAGACGATCCGCTTCATGATCAACGGCGCCTCGTGGCCCGACGTGCCGGCGCTGCCCGCGACCGTGGGTCAGACCCAGGTGTGGGACGTGATCAACGAGAGCGAGATGGACCACCCGATCCACCTGCACGGCTTCTTCTTCCAGGTCGTCGCCCGAGACGGCGTGCCCGAAACGGCGCGCAGTTGGGAGGACACCGTCAACGTCCGCGGTCGCGAGCGGGTGCGCATCGCCTTTCGCCCCGACGACCGCGTCGGCATGTGGATGTTTCACTGCCACATCCTCGAGCACGTCGACCACGGCATGATGGCCGATGTCATGGTCGAGCGCTGACCCGTGACTCCCGCGAGACGCCTATCCCTCACACCCTCCCATGGAAATCCTGATGCAAATGCGACCGATCCCCTTCGTTCTGCTCGCGCTGACGCTCTCGGCCTGCGGCTCGTCTGAGTCCACGCCTAGCCCGACCACCGACGCTGGGACCGCCGACACCGGAAGCACCCCCGATGTCGCGGCTCCCGTGGACGTCGCCACCGTCACCGACACGCCCGCCGTGACCGATGTGGGCGCCGCCGTCGACGCGCCCGCGGAAGCCGACGCCGGCACCGTCGCGGCGCTCAACGGCTGCACGTCCGACCTGTATGTCGATCAGACCGGAGGCACCGCCAGCGACCGGATGATCATGACCCGAGGGAGCACCAACACCTTCGACTTCCCGTGCATGACCATTCGCGCCGGTCAGGCGGTGCAGTTCATGTGGACCTTCTCGCGGCACCCGTTGGCGCCTGGCCTCGCGCCGGGCGAGGCGGGCACCGAGCCCCCCAGCACGCCGATCGTGCCCTTCTCCACCGGCACGGTGCACTCGATCACCTTCCGCACGCCGGGCTTCTATCCCTTCCATTGCACCAACCACTCGGGCGCGATGAAGGGCACCGTCCAGGTGCTCTGAGGGGGCGTCACCCGTGTGACGAACCCGGTCACACTGCCCATTCATCGAGCTCCGTCCGAGGTTTGGCCCGGACGAATTTGAGCAGAGGAACAAGTGACGACGAGGGCGGTGGCTGATTCGAAGCAGGGCGGCTCCCCCTCGCGGGCGTCCCTCGCGGCCGCGGTGTTCGCGCTCCTCGCCGGCCTCACGACGCGGAGCGGACACGCGCAGGGGCGCGACGCGCTCCCGGCGCCGCTGGATGTGTCGGTGGTGGTGCGGTACGCCGACACGCACCGCGCGGAGATCGTGGCCGCGCGCGCCGAGGCGAGAGCGCTCGCGCAGCGGCCGGCCATCGTCGGGACGCTCCCCGACCCGATGGTGATGCTCTCGGCGGACCACATCCCCGTCTCGGGCATGGGCGTGGACGGGAGCCTCCTGGTTCAGCAGGACTTTCCCCTCTCGGGGGTACTCGGAGCACGTCGCCGGGCGGCCGCCTCCGCTGCCGAGGCACGGCGCCTGCGGGCCGGAGAGACCGTGCTCGACGTGACGGCGGAGGCACTGCGGGCGTTCCACATGCTCGCGGGCGTGCGACGGATGGCCGCGGTGCTCGACGGCCAGGTCGCGCTCGCAGAAGACCTCACCCGCATCGCCACCGCGCGCTACGCGGCCGGCGCGGCGCCCCAGTCGGACGTACTTCGCGCCGACACCGAGCGGCGTCGGCAGGCCACGCGACGGGCCGCGCTCCGGGGCGAGACCGTCGCCGCCGAGGCGATGCTCAACGCCACCCTCGGCCGCGCGGGCGGCCTCCCGGTGCCAGAACTCGCGGACCTGCCCGACGAGCCGCCGGCGCCGGTGGAGGCGCTGGTCGCGGAGGCCCTGCGAGCGCGGCCCGAGCTTGCCTCGGTCGAAGCCACGCGACGGCAGTACGGCTCGGAGGTCGAGGCGATGCGGGCGATGTACGCGCCGATGGCCTTCGTCCGAGCGGGACCGTCGACCACGATGAGCGACGGTCCGGGGGTGATGGTGATGGTGGGGGTGAGCGTTCCGATCTGGCGGTCCCGACTCGCGGCGGGCGTCGAGGAGGCGCGCGCGATGGGGGCGATGGCCGACGCCGAGCTGCGCGCAGCCCGCACGATGATCGAGGGAGAGGTGCGCGCGGCCCACGGCTCGCTCGACGCCGCGGGGGTGCGAGCCACGTCCCTGCGCGACGAGGTCGAGCCGCAGGCGGTCCAGACCCTGCGAGCGACGATCGCGGCCTACGCCGCGGGGCAGGCGCCGCTCGTCGCGGTGATCGAGGCCGCCGTGTCGCTGCGCATGACGCAGGAGGAGCGGGTGATGGCCGAGGTCGAGGTCGGTATCGCCCGCGCTCGGCTGGGGCGCGCCGTCGGACGATTCGGGAGAGGGCCGCAGCCATGATCCGTCCGTTGGTGGCGCGCTGGTGGCGCACGCTCTCTCTGGCGGCGCTCGCCGCACTCGTGCTCTCGCTGGGGTCGCTGCTCACGCAGCACCTCCGCCACGGCTGGCCCTTCTCGCTGCACCACGAGATGACGCCGGTAGACCCGCCCGCTGGACACGACGCCTCCGCGCCGACCACCACGACGGGCGACGGGGCCGTCGACCCGCACGCGGCCCACGCCGTGCCGTCCCGCGTGACGGTGGCGGTCCCCCGCGCGCAGCTCGACGCGATCGGCGTGCGGCTCGCTCGCGTGATGATGGACGACGTCGGCCGACCGGTGCGCGCCGTGGCGACGGTGGCGCTCGACGAGTCGCGGGTCTCGCACGTCCACACCCGCGTCGCGGGCTGGATCGAGCGGCTCTACGTCAACACCACAGGCCAGCGCGTGGTGCGCGGCGCTCCGCTCGCGGCGATCTTCTCGCAGGAGCTGCTGGCCTCGCAGAACGAGTTCATCGCGCTGCGCCAGAACCTCGCCAACCCGACCACTGCCATGGCCACGCAGAGCCTCCTCGCCGCCACCCGCGGCCGCCTCTCGGTGCTCGGGATGACCGCCGGGGAGATCGCCCAGGTCGAGCGCACGGGCCGCCCGATGCGCAACGTGACGGTGGTGGCTCCCCGCTCCGGCGTGGTGCTCCACCGCGGCATCGCCGTGGGCACCGCGGTGGATCCGTCGACCGAGCTCCTCACCGTGGCCGACCTCTCGACGGTCTGGGTGCTCGCGGAGATCCCCGAGTCGAAGGCCTCTGCGGTCGCCGTCGGGCAGGCGGCCGAGCTCACCTTCGAGGCGGCCGGGGGAGCCGCGGTCGCCGCGCGGGTGGCCTTCGTCTATCCCACGCTCGACGAGCAGACGCGCACCCTGCGCGTGCGCTTCGAGGTGCCCAACGCGGCCGGCACCCTGCGACCGGGGATGTACGGCACGGCCACCCTCGCGGTCTCCACCCGCCGCGCCCTGGTCGTGCCGCGCGACGCGGTGGTCGACACGGGCGCGAGCACCCATGTGTTCGTCGTCGAGGGCGACGGCCGCTTCAGTCCCCGCGCGGTGACGCTCGGGGCGCGCGTCGGCGAGCGCACCGAGGTGCGCGAGGGGCTCACGGAGGGCGAGTCGGTCGTGGCGTCGGGGGTGTTCCTGATCGATTCGGAGAGCCGGCTGCGCGCCACGAGCGGTACGAGCGCCGGCGGGCAAAGCGGACACGGGGGACATTGATGGTCCCGCGCATCATCGAGTTCTGCGCCAGGCGCCGGGGGCCAGTCTTCGCGGTGGTCCTCGCCCTCGCGGTGTGGGCGGTGGTCTGCGTCCGCCAGATGCCCCTCGACGCCATCCCCGACCTCACCGACCCCCAGGTGATCGTCTTCACCGACTGGATGGGGCGTGGCCCCAACCTGGTGGAAGACCAGGTCACCTACCCCCTGGTGCGTGCGCTCCAGTCCACGCCCGGCGTCCGCACCGTGCGCGGCTACTCGATGTTCGGCATGAGCTTCGTGTACGTGATCTTCGAGGAGGGCACGGAGATCTACTGGGCCCGCACGCGGGTCCTG
>SCUS01000110.1 GCA_004297725.1 Myxococcaceae bacterium | reverse complement strand
GCTCATGTTGACGCAGCCGTGCGAGCGCATCGCGCCGAAGCCGTTGTGCCAGAAGGCCCCGTGCAGCGCGAAGGAGCCCTCGAAGTACATCACCCAGGGCACGTCCTCGATGCTGTACGGACCATCGTTGGCGCTGTTGCCGTCCATGGTCGTGGCGACGTGCTTCGACAGGATGCGAAACGCGCCCTGCACGGTCTCGTAGTTCTCGTCGGGGTTGCTTCGGTTGCGCCGCCCGGTGCTCGCCACGGTCACGTAGACCGGCCTCGCGCCCTCGTAGGCCACCACGCTCTGGTGGTCGAGGTTGACGTCGATCCACTTCTCGTCGGGCGAGGAGAGGTCCACCGGGGGCTCGTGGCGGGTGATCACCCGCACCTGCCGCGACCGAAGGAAATAGCCCTCCGCGGTGTGGTAGTACTGCTCGTTGCCGACGGTCACCGGGGGCTCGTCGGCGAGCTGGATGATCGCCAGCCGGGGCACCCGCCCGGTGGGAGACATCGAGCGCCCGTTGGCCTGGTAGGTCGAGGTCACGGTGCTCAGCGCGACCCCGATGGGCAGGTGGTGCTGCGCGTCGAGGGCGATGCCCTGGAAGAACCCGTCGCCGCGCAGCGTGGAGAGCGCGCTCGAGCGGATGTACCCGCCCGACTGCGTGTGCCAGAAGCTGCTCCCGCCCGGGGCGCGGGCCTCGCGGTTGAGCGAGACGTACATCCCCCGGAGGATGCGGCGCAGCAGCGGCGTGCCCGCGGCGCCCTCCAGGTCTTCGATGCGCACCTGCGCGTCGGGGCCGCGGCCCGCGTCCGTCGCCGTGAGCGCGACCGCCCCGGGCACCACGGGCGCCGAGGCGTCTCCCACGACCGCGCCGCCGTCGACGTCGCCCGCCGCCACCCGCGGGGCGTAGCGCTCGGGCTCGACCTCGCGCTCCTCGTCCTCGGAGGGGAGCCAGCGGTAGATCGCCGCCGCGCGGGTGTTACGCGCATAGGTAAACGGCATCGCCGCGTCGATGTCCGGGGGCGTCGGGAGGCGTCGGGTGATGGGCCGGTTGCCGAGCACGCTGGTGAGCATCGCCAGCGGGCCGACGCACACGAAGCCGCTGCCCTCGACCTCGTACCAGCCCGCGCCTCGCATGTCCGAGCGCGCCGGGCAGCCGTCGTTGCCCACGGGGCCGCGCACGATGGCGATCTGGCCTCCCGCCCGGACGTAGCCGATCCAGTGGGCGTTGGACTGCGGGGCCTCGACGATGCCGGTGCGCCAGCCGAGGGCGGTGATCATGGTGCGCGGCCCGGCGTCGACCGGACCGGCGTCGGCGCTCGCGTCGTCGTCCCCCATGGCCCCGGCGTCGTCGGGGTCGAGCGCGGAGCCTCCGGCGTCATCGTCGGCGTGCGGGGGGATGCTCGGGTCGATGGTCAGGCTCAGCGCGGCGTCGATCGGCGCGGCGGCGTCGGGCGCGGTGACCCGGCTCCACAGGCTGTCGAGGCGGGTGCAGCCGGAGGCGGACGAGAGTGAGGCCGCGGCGAGGGTCGCGACGAGGATGCTGCGGTGCTTGGGGGAGAGAGCGGGGTGGCGCATGCGACTCCGACAGAGGGGCCCTTCGTGGGGGTGCGCTATCACAGCGCGGGGGGCCCGTGTCCAATTCCGACGGTTGCGACAACCGCACCAGCCATGTGGCGGCGGCGCGGGAGTGACATTGCTGTTAGGGTTCGCGCGGCCTCCCGGTCGACCCACGCGATGACCCAACGCGGTACGACGCACACACCCCCATGGCAGCAGAGACTCACGTGGCCGCTGGTGGCCTCGCTGGTGCTCCACGGCGCCGTGATGGCGGTGCGCCCCCCTGCGGTGCGGTTTCCGTCGCTGCCCGTGGAGATCAACCGCACCGTCGAGTTTGGCCTGGAGACGGCCCGTCCCGCAACCTCGCCCTCGCCCGCGGCCCCGACGCCCGTCCCCGCGCCGCCCTCTCCTGCGCCCTCGCCCGCGCGACCGCGTCCGGCGGCGGCTCCGCGTCGCTCGGCGCCCCGGGTGAGCGCGCTCCCCGATCCCCCCGACACGCGGCTGAGGGAGCCCTCGCTCTCTCGTGAGTCCGACGCCACGCTCCTGGCCGAGGGGCGCGACGCGGGATCGATGGAGGACGTCGCCCTCGCGCTCAACGACGACGCGGGATCGATGGAGGACGTGGCCCTGGCGCTGACCGACACGGCGCCCGCCACGGACGTCCCGCCCGGGGCGATGCCGACGATGGCCGAGGCCGCGGGGGCGATGGCGGCGGCGATCCCCGAGGGCGCGGTGGTGACGCTTCTCCTGCGCACCGACCGGCTGCGAGAGGGCCCCCACGCCCGCCGGGTGGGCGCGCTGCTCGACGGCATCCGAGACTGGCAGGCGGTGCTGGGCGGCACGGAGATCGACCCCATCCGGGACTTCGACGCGGTGCTTCTGGCGAGCGCCAACCCCGTCGGGACGAGGGCGAACCCGCCCGACCTGATGGCGATCGTGCGCACCCACGCCCGGAGGGACTTCCTCCGCGCCTCGGTCGAGCAGATGGCGGGCGTGCGCGCCAACACCCCGTCGGGTGAGCTCCCCCCCGACGCCGGAACCCTCCGGGAGCACTTCGCCCACCCCGACGCCAGCGCGCTCCCGCGGCCCACCCGCTCCATCTGGACCCGGCGCAGCGGCGTGGAGACCACCACCGTCGACCGCTACCTAGGGCCCACCTCCGTGGCGCTGCTGGAGGACGACCTCGCGGTCTTCGCCACCCCGCAGCGGCTCCCCACGCTGCTCGCGGTGCTGGGCGGGCAGACCGCCGTGGCGAGCGCCCTCCCCCGCACCGACAACGCCGGCCGAGGACCTCGCCTGGTCGCGCTGCTCACGGCGCGCGGCGTGCGCAACCTGCTCTCCGCGCCGGGGCGCAACAACCCCATCCCGGTGTCCGCGGAGCTCGCGATCCAGGCCACGCGCGATGCGAGCGGCGACGACGACGGCGGGGCGATCCTGCGCTCGACGTGGCGCTACGACTCCCCCGAGCAGGCCACGGCGACGGTGCGACTGATGGAGGTGTTCGCGCTCGACCTTCGGGAGTCCATCGACCAGTTCGCGGGCACCCTCGGAGGCCGTGCGGCGAGCGCCACGGGGACGGTGCGCTTCGCGGTGCTCCAGCGGGCGCTCACGCGACTCGCGGCGAGCCGGGAGGGCAGCACCGTTCACCTGGACGCAACGCTCGACCGCGAGGAGGTCGCCGAGTTGCTCAACGTGCAACGGCTGGCGGGGCTGTTTCAGTGACGGGTCGGTAGCGCGGCGCTCAGCCGCGGAGCGCCTCGACGACGCGGAGGAAGTTTCCGCCGAGGATCTTCTTCACCCGGGTGTCCGACCATCCGCGGGCGAGCATGGCCTGGACGAGGCGCGGCAGCTCGAGGCAGGTGCGCATGTCGACCGGGGGGACGATCATCCCGTCCCAGTCGCTGCCGAGCGAGGCGTGGTCCTCGCCGACGGTGTCGATGATGTGCGCGAGGTGGGCGACGATGGAGCTCAGCCGACCGTCGAAGGTCGGGTCTCCGAGGAAGCTCGACTGGTACATCACCCCGACGGTTCCGCCGAGGGCGGCGATGGCGCGGAGCTGCTCGTCGTCGAGGTTGCGCCAGTGGGGCGTGACGCCGGTGACGCCGGTGTGGGTGACGATCGCGGGCTGGGTCTTGTCGTGCACCGCGAGCGCGTCGAAGAACCCTTTGCGGGAGATGTGCGCGAGGTCGACGAAGATCTTCCTCGAGTTGAGGGCCTTCACGTAGTCCCTGCCCCGCGCGGTGAGCCCGGTGTCGCCGGTGAAGCCGAGGGGGGAGCTCGTCACGCCCAGCTGCGAGGTGGAGAGGTGCACCAGCGTGACGCGCAGCACGAGGTCGTCGGGGATGAGGTCGAGCGCGCTGCCGTCGGGCGCGTGGTCGAGCGCGTTCCCCCCTTGGATGCCGATGAAGGCCGCGTGCTTGCCCTCGGCGCGAGCGGCCCGGTACTCGGCGACGTTGCGCACCACGGCGACGTCGTCGGGGGCGCGGGCGAGCTCGGCGCGCAGCCGGGCGAGGTTGCGCACGAAGGTGTGCGCGCGGTCCTCGGAGCTGCGGGCGGGGTTGGTGGTGATGATCCAGGTGGCGCCGGAGACCTGGGCCTCGCGCAGCCGGGGGAGGTCCACCTGCCGCGCGAAGGCGCCGTTGAGGAGGCCCGGCGTGTGGCGCCTCGTGAGGTCGTAGCCGAGCATCCTCGTCCACAGGAACGAGTCGATGTGCAGGTCGATCACCTCGGAGTCGAGGTAGAGCTTCACGGCCTCGTCGGAGATGCCGAGGGAGCGCGCCCACGCCGATGGATCTTTACGATGGTCGGTATATTCGAGGGCCATCGGGAGGGGGTTTCTCAGGCCTGGTTGCCGGGCTCGGGCGCGTCGTCGCCGCCCTCGTCGCCGCCTTCGTCGCCGCCCTCCTCCGAGGAACCCTCGGCGGCAGCGGCGCCCTCGGCGGTGGCTCCGGGCTCGCCGGGCTTCGCGCCCTTGCGGCGGCGGCGGCGGCGGCGCTTGCGCTTCGTGGCCTCGCCCGGGGTGGCGTCGGCGGCAGGCGCTCCGTCGGGGCTGGCGAAGGCCGCCTCGGGGGTGGGCTCGACGGCCTCGGCGGGCTGCGCCGCGGGGGCCGCGGGGGCCTGCGCGGGGCGCTCGTGATCGCCGCGGCGGCCGCCCTGGTTGGAGCGGTGCGGGGGCCCGCCGCCCTCGCTGGGGAAGTGGATGCGCGACCACACATCGGAGGCGGGGAAGTTGCGGGCGAGTGCCTGGAGGGCGCGGCGCGAGCGGAACTTGTTACGCGGGTTCCAGGTGTTGACCCAGTCGGCGAAGCGGCGGAGGGCGTCGCGGTCGCGGTGGAGGTCGAGGGCGTTCCATCCGAGGAGGTCGCCGAGGCGCTGGACGAAGGTCTCGCGCTGGAAGGCCGCGGGCGTGGTGTGAAGGCTGCCGAAGGACTTCGGGTGCCGCAGCCAGGTCGCCAGGAGCTCGTCGACCATGGCGCTGTCGGTGCTGAGCTCGAGGAGGTTGGCCACGAGCACGGTCATGTGGGCGTGGAGGGCGGGCGTGGGGTCGGGCACCTGCGCGATGGCGAGGACGACCGTGCGCACGGTGGCGATCCAGAGGGGCCGCACCTCGGGATCACGGATGAGGGTAAAGACGGCGTTGAGGGTCTCGACCGCGGTCTCCTCGGCCGGGTGCTCGCCGCACCACGTGAGGGCGTCGAGGGCGATGGCGCGCTCCTGCGCGGGGTCGGGCGGCGACGCCGGAGCAGCGGGCTCTGCAGGCTCGGCGACGGCTTCGGCGGGAGTCTCCGCGGGTTCGGCGTGACCGGCGGCGGCGGTCTCGTCAGGCTCGGTCGGGTCGGTCGGATCGGTAGGGTCGGTGTGCATAAGGTCCTGGTGGGCCCGGAGGGTGCGGAAGCGCGAGGCGCTTGACAAGCTCCGAAGCGCTGTGGCACCTACGACGTCCCCTGGGAGGAAAGCCTCAGAGGACCGCGGGCGTAATTCAGCGGTAGAATGTCAGCTTCCCAAGCTGAACGTCGCCGGTTCGATCCCGGTCGCCCGCTCCGACGCGAAAACAAAGAAGTTTTCGCCAATTCCGAGACCCTGGTTTTTGGGCTCGTGACCTTCGCGTGACCTTCGCGGAGGGGCCACGAGGACGGTCTCCGCAGCGGCCCTGTGCAGGTGGTCGGGCGACAGGTGCGCGTAGCGCTGCGTGACTCCGATCTCGCTGTGTCCGAGCAGCGCGCAGACCTCCTCGATGCGCCACGCGCGGCCCCAGGTGCCCATCACCAGATGCGACGCGCACGTGTGCCGCAGGTCGTGGAAGCGCACCCGCCGGGTGATGCCCGCGAGGGTCTTGAAGCCGGGCTCGATCACGACCTTGGTGATGTGCCGGTCGCGCCAGCCGGCCTCGTCGCTCTTGCGGCGGCGGCACCCGGTCACCGTAGGGAACACCAACCCCCCGACGCTCTTCGGACAATGGTCCTTCCAGCTACGAAGAGCCGCGCGGGCCGGCGCCAGCAGCGGTACGTGGCGGATCTTGCCGCTCTTGGTCGGGCCCTTGTGGGAGTACCGGACAACGAGGTGGGGCTGCGGGCCGTCCAGGTGCACGTCGGTCCAGCAGAGGCCCCACAGCTCGCCCTGGCGCAGCCCGGTGTAGATCGCCACGGTGAAGAGCTGCCGCGCGGCCTGGGGCACAGCATCCGTGCTCAGCAGGTGCTGGATCTCGTCGGCGGTGAGGTACGTCCAGGCGTCCTGCGTGGTGTGCTTCTTCGGGACGCGCACGTCGCGGGCGGGGTTGTCACCGGAGAGCCTGTCGTCGTCGATCGCGTCGGCGAGGCACTTCCGCAAAAGGTTCAGCGCGTGCACCACCGACTGCCGGGAGAGGGTGCGAGTGGTCCGGCGCGGCTTGCCGGTCTTCCAGGCGGCGGGCGCCATGGCCTTCTTGCGGGAGAGGGTCTCGACCCAGTCCCTCACTTCGCGGCGGGTGATGTCCGCCAGGGGCCAGCTCGCGAAGGGGGCCGTGGCGATGTGGTTCTTCCAGGTGCTGCGCTCTGTGGCGATGGCGCGGTGGACGCCGCTGTTCTCGCGGCGGTCGAGCCAGGTGTCGCCCCAAGTGAGCAGCGTCTCGGCGCCCGTGGGGGCGAGGCCGGCGTCGGCGAGCTCGGCGAGGGAGGCGTTGAGCATCCGCTCGGCCTCCTCGCGGGTGGTGTAGGGGCCGAGGTTCTTCCGGCTGCCGTCGGAGAACGTCATGCGCACGCGGAAGCGCCCGGAGGCGAGCTGATCGATCGAGCCGGATCCGGCGGTGCGTCTCATCGTGGGATTTTCACTCCTGCGCGGCGTAGCTCGTTGCGTGCGGCGGCCCGGTCGACCTCCGTGGGTGGCTCGGCTGGCACCACGGGCGGGCGCACGCCCGTGCGCCGCTTCGCCGGCCGCACCGTGACACGGGAGGGGGCGATGTCGAGTGGCTCGTCGCCGGCCTCGGCCGCGTCGAAGAACGCGTTCACCGCCGCGAGAACGGCACGTCGGAGTCGTTCTGGCCTCACAGCCCCTCCTCCGCCGCCCCGAGTTTCCACGGCGTCGGTCGGGAGCGTGTCGATGTGGTGCCGGTCACACCGCGTACGTTGTCCCCCGCGAAGGTCTCGCTCTTGGTCGAGTGCATGGGGTGAGCATCGAGGCTGCGGCCCGGCTTGGGACGTTCGCCCTCCCCCACCCCCCGTGGCGGCGGACTTACGGGGGGTGGTGGGCCTATCGCTTGCGCCCCGTCACGGCTTGAACTCCGGGTCGGCGAGGAACCGCTCGATCGAGTCGGCGCAGTTGTTCTTGTTCCAACTTGAAGGGGCGCCGGCGGTGACGTCGACGCGAGGCCGTGTCCCCGGATACAGCTCCCTCATCGCCTCCACCATCAGCACCTCGACTCCGCGCAGCATCTCCTGGCGTGCATGGCGGGGGTATTGGATCAACACCGCGTCGAAGATGGGCAGCACCAGACGCCCGCCGTGCCGATGGAGGTAGGCCGCGAGGCGCGGCAGGAGGAGCTTCAAGATGCACGCGCTCCCGCCCTGGATGGGCGCGTTGACCGCCCACTTCTTCTCCCAGGACGAGAGCGCACCAGATCGCCCGCGATGGCGCCGCAGCCCCGTCACGGTCTGGGTGTATCCGCGATCCAGGAGTTCACGCTGCGCACGCAGAATGCCCTCGCGGAGGCCCTTGTAGCGCGTGAAGAACTGGCGCCGCAGGTGCCGCGCGCCCTCCAGCGTCACCCCGGCCTGCGCAGCGATCGATCGGTCGCCCATGCCGTAGATCGTCGCCAGCATCAGGATCTTCATGCGCCCCCGGAGCGCCTTGAACCGGTCGGCGCCGAGGCGGTCGGCGAGCGCCCGGTCGTCAAGCGCGTCGTCGCCGGGGGTCAGGTCACCAGGACAGAACTGCCGAATCATCTCGCAGTACGGGTCGCCCTTGTTGCAGTCGGCCAGCAGCACCGGATCGCCGAAATGGTCGGCCGCGATGAAGACCTCCTGAGCGACGAAGTCGAGCTCGGCCAGCTCGTCCTCCTCGGTATCGGGCACCACGATCGGGCGAAGCACCTTCCCGATGCCAACGAGGTTCGGGCGACGAAACGACGGCCGCCCGGAGTCGGCGCCCAAGGGGTTGATGGACGGCCTCACGCGTCCGTCGGCGCAGAGATACTCGCCCTGGAACAGGCGGTCGCGCGTGACGGCCGAGTACTTCCCGTGGAGGTAGAGGAGTCGGATCACCTCGTGAGCGTCCTGGTGTTGTTTGAGCAGTTCCTTGCGAAAGGAGTGGCGCGCGGCTGCACGCCGCGTGGCGAAGAGAGGTAGGAGGCCGAGCCGCCGCAGCACCTTCATCCTCTCGGCGTGGCTGCCCACCATCACGCGCCCGGCCTCCTCTCGAAACCCGTAGGGCGCCAGGCGCTCCTCGTAGGCGGCGACCGCCCGCGTCGCCGCCTCGTAGGCGAGCCGGAGCTTGCGCGGGTCGACCGTCACGCCGACCCGTTCGATCTCCATTAGCGCCAAGGCGCCGGGAAGTTCGACGGTGTCGTAGTGGTGGGCGAGGCCCCGCTCGGCGAGCGCTAGCTTCTGTGGGAGGTAGAGCGCCGCCGCCCCGTATGCGTCGGCGGTTACGTACTCGCGGTCCGCGTCGGTCAGCGGCGCGTCGTCGGCGAGCCCCATAAACCGGCGGCGCATGGCGTCCTTGTTGCCCGCGAACGGGTACCCGATCCCGTAGAGGCGCAGCTGCGCGAGCAATGAGGTCGCCCCGACCCTGTCAACGCGGGCCGCTCGATCCGCGCCGATCGCGGCCTCGTCATCGACCGGGCTCGGGTCGACGTAGCGCGCGTGGTGCCGTCCGAGTGCGATCTGCTGGGCCGCGAGCCACGTGCAGAAGACCGCGCGCGGCCACGGCAGCCCGAGGGCCGCGAGCGCAAAGAGCTCGGACTTGAGGTGGTGCGCGACGAAGAGGTAGGGCTGGCGAAGTACACCCGCGAGACCGGCGTGGGTCTCCGGTCGACGTACGTCCAGCGCGTAGCGAACGGGCACCAGACCCCGCCCATCGGGGTCGGTCACCATCGCGACGAGTCCGATCAACAGCGGCTGGAGCGTGAGCGGGTCCTGCCAATCGTCGTCGGTGTCGGGATCGGCGAGGTCGCCGTAGCGAAACTCGGCGTCGAGGCCTACGAACGCCACGTTGAGCCGCGCGAGGTCCGCCACCATGCGTTGCGCCTCGGGCCCCGTGGAGACCGCCTGGACGGCCTTGGAGAGGTGGAGGAGGGCCGGGGCGGGTGCGGGCCGGGAGACGACCAGTGACGCCTCCCGCGAGGCGAGGAGACGGTCCTTCAGGGCTTGGTCCAACAGGTCAGCCGGCATGGTGAGCGACTCCAACCGCAAGCGGGGTGACACGAACCCTAGGAGAGAGGTTTTCCATAGGGTTCGTGTCACCCCCTGCGGCGGTGACGGAAGACGGTGCGGGGGTGAACGCCCAGACGCGCGGCGATCTCGCCAACGCTCGCCCCCGTCGACGTCATGGCCTGGATCGCCCCACGGCGCTGCGACGCGGCCCGCGCCCGGTCGGTCGTGAGCCCGAAATGCTGGCGGAGTTGCCGGAGGGTCGTGAACTCCCGGGCGGGGAACCGGACAGGGCCCATCTGGAAGAAGACCACCAGGCGCGGGCGCACGGAGAATCGCACGCGGCCCAGGGTCTGCTCGGCCCAGACGGTCTCGACGAGCTGCTGGTAGTCCGCCGCGAGCGGGACAAAGCCCTGGCGCTGATCCCAGTAGCTCGGGGTGTGCGCCACCCTCGTGCCGTCGCGCACGGTCATCTCGACGCGCACGTCGTCACCCGGCCGGTGCGGGTCGTTGAGTAGCTCCTCCAGCACCTCGGCGCGCGCGTTGTAGCTGTTCAACGCAACGGCGGTGTCGAACCCCTCGTAGGTGTTCACCCCCCGCACGCCGTAGTGCAGTAGGGGTACGACGTACGGGTCCTCGCAGGTCTCGCGATCCGGGAGATGCACGACGCGGAAGGGTCGACCGGAGAGCCTCCGAAGATGCGCTTCCAGAGCGGGCCCCGCCGACTCGACGAACTCCTTCTTGGTGACGGCGACGCAACGGAAGCCCGACGCAACGCGCCCCGCGATGAGTTCGGCGAAGCAGGCGAGGATCTGCGGCGCGTTCTTCGAGAAGTTGCGGGCGGCTCCGAGCCGCGAGCGCAGGTTGAACACCTCGGAGCCCTCGTGCAGGAACCGAATACCTGGGGCGTACTCCACGAGGTCGGGCAGCCCGAGGTGGCGGCGAGCCACCTCCAGCGGGAGCCCGGCGGCGGTGACCAGACAGTGCGCACCGCCCAAGGTGGGGCGGCGTCGGTAGCCGATGTTGCCGTCCCCGGAGCGCCAGCGACTGCACCGGGTGAGCAACGCGATCTCGTAGCCGAGAAAGCGAAACTGCCGCCCGTACCGCCGCAGGCCGAGCGTCTGGATCGCCTCGCTCATCGCGGGCGTGAGTGGTGGCGGTCTCTCCAACTCCGTGAGCGCGTCCCCCGGATCGAGCAAGCGGCGGTGGAGGGCGTCCCACGCGCGGGCGTCGATCTCTTCGGAGGCGCCCCTCGCGGCGTCGCCGAAAACCGCCACCCACCGCTCGATGGTACGGAGGTCGAGCTGAGCCTTGAAGGACATCTCCATCAACGGCGCCTCGTCGAGGATCACCAACACGCGAGCGGCCCCGACGAGGTCGGCAACGAGGCTGACGAAGCCCGGCACCACCTTGAGATAGGCCTGGGTCGCGCACACGACGCGCTTGCTGACGAGGGCGGCGGTGGTGAGTTGCCGGGGCCACCCACACGTCTCCATCTCCGTGCAGTTCTCGCAGAGCTGGCGCCGGCCGATGGCCGTGCACCCGGTTGCCTCATACTCAGCCCAATGGGCGTCGAGGGGGCCACACCGTTCGCGCGGGCGGCCGAGGAGCACCGCGACGTCGTGCGAGTCGCGGGTGGAGAGGGGCAGCGACAGGGTCTCCTTCACGCACGGGCGCTCCATGAGGACGCTTCGCTCGCTCGCCAGGTAGAGGATGAGGTCGTAGCGGTTGGTCTCGCGCAGGGTGGCGAGCACTCGATCAATCAGCGAGGTCTTGCCCGCCCCCGGGTCGTGGTTCTGGAGGAGTGTCCCGTGGGCTTCGAGCGCGGCGAGTACAGGCTCGACCGCAAGGACGCTGGACCGGAACGCGGCCAGCGTGGCCGCGTCCCGGATCCAGTGGACGCTGTCGTGGGGCGCGGGCGGGAGCAACGCCCTACAGCGCAGACAGGTCGAGGCCGGGGTGGTAGAGGCGGATCTTCCGCGCCAACCAGTCGAGATCGGAGAGCAGCGTCTGGTTGTCCCGGCGCTCGACCACGGCCCGCACGTCGCGCGCCTCGACGCCACGGCGCGCGGCGAGATCGCGCAACGCGTCGTCGCCGTAGTCGGCTTCGTCGCGGTTCGTGTCGTCGAGCGTCCTGATCACCGCAACGTGGTAGCGGCCATCCTTGCGGCTGATCTCCACGATCAGGTCGCTGAAGTTCGCCTGCTTCAAGAGCGAGACGAGCGGGCTTCGCAAACCGCCCGCCTTGCCTTCCCGCTCGATCTCGATCACCGCGAGTTCACGGTCGTCGATGAAGTACACGGGGAGCTGATAGATCGGCGTCGGCTTGTGCTTCGCCATGCAGAGGACGCACCGTTGGCCGTTGCAGTGCAGCGTGAGCTTTGAAGACCCCGCCGGCACATAGGTGTGGATCGACGCCGGCACCAGCACCCGCGTCACGAAGCGCACCAGGGTGAGTTGAGGGTCGAACCACCGGCGCCGGAGCGCGAGATCGCGGCGGCTCTCGGGGGTGACGTTGTCGTCGAGGGTGGTGGCGTCCACCACGTCCTCTTCGCCGGGCTCGCCGTGCGTGGGCACGGGCAGAGCGAGGCGGCTGATCTCGGGTGCATCGACGGCACCCTCGTCCTTCGACTTCTTCTTCGTCATCGGTTGTTCTCTCGGCTGAGGGCAGGCTCCGTGGAGCCGTGCGAAGGACGACGCATTCGTCCCCCGCAGCGCGAGTCAGACAGAGGCCGAGTTCCTGGAGCAGAGCGCCCCCCGCCACCCCCCGTGGCAGAGGACTCCCTGGACAGAGAACGGCTGTTCGTCAGCCCTCGATCTTCACGTGGCTGAGCGCGATCTCCAGCGTGGATCTCGGAACGCTGCCCAGGCCCATCGAGATCAGATACTCGGAGATCAAGCCCCAGACGCGCTGGCGCGCATCGAAGTCTTCAAGATAGCCGAGGTAGGCGGGTGTGTCGCGCTGATATGTCGAACGCATCGATTGGGCGGGGTCACCAGCTTTCGCGGACCTATCCCAAAGCCCGATTTCTTCCATCAGTTCCAGGGCCGTGAGCCACTTGCCCCCTTGCGCTGTGTCACCCCGCCAGCGTTTCAGAAGTTCCGTGCTCAAGGTCTCCATCCGATCGACGTCGTCGCCTACGGTCGGATATCGGGCCCGCACGAGAGCCACTACGCATGTATGATCCTCGGCCACCAGAGGCTGAAAGAACTCCTCCAGCAAGTCAGCTCGAATGACGCCTTCACTTGCAAGACGTCGCAGCACTGCGGGCAACCGCAGATCACCGACGACGGAAAACATGTTCAGAACGTGCGTGCGTCGAGCGTTCTTGAGGGCGTTCGGGACGACGGACCGGTCCCCACTAAGGATGTGGCGCAGACGCCCGACCAATTCGTACCGCTCGTCACTGGCTGGGGACGTATCGTCGTCGACGAGAAATGCAGACCGCATCTCCCCCAGATGCTCGATGAGTTCATCAATCATCCATATCGCCTCGACGCGAGTCGCGCTCTCGACGACGGGACCGATGTTCACGTGGTAGCCGATCAGGGGTTCTTCACGGGTTACGAAGGATGGTAGCGGGTATGGCGGTCGCTGGTGATTGGCCGCGTGGCCGAGAGCGTTCAGCATCCTTTCCGCTGAATAGCGATCACCGAGAAATTCGCCGAAGGCACGCATAGTCAATGGTGTGATCAACTCGTCGCGACACCCACCCTCATACAAGCGAACGATGTACCGGCGCACTCTCCCGTCACCGGGGAGCGAGTCGTCGGATGCCCGATCGGGCTCCGAGTTGTGAGGCGGATGTCCGTCTGCGTCGGGAGTGGCACGTTCTGAAGGCTTCATCGCTGCCGACGACGCTACCGCAGCGTGCCGACAACCTCCACGTCGGGCGCACAGTACGGGCACCCAAACCCGAAATCGCCAGCGTGCCCCGGGTAGAAGCCCATGGAGCGCCCCGGACGGCCTTCGCCGCCCGCGCCCCAGAAGGAGCCCATCCCCATGAAGAACCTCGTCGAGTTCGTCCGCGCCGCCGTGGCCAACGGCGTCACCCTCTCGAAGACCGTCCTCCGCGTCGGCGGCAAGGCGGTCCGCGTCAACGTCCGCGTCGTCGTGACCGACGACGTGGGCTGACGCACCCGCCCCTCCCACCGTCCGTCGACGACCTTCGCCAACGACGCCGTCCGTACGGCGTACGCGTGCCGTCGCGCGCCCGCGGGGACGGGCACCACCTCAATCACTCAGGAGATCACGTCCATGCAAACGCTTCCCTCCCACAGCTCTCCGTCCGCCCCGTCGTCGCACTTCGCCGCCGTCGCCCGCGACAAGCTCGGGGCCCTCATCGAGCGCGGTCGCACCCGCGCCGCCGCCGTGCTCGACCACGTCGAGCGCAACCAGCCCCGCGACCTCCTCGTCACCGCCGGGGAGCTCGCCTTCGAGCCCGACGAGGCCCACCCCGGCGAGATCGTCGTCGTGCCCGATCAGGGCATGGCGATGCCGCTGCACCGCTTCGCCCTCGGCCAGGTCGCCTCCAAGGCGGGCCTGCCGCACGCCTACCTCGGCCGGCTGCTCGACCCCGAGCACCGCAAGTTCGGCCCCGAGTTGCTCGCGCACAACCTGACGCGCCTCTACCGCGAGGGGCGCGCCGTGGCCGACGAGGACGACGCGGGCGACACCTTCCTCGTGCGCTCGCTCCAGCTCGTCGAGCGCCGCGAGGTGCGCGGGTTCGTGAGCTCGCGCTTCCGCCGTCTGGACTCGCGTCCCATCGTCGGGGCGTTCGCGAGCGCCTGCCAGCAGATCGGCGCGGTGCCCATCGAGGGCTACGCGCTCGACACCAAGATCGCGATCAAGGCCATCCTCGCGAAGGTCTACGAGCCCGTCCCCAACGAGGTGATGGTGTTCGGCATGGCGCTGGAGAACAGCGACTACGGCAACGGCGCCCTCCAGGTGTCGTTCTTCGCGCTGCGCCTCGCCTGCACCAACGGCCTCCTCATGGAGAAGTCGCTGCGCAAGGTGCACCTCGGTGCGCGGCTCTCGGGCGACGTCGCGTGGAGCGCGCGCACGCTCGCGGCGGAGACGGAGGCGACGGCGGGCGCGGTGCACGACCTCGTCACGCGGCGCCTCAACGACCGCAACATCGCGGTCCTCCAGGACGGCATCCGCCGCGCGAACGATGAGCGCATCGAGCCCGCCAAGGTGCAGGACTTCTTGAAGAAGCACCTGCTCAAGGGCGAGGCCGAGGCTGTCGTCGCGGCGTTCAACAGCGCCGACATCGAGAACATGCCCGTGGGGCAGACCCGCTGGCGCCTCGCGCAGGCGGTGAGCTGGATCGCCGGCAAGACCGAGGACGAGGAGCGCCGCCTCGACCTCATGCGCGTCGCCGGAAACCTCGTGCCCCTCCCGGAGGCCGCGTGAACAAGTACGCCGGGCTTCTCCGGATCAAGGCACTGCTCGACGCCTACCTCGCGGCGCTCGCCGACGAGGGGCGCCAGGCCATCCAGGACGCGCTCGCGGAGTTCCTCGGCGAGCACCCCGAGGTGCTGGCCGTGGCGTGGTACCAGGGCGCGGGCCTGAGCCACCTGACGTTCGAGCTGCGCGACGGCGTGCGCTATCTCGCCGCCGAGGACCAGATCATCGGTGCCGCGATGGACGACACCTTCGACACGGCGGACTACGCGGCCTTCGCCGACGTCCTCTGGAACGCCCTCGACGTGCTCGTGGCGAAGTTCGGCTTCGACGTGAACCTGCGCGCGACCCGCGAGGACATCACGGCGCTGCCGATCGCCGCGTAGTCGCCCACCTCCCACCCCGACGCGCAGCGCCCGGTGCCCTCGCTCTCCGAGCGGGCGGCACCGGGCGCTGCACGGCCCTCCCGCCACCGCCCTCGGAGCGATGACGAAACGCCCGCGGTGATCCCCGGCGCGCGCTTCGCCCTCGCTCCGACCTCCCGTCTCGACAGCACCCCTTCCACGAAAGGAACCCTCACGATGAACCTCGACACGCGGCTCGCACCCGAGCGCGATCACCCCGCTCCGGCACCCGACGGCGGTGCGCCGGGTCGCATCCCCATGGCGCCCGCTGACCCCTTCGCCTTGGTCGGCCTCGTCGGCGCCTCGCGGCCCATGCAGCGCGTGCGAGCCGACGTTCTACGGTACGCCCGCTCGTCCGCCCCGGTGCTGATCACGGGCGAGACCGGGACCGGCAAGGAGCTGGTCGCCCGCGCCCTGCACCTCGCGTCGCCGCGCGCCCGCGGGCCGCTCGTGAGCGTCAACGTCGCGACCCTGCGGACCGAGCTCGTCACCTCGGAGCTCTTCGGCCACGAGCGCGGCGCGTTCACCGGCGCCTTCACGCGCCGCCGGGGCCTCTTCGAGCAGGCCCACGGCGGCACGCTATTCCTCGACGAGCTGGGCGAGCTCGACGCCCGCACCCAGGCCGACCTGCTTCGCGTATTGGAGACGGGTGAAGTGCGTCCGCTGGGCTGCGAGCGCCCGCGCACCGTCGACGTCCGGGTCATCGCCGCCACCCACCGCGACCTCGCCACGATGGTCAGGGCGGGATGCTTCCGCGCCGACCTCTACTACCGGCTGAACGTGCTGACCGTGACGTTGCCCGCCCTGCGCGAGCGCCGCGCGGACGTACCCGTACTGGTCGAGCACCTCCTCGCTCGGCTCCGCCCCGAGGTCGGCGACCGTCGCCTCGCCACCGACGCGCTCGCCCTGCTCGGCCGCCATCCGTTCCCGGGCAACATCCGCCAGCTCCTCAACGTGCTGCGCCGCGCCATGGTCCGCGACGAACGTGTCGTGCTCGACGCCGCGGCGTTGGCCGACGCGCTTGCCGCCGAGCCCGGTACGTTGGGCCCGGTCCCCTACCAGACCCCCGCCCGAGACCTCTCCGTCCCGGCCGTCGCCGAGGCCATGCAGGCGAGTGGCGGCTCCATCTCGGCCGCCGCGCGGCGCCTCGGCATCGCGCGGTCGACGTTGCGCGGTCGGCTCCACGCGAGTCATCGCGGCGACGTCTGCCAGGCCCAATCGTCGCTCACCCGCAGCGCGATCAACCCGCTCCTGCGGACCGAGGAGCCGTGAGCCCCGCGCGGTCGCACGCGTGGTTGCTCAGCTACGAGCTCAGCATGATCGAGCAGGCCACCGTCGGAAGCGCCACGGTGCTCGCGCAGGTCCACGACACCCAGGGCGACGAGCGCGCCATCCGCGCGCGGGTCTCGGAGGCCGAGGCCGTGCTGACGCTGGTGCACCGCCGCCTCCACGACCTCGGGCGGGTGCTGCGCGGTGAACTCGACCCGTGGCTCCTTGCCGCGCCGCACAACGCCGTCGACGCCAGCGCCGGGCGCGCCAACCACGGGGAGGACGTCGTGTTCACGCCAAAGGTCGCCGCACACGCGAAGCGATCCGCCCGCCGTCCCCGCCCCTGATCCCCTGCATCACCCCCGCGCCCCGACACCGCCTCGACACCCGAGGCGGAGTCGGGCGAGCGCGCACGCCGTCACCCAACGTCTCTCCACCCCAACGACCACGAGGAACCCATGAACGCAGCACTCGCCATCACCTTCACCCCCACGCTTCTCTGCGCGACGCTCGACCGCCGCGCCCTGGCCCAGGCCCTCACCCGCTTGAAGCACGCCGTCGCGTCGCGCTCGGCCCTGCCCGCGCTGGGGGGGGTGCTGCTCGCCGCTAGCCTCGACGCCCTGCACCTCACTGCGACGGACGGCAGCGTCTTCGTGCGGGTCGCCGTGCCTGCGACCGTGACGTCGTCCTGGGCGTCGCTCCTCGTGCCCCTGCGGCGCCTCCTGGAGGTCGCCAAGGGGCCGAACGCCCGGCTGCACCTCGCCGGGGAGCAGGTGACCGTCGGCAGCGCCACGCACCGGCTCTCGGCCCTCCCCACGGCGACCTTCCCGGCGGTCCCCCCGCCGAGCGGCGCGGTGCTCTTCACCCTCATGCGGCCGACCCTGGCGCGGGTGCTGCGCCAGACCGCCTACGCGATGAGCGGCGACGACACCCGGCCCCACCTGGCGTCCATGCTCGTTGAGCGCCGCGGCGACGAGCTGGTGTTCGTGACGACCGATGGCCACCGCCTCGCGAAGGTGTCCGTGCCCGACGACGGCGACGACTTCTCGGTGCTCGTCGGGCGCCGGACCATCGAGGCGGTCGAGCGCATGGTCGCGGTGGCGGGCGGGCTCGTGCGCCTGCGGCGTGACGGCGACCGCCTCTGGTTCACCACGGGCGACGAGTGGGTCTCCGGGCCCGTCGTCGACGCGGTGTTCCCCAGCTACGAGCAGGTCATCCCGTCGCGCGCGGACGGTCGCGTCTCGATGACCACGGCGGAGCTCACCGCCGCGATCCGGTCGGTGGCCGCGCGCGGGACGCCGAGCGTGAGACTCCGGCTCGACTGCGCCGCGTCGGCGGTGACGCTGTCCGTCGACGACGGCGAGGGCAACGCGGTGGAGGCAACCGTCGCGGCGGTGTTCGAGGGGCGCGTGCCCGACGCCATCGGGATCAACGGGCAGTACCTGCGCGAGATGGTCGGGGCCCTCGTCGACGAGGGCGCGACGCTCACCGTGCAGGTGACGGGCGAGCTCGACCCGGTGCGGATCGACGGCGCCCACGGCACCGTCAGCGTGGCGATGCCGCTGCGCGTGTAGGGCGCGACGAGGGCGGGATGCCGGTGCAGCGACGAGGCTGCATCGGCTCCTGCGCTCGCTTCATTTCGCACGGCGAGTCGGTGTCACCTACGGCGCCCAGCACCGGGCGCGACACGACTCGGCGTTGCGGCCGACGTCGGCGCAGCTTTCGGTCCCGTACGTCTGCACGCAGCGGTCGAAGGGCGCCAGGCACTCGGAGACGCACTGCTGGACGCCGGCCATGTGGAGCTGCTCGATGTCGGCTGTCTGCTGCTGCGCGCGGGCCTCGTCGCGTCTCCGCGCCAGCTCATCCTGACCGTCGGCCAGCGCCGCGGCCTGACGGCGCACCTCGGTCGCACGCGGCTCGCCGGGCGACGCCTCGAGCAGCCGGTCGGCGCGGTCGCGTGCCTGCCGTGACTCACCGCGCGCGATGAGGTGCTCGCACTCGGCCACGTAGCGGTCGTAGTTAGCGCGAATGTCAGCGTCCTCGGCGGCGCGCGCGGCGGCCCGGGTCGTCGACTCTCTCGCGTCCGCCGCCCTCCGATCGGACTCCTCCTTCTCGGAGTGCCAGACCCCGAGGACGCTCGAAGCGATGAGGGTGAAGACGGCGAAGCCCACCACCGCCGCAGGGGTCGCCCAGAAGGGGACGACCAGGGTGGGCGGCTTGGGTAGGGCGGGCGTGTCGTCCGACGCACGAAGAACCCATGCGGGCACGCCCTGACGGCCGCCCGGGACCTGCGACCCGAGCCACTGGATCCCCTCCTGAAGCACGGGCACGTGCCCGAACGAGAGGGCGTTCGAGAGCCGCTGCTGCATGTTGGCGCACCGCCGACGAGACTCCTCCGCCAGGGCGCGGAGGCGGCGGTCCCATGCGTTCCATGCCTCGGACGCCAACCGCAGGGCCTGCTCCCGCTCCTCCTGTTCCTTCTCCCGCGTGCGTAGCCACGCCACCACGCCCGGGAAGGTGAAGAGGGCCGTCGTCAGCGCGAGCCCGATGAGCCCGCTCACCTTCCCCGAGCCGCTGGATTCTGTCGCGACGACCAAGAGCGCGAGGAGGGAGAACAACGCCCCTGGCGCGAGCAGGAAGAGCGCAACGAGCACGCGCCGGCCCGCCGCTGCGGGCGCCCCTGGGGCGACCACGGACGGCGAGGCGTGGAGCTGTCGGAGGTACTCGTCCCGCGAGGCTTGGACCGACGCCGACATGCCTCGCGCGTGCTGGTCGACCTCCTGAGCGCATCGCGTGGCGAGTGCTTCGGCGTCGTTTTGAAGGTTGGCGAGGTCGGAGAACGCCGCACTGACGGCGCGCTCGAACAGGGACCCCGCAGCGGCGCGATGGCGTCCGACGTCGACGCCCAGCGCGGTGAGTTGCCGCACGCCGACGACGCCTCGTTGGATCGTCTCGAAGACGCCACCCCGTACCTGGCCGTCGAGGCCCATCAGCAGATGCGCGACCTGCATCGGCGTGCGCTGGAGCCTCTCGGACGCCATCGCCGCGGTGAACAACGCGGCGTCCCCTCCGATCGCCTCGCACAGCGTCTGGAGTGCGCCCGACTCGTCGCCGGTCTCCGCCGCCAGCTCTGCGGCATAGAAGAGCCACGCCGGTGAACGCCACGTCGCGAGCCCCTGTCGCAGGACCTGTAGGGCCTCGGGCGCGCGACCGCTACGGTCGAGGAACGCCGCGAGCTGCACCGAGGCGAACCCGACTACGGGCGGCCCCGCCTGGGCCGCGAATCGGGTCGCGCGTCGGAAGTGGTCCTCGGCCCGGCCCGGGTCACCACGCTTCTCGTAGAGGGCGCCGAGCTCGGCGTGGGTGAAGTAGACGGTGTTGTCGTAGTCGAGCGAGCGGACGAAGCGCTCGAAGGCCTCGTCCTCGTAGCCGTTGTGGAGGTTGTCCCAGCCCTGGCGGATGAGTTGCTGCGCTTCGACCGTGCGCGAACTCACCAGCGTCGCGAGGATCTGCTCCTGGGTGTGAAGCTGGCGCTGCGCGAACTCGCCGAGCGTCTCCAGGTGGGCGTTCGCGTGTCGCTGCAACTCGACGAGCTCGGCCGCCTTGCCGTAGAGATCGTGCAGGCCGAGGCGGACGCCCGCGAGCTGGGTGGCGACCACGGCGAACCCGATGGCCTGCGTGGCGATGGAGATCCCGGAGAGCGTCTCCAGCGACCCGAACCCGCCTTCGAGCGTACGGCGTACGGCAGCGAAGCCGTCCGCGTTGACCGACGCGAGTTGCCGCCCCTGAGCGGCGACCGAGCGCCCGAGCTGGGCGAAGTCGACGCGGACTTCGCGCGCTAGCTCCTGGAGGTTCGCCGAGACCATGCCGGCGCCCGCTGCCTGGCTCCCGGCGATGAGGTCGACGGCACTGGACGCCGTGACCTGGAACCCCTGCGCCGAGAAGGACCCGAGCGCACTCACTGCACGACTCCCCCAACGACACCGATCAGATGCTCTCCCACAGACCCCCCTCCCCGTCGTACCGGTCGAGACCACCACAGCGGCGCCAAGCTCGCTGTACTTTCCAAAGGCACGAAGCCGATCATAACTCTTGAGTTATTTAGCTCAAGAGTTGTTCGACCTACGGCCGTGGGGTGGCGGCCGCACGAGAGTCCAAGCACGCGCATGGCCCGTCCGAGGCCAAGACCCGCGTGGGCGTGGTGCGTGCCGTTGCGAAGGAGCGTCGGCGCCTCGGGGCGCGTCTGCTTGCGATGCGGCTGGAACGCGAACTCACCCGCGAGCAGGCCGCCGAGGTGATCGGGATACACGCCGTGCACGTCGCGCGCATCGAGACCGGCTCCGCCAACGTGACGATCGGCACGCTGGTCGCGGTGGCGCTGGCCTACAAGGTACCCCTCGCGGCGTTCTTCGAAGCGTTGCCCGAGACGACGTAGCGGAAGGTCAGGCAGCGGTCGCGAGCAGCTTCCGCCATCCCCGCCCGAGGCCTACGAGTTCGTCGCTCTGCTCCCAGACCCGCGCAGCGGTCGCCTCCGCCTGCCCGTACGCCCACCCCGCCACCCGGCGGGTGATCGCTAGGTCCTGCACGACCCTGCGCTTCGAGAACCCCGCGGCGAGTGCGTCGCCGTCTCGGTCGTTCCGGTCGCACCAGCGGGCGAAGTACACCGGGGCGGCGCGGTTGATGGTCACGCGATGTCAACGACGAGCGCGGCGTGGTCGCTGACCCGAGACGTGCGCGGGGTCTGGTCGTACCAGGACGCCGTGACGCGTCGCGCGAGCGCGGGGCTCGCGTAGGCGTGGTCGAGCCGGAAGCCACTCCCGGTGTGGTTGAACCACGTGAATTCGCGCGCCAGGGGGTTCCTGGAGCGCCACGGGTCGACCCACCCGGCCTGTTCGAGGGTCCCGATGCAGTCCGCCGAGAAGAACGTGGCGCCGTCCTCGTCGAGCCGATGCTTGCCCGTGTTGAAGTCCCCGATCACCAGGCACGGTTCGCCGACGCGCGAGGCCACGTAGGGGAGGAACTCCGCGCGCCAGAAGCGGTCCTTGATCGCGTTGCCGGGGAAGTAGACGCCCACGATGAGCACCTCCCCGGCCGTGAGCTCGACGACGCGGTGGGCGTGGGCCGACGACGCCGGCAGCGGGCGCGGACGGGTGGCGCCGTCTCGCGCGGCGACCAGCACGCTGTTGACCTTCTCGGGCGGGCCGCCGTGCGAGATCTGGCAGTACCCGCGTTCGCGTAGCCAGGTCGTCAGCGCGTCGGCCCGCTGCCCGATGCGGAACTCCGTAAGCACCAGGACGTCGGCGTCGAGCTGGCCCAGCGCTTCGCACAGGCCCTTCACTCGGGCCCCGCCGCCGTGTTGCAGGTTCAGTGTCGCGATCCGCATGCCGCGCATCCTGTCACGGGCCGCAAGCGTCACGGTGGTTCCTCGACGCCTCTGCCGACCGCGAACGCTCTCGCGCCGCCGCACGCGCGTGAGGTAGAACCGTCGGCCGGAGAATCCATGAGCCCGACCGGCGTCGAGAGGAGGCACTGATGGCGCTCGACGCCCAGTCGTGGACCTTCCTGGACGCCTTCCGCTGGAGCCCGCCGAGGGCCCTTCTGCCCTCCTGGGCACCGGCGCAGGCCCTCGCCCAACTGGCCCGCCGGGCCCTGGATGGACGATGTCGGGGCGTCGAGGCCCGGCTCATCGAGTGGGACGTCTGCCTGCACGACCTCGGCGGCGATCCCTCACGACGCGACTGGCGCCGCTTCCGGCCCCTGCGCCTCTCGCGGGAGGAGGACTGGTCGGACTGGCTCGCACACCTGCTGGAGAGCTCGTCCTCGGGGATCCTCGGGTCCGCACTGTTCGAGGGCGACGTCGAGGCCTACCGCGCGCCGGCCGAAGTGCGACGGGAGTGGACGCTTCCAGGGGGCTTCCGAGCTGATCTGGCGATGCGCCTCCGAGATGGCGCCTGGGTCCACCTCGAAGTGAAGGTCGGGGACCAAACATTCCTGAAGACCTTCGACGAGGCGCGCGCCATCCGCGAGGCGCTCGGGCCCGTGCCCGAGATCCGCACCTTCATCCTGCTGCCAGGCGACTCGATGGATGCGTGGGTCGAGGCCAGGACGACGGCCGAGGCCCTCCCAGGCACCACCGCGCAGGTGCGCGACATCACGTGGGCGTGCGTTGCGGTCGGTCTCCGCCGATCGCTGCGGTCGCGGTCGGAGAACGCCTCGTGGTCTGCCTGGGCCTACGCCTACGTCGGCGCGGTCGAGCAGCGCCTGCTGGGCACGCCGCACCTGCCGCGCAACTTTCGGACGCAGGACCTCTCCTATGCGGACCTCGTCCGGGTGGGCGCGCTGGTGGATGTCCTTGAGAGGGTCGATCACGATGACTGACGGGGAGTCGGAGTTCCTGCGGGCGGGCATCACGCACTTCCCGGACGCCTTCAACGCGGTCGAGCAGTTCCGCACGCTCATCCGGTCCCGCGTCGCGGCCGCCTTCCTGTCGAGCCCCACGGAGGCCTGGAAGCCGCTTACTGGCCGCGACATCAAGGCCAGCCGTAGCGTCGTAGGGGGTCTCTGGTGCGGGGCGCAGAGCAAGGTGGTTCTCTCACTTCCCGCGACGGCCCCTGCTGTCGTGGAGGTAGGGATCTGGTGGAATCCGCCACCCATCAAGGCCCACGCAGTCGTCATCTGCGGCTACTTCTGGGACGGCCCACCGGCGGTGTGTAGGGCGGTCCCCCCGACGCTCCAATCCGGCGTCGGCAACGTCCTGAGTGGGTCAACGGCCCACTTCTTCCTCCCGCCTTCCGCCGACCTCGATGCCGACCTCCGCGAGATGGTCAAGGCGCTCGCGGCTGCGGCGCTATCGGTTCCGGCGAGTGGGTAACTGGCGGAGGAGCGGGCAGGCGCGTAAGCAACCAGCACGGCGGGGTGGACGGGTCGTCGACCGCCGCGATCATCGCGCACGAGGAGGCCGGGGCCGAGCACGGCGGCGTCGCGGGGCTTCTTGCAGAGGGCGTGGTGCTGTACCGAGACCCGGAAGCGCGGCGAATCCTGGATGCATGTCGACGTGCGCCCGAGAGAAAGGAGGAGTGATGGCGGAGGCGCGGGGGGCTGTACGCCGTATTCCCCGAGCGCGGCCTGAACAGCGCCGCCTGGCCGGCGCGTCACCCACCGGGCCCCACAACGACCTCGGCCCGCGTTCGGCACGGTTCGCGGGCGCTCTGGCGGCGCACCGAATCCGTCGGCGACTCCTGACGACGGCTCGTCGGCGGACCGCCCGGCGCTGATCGCGGGCGGGGGCGTGATCGGCGCGTCGCCCCAAATGGCGCTCCCCGCCACGGCGACGCGTTCGGTAGGATGCCGCGCCGCGACGCTGCGTCGCCGACCTGGAGAACCCACCGCATGTCCGTGCCGACGATCTTCGACCTCTGCACCCCGCGCGCGGACGTGCTCGCGGGCAACATCCGCGAGTCCGACTTCGCGGCGGACCTCGCTCAGGTGCTGCGCGGCGACGCGCCCGACGAGTACCGCATCCCGGCGCGCTTCTTCGCGAACACCCACCCCACGCGCGGCCTCAAGAACCTGCTGCGCAACGTCCTCCTGCGCCTCGGCGGACGGGGCGGTGAGGTGGCCCCGATCTTTCGCCTGGACACCCAGTACGGCGGCGGCAAGACCCACGCGCTCATCGCGCTCGCCCACGCCGCGCGCGGGATGGAGGGCGTCGGCAACGTCGCGGAGTTCGTCGACCCCGAGCTGGTGCCCCGGACGCCCGTCCGCATCGCGATGTTTGACGGTGAGAACGCGGACCCCTCGAACGGGCGCCTGCTCGGCGACGGCGTCCGTGCGCGCACGCCGTGGGGAGAGCTGGCCTTCCAGCTTGGCCAGCGCGATGGCTTCGAGAAGGTGCGCCGCAGTGACGAGGAGGGCGTGGCGCCCGGCGCCGATACCCTGCGCGAGCTCTTCGGCGCGTCCCCGACCCTGGTGCTGCTCGACGAGCTCTCGGTGTACCTCCGCAAGGTCCGCCGGGGCAGCCAGGCCGCCGACCAGCTCACGGCGTTCCTCACGGGGCTGTTCAAGGCCGTGGAGGGCACCCCGAACGCGGCGCTCGTCTTCACGCTGGCGATCGGCAAGGCGGGCAAGGCCACCGACGCCTACTCCGAGGAGAACCAGCAGATCGCGGGCTGGTTCATCGAGGCGGAAAGCGTCGCCGCCCGCAAGGCCACGGTGCTCGACCCGACCTCCGAGGACGAGACCGCGCAGGTGCTCCGCCGGCGGCTGTTCGACCGCATCGATGACACCCGCGTGCCCGACGTTGTCGAGGCGTACACGGCCCTCTGGACCCATGAGCGCGAGAGCCTCCCGGCGCAACGGGTCCACGAGGACCGTGCCGAGGACCTCCGGCGCGGCTACCCCCTGCACCCGGCACTCATGGACGTGCTGACGGCCAAGCTCTCGACGCTCGGCAACTTCCAGCGGGTGCGCGGGATGCTGCGCCTGCTGGCCCGCACGGTCGCCTGCACCTGGGCGCGACGCCCGGCAGACGCTCACGCCCTGCACACGCACCACGTCGACCCCGGTGACGAGTCCATCCACGGGGAGCTCGTCACGCGGTTGCAGATGGGCGCCCTCAAGCCGGCGCTTCAGTACGACGTCGCCTCGGGCGCCGAGGGCGGCGTCTCCACCGCGCAGAACATCGACGCCGAGCATTACGTCGGACTGCCGCCCTACGCGGCGTACGTCGCGCGCACGATCCTCCTCAACACCCTGGCCTTCAACGAGGCCCTCCAGGGCCTCACGCCGCCCGAGCTGAGGTATTCGATGCTGTCGCCGGGGCTCAACGTCAGCTACGTCGAGGACGCTCGGACCCGCTTCCTGGCCGAGTCGTCGTACCGCGACGACCGCCCCGGCGCGCCGATGCGCTTCCTCGCCGAGGCCAACCTCACGCAGATCATCAAGCGCGAGGAGAAGAACGTCGACGAGGGCGTCCGCCGGGACGACCTAAACGACCGCATCCGGGAGATCTTCAAGGGCGCCGCGTTCGCCCTCGTCCCGTTCGCCGCGTCGCCGGGCGACGTGCCCGACGAGATTGGCGACAACAAGCCGTTCCTGGTGCTGATCGGCTACGACGCCGACGCGGTGCATGGGAACACGGTCGCAGTGCCCTCGCTCGTCGAGAAGATCTACCGCTACCACGGCGCGGCGGGCACGAGCTACCGTAAGCTGAGCAACAACCTGGTGTTCGTGGTGGCCGACGACTCGTGGCGCGAGGAGATGAAGGACCGGATGTCCACCCGGCTCGCCCTCCGGGAGATCGTCAAACTGAAGCTCTCACAACTCGCGGAGCACCAGCGCGCCGAGGTGCGCGAACGCGAGAAGCGCGCGGAGTCCGCCGTCGCGATCGCGATCCAACAGTGCTACCGCCACGTGTTCTACCCGTCCAAGACGCGCCTCGACGGCGCCGACGTCGACCTCGCCCACACCGCCATCGACGCCCCGTCGGCCGCCGCGAAACCCGGCGACGGTCAGGCTCAGGTGGTCCGCAAGCTCCGCGAGCAGAACAAGCTCCGACTCGCCGAGGACGCGCCTGACTCGCCGTCCTTCGTGCGTGACCGCACGCTGCTCCGCAAGGCGCCGGTGAGCACCTTCGCGCTGCGCCATGAGTTCCGCTGCAACCCAGTGCTGCCCATCCTGGTCGGCGACGAGGTCTTCCTTCGGGGCATCCGGCAGGCCGTGGAGGCGGGCGAGTATGTTTACCAGCGCGGCGACCTGGTCTGCGGCAAGGGTGACCCCTTCGCCCAGGTGCTCATCGACGAGGCGGGGCAGATCTACACGGCCGAACAGGCCGGCGAGAAGGGTGTCTGGCCCCGCCCTGCTCCGAAGCCCCCGACCACCGCCCCTGCGGAGCCACCGCTCACGAGCGGGCAGCCCGTGACGTACAGGACCCCTTCTGGGACCCAGAAGGCGGTGGCAGGGGCCCGGCCGCCCAGGCCGGAGCCAGATACCCTCCGAGCGGAGGGGCCCCTGCGCGAGGCGCTCACGCGCATCTGGGAGCAGGCGCGCGGGAAGAAGCACAAGACGCTCGCGCGGCTCTCGCTCAAGCTCACGGACGCCGGGGATGCGTTCAAGCTCATGGGCGTCATCAACACCGTCGCCGACGCCGAGAAGCTCGTCGAGGCGACCGTCGGCTACCAGACCGCTGACCAGAGTGAAACCCAGCTCACGTTCACGGGAAGCCTCGCGGAGGCTCTCCCAGTGAAGGATTTCCTGGACCCACAGCTTCGCGCGGCCAAAGACCGGGACTTCTCGCTCACGTTCACGCTGACCTTCAAGGGTGGCCTGGTGCTTGATGGCGATGCGCCCGAGAAGCTCGCAGAGAAACTCACGCGCTTCGCCACTGGCGCGGCCTATGTCGAGGCGCACGCCGAGGTGCCCCGGTGAGGCGCGCCGACACTCTGTCCGTTCCGGCGAGCCGCACCCCCCGCTACGAGCTGCGCATCCAGGCACACGGCATCGGTGACCTGGAGTTGGAGGTCTGGCAGATTCCGTCGAGCGCCACCCCCGAACTGAAGCACCCGCAGCGGGTCGCGGGACTCCGGGGGCGCAACCTCGCCCTCATCGAGACGCGACTGCTGCGGCGGCTCAAGCGCGCCGGCGTCGAGGTGGCCGGCATCGCGCGGGGTGGCAGTCGATCGCGCGCCATCGACGAAGATCTCGCCCTGAACGTCGGGCTGCTCTTCCGCGTACTCGCGCCGATGCGCGACCGCAGCAACATGGCCGCGTGTGCCGAGGGCATCGAGGCGATGAGCCGAGAAGAAGCGGCTTACTGGCTGGGTATGGCGATGCACCGCAAGAACCCCCGGCGTGTACTCACGGCGCTGCGTTATCTGCTGACTGAGCCCAAGGCCGTGAAGCACCAGAGGGCCGCGTGACGCGACGTCTGATCGAGACTTGGATGCCAATCGCTGCACTCGGGGAGGAGAGCGTTCGCGAAAGAAAATCGATGACGGCTCTGCCTCCAACTTACTACCTTCATGTTTGGTGGGCTAGGAGACCCCTCGTTGCTTCACGGGCTGCGATCCTTGCTTCATTGCTCCCCGCAGAAGCTGACCACGGCAAGTTCCTTCGGATGGTCGGCATTCACGGCGATCCGGCTGCGACCAGACGACGCATTGACGCAGCGAAGCGCACTGGGGAGGATCTTGGCGAAGACGTGTATGGCTATCGACGCGCTTTCACACACATTCCCACGAAGGACGAACTGGAGTGGCTTCGTGTTTCCATGAACAGCATCGGCATTCGCGATGCGGTAGTTCTAGATCCCACAGCCGGCGGGGGCAGCATCCCATTCGAGTCTGTCCGCCTCGGATTGAAGACGCTCAGCAACGACCTCAATCCCGTCGCAGCGCTCATTGAGCTCCAGACCACTTCAGCCCCATTGACCTTCGGCAGCTCGTTGCTTGCCGAGTTCAATCGAATCAGCGAAGAATTTTTGCTGCGCCTTGTGCCCAAGATTCAGGACATCTTTCCTCCGGAGCCCGAGGGGACACGCGTCGAAAGTTATCTATGGGCTCGCACCATTCAATGCCCTCACTGCGAGGGCGAGATTCCGCTTTCACCCAACTGGCGACTCTCCGCCAAGGGGATGGGAGTACGGGTTGTTCCCGACTTGAAGAGTCGCACGTGCTCGTTCGATATCGTCAGCACCGCTAGCCAGCAAAGTCCCGGAACAGTCAGCAACGGTGATGCGCAGTGCCCGTATCCTGGCTGTGGAAGAATTGTCGACGCAGATACTGTCAGAGAGAGCGCGCGACAGGGAACGATGGGAGATCGACTCTTCGCTGTTGTCTACAAGACTCGCAGCATCACGGTGACAAAGGCCGGGAAGGTGCAAGAAAAGTGGACCCGCCATTATCGCTCTGCCACGTCGACCGACGAAGTCGGTGCAGTGGTCGCCAAACGGTTTCAAGACAGAGAGTCGGAATGGACTTTCCAAAACATTCTACCGAACGAGGAGGTGCCCCATCAGCATCCCAAGTGGACACTTCGTCGATGGGGTATTCTGCGATGGACGCAGGTCTTCTCTCCCAGGCAGCTATTTGTTCACTGTGCGGCAGCGGAAGTGTTCGTCGAGCTTCTGGAGGAGGAGCGCTCGAAGCAGAGTCTGACCGATGTCAAGCAGTCTGCCTTTCATTACCTCGCATTCTCGCTTGATAAGTATCGAGATTACAATTCAAGGATGTCTGCTTGGTATAGCGGGCGTGAGGTCATGGAGCACACGTTCCGCGAACACGCATTCGTCTTCAAGTGGTCCTACGCTGAAATGGCCCCTGCAATTACTGGCCTTGGGTGCGCATGGGCTATTGGCCAAACCCGCAAGTGTATCCGGGAGCTATTGGACCTTCTTGGCAGAGATGTGTCGGCTCCAAAGAAGGCGTCAGCCAACCAGGCAGCCCTTGATTTCAGCCGATCTTCCGGGCCGATGCCGGTGGTCACTGTCACGTGTAAATCGGCAGATAGCCTTGATCACATTGCGGATCAAAGCGTCGATGCAATCGTGATGGATCCCCCCTACTACGATAATGTCATGTACGCTGAGCTTTCGGATTTCTTTTACGTTTGGCTAAAGCGTTCCTCGGGGTTGATGCTCCCAGAGTTCTTCCGGCGACAACTTACTGATAAGGAGAACGAGGCCGTCGCCGCTCCTGCAAAATTTCACGGCCACCCAGGGGCCGCTGAACTCGCGGATGCAGACTATCGAGATCGCATGGCCAGCATATTTACAGAGTGCCGCCGGGTGCTCAAGACCGATGGCATCCTGACGCTGATGTTTACGCACAAAGCAGTCGGGGCATGGGACGCCCTGGCCAGCGGACTTTTGGAAGCTGGGTTTGTGATTACCGCTTCATGGCCAATCAACACTGAGGCCGAAAGCAGTATGCACATCAAGGAGAGAGCGGCGGCAAATAGCACAATCTTCCTCGCGTGCCGACCGCGCCCGTCGCGGGTGGGAGACATGGCTTACTGGGAAGACGTCGAACCGCTCGTCGCCAGTGCAGTGCGACGGCGAATCGAGGAATTCTACCTTGCAGGCATTCGAGGCGTTGACCTGTATCTCTCGTGCTTTGGCCCCGCGCTTGAGGAGTTTTCGACCCACTGGCCGCTCAAGCGTGGTCGGCCTCGTCCTGGCGTCGCTCCGGCGAAGGGCCGCGCCCGAGGGAAGCCAAGCGCACCGGTGGACCAATATGCGGTGACTGCCGAGGATGCGCTCGACGCTGCACGACGGGAAGTGAAGCGCTGGCGGCTCGACAAACTCGCCCGCAAGAGGCAGGTCGAACTCGATCCAGTGACAGAGTGGTTCGTTCTGGCGTGGGATGCGTTTGAGGCACCGGCGTTCCCTTACGACGAAGCGCTTCGCCTAGCTCGTGTCGTAGGCGTGGACTTGGACCGCGACATCATCGGTCGATTGGCCGAGAGGAAGAAGAGTTCGAGCGACATGCTTTTGTGGGACAGCGAGCTTCGAACGGCAAAAGGGACACTCGGCCCTGTCGACGGTAGTCGAACGATGATCGACGCACTCCACCATGCTGCCTACCTTGGGCGTACCCGCAATCTCGACGCAGCAAGAGAGCTATTGGCCAAGTCAGGCGTCGACAAGAACCCTGCATTCCTGCTCGCGATGGAGGCCGTACTGGCCGTTCTTCCCGTTGGCAGCACGTTCACTAGGGTCGAGGAAGCGAAGAGTCCGGTTGCAGATGCGGCTGCTGACTTCGACACCTTGGAGCAGCTTCGCCGCCTTGCTTTCGCCAATGAGGTCCGGAAGCCCGAGCAGTTGAAGCTCTGGGAATCAGTTTGATGCGCCTCGACGACCGGGCATGGCGGACGAAGTACACGTCGGATCACGACCTGGTACGGGAGTTCTACGTGCCGGTCCTCGAACGCTCGGTGCGCTACGACCGCACAACGGGCTACTTCCGCGCCTCGGCGCTGGCGTTGGTGGCCCGTGGCGTCGAGGGTCTCGTGCGCAACGGTGGGCAAATGCGGCTCATCGTGGGCTTGACGCTCGACCCCCCCGAGGTCGAGGCCATCGAACGCGGAACGGCCTTGCGCGAGGTGATCGCTGGCCATCTCGCGGCCCGCCCCCTCATGCCGCCCGACGAGGTTGCGCACGACGCCCTCGAACTCCTCGCGTGGATGGTGGAGCACCGCGTGCTCGACGTGAAGGTGGCCATCCGTTGCGACCGGGAGCGCCGGCCCGTCGCGGGCGACGCGATCTTCCACGAGAAGGCCGGCGTGCTCGAAGACTCAGTCGGCCACCGCCTGGCGTTCAGCGGCAGCGTGAACGAGAGCGCCGGTGGATGGCTGCACAACTGGGAGAGCTTCCACGTCTTCACCGACTGGAACGGCGGCAGCGCGCACGTTGGCGAGGAGGAGCAATCCTTCGCGGCGCTGTGGGCCGACAAGGCCACGCGCGTGCTCGTGGTTGACGTACCCACGGCCGCGCGCCTCGACCTCCTTCGGTTCCTGCCCGAGGACACCCCCAAGCGGCTGCAGGGCGTTACTTTGCCGGCGCCCGAGGCACCTGCGGCGGCAAAGCCGTTGGGGCGCTCGGACGACGAGCTGCGCCGGCTGGTATGGGAAGCCATCCGGCGGGCGCCGACACTGCTGGAGGGCGGCGAGCGGGTGGGGGAGGCCACGGCGGCAGTCGTGCCGTGGCCGCATCAGGTGAAGGCGTTCGAGCGGATGTACCGCGCCGACGCTCCGCGCCTGCTCATCGCCGACGAGGTCGGCCTCGGCAAGACCATCCAGGCGGGGATGCTGGTCCGGCAGATGTGGCTCGCGGGTCGGGCGCGGCGGGTGCTGGTGATGGCGCCGCGCGCGGTGCTGCGGCAGTGGCAGATCGAGCTCTGCGAGAAGTTCAACCTCAACTGGCCGGTCTACGACGGCGCGCGCCTCACTTGGTACGAGGGTCCGTCGCGCCGGGAGAAGCCGGGGCGAAATGTTGGACGTGACGCGTGGCATCAGGAGCCGGCAGTGCTGGTGTCGAGCCAGTTGATGCGCCGCCAGGACCGGGCCCGCGAGCTGCTCGAAGCGAGCGACCCATGGGACCTGATTGTGCTCGACGAGGCCCACCACGCGCGGCGCCGTTCTGCGGGCGGCCGGAGCGAAGGTGGGCCCAACCATCTCCTGCGCCTGATGCGTGGGTTGCGCGAGCGTACCCAGGGGCTGGTGCTGCTCACCGCGACGCCGATGCAGATCGACCCGGTGGAGGTCTGGGACCTCCTGAGCCTGCTTGGGATGCCTCCGGAGTGGTCGGACGACTTGTTCGCCGGCTACTTCGCGGGGGCCTCCGAGACGTCGCCCTCGCACGATACCTTCGAGCGCCTGGCCGAGCTCTTCCGCGCAACGGAGAAGTTCTTCGGGGCGATGCCCGACGCCGACGCGACACGCCTGGCGGGCGGTGCGTTCGCGGCCAGGAAGATCCTGCGTGCGCTGCGCGATCGCGCCTCGCTCCCACGCCGCGAGCTGCGCGAGCGCGAAGAGGCCCTGCGCATCCTGCGTGCTCACACGCCAGTGTCGCGGCTCGTGTCGCGGCACACCCGCCAGACGCTCCGGCAGTACCAAAGCGACGGGAAGCTCAACGTCCGCATCGCTGACCGGCGGGTGGAGGACCTCGCGGTGACGCTCTCCGACGCCGAGCGCCGGGTCTACAAGGCCGTCGAGGACTACATCTCCTCGACCTTCAACAACGCGTCGGTCGACCAGCGGAGCGCAGTGGGGTTCGTGATGACGATCTACCGCCGCCGTCTGGCCAGCAGCTTCCACGCGCTGCGGCAGACCCTAGAGCAGCGCCGTCGGGCGCTCGGGCGCGGCGATGCGCTGACGCTCACCGACGAGGACGCGTCGGACGATGAGGCAGACGACGAGGCCATGGACGCCGAGGAGGCAACCGCGCTCGGGCGGCGCGCGCTGGTCGCGGAGGAGCGCACACAGATCGACATCCTCTTGGACGCGGTGCGACGCCTGCCAGACGACTCGAAGCTCCGCGAGCTGCGCGCGGTGCTGAGCAGGCTCGTCGCCGACGGTTACCCGCAGGCGATCGTGTTCACGCAGTACACCGACACGATGGACTACCTGCGCGACCGGCTCACCCGCGATGGCCAGCGGATTCTCTGCTTCTCCGGACGCGGTGGCGAGCGACAGTCAGCCGACGGTCGATGGTCGCCCGTGAGCCGCGAGGCGACCAAGCGGAGCTTCCGCCAAGGTGAGGCCGACCTGCTGCTCTGCACCGACGCCGCCGCCGAAGGCCTCAACTTCCAGTTCTGCGGCGCGTTGGTGAACTACGACATGCCGTGGAACCCCATGCGCGTCGAGCAGCGCATCGGCCGCATCGACCGCCTCGGGCAGCGCTTCGACACCGTGCGCGTGGTCAACCTGCACTACGCCGACACCGTCGAAACCGACGTCTACCTCGCCCTCCGTCGGCGCATCTCGCTCTTCGAGAGCGTCGTCGGACGCCTCCAGCCGATCCTCGCGCGTCTCCCGCGCTCGCTGGCGGAGGTTGCGCTGAGCACGTCGGCCGCGCGGACGGGCGCTCACGAGTCGCTCGTCGCGCGGTTGGAGTCCGAGGTGGCGGAGGCACAGCAACAACCCGGCTTCGACCTCGACGCGGTCACCGCGCCGGACATCCCGGAAGGGCCCCGCGCACCGGCGGCCTACACGATGGAGGACCTCGACGCGCTGATCGGGCGCCCGGAGCTGCTGCCGGCGGGCACGCGGGTGCGCACGCTGCACCCCCGCGAGTACGCGTGGCAGGCGCCGGGGATGGCCGAGGAGCTTCGAGTGACGACAGACCCCGTGTACTTCGAGCAGAACCCCGAGAGCGTCGAACTGTGGTCACCGGGCAGCGCGCTCTTCCCGGCGGCGCAGGCCGACGTTGTGGTCGACGAGGCGGTGGGCGCCGAGACGTTACGCGAGCTGCTGGAATCAGGTGTCCGTAGATCTTCGTAGGCGAGGGAGGACGGCGATGGCGAACCAGTTCCAGGCAGGCATCAATGCACTCTTCGACGCCGTCCAGCGCCTCGAAGACCTGCGTCGGCTGGCGCGCCCGCGCACAGCGAGCGCGGCGGAGGGTGGCGAGCGGCAGCAAGAACTCCTGACCCGGATCGACGAGGTTGCGGAGGTGATCGGTGGGGTGAAGGACGCGCTGCACACCGGCCCGAGGGAGAAGTTCCGACAGGGCGCCCGGCTGACGGAGGAGGAGTTCTACCTGTGTCGTCTCGCGGGCGTCGGGTTCCCGTGGGCCGAGCGCCTCGGTTTGGGGGCCGCTCACGATGCGGAGGCGTTCGACCACCACTTCTACGAGGACGACAGCGTGTCTGGGTACATCAACCCAGCGAAGGCCGGCGATACTGGGCGGCAGTCGATGCTCGGCCTCGCCCCGGAGGACGTACGGATGGACGCGCTCCGACCCACACAGCGCGACTTCTGGGAGCGGTACGCGCCGGACATCTTCGCGCGGTTCCGTCGTTGAGGGTGTTGTGTGATCGTGTCCCGTCGTCGCCCGACACGTCCGCTCCGGTGACCGGTGAGTATGCCGATAGCCCCCCTCTCGTAGGGACCCCCGGCACTGGGGAGCGATCGACCGAACTGGGGAATGGGCTCCTGCTTCTTGCCATCAAGGTGAGTGACTCATGAACGACACCATCAACTGGACATCCGTGCTTCAGACACTCTTCGGAGGCGCCGGCCTCGGCGCCACGGTGGGATTCGCCATCTACCTCGCGCTCCTCGCAGCAAAGACGGCACTCGCGGAAGCGGTGAGGCTCGCCGGGCAGAAGGAGATCGAGGCGCGGAAGACCGAACTCGCGAAGGATCTCGAAGATCATAAGAAGGGATTGCTGCTGGAGATCGAGGCGCGAAAGACTGAGCTCGCGACGGGCCTGGAGTCCTTCAAGAAGCTGCTCACTTTGGAAATCGAGCAGACCAAGGCGGTCGCGCAGCGCGAGATCGAGAGGGAGCGTGCAACGGCGCTGCGCGAGTTGGAGCGTTTCAAGTCGGAACTCACACTTCCGTCGGAATCGCGTCGTCAGGTCGCGGCCCTGAGGGTCAAGACACTGCTCGATTTTCTACGGGTTTCGCAGGCGTTCATGCGCGACGCGTTCAATGTTGGCCCCAACGACCTCGATGGACGCGCGCGCATGGTGGGGCGGATGCAAGAGTGCTTCGATCAAGTTCGGGAGATTGAGCCGCTGGTTAGTCACGATATCTACGTACAACTATCGGACCTAGTCTCCCAGATCTTCATAGGAGCAGGGCAGTGGAGCCGTGGAGAAGACGCGGAAGTCCCCACGAGAATACTAGACAAATTGAAGCGTGTGATTCAACTCGTGCGAGAGGAATTGGGAGTTGCCCAGGCGGTTCAGTTGTCGCCAGAACAGTCCCCGCCGGGCAAGGCGTGATGGTCAGGGCGCGACCCCTGACACGTCAACATCCACGGCGATCGGCACCGGCACGTTGTCAAGCCCGAGCGCACGACCTGAAGACGTTAGAGTTCGTGCGACGCCCTCAGCGTCGACCGCTCGATGTCGGCCTCGTGCTGGGCGAGTCGCGTGAACGCACCGAGCCCGCCGGCGTCTGTCAACGGGGTGGTCGAAGCCAAACGTTTCCCGGCCCTACGATCATCTGCTCCGGTTCCTCGACGTGGACCCGCGTCGACCCCCACGCCGCGCCGTTCCAGAACTCGACCTGGCTCCACTCCGCACGTGGCACGGGCTCGAAACGCCAAAACCAACTGCGAGGGTTGGCGCCCTGAGAACGGCCACTCACCTCAAGCAGGCGAATCTCGCTGGGACTTGCGACCTGCTGCTCTTCGAAGTCGGACCATCGGAGCGGGACGTTTGATGTCGAGACCCCGATCCTCACGAGACCGCGAAACTTTAGGTGCGTCTGTTCGCGCGTGAGCCGGACGACCGAACCGTTCGCGAACTGCCACGCCTTCGCCGCCGTCGGCTCCCAAGGATCTGCGCGGGAGAACCACACGACCGGTCGCTCTCCCTTCGAGATGTTTGCCGTCGCCGGATTGATGCGCCCGTCCGCATCGATGCCCTCCCAGTTTGAACCGGTCGTATAGTGCCAGACGATCGTTGGACCAGTGCGGAGCATCGCCTTGTTTTTTCCCATGGCCGCCCTCCTCGACGAGGTGGCGAAGGTAGCCGGGTCGACACCGGATGCGCAACAGCATCTGCCTTCGGATCGGCGCGAACGGCGCGAGACCAGTAGCCCCCGCGTGCGTGAGGTTCTGTCCGAGGGCGAACTGTCCCGAGGCTTCCTCGCGTACGAAGGGCGTCCGCTGGCCAAGCCCGCGCGCCACCCGCTCTCGGCCACGATGTTGGCGCGACATCGCCGCGAGTTCGACAGGATCAACGCCTGACCGGCTGCGTCGCTCGCAACGGCACCGCCCTCTCGGGCGGTATTGGGTCGTCGCTCAGTGGTTCCAACCCGCCGGGGCGCGCTGGGCCACCTCGGTCGGAGCGCGGCCGACGTCAGGGAGGACCTCGATCACCCGATTCTCGATCTCCGCCGGGGAGGTGCCCTCGGCGCGCAAGAGCAGCGCCGTGAACTCGAAGTCGTCGATGTCAGCGGGGTTGAGGTCGTTGCGCCCCGCAACGACGCAGATCTCGTGCGGGCCGGCGGCGAGCTGCACCTCCCATGTCGTGGACATTTGGGCGCTGAGCGAACTCCCGCCCGTCCCCTGCGAGAGAAGCATCGGCAGCATCGCCGACTCGCCGTCGATGCGGATCTGGTTGGTGGGGCGCTCAGTGTTGCGGAGGCCCTCGATCCGGACCGCCGCCGACGTCGCGCGCGGCACCCGCACGATGGAGCACCAGCTCTGCGAGCCGACCCGCGACTGGTTGAACGACTGCCCGCTGTAGTTCTGGTCCCCGAGGTGAACGGGCGAGGCGTTGAGCGCGATCCACGCGCCTGGGACCTCGTGGGGTCGGAGCGCGCCGGTCGTCGCACAGCCCGTGGTCAAAGCGAGGAGGCCGAGGATCAAGGTCTTCTGCATGGGAGCCCTCCACCGAAGACGTGGGCGACGCGGCGTCGTGATGATCGCGCGTGGCGCACGCCGGAGCGCGCACCCACATCGGGCACCTTCTACGGACCGCGCTCACGACCCTTCACGGGGGCGATTCGAATTCCGTCCGTCAATCCCGTCGGCCCTGCGGGGCGCTGCCTCACGCCTGCCAGAAGCTCCCGACGAGGGTTCCGGGTTCGGGCGTACGCCGTACTGCGCGCGCCATCCTCCGTGTGTACGGGCTGCCTACCCTTGGCGCATGACGAATCCCCAGGAAAACAGTCACGTCCACCAGATCGCCTTCGTCCCCGATTTGGACCCCCTCCTCCACCCCACGGAGAACCCCCTCTCCGAGACGGAGCGCATCTCGCTAGAGCCCGGCGTGAAGTCCGACCCCCAGACCGCCGACCTGCTCTGGAAGCAACTCGACGCCTGGGCGGGCCAACTCGCCGATCCCGAGCGCCGGGACGAGGCTCGGCAGCGCCACGTGGCGAGGATGATCGCGTCGCTGCGGATGAAGATCCTGCTGCACGAGCGGCGACGCGATCAAGCGTTGTTGGGGGGAGACTCCCATTTGGCGCTGGTGGTCGACCGCATGTTGCTGACGGACAGCCGGCGCCTGGAGGGGATCCTCCGCGAGCACCGCGAGGGGGATCGACGCGGCGCGCGCACCGTACACATCTCGGCGGTGGCCATCGGGAACCGCCCCGAGGTGCACGTCGTCGCGTCGCGCACGGAGTGAAGAGTGCCCTACCGCGACGCCGTCTCGCGCATCTCGATCGCGCATCTCCGAGCACAGTTCGCGCCCCGTGTGTTCCGCGCTCTCACCTCGACGACGCTCAGCGTGAACGGCGTGGTCGCCGAGGTCACGCTAGTCGACGACGTGGGCGCGGGGTTCGTGAGGGGCCCACGACGGTGGTTCGCGTGCCCTGGTTGCGGCCGCCGGGCCAACGTCCTCGGCGCCGTGGAGGGCCTTGGCTGGGTCTGTACGCACTGCGGTCGGTGGCGGTCGCGAAACCGAGGCGACCGGGGGCTGAAGGAGCCCCCTCCCATCTGAGGTCCAAGGTGGAAGCGAAGGATGCTCGTCGAGGGGAGCTGGCTCAGTTGGGCTTCGGCCCGATGGCGCCGGCCGCGATGGCGCCGGCCGCGATGTCGTCAGCGGTCTGCACGACGTACGTCACCCGGCCGGGCCGGACAGGAAACGAACGGTAGTCGGGGACGATCGACCCCAGGTGCCTCGCGACCCGTTGTAGCAGCGTCTCCTCGGGGTGAGTGTCGCTCATGGCCGTGACCTTCAGCTCGCCGGACCCGACCTCCGCCTCGACGAGCAGGGCGTCGCCGGCGTCGAGCTCCGAGAGAACACGGCGGGGGAAGATGGCGATGAGGGGCTTCGGGTCAGTGCCGACCCGTCGGCCACTGTCGAGCAGCAGAACCAACAACTCGTGCGGCGGGTGGCCCGCCCTGAGGTACGGCCGAAGGCCGTCGCACACGTCGGACCACTGGGAATCGAAGAAGGCTCGGGTTTGGGGGTGCATGGGGTTTCTCGCGAGGAAGCAGGGGTTGTTGAACGCGCACCGTGTACTCGGCGCGTCGAGGGTCGATCCAAGCGTAGGTGGACGGGCCCGCGCCGGTCGGAGGTGCGTGGCGGCGCTGCCCACGGGCTCCCGGGGTCGCAACGACCCCGGGGGCCAACGCCTTCGCCGCGTCCCGCCCCGAGGGCGCTCAGGCGTTCCGCCGTATCCCGCCGCCAGAGCCGCGCTCCACGACGCTCGGCGACGTCAGGCGTCTCGGTCGAGCGTCGGCGGCGGTCGAGACCGAGGGGAGTGCGTCACGCCGTCGATGCGCCCACCTCGTCGATAGCCTGGCACCTCACCGAGGCGTTAGGCCTGGACCGGTCGACATGATTGTGTTTGCCTCCGGATTCAATCTTGCTGCCCGTCGATCGCTCAAAGCCGCATCGGGGAGGAGCGCCTCCTCATCGCCCGGGCCTGAACCTCTTCCGGGGGGAGCAACGTCGATATCTCTCCGGCTTGGTGAATTTTGTCTCCGATCTCAATCTAGTGGGCCACTTGTTGGCCGAGGAGGTTCCCGATGGCTCACGATCGACTCCAGATGCGCCTTGGCGACGCCGAGCGGGCCGCTCTCGATGCGCTTCGAGAGGTGGGCGTCGGAAGCGCGGAGGCCCTGCGCGCCGGGCTCGTCCTCGCCACGGAGGTCGGATCGGATTCGCCCGACCGGCTCCGCGCGATTGCGTCGCCCGACTGGCCGTTCCCAGATTGGTGGTCTCCGTTGTGTCGACACCTCCGCCAGCGCCAGGTCGAAGGGGGGTTTGTCGAGACGACGTCTGGCGTGCGGAACTACATCCTCCAGGTCGATGAAGACCTGGGCGCCCTCGTCTTTCGCTCGGAGCGGTCGCGCTCCGGCGGCCCCCGGTCGATCACGGTGTCGATGCTGCGGCACCGGGATGCGACGACCCACGGCGTGCTGATCCGGGCGCTGAGGGACCTCGCCGACCAGCTCGTCGTCGCGCCGCCGGGCGCCTGGGTCGGCCCCTTTCGCGTCGAGACGCTGCTTGCGGACTGCCTACGACCGGACCAGCCGCGCCCCCCAGATCACCACGGGGTCTATCTCGTCAGTCGAACGGCCTGGAGCGGTGCACCGACGGTGGCGTGCGAACCGCTCTACCTCGGGAGCACGACCGGACGCTCCGCGCGTTTTCGCACCCGGGTCGGCGACCTGCTCGCCGACCTGTACGGCTTCTTCGGCGAGACCACCGGCCACAGCTCCGGGGGGCAGAAGCTCCACCGCTGGTGCTCGGCGGAGGGGGTTCCGCCCGGCTCGCTCTTCCTCGGGTGGTTCGCGGGGTCGGCCTGGTGCGGATGCTTCGAGCGGGAGCTGTATGAAGCGTTCCGTTCGACGACGCTCCTCAACGCCATCAGCCCGCCAAGGTGCCTCGAACACCCGTCGGGTCGCCCCATCCCAGCCGCCATCCTCCCCCCGTCGAAGGTCGAGGATGCACCAGCGGTGCCCTCAGTTCCGTCGGTCGCCGAGCGCGACCCGGTGGAGGCGCCCCACGCCGCGACGGAGAAGGCCGCCGTGGCGATGACCACACCCCCGGCGGCCGCAGCGCGGGCGAAGGTCCCCGCCGCGCCCATTGCAGACGTCCCCCCGGCGCCTTCCGCGCGTTCAGAACGTCCCTACGTCCCGTCGAGCCCCAAGCTCGCGGCGGGAGCGTCCCAGCAGGCGGTCAGGCAGCTCACCGGCAAGCTCCGTCGTGGGGTCGCCGAGATCACGCTCAAGAACGTGTACGGGCCACACGCGGCACGGGTGCTGACCAGCCTCGGGTGCATCGTGTCGAAGCCGAAGAAGGGCGCGAAGCGGGAGGTGTTCTGGGCTACGGACCAACCCCTTCCGACGCGGAAGGAGTACCAGCGCGCCCACGATCGCCACTTCACTGTGCCCCTCGAAACGCTACTCCTACGGGCCTTCGAGGAGCTCGCGGAGCTGGCGAGCGAATGCCGCGAGGCTTACGACACGGTGACTGGGACGAGCCTGGAGAACACTGAGCGGTATCAGACACTGGCGGCGACGGCCGACACCCTGGAAGGGCTCGACACGCCTGGACTGCCGGAGATCGTGTCACGCCTCGAAGCCGTCTCCGTGCCCGTACCGGCGCGGCGAAGCAGTCGCGCCACGCGGCGAGACCGGGCCTGCATGGACTTGGAGACTGCCTTGGCAGCGATCCGCGACTACCTCGTGGAGAGCGAGACGACCGGCGCACAACCTGGCGTCGGCGAGACGACTCCGGCAGACCTTGAGGAGTTGCAGAGCCTCGCCAGCGAGACCGAGGCGGCCATCGATGCAGCGCAATCGTGCGAGTTCCCAGGGATGTACGGATAGAACCCAAGTAGCCCGCGACCAGTTCTTTCCATGCCTATCCGGTTACCACCCAAGCCGAAAACCCGTGTGATTTCGCGGGCAGAAACCGCTGTTTCGACCCGCCCGGGGCATGACGGCCCGCGTCAAACCCTGACGCGCTGCGGCTAGC
>SCUS01000109.1 GCA_004297725.1 Myxococcaceae bacterium | reverse complement strand
CTTCACCCAAGGTCGAGGGACGATCAACGTCATCGTGGACGGCATCAACGTCGGCGCCCAGAGCTACTGGAACGCCGAGGCCACGATGCTCCTCCACTGCCGCGGGGCGCTGATCATGACGCCTCAGGGCTCCATGCTGCTCACCGGCAAGCGCGCCCTGGAGTACGCCGGCAGCGTCGCCGCGGAGGACAACAACGGCATCGGCGGATTCGAGCGGGTGATGGGTCCCAACGGCGAGGCGCAGTACTTCGCGCCCGACCTCACGGCCGCCTACCGGCTGCTCTTCCGCCACCTGGCGCTCACCTGCCGGGCGCCCGGCGAGGAGCGCTCCCGCAGGCTCTCGTCGAGCGACCCCATCGACCGCGACGTCACCCGGTCGCCCTACTGCGCGGACGGAGCGAGCGGCGACTACCGCACCGTCGGGGAGATCTTCGACGAGGCGACCAACCCGGGTCGCAAGCGTCCCTTCGAGATCCGCCCGGTGATGCGCGCGGTGCTCGACCAGGACGTCGAGCCGCTGGAGCGCTGGGCCTCGTGGCAGGGCGCCGAGAGCGCGGTGGTCTGGGAGGGCCGCCTCGGGGGAGACCCGGTGTGCTGCATCGGCATCGAGTCGCGGCCCATCCCCCGCCGCGGCGACGCCCCCGCCGACGGCCCCGACCACTGGACCAGCGGAACCCTCTTCCCGCTCTCCTCTCGCAAGGTCGCCCGCGCCATCTCCGCCGCCAGCGGCGCTCGCCCGGTGGTGGTGCTGGCCAACCTCTCGGGCTTCGACGGCTCGCCCGACTCGCTGCGAAACCTCCAGTTGGAGCACGGCGCGGAGATCGGCCGCGCGGTGGTGAACTTCGACGGGCCCTTCGTGTTCTGCGTGGTGTCCCGCTACCACGGCGGGGCCTACGTGGTGTTCTCCCGCGCGCTCAACGCCTCCGTCGGCGCCTTCGCCCTCGACGGCTCCTTCGCCAGCGTCATCGGCGGAGGCCCGGCCGCCGCGGTGGTCTTCCCTGGCCTGGTGCGCCGTCGCGCGGACGCCGACCCGGAGGTGCTTGCGGCGCGCAAGGCCTACGAGGGCGCCCGGCTCTCCTCCCGCAACGCCGCCGCCGACGCCTACGAGCGCCTGCTGAAGGAGGCCCGCGGTCGCGCCCAGTCGGCGGTGGCGAGGGAGTTCGACGCGGTGCACTCGGTCGAGCGGGCCTACCGGGTGGGCAGCCTCGACGCGGTGATCTCCCCCTCGACGCTGCGCCCCCGCCTCGTCGCTCGCATCCGGGGTTAGAGCAGCGCTCTACAGCCGCCGCGAAAACTATTCGGCCTCCCCCGGCCTACTTCCACGGAGGCCCCGGGCCTATGTCCCTGGGATCATGAAGATCACTCCGAGGCCGGTAGAGCGTTCGTGGGCAGAGCCGTGGAAGGTGAAGATGGTCGAGCCGCTGCGGATGATCACTCCGCAGGAGCGCTCGAAGGCGATCGCCGAGGCCGGGTACAACACCTTCCTGCTGCGCAGCGAGGACATCTACATCGACCTGCTCACCGACTCCGGCACCAACGCCATGAGCGACCGGCAGTGGGCGGGGATGATGCTGGGAGACGAGGCCTACGCGGGCAGCCGCAACTTCTACAACCTCGAAGCGGCGATCCAGAAATACTACGGATACCGGTACATCACCCCGACGCACCAGGGCCGCGGGGCGGAGAACATCCTCTCGCAGATCTGCATCAAGCCCGGCGACTACGTGCCCGGCAACATGTACTTCACCACCACGAGGCACCATCAGGAGGCGGCCGGCGCGACCTTCGTCGACGTGGTGGTCCCCGAGGCGCACGACCCGAGCGACGAGTCCCTCTTCAAGGGCAACATCGACCTCGCGGCGCTCTCCGCGCTCATCGAGCGGGTCGGCGCCGACAAGATCCCCTACGTCTGCGTGGCGGCGACGGTGAACATGGCGGGCGGACAGCCCATCTCCATGACGAACATGAAGGCCGTGCGGGCGCTCACCCGGAAGCACGGCATCCGGATCTTCCTCGACGCCACGAGGGCGGTGGAGAACGCCTGGTTCATCCAGCAGAACGAGCCGGGCTACGGCGATCGCTCGGTCGCGGAGATCCTGCTGGAGTTCTGCTCCCACAGCGACGGCTGCACGATGTCCGGAAAGAAGGACGCGCTGGTCAACATCGGCGGCTGGCTGGCGCTCAATGACAAGCACCTCTACGAAGAGGCCTCGGCGCTGGTGGTGGTCTATGAGGGACTCCACACCTACGGCGGCATGGCCGGTCGAGACATGGAGGCGATGGCCCGAGGCATCGAGGAGTCGGTGCAGGACGACCACATGCGCGCCCGCATCGGGCAGGTGCGCTACCTGGGAGAGAAGCTGCACGGCTGGGGCGTCCCGGTGGTGCGCCCCATCGGCGGCCACGCGGTCTACCTCGATGCCCGCGCCTTCTATCCCCACATCCCCCAGGATCAATTCCCCGCCCAGGCCCTCGCCGCCAACCTCTATGAAGACTCCGGAGTGCGCGCGATGGAGCGGGGCATCGTCTCGGCAGGCCGCGACAAGCTCACCGGAGAGCACCATCACCCCAAGCTGGAGCTGGTGCGCCTCACCATCCCGCGCCGGGTCTACACGCAGGCGCACATGGACGTGACCGCCGAGTCGGTGGCCGCCGTGTGGGACGAGCGGAGCCGCGCCCGGGGGTTGAAGATGGTCTTCGAGCCGAAGTACCTGCGCTTCTTCCAGGCGCGCTTCGAGCCGATCTGAGCCGCTCTCAGGCCCTGCGCGCCGCCGCGATCACCTCTCGCGCGGCGCGCTCGCCCGACTCCACGGCGCCCTCCATGTAGCCCGGGGCGCGCCGGCTGGTGTGCTCTCCCGCGAAGTGCACCGCGCCCGCGGCGCCTGCCTCCTCGCCGCCCAGCCTGCACCAGTCGCCCGGCCCGTAGCAGGCGTAGCTGCCCTCCTGGAAGGGCGCCGCGGGCCAGTGCATCCGCGCCGCCCGCCCGGTGAACGCGTCCGCGCTCCCTGGAAACACCAGGTCGAGCGCCTCGGCGAAGCGCCTCCCTTGCGCCTCCGGGTTGCTCTCCCCCAGCGACACCCCGAGGCGCCCTCCGGAGAAGGCCGTGAGCAGCGCCACGTCGGTGTTCGCCGAGCGCACCGACTCCCAGCTCTGTTGGTAGATGCCGCCGTCGTGGAAGGTGGTCCCGCTGCTGTGCTCCTGGCGCCAGGGACGGCCCGCGGTGGTGATGAACACCTTGGTGTTGGTGCCGTAGGCGAGCTCGGCGATGGCGCGGCGCTTGGACGGCGGCAGCTCGACGGAGAGCTCGCAGCGCTTCAACTGGTTGAAGGGCAGCGCCAGGATCACCCGGTCGGCGTCGACCTCCACGGTGCCGCCCTCGCGGTCGAAGACGCAGCGCACCCCGCCGTCTTCCCGGGGCCGCAGCGCCATGAGCGCGTGCCCTGGCATCAGCGCGTCGCCCAGCCTCGTCGCCATCGCGCGAGGGACGGCGTCGGAGCCTTCGGCCACCACGTAGCGGTGGTCGCGCTCTCCGTAGAGGGAGAAGCCGTCCGGGTCGCCGCCGATGGCGTAGAGGAAGGTGAGCGCGCTCTGCGCGTCGAGGTCGCGGCCCAGCTCGCTGGTGAAGGCCACGTCCAGCAGCGCCCTCAGCGGGCCGCGCACCCCGTTGCGGTCGAGCCACGCCCCGGTGCTGAGCGCGTCGAGCGACTCCGCCGCGGGCGTGTGGTGCGCGTGGCTCACCTCCCGCCCCCCGAGCAGCGCCCGGTCGCGCCGGATGAGCCCCGCCACCGGACGGAACATCTCCACCACCTGCCGCTCGCTCCAGCTCTGCCCGAGCATGACGTAGCGCTCCCGCTCGACCCCCGGCTCCATGCCCTGGTCGCGGTCGACCAGCGTGAGCCCGAGCTCCCTCACCAGCGCGCGCATCGAGGTGTGCGTCGTGTCGATGAGCTCTCCGCCGAGCTCTGCCTTGGTGGGGAAGTGGCCCCTCAGCGTGAAGGCCCGGCCGCCCACCCTGCGCTGCGCGTCGAATACCCGAGCGTGTATTCCGGCCTGGGCGAGGCGCGTCGCGGCGGTGAGCCCCGCGAGCCCGGCGCCCACGATGACCACCCTCGCGTCGCCCGCTCTCCGCCCGCGCCCCGCCGTGGGGAGGGCGGAGGTGGTCGCGCAGCCGAGGGCGCCGACCGCCCCGGCGAGCAGGGCGCGGCGTCGAGCGCGGTGCTCCTCGCGGCGTTCGATGCCCTCGGCGGTCGAGACGCGGTGCGCGTCGAGCCACGAGGCGAGGCGGAGCGAGTGAAGGAGCCGACCGAAGAGGGGGGAGCGCGCCACGGGTGGTGCTCCGGTGATACGCCATCGCGCGCCGCGAGTGAAAGCGGACCCCTCGCCGCGGGGGGGCCAGTGCCGGGAGGGTCGCAGGATGGTGGCTCGACGGGCGCTCCCCGTTGGACTACCAGGCCTCTTCGCTGCGCAGCGGCCAGCTCACGCCATCATCCCCCCTTTCGTCATGGACCGATCGAAGGCGCCCCCGGCTACACGCAAGAGCGCCCTCGAGGCGCTCTACGCCACGTTCAACCGATACGACGGCATCCACCTCGAGGGTTGCCCGCACTGCATCTCCTTTGGAGACAGCGCTGCGCTGCGCCGCGCTCCCGTGCGGCGGCTCGGGGGAGAGATCCACCGGTATCTCTTCAAGGCGATGACGACCTGGGGCACCGAAGAGGACTTCAAGCACTTCGTTCCACGGCTCATCGAGCTGTACGCTTCGAGCGCCGACGCCTGGCTGCTGTGCGACAAGCTCGCCTACGCGCGATGGCGTGCGTGGCCCGAGCGCGAGCGAGGCGCCGTCGAGAGCTATCTCCTTTCGCTGTGGCGCGAGCGGCTCGCGGAGGAGGGCCCTCCGCTGCCCGGCGACGCGTTGCTCGAGACGATGCTGAGCCTCGACCTCGACCTCGCCCCGTACGACCTGCGGACGAAGCTCGATGCGTGGCGGGCCGCGCAATCTCGCGAGTCCATGCGAAGCCTCGCGCGCTTCGTGCTCGAACACGGCGTCGCGCTCTTCTGGCCGAGCCCTTCCTCCGGGCGTCGGACGCTCTGGCAGGCGAGGCCAGAGATCGCCGCGGAGGTGCGCGTATGGCTGCTCGATCCGGCGACGCGCGCGGGGCTGGAAGCGAGCTTCTTCGAGCACGGCGACGACGAGGTCGCGCGGGCCTTCGACTGGTTCGAGGTGGTCGCGCAGGAGCCATGAGCGTGCCGCGCAGCCAGCGTCCGCATCGCATCCCCGCCATGCAGGCGCACGGCAGGGAGAGCGGGCTCCACGCGCGGCCCCGGGGGGGGGACGCTCCGGAGAACCTCACTGCCCCTTCGCGGTCCCCTTCGGCTTCTTCGGCTCCGGGCGCTCGGCGAGCCAGGTCGAGAGCGCCGCGAAGTCGGCGGGGTCCAGGTTGCGTTCGAGCGCCGAGAGCAAGGCCCGCTTGGGCTTCACCGCGGCGAGCGCGACCTTCAACGCGTCGACGAAGCCCGGGCCGAGCGGCCGCAGCGACGTCGCGACGAGCATGTGCTTCTGGCTCGGATCGTCGCGCAGCGAGACCAGCGCCGCGGCCACCCTCTCGAGGTAGGCCGGCGACATGCCGGGCCGCAGGAAGCGGAGGATGTCCGCGGGATGGTCGTAGGTCGCCGCGGCCAGCACGCGCTCCGCCCGCTCGGGCGAGAGGGACGACAGCAGGCGCAGGGTCGCCTGCCACACGTCGTGGGTGAGCCTCGCGGCGCCCGCGGGATCGATGTCGGCGTCGAAGCAGGGGTCGAGCGCCGCCCCGCGCCTCACGCGCCGGTCGAGCAGGACGCGCAGCACCCGCCGCCACCCCGCCGCGAGGGTGGCATCGGTCGCGGAGCGCATGCGTCCGCGCACGAAGTCCAGGGCCGGCTCGAAGGCGTCCGCGGCGTCGAGGCGGGACCCGACCTCCTCCCACCACAGGTACGACCCGGGGCCCGTGGAGAGCAGCTCGATGCGCGCGGCGAGGGCGTCGAGCGTCGCGGCGTCGAGCGGGCCGCCGAAGGTCTCCAGGCACACGACCACCGCGCCGGGCTGGAACTCGGGTTCGCCGTCGCTGCGGCGCATCGCCCGGAGCACCACCGCGCCCGCGCGCTCGGCCCCGAGGGAGCGCAGTGCGTCGCGCCCGAGCGGCGCGTGGCCGACGTGCCAGAGCGCGAGGTCGTCCTCGAGCCCCGGCGGGATGGCCTCCATCCGGGCGAGGGCCGCGGCGAGCGCCGAGTGACGCACGCGCAGTCGCTCGGGGTGCCGCCGAGAGAGCGCGAGCAGGGCGTCGGGGGCGTCGTCCCGGGCCGAGAGGATGCGCGCGGTCGGGATGTCGTTGCGCTGCGTGAAGGCCTCCAGCGCGTCGAGCGGCGCGTCGCGGAAGCCGAGCGCGAGCAGCGGGTCGAGGGCCATCGCCGACTCTTCGAGGCGCACCAGCGCCGGGGCCCAGGTCGCGCCCCCGAGGTGACGCAGCAGGGCGTCGGCGTCGGCGGGGAGCCCGAGGTCCCACGAGCGCCCGGCGGCGTCGAAGCGGCGGGGCGTGAGGGTGCCCCGAAGCACGGCCAGGAGGGCAGGGTCGAGGAGCTCGGGGCGGCTGCCCGCGGGGGCGTCGAGGGCCGCGCGCACGCCCGAGGCGAGGTCGAGGGAGGAGGCTTCCATGGTGAGCGAGAGCGTGTACCGCAGCGGCGCCGGGAGGCGAAGTTCGCGGTCGCGGAGGGATGGCCCGGGGGTTCCCTACGGCGAGGCCACCGCACGCCCCTGGCTACGCGTCGGGCACGACGGGCGTCGGCGCCGGGGGAAGGCGCCCCTCGACGAAGGCCGCGTCGAGGTCGCGCCTCGTGTCGGCGAGCAGCGCCGCCCACTGCCGCTCGACGAGTCGCTCGTCGGCGTCGGACCACACGGTGAGCCTCGACAGCTCCCCCCGCTGCGAGGCGCTGACGTGGCGGTAGAGGTAGCCGTTGCGGACGTCGATCACGTAGGCGTCGAGGTAGCTCTCCACGCGCGCCTCGAGGAAGGGCGCGAAGAGCGTGGGCACCAGCAGCGCGTTGAGGGCCGCGTAGCCGTTGGCGCCATGCTCGATCCTGTTGCCGTAGTCGAAGACCACCAGCGCGTCGCAGCGCGCCCTCGCCGCCAGGAGGCGCAGCGCGTGGACGCCGACCTCGCGCCGCGGCTCCCAGGGCCGCGGCTCGTCGAAGCGCCGGTGGCCGGTGACGAGCAGCGAGGGGATGCGGTACACGCCGCTGACGTGGGGGAGGGACGCGAGCCCGCCCTCGATCTCGGCGTTGCGCGCCGGGTCATTGGAGAAGTACGCCACGCGCACCCGCTCGGGGAGCTGCGGCCTCGCGCTGAACGCCACGCGGATGTCCTCGTCGGTGATCTCCCTCGCGGGGTGGGCGTCGAAGGCCGTCGCGAGCCCGGGGCGATGAACCGACGTGCTGCAACCGGCGCTGAGGAGCCCCGCCAGCGCGACGCCCCGAAGAAGGAAGAAGGAATCCATCGGCGCAACCTCCGCGGCGACGCGTGTGCGTCCCCGGCGTCCCCAGTAACGTCGCTCGCGGCGCGGGGCTTACAGTCCCGGCGCCATGAAGCCCGTAGGAGCGTCGGGGGCGACCGACGCCACTGCCCGCGCGAGGGACCTCCCCCGGCGATGGGTGACACACGAAGAAGCGTGTGACTAGAATCCGCGCGGAGGTGCGTGCATGTCGTCGAACTCCGAAGAGCTGAAGGGGCGTCGCGGATTCTTCCTGGCCATGGTCGCGGGCGTCGGCGATGTGGTGGCCGAGGCCGTGAGCGCGATCGAGCCTCGCGCGGCCACGATCCCGCCGCCTGCGATGGAGGCCGCGAGCGCAGAGCCGGCGCCGGTGCTGCGGCGTACGAGCGTCCCGCCGACGTCGATCCCCGACGTCCGTAGCTGATCGGGCAGCGCGGTCAGGCGACCTGCTCGAGCGCCCCGGCGACGAGCAGCCACTGCATCCCTACCAGGAGTCGTCGGTTGCCGATCGGCGCGACGACCGACATCGCAGACATGGCCTCGTGGGCGGCGGCCGGCGTGGTGGTCGCCGCGCGCAGCGCATCGAGCGCGGCGCGTGGCAGCCAGGCCTCGGCCCCGGGCGGAGGGGTCGCGCGCCACGAGAGCGTGGCGTCGGGGGCGAGCGCGAGGTCGACGGTCTTCCAGTCGAAGGGGCGCCCGTCGAGGTCGACGGGCCTGCGACGCGCCCAGAACGGGGCGTCGGGCCAGCGGTGCTCGAGCCAGTAGAACTCGGTGCGCTGATCGAGGTAGTCGCTGAAGCGCTGCTCGGCGCGAGCGCGGTCGAAGGGCGCATCGAGCGACGCCGCGGCCTCCAGCGCGCTCTTGAGCGACCTCGCGACGCCGTTGCCGCCGAGCGGATCGGTCGCCATCGCCGCGTCTCCGACCGCGCGCCATCCCGCTCCCCGATCGGGGATGAGACGGCCGCTGTCGGAGCGAAACACCTGAGGGCGCCCCATGAGCTCGAAGCCCCGGGTGCGAGGGGCGGTGAAGCGGGTGCGCGCGAAGGCCCGCTGGAAGCGCTCGTCGCGGCTGCGCCCGAGCGTGAGCAGGACGTCCGAGTCGGTCAGCAGGACGGCGATGAAGGTGCCGTCGGCCATCCGGGCCGAGTACCAGAAGCCCTCCTCGACGGCCTCGAGGTAGAGCCCGGGCCCCGGGTCCGTCGGCCCCTTCGGGGTCATCCTCGCGAGGATCGCGACCTGACGGTCGTGGGCCAGCCAGCGCCGACCCGGAAACGCCGCCGTCGCCGGGGCGCCCCGGCCGCTCGCGTCGATGAGCCTGCGTCCCCAGGTCTCGCGACCCCGTCGCGGCTTCACCAGGAAGCCCTCCCCGTCGGGGGTCACGGTGCAGAGGCCGGTGTCGGTCTGGACGTGCACGCCCTGCGAGCGCGACCACTCCAGCAGCCCCCGATCGAAGCGCGATCGGTCGACGTGCCATCCCGCGCCGAGCGGATGGAACATCGTCGATCGCTCCTCGAGCTCGTCCGAACCCCACGCGGACGACACGGTGATGAAGCGCGCCTGCTCCCCGAGGATGGGGGCCATCGCTTCGTAGGCGCCGAGCTCCTTCAGCCGGGCGCCGACCTCCGCGCCCAGCGTCTCTCCGACGCGGAACGCGGAGGGGTCGCCCCGCTCGAACAGCGACACCGACCGACCCTCGCGCGCGCTGATGGCCGCCGCGGCGATGCCCGCGGGCCCGCCGCCGACGACCACCAGATCACGCCGGTCGATCACGGGATGCGCGCCGCCCGCTCCTTCTCGACGAACTTGTTGCCCTCTTCGAGCACGAACCCGAACTTGGACCAGTGCCGGACCATGTCCTCGTGGGTGCTCTCGGCGTTGCCGCCCTCGAAGCGAGCGGTCGGGCGCGCCCAGTCGACCCGGCGCGTGGCGGTGCTCGACGGCAGCGCCTGCGCGGGCCGCTGCGAGGGCCACCAGCCGTAGTTGCCCTCGTTGCGGCAGTCGTTGAAGTCCGCCTGCCACGGCACCGCCATCTGCCGGGAGAAGTGTCCGGGGCCGATGCGCTCCGGCGTGTCGCCGACGTGGGCGACCTCCGCGAGGTGGGTGATGCGGAAGGGCTGCACGAAGAGGTTGGGGTTGCGCATCTGCCAGCCGAACTCGATGCCCGGATAGAACGCGCCTCCGACGCAGTTCTCCAGCGCCGCGCGGTCGAGGCCGTGCGGCGTGATCGTGGTGACCGGGGCGGCGCCCGTCGTGGTGAACGCCCGGTCGGCCCAGCGCCCGAGCATCGCGTACTGCACGTGGGTGAGCGGGAGGTTGCGCACCTGGTCGGGGAGCCCGCCGAGGTACGGGTCGTCGCCCATGAGCTTGGGCATGGTGCGCGGCCCGGTCGGCCCGGGGACCCCGAGCGGCGGGCGCATGTAGCTCAGCACCTTGCGGCGCATCGAGTCGTAGCGGGAGTTGAGCGACCCGAGGTTCGCGTCGATGAGCGAGTTGTGCTTGCTGGTGACGAGGTCGTTGACCCACCAGAGGTTGTAGGACGCCACCAGGATCGGCTGGATGTCGTCGGGGAAGCTCGGCACGTAGGTGGGAAGCTCTCGCGCCACCCCCGGCGTGAACTGCTCGGTCATCACCCGGAGCTTGTGCAGCGCGCCTCCCGGCTCGTAGGCCGCGTCGTCCGTCGGGAGGATGATCTCCGGCTTGCGCACCGCGAGATCGAACAGGAGGTCCCACGCGGTGACCGAGCACGGGATGCCCGGCGCGAAGTCCGGCGGGCCGGACAGCACCCACGCCGCGCCGGCGTAGTCCATCTGCACCTGCTGGCCGCTCGACAGCGTGACGGTCGCGGTCACCGGCCCGTCGGCGGCGTCGTCGAACCAGCCGTCGTTGTTGGCCCAGTGCGGCATCGGAGGCTGGGTCGCGGTGTTGTAGGCCGCCTTGCCCTTGGCCCCGATCACGATGAGCCGCCCCGCCGCGTCGGTGCGGAGCTCGCCGAGGTAGTCGATCTGCTCGGGGAAGGTCGTGGGCCGGGTCGCCGGGTAGCCCGAGGGGCTCGACGCGAGGTCGAAGACCGCGCCGGACTGCGACGCGCCCGAGATGGTGCGGGGCCCGAAGTCGAACTCGAGCTGCTGCTTGCGCTGCGCGGCGCCCGTGATGGACGCGTTGCGGAGCGGCGCCGCCGGGACCGGATCGGTGCCCTCTCGCGCGTCGCCCTCGCCGCCCTCGAAGGAGTGGAACGACGCCTTCTTGTTGGCGAGGTGCACCCGCCAGGTGATGTTGGCGACGCCCTCGGTCGAGAGGTTGACCTCGCGGTGAGGGGTGAGCTTGCCGTTGACGACGCGGTACTCCCACAGGCGGAAGCGCGCCGCCTGCGGCTTCACCTCACCCGAGGCGGTCTTGTAGTCGGGCACCGCGGTGCCGGGCGCCTCGCCGAGCGGGCCGAAGCCGGGCAGCTCCGGGCCGATGAAGTAGCTGTCGCGGTTCTGCGCGTTGCCGACGCGCGCGAAGCCGATCGAGGGATGGATGCGAAGGACGGCGTTGGGCGGGAGCGGATCAGACCCGCCGCCCCCCATCGTCTGGGCTTCGGCAACCGATGGCGTCAGCGCGGCTGCCGCGATGGCACCTCCCGTCGCTGCCAGGAACGAGCGCCGCGTAAACGCAGCCCGCTCGTCGATCACCGCCTCATCGTCCGTGGGATGTTCGGGCTTGTGGCCATTGTCGCCGTTCATGTCGTCTCCTCCGAGCGCGAGGCTGCCGACCCTCGACAAAGGTGTCAACGGCGAGGCCAGGCCGAGATATGCGGGCATCCGGCGGATTCGCACTCTGCGCTGCGCCGGAAAGACAGCTCGACAGTCTCCGCTCCCTAGTTCTCAGTCTGCTGGAGTGGAGAACAGGGGGTCTCAGCCCGGGGTGCAGAAGCTCAGCCCGCAGCGCAATCCCGAGTTGCACGGGGGCGTCACGCTGGTGCAGCAGGCCTGGCCCGCGGCGCCGCAGGGGCGGCACGTCCCGCTCGTGCAGAGCTGGCGAGCGATGCACTGCGACGCGCCGGAGCAGCACGGCTGGCCGCTCGCCCCGCACGAGGCCGTGGCGCCGCAGTGACCCCCGCCGCAGGTGAGCCCGGGGCCGCAGGCGGAGACGCCGCAGCACGGCTGGTTCCAGGCGCCGCAGGGGCTCGCCTCGGCGCAGACGGAGCCTGCGCAGCGGAGGTTGTTGCTGCACGTCGCGCCGGCGCAGCAGGGCCTCCCCGCGGCGCCGCAGGAGCCCGTGTCGACGGCCACGTCGCGCGCGGGGCTCCCGAGGTCGCGGGGCGTCGAGGCGTCGACGCGCGCCTCGGGGATGTCGGGCGTCGGCTTGATGGGGTCGCCCCACTCGTCGACCGCGCCGTCGAGCACCGGCTCGGGGTCGACCCTCGGCGACCTCCCGGAGATGGGAACATCCGTGGTGGTCTCGTCGATACGGCCGCGAGCGCACGCGTGCAGCGACGCGGCCGCGAGCAGGGCGCCCGCCCCCATGCACGCCCGGGCGGCGGCGCCCCGCAGCCTCATGGGATGCCCAGCAGCTTGTGGGTCTGCAGCGAGAGCCGCCACTTCGGGTGAGCGCGGCACCACTCGATGGCGCGGCGCGTGTGCTCGGCCCGCAGCATCCCGTCGCAGGGCTGCACGAAGAAGCGCTCGAAGGACCACCCCTCGAAGTCCACCGGGTTCACGCCCTCCTGGGGGATCACCAGCTTCAGCTCGTGTCCCGAGCGCACCACCACGGTCGATCCGGCCTTCGGGCTCACGCAGACCCAGTCGACCCCAGGCGGCACCGGGAGCGTCCCGTTGGTCTCGATGGCCACCTCGAAGCCCTCCCGGTGGAAGGCCTCGATCAGCGCCTCGTCCAGCTGCAGCAGCGGCTCTCCGCCGGTGCACACCACGTAGCGCGCCTCGCGCCCGGGGCCCCACGCGCCCGCCGCCGCGTCGGCCACCGCCTCGGCCGTAGCGAAGCGCCCTCCGCCGTCGCCGTCGGTGCCGACGAAATCCGTGTCGCACCAGCGCGCACATCCGCCTGCACCTCGCTCCCGGTCGGCCTCGCGGCCGTTCCAGAGGTTGCAGCCGGAGAAGCGCACGAACACCGCGGCGCGCCCGGCCCGCGCCCCTTCGCCCTGCAGCGTATAGAACAGCTCCTTGACGGTGTAGGCCATCGCTCGGGGCGCATCATGCCACATCGGGCCATCGCGTTCGTCCTCGCGGTGGCGCCGCGGGTATTGCTATAAATCCTCCGCCGAGGCGCCTGGCAGTTCGGGCGCGGGGCGTGAGGTGCAGCGGTCGCATGCGACAGATCGACAAGCTGGTGGGTCACCTGATTCGCTTCGCCGGCGAGGCGCTCGTGGTGGCGTCGGGGGCGCCGGTCTCCGTGCAGACCACCGCGGGGGAGAAGACCTCCAACCAGGTGCTCGACCACGCGAGCGTCACCTCGATGATCACCGAGGTCGCGCCGCCCGGGTGCCTCCAGGAGCTGCGCACCGGCAAGACCACGCGCTTCATCTATGGCAGCACGGCGATGAACTCCGTCACCGTGGAGGTCGCGCCCTCGCAGGGGTCGTGGAAGGTGACCTTCATCCCAGGCGCCTCGCCGGGGCTGCCTCGCTCCACGGTGCTCCCCGAGGGGATGCCCGCGGGCGGCGCCCCGTCGATCCCGGTGGGGGGAGAGGCGGCCATCGAGGCGATGCTCCGGGCGATGTCGCAGCGGGGGGCGAGCGACCTGCACCTCACCTCGGGGCTGAGCCCGATGCTGCGGCTGCACGGGGAGATACAGCGCGCGGACGACTCCGGGGCGCTCTCTCCGGACGCGCTGCGCTCGCTGCTCTGGCCCATCGTGCCGAAGCGCAACCGCGAGGAGTTCGAGCGCCGCCACGACACCGACTTCGCGCACGAGATGCCCGGCGTCGCGCGCTTCCGCGTCAACCTCTTCATGGACCGCAGCGGCATCGGCGCGGTCTTCCGTCGCATCCCCTTCGAGATCATCCCCGCCGACCGGCTCGGGCTCTCGGCGCAGGTGCTCGAGCTCTGCGACCTCAACCGCGGCCTGGTGCTGGTCACCGGTCCGACGGGGTCGGGCAAGAGCACCACCCTCGCGTCGCTCATCGACCGGGTCAACGCCTCGCGCGACGACCACATCGTGACCATCGAAGACCCGGTGGAGTTCGTCCACAACGACAAGCGCTGCCTCGTGCGGCAGCGCGAGATCGGGGTGCACACCGACAACTTCCGCGCGGCGCTGCGCGCGGCGCTGCGCGAAGACCCGGACGTGGTGCTGGTGGGCGAGATGCGCGACCTCGAGACCGTCGAGATCGCCATCGAGACGGCGGAGACCGGGCACCTGGTCTTCGGCACGCTGCACACCAACACCGCGGCCAGCACCGTCGACCGCATCATCGACCAGTTTCCCGGCGATCGGCAGTCGCAGATCCGGGCGATGCTCTCCGACTCGCTGAAGGGGGTCATCGCGCAGACCCTCTGTCGCAAGGTCGGCGGCGGGCGCGTGGCCGCCTACGAGGTGCTCATCGGCACGCCCGCGGTGTCCAACCTCATCCGCGAGGGCAAGACCTTCCAGCTCCCCGGAACCATGCAGACCAGCAAGCACCTGGGCATGGTCACCATGGCCGACTCGCTGGTCGAGCTGGTGCTGCGCGGCCTCGTCGAGCCTCGCGAGGCCTACCTCAAGGCCATCAACAAGACCGAGATCCGGCAGCTCTTGCACAACGCCGGCGTCACCATCCCGGACGCGTAGGAGAGAGACCAACGGCGATGGCGCAGATCGACAAGTACATCCAGCACCTGCTCCGCTTCGAGGCCCTCTCGCTGATGGTCACCTCCAACGGCCCGGTGGTCGCGAGGCTCGCCTCCGGCGCCGAGAAGGCCTCCACCCAGACCGTCGACCACGCGCTGCTCGTGGCGGCCGTGCACGAGAGCGCGCCGCCCGGCGCCCTGGCCGACATCCGCGCGTCGAGGATGACGAAGTTCCAGTACCCCGCGGAGGCCCCGACGGTGAGCGTGGAGGTGACCCCGACGCCGGGCGCGTGGAAGCTGCTGCTCTCGCCTCTGCCCTCCGAGCAGGCTGCCCCGGCGCCGCGCAGGAGCGAGGTGTTTCCCACCGTCGGCCCCTCCGCGTCGATGCCCCCCTCGGCGCTGCGCGGCGTGCCGTCGCCGTCGCGCCCGTCGCTCCCCGCGGTCGAGCGCCCGCCCCGCGTCGAGCCCGCGCGCCCGGCGCCCCCCGATCCGGCGCGGGTGCCCGTCGCCGAGTCGCCGAGGCTGAGCCGCCCCGACCTGGCTCGGGTCACGATGCGCCCGGAGAGTCCTCGGGAGACCTCGCCGGGCGCCGCGCCTCGCTCGCCGGAGCCCGTCGCCGATCGGGTGTCCTTCTCGCCCCGCTCGCTCGACCCGGCGCCCGCCTTCGCCCCGGTCGACGACGATCGCCAGGGCGACACCACCGGCATCGACCTGCTGCTGCGGCAGATGACCCGGCTCGGCGCGAGCGACCTCCACCTCGCCACGGGGAGGCCGCCCTTGATGCGGCTCCACGGGGAGATCAAGCCCCTGCCGGGCGACCACCTGCCGCTCTCCGCGGACGGGCTCCGGGCGCTGATCCTGCCGACGATGAGGCCCGCGTCGCGCAAGGAGTACGCGGCCCACAACGACGCCGACTACGCCCACGAGGTGCCCGGGGTCGCGCGCTTCCGGTGCAACGTGATGGTCGAGCGGCGGGGCCCCTCGGCGGTGCTGCGCCGCATCCCGGTGGACATCGTGTCGGCGGAGGAGCTCGGGCTCTCCCGCGCGGTGCTCGACCTCTGCGACCTCCCCAAGGGGCTGGTGCTGATGACCGGCCCGACAGGGTCGGGCAAGAGCACCACGCTGGCGGCCCTCATCGACCGCATCAACAGCTCCCGCAAGGACCACATCATCACCATCGAGGACCCGATCGAGTTCGTGCACAAGAACAAGCGCTGCCTGGTGAACCAGCGCGAGGTCGGGGTGCACACCGACGGCTTCAAGCACGCCCTTCGCGCGGCGCTCCGCGAAGACCCCGACGTGGTGATGGTCGGCGAGATGCGCGACCTGGAGACCACCGCGATCGCCATCGAGACCGCGGAGACCGGGCATCTGGTCTTCGGCACGCTTCACACGCGCACGGCGCCGAGCACCGTCGACCGGGTGATCGACCAGTTTCCCGCCGAGCGTCAGCCGCAGATTCGCGCGATGCTGGCCGACTCGCTGAAGGGGGTGATCTCCCAGACGCTCTGCCGGCGCGCGGGCGGCGGTCGCGTGGCGGCCTACGAGGTGCTGCTGGTGACGCCCGCGGTGTCGAACCTCATCCGCGAGGGCAAGACCTTCCAGCTCTACGGGGTGATGCAGACCTCGCGGCAGGTCGGGATGATCACCCAGCACGACGCCCTCTGCGAGCTGGTGAAGTCCGGCAAGGTGGACGTGCGCGAGGCCTACAGCCGTAGCTTCAGCAAGGCCGACTTCCGGACGGCGATCCACCACGCGGGCATCACGCTCCCGCCCGGACTGGTGGTGCGCGATGGCTGACGGCATGAACCGGGTGCGGCTCTCCGCCGCGGCGCTGCGCCTCGCGGGGTGGCGCTTCGACGGCACCCTCCCCAGGGAGAAGCGCTACGTGTGCCTGGGCTATCCGCACACCAGCAACTGGGACGGGTTGCTGATGATCGCCTTCGCCACGCGACTCGGGCTCAAGGCCCGCTGGATGATCAAGGACGACTGGACCCGCGGGCCCCTCGGCGCCGCCCTCCGGTCGCTGGGCGCCGTGGGCATCGACCGCTCGACCTCGCACAGCGTGGTCGCGCAGATGATCGAGGAGTTCGGCCGGCACGAGGAGTTCGTGCTGGGCATTCCCCCGGAGGGGACGCGCTCACGCACGGAGCACTGGCGCTCGGGCTTCTATCACATCGCCCTGGGCGCCCGGGTCCCGGTGGTCCCCGGCTACATCGACTTCGGCCGTCGGGTGGTCGGCATGGGTCCGCCCATGTGGATGAGCGGCGACGTGCGCGCCGACATGGACCGCCTCCGCGAGTTCTACGGCTCGCTGCACCTGCGCGCCTACGAGCCCGCCAACGTCGGCCCCATCCGGCTGCGCGAGGAAGAGACCGCTCCGCGCTGAGCCAGCGCTCAGGCGGGCTCCCACGGGGCGGCGGCGGGAGCGCCCTCTCGGGGGACGCTGGGAGTACCTGCCTGGGTAAGATGGCTGCTGCCCGAGCGGGTGAGCCACCCGGTGCTGAGGGTCGCGGGGCGTCGCTCTCTCCGCTCGATGCTCCCGTGCGGCAGGTGAAACCACTCGGCCTGGAGGCGCTCGGCGGTGACGTCGAGGAGGATGTACCCGCGCTGCGAGGCGTTGCCGTAGCGCATGTGGGGGTTGTCCCGGAGGATGCCCGGGATCTCCGCCTCGACCTCGGGCGGGTGCCCTGGGGAGGTGACGCCTGGGACGATGAGCTCCACCGCGAGCGAGCCTTCGCCGGTGCGAGGGTCGTAGTTGCGGCGGTCGAAGGGGTCGCGAGGGAGGTCCATGGCCCAGGAGGTGTGGATGTCCCCGGTGAGCACGGCGACGTTGCTGGTGCGCATGCGGTCGAGGGTGTCGAGGAAGCGCTCTCTCGCCGAGGGGAAGCCGTCCCAGGTGTCGGTGTTGAACTTCGGGTGCAGCGGCCCCATGCGCACCTGCTGGCCGACGATCTTCCAGCGCGCGGCGGAGGTCGTGAGGGCCTCGAAGAACCACCGCTCCTGCTCGTCGCCGAGGAGGGTGCGGCGCGGGTCGCGGATCGCGGGTGAGTCTCCCGGGACCTGCTCGGGCCTCGCCCAGATGCGGGTGTCGAGCATCACCAGGTCGACGAGGTCGCCGAAGGCGAAGCGCCGCCAGATGCGCCCGTCGGGCTGCTCCCGGATGGGCATCCACTCGAAGTAGGCCCGGATCGCGGCGGCCTTGCGGTCTCGCCAGGCGCCCTCGGTCATGGGCATGTGGGCCGGTGCGCCGCCGACCGAGGCGTTGTTGGCGAACTCGTGGTCGTCCCAGATGACGATCATCGGGTGCTGCTGGTGCACCGCGCGCAGGTCGGCGTCGCGCTTGTACCAGGCGTGGCGGCGGCGGTAGTCGGAGAGCGAGACGATCTCCGTGGGCGGGTCGTAGGGCCGCACGCTGCCGTAGTAGTTGGAGGGATACTCGTAGATGTAATCGCCGAGGTGCACCACGGCGTCGAGGTCGAGGCGCTCGGCGAGCTCGCGGTAGAGGTGGAAGTACCCGTGGGCGAGGCTGGAGCAGGACACCACCGCGAGGCGCAGCCGCTCGGTGGCGCCGACGGCGGCGGTACGGGTGCGGCCCACCGGGGAGCGGGCGGCGCCCGAGGAGAAGCGGTAGTAGAGGGTCGAGGCCGGGGGGAGGGCCGAGGCGTCGACCTTCACGGTGTAGTCGCGCGCCGGGGTGGTGATGAGCTCACCCGAGGCGACGAGGGTGGCGAAGTCGAGCGAGGCGGAGAGCTCCCAGCGCACGGAGACGGCGCCCGAGCGTCCGCCGCGAGGGGTCACGCGGGTCCAGAGGATCACCCGGTCGGAGAGGGGATCGCCGCTGGCGACGCCGTGGAGGAAGTCGACCGCGTCGAGGAGGGGCGCGTCGTCCGGGAAGGACGCGTCGGTGCTCTGGTCGGCGTCGGTGGGAGGAGGCGGCGAGGCGGGGTCGCTGCAGCCCTCGCCGACGGCGCCCAGCGCGAAGGAGGCGCCTACGCCGGCAAGGAGATCGCGTCGGGTGATCATCGGGGCTGAGGACCATAGCGCAGTCCGAAGGTGCGGAAGGACTGCCGCTGACGGGGAGCGTGCGGGGTCAGACGTCGAGGGTATCGACCTGGACGACCCGGCCGCGGGAGGGCGGGGTCGTGCGCCGGTGAGGGGCGCGCGGGGCGGGAGCGGGACGCGCTGAGCGGTGACGGGTGGGCGCGGCGACAGCGGGCTCGGCGACGGTGGGCGAGGCGAGGGAGGAGGGGACCTCCACGCGCACCGGACCGAAGGGCGTCTGCACCGTGTAGACCTGAGGCGCGGGCGCGGCGCGTCCGGCGCTCGGCGGCGTCGGCTGGCGGGTGAGGCCGAGCCCGGTGAGAAACTGCTCGAGGCCGGGGATGCCCTGCATCGGAAGGCCCGAGAAGCCCGGCAGCGAGGGAGCGGTCGGAGTCACCGGGGCGACCGGAGCCACGGGGGCAGCGGGAGCCACGGGGGCGTCACACTCCTGCTCCTCGTCGGCGTCCTCGTCGGAGTCTTCCTCGTCGTCCTCGGCGACGGGCGCTGCGGGGGCGACGGGAGCGACGGGAGCGACGGGGTGGGCTGCGATCTGGGCGGGCGTCGGGGTCGCGGCGCCCGGGGCGTCGTTGAGCGTGGCGAAGAGCTGGGTCACCCAGACCTGCTCGCCGTGGCGCACGATGCCGACGCCGACCGAGCGCTGCGCCGGGTCGACCATGTTCTCGTGGTGGCCGGGGCTGCGAAGCAGGGCCTGCTGCGCGGCCTCGGGGCTCTGGTTGATGGCGATGTTCTCGGCGACGGTGGTCCAGCGGAGGCCGGACTGCGAGACGCGGTCGGAGGGGCGGCCGGTGCTCGGGGACTCATGGGAGAAGAAGCGGGAGCGCACCATGTCCATGGAGTGCGCCTCGGCGAGGGCGTCGAGCCGCGGGTCTTCCGCGAGGGGAGGCAGCGAGAAGCGGGCGCGCTCGGCGTTGATGGCCGTGACCATCGGGGCGACGCTGGGGTGATCGATGGTCTGCGCGGACGCGAGCAGGGGGCACAGGGCGAGGGAGGCGGAGAGGATGAGCGTGCGGGGGATGATCATGGCTGTGACCTCCTAGGGCGACGTTACAGAGCACGGTCGGTGCCATCGGGCGGCGGAGCGCCCGCAGCGGGCAGAGGACCGAGGAAACGGGGTGATCCTGCGGAGGGGGTCGTGGCGGGTCGTTGGCAGGAGAGGGTGCCAACGGATGGTCACGCCCGCAGCGGGGGGGAGAGCCCTCAGCGCACTCCGCAGGCGAGCCACTCGCCGAGCTGCCTTCGCTCGGCCTCGGTGGGCGTCGCGCCGCTCTCGGGCATCGCGACGTTGACGGCGCTCGCGCCCGCGGCGGCCACGGAGTCGATGGCGGTCGAGCCCGCGCGGATCTCCGCGAGGGTCCTGTAGGAAGGGCGCGTCCCGGCGGCGTGGCAGCGGTCGCAGTAGGTGGCGAAGAACTGCCGGCCGAAGTTGTCGTAGGTGAGGGTGCTGCTGGTGGGGCAGGTGGCCCCGGAGCCGCCGCCGCCGCAGCCGATCGCCAGGAGCCCGAGCGCGAGGAAGAGCTTGTTCAAGGGAGACCTCATCGTAGGGGGGACGACGGCGCGCGCACGGCTCGTGCGGGTGCGCCAGCGTCGTTCTTTCGGGATAGATGTCCCTAGAGGGCGGAGATCCTTCATGGAAATCTCCGCGGCCCCTGCCGATGGTCTCCGAGGGGCTCAGCGCGCGGCGCGGGGAGCGCGGAGGCGCAGGTGCATCGCGACGTCGTCGCGGATGAGGTTGTCCGGCATGCCCGCGTACACGATGCCGAACTCGCGGCGGTTGATGACGAACTCCGCGGTCGCGGTGACCTCCGAGGGGGAGACGGTCACCGTGGCGGGGAAGGAGATCGCGCGGGTCACGCCGTGCAGCGCCAGGTTGCCGGTGATGGTGTGCGTGGCGCCGTTGGCTCCGCCCGGGGCGATGGCGGTCGAGGTGAAGGTCGCCCTGGGGAAGCGCTCGACGTCGAAGAAGTCGGCGGACTTCAGGTGCGTGGTGAGCCGTGGGGTGTCGGTGGTCACCGAGGTGGTGTCGATGTCGACGGCGACGCGGCTGTTCTCGACGCGCGCCGGGTCGAGGTCGAGGGTGCCCGTGAAGGTCGGGAAGCTGCCGTTGTGCTGGCCCGTGACCTTGGCCCCGGTGAAGCCGACGGACGAGGCCGCGGCGTCGATGGTCAGGTGCTCGGTGGCGCTCACCCGGGCCGCAGGCGCGGGGGCCGTGACGGCGCTGGTGGTGGCGCGGGCGGTGTTGGCGTTGGGATCCTTGCAGGCAGCGACACCCGCGATGCAGAGCGCGGCGAGGGTGATGGAGAGAGAGCGCATGGGAGACCTCCTGATGGGCGGCGGACGCTATGCTCGCAACCGTGGGCCATCTCGTAGGACGTTCCACCGGGTGAGACCATCGGGGACGAATGAAACATCAGGTTGCTGAGACGGAAACACCCACCACCGACCTGGGCGACCTCCGGGCGTTCTGCCGGGTGGTCGATCTGGGCTCGATCACCGGCGCGGCGAAGGCCCTCGGGGAGACCAAAGGGGGGGTGAGCCGGCGCATCACCCGGCTGGAGAGCGCCCTCGGCGTGGTGCTGCTGCGCCGCTCGCCCCGGCTGGTGCAGGCCACCGAGGACGGGGCCTCGTACCGGGCCTCCGTCGGGCGGGTGCTGGAGCTGCTCGACGACGCCAACACCAGGGCGCGGCGGGCCCTCACGGCGCCGAGCGGGCACCTCCGGGTGACGGCCCCGGTGGACGTCGGGCTCACCCTGATGGCGCCCATCATGGCGGGCTTCGTCGAGCGCCATCCGGAGATCACCGTGGAGACGATCCTCACGGAGAAGCTGCTGGATTTCGACGGGCACCAGATCGACGTGGCGGTGCGCGCGGGGGGGACGCTCCAGGACTCCACGCTGGTGGCGCATCGGCTGCTCGACATCCGCGGCCAGCTCTACGCCTCGCCGTCGTACCTGAAGGCCCACGGCGCTCCGAAGCGCCCGGACGACCTCGCCGAGCACCGGCTGCTGCTGGTGCAGACGGGCCGGGGGAGCGCGTCGCTCACGCTGCACCGAGGGGCCGAGGAGCACCGGCTGCGGCACCGGGCGCAGGGCTCGCTCTCGGGCTCGGACTTCGCGTTCACCCGGGAGCTGGCGCTGGGAGGCAGCGGCGTGGCGCTGCTTCCGGACATCGTCGCTCGGGGCGCGGTGGAGTCGGGGGCGCTGGTTCCGGTGTTGAAGGAGTGGGTGGGCTTCTCGGGGACGCTCTTCGTGGTGCACCTCGCGTCGAGGCTGCTGACCCCGAAGGTGCGGGTCTTTCGCGACTACCTCATCGAGGCCCTGTCCGGGGGAGGGAAGAAGGCGGCGCGGTCAGCGCGCGCCCGGTGAGGCCATCAGCCGGGCGATGCGCTCCTCGAGCGGGGGGTGCGAGGCGAAGAGCTTCGCGAGGTTGCCTCCGTGGATGCCGAAGGCCGTCATGCTGTCGGGCAGGTCGGCGTCGGGCTGGGCGCGGCGCAGCGAGTCGAGCGCCCCGGCCATCTCGCGGGGGCTGGTGAGCGCGGCGCCGCCCGCGTCGGCGCGAAACTCCCGGTAGCGGCTGAACCACGCGACGATCATCGAGGCGCCGAGGCCGAGCACCATCTGCGCGATCATCACGGTGATGAAATAGCCGATGCCGCCGCGGCCCCGGTCGCGGTCGCGGTCGCTGGAGAGGGCGGCGTCGACCAGGGTGCCGATGACGCGGGAGAAGAAGATCACGAAGGTGTTGAGCACGCCCTGGATGAGCGTGAGGGTGACCATGTCGCCGTTGGCCACGTGCGACACCTCGTGGCCCAGCACCGCGGAGACCTGCTCGGGGCGCATCGACTGAAGGAGGCCGGTGCTGACGGCGACGAGGGCGTGGTCGCGGCTCCAGCCGGTGGCGAAGGCGTTGGGGTCGGGCGAGTCGTAGATGCCCACCTCGGGCTGGCCGATGCCCGCGCGGCTCGCGTGCTGCTGCACCGTCTGGACGAGCCAGGCCTCGGACTGCGACGCGGGGGCGTCGATGACCCGCACGCCCATCGACCACTTCGCGATGATCTTGGAGAGCAGCAGCGAGATGAACGAGCCGCCGAAGCCGAAGACCGTGGCCATCACGAAGAGGCCGCCCCACTGGCCTTGAGGGAGCACCCCGGCCACTTCGAGGCCCAGGAAGACCACACCGAGGAGCAGGGAGACCGCGAGGTTGGTCGCGATGAGGATCAGCAATCGCATGGTGCGTCGAAGCCTGGATATCGCTGATCGCTCCGTCAACTGGAGCGTCGAGGCCGCTACACCGTCACGCGCCGGTGCCAGGTGGCCCACTCGGCCACCACGATGAGCGCCGCCGCGGCGAGCAGCGCCACCCACCACTCCCGTCGCAGACCACGGGCTCCTGGCAGCGGAGCGGTCGCTCGGGTCGATCCTACGGAGAGGGTTGCCCGGGGCGCGCAGGCCGACTCGTCGGGGTCGCCGAGGTTGCCCGCGATGAGGGTGTGCGAGCCCCCCGAGTGAAGCCGGTGGAAGCCCGCCTCGGTGCCGAAGAACACCGCGCGGCCCTCCATCACCGGCACCCGCACCCGGCGACCCGACGGGGTCTCCACCGTCGCCTCGCGCTCTCCCGCGGGCACCGGCATGCGCCACGCGGTGCCGGTGCGGTAGGACGACTGGAAGGCCCCGTCCTCCCCGGAGAACCAGTCGATGGCGTTGATGAGCATCACCGGCCACGACACCAGCAGCGGCACGTCGCTCTCTCTCACGTCGAAGGTGAAGAGCACGAAGCGCCCACCGTCCCGCTCTCCCGCCACCAGCAGCGGGCCGGCGCTGCCGCTGCCCAGCACCCGGTCGCCGGGAGCGAGGCGGTAGCGCGCCACGCGGCCGATGTGGGCCTCCTCCAGGTCGCTGGTGAAGCGCGTCACCGGGTGCCGACGGTCGACGCGATCGAAGACGATGGCCCCGCCCGCCGGGGCGCTGAAGAGGCCGGGCTCTACGGGGCGGGGAGATCCGTCGGGGGGAGGGCGGAGGGAGATCCACCCGACGCCGGGAGGCACCTGCACCGCCGCGCCGTCGCTGATCACCACGTCGAAGCGGCCCCGGGAGAGCGCCGCGGGCGCCTGCGCGGCGGTGGCGTCGACGACCTCCAGGTACTCGTCGAGCAAGAGCGCCGCCTCGAGGTAGCGGTTGCCGTTGCCCACGGAGAGCACCCTCGCGCGCCTCCGCTCGGGGAGCGTCGCGTAGGCCACGTCGTCGAGGGAGAGGTCGTCGCGCGAGCCGTCCTCGAGGGCGATGCGGGCCTCCAGGCGCTCGCCTCCTCCGGAGAGGCGCTCGATCACCCGCTGCACCCGCTCTCCGGGCTCGACGCGCAGCCTCGCCCGCTCGATGGGGGCGCCGTCGACGCTCACCGTGAGCACCACCGACTCGGCGCGGTCGCTCCAGCTCTGAAGCTCCACCATCGCCTCGCAGCGGGAGCGGTCGAGGGGGTAGCGCCGCGCCGAGAAGGCGGTGAGCCCGAGGTTGCGGCCCCGGCGGCCGACGCCCACGAAGCGCAGCGCCGAGCCATCGGTGGTGACGTCCCCGGCGACCGGGGGGTACGCGCCGTCGCCCACCACGATCACCTCGCCGTGGGCGTTGCCTCGCAGCACGTCGCGCGCGAAGCGCAGCGCCCGGGAGAGGTCGAGCCCGGTGTCGCGAGGGCGGTAGGCGGTGACCGCGGTCTCGAGCGCCGTGCTGTCGTCGGTGAGCGGGGTGAGCGCGGTGACCTCGGCGTCCATCTGCGCCACGAGCATCCGGTCGTCGGGGCCCATCGCGCGGACGATGCGCCTCGCGGCCTCGCGCGCCGCCGCGGCCCGGCCGCCGGGGAGGTCCGTCGCGGACATGCTGGCGCTGGCGTCGAGGAGCAGCACCGTGGTGCGCCCTCGGCGCGAGGCCCCGGCGGGCCGCGGGTCGCCCAGCGCCACCACCAGCAGCCCCAGCAATACCAGTTGGAGTAAAAGCGAGAGCAGCCGTCGCAGGCGCTCGAAGAGCTTCGCGCTGGGGCGCTCCTCCAGCACGCGGGCCCAGAGCGGGGCGAAGGGGACGAGCACCCGGCGGCGTCGCTGGCGCAGGAGGTAGAGGCCCACCACGGCGGCGCCGGCGAGGGCGCCCACCCAGGCGAGCTGCGAGGGGGCGAGGCCGAGCCACTCCATCACTCCACCAGCCCCGACCTGCGGAAGAGGTTGAGCACCTGCTCCTCCAGCGCGCCCTCCACGTCGGCCTGCGCGTAGGCCACTCGCCGGGCCTTGCAGAAGCCCTCCACCTCGTGGCGCCAGTGGGTGTGCGCGTCGCGAAACCTCGCCACCAGCGCGGGCGTCAGCGTCACCTCCCGGCCGTCACCGGTCTCGGTGTCCACCAGCAGCACGTCGCCCCGGGCGCCCGGGTCGGCGTCGCGGGCGTCCGTCACGTGGATCACCATGGGCTCGAACTTCTGGTAGCGCAGGGCGTTGATGCCTCGCTCGAAGCCCGCCGGGTCGTAGAGGTCGCTCACCACGATGGCCACGCCGCGGCGCTTCAGCTCCGCGCCCAGGGTGCGCCCGGCCTCGGAGAGCGCCGTCTCGCCGGAGGGTTCGAGGCCGCGTAGAAACTCGAAGACCTTGAAGATCTGCCCTCGGCCCCGGGCCGGTGGGAGCCGCCGCACGACCTTCGTCGAGACGGCCACCATGGTCACCCGGTCGAGGTTGGAGAGCGAAAGGTAGGCCATCGCCGCGGCCAGCCGCCGCGCGTGGTCGAAGCGCGCCCGACCGCCAAAACCCATCGACGCGGAGACGTCGAGGACGATGGCGATGGTGAGGTCCTCCTCCTCCTCGAAGCGCTTCACCAGGAGGCGCTCGGTGCGGCCGTAGACGCTCCAGTCGAGGGCGCGCAGGTCGTCGCCGGGGGTGTAGGGGCGGTGGTCCGCGAACTCGATGCCGCTGCCCGCGATGCGGGTGCGCCGCTCGGCCCTCATGCGGCCCGCGAAGAGGCGCCGCGAGGCCACCGCCAGGTACTCCAGCTTGCGCTGGAAGGCCTCGTCGAAGAGCTCGGCCTCCGAGGCCGCGGGCTTCTTCTTCGGGCGCAGCCAGTCGAGCCAGCCCACCGTCGCTACGTCCCCGGCTTGACCGAGGCGAGGATCTCCTCGAGCACCGCGTCGGGCTTCACGCCCTCCGCCTCGCCCTCGAAGTTCAGGATCATCCGGTGGCGCAGCGAGGGCATCACCGCCCCCCTCACGTCGTCGGCGCTCGCGCTGAAGCGGCCGTCCATCACCGCGCGGATCTTCGCCGCCAGCAGGATCGCCTGAGCGCCTCGGGGCGAGGCTCCGAAGCGCACGTAGCGCTTCACCGAGGCCGTCGCGCCCTCCTCGTCGGGGTGCGTCGCGAGCACGAGGCGGATGGCGTAGTCCTGCACCGAGCGGGCGACCGGGACCTCCCTGGTGAGCGCGCGGAGCTCGAGGATGCGGGCGCGGTCGAGCACGGGCTTCACGTCGGCCTCGACGGCGCCGGTGGTGCGGTCGAGGATGGAGTGGAGTTCCTCGCGCTTGGGGAAGGGGACCTGGAGCTTGAAGAGGAAGCGGTCGAGCTGGGCCTCCGGGAGGGGATAGGTGCCTTCCATCTCCAGGGGGTTCTGCGTGGCGAGCACGAAGAAGGGCTGGTCGAGGGAGTAGGTCTTGCGGGCGATGGTGACCGACTGCTCCTGCATGGCCTCGAGCAGGGCGCTCTGGGTCTTCGGCGTCGCCCGGTTGATCTCGTCGGCCAGCACCAGGTTGGCGAAGATGGGGCCCCGCTGGAACTCGAAGCGCTTGCCGCCGCGCTCGTCCTCCGCGATCACCTGCGTGCCGAGGATGTCCGAGGGCATCAGGTCGGGGGTGAACTGCACCCGCGAGAACTGCAGGTCGAGCGCCCGGCCGAGGGTGCGCACCAGCATCGTCTTCCCAAGGCCCGGGACGCCCTCCAGCAGCGCGTGGCCGCCCGCGAGCAGGCAGGTGAGCACCCCGTCCACGATGCCCTGGTGACCGACGATCACCCGGCCCACCTCCGAGCGCACCGCCGCGAGGTCCTTCTGGAAGCGCTCGACGGACTCTCTCGGCGCCGGCGCCCCCGCTTCAACCTTCGACGCCATTCAGTTCTCCCTCGGCCTGATCAGCTGGAAATACCTTCGCACGTAAGACCGGAACCCCGGCGGGACCTCGCCCTGGTGGAGCACCTCGCGGGCGCGGTCCCAGTACGGCGAATACACCTCCCGGTATGGCCGGCTCGCGAAGCCCGACCCCGCCGCCGTGCGGATCACCTGCGAGCGAGACGGCCCGTTGCCCGTCTGCTGACCCTGCACCTGCACCGCCTGGGTGCGGCCGAGCGGGTCGATGGCCGCGCCCCGGAGGTTCTCGTCGTGATGCACCCCGGCGCCGCCGCCGGGCTCCTGCCCCTGCTGCCCGGGCTGACCGCCGCGGCCCTGCTGCCCGGGCGACTGACCCGGCAGCGGGAGAGGGACGCCACCGCTTCCGCCAGGCACCAGCGCCACCCCCTGGGGCGGTCCGCTGCCCTGTCCGCCCTGCTGCAGCGCGCCCTGCTGCCCGCCCTGCTGCCCGGGCTGGCCCTGCTGTCCCTGCTGGCCGCCAGCGCTGCGGGAGAACTGCTGGAGCCTCGCCCGCTGCCGCTGGCCGCCCTGTCCTCGCTGCTGCCGCATCAGCTCCCTGAGCTGCTCGAGCTGCTGCCGCAGCTCCTCGGTGGAGCGCTGCGACTGCTGCTCGTCGTGCATGCGGGAGAGCTCCTCCGCGCCCCGCTCGAGGTCGGCGCCGGCGGCCTGGAGGTCGCGGGCGAGGTCCTGCGCGGCCTGGGCGATCTCCCGCTGGAGGTGCTCGGCCTCTCGTCGCTGCTCCTCCCGCCGCTGCTGCTCTCCGGTGAGCCGCTCGGCCTCTCGCTGCCTCCGCCGCAGCAGCGACTCCTCCTGCGGGCCGAGCGCCCGCTCCCGCTGTCGCCGGAGCATCTCCTCCACCTCCCGGCGCGCCTGATCCACCTGTCGCCGCAGCTCCTCGGTGTCGGGCCTCGCCTCGGCCGCGCGCTGCAGCGCCTGCGACATCTGCTGCCGCTGCTGCGCCGTGAGGGGACCCTGCCGCAGCGTCTGGGACATCTCCCGCATCGCCTGGGCGGCCGCGCCCGCGTCGCCCTGGCGCAGCGCCTCGGCGAGCCGACGGGTGGCGGCGTCTCGGGGGTTCATCTCGTCGCCGAGGGTGCGAAGCGCCTCGGAGACGCGTCGGCCGGCGGCGGCGTCCCGGGCGGCGAGGGACTCCTGAAGGGCCGCGAGGCGGCGGAAGGCCTCGTCGCGGTCGAGGCGGCGGTGGGCGAGGTCGTCGAGCAGGCGGTTGAACTCCTCCACGCCACGGCGGGCGCCCTCGGTGCGGGCCTGCGCCTCGACCTGGCGGGCGGCCTCGCGGAAGGCGGCGAGGTCGTCGTCGGAGAGCTCGGCGGCGTCGCGGGTGACGACCGGGGGAGACCGTCGCGCGGGCCGGGCCGGGTCGAGGGAGGGCACCGGGACGCGGGCGACGAGGACCAGCAGCGCGGCGAGCACCGCCACCATGCGCAGCTCCGGGGGGAGCTGCCAGGGCAGGGCGGCGCGGACGTCGACCGAGCGGGCGTGCGCGGCCGCGTCGTCGATGGCGGCCTGCATGAAGGGGGTGCGCTCGGCGGGAGGCCGCTGGCGAAACTGCCACGCGATGCCGAGGCGGTCGTGGAGCCGGTGGTGGGCGTCGAGGCGTCGAGCGGCGTCGAGCGGACGCACCGGGCGGAGCGCGTTGAGGAGCGCGCCGAGCAGCGGGAGCGCGAGGGGAGAGAGGGCCAGCGCCAGGGGGTGCTGCACGCGCAGGACGTGGAGGCGGGTGAGCAGCACGAGGGCGACGGAGGCGGCGAGGGCGAGGACGGAGACCGAGGCGGCGGCGTGGAGGGCGCGATGCCATCGGACGCGGCGGGCCGCGACGGCGAGGATGGCGAGGTCAGGGGCGGCGTCGGGCATCTTCGGTAGCCGGGCAGGACGATGCACCGGGTGTATGCAGGGCGCCAGTTGGGAGTTCAGGCGCCATGGCTCCGACGCCAGGGAGAGACGTGTTGACGCGGTGCGTTGCGTGGCGTGCTTCGCTCTGGTAGGAAGGGCCCGTCGGGAGACGAGAGCTGGAGCGCCATGACGACGGCGCTGCCTGGTGGTTCCTGAGGAGAGTCCGCGATGCTGCCCATCGATGAGATCCGCACGTTCTTTCGTCGAGCGAGCGTGTTCGACGCGCTGACCGACGGCGAGGTCGACGCCTCCTGCCGCTTTCTCCGTCAGCGGCGCTTCGCGCTCGGCGAGGCCCTCTTCCGCGAAGACGACGCGGGCGACTCGCTCTTCATCCTCCTCGACGGCGAGGTCGTGGTGGACATCCGCGGCCCGCGCGGCGAGGCCCTGCGCGTGGGGCGCCTCGGCCCCGGCGACGTCCTCGGCGAGCAGGCGTGCCTCGACCCCGCTCGGCGCTCGGCCACCGTCACCGCCGCGAGCGACGCGCTCGCCCTCGAGCTCACCCGCGCCGAGCTCGATCGGATGTCCCGCGAGCTCCCCCGCGTCGCGTCGCTGCTGCTCGGGGTGATCCTCCACGAGCTCACCGACCGGCTCCACGCCGTCGATCGCCGCGTCGACGCCGAGCTCCGCCTCGAGGTCCCGGCCCCGGCCGCGTCGCCGCCGCGGCTCCCGCCCCTGACCATCTTCCCGCCACAGACCACGGCGTGGCAGCGCCTGGCCTCCCGCCTCCGAGGTGCTCCATGAACACGGTCCAACATCTTCGCGTCGTCGGCCACACGCTGCCCTTCTCCGAGGACGAGCTCGAGGTGCTCCTCGGCGCCAGCACGACGCGACGCTTCGCGCCCGGCGAGACCCTCTGTCGCCAGGCCCGCCCGGCGACGTCGTGCTTCATCCTCCTCTCCGGGGTCATCGAGGTCGTGAAGGAGGCCGACGGCCGGGAGCGCGTGCTCACCGAGCTGTCCGAGGGCGCCATCGCGGGGCAGCTCGCCCTCGTCGACGGCTCGCCCCGCTCCGCGACGCTCCGCGCGAAGACCGACGTCACGGCCCTCGAATTCACCCGCGACGTGTTCATGCGCCTCGTCGGCGCGTCGAGCCCGCTCGCGTACCGCTTCCAGGTCGAGCTCGCGGTCGCCACGGGGCGGCAGCTCCGCGAGGCCAACCGGCGCCTCTCCGCCCTCTTCGAGGCGCGTGAGCGCCGCGCGACGCACGCCGCCGCCGAGCGCGCGGTGCACCAGCAGTTCGAGGACGTCGTCGGCGACCTCGACCTGGCCTTCGAGCCCTTCGACGTGGTCGAGATCACGCCCCCGGAGCGCGTCGTGGGCCTGCACCTCGACGACGCGAGCTGAGCCCGCCCTATCCCGTCGCGGCCGCGCCGGCCGCGGAGTCGTTGCCTCGTCATTGCGGGCCCGTGCTCGGCGGTGGTAGCAGCGTCGAGGGCTCATCTCGTGACGACCTCGTTCGCACCGCGGGTCATCCGCCAGGCCGCACTGACCTCGCTTCTCGGGCTCGCCGCGGCGTGTGTCCCGGAGACCCACGGTCTCTCCGTCGTCGGCGGCCCCCGCGATGCCGGCTCCGAGGCGGCCGCCGCGCCCGACGTGCCCGCCCCCGATCGACCGACCACGCCAGGGCGACCGCTGACGCTCGCGCAGGAGCTTCCGTTTCCCGAGGCGGAGATCCTCGAGCTCCGGTACCGCGCCGACGGGATGCTCGTGGCGTGTACGGCACGGCAGGGCGTGACGGTCCTCGACGCGCGCGAGCCGGGGGCCTTCCGTCCGCTCCCGGCGACGCGCACGCAGCTCGGCGACGTCAACTACTTCCGCTGCTCACACGTCGCGGTCGGGGCCTCGCTCGCGTACGCGACCTTCCGCGCCGACGTCACGCAGCCCTCCTCGCTGACTGCCGTCGACCTCAGCGACCCGCCCTCCGTCGTGGCGGCGTACCGGGCCCCCGCGGGCGTCGCGTTCGACGGCGTCGTGACCCTCGGCGATCGTCAGCTCGTCGCCATGCGCCGCGACGGCCTCGGGGTCTTCACGCGCGCGGGCGACACCTTCACGCCGGGCCCCGTGCTGCGCGGGCTCACCGACGCCACCGGGCTCGCCCTCGACGGCAGCGTCCTCTGCGTCGCCGACGGCGAGGGGGGACTCGCCACCGTCGATGCGCGCGACCCCGACGCGCTCCGCCTGCTCGGGCGCGTCGCGACCGGCGGCATCGCCCAGACCGTCGCCGTCGATCCGGCGCGCCACCTCGCCTTCGTGAGCGCGGGCAGCGCGGGCGTGGTGATCGTCGACGTCGCGCGCCCCGAGGCCCCGGCGCTCGTGGGCCGCGTCGCGACCGGCGGCACCGTCGGGCAGATCGAGGTGGTCGACGGGCGGCTCTACGTGGCGACCTGGCGCGACGTGCGGGGCTACGACCTCTCGGTGCCGACGCGGCCGCTGCTCTTCGGCGTGGCGCACCCTGACTCCGCGGGGCAGAACGCTCGCGTGACGGGCGTCGCGGCGCGCGGCGACGCCCTCGCGGTCGCCAACTGGAACTTCCTCCACGCCTACCGACTGCAGCCCGACCGCGCCGCCCCGTACCTCGTCGGCCAGACCGAGCTCGTCGGGCTCGGGCGCGTCGCCGTGGGGGCCTCCGCCACCGCGCTGGTCACCATCGAGAACCTCGGGCGAGCGCCCATCGCCGGGCTGACCGCGCGGCTCGCAGACCCCGCGTTCAGCGTCACGCCGGAGAGCTTCCGCCTCGAGGCGGGCGAGAGCGCCGAGCTGCGCGTCGGCTTTCGCGCCACGACCAGCGCTCCCGTCGCGACCACGCTGCGGGTGGGCGGCGACGACCCGCTGGCCAACGAGCTCCGCATCGAGCTTCGCGCCAACGTGCCGACCCTCGCCGTGGGTGACCCCGCGCCGGCGGAGTCCGCGCAGCTCACCGACGGCACCGCGTGGTCGCTGGAGGGCCAGCGCGGCCACGTCGTGATGCTGGTCTACTTCACGACCTGGTGACCCGTGTGCGGTCTGGAGTTGCCAGACCTCGAGACCAACATCTGGAACCGGTACCGGTCCGCCGGGCTGCGTGTCGTCGGCATCGACACGCCCGCCGTCCCGGACATCCCCCCGGACTCGCTGGAGGGCGTTCGGGCCTTCGGTCGCCGCGAAGGGCTGACCTTCCCGATCGGCATCTCCTCCACCTCGGTGTGGCGGGACACCTTCGCCGAGCGCGGTGACGGCGCCGCGCCCTTCCCCTCGCGGATGCTCATCGATCGCCAGGGCAGGGTCGCGTACCTCTCGACCGTGATCGACCCCGAGGGCCTCCGACGCGCCATCGAGACGGCGCTCCGCCCCTGAGCGCGGCGTCGCCTCGCAGCGCGCCAGTTCCACTCTTGCACAGCGCGTCGTGCAGGCCTGGTACACCCGGCGGCCTCGCGGCGCGCCAGAGCCATCGGGAATCTCCGGCTCATCGTGCGCGGCTCGACAACTGCAGCGCACCCGTCGGGCAGCGCGCGGCGTCGCGCGATCGAAGCCCACGACGGAGGACCCCTGATCCCCATCGCCTCGAAGCGCTCGTGCCTCCTCCTCCCGCTGGGATGCCTCCTCGTGTCGACCCTCGCGGGCTGTGGCGACGCGCCCGCGGGTGCCGTGGCGCTCGAGCCCGATCCCCGGGTCGAGGCGCCCGCCGCGACCGCTCCGGTCGGCATGGGCGCCATGCCCGAGGTCGCGCCGGTCGAGGTGCCGGCCATCCAGATCGTTCCTCGCCCCGAGGGCGGCGAGCGCTCGTGCCCCGCGGGATCGGTGTGGGTCGGCACCGTTCGCGGCCGGGTCCTCGACCTGGCGGAGGCGCCCGTCGCGGGCGATCAGGTCAGCCTCTGCGGCGCGTTCTGCCTGGGCGCCAGCACGCGCTCCGACGGCCGCTTCACCCTCCGCGCCGACTCGTGCTTCCCGCGCACCGCGGAGTATCCCCACGCGGTGGCGTTCAACTTCCACGGCCTCGGCTACCACGCCGGCGTCACCGTCGACCTCAACCCCGACGACGCCTCCGACCTCGACGCGGTCGACGTCCCGACGGTGCACGCGCCGTCGATGCTCGAGTCGCGCTCGGTGCCGGTGCCCCGTCAGGGCGACGCGGATCAGCAGCTCACGCTCCCCGACGGGCTCTCCCTCGACGTCGCCGCGGGCTCGCTCTCCCTGCCCTTCGGCGCGCTCGAGCGCGTGAGCGCGGTGCGGGTCGTGGGCGCGCAGCTCCCGCCCCTCCAGGCCGACGGCGCGACGCCGCCCTCGCTCTTCGCGCTGACGCCCGACGACGCCACCTTCGCGGCCCCGGCGCCGCTCGTGCTGCCCAACGACCAGGCGCTCGCGCCCAACGCCCTCGTCGAGATCGTGATGATCGGCGGCCCGGCGACCTCCCGCTTCGCCCCCATCGGCGGCCTCGGCGTCGTCGACCGCGGTCGCGTCTCGGCCGACGGTCGGACCGTCATCGCAGACCACGGAATCCCCTTCCTGGGCTGGGTCGGCTACCGCGCCTCGGCGAACTGAAGCGTCGCGACCCCCGGAGGGCGCGCCTCCTGCGATTTCGCGGGAGCGCATTGACGTCGCGGCGAGGACGGGGTTCAACGGCGGCGCCTCGGAGGAGCGCTCGATCGGGCGCGACCCACGAGGCGGGGAAAGGCCTCCCACGACCCGATGACGTCCACGGTGCCTCCCCTCCACGCGCCCGGGCGCCATGTCTCCCCGCTGCCCCCGCGCGCCGAGCGGGTCGCGGCGGTGCGCGCGCTCATGGGCCAGCCCGACCGCTCGGTGCGCCACCTCGCGCTCGGCATCCGCGCGACGGCGCGGAGACACTTCGACCGCCACGTCGAGCCCCTCATCGAGGCGACCTGGCCCGCCCTGCGCGGCACGCCCTTCGAGGAGAAGCTCCGCATCGGGGCCTGCGACCTCTACGCCTCCGCGCCGTACACCGCCCTCTTCTGCGCGCCTCGCCGGCCGCCGCTCGTGCGCGTCGTCACCGACGTGGGCAACCTCCTGCCGCTGCCGCTGCCCGCCCTCAGCCTCCTCGGCCGCGTCGCCATGGAGGCGCTCGGCCGCGTCGCCTACGCGCGGCAGCACCGGAGCATCGCGCTCATCTCGGCGTTCATCGTGGTGGTCGACCACGCGCTCGACCACTGCATGGACGACCCGCCCGCGCTGCGCGGTCCGAGGCTCGAGGCCATCATCGCCGGGCGCTCGCCCCCGACCGGTCCAGCGCTCGCGCTCACCCGGGCGCTCGCGGTGGCGATGGCCGAGGGGCTCGACCCCGACGAGCGCGTGGCCTTCGAGCGGGCCATGGAGCGCATGACCGGATGGATACGCGCCGAGGTGCGCGCCATGCTGGGCGAGCCCGACCCCGCGGGCCTCGGCCACCGCCTCGCGGGCGTCGAGGGCACCATCGACGGGCTGCTCTTCCCGGTGCATCGCTTCGCGGGCGAAGGGGCCCGGGCGTGGATGTACGACGTGTCCCTCTTCGTGCAGGTCATGGACGACTGGTTCGACTACGAGGCCGACGCCCGCTCCGACCGCGCGACGCCCGTCACCACCGGCGACTGGACCTTCGCCGACGTCGCCGCCACCTGGCGCCGCAGCGCCGACGGCATCGAGGCCCTGGTGCGCGCCTCGGGGCTCGACTCGCCCCGCTACGTGCGCTTCGTGCGCGAGTCGTACGTGCTGATGATGCACGAGGTGATGGAGGCCATGGCCGAGAGGCCCGACGCGTGAGGCCCGCGGCCAGCGACTCGCGCCCGCCGCCGAGGCCGCCGCGCAGCCTCGCGCCCGCGGTGCTGGTGATGGGCAAGGGCGGCGTCGGCAAGACCACCGTGGCCGCGGCGCTGGCGACGCTCGAGGCCGAGACCCACGGCATGGCGGCGCTGGTGGAGTTCGGCGATGGAGAGTCCGGCAAGCGCGCCCTCGGGCGCAGCCACCGGGGCGTCGAGCACGTGGTGATCACCGCCGCGGAGGCCATCCAGCGGGGCGCGACGCCGCTCTTCGGGTCGGCCACGGTGGCGAAGCTCGCGCTGGGCAACTTCGCGATGCGACCGCTCCTTCGCGCGGCGCCCGCCATCCGCGAGCTCGCGATGCTGGAGTCGGTGCGGCAGGTGGTGGCCGCGCGCCCCGGGGTGCGCGTCGTGGTCGACATGCCCGCGACGGGGCACGCCGTGGCGTGGCTTCGCACGGCGCGGCAGGGGCGGGAGTTTCTCGGGTCGGGGCCGATGTTCGAGCTGTGCGACCGGGTGGCGCGCGAGCTCGTCGCGCCGGGCTGCGCGTCCATCGTGGTGGTGACCCTCCCGGAGGCGCTGGTGCTGGAGGAGACCCTGGAGCTGTGCGAGTCCATCGCGCGCGATCCGGGCCTGGAGGTCGCGAGGGTGGTGGTCAACCGGGTGCCGCTGCCGCTCTCCAGGGAAGCCCTCGTCGACGCCCGCGCCCTCGCGGCGACGGAGGGTGCGCTCGCCCGCCCCGCCGCGGCGCTGGTGGCGCTGCTCGAGGCGCGCGAGGCGGCGAGCGCTGGCGCGGCCGAGGCGCTGGAGGTCTTCGCCCGAGGCCCGCACGCCATCTGGAGGGTTCCGCTGGCGCCGGTCGACCCGTCGGCCCGAGACGTCGCGCGCTGGCTGCGCGCCGAGGGGGCCGCGTGAAGGACCCTCTCGTGATCGTCTGTGCGGGCGGCGGCGGCGTCGGCAAGACCACCACCTCCGCCGCGCTCGCGCTCGCGCTTGCCGCGCGAGGGCACCAGACGCTCATCGTCACCATCGACCCGGCGCGCCGCCTCGCCGGGGCGATGGGCGTTCCGGTCACCGACGAGGTGACGCTGGTGCCCCTCGCCGCGGCGAAAGGGAGGCTCTCGGCGCTGATGCCCGACCCCCGGCGGTCGATGCGCGCCTTCATCGACTACCTCTTCGCCGACGAGCCCGAGGCGAAGGCGCGGGTGCTCTCGAACAAGCTCTACATCGGGCTCGCCGACGCGGCCGCGGGGGTGCACGAGCTGGTCGCGATGAACCTCGTGGCCCGCGCCGCCACCGACGGGGACTTCGACGTGGTGGTCATCGACACGGCCCCCTCGCGGCACGCGATCGACTTCGTGACCTACCCCGCCCGGCTCGCGGCGCTGCTCGGCGGCCGCAGCGTCTCGTGGCTCGCGGGGCTCGCGCAGCGCTCCGGGGGCGCCGCGCCCGCGCCGAGGGGCCTGCTCTCCTGGGGAACGGGTCACGTCGAGCACCTGCTGGCGCGCGTCACCGGACCCAACCTGGTGCGCGACACGGCGGACCTCTTCGGCGACCTCGCCCTGGTGCGAGAGCGCTTCGTGTCCCTGACCCGGCGGGCCTCGGAGCTGCTCCTGGGCGAGCGCGTGGCCTACGCCCTGGTGGCCGCGCCGACCGCGGCTGCGCGCGACGACGTGATCTTCCTCGCCGCGCGGCTGGAGAAGCTCGGGCGGCGGCCGAGGGCGATCGTGCTCAACCGGGCGGACACCCGCCCCGCCCCGTGGGTGAGCGCGCTGCGCGCCGGCCGGGGTGTGGCGCCGTCGATCACCGACGTGCTCGACGCGCTGGAAGAGGAGCGCTCCACCCGCTCGAGCGCCGCCGACGGCCTCGCGGCGCACCTGCACGCGAAGCTCCCGTGGGCGTCGATCGTGCGGCTCCCCTACGTCGAGGCGTCGGCGCCGGAGGTCATCGTGGCGGCGCTCTCCACGGAGCTCGACGCGCATCTCGCGGCGCTGCTGCCCGAGGCGCGCTGACCCACCGCTCGCGCCCACCGGTGGGCGACCGGTGCGTTCGTGCGCCTCCGCCCGCGCCTGGTGTGACAGCGCGTCGCGGTGCGGGGACGGCACATCCCGAAAGTGCCTCAAGGACAGCGATGGAGCGACGGCACGAGCGGTGCTCTCCGCCTCGTCACCGGTCGGGTCTTCGACCGCGCTGTGAGGTCTCCCATGAATGTCCGCTCGCTTCTCTCCATCGCTTCACTCGTCGCTTCCATGGCGCTGCCCTCGCTCGCCGGAGCGCAGGTCCAGGTTCGCGCGGGCATCCAGATCGGCACGCCCCCGCCGCCCACGGTGGTGGTCGTGCAGCCGAGGCCGCAGGTGGTGGTCGTGCAGCAGCCGGCGCAGCCCGTCTACGTGGTGCAGCCGCAGCCGGTGGCGCGGCCGGTGTACCTGCGCCGGGGTCGCCGCGTCCGAGTCGTCGTGGCGCCGTCGCACCACGAGGAGCGCCGGGACGGGCGCCACGGGGGCCGCGGTCGCCGCCACCGCTGAGGCTCAACGGATGTCCGCGGCGGACTGACGGACGTCGCGCCCTTGCGGTTGTTGAGCGCGCAGCGACGGGGCGACGGTCACGCCATCCCAGCGCCCCTCACCGGACTCCGTTCGGCATACATCTCACGAATGCCTTCAATTCAATCCGATTCGTGCGATGGATGGCGGTGCCCGCTGTGCCCGCGGGTTGGAAACCCTGATCCTTCCCGGAATGTTCACGGCGTTGCGCGCAAGCGCGTTTCTGGTGTGGACGCCATCGAGAGACCGCCGACTCCGCGGTCGCGGTCGGCCCTTCGGGCCTGCAACCGCTGAAGTCGGATCCTGGAACTGAGCGTCCCGCCTTCGCGGGACTCTCTGCAGGCGCATCGAGCGCTGGAGCGCTCGATGGAGAGGACGTAGGTGCTCACGGGCAGCAGCAGGATAAGTCACTGATCGTCGCATGGAGTTCCATCGCGGCGGTCGGTGACCTTCCGACGGTTGCGCCAGCAACCAGCGCTCCTGCAGGAAGTCCCGCGAAGGCGGGACGCTCAGTTCCAGGATCCGACTTCAGCGACCGCAGGCCCGCTCGCGGGCCGTCCGCGGGCGCGGAGTCGGCGGTGTCTCACGAGACGACCGCTCCAGGACGACCTTGCGCAAGGTCACCGAAGGATTCCGGGAAGGATCAGGGTTGGAAACCCGCGGGCACAGCGGGCACCGCCATCCATCGTACGAATCGGGCTGAAATCCAGGCCTCGCATCGACTTGTGTGCCGAACGGAGTCCGGTGAGGGGCGCTGGGATGACGTGATCGGTCGCCCCAGCGCCCCGCGCTCAACCCTTCACGTGCCCTGTGGAGAGGGACTCAGGGCAGGGCAGGGTCGGGGCAGGCCGCGTTGGATACCGAGTTGGTGTCCATCGTCACGCCGCCCGACCGCGCGAGGGCGCGGCCCTGGAGGGTCACGCCCGTGGTGAGGGTGACGCTCCCGAGGGCGATGATGTTGCCCGAGAAGTTGGAGCCGATGCCCACCGTGGCGGAGCTGCCCGTCTGCCAGTACACCCCGCACGAGCGAGCGCCGTTGGTCAGGAGCACGACGGAGATGTTGGACGTCACCAGCGTCGAGCCGACCTGGAAGACGAACAACGGGTTGGTCTGCCCGCGCCCATCGAGCACCAGCGTGCCCGTGAGCTGGGCGGAGGAGGTGAAGCAGTAGACGCCCGGGGACAGGGTCATGCCGCCGAGGTCGCGGCCGGTGAGGGCCGTCCCGCAGGGCAGCCCCGCGAGGCGGTTGTAGGCCACCGTGGTGTCGGCCTGGGCGAGCGCGGCGACGGGGTCGCCCGCGTGGACGACGGTGCCCGCAGGGATGCCGACCAGGGCCAGGCCGGGGCTGACGCCCACCTCCCCCGTGATGGTCGTGAGCCCGGTGTTGCTCACGGTCGATCCCGCGAGGATGGTGAAGCGCGCCGCCGAGCCGAGCGTGCCCGTACCCATCGGGCCGGCGTCGATCATCGGCGCGTCGGGGGCATCGGGGCGGTCGACCGGCGTGTCGACGAGGGCCACGTCGCGCACGTCGGCCACGTCGGAGACATCGGGCAGCGACGTGTCGGAAACATCGAGCGCCGCGGGCACGTCGGAGACATCGGGCAGCGACGCGTCGGAAACATCGAGCGCCGCGGGCACGTCGGAGACATCGGGCCGCGAGGCGTCGGGCGCGTCGAGCGCGCCGGGCACGTCGGGCAGCGTCACGTCGGGCGCGTCGCTGCGTCCCAGGTCGGTGCGGGCTACGTCCGTGCTGGTCTCGGGCGCGTCGGCCTCCATGGACGCGTCGAGCACGTCGGGGTCCGAGACCGCGCCGAGGATGGAGCGCGTGCCGCAACCGGCGGCGAGCAGCGCCGCCATCGAGGTGAGCAGAAGATGGCGTCGAGCGCGCCCGATAGGCGCATGGCGTTCAGACATTCAGACTCTCCTGACGAGCGGTGAAGGAAGATCGGATGGGGCGGAGACGCGGTCCGGCGTTGCTCAAGGAGCACCCGTGGCGCCGGGGCCGGCGGTGCGACCGTTGGCGTCGAGGGCGGTGCTCTGCCGCGGGTCGAGGATGTGAAACTCCACGCGGCGGTTGGCCGCGCGCCCGGAGGCCGAGTCGTTGGGGACGATCGGGCGGCTGGCGCCGAGACCGCGGGCCTCGACGCGTGCTGCCTCGATGCCGTGCTGGGTGAGCCAGGTCGCGACGGCCTGCGCGCGGCGCTGAGAGAGCGCGAGGTTGGCCTCGTCGCGGCCGACGTTGTCCGTGTGGCCCTCGACCGCGATGCGCCTGATCTCGGGCTGCGCGCGGAGCGCCGCGACGACCGCCGAGAGCACCCGGAAGCTGGTGGGCAGGATGCGGTCGCGGTTGGTCGCGAAGAACACCGGCTGCAGGATCACGATCATGCCGTTGCGGACCTCGACCAGGCCCGGGCAGCCGTTGCGACGGGCCTCGATGTTGGGGGCGCCGACGACGTCGGGGCACGCGTCCGTGGGGTCGGGCACCGTGTCGTGGTCGCGGTCGGGGAGGGGACATCCAGGGCGCGCGGCGTCGGGGTGGAGGCCCTGCGCCTCGCCGCGGCACTGGTCGGCGTGGTTGAAGACGCCGTCCGCGTCGTCATCGCCGTCCGGGCATCCCGCGCGCTCGGGGTCGGGGTGGTCGCCCGGAGGGGTGGTCACGCAGAGGTCCTGCGGGTCGAAGACGCCGTCGCCGTCGGTGTCCGCCGCAGGGCAGCCGGCCCGCGTCGGATCGGGGTGATCGCCGGCAGGCGCGTCGGGGCAGAGGTCGCCCGCGTCGGTCACGCCGTCGCCGTCGCGGTCGCGCGTCGGGCAGCCGCGGTGCTGCGCGTCGGGGGTCGCTCCGGCGGGCTCGTCGGGGCACTCGTCGACCGCGTCGAGAAAGCCGTCGCGGTCGGCGTCGAGAGGACCATGGGCGACCGCCGGGGGCATCCTCGCCGAGAGCGACAGCCCGGCAGACCAGTACTGCGCGTCGCTGTCGTGGTCCTGCGCGCCGGAGTCGGCGAACAGGTGCCCGTAGCGGATCACCGGGCCGAGGCCGACGGCGCGGCTGATCGCGAGCTCGAAGCCGAGGCCCGTGTCGAGCGCGACGCGGCTGCGCTCCCCGGAGATGCCGAGGCCGGCGTTGACGTCGACGAAGAGGCGCCCGGCGGACCCGAGCATCGGCTCGATGCGGAGGCCGCCGGTGACCGAGTACTGCTGCCCGTCGCCGCTCTCCGAGGGAAACCACCAGCTCGAGAACGAAGCCTGGAGGGCGACCGGGCCGAAGAGGGTGAAGCCGAGGCGCCCGGAGCCCTGCACGTTCAGGTCATAGCGGAGCGAGTCACGCTGGTAGGTGGAGAGCATGGTTCCGGCGCCGACCTCGCCGCGCACCACGAGGCGCTCTCCAAAGGTCTGGGCGAGACCCGCGCGGGGAAGGATCAGCAGGGCCAGCGAGGCGGCCGCCGCGACGACCGGGGCGCAGCGCGCCCTGCGATGGGAAGCAAGCAACGATGATGGAGAGTGCATTCGATGGGCTGTGACTTCCGGGAAGGAGGGTGATTGGAGGGCTGAGGGGGAGCTTTGGAGGCGCCAGGCGGACTCGGGTGCCGCCTGGCCTGCCTACCGGCGGGGGGAGAGGGGCTACTTGTTCGCCTTCTGGCGAGCCTCGCCGGCGAGCTCTCGGGCTCGCCCCTCGACCTGCATCTGCTCGTTGTCGATGGCGGCGCCGATGCGGTTCTTGATCGCGCCGGTGACCTCCTCGACCTTGCCCTGCACCCGCGCGGCGGCCTTGGCGCCCTCCTGCTTCGCCTCGCCGCCGAGCTCCTGGGCGCGACCCTCGGCCTCCATCTGCTCGTTGCCGATGAGGCCGCCGACGGCCTTCTTCACCTTGCCGCCGATCTCCTGGGCGACACCCTCTGCGCGCTTGCTCTCGTTGCTCATGATCGAAACTCCTTTAGGGATCGGACGGTCGAAGCCCCGATGAGGGCGATCGACGGGGACACTCTCTTCAAGGGTCGGGCCGCTCGGGCAGAGCCACGAAAGGCCTCGAATTGAAGTGAAACGAAGATGTTGCGCGCCGCCAGCCGTGACCCTTTGTCTCAGCCGTGCGGGCCACGAGCGTGGCGGCGCTGCGTGCGAATCACACGATGCTGTTGCGGGCGGCGGCGTCCCAGCCGTGGCGCACGTGCGGCTGCACGTCCTCCCAGGTGTTGCCGTTCTTGAGCTGCGTCCACTCGTGGCGGAGCCTGCTCTCGAGCTGGTCGTCCCAGGTGGGGCTGTCGGCGTACTGCAGCCGGGCCCCGTACCCGTAGCGGATCGCGGGCTCGACCTGGTTCCAGTCCCTCACCACGGCGACCTTCTCGCTGGCCTTCTGCTGCACCTCGGCGATCTTCTCGCCGGCCTTCTGCTGCACCTCGGCGATCTTCTGGCTCGCGTCGGACCGCACCTCGGCGATCTTCTCCTGCTGCTTCGCGATCTTCTCCTGCGCGTCGCGCTGGCTCTTCATGGCCGCCTCGCGCGCATCCGCCGCGATCTCGCCGAGCTTCCGCTGCTCGGCCGCGACCTTCTCCTGGGCGGCCTGCTGCTCGCTGGCGATCTTGCCCTGCGCCTGCACCTGCACGACGGCGGCGTCGGTCTGCGCCTCGATGACCCGCTCCTGCGCCTTGCCGCGCTCCTTGATCTGCTTCTCGACGCGCTTCGCCACGTCCTGCGGATCGTCGGGGCGGGTCTTCACCGACAGCGGCGGAATGGGCTCCTTGCCGACGCTCTGCTTCACCGTGTCGCCGATCTCCTGGTTCAGGTCGGCGCTGTCATTCGATGAGAAGTCGGCCTTGGTCTGCTCCCAGTCCCGACGGAGGGCGGCCTTCACGCGGTCCCAGGTGGAGCTGTGCTTGTCGGTCCACCACTGGGGCCGCGGGCTCACGCTGCTCTCTGGATTGACGTTGGAAATACGGCTCGTCTGCTTGTCCATCATTCTCTCCTTCTTTCGATTGTTGCCTGCACGGCACCCCTCGCAGAGCGGCTCCGTGCGCCAGGAGACATCGGCCAGCGCAGGGCGCGTCTCGCGATCCCCGCTCCGCTCCGTCGGCGGCCGCGTTCAGGCCGCCGGGTTGCGCCCACGGATCAGGTTGATGGCCACCGAGATCACCGCCAGCACCAGCAGCAGGTGCACCCAGGCGCCGAGAGAACCGAAGCTCGTGAACCCGAGCACCCAGAGAACGAGCAGTACGATCGTGATGGTCCAAAGCATGAGGCAGATCCTTCCGTGGCGAACCGACCGAGGGGTGCGCGGTCTCGTCTTCGACGACCCGTGCGCGGCCTTCTGTCGCGGCGATGCAATGCGGGTGATGTGCCAGCGCGATGCGCCTCGAATCACGCGTGATCTGCCGCGTGTGGCGAGATCGGAGCCTCGCATTGTCGCCACAGCCGAGCGCGGCTGTCACAGCGCCGGCGCGCACCCGCCCCCACTACCGGGGACGTGCTATCAGCGTCGCCCCTCATGACACTTCCCTTTACGGTCACGGCCACCGATCCCGGTTCGCGCGCCAGGCGGGGCTCGATGATCACCGCGCACGGGCGCGTGGAGACGCCGGTCTTCATGGACGTCGGCACGCGCGCGACGGTGGCCCACTGCACCCCGGCCGACCTCGCGGAGGTCGGCGCCCAGGTGGTGCTCGGCAACACCTACCACCTGATGCTGCGCCCTGGGCCCGAGGCCTTTCGCCAGCTCGGGGGGATTCACAAGTTCATGGGGTGGTCGGGGCCCGTGCTCACCGACTCCGGCGGGTATCAGATCTTCTCGCTGCCCGGCGCTCGCACCATCACCGAGAAGGGCGCCCGCTTCAAAGGCTACGTCGACCAGCAGATGCACATGCTCTCGCCCGAGCGCTCCATCGAGGTACAGACGGCGATCGGGTCGGACATCATGATGGTGCTCGACGTCTGCATCTCGTCGACCTCGGACGAGGCGACCACCCGGGCCGCCATGGAGCGCACCCACCGCTGGGCGCTGCGCTCTCTCGCCGCGCGCACCAACCCCACGCAGGCGCTCTTCGCGATCGTGCAGGGGGGAGTCGTCTCCGAGCTACGGAGGGAGTCGGCGGCCTTCCTCACCCAGCAGCCCTTCGACGGCTTCGCCATCGGCGGGCTCGCCGTAGGCGACAGCCGCTCCGAGCGCGAGGACGTCACCTCCCTCTCCGCGGAGCTGCTCCCGGCCGACCGTCCGCGCTACCTCATGGGCGTCGGGACGCCGCCAGACCTGCTCGAGGCCATGCTCGCAGGGGTCGACATGTTCGACTGCATCATCCCGACGCAGCTCGCGTCGCAGGGCACCGCGTTCACCTCCACGGGCCGGGTGCGGCTGACGCGCGGCATCAACGTGTTGTCCGAAGAGCGCCTCGACGCCGAGTGCACCTGCTCGACCTGCGCCACCTTCAGCCGCGCCTATCTCTACCATCTGTTCAAGTGCAGAGAGCCGCTCGGCACGCGGCTCGTATCGATTCACAACCTCCATTACTACCATACGCTCATGGCCGAATCGCGGAGCGCCATCGAGCGCGGGACCTTCTCCAGCTACGCCCGCAGCAAGCTCGACGCGATCGATCGCCACGAGCACAGCGCCGTCCGACTCGGTCGCGGAGGCACGCCGTGAGCGAGCGAGACGAGCGCCAGAGCGGCTGCGAGGTGGTCACGCTCCCCAACGGGCTACGCGCGATTCGTGAGCGCGCGTGCGGCGAGGTGATGCACCCGGGCGCCGGTCCGCTGGTCGAGGCGGAGAGCGTGTACGTCGCTCCGTCGCGGCTGGCGGCGAGGCTGGAGGAGGGGGGCGAAGCCCTGGTGCTCTTCGACGTGGGGCTCGGCGCCGCGACCAACGCGATCACCGCGTGGCAGGTCTCGGAGGCCCAGGGGCCGGGGGCGCGACGACTGGAGATCGTGAGCTTCGAGCATGACCTCGACGCGCTGAGACTGGCCCTGGCGCCGGAGAACGCCGACTCGCTGGGGCTCACGAAGAGCGGCGCCAACGCCCACGCCGCCGCGAGCGCGCTGCTCGAACACGGGCTTCACGAGACGCCGCGCACCCGCTGGCGGCTCTGCCTCGGAGACTTCCGCACCTGGCTGGCCACGATGCCCGACGGGTGCGCCGACATCGTGTACTGGGACCTGTTCTCCCCGCGCACGGCGCCCGCCCTGTGGACGGTGTCGATGTTCAAGGCGCTGCGGCGCGCGTGTCGGGAGGGAGCGACGGTGCACACGTACAGCGCCTCGACGTCGACGCGCTCGGGCTTCCTGCTCGGCGGCTTCGCCGTCGGCGTGGGCGAGCGAACCGGCGATCGAGACGAGACCACCATCGTCGCGACCCGGCCCGAGGACCTCGCCCGCCCGCTCGGCGCGGCGTGGCTGGGGCGCCTCTCGCGCTCGTCGGTTCCGTTTCCCAACGATGTGCCGGATGAGCCGGGCGCGAGGGCCGAGGCGCTGGCCCTGGTGCGCGCCTGCCCGCAGTTCAGGGACATCGACGGGTCGACGTAGCGCGCGACCGACCGCGCTACAGCGAGGTCTGGAGCGTCAGCCGTAGCTGCACGACCAGCTCCACCTGGGCGTCGGGCAGGACGCCAGCGCCCACCTCGAAGGCCCCGTCGACCCGCACCCGGAAGCGGTGCGCGCCGCCGAGGATGTGGGCCTCCAGGGCGTCCACGCCGGCCGCGTCGACGACCACCGGCGCGTTGAAGGGGCTCGAGCCGAGGGCGGTACGGGGGACGGCGCCCAGGCGCCGGGAGGGCGTCGCCTCGCTGGTGGGGCCCCACCACAGCACCAGCGGGCCGACGGCGCTGCCGGGGTGGGCCCCGCGGAGCTGCAGCTCCGCCGACTGCACCTCGACGCCCCGAAGGGCGCCCGCGTAGTCGCGGAAGGTGGCGTCGGTGTCCAGGTCGACGTCGACGCTGGTGGAGCGCAGCGCGAAGGGAGCGAGCGCGCAGGCGCCCGCCTCGCAGCGCACGACGACCTCCGAGGAGGAGGCCGACGGGCACGGCCTCGCGGCGTCGCAGGCCACGGTGGCGAGCCGGCGCTCGGCGGTGAGCAGCGCGGCGGGGACCTCGCCGACGGGCAGCGAGGCGCTCACTCTCAGTGGCCCCGGGGAGACCACGACGAAGGCGTCGACGCTGCAGCCGAGGGCGACGAGGAGCGCGGGGAGGAGCGGGCGGAGGGAGGTCATCGACGGTCTCCGTGAGGGCCTGAGGGGGAGAGGGAGGTCAGAAGTGCATCCCGACCTGAAGGTGGGGGTGGACCATCAGCGCGATGGCGTCGCCGTCCTGTTCGAGCTCGGCGCAGATGGGGCCGCCGGTGCAGCTTCCGCCTGCGATGCCCGAGCGGCGCACGTTGGTCACGGCGGCGTCGAGGTCGAAGCCGACGAAGAGTTTGCGCCACACGCGCACATCGACGCCGAGTCCCGCACGGCCCGTCCATCCGTTGGCGTTCACGCTCTCGGCGCTCGCCCACGCGTCGCTGGTGAAGCGCCCCATGAACGCGTGCCCCACCCCGAGGCGCATCGAGAGCTCGACGCGCCCCATCGGGAGGCGGAAGGCTCCTTCGAGGGTCGTGGCCACGAGGTCGACCTCGCCCGTCGCACGCGTCGGCCCCATGGGCGTCGGGTTGAGCACGTCGCCCTCGCCGCTGACGTGACAGTAGTAGACCTGCAGCCCGACGCTGAAGACCAGCGCGTGGAAGCCCAGCGTCACGCCCGCGCCAGGCCCCCAGCCGGTGAACGAGACCATGTTCGGGAAGGCCGACCGGTCGCCCCGCACCGAGAGCAGGGCCATGTACGTCGCGCCTCCCTCGAGCTCGACGAAGAAGGGGTCGCGGAACATGTCCGAGCGGCGCGCAGTCGACGCAGGAGGGCTCTGCTGCGCCGACGCGGGGGTGGTCACCAGGGTGCCGAGCAGCGCCAGCGCCGCAGCCAACTGCCCTCGCGCGCCCGAGGGTCGCTTGCACAGGTCCAACATGACGCGGCGCTGTGCAATCGCAGGCCCAGCGGCTCGGTCGGTGTCGGCGACGCCCGCCGCGGGGCCGAAGCTGGACCGTAGGGAAGAGTCGTCGGGGATTTCTGGGATTGAACTTGAGGAAAACCTCTCCAAGGAGGAATAGGAGCCCGTCGTGATGAGCGGTCTCGGCCCCGCAGTGGGGCTTCGGATCATGCGGAGGTAGAGAGATGTTCAGTCGATGGCGTTTGGGGATCGCGCTCGGGGCCCTGGCCCTGGTGGGATGCGAGGGCCCTTCGGGAGCGGATGGTGAAGCCGGGGTGCAGGGTCCGGTCGGGCCTGCGGGGCCTGTGGGTCCTGTGGGGCCTCTGGGGCCGCAGGGTCCGGCGGGGCCTGCGGGGCCGCAGGGTGACGCCGGCGCGCCCGGGAAGCCCGCGGTGCGCCCGATCGATCTGGAGCCGCAGGGCGTCGTGGGTCTCGTCACGGACGGGACCCACCTCCCGGTAGCGGGCGGCACCGTCTACCTCGTCCCGTCTGCGGACGTCGCGGCGATGCAGGCGACGCCCATCGACATCCTCGCGACCCCGACCGCAGCCGCGGCCGCGACCAACGACGAGCCCCTCGAGGACCTCCTCGACCGCAACGCCACCACCTACGTCCGCGCGGCCGTGGGCATGGACGGCGTCTACCGCCTCCCCACCATCCCGACGGGGAGCTTCTTCATCGTGTGGAAGCCCGCGATGGGCGACGACGCCCACCTGCCGGGCGGCTCTCGCTGTCGCGCCGCCACGGACCGGGCCTCGATGGTCGGCACCCGCATCGACCTCCGGGTCTCGGGCAACATGACCGCGCGCGCCACCTACGTCGGCTCGACCACCTGCATCAACTGCCACGGTCGGCACCGCGCCCTGGGCACCGCGCACTTCAACGGGCTCCAGGTTCCTGGCGTTCGCGGCAACCTCCAGAACGTGAGCGCGTGGCCGCGCTTCGACGCGGCGCTCGCGGCCTTCGACGCCGGCCGTACGCTCTACTACTTCGACTGCGCGGGCACGGCCTGCAGCGTCAGCGAGACCGCGCCGACCAACGCGGCCTCGATCCGCTTCGAGATCCGCCTCGGGCACGACACCACCGTGCGCCGCGGCGAGCCGGGCGAGTACCACGTCACCTTCGTCAACCGGCGCAACACCGAGGCCAACCAGCGCTATGACGTCGCGCTCTCGTACGGCGGCGCGGTCTACAAGCAGCGCTACCTGACGCGGCTCCGCAACGCGAACGGCACCTACAGCCACCACGTGCTGCCGATCCAGTTCAACACGGCGGGCAACTCGACCTTCCCCAACGCCGACTCCTGGCCCTGGAAGGACTACAACACCACCCGCTGGTTCGACTTCGCGACCGACCGGCTGCGCCGCCCGGCCAACACCGCGTCCTTCGAGAACAACTGCGTCGCCTGCCACGCCACGGGCTTCCGCCTCGGCGGCAACGCCACCGACGGCTGGACCGCCTCGGCGGTGAACGAGCCCAACGGCGAGTACGACCTCAACGGCGATGGCCAGCGCGAGGAGATCAACACGGGCTGCGAGAGCTGCCACGGCCCCGGCTCGGAGCACATCGAGGCCTCGGTGCGCGGCTCGCGCATCGTCTCGTCGTCGCTGCTGACGCCCGAGCGCGAGATGACCACCTGCGGCGCCTGCCACTCGCGCCCGCAGGGCGTGGGCGGCGGACAGACCGAGTCGCCGCTCGACATGAACGGCAACATGCCGCGGCCGGGCATCCGTCGCTCGGAGTTCCTCGCGCGCTTCACCAGCCGCATCGACGCCGCCGCGTCGAGTCTCCACCCCAACGGCGACTCCAGGCAGCACCACCAGCAGTACACCGACTTCATCCGGTCGGGGATGTACCGCAACGGCTCGCAGCTCATGACGTGCAGCTCGTGCCATGACCCGCACGGCAGCACCCAGAACCCGAACATGCTCCGCGAGTCGGCGACGAACAACGCCGCGTGCGTCAACTGCCACTCGACCGCGGAGTACCGCAACGTCCTCCCCCACGTGATGACCCGGGTGGCCTTCGCGCACACCGACGTGCCCCTCACGCAGCTCACCTGCGTCGCCTGCCACATGGTGCGCACCGCCACCTCTGGCGCTCGGACGCCGCAGCTCGTCGACATCGTCCCGAGCCCCAGCACCAACACCTACTTCCACGGCGACATCGCCGGGCACCGCTTCAACGTGCCCCGCCGCGCCCTCGCCGGGACGCAGCCCACCGCGACGACCCGCGCCTGCGCGACCTGCCACTCGATCTTCCTGCCCGTCACGCCCTGACGGGGCGTAAGGCCTCGGAGCCCCTTCGGCCGAGGCCCTGCTTGACCATCATCACTCGCTCCGCCGCCACCCCGTGACACGGAGGTGGCAGCGGCCGCGATGAGTCCACGACCTGGCACCCGAGCGGCCTTCGAGCGACGCGGCGGGGCGTGGGTCGTGCTCCTCCTCCTCATCACGGCATGCACCTCGGCGGGCGCGGGCGACGCGGGCCTGCCCGACGCCGTCGCCACCGAGGGACCGGACCTCTTTCGTCTCGCGGTCCACGGCTCGCCGACGGGATCGTTCCTCTCGGTGCGGGGCAGCGCGCAGCGCCGGGCCGCGTACATCGCCGGAGGCTACGTGGGCGTCGACCACGCGCGCCTTCCGCCCGGGGGCGTGGGGCGGCTCGTCGAGTACACGGTAGGGGGCTTTCGCACGCTCTGTCAGAGCGACGAGGTGCTCTGGTGGGCCGTCCCGGTGCCCGACCCGGCAGGGGAGTCGGAGCTGGTCTACGCGGTGGGCGAGGGCGGTCGGGTGCTGCGCTACCGGGAGGGCGCCTGCGAGACGGTGCCCGTCGAGGTGACGTACCCCGAGGGGGCGCCGACCTTCTGGGGCATCTACGGCCGCAGCGCCGAGGACCTCTGGCTCGTCGGCGGATCGAGCCGCCCCGACGGACCGAAGGGCGTGCTGCTCCACTACGACGGCGCGACGTTTCGACAGGAGGCCGCGCTGCCTCCAGAGGTCGCGGGGCGCAACCTCTACAAGATCGACGGAGGCGTCGACGGGCGACTGTACGTCGTGGGCGAAGGGGGGGTGATCCTGGTGCGCGACCCGAGGAGCAGGGCGTGGTCGCGCGTGTCGAGCGACGTCACCCGCAGCGACAATCGCCTCCTCACGATCTCGTGCCCCCGCTCGGCGCCCTACGAGTGCTGGGCGGTGGGGGGACTGGGCACGGCGCTCGTCCTCTCGGGCAACCAGGCGGGCTTCTCGACGTCGCCGTACTTCTCCGAGCTCTCGGGCCTCAGCGGCGTCTGGGTCGAGGACGCGAGAAACGCCTGGGCAGTGGGAAGCGACGGGCTGACGATGCACTTCGACGGGCACGTGAACGGTCGGGTGAACTATCGCCCCGCGGTCGCGCTCACGGCCGCGACGCTGCACGGCGTGGGCGGACGCGACGGGGTGGTCCTCGCGGTCGGGGGCGAGCTCGGCACGCCGACGCCCGATCAGCGCGGAGTGATCCTCGTGCGGGGCGACGAGTCCGAGCGCTTCCTCTTCGACGGCCGTAGCTACGCCGCGACGGGATCGCTGCGCCGCACCGTCGGGGGCTTCAACCAGTGAAGCTTGACGGCTCAGGATGCGGGGCGCTCGTATGCCCTGTCATGCCCAGCGCCACGAAAGCCCTCCTCGGTCTCGCGCTTCTGTCGCTCTGCGCCGGGTGCAGCGAAGGCACCGTCTCTGGTCCGCCCACCATGGAGAAGCCGACCGACCCGTGGGCTGAGGACGAGGACGGCGGCCCGTACCCGGATGACATCGGCCCGGAGGACTTTCCCCTGCCTCTGGAGGACGCCGGACCGAAGAGCCCCGACCCCCCGGAGCCGTGGCCCGAGGACGCCGGCGATCCCCCCGATCCGCCTGCGCCGCCGCCCGAGGACGGCGGTGATCCTCCGCCCCTGCCGGAGGTCGACGCGGGCGCTCCCCTGCCGGAGGTCGACGCGGGCACCCAGCAGCCGCTCGTCGACGCAGGGACCGCCACCCCACCGACGACCTCGCTCCCGGCGCTGCTGCCGCGCTTCTCGGCGGTGTTCTCCCGGCGCCCTTCGGACAACAGCCCCGACCCCGCCATCGAGGACCTGCTGCTCGCCCTCATCGACCGGGCGGTGCCGGGCTCGCGCATCCGCCTCGCGGTCTATCACTTCACCCGCGGTCGGGTGACGGCGGCGCTGCGGCGCGCCTACCAGCGGGGCGTCGACGTGCGGGTGCTGCTCGACGGGCAGGTGAGGGCGCTGCTCGACGACCCCGACAACGGCTCCGACGCCACCGAGGCCTCGGCGCTGATCCTGGCGCTGGGCCGGTCGCGGGTGACGCTCTGCCGCGCCCCCGGCAGCGCGTGCCTGGGCACCGGGATCATGCACCACAAGACCTTCCTCTTCTCGGACGTCGGCGGCGGCTCGCGCAACGTCGTGGTGCAGGCCTCGCACAACCTCACCACCGGGCAGAACCACCGGCACAACAACGCCGTGGTGATCCGCGGGGACAGCGCGCTCTTCGCGGCCTACGAGCGCACCTTCGAGGAGCAGCGGCGCGACGTGGTGCAGCTCGACTACTACCGCGCCTCGGCGGGCAACTTCCCGACGCGGGCGTACTTCTTCCCTCGTCCATCGGGCGACACGGCCGTCTCGGTGATCGACAACGTGTCGTGCGCCGACTCCGGGCGCATCCGGGTGGCGATGGCCTTCTTCACCAACGCTCGCCTCGAGGTGGCGAGGGCCCTCGCCCGGAGACAGCGGGCGGGGTGCAGCGTCGAGGCCGTGATCGGCGACGACACCATCCGCGTCGGGCGCACGGTGCTGCGTACCCTGCGAGACGCCGGGGTGAGGGTGACGCTCTACCCTCGCCGCGCGGGCACCTGGGGGCTGCACTCCAAGTACCTGCTCATCGACGCTCGGTACAACGGCTCGACGGCCGCCCGCCGGCTGGTCTTCACGGGCTCGCACAACTGGACCGGGGCGGCCCTCCGGGAGAACGACGAGACGATGCTACGGGTCGATGACCGCGGGGTCTTCGACGCCTTCCTGGCCGACTGGGTGCACGTGCGCGACGCCGCCCGAAGGCGCTGAGCTCAGGTCCAGGGGAAGTCGGTGGCGCCGGTGCACCACTGCGGAGCGAGCTGGGTGATGCGGGCGCGGGCGGCGCCGCCGTAGCCCTCGGCGAGCACGATGTAGTCCGACTTCCACCCGCCTGCGTTGAGGGCGGTGTCGACCTTGATCTTGTGGCGGGTCATCCGGTTGGCCTTGCCCATGGGAGGCCCGGAGGCGTGCATCAGCTCGTACTTGTAGAACCACGACGGCTCGCGGAGCGTGTGGTTGCAGTCGACGAGCGTGTGGCCGACCTCGTGCTGGAGGTCGTTGGAGCCCGCGCTGAAATTCCCGCGCCCCAGGAAGATCACGAAGTGCGCCTGGGGTTCGGTCCACCTGCCGAAGTTCAGGATCGAGATGGGCGAGGTCGACGACGCCAGGCTTGCCAGCTCCGGGGCCATGCGGCCCTTGAGCGTGTCGACGTTGGCGTCGTAGAGGGTGCTGAGCCCGGCCTCGCAGAGCGCGGTGAGGGCCTGCTCGCCGACGCGGTCGGAGATGAGCACCGTGACGGCGTCGCGGCCCGGTGATCCGAAGGCGCGCACCCACGCCCGCATCGCGGCCGAAGGGGGGTTGCACACCGGGTCGTGGAAGGCCTGGGCCACCGGAGGAGAGAAGGCGTCGACGGAGGTGTCGGCGACGCGGGCCACGGTGACGGTGGGCGGTCCGTTGCCGGTCGGGTCGGGGGTCGTGGTGGTCACCTCGCGCGTGGCCGCGACGCGGGTGATGCGCAGGTTGGTCACCGCGGCGCCGGTGGTCTCCTTCACCGTGAGGTCGGTGGGGCCTCGGGCGCCGATGGCGGTGAGGTCCGCAGGGGGGTTGGGGCCCGGGCCCGTCAGCACCACGCGGGGCGCGGCGAAGTCGAACACGTCGGCGTCGAGGCGTACGGCGCTCGCGGCCCCGCCGCCACGCCACGCCCCGAGGGCGTTCTTGATGTGCGCCGCGGCCTGGCTGGCGGTCTCGCCGGCCGCGACGTCGGCGGTCACCGCGGCGTCGACGTCTCCGCCGCCGATGGAGAAGGAGACCGTCACATCGACGCGCACGTCGTGGTCGGTGAAGAGCGCGGCGCCGGTGTGCTCGTTGAGCGTGAGGAGCAGCCGAGGCGGCGCAACGAGCTGCGCGAGGGGCACCAGCGGGTCGTGGAGCTTGAACTCCAGGCCCTGGCCGGCCCAGTACTGGTTGAGCTCGGCGAGCTTGGCGAGGGGCTTGAGCACGCCGCCCGCCCAGCCCACGGCGCAGAAGCGGACGGGAACCCTGGCCCAGGGCTCGCCGCCCATGGGGTACTCCCCGGCCACCGCCTCGCCCATCACCGTGGCCTTCGCCTCGAGCACGCGGCCGAACTGCTTCGCGTTGGCCGCGTCGGCGATGGTCGCCGCGTAGCTCGAGTGCACCATCGCGGTGGCGCCCTTGCTGAGGTCGGTCACCGTGGTGGCGACGCGGAGGTAGGGCGACTCCCACACGGCGCCGTTCTTCTTGAAGGTCACCGGCATGCCCGCGGCGACGCCCGCGGTGCCGGCGTTGACGAAGCCCGCGACGCCAGGCAGCGCGACCCCGGAGGCCTTGAGCACCTTGACCACGACGGCGACCTCGTCGGGCGCGGCGTCGGGCATGCCCTTCAGCCGCAGTCGAAACACCGAAGGATCGGCGTCGGCGTGAACGTTCGTGGCGTAGTCGGTCTTCAGCGGGAAGGTGAAGGCCGCGTCGAGGGAGGGGTCGCGGGTGTCGGCGTCGACGCCGTGGTCGGTGTCGGGGAGCGCGCCGTCGAGGTGCTCGGCCACGTCGGTGGTGGCGAAGGGCACCAGGGGCAGCACGCCGGTCCCGCGAAAGAGCTCGAAGGCGGGCTTCACCAGCTCGCCGTGGAGGGCGACGGCCTTGGGTGAGGCCGCGTCGTTGCTCGCGAGGGTGAGGTCGCCCGAGTGCTCTCCGACGGCGCCGGGCGTGTACTCGATCTTGAGCTCCGCCTCGTGGCCGACGGCGATGGTGGTGCCCGTGGTGACGGCGTTGGTGTCGTCGGCCTTGAAGTGCGTCGGGAAGGTGATGGCCCCGAGGGTGAGCTCGCCGTCGCCCTCGTTCTTCAGCACCAGCGTGTGCTTGTGGCTCGCGCCGACGACCTTCTTGAAGTCGTGGCGGTCGACCACGGCGAGCTTCGGCCGCAGCGTGCGGAGCGTGAACTTCTTCGTCACGATCTGCGCCTGCACCGCCGTCACCGTGCCCGTGGCGGCGGTCGGGAGCGCGTGGGTCTTCTCTCTCGTCGAAGGCACCGCCGTGACCGCGACGTCGTAGGGGTCGTCCTGCACCGTCACCGGGTCGAAGGCCGCGACGCCCGAGGCGTCGGTGGTGCCGGTGCGGCCGTTGAAGGTGACCGTGGCGCCCTCGACGTTGCCGCCCGACTCGTCGACCACCCAGAGCCACACGGCGCCTCGCTTGAGGGGGCAGGGCTGGCTGACCGATCCCACCACGTGCGCGTGGTTGGGGCAGTCGATGGTGTGACCGCACTGGCTGCAAACGGGCATCGACGATTACTCCTCGGGCGCGATCACGACGACCCGCCCCTGCGCTCGCTGCGCCATGCGCCTCAGCAACGACTCGATGCGCGCGGACTCCGGCCTCGCGACCTCCGCGAGCTCTCGCAGCGCCCACGCGCGGTCGGGCGAGCGCTCGAAGCCTTCGCCGTACTGGAGGGCGAGCGTCAGCAGCACCGCCACGCCCCCTTCGGTCACCACCCGGTGCTCGGCGCCCCAGGCGATCATCCGCTCGACGAGGGCGCGCACCCCGCCGGGGCCGAGCGCGCGGTGCTCCGCGGGGAAGTCCTGCGCGACCATCGCCGCCATGCGGTCGAAGAAGGCGGCCATCACCCGGCGCTGAAAGGGCGCCATCTGCGCGTCTCGAATGGTCAGCACGCGCGAACGCTACAACACGCTCCGCCGCGAGTGGACAGGGTTCCGTCGAGCGGGGGATCGCTCCGCGCGGGCGTCGGGGCCGAGGGGCTCGCGCCCTCGGTCGGAGCGGGGTCTGGCGTTCGCCTGCACCCGCGGCGCGGGTCGTCAGGGCTCCTCGCTCGCGCCGTTGCCTGCACGCGACTTGCAGCGTCGGCCATGTCACCGGTGCAACACGTGCACACCTGACACAACGAGGAGCGTCGCATGGCGAATCAGGTAGACCGCTACGAGAACGAGGGCATCGACATGGATCTCTCGGGCATGGGCTCCGCTCTCCACGGCGGTTCGGCGGTGCAGCAGGGGATGCGCGGGTACTCCAGGCGCACCGAAGAGCGGGGGAGAAACGAGTTCCACGGCAACGGCGGCTCGGCCGAGCTGGACCCCGGTCGCATCCACGAGGGCGGTCGGCACTACGGTCGCCCGGCCGTCGACGAGCCGGCGCCCGACGGGGGCCCTCCGGGGAGGCCCGACCTCGGCGAGATGCGAGCCCTCCAGGCCGCGCAGCTCCAGGTGATCGAGGCCGATGCCATGGGGCCCGTGGCACTCACGCCATCCTCGATGTTGCAGACCCGCCACGGTGAGGCGCAGATCACCAACGACCGCGCGGAGGTCGAGCCGACGCCTCTGGCCATCGCCGACCGCCCGAGGCGCGGCGTCCCGAGCCTGATCGAAGTACCCGAGTCTCCTGCCGCGAAGCCCCGCCGGAAGACCACCGCCAGGGCGACCCCCCAGACCGCCAGGAAGGCCGCCGGCAGGGGCACGGCCCGCTCCGAGGGCACCACCAGCAAGCCCGCCGCGAAGACCGGTGTCGCGAAGAAGCCCGCCGCGAAGGTCAGCGCGGCGAAGAAGCCCGCCGCGAAGGTCAGCGCGGCGAAGAAGCCTGCCGCGAAGGTCAGCGCGGCGAAGAAGCCTGCCGCGAAGGTCAGCGCGGCGAAGAAGCCTGCCGCGAAGGTCAGCGCGGCGAAGAAGCCTGCCGCGAAGAAGGCCCCAGCGAAGAAGGCCCCCGCGAAGAAGGCCCCAGCGAAGAAGGCCCCCGCGAAGAAGACCACCGCGAAGAAGACCGTCCGGTAGCACCGGAGCGGCGGGGGAGGCGCCGACGGAGAGCCATGAATTCCATGCCCGGTGCCGTATCGCCGGGACCCTGAAGGCCTCGTACACTCCCGGCAAAGACCCAATGGGACCGGGAGCCAGCGAGGGAGGCGACGGGTGGCGGCACGAGGCGCTCGGCCCGGTGCTGCTCGTCCTTGGCATCGTCGCGATCGAGCTGGTCGCTCGGTTCCTGGTGCGGATCCCCAACCCGCCCGCCCTGCTGGTGCTGGTCGTCGTGTTCGCCGCGTTTCACGGGGGCCCGCGCTCGGGCCTGCTGAGCGCGGCGATCGCGTGGGTGTATCTCACCTGGTCGTTCTCCCTCCCCGGCCGGCGCTTCCACTACTCGCCCGACGACCTGATGCGCGTCGTGATCTGGGGGGTCACCATCCCGCTGACGGCCCTGATGGTCGGGCGCCTCAAGGTGCGCGCCCTCGCCGCGGAGCGCGCCGCGCTGCAGGCGTCGAACGAGCGCTTCACCAGGGCCTTCCAGGGGAGCCCGATCGGCATCGTGCAGTCGCGGCTCTCGGACGGGCGGATCCTCGACGTGAACGGCGCGATGCTGGAGGTGCTCGGATACGGCCGCGACGAGTTCGTCGGCAGGACGTCGGCCGAGCTCGGGCTCTGGCCCTCCCCCGTCGACCGGGCCGCGTTCTCCGGGCGCCTGCGGCGCGAGCGGGCGCTCCGCAACATCGATCTCGACCTCCGGACGAGGTCGGGCGAGAAGGCCTCGCTCGTCTGCTCGGTGGAGCTCGTCAGGGTCGGCGACGACGACTGCGCGCTCACCTTCGCCGTCGACATGACCGAGCGAAGGCGCGCCGCGGAGGCGCTCCGCCGCACCGAGGAGCAGTTGCTGCAGGCCCAGAAGATGGACGCCGTCGGGCGGCTGGCCGGGGGCATCGCGCACGACTTCAACAACCTGCTGAGCGTCGCGGGCAACGCCGCGGCGGTGCTCGAGCGGACCCTCCCGGCGTCGTCGCCCTCGTCCGCCTTCGTCGGGGACATCGGCTCCGCCGTCCAGCGCGCGGCGCTGCTCACGCGGCAGCTCCTCGCGTTCAGTCGCCGTGAGCCGCGGCAGACGAGGCCCTTCGACGTCGGAGCGATGGTCGCGAAGCTCGAGCCCTTCCTCTCGCGCACGGTCGGCGACTCGGTGGCCCTGACCACCAGCCTCGCGCCGTCGCTCGGCCTGGTGCTGGCCGATCCGAGCCAGATCGACCAGGTGCTGATGAACCTCGTCGTCAACGCGCGCGACGCGATGCCCGACGGCGGCAGGCTCTCGATCGAGACGGGAGAGGTGGAGCTGGACGAGGCGAGCCTCGCGGGGCTCGGCACCGAGGCGCGTGCAGGGCGCTTCGTGGTCCTCACCGTCCGCGACACCGGGAGCGGCATGGACCAGGCGACCATCACGCGGGTGTTCGAGCCCTTCTTCACCACGAAGGAGCACGACCGCGGCACCGGGCTCGGCCTCGCGACGGTGTACGGCATCGTCGCGCAGTCAGGCGGCTTCATCACCGTCGAGAGCGCCCCCGGGGAGGGCTCGGCCTTCAAGGTGCACCTCCCTCGGATGGACGAGCCCGCGCTGCCGGCCGAACGCCCTCAGGCCCGGTCGCAGCCGTCGGGGACGGTGCACTGACCGCCGCGCCTCCGCTGCCCTCTCAGCTCACCACGCGCACCGCGTACACCGGCGGCAGCCGCGCATCGACCCCCTGCCAGCGCTCTCCGCCGTCCTCGCTCACCCAGACCCCGCCGGTGGTGCTCCCGAAGGCCAGCAGCGCCCCGCTGGCGTCGACGTCCAGCGCGTGGCGCAGGGTGAGGTCGTACGCGTTCGCCTGAGGCAGCCCCTCTCGCGCCACCTCGTAGCTCCTGCCCCCGTCGCGCGTGCGCGTCACCACCACCGCGCCGCCGACCGGCACCCGCTCCTCGTCCTTCACCGCCGGCACCAGCCACGCCGCGTCGGGGTCTCCGGGGTGCGACGCCACGGCGAAGCCGAAGACCGAGGGCGGAACCTCCGTCAGCTCCCGCCACGACGCGCCCCGGTCGTCGCTCACGAAGACCCCGTTGTGGTGCTGGCACCACAGCCGGTCGGGCCTCGCGGCGCACTGCGCGATGCGATGCGGGTCCTGCGTCACCGGGTCGAACTTCAGGGCCTCGGGCATGTACTCCGCCCTCATCCCGGTGCTCGCGACGGCCCAGGTCTCGCCGCCGTCCACGGTGCGCCACGCGCCGCCGCACGACACGCCCACCACCACGTCGCGCCCGTCCTCCGGGTGCACGCAGATCGAGTGGATCGCCGGCTGGTCGGCCCCGCCGCCCACCCAGCGCCGCCGCGAGGGGTGATCCCACAGGCCCCGCACCAGGGCCCAGCTCTCGCCGTGGTCCGCCGAGCGGAAGAGCCCGCCGCCGACCGTGCCGCACCACAGCACCCCGGGCTCGCTGGCGTGGCCGGTCTCCAGCACCCAGATCTGCTCGACCCGCCAGGGCCAGGGCTTGCCGTCCGCCGTGGTCTCCTCCGCCGGGTCGTCGGCCCTGGGGAAGGCCGGCGCCGTGACGGCCTCCCAGGTGGCGCCGCCGTCCCGCGAGCGCTGCAGCTTCACGCCCCAGTGCCCGAGCCCGAGGCCCGCGTAGAGCGCCCCGTCGCGCGGGTCGTGCAGCACCGCCGTCACGCTGTCTCCCACGAAGGAGCGCCCCGCCACGCCCCAGCCCGCGCTGCCCCTCGCCAGCCGGAAGAGCCCCTTGCGCGTCGCCACATGGATCACCGTCATCACGTCACTCCCCTTCAGCCGCCCGAGAGCGCCTGCATCACCGACACGACCGACGCCTCGCCCACGGCCTCGTCGAGCCTCGCCCGCTCGCGCAGCTGCGCCCCGTCGACGAAGACCGTCACGTGGTGCCGCACCCGCCCCTGCTCGTCGAGGACGTACGGCCGCACCCGTGGGTGACGCGCGAAGTAGGCCTCCAGCGCCGCGCCCACGGTGTCGCCCTCGACCGCCTCCGAGGGGCACGCCACGTGGCGCGCGAGGTTGCGGGTGAACTCGACCGTAGGCATCGCGCCGTCGGCGGTGCCATGGTGGGAGGCCGCGTCGCAAATTTCCGGCGCGGCACTCGTCGGGGAACGCCCTCAGCGAACGCGGGTCGCGGAGAGCGTGAAGCGGTCCTCCGTCGTCACGAAGAGGAACACCTCCTGTCCGTCGGAAAGGGTCATGGGGAGGGCGACGCGGCGCTGGCCCCTGCCGGTCGACGCCTCCTGCGCCTCCACGTCGCTGAGGGCGCAGCGGGTGCGTGCGATGAGCCGCGTCGTCCAGGTGTCGTTCTCCGCGGCCAGCGCGAACTCGTAGGAGCCCGCGGAGGGCGCCTGGAAGCGGTGGATCAACGCCCGCCCCACGTACCGGTCGCAGACGGACGCGCGGGGCTCTTCCGCGCCCGCCATGGACCCGGCGGTCACCCACGGCCCGTCGGCCGACGTCGACGTGTCGAGCGGGGTCGTGCTCAGGTCCCGAGGGCACGCCACGACGTCGGGCGAGCAGCGTGTCTCGATGCACGAGCGCCCGTTGTCGCGGGTGCAGGCCAGGCCCGCGCCGCAGCGGCTGACGACGCCGCTGGGGTCGCACGCCTCGCCCGCGGCGACGGGCGAGGGCGCGGAGACCGCGACGTTCAACACGTTGCTGAAGCGACCGCTCTGGTCGCGCACCCGCACGTTCAGCCACGAGGCGCCTTCGAAGACGTCGGAGTCCCAGCGCTGCGACCACGGGCCGTCGCGCGTCGGGTCGGACACCGGGATCACCAGCGGCTCACGGCGCCCCCGGGCGGTCACCTCGATGGCGACGACGTCCTGGTTGGGGTCGTCCCAGCGGAGGGTGAGGGCGCTGCGCGAGGGGCCCGAGGAGGCGAAGGCCTCGGCGCTGGTGAGCGTCGGCGCCGTCAACGGCGTGCAGCGGCCCGAGGGCGAGCAGAGGCTCTCCGCCCGGCAGATGTTGAAGAGGCCGTGGCGCCCGCACGCGCCCCCGTCGGGCTGCCGCGCGACCTCGGTGAGGGGCAGTCGCAGCGTGGCGCTACGGATACCGCGGGCGTCCTCGACGACCACCTCCACCGAGCGCGCGAGCGCCCGCGCCGAGGACGGCGGAAGGAGGAGCTGCACCACGCCCGGCCCGTACTCCGGCGAGCGGGGGATGGACGCGAGCTCCGTCGGGAGGAGCTCGAGGGTCTCCTCGTCCGCGCCGACGAGGCGCCCTCGCAGCGTGGTGACGGCCGCCTCGGTGCGGCGGTAGCCGAAGGAGATCCAGAGCTCGCCCTCGACGCGGCTGGCGCTGCCGGAGACGAGGTCGGGCCGCGCGCCGTAGAGCTGCGGAACCCACGGGAGGGGCTGCGTCGTGGAGGGCGTGACGGCCTCGAGCGTCGCCGGAGTGGTCGGCGCCGGGGCGCCCGGTCGGCAGCGCACGCCCTCGGGGGCGGGCGTCCTCGCCGTGGGTTCGGCCTCGGGCGCGTCGGGCTCCACGGCGCACGCGCCGGAGAGGCCAAGGAAGAGCAGTGCCATGCGGCGGGTCGGGATGTTCATGCCGACGGAGGTGGCCGGGGCGGGAGCGATCCGTCGGAGAATCGAGGCGGTCCTGGCGGTGCGGTGCGGCTCCCGAGCGCGGGTGGAGCTCCTGACGCACCTCGCCTCCCCGTGAGGTCCAGCTCGTCCCCATGGTTGTCGGTCGGCGCGCCGTCATGCGACATAAACGCCGCGATGAGCCCTCTCCCGACGCCTCCCAGAACCACCGTCCCCGTCCTGTCTGCGTGCCTGCTGGCGGGAGCTGCGGTGCTCGCCCTCGGCTGCCGCCCCTCGGTGCCCGCAGAGATCCGGTATCGGGTCGTCATCTCCGACAGCCCGCATCTCTCGGGCGCGACGGTGACCCGCCAGGGAGCGAGCGTCGGGAGCCTCTCGGCGGCGGGCTCGATCGAGTTCACGACGCCGTCCAGCGTTCGGCCGTCGGCGCTCGCGCTCGCGGTCGCGCTCCCGACGCCCTGCGGCCCGCGGAGCACGCCCCTCGAGCTGCAGCGGACGCCCGACGCGGACTCCGATCGACGCATCGCAGAGCTGATGGCGACCGAGCGCGTCGTCCTGCTGCGGGCGAGCCTCTCGGCCAGCGCGGGGCTCGCCTCTTCCGTCGTGCTCCTCGACCGAGGCGCCGACACGCGGCCCGTGCGCATCGGCGAGGCCGTGATCGCGGGCGCGACCCGGGCGACGCTCTTTCACGGCGACTGCGGCGCGAGCGCGCCGGTGCGCGTCGGCGACGAGGTCCTCGGCACGTGGCGCAGCGGGAGCGCCGCGACGCTGGTCTCGCTCGAGCCGGTCTGCCACCGGCTCTCGACCCTCGGCTACGGCGACGCGGTGGCGGGCCCGCCGGTGCTGTTCCGGCAGCGGGTGAGGGCGCTGCGCGAGGTGCCGGAGTACGTGCTGACGCCCGCGCCGGCCAGCGTGCGCAGCCGACGGCACGAGGGGGCGCGCTACGTCCGCGAGCTCGTGCGAGCGCCCTGCCCCGAAGGGCCGCCGGCGTCGGAGGTCGCCGCGCGCGCGATGGCGAACGGCGGATGCCTGGCGGCGCTGCCAGCGCTGCGCCGCGCCGTCAACGACGACCAGGACGACATCGCGAGCGCGGTGCAGTTCGCCGTGTGCGCCGCTCGCAACGTGGAGCGGGAGGGCATCGAGATCGCGCAGGGCGCGCTCGCGGTCCACCCCGAGGCGCGTGAGCGCTTCGTGCAGGCGTTTCGCGACGCCGGGCTCGCGGGCGCGGCGGCCGGGCTCTGACATCGCCGGACGAGCGACGCCGGCGCGAAGCCCGCGAGGCCCGTCACCAGCGCAGCGACGCCAGCGGACCCGTCGCGAGCAGCGCCAGCACGACGACCAGCGCGCCCGCCACGGCGACCCGCCGCGCCAGCATCCGTGTGACGCGGTCTGCCTTGCCGGGCACCCGCGCCACGGCGGCTTCGAGCGCTGCGTCCCGGTACGCGCCGCCCTCGCTCGCGACCCGCCGCACCACCACGGCGTCGAGCTCCGCCCCTCGCAGCGCGAACCACGCCACCTCGGGCACCGCCCGCTCCCACGCCGCCGCGCGCACGAGGCGCCAGCCGCTGCCCCGCCGCACCCTGCGCCACAGCGCGAGCCACCGGACGCCGCGCACGATCACCCCTGCCGCCGTGAGCCCGGCGAGCGCCAGCAGCGTCACCAGCGCGGGCCCGAGGAGCGGGGCCGTCCACCCGACGTAGGAGAAGCCCGCCGCGCGCGCCGAGCGCATCACGAAGGTCGACTCCGCGAGCGAGGCCGTGAGGCACGCCGAGGCCGCGAGCAGCGCGCGGTCGGCGGCGTCCCGGGCGTCGACCGTCGCGCCGCGGTGCAGGAGCAGCGCCGCGGGCATGAAGGCCGCTGCGTGGAAGAGCCCGCTCACGATCCAACGCACGACGGCCGCGGCCCCGGAGGCGCCCGACGCGGGCGACGTCCGCCCGCTGAGCAGCACCAGCAGCACCCCGGCTCCCAGGAACCACGCGACGTTCGACGCGACGGCCTCGATCTCGCCCGGCGCGCGCGCCACCAGGGCGGGCAGCGCGAAGGCGATGGCCGCCGAGACGACGACCGCGAAGCCCGGCCCGCTGCCGAGCGCGTCGGCGGTGCCCAGCCACGCGAGGCCCGTCACGAAGAGCCCGATCGTCGCTGCGAGCTGCACCAGCCATCGCAGGGCGAGCTGTCTGGGGCTGTGGGGCGTCGTCGTCATGGTGGCTCCCACGATGAGAGCGCACCCGGTGGGCGCGGCGCAACGAGAGGGCGGGGGTGCTTCACGGCTGGTGGGCGAGCAGGAGACCGCCGCACTCAGCGGGTGATCACGTCGCGCAGCCACGGCGGATCGGCCGGCGTCGCGGTGTTGAGCTCCCGCGACCAGCGTCTGTCGTCGAGGCGGTCGTACCGCTCGGTGACGCGCTCGAAGTACGACGACGCCAGGCCGGCGTAGGCCCGCGGGCCCGCGCAGGTGTCCACGGTCACCACCATCAGCCGCGGCGAGCCGGTGCCCACGTGAAGCACCCGCCCCACGTCGTTGCCGGCCGCGTCGGTGGGCTGCGTGTGCACGTCCGCGACGGTCGGGTCGAAGGCCACCGTCGAGGCGTTGTTGAAGTACAGCTGCGGGAACCACCCCCTCGACCCCTGCACCACGCAGCCGCGCTCGAGCACCACCGCCTGGTTGATGAACGCCATCTGCTCGGCGGTGAAGGGCGTGCCGGAGCGCTGGTGCTCGGCCATGCCGCGCAGCCGCTCGGCGACGTCGCGCAGCCGCGGGAAGTACGCCCGGATGCGCGTCACCTCGGGCGAGTCGGGGAGCTCGAGGGCGCCCACGACCTCCTCGCCGCGGCGCGCGAGGTCGGCGATGGCCCCGTAGAACGCCGGGTACGGGTCGACGTACGCGTCGGGGAACTCGCAGACCGCCCCGCCCGTGTACGACTGCTTCACGTAGAGGAGCGTGTCGTGGCGGAGCTCGGCCCACGAGGCGAGCTGGGTGTTGAGCAGCCGGCGTCCCCACGCCTCGGTGCGCGCGATGCCGGGGAGCCCCGCCGCCGCGGCCGGCGCGAGGGCCTCCCGCGGGGAGAGCGTGCGGAGCGCGCGCATCCAGCGGTTGTAGAGGTTGGCGTTCCAGTAGTCGGCCGGGTGGGCGTCCGCCAGGACGCGCATGGCGTGCAGGTCGCGCGCGTAGTCGTAGCGCTGCAGCTCGTCGGCGAGCAGGGCGCCCGCCTGGTCGTTGCCCAGGGCGGCGAAGGCGACGTCCAGCGGGTCGGGCATCATCCGGCGCACGCTGCCCCCGCCCGCGCGGTCGTAGACGACGTTGGAGAGCACGTGCGAGTCGAGCACGTAGCGCTGGCCGAGCAGCAGGAAGGTCGACGACAGCGGCAGCGTGAAGCCGTCGCGCGTGCCGTTGATCATGATGTGGCTGGCGATGCGCTGGGTGCCGTAGGCCCCGGCGCGGACCGCCCCGGCGATGGCCTCGTCGCTGACGCCCGCGAGGGCCGCGGGGGCGGCGAGGCCGAGGTCGCGGAGCAGCGGGTCGAGCTGGTCGACGGTCATGTTGTCGGCCTCGCCGACGAAGGCCCCGACGGTGCGCTCGATGCGGCGCCAGCGCGCCATCGTCTCGTCGCCCATCAGCGCCCGCAGCGCGTACGCGCCCACGAGCTGGCGCCGGTGGAACACCTGGCTCCCGTCGCGCTGCGTCTCCAGGATGCGCAGGTCGGTGCGGCCCAGCCACATCGTCGCGCGGAAGTAGCGCGCCAGCTCCGGGGCGTCGGCGTAGTGACCGCGCGGACGGAACTGCGAGAAGTCCTCCTCGCGCGACGTGCCGAAGAGCTGCACCTGCCGCCGCCCCTCGGCGGCCACGGCGCCCGCCACGAGGGCCCTGATCTCCCCCGCGTCGGCGCCCGCCACCGGTGCGACCTCCTCGCCCCGGAGCAGGCTCAGGGCGACCGCGGTGTAGAGGTCGGCGTCGGCGCCGGCCTCGGCCCCGAGGGGGAGGGCGTCGCCGGCGGCGAGGCGGGCGCGCATCCCGACGAGCATCGCGTCGAGGTCGGGGCGCAGCGAGGCCAGCTCGATGGCCGCCAGGATGTCGTTGTAGGAGCTGTGCACCGCGTGCAGGATCGAGTCGGCCGACACGAAGAGCGGCAGGTCGGCCATGTACAGGGTCGAGTAGCCGTAGGTGAAGGTCGGGTAGCGCTGCCGCTCGCTCAGGACGAAGCCCCGCCGGCCGAGGTCGGCGAGCTCGGCCGCGTTCAACGCCAGGGGCGAGGCCTGGATGGTCGCCAGCCCCAGCGCGGCGCTCGGGTCGTAGCCGGGCGCCGCGGACAGGGTGGCGGCGTAGCGGGCGCTGAAATCCGAGGGGGCCATCGGGCCGGTGCCGACGGCGGCGCGCAGCCCGTCCCTCGTCTGCTGCTCGGCGGGCGTGGGGCGAGTGACCACCGGCCCGCCCGGGGCCGGACCCGGCGCCGAGGCCGGCGGCGCATCCGTGGTGCACGCCGCGAGGAGGGAGCCCAGCACGAGCAGACGCGAGAGCCGGCGTCCGCAGCCCGACAGCACGGTGGTCTTCATGGCATCGACGAGCAGCAAGGCGCGCGCCGCTCGGCGATTCAGGAGTCCTCGCGCCGTCGACCCTGGCGGATGGCGACCGCTGGCCTCGGCGCGCGTCCCACGTTGGCACAAAGTGCTTCTTCCCCGGCTCGGGGACCACCGTCTCGATCGCTCGGGTCACGGCGACACGACCATCGCGGAGTGATAGGCCACGCCGCCATGGCCTATGTGATCAGCGGGGTGATCGCGCGTCGAGAGACGCTCGCGACGGCGGTCGGGCTGGCGGTGGTGGAGCTGCGCGCGGGGATGGCGCTGGCGCCGCTGGCGCGGTCCTTCTGGGAGGAGCGCGGCGTGGCGTCGCTGCCGCTGATCGACGCGATGGAGCGCGGCGCCGAGGTGGGGGAGGAGTTCTGGCGGGTCGCGGAGCTGTTCGCGCAGCTCTCGCGGCTGAGCCCGGTCGCCTACGTCGAGGCGGAGTTCTGGGCGGGAGAAGGGACGCAGGCCTCCGTGGTGTGGCGCGAGGGGGTTAGCCACGGACGAGCCCTGTACGCGCCGAACGCCATCTCGCTGGCCCTGGAGGAGATCGGGGTGCAGGCGCTCGGGTCGGACGCGTTCGACGCGCTCGACCTCGGGCGGCACCGCTCGGTGGAGGCCTGGCTCCCGCCGCAGGACCGCTGACGTTCGACCTCGCGGGCCACGAACACCGCAGTCATTCGTGGGTGCGGTGATCGCAGCGCGACGACGTCCGGTTCAACCCGCGGACACGGGGCGCAGCGACCGGGCCGCCGCACGAGCCGTCTGCATCACAGGGGGGCGGGCACGACGACGGTCTCTCCGACCGCGGGAGGGGTCCACGGGACGAGGCCCATGCCCTCGCCGCGCATCCAGCGCCGGCCGACGGACTCGAGCGGGGTCGCGAATCGAAACTCGACGGTCCGAGGGCGGCCGCCGTCGGTGATCGCGACGACGGTGGCGCGCATGTCCGACAGCTCGACCACGTCGTTCACGTGAAAGGGTTGCGACGGGCTCCGCATGAGCCGCTGCATCTCGCCCGCGAGGAAGCCGCCCTCCGGGCTCACCCGCAGCGTGACGGCGTCGGTGCGCGAGACCGAGGTCGGGCCGAAGCCCGTCGACAGGATGCGCGTGCCCCGCGGCATCGGGACGCCCGCGGCCTCGCGCTGCGTCCACACGAAGAAGATCGTCCCCTCGGTGGCGGCCGACACCACCACGAGGGTCTCCCCGGCGACGCTCGGCGCGCGAGGAACGCTCTTGTCTGCCTCCGCGCGCATCCGCTCCATGTTGAAGTTCGCGAGGCACTTGAGCGGCAGCAGCACGGGCGCGAGCGCGAGGTTGAACACCGCCAGCGCGCCGACGACGAAGCGCGCGCCGCGCGACGACGGGGCCTCCCGCACCGACGCGTCGAACAGCAGCGCGAGCGCCGCGGACGCGCCGATGCCGACGAAGACGAGGTTGCGGTCTCCAGGGCCCGCCGCGGCGACCGGCAGGATCGCGAGCGCGGCGCCGAGCAGCCAGAGGCGCGACGACCGCTCGGACGCGACCCTCGGCCAGGCGACCCTTGCGACGACCAGGAGGAGGGCGATCGCCGACGCGACCACCACGAGCCGAGCCGCAGGCGGATAGAACGGCCAGAAGTCCGAGGCGAGGGGCGTGAGCTGCCCGAGCGCGAGCACGAGCGCCCGCGCCGGGAGCTGCGCGAGGTACCCGCGCGGATCGTGGAGCGGATGCACGTAGCCGCCCGATCCGGACACGCCGTAGCCGCTCGCGGAGTAGATCGCCTGCCACGCGACCACGACGAGGAGGTAGGGCGCGAGGCGCACCAGGCGACGAGCGCGCGGCCCGTCCCGATCGATCCAGAGCGCGTGACCGAAGAGGAGCCCGGTCGTCGCGAGGGCCATCTCCGAGGAGAGCAGCCCGGCCGCGAAGAGCAGCGGGCCGAGCCACGCGCCGTGGCGCCAGCCGTCGCGCCGCCATCGGTCGTGGGCGAGGAGCGCGCCGACGGAGAAGACCGCCGCGATGAGCGCGTGGCGATTGGCGACCCAGGAGAGCAATCCCCCGCGCGCGTCGTCCCAGGCGCAGAGCGCGAGCGCGAGGATCGCCGCGCGAGGCGGGAGCAGGCGACGGAAGAGGGCGGCGAGCGAGGCGAGCAAGGCCGCGAGCCAGAGCAGCGTGTGCGCGTGCATGAGCGCCGCGCTCCCCGGCCAGAGGGCCAGGTCGAGCGCGTGGGTCGCGGCCGAGAGGGGACGCCAGAAGGCGACGCGGAAGTCCGGCGCGGCCCACCAGGTGCCGAGGTGCTCCATGCGCTCGCGCCCCTCGGCGAGGTCGCCGCTCGCGAACACGAAGCAGTCGCCGAGGAACCCGACGAGGCCGCCGCGTCGATCGCGCCACCGGCTCGCCTGGAGGTGCTCGTCGGCCACGAGCGGCGCGAACAACGACGGCAGGGAGAGCACGAGCGCGACGGCGATCACGGCGCGTGCGCCCCACCGTGCTTCGAGGCGCCGGGCCAGCCAGATCAGGAAACGCACTCTCGCTCCTCGCGGTTCTGCGCTCCGACTCCTCGCAGACCCGCTCGCGACGGTCAACGACGCGTCGAGCGGCCCACGCCCATCCGAGCACCGCGCTAACGCTTGTTCCCTCGGCTCGGGCGGGTCGGCCTCGGCGCCAGCACCTCGTCGAGGAGGCCCGCCACGGCGGCGCCCTCCAGGCGCTCCTGGAGGAGCTCGGTGAGCTCCTTGGACCATGGCTTCCCCTCGGCCGCCCGGATGGCCTGCGCGAACTTCACCGCCGAGGACGCGTAGCGCTCGCTCTCCGCCTGGATGCGACGGCTGCGCAGGATGAGCCGTAGCACCCACGCGGCCAGCAGCAGCACCAGGGCGATGGCCGCCGCGGCCACGAGCTGCATCAGCTTCACGCCGCCCGTGGTGAGGCTCGACACCTGGCTGAGAAACGACGGCCTCCCGCCCCGCTCCTGCTGCCGCTGGAGCTGCGTCATGGCGTCGTTGCTCCCGAGCACCGCCTCGTGGGCCAGTGACCGCGTGGCCGCCCTGATGGCGCTCGCGGTCTGCTCCTCGGAGAGGGCGGTGCGCAGCGCGGGCACCAGGTCGCGGCCGATGCCCTCGGCCATGCCCCGGCTCGCGGCCTCGACGGTCGCTCGGGTGAGGCCGCTGGCCACCCGCTCGAGGTCGCGCTGGTAGGCCTCGCTCATCGCCTCGCGCATCGAGCTCGCCACCGTCTGCCGCATCATCTCCGCGATGGCGGGCGCGATGTCTCGACGCATCTGCTCGGCCATGGTCCGGGTGACCGTGCGGGTGAGCGAGGCCATGTAGCGCGTGGACATCGCCTCGATGCGCTCGAGGCGCTCGCTGTCGGTGAGCGTCGCCAGCGTGCCGTCGGCGATCGCCCCGGCCAGCACCCGCGTGGCCTCGCGCGTCTCCGGGCTCGTCAGGAGCTGCATCAACAGCCGCTGGTTCTGGTCGTCGTTGAGCGCATGGAGGGTCGACTGGATCGCCGCCGGAGGAGCGGACGCACCGAGCTCCCTCGCCATGCTGCGGGGGGTGAGCGCGCACCCGGCGCTCGACAGCACCAGCAGCAGCGCCGCCGCGAGTCGGATCGGCGAGGGATTCATGCCCCGGGCGCTTCGCACGTCCGGTGCCAGCGCCCCGAGCCGCGCCCTTCCATCCGGTCCTGTGGCCGGATGACACAGGGGCGGTGTCCACGATCCGCTCACCTGTGGCGCCGTGACACTCCCGCTCGCAGTCGGCGCGCGTCTCCCTTGCGCCTCGCGTGCTCTACGATCGGCGTCGGATGTCCCAGCACAGCTACGACGAGCTCCCCTACGCGGACTACTGCTTCCCCCGCACCCACCCGGAGCACCTCTTCGCGGTGTCCTCGCTCTGCGGTCGGCCGGCGCCGCCCTTCGCGCGCTGCCGGGTGCTGGAGCTCGGCTGCGCCCGCGGCGCCAACCTCCTCCCGATGGCCCTCGACCTGCCGGAGAGCGAGTTCGTCGGCGTCGACCTCTCCGAGGGACAGGTCGCGGAGGCCCGCCTTCGGGCCCGGTCGCTCGGGCTACGCAACGTCTCCTTCCGCGCGGAGTCGGTCACGGCGCTCTCCGACGACGCGCCCTTCGACTACGTGATCTGCCACGGGGTCTACTCGTGGGTGCCCCCCGAGGCGCGAGACGCGATCCTCGCTGCGTGCCGCGAGCGGATGCGCCCGGAGGGGGTCGCCTATGTGAGCTTCAACGCCCTCCCCGGCTGGAACGGGCTGCGCACCCTCCGTGACTTCCTGCTGGAGCACGCGCCTCCGGGGCCGGCCCTTCCGCGGGTCGCGCGCGCACGGCTGGCGCTCTCGGTGCTCGACGAGTCCCTGCGCGCGGAGCCGTCGCCGTGGTCCGCGTGGATGAGGGACGAGCTGAGGGAGCTCGCGGGCGCCGAGGACGCCTACCTCTTCCACGAGTACCTGGAGCCGGTGAACGACGCGCTCTACCTCCGCGACTTCGTCGCCCACGCCCGCGCCCACGGCCTCGCGCAGCTCTCCGACGCCGACCTCCGCATCGCCGCGCCCTCGCTCCGACCGGGGGCCGGCGACCCGCTCTCGCTGGCGCAGTCCGTGGATTTCACCCGCAACCGTCGCTTCCGCGCGTCGCTGCTGGTCCACGCCGAGACCGCCGCGGGCCGCGCCGACCCGGCCTCCCTCGCGCGGCTGCACCTCGCGACGCGGGCGCAGCTCCCCGACGCCGAAGCCTCGGCGCTCACCGGAGAGCGCGCGCTGCGCTTCGACTGTGACGGCCGGGCGATCGCGCTGAGCGACCCGTGGATGAAGTGCGCCCTTCACGCGCTCGCCTCCGAGGACCGTCGCCCCCTCTCCTACGCCGCGATGGCCGCCTCCGCCGCCGCTCGCCTGGGGCTGGACCGCCGCGCCGCCCTCGTGGCCGCGGCCGCCCACGCCCCCGAGGTGCTCGAGCTCCTCTTCGACGGGGCGCTCTCCCTGCACGCAGGGCCCGCGCGCTACGCCGAGGCCGCGGGGCTGCGGCCGCTCGCGTCGCCCATCGCCCGCTTGCAGTCGCAGCGCTCGGAGCTGGTCACCACCCTGCGGCACACCCGCATCGAGCTGCCCGAGCCGGCGCGTGCGGTGCTTCGGCTGTCGGATGGGACGAGGGACCGCGCGGCCATCCTCGCGGGGCTCTCTCGGGACGGGCGCTCGGAGGCGCAGCGCGCCGGGGACTGCGAGGAGGCGCTCGACTGGCTCGCGTCGAACGCCCTTCTCCTGGGGTGATCAGCGGCCTTCGCCGTCTGGCCCGGGAGGGACCCCGTACAGCGGCACCGGCGCGCCAGGGTCGCGCACCCTGCGCGGGGGCCTCGGCCTTCGGGGGGGCGCGGGCTCCGGGGCGGGCTCCGGGGCGGGCGGCGGAGGCGTGGGGACCATCGCAGAGGCGTCGAGGAAGGCCGGGGGCGGCGCGCCATACACGGGCTGCGGGGAAGGGGGAGGGGGCGCACTCGACTGCGCGTCGTGGGTGGGGGGCGGGATCGGCGGCCCGCCGTAGACGCTGGCGACGGGGTTGATGCAGGCGCCGAGCGCCATCGAGGCGCCGAGCGCGAGCACCGCGGCGCGCACCCTCGCGGGCGCGAGGGAGGGGTCGAAGCCCATGGGCTGCAGCGCGCTGGTGACGGTCTGGCAGAACGGGCATCGGGGCTCGTCGACGCGGATGTGGCGGGAGCACGACGGGCACGGGGCGAGGGTGTCCATGCGCGGGAGGATGCTACCGTCCGCGCGCGATGAACAAGACCAGCGACACCAGGGCCACGAAGCGCGCATCGACCCCGACGCCGGGGCCCCTCTTCGAGGCGTCGGCGCCGCTCTCCACGGTGCTCGCGTGGCCCGCCCTCCCGGCGGTGCTCCGGCGGGCGCTGACGCGCGCGGTCCCCACCGGGTCGCTCTCGACGCTCCGCTTCGGCGAGAGCGTGAGGGCCTGGCGCGACCCGGCGCTGCGAGAGTGGATCGTCGCGCTGCTGGCGCTCGACGTGGGCGTCGGCTTCGGGCCGAGCGGCGGCTACCAGGACTCGATGATCGGGCTGCTCGCGCACGACGAGCTCGACGAGACGGCGGTCTCGCGCTTCTTCATCGGCGGCATCGAGGCGGGGCAGGGGCTCGGCGCGTCGTTTCGGGCCGAGGCGCCCGGGGCGCCCGCGTCGGTGTGCGCCGCGGCCTTCGTCTACCGCGACGCGAAGGGCGCGCTCGAGGCCGACTTCGTCTTCCTCGCCGGCGCCACGAGCGAGCCCGTGGTGCAGGTCGAGCTCGCCTGGGTCGAGGGTCGCCCCTTCGACGCCCCCCACATCGAGCTCGCGCTCGGGGCCATCGAGGGACAGGTCGATGCCGCGCACGAGGCGGCCGCGAGGGCCGTGGTGCGCGAGGCCCTGCTCGAGTGCCTCGCGATGCTCGATGCGCCCACGGCCGCCGCGCGCTGACCCGATACCCCCATGCGCGTCGCTCCGTATCTGCTCCCGCTGTGGCTGGCCGCGTGCGGCGCCCCTCTCCCCGAGGACGCGGCGGACGATGTCCCCGTCGACGCCCCCTCGGACGCCTCGCCCGACCTGCCCCCTCCCCACGACCTCGGCGTCCCCGTCGATCGCGCCCCGCCGCCCGACGTCCCCGATGTGCCCGACGTCCCCGATGTGCCCGACGTCCCCACCCTCGCCGACGTCCCCGATGTCCGCGATGTCCGCGATGTCGCCGATGTCCGCGATGTCCCCTCCGTCCCCGATGTGCCGATGGTCCCGCCGGGGCCGGTGCTCTACCCCTCGGCCGCGCGCCACTCCCCCATCACCGCCGAGCTCGTCACCCGCCTCCGGGCCATCTCCGCCCGTGGACCCTCCCTCTCCCGTGATGTCTTCTCCAAGGTCGGCGACTCCATCACCGTGAGCACGTCCTTCATGGCCTGCTTCGCGTCGGCCTCCGGGGTCGATCTCGGCGGCCGGGAGCACCTCCGTCCCACCCTCGACCTCTACCGCTCGGGCTCCGTCGGAGGGACCGATCCCTACCGTCGGATCAGCCTCGCCGCGACCGTCGGCTGGAGCGCCGGCGCCGCCCTCTCGGGCTCTCCCTCGCCGCTCTCCCGCGAGCTCGACGCCGCGCGTCCCCGCGCCGCCACCGTGATGTTCGGGACCAACGACATCCAATCGAGGGACATCTTCCGCTACGGCGCCAACCTCCTCGACATCACCGACCAGGCCATCGCCCGCGGGGTGATCCCCATCCTCTCGACGGTTCCGCCCCGCGACGACAACGCCGACGCCGACCTCTGGGTGCCTCGCTACAACGCCGTCGTCCTGGGCGTCGCCCAGTCCCGGGGCGTGCCCCTCGTCGACTTCCACGGAGCCCTGCTGCCGCTGGCCTCGCACGGCCTCGCCGGGGACCACCTCCATCCCAACACCTACCTCAGCAGCGCGGGCTATCGCGCCTGCGCCCTCACGCCCGAGGGCCTTCGCTTCGGGTACAACAACCGCAACCTCCTCACGCTCGAGGCCCTCCACCGCGTCGCCGAGGTGACCCTCCGCGGGCGCTCCGCCCCCGACGCGGACGCTCCCAGGCTGCGCGGATCGGGCTCGCACGCCGACCCCTTCGTCATCCCCTCGCTCCCCTTCGCCGACGCCCGGAACACGGCCACCGGCGGCGCCCGGGTCTTCCATCGATATCCCTGCCGCGCCACCGCCGACGAGTCGGGCGCGGAGTTTCTCTACCGCTACACGGTCACCCGACCGACCCCCATCCGCGCCATGGTGATCACCCGCGGCGCCACCGACGTCGACCTCCACCTCCTCGATCGCACCGCCACCGCCGAAGGCTGCGTGGCCCGCGACGACCGGGTGCTCGTCACCACCCTCGCCCCCGGCACCTGGACCTTCTCCCTCGACACCTTCGTCAGCGCAGGGACCGCCCGCGCCGGCGAGTACCTCCTCGTCGTCGTGCCCGACTGAGAGCGCGCTGTGAGCGCCCGTCGGAAGCGATAGTCTCCCGGGCATGATCGCAGCGATGGTGTTCGCGCAGCTCTGCGCGGCGGTTCCGTCCGAGGGGGTGGTGGTGACCGAGGGCCGCGGGGGCTACGGGGCGGTGATCGCCGCGCACTCCGGGGGCGTCGTGGTGGGCTGGCAGGAGACCGGACCCCGACCGTCGGCGGGCGAGGGCGGTCCGCCCGACTGGCGACCGAGGCTGGCCTGGGCGCGTGAGCTCGACGGGGCGACGCTCGCTCCCCGCGCGGCGGCGCGCAGCATCGACGGCGAGGAGCAGTACTACGCGCACATGACCGGGCTCGCGGCGGCGGCCTCCCCGGCGGGCGACGGCGCCGCGATCGCGTCGTGCCAGTGCTTCGGCGGCACCGGGCGCATCGCCTGCGGGCACACCTCCTTCGGCGCCTTTCCTCAGGTGACGGCTGCGAGAGAGTCGGGCGGCTGCAGCGGCGGCATCGCGCTCGGCACCGCGGGCACCAGCTCGGTGCTGGCCTACACGGACTCCGCGGCGGTGCGCTTCGTCGGCAGCCGCTCCGGGCGAGACCGCGGCACGGCGGAGTCCTTCACCGCCGACCGCACGGCCCTCGCTCGCGCGGACGCCGACCGCGCGGTGTTCGCGTGGCGCACGAGCGACAACGCCGGCGGGGTCACCGGGGAGTCGAGCTACGACGTGCTGGCGATGACCCTCGACGCGGACGCCCGGCCGAGCTCGCGCTCGGTGAGGCTCACCGCGGCGACCGGGCGCGTCGGGGCGCCTGCCATCGCGTGGGTGAACGGCTCCGCCCTGGTGACCTGGGCCCAGGCCGCGACGGCGCGCGCTCCCTGGCGGCTCTCGCTCTCGACGTGGACGCCGGGGCGCCGGCACGCGACGTCGACGCTGCGGACCGGGCGCGCTCCTGCGATGGCGCCTTCGATCGTGGCCTCGCGCTCCCCAGGCTGCGCGGTGCTCTCCTGGACCGAGGGGACGGGCCGACGGACCGTCGTGCGCGCGGGGCGGGTGTGCCACGGAGCGCTCGACCCGACGACGGTGGCGCAGGTGTCTCGCGCGGGGGTCGAGGCGGGCGACAGCGAGCTCGCGACCGACGGCCGCAGCGTCTACGTGGTGTGGCAGGAGGTTCCGTCGGCGCGCGGGGCGCGAGAGGAGCTGCGGGTCGCGCGGCTGAGCTGCGACTGAGCGCGGGCTCGCCGACAACTCGACCGCGCCGTATGGTGGATGATACTCGGAGGGGTATCGAGCGGGAGGTTCTGAAGGGGGAGTCAGAGGATGAGCGCGCGGGTGGATGACTCCGACGAGGGTAGGCTCCCAGGGGAGTCTTCCACGGAGTCGGTAGAGCCGGGGGAGGGCGCCTGGGTCGAGCGGGTCATCGACCGACTGGGCATCGGGGTCTTCTGCGTCGACAACGTGCAGCAGCAGGTGACGCGCGCCAACGAGGCCTACGCCCGGCTGTTCGGCTTCCCCTCCGCGGCGGCGGCGAGCGGCACGAGCGTGCTCGACCACTACGTCGACCCGAAGGACCGTCTGGAGCTCGCGACGCGCCTCATCGCGAGCCCGACCTTCCGCGAGACCGGCAAGGCGCGCATCGAGGTGCGCCGGCTGCGCATCGACAACCATGAGCCCGTCGACGTGGCGCTCACCGTGGCCGCGACCTTCGGCGACGACGGGGCGCTGCTGCACATGGACTGCATGGCCCAGGGGGCCAGCGACCGCGCCCGCGTCGAGCGCGCCTTCCGCGCGAGCGAGGAGCGGTTTCGCACCGTCTTCGAGACCAGCGCCACGGGGATGGCGCTCACCGACCTCGAAGGAAACGTGGTGCGCGCCAACGCGGCCTTCGCGAGGTTCGTCGGTCGGGAGGGGCGCGAGCTGCTGGGCGTCGACCTCCTCTCGATGGTGTACGAGCTCGACCGGCCCGAGCGGCCCCGCCCCGAGGCGACCGACGCCAGCGCCTTCGCCGCCACCGAGCGACGCTTCGTGCGGCCCGACGGAGAGACCGTCTGGGGCCTCGTCACCTGGTCGTGGCTCTCCGACGAGGAGGGAGCGCCGCCGCACAGCGCCGTCGTGCTCGTGCAGGACGTGACCTCGCGCAAGCGCCACGAGCAGGAGATGCTGCGCATCGCGAAGCTCGAGTCGCTGGGCCTGCTCGCCGGAGGCATCGCCCACGACTTCAACAACGTCCTGGCGGTCATCCTGGCGAGCCTCTCGGTGGTGTCGCGCGACGCCCCCGCGGGCAGCGCCACGAGCCAGCTCCTCGAGACCGCCGAGGCCGCGACCCGGCGCGCCCGCGACCTCGCCCGGCACCTCCTGACCTTCGCCCGGGGGGGCGCGCCCTCCAGGCGAGTCGGCTCCATCGCCGAGATCGCGCGCGAGGCGGCGGCCTTCTGCACCGGCGCCTGGCCCGTCGCCATCGACCTCAGCGTCTCCCCCGATGCCCCGCTCGCGGAGTTCGATCCGGTGCAGATGTCCCAGGTGCTCCACAACCTGCTGATCAACGCCGTGCAGGCGATGCCCGACGGAGGGCGAGTCCAGCTCGGGGTGGAGCGGGCCACGCTCGTCCCCGGCTCGCCGGTGCCGCTGCCTCCCGGCGACTATGTGCGGGTGAGGGTGAGGGACGAGGGCCACGGCATCGCGGCCGAGCACGTCGAGCGCATCTTCGACCCCTACTTCTCCACCAAGTCCAGCGGCACGGGCCTGGGCCTCGCGACGGTGTACTCCATCGTCCGTCGGCACGGCGGCCACGTGGGCTTCGAGAGCGTCCCGGGCCGCGGCGCGACCTTCGACGTGTACCTCCCGGCGAGCCGGCTCCCGGCGCCCGTCGTAGCGCCGCCTCCGCACCCCGCGGCGGTGCGCCGTAGCGCCCGGGTGCTGGTGATGGACGACGAGCCCGCGCTGCGAGACGTGGTGGCCCTCATCCTCCGAGGGAGCGGGCTGGAGGTCGACCTCGTCGCGGACGGCGCCTCGGCGGTGGTCCGATACCGCGAGGCGCTCGCAGAGGGGCGACGCTACGCCGTGGTGCTGCTCGACCTCACGGTCCCCGGCGGGATGGGAGGCCTCGAGGCGATCCGAGAGCTGCGCGCCGTCGACCCCGGGGTGCGGGCCATCGTGGCGAGCGGCTACGCGGCCGACCCGGTGCTGAGCAACGCCCGCGAGCACGGGTTCATGGGCGCCGTGGTGAAGCCCTTCACCGCGGAGGAGCTCGACGAGGTGGTGTCCAAGGTCCTCTCCGGGGCCACGGCCGGGTAGGAGGGGCGTCGTCAGGTCAGGTCGTCCCGGGGCGCGTCGGTCCACGGGCGCTCGTGGAGACGGTCGACCGGCGGGCCCTTGGCCAGCCACTCGGCCCCGGCCTGGAGACCGGACTCGTACATGGCCTGGATCGCCCCGTGGGAGAAGTTCAGGTACGAGCCCGCGGTGAACGCGTTCGAGCGGGCCGGGCGGATGGCCTCGTAGAGGCGCACCGGGCGGTAGCGCCCGCCCGACTGCTCCACGAGGCGGTTGCGCTCGAGCAGCAGCTTGCGGTCGACGTTGTAGGTGTTCTCCAGGAAGCAGTCGATCACCCGCTCGAGCGCGTCGCCGAAGTGCGTGAACCTCTGGAGCGTCGGGTCGGTGGGCTCGGTCACCAGCACCGTCACCACCGCGTCGGCCCCGAGGTCGACCACCGGCGCCAGAGGGGTATTGACCAGGAGCCCGCCGTCCCAGAGCAGCCTGTGGTCGACCTGCACCGGGGAGAAGAGCAGCGGGATCGAAGCGCTCGCCAGCACCATGTCTACGCTGATCGCGTCGACGATCTTGTACTCCGGAGGGCGGGTGAGGTGCGTCGCCTTGGTGACGAAGCGCACCGCGCGCCCGGAGGGCGCGTCGACCACGTTGATGGCGAGCTCGACCCCGGGCCGGTGCGGTATCCGCTCTCCGCCGAACTCCTCGATGAGCCGCTCTCGCAGCGGACCGGTGTCGAAGAGGTGCGCGTCGGGGATGCGCTCGAGGAGCTCGCTCAGCACCTCGAAGCGGGCCGTCACCGCGCACTCGAGCATCCACGCCAGCACGGCCCCTGGCCGCAGCGGCAGGTGATGCCGGAGGTGCTCTCGCACCGCCGCCAGCGCGCTCGACTCGCCGACCCAGCGCCCGGGCTCGAGGGCCGCGAGGGCGACCACGGCCTGTCGCGCGTGGTGCATGAACGAGTCGCTGGCCACCGCCGGGGGCCGCTCGGCCAGGCCGTGCCAGAAGCGCAGCATCTCCTGGGGCGTGCGACCCGCCGCGATCAGCGCGGCGTTGATGGCGCCCGCGGAGGTGCCCGAGAGAATCGCCGGGCCCTGCGAGAAGCGCGGGTCGGCGAGCAGGCGCTCGTACACCCCCACCTGGAAGGCGCCTCGCGCTCCGCCTCCCGACAGCACCAGCCCCAGCCTCTGGGGATCTTCGACCTGCTTCGTCTCGGTTGCCATCTGCGTCTCCTGCGCGACCGTCGCCGGGCATCGCACCGCACGTGAACGAGCAACGGACATGCCTCCGCGCTCGCCTGCGAGGGAGGCGCGCAACCCGCCCGCACCTCTCGCCGCCGCCCGGCGAATACGCTGCACGTTGCGCGAACGCGCTGCGTGACCGCGCACCGATGGACGCGCCCTGCGCCGGCCACCGAGCGCCACCCGGCTCGCGGCATATGCGTTGCTGCCCTCCGCTGCGTCGGCAGTCGGCGCGGAGCGCGAGAAGAAGGCCTGATGGGAGTCGAGAGCACGTTCGGGGCGCTGCGCAAGCTGGGCCACTTCCTCGTCGGGCTGTCCCCGGTGCTGCAGCGCGGGGCCGAGCGCGCCCGCTCCGCCCGGAAGCGCTTCGCCGAGCGGCCCCTCCCGAGCCGCCTCCGCGCCTGGCTGCGAGACTCGCCCCGGGTCGCCGCGCTCCTCGAGCTGGCCCGCGTCTTCTACTGGACCAACTACGCCAGGGACCGTCCCGACTCGAGCCGGGTGCCGACCGACGGTCGGGCCGTGCTGCGCGCCGCGCTGGCGGTCGCGGCGACCCTCGCGCTGACGGCCCCGCTGGCGCTGGCGCTGCCGGGCCCGATGCTCCTCGTGGCCTCGTCGCCGGCTCGCCACGCGGCGGCCTGGTCGGTCGCCCTCTGGCCCGCCGCGATGGCCCTGTGCTGGGCGCTGCTGCTGGCGGGCGCGGCCTTCGCCAACCGCCTGGTGCAGCTCCTCGCCTCGTGCACCTTCCTCTACCTGGGCTTCGGCCTCGTCACCCTCGGGTATGCGCGCTCCTACGCCAACGTCATCCCTCCGCTGGTGCTCCTCGCGACGGTCTGGGTGGGCGCGCGGGGGAGGCGCAGCGTCGGTCGTTCGGAGGCGCTGAGGGCATGGATCGTCGCCGCCGCCACGGGCGCGGCCGCGGGGGCCTTCGGCGCCGTGCTGACGCCGCTCGGCGCGGGCTTCGGGCCCGGCAAGGCCGCGCTGGGAGCGGCGCTCGGAGCGGCGCTGGGCCTCGGCGCCCACAGCCTGGCACGAGCAGGCCACGGGCCGGACGACCCCCCGGCAGCCCCGTCGCTTCCGTGGACCGCGGCCGCGTTCGCCGCAGCCATCGCGCTCTACCTCTACGCCCAGGTCGCCCGGCAGGGGCTCTCGCGCTCCGCCCAGATGATCCTGCCGATGCTGGAGTTCATCGGGAGCTACCTCTGGCCGCTCTGGTACCTCGTGGGCGTCGGGCTGATCTTCAAGATCCTCTCCACCACGACGGCGGTCGCCAACACCATCAAGGTGTGGGTGCCCTCCCGCTGGCTCGCTCCGCTGGTGGTGCTCGCGCTGCTGGCGGGCTCGCTGCTGCTCTGGGCGCCGTGGGTGATCGACACGCCCGCCCTGCACTGGCCGTCGGCGGTGAGCGTCGCGGCAATCTGGCTCTACCGCGCGGCGCGCCCCTTCCTCTGGGATCAGCCCGCGGCAGGGACCACGGCGGAGATCCTCCGATGGGTCTTTCCCCTCGCGCTCGCGGCGGCGCTCGTGCAGGCCGTCCGCCGTCGCCTCGACTCCGCCTCCGCCGGGGCGCTGGTCTACCAGCTCCTGCTGATGACCTTCGTGGCGAAGGAGTACGTCTCGCAGCTCTTCGGCTTCGGGCGCGCCCCCACCCGCTCGGCGGCCGTCTTCGCCGTCAACGCCATCTCCACGCTCTGGCTGCTTCAGTCCTCGGCGATGCGAGCGGGCCTCTCCACCAGCCTGCGGTGGCCCGCCCCGGCGCGCATGGCCCTGCTCGGCGGCGTCCTGGTGCTCGCGCTCCTCGAGCTCCACGCGAGGGCCGCGGCGCACGACGAGCGCGCCCAGGAGCAGATCGCGTACTACCTCTTCCGGGGCGTCCTCGACGCCGGGCCCGCCGTGGCGCTCTACGTCTGGGCGAGCCGCGGCGCCGTCCAGCTTCCGCTGCCCGCCCACAGGCTGCTCGGCGCGTTCTGCGCGGGCGCCGCGGCGACGGTTCCGCTGACGGCCCTCGACAAGCTCGCCGCCTGGGGGTGGAGTTTCGGCGACCTGGGCGTCGCCCTCGACGAGCGCGCCCTTCGGCTGATCGCCGGGGAGGGCGGAGCGCTGGACGGCGACGGAGCGCTCGACCCGTTCTGGGCGCTCTCCAGGGCCGCGCTGATCGTGGCCTCGTGGTCCGCGCTGGCGTGGTGGGTCGAGCGCCGCGCCTCCGACCGGGCGAGCGCCTCGGCGCCCGGGGTGCTGACCCTCGTCGCCGTCGCCCTGGGGCTGGCCGCTGCCTCCAAGGCGCAGCTCGCCCTGCCCTTCCTCTCTCCACGATGGATGGTGCTGCTCACCCCGGAGCGGCGATCGAGCGGGGTCGACGCCCACTTCGTCGCGACCTACGCGACCTACGCGCTGCCTGCGCTGGCGCTGGGCCTGGTGTGGTTCTCGCGCGGTGAGGGCGCCGGGCTGCGTCGGGCCGGAGGCGCGCTGCTGGCCTTCGTCCTGCTCTCCATCGGGCTGGCGCTCTGGCCCTCGCAGGAGCCGTGGCTGACGGCGGGCCGCGCGCTCCCGCCGCTCGGTGCCTCCGCGCTGGTGGCGCTGGTGGCGCTGGTCTGGGTCGCCCGCGCCCGCATCGACGCCGCAGCCGGGTCGCCCGCCGCGCCTCGCCCTGCGCGCCTGGTCGGGGCCGCGTCGCTCGCGGTCGCCGCGCTGCTCGCGGCTGCGGCCGGGGCCGCGCTGTACCGGGATCGGCCCGTGGCGAGGGCGCTGCCGGGCCTCGCGATGTCGCTGCCGGTGCCCGCCTCGTGGACCCTTCAGCCGACCACGCCCGGTGCGGCGGGGGTGTTCCAGGGATCGACCCGGGGTCCGCTGCCGCCGGTGCTGGTGGTGTCCGTCGACCGCGCCCGCCCCGACGAGGTGCGCGCCCTGCTGGTCCAACGCACCGAGCTGGCCTCTCGGGCCCTGCCCGGCTTCCAGCTTGTGAGGCGCAGCGCCGAGACGCCGAGGGCCTTCGGAGGCGCGGTGGTCGAGTACGCCTTCGAGATGCGAACCAGGGGTGGCGTGCCGGTGCCCGTGCTGGGCACGACGCTGATGCAGGCGCAGCCCGGGCAGCGGGTGCTCTCCATGACCCTCGTGGGCACGCTCGACGACTGGCGCGCCGCGCGCTGGGTCCCCTCGCTGATCGCGCAGCGGCTGGCGGACGAGGCGCGCCCGTGACGGCCCCGGCGCTTGATGCCGGTCAAGCGCCGTCCCTCCGAGCGCTCCTACGGTGGCCCACTCAAGCCGGAGCAGCGAGGGACGCGGTGCGCATCGGGTGGATCATCGTCGCATCGGGGCTGCTGCAAGCCTGCAGCGACGAGGTCACGCCCGCCGCGACCGGGTCGCGGGTGTTCGTCGCCGACGAGCGCGCCGGCACCCTCTCGGTGATCGACGAAGGCGCCGCCCATCCCGTCGCCACGGTGGACCTCGCGGAGTCGCGGGACGGGGCCACGGTGCGCTACCTGCCCCACAACGTGCAGGTCTCTCCCGACGGCCGCGAGGTGTGGGCCACCGCGGCGTCGTCGGAGTTCTACATGAGCGGCTACGCGGGGCGGGACGACGAGCAGGTGATCGTCCTCGACGCGACGACGCTGGCGGTGCTGGCGCGCATCCCCCTGCGGGGCCTGCTGGCGCACGTGGTCTTCGACGCCGCCGGGCGCTTCGCCTACGTCACGGCCTCCAACGCCGACACGGTCATCGAGGTCGACGCCGCCACGCGCCGGGAGACGCGCCGCTTCCGGCTGGGCGTGCGCGCCGCGCCGCACGGAGCGAGGGTGTGCGGGGGGAGGGTCTTCGTGGCCAGCTCCGGGGGGCGCAGCGTGGCGGCGATCGACCTCGCGACGGGGGCCGTCGAGGAGGTGCGGGTCGACGGCGTCCCCATCCAGGTGGCGTGCACGCCCGACGGCGCGACGGCCTTCACGGCCCTCCAGGACCAGCGTGTGGTGGTCCGCGTGGACATGGCCTCCCGCGCGGTCACCCGCCTCGCGCTGCCGGACACGGCGCGCGGCCCGGCGCAGGTGTACCTCGGCCCCGGCGGGTCGCGGCTCTGGGTGGCCGACCAGGGCTCGCTGACCTTCAGCGCGCGCACCGGCAACCGTCTCTACGAGGTCGACGTCGCGGGGTGGCGGGTGCTGCGCTCCGCGGAGGTGGGCCTCGGCGCGCACGGCGTGGTGGCGAGCCGAGACGGCGCCCGGGTCTACGTCACCGGCAGCCTCGAGAACAACGTCGCCGTCCTCGACACCGCGACGCTCTCCCAGCTCGCCACCGTGGCGGTGGGGCGCGGCCCCAACGGGATCTCGCTGCGCGACGCGCTCGGCGGGGCGCCCTGAGGTGCGGTACTTGTGTGCCCCGATGCGAAACCCCTCGTCGCTCGTCCTCGCTGGCCTGATCGCGGTCTCCTTCCCCGGAGCGGCCCTCGCGCAGTCCCCGGAGCCCGAGCGCGCTCCCCGGGTGCGCGCCGCCCTCGGCCACGGGGTCACCGTCACCTCGGCCGACGGCGCCTTCGAGTTCAACCTCCGCGCGCGTGCGCAGATCCGCTTCACGCTCACCGGGGAGGAGGGGGGCGGCGATCCCGCGACGGAGTTCTCCATCCGCCGGATGCGCCTGGTGCTCCAGGGGCACGCGCTCTCGAACGAGCTCCAGTATTACATCCAGCTCGGCTTCTCCAACCGCGACACCGAGTCCGACCTCCGGCTGCCGCTGCGCGACGCCTACGTCACCTGGACCCGGCTGCGAGACCTGCAGGTGCGCGCCGGTCAGATGAAGGTCCCCTTCGACCGTCAGCGGGTGATCTCCTCGTCGGCGCAGCAGTTCGTCGACCGCTCGATCGTCACCGGCGAGCTCAACCTCGACCGCGACGTCGGCGTGCAGCTCTACTCCCGCGACCTCTTCGGCCTCGGCCGCCGGCTCGGCTACCAGCTCGGGGTCTTCGGCGGCGACGGCCGCAACCGGCTCAGCTCCGAGTCCGGGCTGCTGTGGGTCGCTCGACTGGAGTTCACCCCGATGGGCGCCTTCGACGACTACGTGGAGTCCGACCTCGAGCGGCACGACTCCCCCCGGCTCTCGGTGGGCGTGGGCGTCGCGTACAACCAGAACACCCGGCGCTCGCGCAGCACCTTCGAGACGAGCTACGACCGTGGACGCTTCGACTACCTCCACGGCGAGGCCGACCTGTCCTTCAAGTGGCGCGGGCTCTCGGTGCTCGGGGCGGCGCTGCTGCGCCGGGCCAACGCCGCGGCGTACCAGTCCACCAACGCGGGCGGAGCGCCCACCATCGAGTACTCCCGCAGCTCCTTCGGATGGTTCGCGCAGGCGGGCTACCTCTTCACCCGACACTTCGAGCTCGTCGCCCGTTACGGCGACCTGCGCCCCACGGTGCTCGACCAGGCCACCGTGGACCCTTCGCAGCGGCGACGCCACGAGCTCGGCGGCGGGCTCAACTGGTACTTCCAGGGCCACGCCTTGAAGCTCCAGTCGGACTACTTCTACTACTACGGCGACAACCTCTCGGATCGGGGCGAGCACCAGGCGCGGCTGCAGATGCAGCTCTTCTTCTGAGCGCCGACGATCAGTCCGACGCAGAGCGCCGGAGGCATCGCCCCCCGGTGGTTCCTGGGGGGACGAGCACGAGCTGCACGCGAGGGACGTCGTCGTCGTCGCGTCTCCTGCGCCCGAGGCACGCGGCGCCCATGCCGTGCGACTGCAGCCGCGCCGCCGGGACGCCGCGGGCGATGAGGTACTCGCGCACGGCCCGGGCGCGACGCGACGAGAGCTCGAGATAGAACTCCGGGTTGCTCCGGTGGCCGCTGTGCACCTGCACATCGACCTCGATGGAGGGCGTCGACCGCAGCGCCGCCGCGACGGCGTCCAGCGAGCGGAAGCTCTCCTCCCCGACGATCGCCTCCCGGTGGGTGCGAAACTCCACCGCGCCGACGAAGGGGACGAGCTCTCCGACACTCTCTACGGGGGGCGCATCCACGGGGGGCGCATCCACGGGGGGCGCATCCACGGGGGGCGCATCCACGGGGGGCGCTTCCACGGGGCGCTCTGCCACTGGGGGCTCTTCCCGAGGGGGCGGCGGCGGGGAGAGCGCCTCGATCCTTCGTGGAGCTGGAGCCCGGTCGGTCGGCGCGTAGACGATGGTCAGCAGGGCGCGCCCCTCGGGGATGCCGTATCCGTCGCCGAGCCCGATGCCTCCGGCGAGGCCCACCTGCACCGGATCGGCGACCCTCCAGCGGGCGCCCAGCATCACCTCGGCGCCCCACTGGGCCCTCGTGAAGGCCGCGCTTCCACGGCGGTCGGGGCGCTCCCTCAGGGCGCTGAACAACTGGGCCTCGGGACCGACATCCAGTCGGCCGCCGAGCAGGGACATGGCCACCGCCGCGGTCACCCTCAGCTCGTGGCCCACCGCCAGGTTGAGCGCGCTCACGGCGCTCCTCAGGTGGAAGCCCGCGCCCACCGACCAGCGCAGTCGCGACGCGCTCCCCGCGACCACGACCCGGGCCTCTGCGCGCGCCGACCCGTCCCCGGTGTTGTCCGACGGGCTCCCGGTGGGCAGCCAGAGCAGCGCGCCCAGGTGAAGCGACCACGGATCCCTCGCGGCGTCCCCTGCGAGGCGCACCCGCAGCCCGGCGCGGAGGTCTCCGGGGCCGATGGAGGTCGCGGGTCCGAGGTTGCCCGCGCCCGCCGGGATGGGCGATCCGGACTGCTGTAGCGCCACGGGCAGGGAGAGGTGCAGCCCCAGCCAGCGGAGCGGAGCGAGCGACACGCCGAGGTGTCCGGTGAGCATCCCCGAGACCACGGCCTGGTCGAGCGCAGGGAGGCCGTCGCGGGGGATGCGCAGCCAGAGCGGGTTGGCGGCGTAGTCGAGGGTGAAGCCCGCCGCCACGAGGCGGGTGTCGCGGTACCACGGGTGCTCCGCGAGGAAGAGCCCATCCCCGGGGACGGAGGGCTCATGGCGATCGAGGGCCCAGCCCTGCGCCATGGTCTGCGCCGAGGCCCGGGAGGCGGAGCCCAGCAGCGAGGCCAGCGCGCACGCAGCCGTCAGGGCGCGACGCCTCGCACGAAGGCTCGCGGCGCCTCCGAGACCCGGCACTCGCGGGCGATCCCTCACCCGACGCACCCTATAGGCGCAGCGAGGTGCTGCGCCAGTGCGGAGCAGCGCTGCTCCGCCCGACGCTCATCTGCTGATAGGGTTCCGGGGGTGGAGCCACGCAGGACACTCCGAGCCCTGGCGGTTCTGTTCGCCGCGATGCTCGGCCCCTCCGAGGCGCTGGGCTGGTGCCGCACCACCACCATGCCCGAGCAGCCCGACCCCCTGGTCTGCCCGGCGGGGGGCAGCCCGGTCGCGTGGCCCTACGGCTGCGCGGCCCTCCACCTCGATCCGCGGGTCCCCTCAGGAACCATCCCCCTCGAAACCCTCCGCCAGTTGACCGGAGCCGCCATGGAGCGCTGGGCCTCGGCCGTCTGCGACCCCCTCCGAGGCACCCACCCAGGCTTCCGGCTGCAGCTCCTCGGCGACCTCGCCGCGCCGCTCGGGTACTTCGAGGGCGGGGTCAACGCCAGCACGGTGTCGATCCCCTCGCGCTGGGTGCGCGACGCCTTCCACGCCCCCGACGCCGCCGCGCTCACGGTCGTCACCTTCGCCAGCGACAACGCCGACATCCTCGACACCGACGTCGAGCTCAACGTCCGCGGACCCGACAACCCCCGGGGAGTGAGCTTCACCCTCGACCTCGCCGGCCCCAACCGCACCGACCTCCAGACCACCCTCTCTCACGAGCTCGGGCACGTGCAGGGCCTCGCCCACAGCGCCGAGGAGAGCGCCGTGATGTGGTCCCTCGTCCGGCAGAACGACCAGCGCCGGACGCCCACCGAGGACGACGCCCGCGGGCTCTGCGCGGTCTATCCGCCGACGGGGGTCTCGACCTGCGACCCGGGGCTCCGTGGCCTCAGCTTCCACGGCAAGGGCGTGGGCTGCCACGCCGCTCCGGCGGGGCCTGTGAGCGGGCGAGGGGCGTGGGCGCTGGCGCTGCTCGGGCTCGCCTGCCTGCGCGCACGTCGGGTGCGAGCCCGCCGCGTCAGCGGGTGACGGCGTAGCGCAGCAGCCGGCCCTGGTCGTCGGTCACCACCACGAGGCGGGAGCCCGACTCGAAGGCGATGCCCTCGGGCTTCTCCTCGGGAGCGAGCTCCAGGTCGAAGGCGCCGATGGGCTCCAGACGGGTCGCGCCGTCGACGAGCCGGGCCTCGACGATGCGCTGCGAGCGGTCGGAGAGGAGGAAGAGGTGCCCCGTCACCGGGCAGACGGCGACGTCCGAGGCGTCGCGCATCCACTCCTCGAAGGGGCCGTCGAGCTCGATCAGACTGAGCGCTCGGAGGTCGGGCAGGGTGAAGAGCCCGAGCGCCATGGGCTTCGCCTCGTGCACCGCCACCAGGCAGGCCACGCCTCCCGGGCTCGCCGAGGGGGGTAGCCAGGCCGCTCCTTCCCAGCCCTTGTTCTTGCCGTCGCCGGGGCGGGCGAGGCGACCGAGCAGCGAGGGGTCGCCCAGCGTCACCTTCCCTTCGCCGCGCCGCAGCGGGAGCGAGAAGACCTCGCCCTTCTTCTCCGACACCGCGTAGACCGTCGCGCCCTCGTCGCCGAGGCAGAGGCCCTCCAGGTCGCCGAGGCCCCGGGCGTCCTCCTTCCCGCGCAGCAGCGTCGCGCGGCCCGTCGCGTCGGCGAGGAAGATCCCCTCGTCGTCGTCGACCACCAGCGCGAGCCCTTCCCCCAGCGGCGCGATGGCGCTCGCGCTCTCCACGCCCAGCAGCGCGGTCTCGATCAGCGTGAGCCGCGCGGGGCGGCCGTCGTCACGTGCGGTCATCCCTCCGATTCTCTCCCAGTTCGTGCGCGAGCGCTGCTTCTGGCGGGCTCAGCCGCCGCACGCCGCGAGGCACGAGGGGCGGTCGGCGTAGAGCCGCCCGCAGTCCGCGCCGACGCAGCGGCACCCGGTGACGCCGACGCAGGCGGTGCCGTTCCAGGTGACGCCGAAGTACCCGTCGCAGTCGCCTTCGCCCCGGGCGTCCATGAAGCGACACGCCGGGCCCCTGTCCGTCGGCGCAGGGCCCGCGTCGAGGCACGCGATCTCGGTGCAGGCGAGCCCCTGCGGCCCGCACGTGCAGGTGTTGCAGCCGTCGGGCGCGGGGCAGCGCTGCCCCTGCGGGCAGAACCTCCCGTCGCCGAGCGCGCACGGCGCCCCGGCATCGATGCCCTCGCAGGCTCCCCGTCGCGCGAAGGTGCGGCTGGGGCAGCTCGAGCTCGCGAAGAAGGTGCGCCCGTCGCAGCCGCAGTAGGGCGCGAGGTCCCCGGTGCACGGTCGACCCAGGAGGGGACCGCAGTAGCTCGGCGTCGCGCAGCCCTCGACGATGTGGCACTCCTCGCCGCGAACACAGTCCGCGGTGGACTGACAGGCGCGCGCCGAGGGGACGTCCGCCGCGGGCGCGGGGATCACCACCGAACTCCCGCACCCCGTCGCGGCGAGGGCCGCCGCTACCATCCACCACCGAAGTCCATCTCGGTTCATCGAGGTCATCGCTCCTGCGCGGATCGATACCGCGAACGGAGCGCGGAAGCACCCGGAGGCCCAAGCGACCGCCGCAGCGAATGAACCACAACCCCCCGGAACCCTCCACGCCCGATATGCAATCAGGCGCAAAGCGCTTGCTGATCGCCCATTCCTCTAATTCGAGTTGCCTGTGCGAATTGTGCACAACTGAATTGTAGGGGATGGTGCTTGGCATCCGACATTGAATCACATAAGGAGGTCTCTTCGGCGCTGCCGCTCCTTCCGGAATTCATCCGCGGAGGGGCGTCCATGGGTGTGCGGCGCTGAGAACGGACGAGGTTCCAATGCGGACTCTTGGCAAGTGGACCGGTGTGCTCGCGCTCTGTGCGTTGGCCTCCTGTGCGGATACGGGCGGCGCGCCGCGGAACGCCGGGCAGAGCGCGATCAGCGATGCCGTGCACAACGGGGGCACCCCGGGCTTCGCGTTCCTGTCGCCGATGGTGTCGAACCCACACATGAAGGGTGCGTTCGAGGGCCGGGTGCCGGTGACGGTGCGCGTCGAGCGCCTTGGCGCGGGCGGCGGCGTCATCGCCACGTACACCCGCACCACCGGCGAGGGGCCCGAGATCGTCCGCGTGGGCGATGACCACTACATCGTCAATTGGCAGACCCGCGACTTCAACCTCGACCCGACTGCCACGTATCGCGTGAGCGTGTATGTGCCGACGTGGACGGGCTCCGCGATCGACCCCGCCGGTCGCCGCCTGGGCTTCGCCGACGTCGATGTGGTGTCGAGCGGCTCTCAGCTCCGCAACGTCGACACCAACGAGTACGTGGCGCTCCTCGACGGGCGCACGCTGCCCATCCGGTTTCGGCTGGAGACCGGCGTCGTCGACGCCGACGGCGACGACGTCTTCGACTACGCCGACAACTGCCCCACCATCGGCAACGCCGACCAGCTCGACACCGACGGCGACCGCATCGGCGACGCCTGCGAGTGCCTCGGCGTGACCTGCGCCGCGCTCAACCAGTGTCACGACGCGGGCACCTGCGACTCTCGCACCGGCGCCTGCTCCAACCCCGCGAAGGCCGACGGCAGCGCCTGCTCGCTGCCCAACTCCACCTCGGCCTGCACCTCCGGCGACTGCGGCGTCGTCGCCTGCAACGAGCTCTACGGCGACTGCGACGGCGCGGCCGACAACGGCTGTGAGACGCCGGGCATCGGCGCCTCGTGCAGCAACGGCATCGGCTCCTGCCAGCGCGGCGGCCGCATCGTCTGTGCGGGCGCCTCGCAGCCTGTCTGCGACGCGGTGCCGGGCGCTCCCTCGACGGAGACCTGCGACGGCGCGGACAACGACTGCAACGGCGTCAATGACAACGACATCCCCGCCATCTCCTGCGGCGTCGGTGAGTGCACCCGCAGCGTGGCGGGCTGCATCGAGGGCGTCGTGCCGATGTGCACGGCGGGCGCTCCCTCGGTCGAGGTCTGCAACGGCCGCGACGACGACTGCGACGGCGTGAGCGACGAGGGGATTCCCAACCAGGTCTGCGGCGTCGGCGCGTGCCGCCGCTTCGCCCAGGGGTGCCTGAGCGGCTCGGTCCCGCTGTGCGTCGCCGGCTCCCCCGCCGTGGAGGCCTGCAACGGCGTCGACGACGACTGCGATGGCAGCGTCGACGAGAACTTCAACTTCGCCACCAACAACAGCAACTGCGGCGGCTGCGGTCGCGTGTGCGCTGTGGGCACGACCTGCATCGCGGGCACCTGCGCCGCCGTGTGCCCGACCGGGCAGACGATGTGCGCTGGCGTCTGCCGCAACCTGCAGACCGACAACGCCAACTGCGGCACCTGCGGTCGCTCCTGCGCCGCCGGCCAGGCCTGCGCGGCGGGTGTCTGCGTGGGCCAGGGGACGCTGCGCTTCACGCTCACCTGGAGCGTCGACGGGGACATGGACCTGCACGTGATGCCGCCCTGCGGCACGGAGATCTTCTACGGTCGCACCGCGGCGTGCAGCGGCCTGCTCGACCGCGACGACACCGTGGCCCGCGGCCCGGAGAACATCTACTGGAGCTCGGCCTACACCCCGGGCCGCTACTACGTCTGCCCCGAGTCGTACACGACCGCCGTCGCCAACGCGACGTGGACCCTCGTGGTGGTCCGCAACGGCATCGAGGTCGCTCGTCGGACGGGCACTCCGGGCGGAGTCCGCCACGGCAACATCACCTGCGGCTCTGGCTTCCCCGGCGTGGTCGCCCTCGACCTCTGATCCGCTGAGCGTCGCCGGCCGGCGGCGCTCCTGACCGCTCACCTCCCCTTCCTGCTCGCTCGTGCTCCCCGGCGCTCCGCTGGGGAGGAACGGACTCCTCGTGCGCTGCGACCGTCCTCGGGGCGCATGGTACAAGCCGCGCGAGCACGGCCATGAACCCTCGAACCACACCCACACTCTCCGGCTGGGGCCGGCTCCCGGCTCCCGGCGTCGAGAAGCTCTCCGAGGACCTCGAGCGCCTCACCCGCGGCGCGGCGCTCACCCGCGGGCTGGGCCGCTCCTACGGCGACTCCTCGCTCCCGGCGAAGGCAGACGACCTCGTGGCGTGCTCTCGCATGGCCGACCGCATCCTCGGCTTCGACCCCGAGACGGGGGTGCTGCGCGCCGAGGCGGGCTTCTCGCTCGTCGAGCTCAACCGGCTCTTCATGCCGCGAGGGTGGTTCTCTCCGGTGACCCCGGGGACGAAGTTCGTGACCCTCGGGGGCATGGTCGCCTCGGACGTCCATGGGAAGAACCACCACGTCGAAGGGTGCTTCGGCGCGCACGTCCGCTCGCTTCGGATGCGCCTCGCCGACGACTCCATCGTGGACTGCGGCCCCGAGCAGGAGCCCGAGCTCTTCGACGCCACCGTCGGGGGCATGGGGCTCACCGGGCACATCCTCGAGGTCGAGTTCTCGCTCGCGCGCATCCCGAGCCGGTGGATCCACATGGAGAGCGAGCGCATGCCCTCCATCGACGAGTTTCTCGCGGGCCTCGGGCGCGCGGCGCCCGCCTTCCCGATGACCATGGGCTGGATCGACTGCCTCCACCGCGGCCGCTCGATGGGCCGGGGGATCCTGATGGCCGGGCGCTGGGCCGAGGCCTCGGAGGCCGGTGAGCTCGCGCCTCGCGCCGCGCACCCGCTCACGATGCCCGTCGACCTCCCGAACCTCGCCATCAACGACCTCACCGTCGCGGCCTTCAACGCGCTCTACTACTGGAAGCACCTGCGCCGCCGGGCGACCACGCTGGTCGCGCCGGACCCCTTCTTCTATCCCCTCGACGCCATCCTCGAGTGGAACCGGGTCTACGGTCCGAGGGGCTTCACCCAGTATCAGTGCGTGATCCCCCGGCAGGCCGGCGCGCCCGCGGTGCGGGAGTTCATGGACCTGCTCACGAAGCTCGGGGGCGCCTCGCCGCTCTGCGTGATCAAGGACTGCGGCCCCGAGGGCCGCGGGATGCTCTCCTTCCCGCTGGAGGGGACCTCCATCGCGGTGGACATGGCCGTGTCCCCGCAGATCCAGAGCATCGTCGACCGGCTCAACGAGTTCGTGATCGCCGCCGGGGGGAGGATCTACCTCACCAAGGACCGCTTCACCCGACCGGAGCACTACCGCGCGATGGAGCCCCGGCTGGAGCGCTTCCTCGCGGCGAGAGAGAAATACGATCCGCACCGGAAGCTGCGGAGCGGGCAGTCGGTGCGGCTGCTGGGAGACGTGGCGTGAAGGCAGTGATCCTCGGTGGGACGACGGGCATCGGGCGAGCGATCGCGCGGCGGCTGGCGGAGCGCGGCGACTCGGTCTTCCTGCTCGCGAGGGAGGTCGACGACCTCACCCGCAGCGCGGAGGACCTGACCGCGCGGCACCCGAAGCGCGAACCCGTGGGCCACGCGCTCTGCGACCTCGAGCGCCCGGAGGGCTTCGCCGCCGCGCTCGACGCCGCGGACGCCGCGCTGGGGGGCTTCGACGCGGTGATCGTGACCGCGGGGCTCTTCGCCACGCAGGACGCGCTGGAGGCCGACATCGAGTTCACTCGCCGCCTGGTGACGGTGAACTACGCCAACACGGTGGTGTTCTGCGAGCACGCCAGGAAGCGGCTGCTCACCCGCGGCGGAGGCCGGCTCGCGGTGTTCTCCTCGGTGGCCGGAGACCGGGGGAGAAAGCCCGTGGCGATCTACGGGTCGAGCAAGGCGGGGCTCTCGGTCTACCTCGAGGCGCTGGACCACAAGTTTCACGCGCAGGGGCTCTCGGTGCTCTGCGTGAAGCCGGGCTTCGTGAAGACCGGGATGACCGCGGGGCTCAAGCCCCCACCCTTCGCGGGCGACCCCGAGCAGGTCGCGAGGGACGTCGTGCGCGCGATGGATCGCCGCCGCCCGATGCTCTACACGCCGGGGATGTGGGCGCTGGTGATGCTGGTGATCCGATGGCTGCCGCGCTTCGTGATGCGCAAGATCAACTTCTGACCTCGCCGCTCGATGCGGCGCGCCTGGAGACGCTGAATGGATCCTTCCCTGGTCCTCGAGCTGGCGGGCGTCTCCTTGGTTCTCCTCGGGCTGACGATCGAGTTGCATGCGAGGTTCTCCCGCGCGGGGCGAGCGCGTCATGCGGCGACGAGGGCGCCCAGGTCGACCATCGCGAGGGCCCCGACCGGGACGACCGTGACGCTCGTCGGCAGGGTGCGCTTCGCCCGCAGCACGCTCGTCTCGCCGCTCACCGAGCGGCGCTGCTGCTACTACGTCATGGCGCCGCTCGCGACGTGGATGGGCTACGGCGACGCCAACCCCAGCCCGGCCCCGTTGGCTCGCGAGGAGGAGGGGTGTGCGTTCATCCTCGACGACGGCACCGGCCTCGCCACGGTTCGCGTCGGCGACGTCGCGCTCATGGACTATCCGAGCTGCCTCCGACAGGGCTCGGACGCGCAGCAGCAGGCGATGCTCCAGCAACGCGGCCTCACCGCCCACGACGACTGGTCGCTCCACGAATGGACCGTCGGGGAGGGCGACCTCGTCGCGGTCTCCGGCGTGGTGCGGGACCGGGTCGACACGTCATCGTCGGTCGATGCCGCGACGGGCTACCGCGTACGCCTCCGGGAGGTGGTCGTCGGGCCGCCCCACGGACTCCCGCTCGTCCTGCGTCACCACCCCGGTGGAGTAGACACTCCCATCGCGGGCCCGGTGGGTGAGTGAGGGCCGCACCGGGAGTTCGGAGTACGAGCGCGAGGCCCGGTCCTCGGGGCTCATTTCTCACGGTGAGGGCCGTTGGCTTCTCGGCCCCCTTCCCCGCTGCCGCGCGCCCTCCCCCCGCCTCGGGGGGAGGGCTTTGGGGATCGACGACTGGTGCTCGAATTGGCACCGCGGAAGCCCACCAGTACGACTCCACTTTCGCTGACTTCGGAGCCCTCCCCCCGAGGCGGGGGGAGGGCGCGCGGTAGCGGGGAAGGGGGCCTCGCGGTCGTACTCCGAATCCCAGTGAGGGCCGCACCAGCTTGCGCCCCGGGTCGAGGCGGCCCTAGCGTCGTCGGATGCGCGGCGCCGACGTCACGATCCCCGGCGATGCCTCCCACGGCGACGCCTCCTCCCCCGCCTACGCCAACGTCCCCGCGGGGGCGACGCGAGGCATGGTGGTGATCCACGAGATCTTCGGCCGGCAGCCCGACATCGACCGCGTGGTCGACCGCTTCGCCACGAGGGGCTACGCGGCCGTGGCGCCCGACCTCTTCCACGAGGGCGCGCTGCGGTGCATCCGCGCGGTGATGTCGGCGATGAGCTCCGGGGTCGAGGTCGCGCCGGTGCGCAGGGCGCTGCGGGCTCGCCAGTGGCTCTGCGACCAGGCGGGCCTCTCGGCGCCGCAGGTCGGCATCATCGGCTTCTGCTTCGGCGGCGGCTTCGCGCTGCTCGCGGGCCCGGGCTGGGGCGCCGTGTCGACCAACTACGGCGAGGTGCCGCCCACCGAGCGCATGCGGGGCATCGGCCCGGTCATCGGGTGCTACGGCGGGCGCGACCTGCCCTTCCGCGCGAAGGGGGCGCTGCTCACCGAGCGCCTCGCGCCGCTGGGCGTCGTGCCCGAGGTGCACACCTTCCCCAGCGCGGGGCACGCCTTCCTCACCGAGGGAGACCACCCCGTGGCGACCGTGCTGACGTGGCCGATGCTCCACGCGGGCTACGACCCCCTGAGCGCCCCGGAGGCGTGGTCGAAGATCGAGGCCTTCTTCGACCGCACCCTCAGCCCGAAGACCGACGGCGCGGCGAAGTAGCGGCGCCGCCCGATGTCACGACGAACCCGTTGGATCGCCCTGGTCGTGGCGCTGCTCTGCGCCGTCGCGGGGGCCTCCCTCGTGGCCGTCCGCAGGCTGCGCCCTCGCCGCACGGCGGTGGTGCAGTCGCGCGCGGTGGCCACGCCCGAGCAGCTCAGGGCCCAGTGCCGAGACGCCGTCGGGCCGCCGCGCGTCGAGCGCATCAGCGAGCACGTCTGGCTGGCGATCGGGTACGACCTGGCGAACACGATCCTCATCCAGACGAGCGCGGGCAACGTGGTGGTGGACGTCTCGATGAGCCCGGTGCGCGCGCAGGCCGTGAAGGCGGCGCTCACCGCGGTGGCGCCGGGGCGCACCCTCGCGGTGATCTACACGCACAGCCACATCGACCACACCGGCGGGGCGTCGGCGTGGGTCGAGCCGGGGACCGAGATCTGGGCGACCGAGGCGCTCTCGGAGCACTTCATCAAGCAGTACGGCGAGTTCAGGACCGCCGAGACCCGCCGCGGCGCAGGGCAGTACGGCGCGCACATCGAGGAGGCGTCGCTGCCCTGCTGCACCATCGGCCGACGGCTCGACTTCGAGAGCGCCCTGGTCACCGGCGCGCTGCTCCCCACGCGCACCTTCTCGGGACACGCCGAGCTCACCTTCGGGGGCGTGCGCATCGAGCTCGTCGAGGCCCACGGAGAGACGCACGACCAGCTCTTCGTCTGGCTGCCCGCCGAGCGGGTGCTCATGCCCGGCGACAACTACTATCACGCGTTTCCCAACCTCTACACGATCCGAGGGACCTCGCCGCGACCGGTGGACGCCTGGATCGACTCGCTCGACCTCATGCGCCGCCGCGCCCCGGAGCACCTCGTCCCCTCGCACACGGTCGCGCTCCACGGCCGGGAGAACATCCTCGGCGCGCTCACCCGCTACCGCGACGCCATCCAGTGGGTGCGCGACCGGGTCGTCGCCGGGGCCAACGCGGGCATGCGCCTCGAGGCCCTCGTGGAGAGCATCGGGCTGCCTCCCGCGGTCGCCTCGGACCCTGCGCTCGCCCCGCTCTACGGCCAGGTCGACTGGTCCGCGAGGGCGATCTACACCAACCACCTCGGGTGGTTCGACGGCAGCCCCGAGGCGCTCTACCCCCTCGCCGAGCGCGACCGGGCGACCCGCACCGTGGCCATGATGGGCGGCGCCGAGCGCCTCTGGTCGGTCATCGACGCCTCCCTCCGCACGGACCCCCGCTGGGCGCTGCACCTCCTCACGCTGCTGCGCGACGCGGGCCTCGCGGCGGAGACCCCGGGGCAGCGCTGGGCCCTCGCCTCGGCGACCGCGCTGGAGTCCGTCGCGGCCACGGTGGGCAACAGCAACGGCCGCGGCTACCTGCTGGAGTCGGCCTACGGGCGACGCCACGGGGTGCCGCCGCTCCCGACGCCGCGCGCCTCGGCGGCGGTGCTCGACCGGGTGCCCATGGCGACGGTCTTCCACGTGATGGCCTCGCGGCTGCTGCCGGAGCTGTCCTCGGGCGTGCACGAGTCCGTGCGCTTCGACCTGACGGACTCGCACGAGACCTTCTTCCTGACGATCCGCAACGGGGTGCTGGAGGTCGCGAAGGGAGACGCGCTCCCCAACACGCCGCCGCCGCTCGCGGTCGTCACCACCACCGCGAGCGCGTGGCGGCGCGTCGCGACGGACACCCTCACCCCCGCCGCAGCGGTGGCCAGCGGAGAGCTGCGCATCGCGGGCGACACCGCGGGCTTCTACACCTTCTCGCAGCGCTTCCGCCGGGGGCTCTGATCGTGGCCGTACCCGCTGTGCCCGCGGGTTGGAGACCCTTTCCCTTCTGCACATCCCGGCGGAGAGCCCATCGCTTCCCCGGTACGACCGCGAGGCCGCCAGCGACCAGAGCCAGACCCTGAGCGTCAGCGAGGGGGAGAGGCCTCTACCGCCGTCATTACGCGTCCGGAATTTTCGGCGATTCCTCGGGCGAACCGCCACCTTCGAAGAAGGAGAATCGTGCTGGCAGCGGGGTAGGACGCTCCCCCTCGCTGACCTTCTCAGGGTCTGGCTCTGGTCGCTGGCGGCCTCGCGGTCGTACCGTCGGACTCCTCGTCGGCGGCCTCGCGGTCGTACCGTCGGACTCCTCGCCGGCGGCATCGCGGCAGCGGGGTGAGGTCGTCCACACCCGTCAGGCAGGCGCACCGCGGCGAGCACCCTGACGCGCCGGTGCATCCGTTGCACTGACGCGCCTCGACGGACGCATGGAGTGCACCTCCGGCAAGGCCTCCAGGGCCACATCGAGCGGCCTGCGAAGGGGCGCCGCCTCGCCGTCGGGGCGGCACGTCGAATGCTGGCGCTGCGGCAAGGAGCGGAGGACCTCCATGCGAGCGTTGGTCACGGGAGCAAACGGGCACATCGGCAGCCACGTGGTGAGGGCGTGCCTTGCGGCCGGCCTCGAGCCCGTGGCCTTCGTGCGACCGAAGGCCGACCTTCGGGCCCTCCAAGGGGTCGACGTGGAGCGCCGCGTCGGAGACCTGCTCGACGCTGACAGCGTGCGGCGCGCCTGCGATGGGGTGGAGGTGGTGTTCCACGTCGCGTCGCCGCATCGCAACTTCGCGCGCGACCCGGAGACCATCATGCGCCCCGCGGTGGTCGGCACCCGCAACGTCCTCGACGCGGCCCGCGCCTCCGGGGTGCGCAGGGTCGTCGTGACCAGCAGCGGCGCCACCGTGGGCTTCACCGACGACCCCTCGCGCCCGCTCGACGAGGGGGCCTTCCTCACCGTCGCCGAGAGCCCCTACACCAGGGCGAAGATCGAGGCCGAGGCGCTCGCCCGTCGCGAGGCCGAGGCCGGCGGCCTCGAGGTGGTGATCACCAACCCGAGCGGCGTGTTCGGTCCGAGGGACTACCGGGTCACCCCGGCGACGGCGGCGCTCGTGGGGCTGCTCCAGGGCGACCCGTCGTTTCTGGGCGTGTGCATCACGGACGTGCGCGACGTGGCCGCGGGCCATGTGCTCGCCGCGCGCCTCGGCAAGAGCGGTCGTCGCTACCTCCTCACCGGCGACAGGCTCCGGCCCGAGGAGGTCTCCGCGCACTTCTCCTCGGTGGCGGGGGTGCGGCCGCCCACGCTCCGGCCTCCGCGCTTCCTCCTGTCCTTCCTCGCCGGTCGCATGGAGAAGAAGGCCGCGGCGGAGGACACCGACGCGCCCGTCACCCGCGCGCAGATCGCCGACGTCTTCGGCCGCCACCTGCTCTACGACTCGACCCGGGCGCGCACCGAGCTCGGCGCGACGTTTCGCCCCGCCGACGAGGTGCTCCGCGACGCCTTCCGCTGGCTCCTGTTCATCGACGCACTCAAGCCGAAGGCCGCCGCGAAGGTGCGGTCTGCGCTAGGAGATCGAGCCGGCCCCGATGCTGACTGGACACGCTGATCCCAAGGTCACCGGCGCGTCCGTCGAGGACCAGGGCGCGCTCACCCGCCGCGTCGTCGACAGCATCCCGTCGATGCTCGCGTACTGGGACTCCTCGCAGCGCTGCCGCTTCGCCAACCGGGCATACGAGCGCTGGTATGGGGTCGCGTCGGCGTCGCTCCTCGGCATGCACATCCGCGAGCTCCTCGGGCCGTACTATCCCCTCTGCCAGCCGTACATCGAGGCCGCGCTCCGGGGCGAGGCGCAGGAGTTCGAGCGGGAGATCCCCGACCCGAAAGGAGGGCCCCCGACGATCAGCCACGCGAACTACATCCCCGACGTGGTCGACGGCGTCGTGCGGGGCTTCTGCGCCCAGGTGACGGACATCTCGGCGCTCAAGCGGGCCGAGCGGGCGCACCGGGAGTCCGAGCAGGAGTTCTCGGGCATCATCGCCATCGCCGCGGACGCCATCATCAGCGTCGACGCAGACCAGCGGATCACCATCTTCAACGACAGCGCCGAGCGGATCTTCGGCTACACCAAGGCCGAGGCGCTGGGGGCCCCGCTCGAGATGCTGGTCCCCACACGGCTGCGCGCCGGGCACCGGGCGCACGTCTCGGCCTTCGCCGCCACCGAGAGGGGCTCCGTCTCGATGGGCGAGCGGAGCGTGACGATCCACGGCATGCGCAAGAACGGCGAGGAGTTTCCCGCGGAGGCCACGCTCTCCAAGCTCGTCGTCGGGGGCAGGGTGGTGATGACCGTGGCGCTGCGGGACATCACGGAGCGGAGGCTCTTCGAGAGGGAGCAGGAGATCCTGGCCGACGCGGGGGACGCGCTGGCCTCGTCGCTCGACTACGCCGAGACGATCCGGAGCATCGCCGGGCTGGTGGTGCACCACGTCGCCGACCTGTGCCTCATCGACATGATCGAGGTCGACGAGCGGGGGCACCGGCTGATGGTGGTCCACGCCGACCCGGCGATGGCCGAGACCTGCGAGAGGCTGGCGGCGCTCCCGATCGGTCGAAACCACTCCCTCGCCCGCTCGGCCTTCGAGACGAAGCAGCCCCAGCTCTTCCGCGAGATGGACCCCGAGCTCTGGGCTTCGGTGGCCCGCGACGACGAGCACCTCCGGCTGATCGAGGCCCTCAACCCCCGCTCGGCCATCGTGGCGCCGCTGCTCTCCCACGGCGAGCTGCTCGGGGCCATCGTCTTCGCGTCGAGCCGCCCCGGACGGTACGGCACCCGCGACATGGCCTTTGCGACCGAGATCGCCCGCCGGGCGACCAGCGCCATCGTGAACGCCCGGCTCTACGCCGCGGCGCAGCGGGCCACGAAGGCGCGCGACGACATCCTGGCCATCGTCGCCCACGACGTCAGGACCCCGCTGAGCACCATCCTCCTGGCGACGAGCCTGCTGGAGCGACAGCTCGCGAGGGGCGGCGTCACGGCCGCCATGACCAGCGTCCAGACGATCCTCCGCGCCTTCGAGCGCGCCAACCGGCTCATCCAGGACCTCCTCGACGTGGCCCGCATCGAGGGAGGGGCGCTGACGGTCGAGCGCTGCGCGATGCCCTCGAGGCAGCTCCTCGTCGACTCGCAGGAGGAGGAGCAGCTGCTCGCCGCCAACGCCTCCATCGCCCTGCACATCGACGCGGCCGAGGAGCTTCCTGCCATCCTGGGCGACCGTGATCGGCTGCTCCAGGTGTTGGAGAACCTCGTCGGCAACGCGATCAAGTTCACGCCCGCCGGAGGGAGCATCACCCTGGGTGCCGAGTCGCGTCCGGGGGAGGTGTGGTTCAAGGTCGAGGACACGGGCGTGGGGATGTCCTCCGAGAGCCTCGGGCGGGTCTTCGACCGCTTCTGGCAGGCGGGGAGGGCCGAGCGCCACGGGGCAGGGCTCGGGCTCCCGATCTGCAAGGGCATCGTCGAGGCCCACGGCGGCCGCATCTGGGCCGAGAGCGAGCTGGGGCGGGGGACGACCTTCTACTTCAGCGTCCCGACCGCGCCCTTCGATCAGGCGTCCTGAGCGGCCTCGCGTAGCGCAGTGAGCCCGCTTCGGGCGCTGGCGCGGGCGGCCAGGCGGCGCTCTCTGGCGAGCTGCGCGATTGACGAGTCCGGCCGAGGCCCCAGAGGGAAGTCGCTGGGGGGGCCCGAGCGCAGACGGCTGCCTCTGGAAGAGATCCTGTCCGATGCGCGAATCCCCATCGCATCGCTGAGGCCTTCGACCATGGAATCGGCCCGACGCGACCTCGAGGAGCTGGTCTTCCGCACCCTGCTGGAGCGTGCGGTGCCGGTCGCCATCTTCTGCTGGCGCGCCACCGAGGGCTGGCCGGTCGAGTTCGTCTCGTCCAACGTCCGCCACGTGATCGGCTATGGCGCCGAGGACTTCCTCTCCGGGCGGGTGGTCTACGCCAGGGCCATCCACCCCGACGACCTCCCGAAGGTGACCCGCGAGGTCGAGGAGCACAGCGCCTCGGGTGAGCTGGTCTTCGAGCACGAGGACTACCGGATCATCGACCCGGGGGGTCGGGTCATCTGGGTGCGCGACCTCACCGCGATCATCCGCGACGACGCCGGGAAGATCACCCGATACATCGGCTACATCTTCGAGTGCACCGCGCGCCACGAGGCGCTCGACGCCCTGGCGCTGGCCCGGCGCAAGGCCGAGGCCGCCACGCAGGCGAAGACCGAGTTCTTCAACAACGTGAGCCACGAGTTTCGCACGCCCCTCACGCTGATGCTGGGGCCGCTGGAAGACCTGCTCGCGGGCGCACGGGGCGAGCTCCCCGGGCCCGTGAGCGCCGAGCTGGTGATGGTCCACCGCAACGCGCAGCGGCTGTTGAAGCTGGTCGACGCGCTGCTCGACTTCTCGCGCCTGGAGGCCGGTCGCGCGGAGGCCAGCTTCGAGCCCGTCGACCTCGCGGCGCTCACCACGGACCTCGTCAGCACCTTCCGCTCCGCGGTGGAGCGAGGGGGCGTGCGGCTGTCGCTGTCCTGCCCCGCCCTCCCGGAGCCCGTCTTCGTCGATCGCGGGATGTGGGAGCAGATCGTGCTCAACCTCCTCTCCAACGCGTTCAAGTTCACGCTCTCCGGGGAGATCGCGGTCTCGCTGCAGCTCGACGACGGGGCCGTGCGGCTCGCGGTGCGCGACACCGGCGTCGGCATCCCCGAGGCGGAGCTTCCCCACCTCTTCGAGCGCTTCCATCGGGTGCGCGGGGCGTCGGGGCGCAACTTCGAGGGGACGGGCATCGGCCTCGCGCTGGTGCAGGAGCTCACCCGCCTCCACGGCGGCACGGTCTCGGTGGAGAGCGAGCCGGGCCGGGGGTCGTGCTTCACCGTGCGCGTCCCGCGAGGCTCGGAGCACCTGCCCCGGGAGCACCTCTCGCTCTCGCCGCAGCCCTCGACGAAGGTCGCCGCGGGCTCGGACCCCTTCGTGGCGGAGGCGCTGCGATGGCTGCCCGGGGAGGAGGCGCCCGCGCCCGCGGCCGTGGCGGCGGCCGGCGGTGCGCCGCGCAAGCGCATCGTGCTGGCCGATGACAACGCCGACATGCGGGACTATGTGCAGCGCCTGCTCGCGCGCGAGCACGAGGTGGTCGCCGTGGGCGACGGCCGCCAGGCGCTGGAGGAGGTGCGCGCGCGGCGGCCCGACCTGCTCCTCTCGGACGTGATGATGCCCGAGATGGACGGCCTCGAGCTGCTCCGCGCGGTGCGGGCCGACCCCGCGCTGAGCACGCTGCCGGTGCTGCTGCTGTCTGCGCGGGCCGGGGAGGAGGCGCGGCTGGGCGGCCTCGAGGTCGGCGCGGACGACTACCTCACCAAGCCCTTCTCGGCGAGGGAGCTCACCGCGCGGGTGCGGGCGCAGCTCCACCTCGCGGACCTACGCCAGCAGGCCCGCGAGACGACAGAGGCCTCCGAGCGGCTCTACCGGCAGCTCCTCGAGGGCGCGCAGGACGGCATCGTGGTGGTCGATCGGGAGGGGGTCGCGACGCTCGCCAACAGCGCCGCGCAGCGCATGTTCGGCTACGACGAGCGCTCGCTCGTGGGCATGTCGGTGACCGAGCTCCTCGCGCCCGAGCTGCGCGACCAGCACCGCCGCGACCTCGCGGAGTACGCGCGCTCCGGCGGGGGAGCGCTGGCCGGGCGCTGCGTCGAGCTGCGAGGGCGGCGGCGGAGCGGCGAGGTGTTTCCGATGGACGTCGCGGCGTCGGTGGTCGACCTGCCCTCGGGGCTGGCGGTCAAGTATGCGCTGCGCGACACCTCCGAGCGTCGGCGGCTGCAGGCGCGCGTCACGCAGTCCGAGCGGCTCGCGTCGCTGGGGCTGTTGAGCGCCGGGATGGCGCACGAGATCAACAACCCCATCGCGTTCATCGACAGCAACCTGGCGGTGCTGGACCGGGAGATCCGCGGGTTGCGCTCCGTGCTGGAGGAGTACCGCCGCGGCGACGCCACGCTGGCCACGGCGGCCCCGGAGGTGATGGCGGGCGTGCGGCGCGCCAGCGAGGCCGCCGACCTGCCCTACATCGAAGGGAACATCGAGCGGATCGTGCAGCGCTCGCGGGTGGGCGTGAAGCGCGTGGCCACGATCGTGACGCACCTGCGGGAGTTCGCGCGGCTCGACCACGCCGAGGTCTCGACCGTGGACCTTCGGAGCATGCTGGAGAGCAGCGTCGAGATGGTGCAGTGGCGGCTGGACAAGCAGGGCATCGCCGTCGAGCGCCGCTACGGCCCGGTGGCGCCGATCGCCTGCTCCGTCGCGGCGATGAACCAGGTCTTCCTCAACCTTCTGGTGAACGCGATCCAGGCGATCGAGGCCAGCGGGCGATCGGAGGGGCGCATCTCGATCTCGACGCGGAGCGCAGGGGCCGAGGTCGTCGTCGAGATCGCCGACAACGGCGGCGGCATCCCCGAAGACCTGCTGCCGCGCATCTTCGACCCCTTCTTCACCACGAAGCGCGTCGGGGAGGGCATGGGCCTCGGGCTGAGCATCAGCCACAGCATCGTGGTCGACCAGCAGGGCCGCATCGAGGTCGAGAGCGAGGCCGGACGCGGGGCGCTCTTTCGCGTGATCCTTCCGAGAATCCGAGGGGAGAAGTCATGATGGAGGTCACTTCGCGCAAGTACTGCCTGCTGGTCGTCGACGACGAGCCGGACATCTGCGACTCGGTCTACGACCTGCTGCGCCTCCGCTACGACGTCGCCCGGGCGAACAGCGCCGAGGAGGCGATGGAGGTCATGCGGCAGCGCGACGTGCACGTCGTGATGACCGACCAGCGGATGCCCTCGGTGACGGGCACCGAGATGCTGCGGAAGGTGAAGTCCGAGTACCCCGACGCGATCCGGGTGCTCTTCACCGGATACGCGGACATCCGCTCGGTGATCGAGGCGATCAACCTGGGCCACGTCTACCGCTACATGAGCAAGCCCTTCTCTCCAGAGGAGCTCGAGCTCGCGGTGGCCGAGGCCGCCTCGGAGTACGAGCGCATCGCCGGCCGGGCGCGCGCCCTCGAAGCGTGCGTCCGGAGGGTCGACGAGCTCGAGTCGACGCTCTCGGAGCTGCGAGAGCGGCTCGCCCGGCTGGAGGGGGAGCGCGGCCCTTAGGGCGGTGGCCTGACGGGTTGAGTACGGCTTCGGAGGGCGCTTCCCCGGTACGACCGCGCGGTGTCGGACGACGGAGCCAGACCCCGAGCGTGAGCGAGGGGGAGGGCCCGTTCACGCCGTCAGCGCAGATCTCCGGCGCCGCGATTCTAGCGGGAATCACCGGAGATTCCGGACGCTGACTGATGGCCCGGGCGGGCGCTCCCCCTCGCTCACGCTCGGGGTCTG
>SCUS01000108.1 GCA_004297725.1 Myxococcaceae bacterium | reverse complement strand
GCGGACGCCTGGAGGATGTGGCGGAAGGCGGCTGGGATCTCCGCCTGGCGCATCAGGTTCGCGACCTTGACTGCGCGCTGCCCGTCGAAAGCCGCCTTGACGATGATGTACGTGACGTGCTTGGCGATGCTGCTGATGAGGTCGGGCGTGATGCGACCAGCAGCGAGCGCGGCGCACGCTCCGACGCTCGCCTCGAGCGCGTCCTTCGCATGTCCGACGTCCGCGCCGTTGAGATTGGCGACGATGACGTCGTTGAATGACGTGCGGAATGCGTGGGTGATGGCCGCGTCGATGCCGACGCCGCACGACATCCAGTAGTGGATGCACTCCTCGCCGCGGAGAAAGAACTCGACGCGGGTCATGTCGGCGTTGAGGGGGCTGGCGTCGGGCGCGTCGTTGGGGGGGCAATCGGGTGATCCGTGTGCGGCGTGGCGGGGGGTGTCAGCCTCCGCATCGAATGTTGTGCGGCGATCGCGGGGCGGGGGCGGACTCGGCGACTTTCGCTGGCGCATCACCGACTCGATCGCGTCCCGCAGTCCGGACGTTTCGTCGGTGAGGCGGGTCTCGAGCGACTTCAGCTCGCGACGCAACGCCTCCGCAGCGGCGGGGCTCGTCGTCGCCATCGTGTGGCTGAGGGTCGCGAGATCACGCTCGGTGGCCGTCATCCGCTGATTGGTGGCCGCGATCTGAGCCTCCTGCCGCCGCAGGCGCCGTTCGGCGTCGTCAATGGCAGCGGCGATCGGGGCGGCGGCTGCCGGCTCGGCCGACTTCATCGCTTGCCGCAGGCCGGTCAGCTCGTCGCGGATGGTGTGCATCTCACGACGAACTTCGTCAGCGTCCTGGCCGACGCGCCCTTCGAGAGCGGTGACCTGGCGACGCAATGCCATCGCCGCGGGTGGCTCGGTCATCGCGGCGGCAGCGCGACGCAAGGACTCGATCTCCGCGCCGTGCTCGCGGAGCGCGCGCTCAGTCAGCGCCGCTCGATCTTCCTGCGAGCGGAGTCGGCGTTCGGCGTCGCGGAGAGCCTGCGCGAGCGGCTCGACAACAACGGGGTCCGCCACCGCCAGCATGTCGCGCAGCGCGATCACCTGCTTCTGCAAGGCGGCCACCTCCGACTGGTGTCGGGTGAGAGCTTGCTCGGTCGCTGCTGCTGTCGCGGCTGCGCGAGCCGAGCGATCTTCGGAGGCGCGGAGCCTCTGCTCGGCGTCGGCGAGCATCGTGGAGAGGGCGGCGAAGGCGGCCGGCTCGGCATTCACCATCATGCGCTGGATGGCGGCCACCTCGAGGCGGAGGGTCTCAAGCCCGTGCGCGGCGGCGGCCACGACGGGCTCCACCGAAGCGGCGACGGTGCGCAGCACGCCGATTTGGGATCGGACGTCTGCGACTTCCTCCTGCACGCCAGCCACGCGGCGAACCGCTCCGGTGGCCTCTCGCGACGCTTCGACAGCGCGGCGCTGTGCGCCACGCGCGATGCACGCCGCCTCCTCAGCCGCGTCTTCCACACGCCTCAACAGCATGCTCGGAGGGAGTGCGAGGACATCGTCCATCGGGACCGCGGAGCGGATGGGGTGAGGGACTGTACCGGCAGCGGTGCGCACGCGCTTCGCTGCGCGGCGCGCGCCGACGAAGTTGATGTCGTGGCTGCGGAGGTGAGGGGGAACTGCGTCGCTGCCGAACACGGCCATCGCCTTCGCGAGCGACGTCGGGCCTTCGTCGTCAGGCCACGCGCGCATGAGCTGCGCTTCGCCGTCCGGCGCGAGCGCCATGAAGATGCGCAGCAGCGCCTGCCAGTTCCTTGCGGCGGGCGGCGGCTCCGGGAACATCGCCCGCATGGCGGCCCGTACACGCCTGAAATGGAACGCCGCCGACCACTCTTGTTCGGCGCGGAGCCAGAACGGGTCGTGTGGCGGCAAGCTCTCGTTGATGAGAGCCATCCGGCTCTCGATGACCCGCGTATCGAACAGGCCGTCGCGCCGGAGAGCGATCGGGAGGATGCCGGGGTGGAGGGTTGACGTCTCCGGAGACGTATCGCGGACAGACGGCAGCGGGACGGTGGTGGCTGCTCGTGAGGATGTCGATGATGACGATGATGACGATGATGATGACGAATTGCGCCGCGCGTTCACGCCAGACGTAGAACCTTGACGCGGCATATGTTGAGGAAGACCTGTATGTTAAGACGAGAAAGAACAAAAACCCTGAAGGCGAACGGGGTTAATTTGTCGAAGGGGCTAAACGCTACAGGTCCAGAGACAGTAAGGTAGGAATGAACTACTACAACCCAAGCTGCGAGTCAATGCAGCTTCATCGATACAAAGTAGGACGTTCCTTAACCGATCTTGTTGATCGTTTTCCCGAACGTTGTTCTGTGACCATAGCTTGGGGTCCCATCAACCGAGACGCCCAAAGTGTCGAGGACGGTTCAAACCGTTCAGCCTCGCCAGAGGAAAAGTACCGACAACAAACTCCAGCGTTAAACAACAAAAAGTTCCAAAGTTCCAGCATCATGAGATTTTTTCTCGAAGTCAAAAAGTCAAGGAAAGAAGTGGTTCGACCAGGGCGGCCGATTGCCACTCTGCGTGTTCAGAGCACGACGAAACGTCAGTGCTTGTGATGCGGGAACCGCGTGAGGCGGCATCAGCGCCACACGCGGCCATCACTTCGGTTGGGATCCATCCCATCCTGAGGGAGATCTTTCGCCTCATGCAGAGCCGCATCAGCTCGCAGATGCGATTGTGCAGCTGACCCGCACCGAGGGATCTCCATCGCGGCACGCAATAGAAGACGACTCGATTGTCGACGATGACGTCGACCGTCTGACTTCTCGCGCCGGATCTGCGGATGGCGAACGCGATCGCCGCGACCTCGAGAGCGTTGATGTGCTCCAGGTGGCGTATCGGTACTCCCAGTTGACGGCCATCGACGAGCGCGCCGAGGCCGAAGGGAGATGCGTCCGTGACGAGCGTGCGAGTGGGCGGTGCTGCCATCCTGCGCCACGGGTTGGCTCGAATCACGCTCGCGAGCTGACCGAAGGCGCGCGAGATCGCGCGGAAGTCGACGAGGGCCGTCGGCTCTTCGGACAGCGTCTCCATCGCCATCCTGGACCCGGCGGCTGTGAGTGCCAACGGGAGCTGGAGGGCGTACGTGGCCCACGCGATGTACCCTGCTGCGCGCCAAGCGACACGCGCGGGGACGCGCGCTTCATCGGCAATGGATGCCCAGAACTCGGAAAACTTCGTGGCCCATTGTGGTGCCAGCCGCCACGCCTTGACGGCGAGATCGACTTGGACGCCGACGATGACTGCCGAGCGGGACGGAGCGGAGAGGTCGCGCAGCTCAGCGCCGAGGAAGCGCGCGAGGCGCTCGAGGCGGCGCGACGCGACAATCGCTGCCGCCTCACTCCGCGTGGCGATGGAGAGGTCGTCGATCCATGCGAACGCGAAGTGCGACCTGGCCGCCGCTTGCACGATCGCTTCGGCGACCGAGCACGCAATGTACGGCATCGCGCACCACCCCATTGCGCCGCGGACGTGGGCGTAGAAGCGCCCATCGGGGCCGCGGGTGGCGAAGTACTTGTCGGCGACGTCACGGCCGATACTGAAGCTGAAGAACCAGCTCCTGAGATCGGCGGTGACGATGTAGTCGTTCTCGAGGATGCGCGCGATCATGTGCGGCAGGTGCGGGATGGGGCACGGGTCGGGCGGCACGCACGAGTCGTTCAGGCGGCACGCCGGGAGGATGAGGCGGCCGACGGACGGGTCCTTCCGATCAGGGACCGCCTTCAGTGGTGCGGAGATGATCGGGCGGCACCGCCGCGGCAGCGGCACGAGCACGCCGGCCGCGACCGCTTGCTCGAAGATGTGCGGCGGGAGGCGTGAACGAGCGGCGCGCCGTGTGGGGAGGACGGTGGCGATGAAGTGGCGCTCGAAAGAGTGGACGTGGTGGAGCGCGCGGACGTGGTCAGCGAGACGGGGCCTGCCGACGCTGCGGAGCCAACGCGTGAGGCGGCCGAGCGGCATGGTCTCCTTCACGACCGTCTTGATGGTCGACGGGACCCACGCGGGGTGCGGGGTGTCGACCTTTGCAGCGAGGTCTCTGAGGCCTGCCGCGCGGAGGGCCAAGACGGGCAGCGACGGGCCGCCGGAGTTGATCGGCCAACTGAAGCGCGTTGCTGCTGCTGCTGCTGCTGCTGCATTGCCAGTCGCTCTCCCTGGGATCGCGCACTGGCTCACACGACGAAGGGGCTCGTCGCGGGTGTGGGAAACGTCGGTGATGCGGGCGTCGCTGTGAGGCGCTGCAGCGGCCGCATCGCTGCTGCCGACGCATTGAGCTGCTGCGCGAGCCACCGGTTCGGCAGTCTGCCGGCGTACGCCGCGAACGCGTCGATGGACGCGTGGCGCGTGACGCGCATCACGTCCGCGTCGTCGATCTGCGCGTCGAGGGCCGCGTGGACGAAGCCGCGCCTCGCGGAGTGCGCTGAGAGGCGCGAGTCGACACGGCGAAGGAACGTGACGAACTCGGCGTATGACACCGTCCACAGCGGGTGGTGGTGTGCGCGGATGGCTCTGCTGAGGAGGGCGATCCTGACCGGCGGCGGGAGCACGACAGCCACTGTCTGAGGCGCGCACTTGTATGACGTCGTCTTCGTCACACGCAGCGTCACCTCGACGTGATTGGGCAGCATCCTTACATCGACGCCACGGACGCTGGCGATGTCGCTGAAGCGAAGGCCGCCGGCGAACATGAGGGCCGCGAGGACACCCAAGTCGGACGGGTCGCTGCGCCAGAGGGCCGCGACGTGGTGGTGCCGCATCGGCATCGCCTGCTTCGGTGGACGAGTCCAGAGGCGGCGACGGATGACGTCCCTCGCGTCCCGGACGCGAATCACTTCGGCGGCATCGAGGGGTCGCACTGCGCGTTCGAAGGCTGCCGTTGCGTGGGAGAGGTTGCGAAGCGCTGTCGACGGCGCGACGCCGCGCTCGCACTCCGCGTTCGCGAACCGGATCAGTCCGCGAACATCCTCTCCGAAACTCCTCGCACGCTCCCAGACGGACCGACGGGCGGCGAGCGTCCCGACCGCTCGTGAGCCGCGCGGTGCCACACGTTCGTCGTCGTCCGAGGAGGATTCGCTGTGAGAGCGAGGGAGTCACGCCGAGTCTTGGTGCGGGCGGGAGGGCGGAGGGGGCTTCCCGCGCCCGCGGCCGCCCTTTCCCGACGGCTTCTGCGGGGCCCGCGTCACTGCGCGGCCCTCGTACTGGCCAGACCGGGACGACGATCGCTGGCGCTGCTGCGGACGCGGCGCGATCTCCGCGGCATCTTCGAAACGCCTCACCGTCTGGCGGAGGTGATGTGGGGCGCGACCCGGGGTGGTGGTGGGACAGTAGGCGGACGCCTGGAGGATGTGGCGGAAGGCGGCTGGGATCTCCGCCTGGCGCATCAGGTTCGCGACCTTGACTGCGCGCTGCCCGTCGAACGCCGCCTTGACGAT
>SCUS01000107.1 GCA_004297725.1 Myxococcaceae bacterium | reverse complement strand
CGCCCGTCGCGCGCTGCCTCGTACACCCGCCCGTCGAGAGGGAAGTGCTCTTCCGACGCGCCTCGAACGAGGACTGTGCCTCGCTGGTTGGGTTGGACGTTGCCGATCTCACCGCCGACGACGAGCACGATCTGATCGTTTCCCGCGACGGCGTGGAACGTGTCGCCGGTGAGCCACCTCGTCCCGGTGATAGCGCTCGGACCCGCGTAGCGAAACGCGCGACCATCGCGGCCCACGAGGTAGAGGCTCCGGTCGTTCTCCGGCCACACACCATTGAGCCCTGGCAGCCCGTCTGGGAGCGGAACCAGCGTCCAGCCGGTATTCGTTCGGAGGAGCACGCGCCCGGTCCCTGCCCCGCCGACGGCGGCGCAGGCCGTCTCGTCGCGCGTACATGCCACGGTAAAGAGGGTGTCCTCCGGGCTGAGCCCCGGAACCTCGTCCACCTGCCAGGCGGCCTCGCCATCGGCGCGAGAAAGGACGGTGCCCGAAGCCCCGACGACGATCGTCCGGCCGACCCCGTGGGACACCTTGTACAGGTTGACCTCCCGGGCAGCGGAAGGCACCGCCAGCCGCTCGAACCGCACGCCGTCGTAGTGCAGCAGCACGCCCTTCGGTCCCGTCGGCAAGGCCGATCCGCCGACGAGATAGAGGTCATTCGCAGACGGCCCCCACACCCCCCAAAACGTCGGAGGACCGGTGGACCAGTCGCCTCCGAGTTCGAGCGCCTCGCATCCTCGCGACAGTGTGTAGCGGAGCACCGCGCCGCCCTCCCCCACGGCAAACACGACGCCCTCGGTGCTGAACACCCACCAGAGCACGCTCGGGGTCCGGCACAGCGTAGTGAAGCGCCCGTTCTGGTACCCAAGCAGTCGGCCCGCGCCGCCCGCGGGAACCCGCGCAGGATCCACGCCCACGTACCCGCCGCAGACGTACGCTGACGCATCGATCGGTGAGACCCAGACCCCCAGCAACGCGCCGCCAGGAGCGCCGTTGATGGCAACCCGGAAGAGGTTGGACGCGACCGGCGTCGGACCGCAGTGCGTCGCGAGCGCCGCGACCAGCGCCGCGAGGAGCCTTCGCCAGGGCACTACTGCGCCACGACCGATCCGCGCATCATGTTCATTCCGCACGTGAACGCGATCGTCCCGGCGGCCGGGGTGAACGTCACCTCCACCGGCTGGTTGAGCGGCAGGTCGCGCCGGATGTTCAGCGACGGGAACACCACCTGCGTGCCGCATCCCTGGTCGCTCGTCCGGGTGAAGACCAGCGTAACGGGCTGCGCCGCCGGGACGGTCACGGAGGCGGGCGAGTAGCCCTGCTCACCCACCGCGATGGCCACTCGTCGGCCCGCCGTCGCGCCCGACGGGGCCGCCTTGTTGCAGCCCGCGAGGGCGAGTGACGCGAGGAGGAGCAGGCTTGGGATCGTTCGACGCTTCATGGGTCTTCTCCGGTCGTTGGATTCGGGGAGGCCATCGGACCTCCCGAGGTCTCTAGCGTAGCGAGGCGGCCGCGCTCCACGGCGTGGCGAGCGCCCCCTCGTGCCGCGAGGTAGGCGACGAGCGAGGCCGCCGCGAGGGCCGCCCCGGCGACGCTCGCGACGTGGAGCGCGGCGGGGACGGAGCTCAGGTAGAGGCGCGCGACGGAGGCCGCGAGCAGCACCACGAGGCCCGCCATGATCGCCCGCTCGAACCACTGAAGCGGGGCGAGCCGGGCGGGCGCGAGCTCTCCGACGTGGCGCCAGAGAAGCTGCTCGGCGCGCCAGTAGGTGTAGATCACCGGGATGATCTCCAGCGTCAGGAACGCGCTGGTCACCAGGCCCCCGACCATCGGAGCGGCGATGCGCTTCATCACGTCGGCGCCCGATCCCTCCGCCCAGAGCAGCGGCACCAGGCCGATTAGCATCGTGCCGACGGTCATCAGCTTCGGGCGCACCCGCTGGATCGTCCCCTCGGCGTGGGCCTCGATGATGTCTTCCAGGGAGTTGATCTGGCCTGCCGCGAACCGCCGCTCGTAGGCGTGGTCGATGTAGACGATCATCACGACGCCGGTCTGCGCGGCGAGGCCCACCAACGCGATCACGCCCACCCACACCGCGGTGGAGAAGTTGTAGCCGAGCAGGAAGACCGCCCACGCGCTGCCCACCAGCGCGAAGGGCACCGAGAGCAGCACGATCAGCACCTCGGTGAAGTTCTTGAACTGCAGGTACAGCAGCACCACGATGATCAGCAGCGCCAGGGGGATCAGGATCTTCATCCGCTCCTCCATCTGCGCGAGCAGCTCGTACTGCCCCGTCCAGCGCAGGTACGACCCCGGCGCCAGCCGCACCTCGCCGCGGCGCGTGGCCGCCTCCACGGTGCCCCGCGCGGCGTCGACGTACCGACCGACGTCACGGCTCGCGTCGATGTCCACGTAGACGTAGCCCACCAGCAGCCCCGCCTCGTCGCGGATCATCGGCGGCCCGGTGACCACCCGCACGTCGGCGAGAGCGCCCAGCTCCACCTGGCGCGCGACGGCGGTGCGGGCCCCGGGCTCCCCCATGCCCCCCGACGCTTCGCCCGGCGTCGGGAGCGGAACCAGCACCTCGCGGATGCGCTCGAGGCTCGATCGGAAGTCCTCGGCGTAGCGCACGTTGACCGTGAAGCGGTTGCGCCCCTCGACGGTGGTGGTCACCGGCGCGCCGCCGAGCGCCATCTCGATCACCTCGTTGACGTCCTCGACCTGCAGCCCGTAGCGCGCCAGCGCGTGCCGGTCGGGCACGATATCGACGTAGAGCCCACCGACCGACCGCTCGAAGAGCACGCTCCGGGTGCCGGGGACGGCGTGCAGCACGCGCTCGAGGGAGGTGCCGGTGCGCTCGATCGCGGCGAGGTCGCTGCCGTAGATCTTGATGCCGACTGGGGTGCGGATGCCGGTCGTGAGCATGTCCACGCGGTTGCGGATCGGCTGCGTGAAGGCGTTGGTCCAGCCGGGCAACTGCAGCCGCTGGTTCATCTCCTGGATGAGCTGCTCGCGCGTCATGGGCACGAACTCCGGCTGCAGCCAGTTCAGCGCCGGGCGGAGGAAGACCGGCGTGCGGCCGACGTACCAGCGCCGTACGTATCGGGTGCGCCACTGCGCCCGCGGCCGGAGCTTCACCATCGTCTCGAACATCGGGAGCGGCGCCGGGTCCGTCGGGGTCTCGGCCCGGCCGGCCTTGCCGAGCACCCGCTCCACCTCGGGAAACTCCCGCAGGATGGCGTCCTGCCGCTGGAGCTGCCGCCGCGCCTCCTCGATGGAGATCGTGGGGAGCGTCGTGGGCATGTAGACCAGGTCGCCCTCGTCGAGCGGGGGCATGAACTCCGACCCGATCCGCCCTGCGATGGGGAGCGCGGAGAGCAGCGCCATCAGTCCGATGAGCACCGTGGTCTTCGGCTTGCGGAGCGCGACGTGGACGAAGGGCTCGTAGAAGGCCCGGATCACCCGCGACACCGGGTGGCGCGCCTCGGGGTAGATCTTCCCCCGAATGAGGTAGTCGCGCATCGCGGGCGCCACGGTGACCGAGAGCACCGCCGCCGAGAGCATCACGAAGGTCTTGGCGAAGGCGAGCGGACGGAAGAGCCGCCCGGCCTGCCCCGTGAGCCCGAAGACCGGGATGAACGACACCGCGATGATCAGCAGCGAGAAGAAGATCGCGGG
>SCUS01000106.1 GCA_004297725.1 Myxococcaceae bacterium | reverse complement strand
TCCCCGAGGGGTTGCGCACCGCGAAGCGGTAGCGAGGGGTCGAGATGCCCGTGCTCCGCGCGGTGATGGTCGTGGCGCGTCCGACCCCCTCGGACGGGAGCTCGGTGACCTTCACCGTCACGACGCCCGGCGCGGTCGGACGCGCCACGACCATCACCGCGCGGAGCACGGGCATCTCGACCCCTCGCTACCGCTTCGCGGTGCGCAACCCCTCGGGGAGCTGGTCTCGCCCCTGCGGAACCTACGACGTCGAGAGCACCTGCTCCTTCATGCCGAGCATCGTGGGCACCTGGACGCTGCGGGTGTGGGCGCGCGACGCCTCCTCCTCCGAGCTCTACGACGCGGCGGCGGTCGACACCTCGTACACGGTCAGCGCCGCGGGCGCGGCCACCTGCCCCCACGAGGCCACCTCGACCGACTTCCGGGGCGATCCCCGCAACGCCGCGGGCTTCATCCGCTACTGCTGGCCGGGTGAGGCGAGCTGCTACTGCGACGCCGACGACGACTGCTACGTCGAGCCCGGCTACGTCGGCTGCCGCTGATCGCTCCGAAGGCCCTCACCCACCGCTCCTGATCGTCGGGGGAAGCGAGGTACAACCCTCGGCGCCCCCCGATGCCCCACCTCTCCACCCTCTTCTCCCTCGTCACGGTCGTCTCGGTGGCGCTGCTGCTGGCGGTGACCCGCCGCGGTCCCAGCCTCGGCGAGCGGGTGCTCAAGCCGCTGGCCTCGACGGCCTTCCTCGCCGCCGCCCTCGCCCACGGAGCGCACCGGACGCCCTACGGAACGGCCATCCTCGCGGGCCTCGCGTTCTCCTGGTGGGGCGACGTGCTGCTCATCTCCAGGGCGAAGCGGGTGTTCCTCGCGGGGCTCGTGGCCTTCCTGCTGGGGCACGTCGCGTACTCCGTGGCCTTCGCCCGACGGGGCGTCTCCGTGGGAGCCACCGCGCTGGCGCTGGTGCTCCTGCTGGGTCCGCTGGCGATGGTGGGGCGCTGGCTGCTGCCCTCCGTCGAGTCTCGGATGCGCGCCCCGGTGCTGGCCTACATGGCCGTGATCACCGTGATGGTCGCCCTCGCGGTGGGCACCGTCGCCGCGCACGGCGAGCCGTGGGTGCTCGTCGGCGCGGTGGCCTTCTACCTGTCCGACCTCTCCGTCGCCCGCGACCGCTTCATCGCCCCCGGCTGGAACAACAAGCTCTGGGGCTGGCCGCTCTACTTCGGCGCCCAATTGGTGCTCGCCTGGTGCGCGGGCCGACCCTGAACGCTCGGGGAGCGCTTCGGGCTTCGGGTCACTGCGGCGGAAGCGTGAGCCTCTCCACCCGCACGCTCTACAAACCGGTTTTGGACCTGTATACCGACGACGCACGAATGGAGTCGGCGTAGCGCGATGGAGGTAAGGCTCACCGTCTATCACGCCCGCGAGGGCCAGCGGGTGGTGTGGGTTCCGCTCGGGCTCGGGGCGCACGGCCAGCGCTTCGAGGCCTCGCACGAGAACAAGCTCCGCGAGCAGCTCACGCAGCACTACCGGGAGCTCCTCCGCACGCTCCCCCTCCCCGAGGCGGCGCGCTTCGAGCTCACCCGAGGGGCGCGCCTCGTGTCGGTGCGGGTCGACCTCACGCTCCAGACCGAGGGGCGCCGCCGCAAGCTGTCCATGAGCGTCCCGCTGGTGCTGCTCTCGCTCTTCAGCGGCGCCGGCCCTCGGGTGCAGGTGGCCTTCCACCCGCTGCGCCAGGGCGACTGGTTCGCCTTCCGCCCCGAGCAGGGCACCCTCGTCGAGCACGCCTCCGGCTGCTTCAGCGAGCTCTGGGCCGACGTCGACCCCGACGAGCTCGACGGCCTCCGCCATCGGCCCCGAAGCGGGCTGCGGGTGGTCTCCTTCAACGCCGCGCTGCGCTCCATCCTCGACACGCTCAAGCCCGAGAGCACCGATCCCCGGGGAGAGCGCCCTCCCTCCGAGGCCGACCTCTCGCAGCGACGCACCGGCTACCGGGTGCTCCCTCGCATCGGCGAGAACCTCACCCGCCGCGCCATCGACGGAGACCTGCCCTCGCCGGAGGGGGCCTCGCCGGTGAGGGAGCGCCTCCGCGCCCAGGTGAGCGCCTCTCCCCCTCGCAGCGTGGTGCTCATCGGGCCGTCGGGCTCCGGGCGCACCACGGCGCTCCGCGGCCTGGTGCACGACCTGCTCGCCGCCGACGACTTCAGCGCCCACCAGAACGCCGACGCCGCCCGCGCCGTCTGGCGGGTGAGCGGCACCCGCATCATCGCGGGGATGTCCTTCGTGGGCGACTGGGAGGAGCGCTGCGGCGACGTGCTCGCCGACGTCCGCGCCCGCCGGGCGCTGCTCGCCGTCGACGACCTCCACCAGTGGGGGCGCATCGGCCGCTCGCGGGACAGCGACCGCAACATCGCCGAGTTCTTCCGGGCGCCGGTCTCCCGGGGGGAGTGCGTGCTGCTGGGCGAGTGCACCGTCGAGCAGTGGCGACAGCTCGAGGAGGACGCGCCCGCCTTCGCCGCGAGCTTCACCCGCGTCGCGATGCCCGAGACCTCCGCCTCGGAGACCCTCCGGATGCTGCTCCAGGAGGCCCGCGCGCTGGAGCTCACCTACGGCACGCGCATCCCCGCCTCGGGCATCCGGACGCTGCTGGAGGTGGGCGGCCCGCTCTTCCCCCACCGGGCCTTACCAGGGAGGGTATTCGACCTGCTGCACGCCGCGCTGCGGGACTCCGGCGAGCGGGCGACCGACGGGGAGCAGCCCGCCCTGCTCTGCGCCGAGCAGCTCTCCGACCTGGAGTCCTCCGCGCTCGACGACGACCGCGCGCTCGACTGGATCTCCGCCCGCACGGGCTTCCCCCGGGGGCTGCTCCACCCCGACGAGCCCATGAGCGCCGACGACGTGCGCGACGCGATGACCCGACGGGTGCTGGGCCAGGCCGCGGGCGTGGAGTCGGTGGTCGACCTCGCGATGCGCATGCGCCGGGGGCTCACGGACCCGAAGCGCCCGCTCGCCGTGTACCTCTTCACCGGCCCGACGGGCACCGGCAAGACCGAGCTCGCCCGCGCGATGGCGGCCTTCCTCTACAGCTCCCCGCAGCGGCTGCTGCGCCTCGACATGGGCGAGTACGCCACGGCCGACGCCGCCGCCCGGCTCATCGGCGACCGCTGGGCGCCCGAAGGGCTGCTCACCCGCCACGCGGCGCAGCAGCCCTTCGGCGTGGTGCTCTTCGACGAGATCGAGAAGGCCCACCCCCAGGTGCACAACCTGCTGCTGCAGCTCTTCGACGAGGGGCGGCTCACCGACGCCGGAGGGGTGACCGCGGACTTCACCCACTCGATCATCGTGATGACCTCCAACCTCGGGGCGCGCCGAGACTCGGTGGTGGGCGTCGGCTCCGACGCGGTGGCCTCGACGCGGGACCACCTGCGCGCGGTGCAGGAGTTCTTCCCCCCGGAGCTGTTCAACCGCATCGACCGGGTGGTGGCCTTCTCTCCGCTCACCCCGGAGGTCGCCCGGGTGGTCGCCGCGAGGGAGCTCGGCCGCCTCGCCGCGCGTCAGGGCCTCGTCGACCGCGGGGTCTTCGTCTCCTGGACCCCGGCGGTGCTCGACCGGGTGGTCTCCGAGGCCTTCCGCGCGGAGGACGGCGCCCGCTCGCTCAAGCGCTACCTCGAAGACCGCGTGGGCACCGCGCTCACCGACCACCTGGTGCGCGTGGCCCGCGCCGACCTCACCCTGCTGCGGGTCGACGTGGGCGACGCCCCGGGGAGCTTCGCCCTCCAGGCGAGGGCGCTGCGAGAGGCCGATCCCATCCCGGCGCGCTACCCCCTGGAGGAGCTCATCGACGCCGACCGCGCGACGCTCGCCCGCAAGCTGAGGGAGGCCGGCGCGGCGCTCGACGGGGCCATGTCGTCCCCGGCCTTCTCGGCGCTCTCCGAGCGCATCCACGACCGGGTGGACGAGCACCGCGCGGGCAGCCCCGAGGCGAGCGACGCGCTCTTCCACCTCGACGCGCTGAGGGCCCGGGGGGACGCGCTCCACGAGCACCTCGCCTCGCTCTCCCGGCGGGTCTCCGAGGCCACGGACTGGGAGCTCACGGACGTCGACGAGACCGGGCGCATCACCCTCAGGCCAGACCGCGTCCCGATGCGGGCGGAGCTGCTCTCGGCCATCGCGGAGGTCACCGCGCTCACCCGCTCGCTGCGAGAGGTCGACGACCCGACGCAGCACTCGGTGATCATCACCCTCACCCGACTGGAGGGCATGCACGGCGGATCGTCGGCCCCTGGGCTGCTGGAGGCCCTGGCGTCGGCGTACAGCTTCGCGAGGGGCGCCGTGGAGAGCGCGGCGGCCACGCCCGCGGGCACACCGCCCGAGGCGAGGCGCGCGGCGCTGCGGGTGGTGGGGCTGTCGGTGCGGGCCTTCTTCGAGCACGAGCAGGGGGTGCACCTCTGGCACACGCCCGACGAGGCCCCGGAGCTGGTGGTGGTGAGGGTGCGGCCCGCCCGGCCTGGGGAGAGCGCGGCGGAGGCGCTCTCGGCCATCGTCCCTGAGACGGGGGAGGCGCTGCGGGTGGTGCGCTCGATCCGCTACGACCCGACGCGGCGACCCGGGCCGCTCTCGCTGGAGGACTACGTGATGGGCACCGCCCGGGTGATGAGCGCGTCGAGCGTGACCGACCCGCTGCACGCCCTCTGGATGACCCGCATGGCGCGCGAGGAGGTGGGGCCGTGAGCGCGAAGCCGGGGCTGCGGGTGTACTTCGTTCCTCATGCGGGGGGGCTCCTGAGCGGGAGCCTCATCGACCATGGCGGGGGGCTCTTCTCCCCTCCGCCGCCGAGCGCCATCGGGCGCAACATCGACGAGGTGCAGAGGCAGCTGGAGGCGCTGCTCCAGAGGGCCATCGCGCTGGAGCCACGGTCCCTCGATCGCTACCTCTGGGACGTGACCTTCGCGACCAGGGAGGTGACCGTCGAGGTGCACCCGCAGGTGGCCCAGGAGAAGCGGCTGGTGATCGGAGCGAGGGAGATCCCGCTGCGGCTCACCTACGCGTGGAGCGCCCTCAAGAAGGGCGGGTTTCGCGTGGTGCTGCCGCGCTTCGGGTGGTCCTTCGTGGTGGAGAGTTTGGAGATCGCGCCGGAGGTGCTGCGCCAGGCCGTGAGCACGATGCTGCTCGGGGAGAGCGCCGGGGCGCTGATGGAGTTTCAGCGCTTCGGCGACGAGTGGGTGAGCGAGTGGACCCCGAAGGCGCTCGACGGAGGGAGCGACGAGGAGGAGGGCGAGGAGCTGGCCAGGGAGTTTCCCACGGTGACCGCGGTGGCCGACGAGTGGGTCGAGCGCGTGGCGCGCCGGCGGCTGCCGATGCCCGTGGGCGAAGACCCCGCGCTCGGGGACCTGGTGTCCCTGGTCTCCCGTCGGCCGCTGCCGTCGGTGCTGCTGGTGGGTCCGTCGGGCGTGGGGAAGACCTCGCTGGTGCGTCGGCTCGCCCGGAGCCTGCTCATCGAGCGAAGGGCGCACCCCGAGCGGCACGTCCCCAGGATGTGGTCGACCTCGGCCACCCGGATGATCGCCGGGATGACCTACGTGGGCATGTGGCAGGAGCGCTGCCTCGCGCTGGTGAAGGAGCTCTCCCACGAGGGCGACCTGCTCTTCGTCGACCGGCTGGTCCCGCTGCTCCAGGCGCAGCCCGACGGAGGATCGATCGGCGAGGTGCTGCTCCCCGCGGCGCGAGAGGGCACCCTGGCGGTGATCGCGGAGTGCACCCGCCCGGAGCTCGAGGCCTGCCGCCGTCGCTTCGGTGCGCTGCTGGAGGTCTTCCAGGTGGTGTCCCTGGAGGAGCCCGCCACCCCGGCGGTGCTGCGCTTCATCCCGACCTACGCACAGCGCAAGCTGCCCCGCACGACGATGCCTCCGTCGGCGGTGCGGCGGATGGCCACGCACCTCGCGACGCTCCAGCGCGACTCGGCCTTCCCCGGCAAGGCGGTGCGCTTCCTCGACTGGATCGCCGCCTCGCAGGACCCGACGGACACCGCGGCGCGCACGCTGTCGCCCCGAGAGGTGTCGGCGCGCTTCGCCCGCTTCTCGGGCATCCCCGAGGAGCTGATCGCGGACGAGCACGCGGTCACCCCGGAGGCGCTCGCGGCCACGCTGCAGCGCTCGGTGATCGGCCAGGACGCGGCCTGCGCCTCGGCCGCCCGGGTGCTGGCGAGGCTGAAGGCGGGGCTCAACGACCCCGACCGCCCGGTGGGGACGCTGCTCTTCCTCGGACCGACGGGCGTCGGCAAGACCGAGCTCGCCCGCGCGATGGCGGCGTACCTCTTCGGCGACCCGACGAGGATGATCCGCCTCGACATGAGCGAGTACATGTTCGCGGGCTCCGGGCAGCGGCTGCTGGCGGTGGGCCAGGGGTCGCAGAGCCTGGCGACGAAGGTGCGAGAGCGGCCGCTGTCGCTGGTGCTCTTCGACGAGATCGAGAAGGCCCACCCGGAGGTCTTCGACCTGCTGCTGGGGATGCTCGGCGAGGGCCGGCTGACGGACTCCTTCGGGACGAGCGTCGACTGCCGGATGACGGTGGTGGTGATGACCTCCAACCTCGGGGTGAGCGAGACCCGCGCGGTGGGCTTCGGCGAGGGCAGCGCCGGAGACAGCGCGACCCGGGCGGCGAGGAAGCACTTCCGCCCGGAGTTCTTCAACCGGCTCGACCAGGTCATCGGCTTCAACGCGCTGACCCCGGTCGACGTGCTGAAGATCGTCGACCTGGAGATCGCCAGGGCCGAGGGCCGGGCGGGCCTTCAGCGACGGCGGGTGACGCTGTCGCTGAGCGCCGGGGCGAGGGCGAGGCTGGCCGACCTGGGCTGGCACCCGACGCGAGGGGCGAGGCCGCTGCAACGGGTGATCGAGGAGCGGGTGATCGCTCCGGTGGCGGCCTACCTGGCGGCGCACCCCTCGGTGAAGGACGCCGTGCTCTCCGTGGACGCCGAGGCCCGGGTGTCCGAGGGCGGCGTGTCGTAGCGATGCCCTCCCTCCCCCAGCGCTTCCCGCTCGTCCGCAGCTTCGCCCGCGAGGCGCTCACCACGCTCTCGATCAAGCTGCTCAGCATGCTCCCGCTCGAGTCCCTCGACCGGCTGCGCCGCGAGGCCGCCTCGCGCGCCCCGGAGGCCCCGCGCCGCGAGCCCACCCACCGGGTGCGCGGTCGACTGCTCTTCCTCGACGCCGAGCGCCCGCTCCAGCACATGGAGGTCGAGCTCTGGGAGCGCGACCTCGGCGCCCCCGACGACTTCCTCGGTCGAGGCACCACCGACTCCGACGGCTGCTTCACCATCGCCTACGACCCCTCCGACGCGGGGCCGGGCGATGTTCCCGACCTCGACCTCCGGGTCGTCGAGCTCACCCGCTGCGCGCAGCCCGGAGGCGGGTCCACCACCGAGCGCCGCGTGGTGCATGTGGTGCACGGCCCCGACGACGTCTCGGCCCTCGACTACGACTTCGGCACCTGCCGCGTCCCCTACTGGAGCTACCGCCAGGGCTCACCCGTCGCCCGGGTCGCCACCGGGGAGGGGCTCGCCGACGCGCTGCCCCAGGACTTCAGCGCCGCCCGCAAATCCCAGGGCTACTCGGTGGTCTCCGAGGTCAGCGCCATCCGCCTCCAGCACCTCCAGCGGGTGTCCCTCGGTCGCCCTCCGTCGCTCTCCGAGGTGCAGCGCGACTACCCCCTCAACCGCACCCTCGAGGCCGAGCGCGAGGCCCCGGGGCGCTCCCGCAGCGACGCCTGGTTCGTCGACCGGATGCTCAACGGCTTCAACCCCGCGCTCTTCCGCGTGGCCCCGGACGGGAGCCTCTACGTCGAGTACTCCTACGAGGGATACGAGCTCGACGACCGTCACTTCGCGCCCGACGTGCGCGCCTATTTCGAGCGCCGCGGCGACGAGCTCGTCCCCACGAAGATCACCCTCCGGCGACGCCGTCCCGGCGCTCCGCCCGGTGATCCGGTCGAGTACACCCCCGCCGACGGAGCGACCTGGGAGCGGGCGACGCGCGTCGTGAGGGTGAGCTACGCCCTCTGGGGAGAGGTCGAGGCGCACCTCGCCAGGGCGCACCTCAACGTCGAGCAGTACGCGATCGCGGCCTTCCGCAACCTCCGTCGCAGCCCCATCGCGCGGCTGCTTCTGCCGCACCTCCGCGAGACGGTGGTGATCAACCACCGGGCGGCGACGAGCCTCCTCGGGCCCGAGGGCTTCGTGGTGGTGGCCTCGGCCCTCACCCAGCAGGGGGTCGAGCAGATGCTGCTCGCGTCGGTGGGCGCCTGCGACTGGGCGGGCTGGTCGCCCCGCGCTCCGGTCACCGGGGCTCACACCTTCGCGAAGGCGGGGCGGCTCTACTGGCAGGTCGTGGGAGAGTGGGTCGCCCGCTTCTTCACCGAGAACGCGGCCGACATCGCCGCGAGCTGGAGCGAGGTCGTCGCCATGTCGCGAGACCTGGTGGAGCACTCGGCGCCGCACGTCGCGCCGCGCGGCGGAGACCCGTGGCTGGACGCGAGCGAGCTCAACGACCACGACGAGCTCCGCCGCGAGGTGGGCGGAGTGAGACGCGCGGTGAGCGAGGTGACCGCGAGCGCCTCGCCGGACGCCGAGGGACTCGGCCGACTGCAGCAGCTCTGCCGCTACGTGATCTTCCACGCGACCTTCTTCCACGCGTGGGCCAACGACGAGCAGCACGCCGACGGGGGCGAGGCCGCGTACCTCTCGCTGGGCCTCGACGCCGACGTCCTCGACGACCCGGGCGCCGACGGCCTGAGCGCCTTCGAGGCGACCACGCAGCTCTTCTTCACGTGGTACCTGACCCGCACCCGCTACGGGCTCGTCACCCGCAACGAGGAGGGCGACATCGAGCCCGGGCTCATCGCGCAGCTCAAGGCCCGGCGCGGGGAGTTCGCGGCGCTGGGCTACGACATCGACGCGATCCGCTCTCGCATCAACGTGTGAGGGCCGACGGCCTGACCGCCCCTCAGGGTCAGCCCCCTGGGCGGTCCCGCCGCTGCCGCTTCGGTACCGCAGGCCCCAAAGATTCCGGTCTCCACAGAGCCCGTGATAGCGTCGCGACGCCCTGCGATGGACCCTGCCGCCTACGCCTGCTACGAGCGCCTCAACAAGAACCCCGACGACGCCGAGGCGCTGTCATTTCTGTGGGAGTACCACGGGGGCCGCGCAGAGTTTCAGCAGCTCGCGACCCTCGTCGAGCAGACCGCCGGGCGGCGACCCGACCCGAAGTCCTCCGGGGACCTCTTCTTCCGCGCCGCGGAGCTCTGGTCCAAGAACGTAGGCCGCGCCGACCGCGCGGTCGCCAACTACACCCGCTCCTTCGAGCGCGACCCCTCGCAGCTCGGCGCCATCGAGGCCGCCCGACAGATCTACCTCCAGCTCGGCAACCTGAAGCTCGCGGCGCAGCTCCTCGAGCGCCAGCTCGGAGCCACGGCCGACTCCCTGGTGCGGGGGATGCTCCTTCGCGAGGGCGCCGAGCTCCACGGGCGCCTCGGGGCCGTCGACACGCAGATCGCCTGGCTGGAGGAGGTGCGCTCCACGCAGCCCGACGACTGGGAACTCCTCCGGGAGCTGGCCGGCGCCTACCTCACCCGCGCTCAGTCGCCCGGCGCCCAGCCCGACGACGCCCGCACCGGCGCGGCGCTGCTCTCCTCGCTGGCGCAGAGCGTCGGCGGCGAGCACGGCGTGGCCTTCGCCGAGGCCGCCCTCGACGCGTGGCCCGGCGACGAGACCGCCTTCGCCATCATCTACGAGGCCTACGGCGCCCAGGAGCGCCTCGACGAGCTCGCGGTGCGGCAGATCGCGTTCGTCCAGGCCAACCCGACCAGCCCGTACACGCCGGTGGTGCGCAAGGCGCTCGCCGAGGCCTACCTCTCCGTCGGGCAGATCGACGACGCCATCGCGGCCCTCGAACCCCTGCGCGCCAGCGACCCGGAGGTCGCCCGGACCCTGCTCGGGCTCTACCGCGACGCAGGCCGGGCCGCGGACTTCTCCCGCCTCGCGGGCGAGCTCGCGGTCGAGGGAGACCTCCCGCAGCAGATCAGGGACCTCAAGGACCTCGCGGAGATCCAGGGGCGATCGGGCGACCGGGCGGGGATGCTCGACACCATGCGGCGGGTGCTCGCCCTCGACGCGGCGGACCTCGAGGCCCTCGCGCTGGTGGAGGACGACCTGCGCGCCCGCGGGGACTACGCCGCCTTGAGGGACGTGCTGGCCGAGGCCGTGCGGAGCGAGCAGTGCCCGCCGGAGATGCGCATCCCCCGGCTGAGGGAGATCGCCCAGGTCTCCCTCGAGCGCCTCGACGACGCGCAGGCCGCGCTCGACGCGTGGCGGGAGATCCTCGACAGCGTCGGCGACGACCCCGAGTCCCTCGCGGGCATGGACCAGGTGCTCTCCCAGCAGAACCGCTGGGAGGAGCTCTACCCCGTGCTGGCGCAGCGCGCGGACGTGCTGCCCGAGGGGGAGGTGCGCAGCGCCGTGCTCCGCCGCCTCGCCGACCTGCACCGCGACCGATCGGGCGACCGCGCCGCCGAGGCCGCCGCGCTGGCGCAGCTCTGGCGCGCCAACCCCCAGGACGACGAGGTCTCCGAGCGCCTCGTGGCGCTGCGCCGGGAGAGCGGCAACCTCGTGGGCGTGGTGGAGGTGCTGCGGGCGCGCGCCGAGCGGTCGCCCCCGATGGCGGCGGCCGAGCGCTGGGCCGAGCTGGCGGTCGCGCTGGAGGCCAGCGGAGACCAGCACGCCGCGGTGCACGCGTGGCGTGAGGTGTCCACCCGCGATCCGGTGCACCCGCACGCCTGGGACGAGACCGAGCGGCTGCTCCGGGCGACGGGGCAGCACGCGGTGCTCTACGCCTCGCTGGTCGAGCGCTCCGAGGCGATGGGCCCGGGGCCCGAGCGGGCCTCGATCCACGCGCGGGCCTCGGACGCCGCGAGGGCCATGGGCGACCCGACCACGGCGCTGGCCGAGGCCGAGCGCGCCGTGGCGATGGACCCCTCCAATGACGCCCTCGCCACGTCCCTGATGGACTCGCTGGAGGTGCTGGGCGAGCGCGACCGCCTGCTGGCCTTCGTGAGGGAGCGCTCCGAGGGACTGCCCGACGGCCCGGCCCGCATCGAGCTCACCCGACGGGCGGCGAGGGCCGTGGGTCAGACCGACCCTGCGGGCGCCGCGGTGGTGTGGGAGGAGGTCCGGGCGGGCGCGCGGCGGGCGGGGATGGTCGACGACGCCGAGGCCCTGGACGCGCTGCTGGGCCTCGCGGAGCTGACCGGCGACGACGAGCGCGTGGTCGCCCTGCTGGGCGAGGCGGCGCTGGCCACGGACGACCCGGCGGCGAGGCGCGGCCTCCGGATGCGGCGCGCCCGGATGCTGGCCGAGGAGCTCGGCCGCGTCGACGAGGGCCTCGACGTGCTGGAGGCCGCGGCGCGGGAGGGCGACGACGGGGCGCTCGACACCTGGGAGGCGCTGGAGGCGCTCGCGGCCTCGCACGGCCGCTGGGAGCGCACGTACTCGGCGCTCGAGGCCCAGGTCGCGCAGACCCAGGACGACGACGACCGCATCGAGCGCGCGGCGCGGCTGGTCTCGCTGGTGGAGTCCGAGGCGTCGCTGGGCCACCGGCTCATCGAGGCGCTCCGGGTGCAGCACCGGGCCGACCCCAACGACCTCGGGCTCACGCAGCGCCTGGCCGACCTCTGCGAGTCCAGCGGGCAGTGGGCCGAGGCGGTCACGCTGCTCGAAGAGCTCGCGGAGATGGAGGGCGACGAGGAGGAGCTCTCCACCCTGGTGCAGCGCATCGCGCACGCCTCGGACGAGCACCTCGACGACCCCGAGCGCGCGTGGAAGGCGCTGCTGCCGCAGGTGCAGGGCGGGGACATCGCGTGCCTCGACCTGATGATCGCGATGAGCGCGCGGCGGGGCATGCACGCCGAGGTGCTCCCGGTGCTGACGGACCTCGCGCTGCGGGTGAACGACATGACCGCGCGGGCCTCGCTCTGGCGCGAGATCGCCGGGCACCGGGCGAGGCTGGGCGACGCCGCGGGGGCCGTCGAGGCGGAGTGCGAGGCCATCACCTCGGAGCCCTCGGAGACCGCCGGGCTCGACCGCATCGACGCGCTCGCGGCGCAGGCGCAGAGCCCCGCGAGGGTGGCCGAGGCCTACCGGGCGGCGCTGGAGGCGGCGGCGGACGCGACCGCGGCGCACGACCTGGCCATGCGGGGGCTGCGGGCCATCGAGGTCTCTGGAGGGACGGCGGAGGCGCTGGAGTTCTCCCTGGCCACGCTCGCGAAGATGCCGGCGGACGACGAGCTGCTCGACGCGGTGATCCGCCTCGCGCCCGGGCTCGGCCACGACCAGGAGCTCTACGTGGCCCTCGACCGTCGGCGCCGCTCGGCGCAGACCGACGGCGAGCGCCTCGCGGTGACGCTGCGCGCGGCGGAGGTGGCGGGCGCAGTGCTGGGCGACCAGGAGACGGCGTTCCAGTACCTGGAGCAGGCGGCCGCGGCGGCGGTGGGCCGCAAGGAGCCCGACGAGTCCAGGCTGGCCGAGGTCGAGGCGATGGCCCGCCGGGTGGACGCGGCGCGCCCCGAGGTCGGGATGCTCGCGGCGCTGGTCGAGCGGCTGGCCTCGCGAGGCGACGAGCTGGGCGAGAGCGAGCCCCGCGGCGGCGTGGTGCTGCTCCGCCGGGCCGCGGCGCTCTGCGAAGACGACCTGGCGCTCCCGGAGCAGGCGATGGCGCTCTACTCGCGCGGCGTGAGGCTCTGGCCCGCCGACGCGGTGTGCCCCGCGAAGCTGGAGGCGGTGGCGGCGACGCTGCGGCGCCTCGGCGAGGTGGCGGCGCTCTACGACAGCGTGGTCGAGAAGGCCTACGACGCGGCCACGGCGCGGTCGTTCACGGCGCGGCGGGCTACGCTCCTCGGCGAGCGCCTGGGCCGCGTCGACGAGGCCATCGAGACCTGGCAGCGCCTCGCGGAGATCGCCCCGAAGGACCTCTCCATCCTCCGCTCGCTGCAAGACCTGCTGGAGCGCCACGGCCGGTGGCAGCCGCTGCTGGTCGCGCTGGAGCGCGAGCTGGAGATGGGCAACGACCGCGCGGGCACCTACCGCCGCATGGCGACCATCTGGGAGCAGCACCTGCGCAACGCCTTCGAGGCCAGGGACCTCTGGAAGCGCGTGCTGAAGATCGCGCCCGACGACGCCGAGGCGCGCGCGGCCCTGGAGCGCCTCGACCGCCGGCCCTCCGCGGTGATCGAGGACGAGCCCATGGAGTCCCTCGACGACGAGCCCATGGAGTCCCTCGACGACGAGCCGCTCTCGGAGGTCGAGCCCGCTCCCGAGGCGCCGCCCTCGGTGCCTCCTCCGCCCGCTCCGGCCGACGAGGACCCGCGCGCCGCGCTCTTCGGCGAGCCGCTCTCGGACAACCCCGAGGGCCCCCCACAGACCTCCGGTTCGGCCCCTCCCTCGGCCGACCTCGCCGCGCTGCTCAGCACCGGGACGCCGTCCTCGCAGCGGCTCAACCCCCTCGATCGGCCCTCCATCGACACGGCCGCCGAGCCCGGCGACCGCGCCGACGACCACGACCCCCGCGCGGCCTTCTTCGACGACCACGACCGCGAGCTCGAGCTCCAGGGCGAGCCCGAGGCGCACGACGAGGGCGAGCGCGCGGACGAAGCCCTCCACAGCCACGAGCACGAGATCGAGCCCCACGCTCCGCCGACGTTGCCGAGCCGGCCGCCGCCTCCGCTCCCCCAGTGGTCGGCCCCGATGACCCCTTCGGTCCCCGCGCCCTCGCCCGACCCGACGGAGGCGATGGACGCGCTCGACGCCCTCGACGCCCTCGACGCCCTCGACGAGGAGGAGCCCCTCGAGGCCGACTTCGTGGACGACGAGGTCGAGGCCGTGGACGAGACCCTCTCGCTCGACGACCTCGCCGAGATGGTCGCCCCCCCAGCGGGCCCGCCGAGCCTCAGCCCCAGCGCCCCCGCCCCGCCGCCCTTCCCTCCGCGCCGCGACCGCTAGGACCCCCCGACCAGATCCCCGGCCGCCGATCGCCCGCGCGCCCGCGGCTTCGTGTATCCATCGGGATCTATGCGTCCATCGCGCACCACACCCCTCCTCGCGCTCGCGCTCTTCGGCGTCGGGGCCGTCGCCTCCGCGCAGCCGAGACGGCCCGTCGTCACCACGGTCGCCATGGTCCACCCGACCTCCGAGGCTCCGCCCGGGTGGGACCTCTCCCGCGCCGACGACACCCTCGCCCGCATCCAGCGCGCCGCCACCGGCGACCCTCGCCGCGGCGCCCTGGAGATCTCCAGCGCCCTGCTGGCCGGGGTCGAGCCCCACGTCGCCGCCGCGGGCCTCGACACCCTCGGCGTGCTGGCCCGGCCCGAGTCCGCCGACGCCATCCTGCGCTACCTCGACCACCGCCGCGTGTCGCTGCGCCGCCGCGCCCTCATCGCCGCCGCGAGGCTGCGCACGCCCGCGATGCTCCGCGCCATCGAGGCTCGCCTCGGCGACTCCGACCCCGAGGTGCGCTCCGAGGCCGCGCGCACCCTCGCCGACGTGGGCGACGCCACCTCCGTGAGGGCCCTCTGGGCGGCCTTCGAGCGCGACGCCAGCAACGGCCTCGGCTCCGAGGGGTCGAGCCTCCTGCAGGAGTCCGCCCGCGCCCTCGGAGCGCGCGGCGGAGAGCAGGACGTCGACCGGCTCCTGACCTTCCTCCGCAGGGCTCCCTTCGGAGCGCTCGCTCGGGCCTTCGAGGCCTCGCTCCGCCGCGCCGAGCTCCCCGACCCGGTGAAGCTCCGCGTGGTGCAGGCCCTCGCGGGCATCGCCACGCCGCAGGCCCGAGAGCTGCTCACCCGCCTCGTCGACGAGCACCGCGGCCGCCCCACCCCCGCCATCGACGCCGCCCGCAGCGCCGTCTCGAGGATCCAATGAAGCGCCTCTGCCTGCCCCTCGTCCTCGCCGCCCTCGGCCTCGGCTGCGCCGGGAGCATCTACCGCGGCGCCTTCTCCCTGAGCACCCCCTCCTCCGACGCGACGGTCCTCGCCGCGGTGGCCGACCGGGTGCGCGTGGCGGCACCGGCGCCCCTCCCCCCGGTCGCGGCCATCGTCGCCGACGACCCCGCGCAGGGCCTCGCCGTCATCGACCTCGGCACCGCCGCCGTGCTGGGCCGCGTCGCCGCCCCCATCGCCTCGCGCCCCGTCGTGGCGGGCGACCTGGTCCTCGCCCGCTCCGGCGGATCGATCGTGGCCTGGTCGCTCTCCGGCGCCGAGCGCTGGCGCTTCCCCGACGAGGGCCTCGACCTGGTGGGAGCGAGCCGCGACGGAGAGCGCGTGGCCGTGGTGCTCGGCGGCGCAGGGGTCACCCGCCGTCGCGGGGTCCTCCGCGTCGTAGAGGCCGGAGACGGCAGCGCCGTGGCCCGCACCGAGATCGCCCACTCCCTCGGGCTCCCCACCCTGGTCGGCGACGACGTCTTCGTCCCCTGGGACGGGCAGAACCTCTCGGTGCTCGACGCCCGCACCGGCGACGAGCGCTCCCGCGTCCGCAGCCGCGACGACGTGGTGGGCTTCTCCTTCCGGGAGGGCCACGCGGTCTACTACGGCGCCCGCGCGCTCTACCGCCTCGGGCCCGAGTCCGCCTCCGGCACCGCCGAGGGGACGCCCCACTACCAGCCCCGGCGCGACGAGCTCCCCGGCGCGGCGCCCTTCGCCCTCGACGCGTACACCTCGCTGCGCGCAGGCGCCGACGCCCGGGAGCGGGTGCGCCTCGTCTGGCGCCCCGACCCCACGCAGCCGGGCGTGGCGCTCTTACACAACACGGTATTCGCCCTCTACCACCGGGACGTCTTCGCGCTCGACGCCCAGACCGGCGCGCTACGCTGGGCCTACGTCAGCCCCAACGACCTCGCCGGGGTCTCGGTGGTGCGCGCGGGCCTGGTGGTCGTCGACGACCGCGGCGGCGCCTCGCTGCTGAGCCCGGACGACGGCCGCGCCCGCTGGCGTCAGGCGCTCCCGGGCGCCGGGCCGCAGGCGGTGCTCCAGCTTCCGTCGGACTTCTCTCCGGCGCCCAACACCGACGACCCGCCGAGGACCCTGGTGCAGTCGCTGCTCGAGGCCGCGGGCGGATCCGACGCGCGGCTGCTCCCCGCCCAGCGCTTCGCGGCGCAGTCGCTGGCGGCGCTCCCGGGCGCTCCGGCCACCGCGGCGCTGGTCTCGCTGCTCACCCGCCGGGCGCTCTCTCCTGAGCTCCGAGCCGTGGTGGGCGAAGGCCTCGTGGGGCGCACCGAGGGCACCGACGCGATGCTCGAGGCGCTCGACCACCACTACGACTACGTGCGCGGGGTGGACGTCCCCCCGGTGGGCTTCCTGGCGAGGGCGCTGGCGAGGGCGCACGAGCGCCGCGCGGTCTCGGCGCTGGTCTCTCACCTCTTCGACCCGGCGACCCCGACGGACGACCTCGCGCCCATCGTCGTGGCGCTGCGGGAGCTGGGCGATCCCTCGTCGCTGCAGAGCCTCGCGGACTTCGTGCGGATGTACCACGCCGACGTGGGGGCGGTGGCGCCGGTGGGCGGCGGCGACGCCATCATCGAGCGCGACATCACCGAGCAGGGGCAGCTCAACGCCGCCGTGGAGCAGGCCATCGAGGCCATCGCCCGCATGGGCGGAGCGCCCGAGCGATCGCTCCTCGACCGGGTGCAGTCGCACCCCTCGGCGCCGGAGGTGGTGCGCGCCGCGGCCGCCAGGGTGCGCGACGGGGCGGCCCCGGAGGCACCCTCGGAGAACCCTCCAGGGAGCGCCGCGGAGACCCCGGCGACGGGCCCCTCGGACATGAGCTTCGGCGCCCCCGCGGGGCGGCTCTCACCGGACGCCATCGACGGCGCGATGACCCCGCACCGCGCGGAGATCCTGGCGTGCCTTCGCAACGCGCCCTCTCGTCCGGCGCAGCTCCGGGTGCAGTTTCGCTATGACGGCGACGGGCGGGTGAGCAACGTGTCCGTGATGCCCGCGGCCTTCCAGCAGTGCGTGGCGCCCCTGGTCGCGCAGGTGCAGCTCCCCACGTCCCTCGCCGTGCGCGAGCTCGGGACGTGGATCTGCCCGACCGCTCAGTAGCGACTCAGAAGTAGTAGCGGATGTGGAAGGCGCCGCCGACGCCGAAGCCCAGGCCCACGCCGTTGTTGTTGACGATGGCGAGGCGCGGCACGGCCTCGAAGGCGAGGTCGATGGGGATGCTCTTGAAGGGCACCGAGAGGCCGATGGGCAGCTCGAGGCCGAGGGCGAAGCTGTCGTAGTTGCCGAAGCCGGCGTAGAGGCCCGGGCCGATGTAGAAGCGGAGGTCGGCGACGCTGCCTCGGATGAGGGTCGCGGGGTGGAAGAGGTAGTCCGCGCGGAGGAAGAGGCCGCTGCTGTTGTCGACGTAGTCGCGGCCGAAGCGGCCGTTGCGGTACCAGAACGAGAGCACGAACTGCAGCGAGGTGCGCTCGTTCATGAAGTACTGCGCCGAGAGGCCGACGTCGGGGTAGCCGAGCGCGAGGCCGAGGCCGAAGGGCCGGGCGCCGCCCACCTGGGCGTGGGCGACGGAGGGGGCTGCGAAGGTGAGGGCGAGCGCGGCGGAGGCGGAGACCAGGAGAGCCGTGGATTTCTTCATCGGACGATCCTCTAGGGCAACGCGCGGGTGGCGCAAGGGCGTTGTGGAGCCTCTGGCCGGGTGCGTTTACAGGACCCATGTGGGTGCCGATGTTCTGGTAGGTTGGGCGCTCGCTTCCAGGAGGTGTCTGCCGTGTTCAAGAAGTTGGTCGTCGGTGTGGATTTTTCGGAGCACAGCAACCGCGCGGTGAAGGCTGCGCTGAAGCTGGCAAGCAGCGTGGGTGGCACCGTGGTGCTGGTGAGCGTCGTCCCCTCCCGCACGGAGATCGTCCCCTCGGGCACCGCCGACGATCAGTTCGCCGGCTCCATCGAGCACCGGCTGCGCGACCTCGCGGCCTCGCTCTCCGAGTCGACCGGCGTCACCGTCGACTACGGCGTCGAGGTGAACGAAGACCCCGCCGCGGAGCTCGTTCGCTTCGTCTCCACCTGGGGCGGCGACGCGCTCATCGTCGGCACCACCGCGCGCACCGGCCTCAACCGGGTGCTCGTGGGCTCCGTCGCCGAGCGCATCTTCCACAACGCCTCGGTGCCGGTGATCGTCATCGGCCCCAACGTCGTCGTCTGACCCTTCAGCGCGCCCCCGCGTCGTCGGCCATCACCGGCAGCGCCACGCTCCACAACAGCCGCTGAGCGCCGCCGTCCTGGGTCTCGATCCAGGACGCCTGCACCGTTCCGTCGGTGGCCAGCAGCGCCCGCAGCGAGGTGACCAGGCCGAGCGGCGAGGCGATCACGCTGCGAGACACCGAGGGCTGCTCCGGCGACGACCACATCCGCATCACGAGCTGCGCCCTCGGCTGCACCCCGTCGGCGCCGAAGGCCAGCGCCCCGGCGCCCTTCGACAGGGCCACCAGCCACGGCGACCCGCCGCTCTGGAACCACCCCGTGTTGGCCGTGCCCCATCGATCGCCAGGCAGGTCGAAGGTGTTGAAGGCCGCGCGCCGGGGGGCCGTCCCTGCCGCGCTCGGGCTCGTGGTGCTGAGCGACCAGCTCGCGAGGAAGCGCCCTCCCCCGAGCGCCACCGCCAGCGCCCCTCGGTTGTCCCCGGTGAGCACCCGGAAGGGAGGACGAAACCTCGGCCCCGTCGCCCCGGCGTCCGAGTCCGCGACGCCCGTCGCCGAGGCCGTCGCCACCACGTCCGTCGCCCCTTCGGTGGCGATGCCTCTCGCGGGCCCCGTCCAGGTCACCAGCAGCGGATCGGACGGGGACGGATCGACCGCCACGCTCACCTGGTCGAGCCCGCAGGTGTCGGCCACCAGACGGATGGCGCTCCACCCCGCGGCGCTCCTCACCCGGTGCCGCAACTGCGTCCCCCCCATGCACGACCCGCCGGGGATCGAATAGACCACGTGCAGCCCGCCCCCCGACCCGAGGGCCATCGAGGCCACGGTGGGCCGCTCGCTGCCCTGCAGCGTCACGGGCTCCGGGGTCGTCCACGCGTCGCCCGTGAAGCGCCGCACATAGAGCACCGGGCCCAGCGCCCCGTCGGCGAGCGTCAGCACCGCGGGCGTCGGGTCGCTGGTCGTCCACACCACCGCCTCGGTGCTCGCGCCCGCGGGCCACGCCCACGGGAAGGGCGCCGTCCACGAGGTGCCGTTGCGCTCCGCCACGGACACCCGGCTCGCCCCGTCGCCCATCGCCATCGTCAGCACCAGGAAGGTTCGCCCCCCGGGCGCCCCCACCGGCCACGCCGAGCGCATCGCCCCGTCGGCGCGCTGCTGCACCACCTGCGGGGCGCCGAAGCGCCAGCGGGCGTTCGGGTCCTCCCCGGGCGCGTCGCACCCCATGAAGGCCACGCACCCCACCGCCACCCACGCCGACCGGAGAGCCATCACTCGTTTACCTTACCGTGTATTCCCGATCGCCAGTCCCACGTACTCCTGCGACGCCCCTCGCCTCACCAGGAAGACCGCGCGCCCGTCCCTCGCCGCGGCCACCACGTCGTCGGTGCCCCTCGCGGGCCGACGGTCGGCCTCCAGGATCACGTCGCCGGGCCGCAGCCCCGCCCGATCGGCGGCCCCGCCTCGCTGCACCGCCATGATGGCCACGCCCCCGTCGGGGCCGAGGCCCATCCTCGCCGCGTAGGCCGGAGGCACGGCCTCGATGGTGATCCCGAAGCCCGTGGGCCCGGGCTCCGGCGGAGGCGGTGGAGGCGGCGGTCCGGGAGGCGCCTCCCCCGGCCGTAGCGCGGTGGTCAGGGTCACCTCCCTCCGTCGGTCTTCCCTCCGGGTGGTGAGCACCACGCGCTCTCCCGGCGCTCTCGTGGCCAGCAGCCGCCGCATGTCGTTGCGCCCGTGCACCTCCCGGCCGTCCACGGCGACGACCACGTCCGAGGGGCGCAGCCCCGCCGCCGCCGCGGGGCTGTCGGGCGCCACCCGGCTCACCAGCGCTCCAGCCCCCGGGGCGCCGAAGGCCGAGAGGTCGGGGGTGATGTCCTGGGTGTCGAAGCCCGTCCAGCCCCGGGTGACGCGCCCGGTCGCCAGCACCTGCCGCACGACCTGCTGCACCAGCCGGGAGGAGACCGCGAAGCCGATGCCCTGGCCCCGGCCCACGATCAGGGTGTTGATGCCCAGCACCTCGCCTCGGAGGTTGACCAGCGCGCCGCCGGAGTTGCCCGGGTTGATGCTGGCGTCGGTCTGGAGGTAGTCCTCGACCTCGTTCATCCCGAGGCTGCCCCGGCCGGTGGCGGAGATCACCCCGTGGGTGACGCTGGCCTCCAGGCCGAAGGGCGCACCGATGGCCAGCACCCACTCGCCCACGCGCGCGGCGTCGCTGTCGGCGAAGCCCGCCGTGGGCAGCCCCTGCGCGTCGATCTTCACCACGGCCAGGTCGGCGGAGGGATCGCTCCCCAGCACCCGCCCGCTGAAGGTCCGTCCGTCGCGCAGGTGCACCAGGATGCGCGAGGCCCCTTCGACCACGTGGTGGTTGGTCACGATGACCCCGTCCTCCCGGATGAGCACGCCGGAGCCGCTGCCGTGGCGGCGCTGGGTCTCCTGCGGGGCGACCCCCCAGAACCCGGGGGTGTCGTAGAGCATCCGGTCGGAGCGTCGGGTCACCTCGACGTAGAGGGTCACCACCGCGGGCAGGGCGCGGGAGGCGACCTCGGTGAACACCCTCCCCAGGTTGATCGCGGAGTCGACGGAGGCCGCCTCCGGGGCGCGGGGCTGCGCTCCGGACGAGGCCGACGCGAGGGTCAGCGAGAGCATGACGGAGACGATCGATCGCCGGCTCATGGCGCGAGAGCCTACGACGGTCGCGCGGCGCTGGCTGCAACTGCGCGACGGGAGGAGGGAGCGCTCAGGGGATGGGGCTGAAGCGGGCGCGGGCGTTGCTGACCGCGGGGCAGGAGTTGCCCGAGGGGCACGGGCCGACGGCCTCGGTGCCGCCGGGGTTCTCGAGGCCGATGGTGGCGTTGGAGGAGCCCGACATGGCGCCGTAGGCGAACTCGATGACGCCGCTGCCCTCGTGAAGGATGACCTCGAAATTGAGGTTGCTCGAGGCGTCCGCGTAGTACTGGGCGCCCACCCACTGGGCGACCCAGCGGCGGCTGGGCGCGGTGCCCACGGTGGCCACGCAGACGCCCGAGGAGCCAAGCTGGAGGTCGCGCCACTGCGGGGCCATGACGTTGTTGGGAGAGCCCACGCTGGGGATCGTTCCGCTGAGGGAGCTCAAGCCGGAGCTGGTGTTGACCTGCACGTTGCCGTTGGAGCTGATGTACATGGGCGTCCCCGCGGAGAGGGCGGCGCCCCACCAGCGCGTGGCGAAGGGCAGCGTCACGCTGGTTCCGCCGTCGTCCGTGAAGGTGAGGAGGCGCTGCGAGCCGGCGGCGCCGCAGGCGTCGACGTAGGACACCACGGGCGCCGGGTCGACGGCGTAGTGGGGGCCTCCGCCGCAGGCGCCGGCGATGCACCACTGCCCGCCGATGCAGGTGCGCCCGCAGGCCCCGCAGTTGCTGGAGTCGGTGTTGAGGTCGACGCAGCGGCCGGTGCAGGCGGTCTGACCCGCCGGGCAGGCGAGCCCGCAGACGCCCGCGTTGCAGGTCTCTCCCGCGGGGCAGGCGCGGTTGCACATCCCGCAGTGGAGCGCGCTGGTCTGGAGGTTGGTGCACGCCCCGGAGCACAGGGTGTCGATGGGTCGGCAGGGCAGCGTCGGGCCGGTGATGGTGGCGTCGCAGTAGCCCACGGTCTCGCTGCCGCTCGAGCGAAACTGCGACGAGAGCTCGTGGTGGAAGTACCACCGCCGCCAGAGGGGCGAGACGGTGAAGGAGCACATGTCCGAGAGCGCGGTGAAGGACGCGAGGGTGGCGACGGTGCCCTCGGGCACTCGCATCCGGGCGATGGTCGTCGCGTTCTGCACGTAGTCGACGTAGAGCGCGCCGCCGAAGAACTCCGCGACGCCCCAGATCGCCCAGTTTTCACAGGCGATGCGGGCCGTGGGCAGGGAGAGCGGACCGAGGTCGATGACGGCTCCGCTCGGGAGGCTGATGTGCCAGGCGCGGCCGCCGCCCAGGAGGATGATGCGCTCGTAGCCCGAGAAGATGCCGACGCTGCCGGTGGCGGGCAGCAGGATGGGCTGGGAGAGGTTGACCAGCCCGGAGGTGAGCCCGCCGGTGGTGGGGTTGAGCTCCATCAGCGAGGTGACGGTGCCGCCCATCTGGGTGAGCGGCGTCGAGCCGTTGGCCAGGCTGTAGAGCGTGCCGGTGGCGAGGTTGCTCACCAGGGCGTCGTAGGTGCGGCCGACGGACTCGCCCACGAGGGTCTGAAGGTCGAAGCGGCCGGTGCTGGTGTCGCCGGAGTAGAAGAGTCGGCTGCCGGAGACGGCGATGCCGCCGCGGTCGTCGCCGGTGACCACCTCGTGCTCGACCGCGCTGCAGTTGGCGGCCGAGAGCGACACCTGGAACGACGCCCCGGGGATCACCCCCCCGACGCAGCGTCCGGCCGTGCAGCGCGCCCCGGTGGCGCAGGCCCGGCCACACATCCCGCAGTGCGCGGCGTCGGTCTGGGTGTTCACGCAGGCGCCGCCGCAGACCACCGTCGGGGCGGTGCAGACGAGGGTGCACGCGCCCGCCACGCAGGACTGGCCGGTGGCGCAGGTGCGGCCGCAGCCGCCGCAGTGGGCGGCGCTGGTCTGGGTGTTGACGCAGGGGCCGGGGCCGCACTCGGTGAGCGGCGAGAGGCAGCGGGGGCCGGTGTCGACGGGGCCCGTGTCGGCGGGGCCGGTGTCGACGGGACCCGTGTCGGGAGGGCCGGTGTCGACCGGAGAGCCCAGGTCGATCGGGGTGCCGCTGTCGAGGGGTTCACCGAGGTCTTCGGGCGCCGTGGGGACGTCCTCGGGGGAGCCGAGGTCCATCTCGACCGGCGGAACGTCCTTCTCGCCCACGGACACGTCCTCGGGGGCGACCATCGCATCGGGGTCGCCCACGTCGGCGGGGAGGTCTCCGGTGTCGGGGGTCACCCCGGAGTCGGGGAGGGAGCCTCCGTCGACCAACTGCTGGGCGCAAGACAGCGGGAGGAGCGCGAGGCAGAGGGCGATTCCACGCAAGGCAGGCCGTCGGTCCATGACGTTGTGCAAACTATCGCGAAACCGTTGGGAATACATCGCTCCCCTCGATCTGGGTCAGTTCGCACTTTTCTCTGGAACCCTCTTCCCTTGCGCGCTGTCGACCTGTCACCGGACGCCGCCGCCGGAGGGTCCGTCGGCGCGTCCATCGTGAGGGAGGTCCTCGTGTCGATGCTGCAGCTCTTCCGTGAGGGTGGTTGGGGGATGTTCCCCACGCTGGTCTTCGGCCTCGTCCTGCTGCTCGTGGCCGCGCGCTACGCCCAGCGCCCCGAGCGTCGCTTCGTGCCGCTGCTGCTCGGGCTCGGCACGGTCACCCTGTCGAGCGGCGCCCTGGGCTTCGTCACCGGCCTCATGTCGACCTTCCGCTACATCGGGGGAGTGCCCCCCAGCGAGCGCTACGTCGCCCTCATCGGCATTGGCGAGTCGCTGGCCAACGTCGCCTTCGCCCTGGTCTTCGTGGTGCTCTCCGCCCTGGCCGCCTCGGTCGGCGCCTGGCGCATCTCCCGAGGGACCCTCCGCCCCGCCTCCTGAGCGCTCCGGGAGGTATCCACCGACGATACCGGGAGGTATCGGGGCCCATACCTCCGATCGGGGCGTACCATTCCGGGTGTCATGTCGCACAACCTCGTCCAGCTCCGAAGGCACCGCGGTGAGCTCCGCGGCGACGACAACGCGCTACAGCACCTCAAGCGGGTGATGGAGGAGCGCCGGGAGATCACCCCCGCGGACGTCGCCGCGGTGGCCCGGGCGACGCACCAGCCCGAGGCCGCGGTCTTCGGCGTCGCGACCTACTACGGCGACCTCGGCACCCGACGCCGGGGCCGCACCCGGGTGAAGGTCTGCAAGGGCACCGCGTGCTTCGCGTCCTGCGGCGACGCCTCGGTGCGCTGGATGGAAGACGCCCTCGGCCTGCCGGTCGACGGCCTGAGCGACGACGGCGAGGTCTCGCTGGAGACCGTGTACTGCCTCGGGCTCTGTCACGCCGGGCCCTCGGTGGCGGTGGAGGGCAGGGTCTACGGCGGACTCACCCCAGCGCTCGCCCGCTCCCTCGCGGCCGACCTCGCCCACGCTCCAGGCCTCGTCCCCGCCGAGCAGACGCTGCCGCGCTTCGAGGCCCACGGCGGCCCCGCCATCGTGCTCGAGCGCCTGTGCCTCGGCATCGACGCCACCCGCCTCGACGCGGCCGTCGCCCACCACGCCTTCGAGGGCCTCGCGCTCGCCCTCTCGCAGCGCACCCCCTCGGAGATCATCGCCGAGGTCGAGCGGTCGCAGCTCCGCGGCCGAGGCGGAGCGGGCTTCCCCACCGCGACCAAGTGGAAGCTCGCCGCCGGGCATGCGAGCCGCGCCGAGGAGGCCTTCATCGTCTGCAACGCCGACGAGGGAGACCCCGGCTCGTACATCGACAAGCACCTGATGGAGCGCGACCCCTTCGCGGTGCTGGAGGGCGTCGCGATCGCGGGATACGCCGTCGGCGCCACGAAGGGCTTCGTCTATGTGCGCAGCGAGTACCCCGGCGCCGCCCCGGCGCTGCGACGCGCGGTGGAGGCCGCCCGCGCCTCCGGGTGGCTGGGAGCGCGCATCCGCGGGAGCGCGTTCTCCTTCGACATCGAGGTGGTCGAGGGCGCCGGGTCGTACGTATGCGGCGAGGAGACGGCGCTGCTTCGCTCCATCGAGGGCCTCCGGGGGATGGTCACCGCGAGGCCTCCGTACCCCGCGGAGAACGGGCTCTTCGGCAGGCCCACGGTGGTGAACAACGTCGAGACCCTCGCCTGCCTCGGGTGGATCGCCCGCCACGGCGGCGATGCCTACGCCGCCCTCGGGGTGGGGAAGAGCCGGGGCACCAAGGTGCTCTCGCTCAACGAGCGCTTCGTGAGGCCGGGGATGTACGAGGTTCCGTTCGGGGTGCCGCTGCGGCAGGTGCTCGAAGGGCCCGGCGGGGGGCTGCGAGAAGGGCGTCCCATCAAGGCCGTGCAGATCGGCGGACCGCTGGGTGGGGTGCTGCCCTCGTCGCTGCTCGACGCCCCGGTGGGCTTCGAGGAGCTCGACGCGGTGGGCGCCCTCCTCGGTCACGGAGGCATCGTGGCCTGGGACGACACCGTCGACGCGCGAGACATCGCCGAGCACCTCTTCGAGTTCTGCGACGCCGAGTCCTGCGGCAAGTGCTTCCCCTGCCGCATCGGAGGGCGCCGGGGACTGGAGATCGCGAAGCGGCTGAAGCAGCCCAGGGAGAGCGCCGCGGTGGAGGCCGACCTCGCGCTGCTCGCCGACCTCGGGGAGACCATGAAGCTCGGGTCGCTCTGCGCGCACGGAGGGGCGATCCCGATTCCCATCGCGACGCTGATGCAGCACTTCGGCGACGAGATGCGCGGGGGTGCGCGATGAGCGGCCGGGAGCGCACGCTGGTGCGGCTGAGCATCGACGGCCGGGAGGTGGTGGCCAGCGACCGGGCGACCATCCTCGACGTGGCGCGGCGGGAGCACATCACCATCCCGACGCTCTGCTACGACCCCCACCTGGCGCCCTTCGGGGCGTGCCGGGTGTGCATGGTGGGCGTGGCCGGGGCGAAGGGTCCGGTGCCCGCGTGCACGACGCTGGTGCGGGACGGGATGGTGGTCGACACCCGCGACGAGCGGGCGCTGCGGGTGGCCCGCGGCGTGGTGGAGCTGGTGCTCTCGGACTACCCCGAGGCGGCGCTGGCGAGGGAGGGCGACCGCAACGAGCTGCGCGAGGTGGCGAAGCACCTCGGGGTGAAGGTGAGCCGCTACGTCGGCGAGCGGCACTCCTACGAGCGCGACGACCGGCACCCGTACATCAAGGTCGACCTCAACGAGTGCATCGTGTGCGGGCGCTGCGTGAGGGCGTGCGACGAGATCCAGGGGACCTTCGCGCTGGCCTACGCGGGCCGCGGGTGGGAGACGCGCATCGTGGCGGGCATCGACGGCGCCTTCGCCGACAGCGCGTGCGTGTCGTGCGGGGCCTGCGTGCAGACCTGCCCCACCGGGGCCCTCGACGAGGCGGCCTTCCGCCGGGTGGAGACCATCGACCGCACGGTGACCACGACCTGCGCCTACTGCGGCGTGGGGTGCTCGCTCGACGTGCACCTGCGCGACAACGTGGTGGTGGCCATCGACCCGTCGCCGGAGGGTCCGGCGAACCTGGGGCACAGCTGCGTGAAGGGGCGCTTCGCCCACCAGTACGCGCGCGCCGCCGACCGGCTGCACTCGCCGCTGATGCGGCGCAGCGACGGGAGCTGGCGCGAGGCGAGCTGGGACGAGGCGATGGGCTTCGTGGCCTCGAAGCTGACCGAGACCATCAAGCAGCACGGCCCCGACGCGGTGGCGGCCATCAGCTCGAGCCGCTGCACCAACGAGGAGAACTACATCCTCCAGAAGGTCTTCCGCGCCGCGGTGGGGACCAACAACATCGACAACTGCTCGCGCGTCTGCCACTCGCCCACCTCGCTCGGGCTGATCCGCTCGCTGGGCGAGTCGGGAGGGACCAACTCCTTCGAGGACATCGACCTCACCCGCTGCCTGCTGCTCACCGGCGCCAACCCCACCGAGGGGCACCCGGTGGTGGGCGCTCGGATGAAGGAGGCCGTGCTCCGAGGGGCGAAGCTCATCGTCATCGACCCGAGGCGCATCGAGCTCGCCACCCTGGCCGACGTCTTCCTCCAGCTCCGCCCGGGGACCAACGTCGCGGTCTACAACGGGCTCGCCCACGTCATCGTGCGCGACGGGCTCTGCGACGAGGCCTTCCTCTCCGAGCGGGCGGAGTTCGTCGAGGCCTTCAAGGCCCACGTCGCGGGCTACGACCCGGCGCGCGTGGAGGCCATCAGCGGGGTCCCCGCGAAGGAACTGGAGCGCGCGGCGCGGCTCTACGCGAGCACCGGGCCCGCGTCGATCTTCTACGGGCTCGGGGTGACCGAGCAGTCCCAGGGGGTGTCGGGGGTCAGGACGCTCACCAACCTGGCGATCCTCACGGGCAACTTCGGCAAGCGCGGGGCGGGCTCGAACCCGCTGCGAGGGCAAAACAACGTGCAGGGATCGAGCGACATGGGCGCGCTCCCCAACTACCTGACGATGTACCGATCGACCACCAACGACGCGGTGCGCGGAACCTTCGAGGCGCGCTGGGGGAGGAAGCTCCCACGAGATCCGGGGCTGATGATCCCGGAGATGTTCGACGCCGCCATCGCGAGGAAGCTGCGGGCGATGTACGTCTTCGGCGAGGACATCGCGCAGACCGACCCCGACGTGGGCCGCGTCGAGCAGGCCCTGCGCTCGCTCGACCTGCTGGTGGTCCACGACCTCTTCGAGAACGTCACCGCGCGCTTCGCCCACGTGCTGCTGCCGGGCTCCAGCTTCCTGGAGAAGACGGGCACCTTCACCAACGCCGAGCGCAGGATCCAGATGGTCCGCGAGGCGGTGGCGCCTCCGGCGGGGGCGAAGGCCGACCTGGAGATCCTCTACGATCTCTCGGCGCGGCTGGGCTATCCGATGGGCGAGGCCAACGCTTCTGCCGTGATGGACGAGATCGCCTCGCTCACCCCCGAGCTCCGCGGGGTCTCCCACGATCGCCTCGCGAAGCGCGGGCTCCAGTGGCCGGTTCCCGACGTCTCTCACCCCGGGACGCCGGTGCTCTACGAGCAGCGCTTCGCCACGCCGAGCGGCCGCGCCGGCCTCTTCGCCGTCGACTGGACGCCGCCCGGTGAGGTCGCGAGCGAGCGCTTCCCCTTCATCCTGATCACCGGGCGTCAGCTCGCGCACTACAACTCCGGCACGCAGACCCGCCGCACCGGCAACCTGGAGCTACACCCCGAGGACCAGGTGGAGATCCACCCCGACGACGCCTCGCGGCTGGGCATCGGGGCGGGCGACGTGGTGGAGATCGAGAGCGAGCGGGGGAGCGTGCGCACCGGGGCCTGCGTCACCACCCGCGTGGCGCCGGGCAACGTGTTTCTCTCGTTTCACTTCCCCGAGGTGAAGACCAACGTGCTGACCAGCGAGCACTCCGACCCGACGGTGCGCTGCCCCGAGTACAAGGTCACCGCGGTGGACGTGCGCCGGGTGGGTCCGGCGCCGGCGGGGCCCAACCCCATCGCGCGAGGCTTCCGCCAGAACGCCTTCGACTGACGATGCCGCCGCTCGCCCTCCGCACCCTCCAGGTCACTCGCATCACCGGCGCCTCGCGAGCCCTCGCGGACGACGAGCTCGTCGTCGAGGAGCCGCTGGAGATCCGCGTCGACGGCGAGACGCTTGCGGTCACCATGCGCACCCCGGGGAACGACCGTGAGCTCGCGCTGGGCTTCCTCTTCGCCGAGGGGGTGATCGCCTCGATCGACGACGTGAGCGCCATCGCCCACTGCGGCCGCACCGGCGACGAGGGGCGGGGCAACACCCTCGAGGTCACGCCCTCCCCCGGGGCGCGGCTCCGCCTGCCCGAGGCCGCGATGCACCGGGGGACGCTCACCACCTCGGCCTGCGGCGTGTGCGGCCGCCGCTCCATCGACGACCTGCTGGCCCGCTGCGGACCGGTGAAGAGCGTCGGCGAGCCCTCGCCCGGGGTGCTGCGCGCGGCCCTCGACGCGCTCCGTGAGACGCAGCGGCTCTTCGCCCGGACGGGCGGCTGCCACGGCGCGGCGCTGGTGACCTTCGAGGGAGAGCACGTCGCGACCTTCGAGGACGTCGGCCGGCACAACGCCGTCGACAAGCTGGTGGGCTCGCGGCTGCTCGAGCGAGCGCTGCCGCTCGACCGGCACGTGCTGGCGGTGAGCGGGCGCACCAGCTTCGAGATCGTGCAGAAGGCCGCCGTGGCGGGCATCCCGGTGGTGGCGGGCATCTCCGCGGCGAGCTCGCTGGCGGTGGAGGTCGCCCGTCGCGCGGGCATCACCCTGGTGGGCTTCGCCCGCGGCGACTCGTGCGTGGTCTACGCGGGCGCTGAGCGCCTGCGACTGGAGGAGCGATGACGCGAAGGGTTCTGGCGGGGCTCGTGTTGCTGGGGCTGGTGGCGTCGTGCAGGTCGCCGCACCCCGGGCGGCGCTGCGACGGGGCGCTGCCGATGCAGTGCGTGACGAGGGAGGTCTGCGTGTACGTCGACGCGCGGGGCTGCACCGTCTGCCGCTGCGAGGAGCCCGCCTTCGTGCCGCTGGGGCGCTGACCGGGACTCGGAGTACGGGCGCAGGGCCGTCCGCGAGCGGTGAGCGAGGGGCTGGAAATCGCATGGGGAGAGCAGCCCTGCACGCGCTTCGGCGCGGGTCCGCTCCGGGCGACCGATCACCCGATACCCGCGGTGCCCACGTTCGCTACGCCGTCGCCAGAAGCGCTCGGGCAGGCCGGTGAAGCTCCCAGCGAGCTCGAGGGGGAGCTCGTGGGTCGGTGCGGCGGGAGGCGCACCGGCGGGGCGCGGCGGACCATCTCGAGGAGCTGCTCCGTCGCACCGCACGCCGTCTCGCGTTCGCCGCCCGGCCCCGGCCGAGAGCGATCGCACGCCCGGCGGATCGTTGCCAGCATCGGGCCCGCCGGCGCGCCTCGCAGCCGCGCGCACACGATCGCCCCCGCGGTGAGCGAATCGTCCACGCCGAACCGACCTTCCTCGACCGGCACGATCACGCTCGCGGGCGCCGGCGAGCAACGTCGGTCGGCCTCCGCGAGGGCGACCGCGTCGTCGAGGGCGAAGCCCCCCTGCGGCGTCGCGTGGGCCACGAAGAGCGGGCCCACGAGCACGTACTCGAAGCCGCTGCCGGGCGCCGTCGCGGGGGCCTCGTAGCCGAGGTGCGTGAGGAGGTCGGGCCGGCCGTCGCCGTCGACGTCGGCGGCGTCCTCGGCGTCGATGGCCGCCGCCGGGGCGTACGGGACGATGGCGCCGTCGCGCACGGTCCATACCTGCGCGCGGGCCTCGGAGGGGCCCTCGTGTTCGCGACCGGTCGCGACGGTCACGGCCTCCGCGACGCCGTCGCCGTCGTAGTCGTAGGCGATGAGCGCGTGCGGACCGCGGCCGCGCTCGCCGATGGAGTCGATGAAGTTGGGCTCCGCGGAGCCGTCGGTCATCGCGGGTCGCACATGGATCCGCGCGCCGTCGCGGCCCGTGAACACCAGCGCCCACTGCCCCTCCACCCGATGCCCCGCCGCCTCCGGGCGCGTGAGCGTCGCGAGCTCGATGGACCACGTTCCGCCCGGCGCCTCGGCGCACGCGCGAAACGGGCTCTCCTCGTCGGTGTCGGGGTTGAAGTCGGAGCGGTCCTCGTCGGTGTCACCGGGCTCGCGTGCGCGCGGCGCGACGGCCGCGTAGACCCGCCGCGTCGCGGCCCAGGAGGCCTCGCAGGCGGTGGGCGGGCGGGGCGCCACAGCGGCCTCGACCGCGGCGTCGACGGTGACCGCGGGCGGCTGCGCGACGGGCGCGACGGGCGTCGGCGACGGGTGCCGACACGCGCTGAGCGCCGCGACGATCGCGGCCATCGAAGGCCATCGGGACCACGGGGGGGAGCGCATCGACCGAAGGCCTACCACCCGCCCGCGCGTCCCGACAGGTTCCGCCGCCCGCCTTGTGCGTCCAGGCGCTGCCGTCTATGGCCACGCATCCCGATGTCGCCCGCGCGCCCGTCAGCTCCGCTGTCTCCCCGGCTACTCGCGCTCGCGCTCGGGCTGCTCGCGCCCGCGGTGGCGCAGGCCGATCCGCGCGACTCGCCCGCGCACCCCGGCGAGTCCATCAACGTCATGAACCAGCTCGCGCGCCACGGGCTCCACGACCAGCACGACGAGCGTTGGAGCATCTACGGCCAGTTCACCTGGATCTCGAGCTTCAAGCTCCCCTTCCAGGCGCAGTACTCCAACCTCAACGGCACCCCTGACTCGCTGCGCACGGACTTCGAGCACAGCTTCACCGGCACCCTGAGCCTCTACGCGGGCCTGCGGCTCTGGCCCGGCGCCGAGCTCTACGTCGCACCCGAGGTCATCACCAGCCAGCCCCTCTCCGGGCTCACCGGGCTCGGCGGGACGATCCAGAACTTCGAGCTCCAGAAGCAGGGCTCGGTCGTGCCGACGCCGTACCTCTCGCGGGTCTACCTCCGGCAGACGATCCGTCTCGGTGGCGCGGTCACCGAGCGGGGCGCCGACGCGATGCAGCTCGGCGCGCACGTCGACGCCCGCCGCGTGGTGATCACCGTCGGCAACTTCAGCGTGCTCGACCTCTTCGACCGCAACGCCTACGCGGGCGACCTCCGCCGCCAGTTCTTCAACATGGCGTTTCTCACGCACTCGGCCTTCGACTTCGCGGCCGACGCGCGCGGCTACACCTGGGGCGCCGTCGTCGAGCTCTACTTCGACCGCTGGGCGGTGCGCGTCGGCCACGCCATCGTGCCCGTGAACCCCAACCAGCTCGCGCTCGACTTCCGCTTCTGGGAGCACTTCGGCGAGCAGCTCGAGCTCGAGCACTCGCACTCCATCGGTGGTCTCCCCGGCGCCGTGCGCGTGCTCGCGTATCGCAACCAGGAGGTCATGGGCCGCTTCGACGACGCGCTCGCCGCGCTCGCCGCGAACCCGGCGCACAACGCCGCCAGCTGCACGGCGTTCAGCTACGGCTCGCCCAACGCCACCGCGCCCGACCTCTGCTGGGCCCGCCGCCCCAACGTGAAGACCGGCGTGGGCATCAACCTCGAACAGTCCCTCGGCCACGGCCTCGGGGTGTTCGCCCGCGCGATGTACTCCGACGGCGGGTCGGAGGTCTATTCGTACACCTCCGCCGACCGGTCGTTCTCCGTCGGCGCGCTGGCCCGCGGGGCGCTCTGGCATCGTCCCTTCGACTACGCGGGCATCGGTTTCGGCGCGGGCTTCATCTCCGCGAGCCACGCCGAGTACCTCCGCCGCGGCGGCGTCGACGGCTTCGTCGGCGACGGCAACCTCACCGCCGCCGTGGAGAGCGCCTTCGAGACCTTCTACGGCGTGCACCTCGCGAGCTCGATCTGGCTCTCGGGGGACTACCAGTTCATCGCCAACCCCGGCTTCAACGCCGCCCGCGGTCCGGTGCACGTGCTCGGCGCGCGCCTCCACGCGGAGTTCTGACCCGCGCTACCCCTGGCGCGCCCCGCTGCGCACTGGGAACAGAACCAGCGACTCATCCCCGCCGGTGACGACCTCCGCGAGGTCATCCGGATCGCGCGGCTGCAGCTCCGATCCCGCGCGCTCGTGATCGGCTCGTCGGGGTGAGCGGACCTCCCGCCCTCGCGCCGGCGACGACCCTCCGTGGCAGTTCTCGCGGTGGTAGCGTCGGCGGCCGCGCGGGGGATCAGAGACCCGCGGCACGGGCCTGGGTCTCGCGGTGGTCCAGAACCTCCGGGCGGTGCCGACGCCGGAGGGCCCCGCGCCGGGCTGGCTCGACGCCCTCCAGCGCCGCGTCGAGCGCGTCGAGGCGGAGGTCGCGGAGGGCGGGCCCCTCGGCCAGATGGTCCACCAGCACCTCGACGCGTACCTCGTCAACGCGGGCCTCTCACCCGCGTCGTTCGACCGCCTCAAGATCCTGCGCGCGAAGCGACCGTAGCCCGCGCGCCCTCCCTCCGCCTCGGCTCCGCTCGGCTCGAAGGGTCAGTCCTTCGTCACGGCGTCGACGCCCAGGTCGGCTGCCTGGACATCCCGCGCCGCGCCGTCCGTGTCCTCGGCGCACGGGCACGGCTCCGGCGGCACCCCGCTCGCGGGGCACACGAAGACGGCCCGCATGGGGCCGGGCAGGCAGGCGCAGGTGCCCTGTGTTCCGGGCGTACAGCGCGCCCCCGAGTCGATCCACGCCGCGATCTCTGTCGCGATGTCGCGGGGTGGCAGGCCCGAGTCGACGGGCGGCGCGGGGTCGGAGCTACAGGCGGCGGGGGCGAGGAGCAGGAGGAGCCATCGCATCGCCCGAAGCTATCACCGTGTCCCGCCGATGCGCGGGGGACGCGCTCACCGGCCTCTCGCTCCTCACAGGGACCGAGCGCGCTGGCGCCCAGAAGGCGATCGCGCCGCTGGCCGTCACCCTCGCCGCGGGCGTCACGCTCCCGGCTGGGAGCATCGCGGGCAACGCCTCGGACCCGACGCCGCAGCTCGTCACGCTCGCGGCAGTGGCGTCCGCGAACGCGCTCGCCCTGCGCTGAGACTGCGGCGCATCGAGCCGGGCCTGCACGACGGGGCGCTGCCGATGCAGTGCATCACCCGGGAGGTCTGCGTCTACGTGAACGCCCGCGGCTGCACCGTCTGCCGCTGCGAGGAGCCCGCCTTCGTGCCGCTGGGGCGCTGACCGGGATTCGGAGCACGGGCGCAAGTTCACCTGAGCTCGCCCTCACCCCGTGAGGTAGCGCGTGGCGAGCACCGTGAGCTCGCGGGCGAGCGCGGCGGTGTCATCGCCCGCGGCGAGGTTGTAGAGCACCCCCTCGGCGAGCTCCGAGAGGAGGCGTGCCGCGAGGGCCGGGTCGCGCACGCGCACGTCGTCGGTGCGCCGCAGCGTGGCCTCGAACAGCTCGCGCGCGCGGCCCTTCGCGTCGCTCAGGCGCGCGCGGAAGGTCGAGCCTGCGGCCGCGTCGAGCTGTCGCAGCACCCCGGGGTAGCGCGCGACCACCACGAAGACCGCCGTCGCGATGCGCTCGAGCCGCGCCGGGAGCGCCGCGCCGTCGTCGCGGAGCCCGTCGCCCACGGCCACCACCATCTCCCCGAGGAGGGCCTCCGCGAGGGCGTCGAAGACCGCGTCCTTGTCGTCGAAGTACTGGTAGAGCGTGCCGATGCTCACGCCCGCCACCTCGGCCACGTGGTTGGTGGTCGCGCGCTCGTAGCCCTCCCTCGCCAGAACCTGAGCCGCCGCCTGGAGGATCGCCGCCACCGCCGCCCGCGAGCGCGCCTGCTTCGGCTGCCTTCGCACTGCGGCTCCCGATGGAGCGGGCGCGGCGGGAGGGCGCTGCCTCGAACGCGAGTAGGAGGTCATTCGCTCCGGTTCATACACTTCGGGCATGCAGACGGACAACGCGCGACCGCCCACGGTGACCCCCTCGATGGCCCACGGAGTGCGCGTGACGCCGCGCCTCCCGGACTTCGCCTTCCACGACGGAGACGTCCCCGAGGCCTGGTTCGACGGCGACGTCGGCATCACCGCCGCGTGGAACGGCCTCAGCGTGATCGCGGGCGTCGGCGAGGCGCTGTTCGTCGCGTCGGGTCGCTGGCTGCTCGCCCGCATCGACGACCCGGCGGTGGCCGACGAGACCGCGCGCTTCATGCAGCAGGAGGCCATCCACGCCGCGGTTCACGCCCGGCTGAACAAGCTCCTCGCCGCGCGGGGCCTGCCCGTCGAGGAGACGCGACGCTATGTCGAAGACCTCCTGTCCGAGGCCGAGCGGCGCGGCGGCCACTCGGTGCTGATGGCCCTCGGGCTCGCGGGCGAGCAGGCCGTCGGTGAGCTCGCGCACGCCGTCCTCGCGTCGCCCGCTTCGATGGACGGCGCGGCCCCCGCGCCGCGCGCGCTGTACCTCTGGCACTGGTACGAGGAGGTCGAGCACCAGGCCGCCCTCCACGACGGCTGGACGTGGGTGCACGGGCAGGGCCCCGACGCCACGGCGCTGCGCGCGCTGGGCGCCGTCTACGCGGTGGCGATCCTCGGTGCGGCGTGGCCCGCGACGACCTGGGCGATGGTGCCCGCCGGGGCGCGCGGTGCCCGCTGGCGCCTCGCGACGTGGCGGCCCCTCGCGCGGCAGATGTTCGGCGACGACGGCCTGCTGTCCGGGGCAGGCCGCAACCTCCGCAGCCTTCTGCGGGCGGACTTCCATCCCTTCGACATGCACGACCCCGCGCCGGTGCTCGAGCGATTTCGGGACGCGGTGGTGCGCGCGGAGTGGGAGGTTCCGGCCAAGGAGGCGAAGCCGCACGGCCCGGTCGAGACGGTCGTGCCGCGGGTGGGGCCGCGGGACGCCGCGCGTGCGGTCGGATTCATGGGCTGGGTGCTACGGCGGACGGCGCGCTACCTCGCCGCGGTGGCCTGAGCGATCGGCGGGGAGCTGCCCGGCGGGCGCGGGGCGCCGGTCTTCACGGCCGCTCGCCGCGCGGGATGCAGTCGCCGTGCACCGGGGCGCCGCCGGCGTCGTGGAAGACCTCACCGTCGGCGACGGGCTCGGCGCACTCGCGGCACGAGGCGCCCCGCACCGAGCGAGCGCGCGTGTACGGACCGGCGGTGCGCCGCCGCGGCACCTCGCGCTCGGCGTGGCGGGCGTGCGACGACGGGTCGCTCACCTGGAGCCCGTGCTCGCGGATGAGCCGGCACGCCATCGCGGCGGCGCTGCGGCTCTCGTGCTCGTTGGGCGAGCCCGCGAGGGCGACGAGCTTGCGGACGCGGTCGACGATCGAACTCATGCGCGGCGGGCTTCCATAGCACGCGCGCTGTCAGGCGCGATCATCGGGGCTCCGCCGGAGGTCGTGCCGGGGGATCGTCGCGTCGCGGCCACCCCATGGAGTCGGTGAAGAGGCTCGTCGCGCGCCCCCCTGTTTGGTAGGACTCCGCCCTGACCCGCGCGCCCCTGCGGCCCGGCAGCGATGCTCTTCACAGACCTCACCTTCCTCTACTTCCACGCGATCGTCGTGGCGCTGCGCTGGTGGCTCCCTCCCCGGGCCGCCGGGCCGCTGCTCCTCGTCGCGAGCTACCTCTTCTATCTCTCCGCGGGCCCCCGCTACGTCGCCCTCATCTTCGGCGCCACGGTCTTCGCGTGGTGGGTCGGCCTCGCCCTCTCGCGCGCCACGCGCCCGAGGGCGCTCCTCGGCTTCGCGGTCGCGGCGCTCCTCGGGATGCTCGCGTGGTTCAAGTACTCGGCCTTCGCGGCGCAGCAGGTCGCCGCGCTGCTGCACCTGCCGCGCCCCGGGTTCACCGTCGCGCTCCCGCTCGCGATCTCGTTCTTCTCCTTCGAGCTCATCTCCTACGTCGTCGACGTCCACCGCGGCACCGCCCCCGAGCGCTCGCTCTGGCGCTTCGCGCTCTACGTCTCGTACTACCCCCACCTCATCGCGGGACCGATCGTGCGCGCCGAGGAGCTGCTCCCGTCGCTGCGCGCCCCGAAGCCCTTCGACGACGCGCGCTTCGGCGACGGCGTGTACATCCTGCTCATCGGGTTCCTGAAGAAGTCCGTCCTCGCCGATCGCATGGCGCCGTGGGCCGACGCGGTCTTCTCCGACCCCTCGGCGCACGGCACCTTCGGCGTCTGGATGGGCGTGCTCGCCTACACGGGCCAGATCTACTGCGACTTCTCCGGCTACACGGACATCGCGCGCGGCGCGTCGCTGACGCTCGGCCTCCCGCTCCCCGAGAACTTCGACTGGCCGTACCTCTCCACGTCCATCACGGAGTTCTGGCGTCGGTGGCACATGACGCTCTCCCGCTGGCTGCGCGACTACCTCTACATCGGCCTCGGCGGCAACCGCGGCGGCCCGCTACGCCAGTACCGCAACCTCCTCCTCACCATGCTCCTCGGCGGCCTCTGGCACGGCGCCAACTGGACCTTCGTCGCGTGGGGCGCCCTCCACGGCCTCGCCCTCTGCGCGCACAAGCTCTGGGACACGGCGCTGCGGGGCTTCCCCCTCGCCCAGCGCGTGCGCGCGTCGCGCCCCTACCTCCTGCTCGCCTGGGCCGCGACGCTCCTCACGGTCGCCGCCGCGTGGGTGCTCTTCCGCGCGCCGACCTTCGCCCGCGCGTGGTCGGTGCTCCAGCGGCTCACCCACGACGTCGCCGGCGCCGGCGCCCTCGGCACCCCGACGCCCGCCGCCATGCGCTCCGCGGAGTACGCGCTCCTCGCCCTCGCGCTGGGGCACCTGCTCGCGCTGCGGGGCGTCGGCTGGGCGGTGCACCGCGCGCTGCCGCCCATCGCCCGCGGGCTCTACTGGGCGCTGATCATCCTCGTGTGCTTCGTCTTCGCGGAGACCCGTGCGACCTTCATCTACTTCCAGTTCTGAGCCCCGCGGGGCGCTCGTCTCGCTGGCGGCCTGCGCGCTGGCGATCGTGTGCGCCGACGTCACGTTTCGCGCGAGCCGCCTCGGGATCAGCCTGCGCCGCGAGAGCTGGTACATCGTGCGCCCGCAGCTCTACTCCGACGACGCGCGCGGCGCGGACGTCGTGGGCATCGGCGACTCCCGCCTGGGGTGCTCGTTCAATCCCTTCACCCTCGAGCGCTTCGTCGAGGTCGAGCGCGGCGAGCACCTCCGCGCCTGGAACGCCGCCCTCCCCGGCGCCCCCCCGATGGCCCACCTCGCGTGGGTGCGCCGCGCGCTCACCCACCCCCATCCCCCGCGCATGGTGATCCTCGCGCTGTCGCCGTACATGTTCTCGTCGCACCTGACGCGGGCGCCCTCGCGCGAGGCCCTCACCTCCATGTACCGGGCGCGCGACGTCCCGTGGATCCTCGCCGCGGGCGGCAGCCCCGAGGACGGCCTCGCCGCGCTGCAGGCCGACCTCTTCGCGAGCTACCGGGTGCGGCCCCGCCTCGTGGAGGTGCTCACCGACTTCACCGGCCTGCGCGAGACCGCCTCGGTGGGCGACCAGGGCTACGAGGATCACCCGCAGATCGACCTCCCGCAGCAGCAGCGCCGCGCCGCCAACCGGGTGCAGTCGTACCGGGGTGAGCTCCTCCGCGCGAACGCCCGCTTCGGGAGCGAGCAGCAGGGCTACTTCCTCGAGTCCCTGCGCCTGCTGCGCGACCACCACGTCACGACGGTCGTGCTCGACTCGGTGAGCGCCTCGCAGATGGACGCGGTGATGGGACCCGACAGCATCTACCCCGAGCACATCGCGTGGGTGCGCGCCCAGGCGGCGGCCCACGGCGCCCACTTCGTCGACGGCCACCGCCCGCCGGTGCTGGAGGACGGCGACTACTGCGACGTCGATCACGTGAGCAGCTTCGGCGCGATCCGCTTCACGTCGTGGCTGACGCACGAGCACCTCATCGCGATCATGGGCGGTCGTCGCGACGCGCGACCCGCGGCGTGCAGCACGGTGCTCGACCTCGACGACGAGGCGATGCCCGGCTGGAGTCGTGAGGGGACGGCGATGTCCAGCCCCATCACCCTGGCCGCGCGCCGCACCCAGCAGGTGGTCGCGGGGTACACGGGACGCGGGTTCCTGACGAGCTTTCCCGAAGGCGGCGGGGACGTCGATCGCGGTAGGGCGACGTCGCCTCCCTTCGTCCTCACCGGCGACCACGTGCGCCTCCGGCTGGGCGGCGGGAGCGTCCCCGGGCTGGCGGTGCGGGTCGTCGTCGACGGTCGCTCGGTGGCCGAGGCCTCGGGGCGCAACGACGAGACGCTGCGGGATGTCGAGCTGGATGTCCGCGGGTTTCGCGGGCGCTCCGCCACGCTGGTCATCGAAGACGAGGCCGCCGGAGGCTGGGGGCACCTGAACGTCGACGACGTGGCGGTCTGCCCGTAGCCGCAGCGCCCAGGCGCTCCGACCGGGGTGACGGTGGCGTCGGAGTGCAGAGGGAGAGCGACGCGGCACCGACGCTGGCGTGGAGCAGCGACCGGCGACAGAACGCCCAGACGGCGAAGTTCGCGGTGTGTCCCTCGCTGTCGCGCGGAACTCCCGGCGAGCACCGGTGGGGAGCTCAGTGGAGGCTCAGGCGGGTGCGTGGAGTGAGCTGCGGGTGGGGTATGACTCCAGGTCATGAAGATCGAGCGCGTCCCGTTCCACACCACGGATTGGTCGCAGGTCGCCGTCACCGAGCATCAGGGGGAGTCGGGCGTCGCGCGCTGGCGCACGATCGAGCAGGGCAACATCCGAGTGCGCATGGTCGACTATTCGCCGGGCTACGTCGCGGACCACTGGTGCGAGCGCGGCCACGTCCTCCTCGTGCTCGAAGGGGAGCTCGTCACCGAGCTGCGCGACGGGCGGCGCTTCACGCTCGGGCCAGGCAGCAGCTACCAGGTAGCCGACGGCGACGGCGCGCACCGCTCGGTGAGCCCCAAGGGAGCCCGGTTGTTCATCGTCGACTGAGCGTGCGCGGCGCGAGCCGCCCGTTGCGGGGATCCGGCCACTCGCACACCCTCCGGGGTCATGGATTCCCTGATGCCATCCGACGCCCTCCATCAGTACTTCGCCGGCGAGCGGAGCGCGGGGATGCTCCTCGTCGGCCTCGGCGTCGCGGCGCTCGCGTTCGCGTGGTGGCTGCGCTCCGACGGCGGACCGTTTCGAGCCATGCTCTACCCCCTCGCGATCGTCGGGCTCCTGCAGCTCGCCATCGGCGTCGGGCTCGCGGGCAGGACGGGGTCGCAGGTGACCCGGCTCGAGCGGCACTTCGCGTCCGACGCCGCGAGCGCGAGGGCCGGGGAGCGCGGGCGCATGGCCGGGGTGCAGCGCAACTTCGTGATCATCAAGGTCGTGGAGACGGTCCTCGTGGTGGCGGGGCTGGCCATGGTGATGCTGGGCCGCCGCGACGCCATCGTGGCGGTCGGCATGGGCCTGGCCATCCAGGGGGCCGTGATGCTTGCCTTCGACGTGTTCGCCGAGGGCCGCGGCGCGCTCTACGACGCGTGGCTCCGCGCGAGCTGATCGGTCCGCTCGCACCCCTCGCGATCGGGGCATCAGCGGCCGCGGTGCGGGGGATGCTCAGCGGCGGACGGTGACCGTCGTCGAGCGGCTGGGACCGACGCGGCTCGAGAGGCACCCGACGATCTCCTGGGTCCCGCGGACGAGGCAGGTGTTGCATGGGTTGTCGAAGCAGCTCACCGGGAGCGCGAGGCACCGGGCGTCGGTGGTCGTGCTGCCGTCATTGGCCTGTTCGCAGTACTGGGTGTTGGCGGCGCAGCGCAGCGCCGGGTCGCTGCCCCCGGTGCAGCTGAACGTGTCAACAGCCGCGCGGTCGCCCACGCCGCATCGGGCCAGCCACGTCGACGCCGATCGCGCGGCGCCTGGATCGCAGGGGTCCGCGGGAGCCATCGGCGCTTCCCCCGCGTCGTCGGGTGGAAGCGCGCCGACCCACGGCGCCGCATCTCCAGCCGAGGGCCCGGTCACGATCTGCGCGCACGCCGACCCGAGCACGCAGAGCACCCACCAGGGGCCACGACGCACGTCGCCTTCCATGATCTCTCCTCTTGCAGCGGTACGCGGCGAGCTTCACGCGTCGAAGTCGCGCGCCCGCAGTCCGCCACCAGAGCCACCGATGCAGGAAGGCCGGGGAGCATTCATCATCCCGGATCGTCGCGCTCGCAGCGATCGATCGGACGCCTCCACCCGTTGCCCGGAAGGGAGCACCGTCGCACTGTCCCGCCCCATGACGCTCGACTCGATTCCCGTCGTCCCGGGGGGCAACTTCGCGGGACACATGCACCTCTTCCAGGGGGACGACCGCCTGGGGCTCTTCCAGCGCATCGCGGACACGGGCGAGCTCTCTCGCGTGTCCTTCCTGGGCAGGCCCGTGGTCTTCGCGAACTCCCCGGCCGCCGCCCACGAGGTGCTCGTCGAGAAGGCGCGCTGCTTCGAGAAGTCCCCGGGCATCCGGCTGCTGCTCCACTACCTCGCGGGCGAAGGGCTCTTCACCTCCGAGGGCGAGCTCTGGCGGCGGCAGCGGCGGCTGATGGCGCCGCTGTTCCAGCCCTCGGCGATGGCGCAGTACACGGACTGCATGCACGACGTCGCCGCCCGCGCCGTCGCCACATGGAAGGACGGCGCCGCGCTCGACCTCGCGACGGAGATGACCCGGGTCACCATGGGCATCGTCGGCAAGGCCCTCTTCGACAGCGACACCTTCGACGAGAGCGACGCCCTCGGCGAGGCCCTCACCCTGGCCCTCGCCTGGGCCGACTCGCAGAGCGCCTCCCCCCGGCTGGTCGCGCAGATCGCCCTCACCGACGCGCTCGAAGCCGTCGGGGCTCACCTCCCCGGCGGCCTGGACGCGCTGCGCCGCCGAGCGCTGGCGTCGCTCAAGGAGCCCTTCCTCCTCGAAGGCGCGCGGTCGGAGCGGCTGCAGGGCGCCCTCGCGGTGGTGGACGGGCGCATCCGGCAGATGATCGCCGAGCGCCGAGCGCAGGGCCTCGCGCGGGCCGACCTGCTCACCCGACTGCTCGCCGCGCGCGACGAGGAGAACGGCGGCGCCGCGGTGATGACCGACCAGCAGGTGCGCGACGAGGCCAACACCCTCTTCATCGCGGGCCACGAGACCACGGCCACCTCGCTGTCGTGGTCCTTCTACCTGCTCGGCCGCCACGCCGCGGTGCGCGAGGCGGTGCAGCGGGAGGTCGACGCCCTGCCCCCGGGGCCCGTGACCTTCGCGGGCGCGGCGAGCTCGCTGCCCCTCACGACGCGGGTGTTCAAGGAGGCCATGCGGCTCTATCCCCCGGTGCCCATCTACGCCCGGAGGCTGCTGGTCGACGCCGAGATCCGGGGCGTCGCGATGCCCCGGGGCACCCTGGTGATCGTGACGCCGTACCCCCTGCACAGGCGCCCCGACGTGTTCCCCGAGCCGGAGCGCTTCGACCCCGAACGCTTCCTGCCGGAGCGCGAGGCGGCGCGCCCGAAGTCGTCGTACATCCCCTTCGGCGCGGGCCCGCGGGTGTGCCTCGGCCTCCACTTCGCGATGCTCGAAGGGCCCATCGTGATGGCGACGATCATGCGGCTCGCGCGCATCGAGACCGACCCCGCCCGGGTGATCGAGCCGAAGCTCTCGGCGACGGTGCGGCCGGGCGGCGGCGTCCCCGCGAGGGTCTACCGGCGCGCGGTGCCGTCGTAGCGTCGCGCCCCCTCTTCACCGGCGATGCTCTGCGCCCGGGCCCGTTTCTCCGGTAGAAGGTCTGATGCAACTCCGCCCCGTCGCCCTTCTGTTCGCGCTCTCGCTGCCGTGGATCGGTTGCAGCGGAGACAGCTCCAGCGCCCCGAGCGATGTGCCCACGAGCACCGCGACCGACGCGAGCTCCACGCCGGACTCCGCCGCCGTCGATGCGCCCGCCGTCGACGCCCCGGCCGCCGCCGATGTGCCCGCCGGGGGGACGGGCTGCGTCGTCGCGGCGCGAACCTGCGCGCAGCTACGGGCGACCTTTCCGACCGGCAACGCCAACGTCAGCGTGACCTGCGACGAGGCCGCCGGAACCTTCACCATCACCAGCACCGGGGTCCCGAACTACACGTCGAACCAGACGACCCCCAACGCGATCGCGACCCAGGGGTGGGTCGCCGTGCTGCCGCTGGTCCCGGGCTGCGCGGCCGCTCCGACGAGCGTCATCGCGTCGCGCGGCGAGGTCGGGTTCATGGTCAACGGGGTCCCGTTCTACGGGCCCCAGGACGCCGATGGGCGGGACGCGCTCGTCTTCGAGGGCAGCTCCTTCGACGACTGCGTCGGGCACGCCGACATGCGCTGCAGCTACCACTATCACACCGAGCCTCGCTGCGTGTTCGGCGTGGGCGACCCCGCCACCAACCACCCGCAGGCCGACGGACACCCGCCCGTCATCGGCTACGCCCTCGACGGGTTCGCCATCCATTCGAGCTACGCCGCCGCGGCCGCCCACGGCCCGCTCGACGGCTGCAACGGCCACGCGGACGCGGCGCGCGGGTACCACTACCACGCGACCGCGACCTCGCCCTACCTCATCGGCTGCTACGCGGGCCGCGCCATCGGCCGCGTCACCCGGAGCATGGCCCTCTGCTCCATGACGACCCCCGACGCCGGAGCCACCATGGGCCCGCGCGCCTGCACCAGCTCGAGCGACTGCACCGGCGCGTGTCCCACCGGCTCCGTCGGCTGCGCCTGCGCGACGACCCCGATGGGCATGCGGTGCGTCCCGACGTGCAACAGCACCGCCGACTGCCCGACCGGCCCGATGGGCGCCCTCACCTGCAACGTCGCGATGCACCAGTGCGTCCCGGCGATGGGGATGTAGCGAGAACCTCGCCAGCGCCTCCTCGGCCGGCGCGCGCGACTCCTCCGACGGGGTTGAACCCGCCTCCGCCGTGCCCGTCGGGAAGCACCTCCCCCCCGTCGTCGCGTCCTTGCCAACCCCCCGACGCCTCGGAGTAGGGTTCGCGCCGCTCTCCCATGAACCACCCCACCTCCGATGAGCTCTCCCTCGCCTACGCGGGCCGCCGGGTCTTCGTCACCGGCCACACCGGCTTCAAGGGCGCCTGGCTCACCCGCTGGCTGCTCGACCTCGGCGCCGAGGTCACCGGCTACGCCCTCGCCCCCGACACCTCGCCCTCGCTCTTCGACCAGCTCGGCCTCGCCTCGCACATCCGTCACCACGTCGCCGACGTCCGCGACCTCCCCCGCCTCACCGCCGCCGTCGCCGAGTGCGCCCCGGAGGTGGTCTTCCACCTTGCCGCGCAGCCCCTGGTGCGGCGCAGCTACGACGAGCCGGTGCTCACCCTGGAGACCAACGTGATGGGCACGGCCCACCTGCTCGAGGCCGTGCGCTCGACGGGAAAGCCCTGCGCCGCGGTGATGGTCACCTCGGACAAGTGCTACGAGAACCGCGAGCAGCTCTACGGCTACCGCGAGGACGAGCCCATGGGCGGGCACGACGTGTACTCCATGTCCAAGGGCGCCTCGGAGCTGGTGATCGCCTCGTGGCGGCGCAGCTTCTTCCCCACGGCGCAGCTCTCGAAGCACGGCGTTGCGGTGGCCTCCGGCCGCGCGGGCAACGTCATCGGCGGAGGCGACCAGGCCGCCGACCGGATCATCCCCGACTGCGTCCGCGCCCTCACCCACGGCCAACCCATCCCCGTGCGCAACCCCGACGCCGTGCGCCCCTGGCAGCACGTGCTGGAGCCCCTCGGAGGCTATCTCCTCCTCGGAGCGAGGCTCCGCGGCGTCGGCACTGAGCACCCGGAGCGCTTCTGCGAGGGCTTCAACTTCGGTCCGCAGACGGAGGCCACGAGGCCGGTGCGCGACGTGGTGAAGGCACTCATCGCGGCCTGGGGAGACGGCACCTGGGACGACCGCTCGGACCCCCACGCCGTGCACGAGGCGAAGCTCCTTCGGCTCTCCATCGAGAAGGCCTGGGGCCGCCTGGGGTGGTCTCCCCGCTGGGGCTTCGAGCGCACCATCGCCGAGACCGCGCGCTGGTACCGGGCGTGGCACGAGGGGGCCGACCGGGCCACGCTCGACGCGCTCTGCAGCGAGCAGATCAAGCAGTACCTCGACGCCCACGAGACCTTCGTGGGACACCAGCAGGCACCCTAACGCGATGTCGAACGACGCGGACGCACTCGAGAAGCAGCTGACGGCGGAGATCCTTGAGCGCGTGCGGCGCATCGCGCAGCTGCGCGGCGAGGAGGAGACGGAGTTCAACCCCGGTCGCACCCCGGTGAAGTACGCCGGGCGCGTCTACGACGAGCACGAGCTGGTCAACCTGGTGTCGAGCTCGCTGGAGTTCTGGCTCACCGCGGGGCGCTGGCACCGGCGGCTGGAGGCCGACCTCGCCCGCTGGTTCGGCCTCCCCCACGCGCGCCTCGTCAACAGCGGGTCGAGCGCCAACCTCCTCGCGACGGCGGCCCTCACCTCGCCGCTCTGGGGCGACCGCCGGGTGCGCCCCGGCGACGAGGTCATCACCGTCGCCGCGGGCTTCCCCACCACCGTGGCGCCCGCCATGCAGCTCGGGATGGTGCCGGTCTTCATCGACATCGAGCTGCCCACCTTCAACGTCGACGTGTCCCTCCTGGAGCAGGCGCTCTCGCCCCGCACCCGCGCGGTGATGATCGCCCACACGCTCGGCAACCCCTTCGACCTCGGCGCCGTCACGGCCTTCTGCAAGGCCCACGGGCTCTGGCTCATCGAGGACAACTGCGACGCCTCGGGCTCGCGCTACCACGGCGAGCTCACCGGAACCTTCGGCGACGTCGGCACCCTCAGCTTCTACCCCGCGCACCACATGACCACCGGAGAGGGCGGCGCCGTGCTCTGCCGCGACCCGGAGATGCTCCGGGTGCTGGAGTCGATCCGCGACTGGGGCCGCGACTGCTGGTGCGCGGGCGGCATCGACAACACCTGCGGCAAGCGCTTCGAGTGGCAGCTGGGCGAGCTCCCGCCAGGCTACGACCACAAGTACACATACAGCCACCTCGGCTACAACCTGAAGATGACCGACATGCAGGCCTCCGTCGGCCACGCGCAGCTCGCCAAGCTCGACGGCTTCGGCGAGGCGCGGCGCCGCAACTGGAGGTACCTGCGCGACCGGCTGGAGGTGGTGTCCGACCTGCTGGTGCTGCCCGAGCCGACGGAGGGCAGCGACCCGAGCTGGTTCGGCTTCATGATGGCCGTGAAGCCGGGGTCGGGCTTCACCCGCGACGAGATCGTGAGGCACCTGGAGTCTCGGAAGATCCAGACCAGGATGCTCTTCTCGGGCAACCTGACGAGGCAGCCCGCGCTCACCCGCCTCGCGGAGGACGCCGCCGCCCGAGGGGTCGCCGCGCCCTACCGCATCGCGGGCGCCCTCACCCGCACCGACTACGTGATGAACAACGGCTTCTGGATCGGCGTGTACCCCGGGCTCACCGAGGCCGCGCGGGCCTTCATGGCCGACGAGATCATCGCCTTCGCCCGCAGCCGCGCGGGCTCCCCCCCGAAGCGGATGCTCCCGACCGCGCCGTAGGTACCATGGGGCTTTCTGACGAAGGCGGCGCTGGTCGGTGCGCGGTGTGAGCCCCCTTCCCCGCTGCCGCGCGCCCTGACCCCCGCCTCGGCTCCGTTCGGCACACAAGTCACGATTCGCCTTCAATTCAAGCCGATGCGTACGATGAAGGGCGGTGCCCGCTGTGCCCGCGGGCTGGAAACCCTATCGCTTCTACCCATCTCGGCAGAGCGCCCATCGCTTCCCCGGTACGACCGCGAGGCCGTCAGCGAGGAGTCCCCGGTACGACCGCGAGGCCGTCAGCGAGGAGTCCCCGGTACGACCGCGAGGCCGTCAGCGAGGAGTCCCCGGTACGA
>SCUS01000105.1 GCA_004297725.1 Myxococcaceae bacterium | reverse complement strand
GCTCATGGGCCCGTCGAGGTGATGGGGCCGAGCAGGGTCCCGAGGAGCTGGAGCGCGGCGTCCTTGAAGTTGTGCATGCCCTGGTAGAAGGCGACGTACTGGCCGAGGTAGCGCTTGTGCCATCCAGCGTCTGATCCCTCATCTCGTCGAGCATAATGCTGTGCAAGTACGATAGATTACAGAACCAATCTTACGCGACGCAGTAAAATCGCCTTCGGGCTCCATGGCGTACGCGGTAGTGGGGAAGACGTGCTCCTGGGCTTCGACCCTCGGAGAGCGCCTCGGCGGTGGGGTCATTGGATGCCTCATCCGCCTCGCCCGGCACGAGCCCACTGCAGCTGTACTTCTACCCCGTCGTGAGCATCCGCCACGAGCGGACGAGAGCCTCCGCCGCGCGCTCGACGTCGCCCTCCGTCGTGCCTCGCCCCAGCGTCAGTCGCACCGACCCGAGCGCCTCATCGGGCATCACGCCCATCGCGAGGATGACCGCGGAAGCGCGCTCGTGCCCTTCGTGGCAGGCCGATCCCGTGGACGCGGCCACCTCCGGCGCCCCCGCGAGCACGGCCTCTCCCGAGGCCCGAGGGAAGCGCACGTTGAGGGTGTTGGGCAGCCGCAGCTCGCGGTGGCCGTTGAGCGCGAGCCCCGGCACGGCGGCCGCGAGCCGGGCCCACAGCACGTCGCGCAGCGCTCGCATCCGAGGACCGACCTCCGCCATGTCGCTCCCCGCCCGCTCGCACGCCACGCCGAGGCCGACGAGGGAGGCGACGTTCTCGGTGCCGGGGCGCATCCCCCGCTCGTGGCCCGCGCCGAGGGCAAACGGAACCATGGGTGTTCCGCGCTTCACGTAGAGCGCGCCGACGCCCTTCGGCGCGTAGAGCTTGTGGCCCGCGATGGAGAGCAGGTCGACGCCGAGCTCTCTCACCCGCACCGGAACCTTGCCGATCGACTGCGCCGCGTCGGTGTGGACGACGGCCCCGACGGCGTGGGCGATCTCCGCCAGCTCGACGACCGGCTGCAGCACCCCTGTCTCGTTGTTGGAGTGCATCACCGTGAGCAGCGCCGTGCGCTCGTCGATGGCCGAGCGAGCCTCGTCCAGCCGGGCGCGACCGTGCTCGTCTACGCCCACGCGAGTGAGCGTCCAGCCGTGGCGGGCGAGCCAGGCGCAGGGGCGATCGGTCGCCGGGTGCTCGATCGCCGTGGTCACGAGGTGCCTTCGGGCCTCGCGGGCCTCTGCGACGCCGCGGATGGCGAGGTTGTTCGCCTCGGTTCCTCCGGAGGTGAAGACGACCTCGTCCTCGTCGCAGCCCAGCAGCGCGGCCACCTGCTGACGCGCCTGCGCGACGGCGCTACGGGCGCGGGCACCGTACACGTGGCTGCTCGACGGGTTGCCGAAGTGCTCTCGCAGGTAAGGGAGCATCGCCTCGACCACCTCGGGGAGCAGCGGGGTCGTGGCGTTGTGGTCCAGGTAGACGGGGTCGCGGCCGGGCGCGGCGACGGCGTGCTCGCCTCCGCTCATCAGAACACCAGCACCTTGTCGGCCCACTGGGTCCAGGTGGTGAGCTCGTCGAGCGTGCTTCGCTTCGTGCCCTCGGTGAGCTCGGCCTCGGTGATGCCTCGGGCGTCCATGCACGTCCCGCAGACGCCGATCGCGGCGCCGTGCCCCGCGGCTCCATGCAGCATCACCTCGAGGTTGTAGTAGCCCGACGGAACCTTCTGGTGAGCCTTGGCGCAGCTCGCCGCGTCGCCGATGAGGAAGACCTTCACCTCCTCTCCCTCGCGCTTCGAGAGGGCGCCGGCGAGGCGCAGCGCGTTGTAGCTGCGCTCGGTGCCGTAGGGCGGATCGTTCAGGATGAAGAGCGTCTTTGCCATGATCAGCCTCCTTGCGAGTTCAGTTGCAGCCAGGCCTGGGTTCCTCCGCAGAGCGGTCGCACCGAGGTGTACCCCATCGCCCGCAGCTGCTCGGCCGCGCTGTCCGAGCGCCCACCTCCCTTGCCGCACGCGGTGACCACGAAGGCATCCTTCGGAATCTCCCCGACCCCCGACGCGAGCGCGTCGAGCGGGATGTTGATCGCGCCCTCGACATGGCCCGCGGCGTACTCCTCGGGCGAGCGCACATCGATGACCACCGCGCTCGACCGCTGCCGCAGCGCCTCGGCCTCGATGCAGGTCGGCACCACCGCGGGCTGCACCGGGGCAGGTCGCTGCAGCGTCTCGCGCATCCTCAGGGCCACGACGAGACCGGAGCCGAAGGTGAGCGCGGCGACCAGCCACATGGCCGCGGGCAGCCCGAAGGCGTCTGCGGTCACGCCCGCGAGCAGCGCTCCGAAGGCGTAGCCGAGGTCGCGCCAGAGCCGGTACACGCCCACCGCGGAGGCGCGCCACGAGGGGTGGGCCACGTCGCCGATGGCGGCGAGCAGCGTGGGGTAGACCATCGCGGTGCCCACCCCGAGCAGGGCGGCGCCGATGGCGAAGCCCGCGAAGCCGCTCGCGAGGACCACCATCGCGATGCCCACGGACTGAACCCACATGCCCGAGGCGATGAGCCACTTCCTGCCGATGCGGTCGGAGAGCGCTCCGGTGACGAGCTGCGAGACGCCCCAGGTCGCCGGGTAGATGGCGGCGAGCGTCCCGATCTGCCGGAGGTTCATGTGCGCGGCGGAGAAGAAGAGGGGGAAGAGGCCCCACGCCATGCCGTCGTTGAGGTTGTTGACCAGGCCCGCCTGGCTGACGCTGGAGAGGTTCTTGTCGAAGAGGGTCGTGCGCCAGAAGACCTCGCGCTGGGTGGGCGCACCCTCCGGCGGGAGCGCTCCGTGGAGCTTGGACTCCGCGGCGACGTGGTGCTTCGTCTCCCTCACCACCAGGGCAGACAGCGCGAGGCCCACGGCGACGAAGCCCACGCCGAGGTAGAAGGGCTCCGGGCGCAGCCCGTAGCGCGCCGCGATGAAGCCGGTGGCGAGGGCGCTCAAGGCCACCGCGAAGTAGCCCGCGAACTCGTTGAGCCCCATCGCGAGGCCGCGCTTCTGCGGGCCCGCCAGGTCGATCTTCATGATGACCGTCGTCGACCACGTGAGGCCCTGGCTCACCCCGAGCAGCGCGTTGGCGAAGAGCACCCACGCCCAGCTCGGCGCCCACATCAGGAGGAAGGGCACCGGCACCGCGACGAGCCATCCGCCGACCAGCACGTGCTTGCGGCCGAAGCGGTCGGAGAGGCGACCGGCGAGGTAGTTGGTGAGCGCCTTGGTCACGCCGAACACCACGATGAACGACAGCACCGCGGAGCGCGCCGCGAGGTGAAACTCCTGCTCTGCGATGGGAGGGAGGATGGTGCGCTCCATGCCCACCATCGCCCCCACGAAGGCGTTGACCACCACCAGCAGCGAGAACTGACCGAGGTTCTCCCTCAGCCCGAGGCGCACGTCGCTCATCGCGCCACCCCCCGAGCGGTCGCGACGCGCCACCCCCGGGCCCGCCAGTCGGCGACGCCCTGCTCCATCCGGTGGGCCTTGTAGCCCTTCTTCTGGAGCATCTCGATCGCTTCGACGGCCATCACGCAGTAGGGCCCCCGGCAGTACGCGACGACCTCACGGTCTCTCGGCAGCTCCTTGAGGCGGGCCTTGAGCTCGGCCACGGGGATGGAGACCGCGCCCGGGATGTGACCGGCCCGGTACTCCTCCGCGGGGCGCACATCGAGCACGGTGACCTCTCCGCTGCGCACCCTCCGGAGGAGCTCGTCGCCCTCGACCGCCCTGCCGCCGCCCCGACCCTCGAAGTAGGCGCGGGTGGCCTGCTCGACCTCGGCGATGCGCGACTCCGCGAGGCCCCGCAGCGAGACGAAGAACCGGCACACCTCGTCGTCGGCCAGGCGGTACTCGACGTAGAGGCCCTTCTTCTGCGCCTCGACGAGCCTCGCCGCCCGGAGCACCTTCAGGTGCTGCGAGGCGTTGGCCACCGAGAGGGAGCTCAGCTCGGCGAGCGCCTCGACGGTGCGCGGCGCCTGGCAGAGCAGGTCGAGCAGCTCGACGCGCTTGGGCGACGAGGTGGCCTTCCCGATGCGGGCGAGCTGCTCGTAGATGCCATCCTTGAAGCGCCGGTGCGGGGTCGTCATGCGACCTCATATTCAAGCGTACGCTTGAATAGTCAAGCGGAGACCCCCCGCTGGCGGTCGCGCACCGACCGCCTGGCCTCGCCCAGCAGCGCCTCCAGCTCGGGCTGCGGGGCCATGGGCCGCAGCGCGTGCACCGTGGCGCGGCCGATGTTGCCGGCGGGCAGCCGCCCCAGGAGGTGCCCGGGCGGCACCAGCGCGAGCCGCAGCGCCTGACCGAGGGCCTCGGGCCAGTCGCGCAGCTCCAGGGCGAAGCGCAGCATCAGTACGTGCGAGCGCCAGTGCAGCGACAGGCGCGACTGACCGAGGACGTGGGCCGCCTCCAGGGGGCGCCAGCGCTCGGCGACGGGCAGCGCGCGGCCCTCCTCGAAGGCGAGGACCAGCGCGTCGAACACCTGTGTCTGCTCGTCGGTCATGGGATCTCTAGTCTCCTGAAGCCTGGGCCTCGCCGTCGCCGTCCTCGATGTGCGGCCAGTCGGGGAGCAGCGCCAGCATCGACCCGTTCTCCGACGTCGCGCCCCGGGATCCTCTTCTCCCCCTGCGGGGCCGCCTTCACGGGAGTACCCTCCTCCGCATGGGTGCTCCGTCCTGCTGAACCTCGATGACGCTGGCGGTCGCGCTCCTCCTCGGCTGCGAGTCTCGCTGCGAGCTCGACCCCGCGCTGCGGGAGATCGCCGGGCCCGGCGCCACGTCCTGCGGGCGCGTCCCGCTCGGAGGCGATCAGTCGGCGGCCCATCGCTGCGCGGTCGAGTCGCTGCGGGCCGGGCGGGCGTTCTGGATGCAGTGGCAACGGCAGGGCATCGACTCCGAGGTGTGGGCCGGCCTCGCCCGCGCTCCTGATGGAACGGGCTATTCCTACCTCTGGGACGGAGACCCGAGCGGGGGAAGCAACGCCGGGGCGACGGCCCAGCGCTCACGCTGCACCCGGCTGGAGGTCGCCACGGTGGACGGGATCGAGCAGGTCGTCTGCGAGGGTGGCGGTCCCCTGGAGACGGTCTGCGGCCGGTAGGCGCTAGCCCGCGGCGACGGTCGGTCGCGCCACCACCACCACGTTGCCATCCGGGTCTTCGTAGTACGCGGCGGTGTCGCCCCAGGGCCTCGGAGCGAGCGGAGAGCGGCACGGCGCATCGGCCGCCGCGAGGCGGGCGATCGTCGCCACGAGGTCGTCGACGGTGACGTAGAGCTCGGTCGCCGTGGTGTGACCGGCGAGCCTCGGCGCCGCGGGCGCGTCGGTGTTCTTGATGAACGCGTCGCGCTGGTAGAGGCCCAGCCTCATCCCATCGGGGAGCGCGAACTCGACGTACACGGGCACCTCGACGGCGACGCTCCAGCCGAAGACGTCGGTGTAGAAGCGGGTCGCGCGCGACAGCTCGCGCACGGCCAGGATCACCAGGGAGAGTCGGTCGGCCATCGGTTCGGCTCCTATCGCGTGGTGTAGAGAGAGACCGTCCGAGCGCCGGTGACGTAGACCCGGCCGTCGGCCACCACGATGGGCGTCCACTGCCGAACGCTGGGCGGAGCGTCGGCGAAGATCTCCACGCCCGTCGCGATGTCGACCGCGCGCAGCGTCGCCGGGGAGGAGCCCGCGACCCACAGCACGCCGTCGCGGTTGCCGTTGGACGACACCGCAGGGGCCGAGGGGTTGGAGACCGAGCCGCTGCACCAGGCGGTCGCCAGCGCCGATCCGTTGACCCGCAGGGCCATGACGCCGCCGCTGCCCGAGCACCCGGCGCGCGTGCCTCGACCCGGCGCGAACACATAGGTCTGCGCGCCGTTGGACCACGTCGCCGCCGCGCCGAAGTTGCCGCCCGAGAAGTACCTCGACTGGAAGAGCTGACCGCCCGCTCCCCCGAGGTCTTCCCGGTTGAAGAGGTAGCTCACGCCCGCCTTGCCGCCCTGCCAGACCATCCGAGGCGAGCCCGCGATCGGGGGCAGCACCAGCGGAGCGACGGAGCCGATGTCGAGGTCCTGGAGGTCGAGCATCCGCGCGTCCGAGGCCTCGAAGTACGACGCGGTCGCGGTCGACACGGTGGGCCCGGCGGCGCCTCCGCCGAGGCGGATCACCCGCTCTCCCATCGATCCCGGGGTGCTCCCTCCGAGGGGGGTGCTGTTGCCCGTCGCGACGTAGAGCCGACCGGCCTCGTCCATGGACATCCCCCCGGGAGCCCAGATGCCGGAGCCCCGCCCCGGCGTCGCGAAGGCGGTCTGTCGTGTCGGGTTGGCCGCGTCGATGCCGACCACCCAGCCGTGATAGATCCCGCAGTCGCCGTAGAGCCCGCCGAAGGGGACGAAGACCCTGCCGCCGTCGAGCTGGAGCGCTCCCCGCTGCCCGGTGGTGCGGGCGTCGAAGGTCGAGCCGCCGACCGCCGGGGGAGCGATGTTGGCGGGGTACCCGGCGCGCTGTCGCCCGGTGGTGACGTCCAGCGCGTTGAGCCGGAACTGCAGCGACCCGTCGTTGGTGAAGGCGACCGCGTAGAGGGTTCCGGTCGCCGGGTCGATGACGCCGGTGCTGACGACTCCGATGGTGCTGATGTTGCCGCACTGCTGCCTCGACTGCGGGACCGGCGTGCCCAGGGCGGTGCGCCAGAGCTCGACGCCCGTCGCGGCGTCGAGGGCGTAGAGGGAGTTGTTCTGCGTGGCGACGAAGAGCACGTCGTGGAGAGCGCCGCCCACGGTGAGCCCTGGGAGGTAGAGCGGCTGGGCGTAGACGTCACCGTCGAGCCGAGGGCTGAAGGCGGCCACTCGGCCGAATCCAGCGCGCACCGAAGCCGGGGTGAGGCGGGTCTCGCTGCGATTGGCGCCCGATCGGCCCCGATCGAACTGGAAGGTGGTGACCGCGACCCCGGTGGGAGGCGGAGTGCCAGCATCGCGGGGAGGGGTGCCTACGTCGACGGGCGGAGCGCCCACGTCGCGAGGCGGCGTGCCCACGTCGATGGGCGGAGCACCT
>SCUS01000104.1 GCA_004297725.1 Myxococcaceae bacterium | reverse complement strand
CGCGGGACGCGGTAGTCGGACTCGGACTGCTGCCCCGCGTCGAGCTGCGCAAGGCGGCCCAGCCACTCCGGTGAGAGCAGGCTGCCTTCGATGGACAGCGCCTCGAAGGCGAGCTGCGAGGCTCGACCGCGCGCCTTGCGGGGAGAGCTCACGAGGCACCATCCACGCGGGGCATGAGGGTGTAGAGGCCGATGATGTCCACGGGGAGGAGCGCCTTCACGGAGTAGCTGCCGCGGGCGTCGGAGGCCTCGCGGACGCCGCGGTGGTCGGCGAGGAGCGCCTGGGCGCGGCGCACGGCGAAGGCGTCGAGGTCCGCCTGGCGAGCGCCGACCAGCGCGAGGGACTGGGCCACCTGTCGCTCCCGGGCGGCGGAAGGGAGATCACCCACCGGAGGCGGGACCAGCAACCCGAGCGCCGCCTCGCCTTCGACGAGCACCGGGGCCGCGGAGCCCACCCAGGCGAGCGCTGCCGCCTCCTCGACCAGCAGGGTAGTCGCGCGGCCGCTGCGCTGCACCGTGAGCTGGTGGCGCAGCCGGAGGATCGCAACGGCCGTCCGCTGGGTGACGGCGGGAGAGATCCAGCAGCCCGCGCGACCGAGGACGCCGAGGTCGGCGGCCGAGTCGTCGGCGCCGGCGGCGAGGGTGCGCTCGAGGAGCGCCTCGGCGAGCACCGAAACCAGCGGGTGGCTGCGATGCACCGCGCGACACCGCGCGGGTGGGGGGTACTGGAAGTCGATGAGGATGGTGCCCGAGAGACCTTCGGCCTCGAGGCGCTCACGGACGTCGGGGGGCAGGGTCGCGAGCGGCGCCTTGAAGCCGCGACGCAGGCGTTCGAGGCCCGTGCCGAAGCGCGCGAGGGCGGAGCCGGTGAAGCGCTCGACCTCGGCCCGCCCGCCCACCGCGGCGAGGGCCCGGGTCCACTCGACGAGGACCTCCTCAGGCTTGATGCGCCGTTGGGCGAACACCGTGTTGTTGCGCCTCGCCTTCTCGGCCGCGTCGGTCCAACGGGCCTCGAGGGCGCGACCCTCGGTGGTGTTGCCGAAGTCGAGCACCTGCTGCCGACCGCCGCCGCGCTTGCGCAGGAACACCGCCCGCAGGAGCGCCTGCGTGAGCGTGTGCCCGTCGTCGGGCAGCGGTACCGCGACCCCGAGCTCTTCGCGGATCCGCTGGGCCTTGCGCAGGATCACTTCCAGCACGGCGCCATCGACGGGGTTGTTCTCGCCATAGAGGAGGGTCGCGCGCACGACCTTCTTTTCCTGGCCGAAGCGATCGACGCGTCCTTCGCGCTGCTCGTGGCGAGTCGGATTCCACGAGAGGTCGTAGTGGACGACGGCGTCGAAGTGCTCCTGGAGGTTGATCCCCTCCGAGAGGCAGTCGGTCGCAATGAGGACGCGCGATCCCTCGCTGTCGCCAAGCGTCTCGACCTTGTCGCGCCGCTCGTCAGCGGTGATCTCCCCCGTGACGACACCGATGGCGACGCCGTTGAAGCGCTTCGCGAGGTGCGCGCCGAGGTAGCGCGCGGTGGCGATGTACCGGCAGAACACTACCGGATTGAAGCCCTGGTCGAGGAGGCCCTTCAGATGCTCGGTCAGGCGCTTGAGCTTCGGGTCGTCGGCCTGGCCTGCGAGGCGCTCGGCCTGGGCGATGAGGACCTGGAGCGCCGGGTCGTCACTGGCGACGGGCGGCTCGACGTCGTCGTCGGGGAGCGAGTCCGCGGCGCCATCGAAGACGCGTCCCGCGAGGTCATCGTCGTCGTCGGGTCCATCACCCGCGCGGGTGCGAAGCGCCTGGACGCCGGCTGCGGGGCTCGACGACACGCAGCGCATGAGGGCGAGGGTTCCCCAGAAGTTCAGGCGCTGACGGCGGGCGTCGCCCTCGGCAGCCTCGACGACGGTCGCGCAGTAGTCGAGCACTTCCCCGAAGAACCGCTCCCACGCGCCCGTGAGCTTGTAGGTCAGCTCGGTGGTCTCGCGGCGCGGGAACAACTCGCCCTCCTTCCACTCCGCGATGTCGGGCCTCCGCCGCTGGACGAAGTGACGGGAGAGTCGCTCGCGGAGCTGCCTGCCCTCGTCGCCATCGGCAGCGCGGATGTGCTCGAACGCCGGGTCGAGGAGACCGAGCAGGCGGTAGAACGCTCCCTCGTCGCCGCTGTGAGGCGTGGCCGTGAGGAGCACCAGCTGTCGCGCCGGGTCGTGCGCCAGGTCGCGCAGGAGCCCGTACCGCTTCTGCTGACCCTGGCCCGTACCTGCGCAGCTGTGGGCCTCATCGACGATGACGAACTCGGGGCACGCGCGGAGGAAGTCGCTGCGTCGCTTGTCGCTCTTGATGTAGTCGAGGCTGACCACGGTGAACGGGTGCGCGTGGAAGATGCTGTCCCCGACGGGGAGATCGCGT
>SCUS01000014.1 GCA_004297725.1 Myxococcaceae bacterium | reverse complement strand
GAGAAGGACCTGGAGATCTCCATGACCGGCAACCGGCTCACGGTCTCCGGCCATCGCGAGGCCGAGAAGCGCGACGAGAGCGACCGCTACTACCTCTACGAACGCTCGTACGGGTCGTTCATGCGCTCGTTCACGCTGCCCGACGGCGTCGACACCAACAAGATCACCGCGGAGCTGAAGAACGGCGTTCTCCAGATGCTGGTGCCGCGTCGGCCGGAGGCGCAGCCCCAGAAGATCGCGGTCAAGGCCGGTCACTGAGGGGGCGTCGAGGGGGCGCCGCGCTCCCCGCAAATGATTGGAGATCACCCCATGACGAAGCACAAGACCGACACGCAGTTGCAGGAAGACGTCCTGCGGGAGCTCAAGGGAGACACGCGGGTCAACGTCACCGACATCGGCGTCACGGTGAAGTCCGGCGTCGTCACGCTCACCGGGGAGGTGGACAGCTGGGCCAGGCGCAGCGCGGCCCTCGCGGCGACGCTGCGGGTGGCGGGCGTGCTGGACGTCGCCAACGACCTCCGGGTGCGCATGAGCCCCGGCACCGGGCGCACCGACCCGGAGGTGGCGGAGGCCGTGCGGAGGGCGCTGGAGTGGGACGCCCGCGTGCCTCAGGAGAAGATCCAGTCGGCGGTCTCGGCGGGGCACGTCTCGCTGCGGGGCGAGGTCGACTACTGGAGCCAGCGTGAGGACGCCGAGGAGGCGGTGCGCTACCTCAGCGGCGTCACCGGGGTCACCAACGCCATCACCGTGAAGCCTCACTTCGTGGCGCCTTCCGACGTGCGGCTGGCCATCGCCGAGGCGCTCCGTCGCCACGCGCTGCGCGAGACCCGGCACATCGAGATGTCCATCGACGACGGCATCGTGACCCTCTCGGGCACCGTCGGATCATGGTCCGAACGGCGGGCGGCGGTGGGCGCCGCGGGGGCCATCCGCGGGGTGCGCTCGGTGCTCGACCACCTGCACGTCGAGTCCCCGCTGCGGGCCTGAGCGCCTCTCTCTCTCTCCCTCAGCCCTGCGCGAAGCCCGCGCGCCGGGCCAGCTCATCCTCGATCAGCTCGTGCAACGCCCCTTCGATCTCCCGGCGCAGGTGCCGAAGCGTCGCGGGGTCGTCCTCGGCCTCCGGCCCCGCGGTCGGCATCACCGGCTCGCCGAAGACGTACTCCGGCCGCACGCGATGCACCCGAGGGAGCCCCGCCCAGGGTCGGGGCAGCGGCAGGTGGATGCCCAGCGGAAGCAGCCACCGCCTCCCCCGTTCGTAGGGATCGCCGACCCAGTCGAACCACTCGTCGGCCCCGAAGGAGGCGAGAGGCACCAGCGGGGCCCGGCTGCGGAGCGCCGCCCGGACGAAGCCGTAGTGGTGACCCCAGAGCAGGCGGTACCGAAGCTCGCGCGGCTTGAGGGCCTCGCGCAGTCCCCCAGGCATCACCAGCACCAGCTCGTCGGCCTGTAGCAGCCGGTCGACGTTGGCCCTGGTCCCATCGACGACCCCCACCGCCGCGGCGAGCCCGCGGACATAGGGAAGGTCCCACCAGAGGTGCTCTCCCAGCACCCAGATGCGGCGCCCGGTCGCCCGGCGCACCAGGGCGATCGCGAAGGCCGAGTCCCACCCGAAGGCGTGGTTGGCCACCAGCAGCCCTCGCCCCGGCGGCAGCCGCTCCACGCCGCGGACGGTCGCTCCGAGTTGGTCGGCGACGCGCGCGACCTGCGCGTAGAAGCGCTCGGCCCGCCCCTCGTCGTAGCCCACGAGGGCCTCCATCCGCGACGCGTCGAAGTGGTCGACCGCCGCGAGCCATGGGCGGAACTCCGTCCTCGCCGAAGACCCCTGGAGAGACCCTCCTCGCCGCGCGCTCATGGCCCGTCAGCGTACGGCCGGCGCGGCGGAATCGCGAAGCGCCGAGAGGTCGGGCAGCTCTTCGAAGGCGGGCACCAGCACCAGCTCGATGCGTCGGTTCTGCCGGCGCCCCTCGGGGGTGTCGTTGCTGCCCACCGGCTGCGCGTCGGCGTAGCCCGCGGCGGAGAGCCGGCGGGGCTCCATGCCCAGCTCGATGAGGCGACGGGCCACGGTGGTCGCGCGCGCGGTGGACAGCTCCCAGTTGGAGGCGAAGCGCGGGCTGTGGATGGGCACGTTGTCCGTGTGCCCGGCCACCTGGAAGTCTCGCCCCATGGTGGCGAGCACCCGGCTGATCTGCTCGAGCACGACCTGACCCGTCGCGCGCAGCTCGGCGCGGCCGCTGTCGAAGAGCACGCTCTCCGGCAGCTCGACCACCATGCGGTTGCGGGTCACCTGCACCCGCAGCTGCCCCGCGTCGATCATCGACCGGAAGCGATCGATCATCGTGCGGAAGAGCGCGGCCCGGTCGCGAGACTGCGCCTCCCTCGCGCGCATCGCCTCGAGCGCCTGGCGGGTCTCCGCGAGGCTCCCCTGGAGGGTCGTGCGCTCGGCCTCGAGGTCGCGGCGCTCCCCCACGAGGTGCTGCACGTTGCCCCCGAGGCCCCGGATGATCTCCACCAGGGCCTGGTTGCGAGCCTCGGCGGCCCGCAGCCGCCCTTCGGCCTCCATGTGGTCGGAGCGCTCGTGGGAGGCGACCTCCTCCGCCGCGCGGATGCGCTCGTGCACCGACGGCGAAGGCGCCTGGGCGCGTGCGCACCCTCCGAGCAGTACCACCATCGCCACAAGGGTTGCGCCTCGACCGTGACCGCGCTCGAACATCATGCGAGTCGGAGTGCAGGGGATGTACCCGCCTCTCTCCCGGTCTTCGATGCGCACGCACGCGATGCGCGAGCCGGGGTGCGCCGTGCGCCGTCGCAGGGCATGAGGTCACCCACCCCGAAAAGCGCTCCTTCTCGTGTGCCTTGGCGATGTGTCCGCTGGCACCGACCATGCTCATGCCGACGTGCCCCGAGCGCGCCACCGAGGCCGCGCCAACAGGGCCAAGGAGTCACGACATGAACATCGTTCACAAGCCCGCGAACACGCCCGCCCTCTCGAGCAGCGCCGGCAACTTCGATCCGTTTCGCACCATGCGGGAGCTGATGCGCTTCGACCCCTTCGCGGAGATGGGCACCATCAACAACTGGCAATCGATCCAGTTCAACCCCGACTTCGAGGTGAAGGAGACCAGGGAGGGCTACCAGTTTCGCGCCGACCTCCCGGGCATCAAGGAGAAGGACCTGGAGATCTCCATGACCGGCAACCGGCTCACGGTCTCCGGCCATCGCGAGGCCGAGAAGCGCGACGAGAG
>SCUS01000103.1 GCA_004297725.1 Myxococcaceae bacterium | reverse complement strand
GGAGCGACGACGAGGCCCTCGCCCTCGACGCCGTCCGCGCCCTGGGAGCCATCCGCGACGGAGCCGCCTTCGAGGCCCTGGTCGCCCGCCTCCCCGACGACCACGTGCGCTACCGGGCGGTGCTCGCCCTGGGAGCGGGCCGGGACCCCCGCGCCCTCGGACTGCTCCATGAGACATGGCGCACCGACCCGACCGACGACGTGCGCTCCAACGCCGTGGCCGCCCTCGGGATGCTGGGCGATCGAAGGGCTGTTCCATGGCTGATCGAGGCGATCGGGCTGGAGCGCGCCGAGCGCTACGCCGCCGAGTCCCTCGGGGCGCTTGGGGCGGTGGGGCAGGATGTCGCGGGATGGGACGCCCGGGGCGCCACAGCCGACGGGGTGCACTGGGTGCGCTGCGAGCCCCACGAGGACACCCTCGGCTGGCGCCTGCTGCGGGCGCACGGCTGCGTCAGCGCGAGCGCGCACCCCGAGGTGACGGCGCGCACCCGCTGGTCGGGCGAGGCGATGGTGATACTGCGCGCCCGACGAGAGGGAGCCGGCGACGCCGTGGGAGCCTCCCTCCTGATCGACGGCCGAAGCGTCGCCCGCTGGACCCTCTCTCCCGGGTGGGAGGAGGTACGGCTGGCAGTGGGCCCCCTGAGCGCTGGCGCACACCCTGTGGTGATCTTGTTGGACAACCCCAGCGCCCGAGCCCGCGTCGATCACCTCCTTCTGCTACCGCGGCGCTAGACCCGGAACCCCCCAGGGGCCTACAAGCGCCGACGATGGCCCAGACGGCGACGATGTTCCATTTCCAGATCGAGCTCTCGGACGTCGACCGCAGCGTCTACGAGACCCTCGATCTGCGGGTCGCGCGGCACCCCTCCGAGTCGATGCGCTACATGCTCACCCGCACCCTCGCGTACTCCCTCGAGTACGAAGAGGGCATCGCGTTCAGCAAGGGCGGCCTCTCCTCGGACGACGAGCCCCCCATCGCCATCCGCGACCTCACGGGCCTGCTCCTCGCCTGGATCGACATCGGCGCCCCCTCCGCCGAGCGCCTCCACAAGGCCGCCAAGGCCGCGCCTCGCGTGGCCCTCTACACCCACACCGACCTCGGGCTGCTGCGCCGCGAGGCCGGGTCGAGGGCGATCCATCGGGTGGAGGACATCGCCGTGTGGCGGGTGGAGGGGAGCTTCCTGGATGCGCTGGAGGCGAAGGTCGATCGCCACACGAAGCTGGGGCTGCTCCGCACCGACGGGGCGCTCTACGCCACCCTCGGAGACAAGACCCTGGAGGGGACCCTCACCCGCTGCTCGCTGGTCGACGCCGCGGATTGAGGGTGGGGGTTGCGGTCAGCTCGCGAGCGCGGGCTGAAGATCGGCGAGGGTGCGCTGGAGCTTCTTGCGGGCGCGCGCCTCGAGCTGGCGGGTGCGCTCCCGGGAGACGCCCAGCCGGCGGCCGAGCTCCGCGAGGGAGAGCTCCTCGTCGGCCATCATCCGCTGCTCGACGATGAAGCGCTCGCGGGCGTCGAGGGTGCACACCGCGGCGCGCACCCGGCCGTCGACCAGGTTGGCGCGAACCCTCGCGTCGTAGACCTCGTCCTGCGGGGCGCTGTGGTCTTCGAGCAGCTCGAGGCCGGTGGTCTTTCCGTCCTCGTGCAGCGGGGCGTCGAGGGAGACGTCGCGCACGTCGAGGCGCTGTAGCATCTCCGCCACACGATCGCGGGTCGTGTGCATTTGTGCCGCGAGGGTGTCGAGGGCCTCCTCCTCGCCGGAGCTCATCGAGGCCATGCGGGCCCGCTCGCGGCGCAGCCGGAAGAACATCTTCGAGCGCAGCGGGCCGCTGCCGGAGCCCACCAGCGACCACGCCCGGATCACCGCGTTGAGGATGTACGCGCGGATCCAGAAGGCCGCGTAGGTGACGAAGCGCGTGCCCTTCTCGGGGTCGAACTTCTTCACCGCGGTGAGCAGCCCCACGCTGCCCTCGGCGATGAGGTCGGCCAGGCGGACGTCGTAGCGGCGATACGAGATCGCGATCGCCACCACGTAGCGGAGGTTGGCGCAGACGAGGGCCTCGGAGGCCGCCGCGTCGTCATGGTCTCGCACCTTCACGGCGAGATCGTGCTCGGCCTCCCGCGATAGGGTGGGGAGGTCTTTGACGCACGCGATGTACCTCTCGAGTGCCTGATCGTTGTCGTGTGTCATGGCGCTGCAGATCCCTTCTCCAACGAGTAACGGCTCGCTTCGTGGGAGCAGCCCATTGCACGCGTCGGGCCGACGTCTCCGAGGCCCTCGCGGCTCCTTTGCCGCGCTCCAGCTCGACCGAAGGGCGGTCTGATCGACGGTGAGGCGGTGGTGGGCTTGAACGCCCCGAGGGGCGGTGGTATCAACCGCGCCCTCGCGTGTCGGGCGATGTTGTCCGCCCGCGAGAATCCACACCTCCCGATGGCGTGGCGCTCTTTACCCTCTCTCATCTCAGAGGGGGATCAAGGCTCCACGGCGATGCGTGAACGGGTGCCCGGAGAATCCCGGGTCTCGCGCAGCGGTCGGGCAGGGAGGCACCAACCCAAATGCCTTGAGGAGTTTTCAGACCATGACGATGGAAGTCACGATGCCCGCCCCGGGCGAAGCCCCCCTCCCGGTCCGCGCGCTGCTCGAAGCCGGCGTTCACTTCGGCCACCAGACCAAGCGCTGGAACCCGAAGATGCGCCAGTACATCTACGGCGCCCGCAACGGCATCCACATCATCGACCTCGACCAGACGGCGCGGCTCTTCACGCGCGCCTACAACTTCATCAGCGACGTCGTCGGCAAGGGCGGCCACGTGCTCTTCGTCGGCACCAAGCGCCAGGCGCAGGAGATCGTCCAGGAGGAGGCCGCCCGCGCCGGGATGCACTTCGTCACCAACCGCTGGCTCGGCGGCACCCTCACCAACTTCCGCACGATCCGCACGGGCATCGCCCGCCTGCGCGACATCGAGAAGATGAAGGAGGACGGCACCTACGAGAACCTCCCCAAGAAGGAGACGCTCATGCTCGAGAAGGAGCGCATCCGCCTCGAGGAGTACATCGGCGGCATCAAGAACATGAACGGCCTCCCCGGCGCCGTGTTCCTGATCGACCCGGCGCTGGAGGACATCGCGGTGAAGGAGGCCAAGAAGCTCGGCATCCCGCTGGTGGCCATCACGGACACCAACTGCGACCCCGACCAGATCAACTTCCCGATCCCGGGCAACGACGACGCGATCCGCGCGATCAAGCTCGTCACCGCCCGCATCGCCGACGCCTGCATCGAGGGTGTCCAGAAGCGCCGCGACGTGCCCGGCGGCGAGCACCGCGGCGGCCGCGACCAGGACATGTCTCCCCGCGAGCGCGACCGCGAGCGCGGCCGTGAGCGCGGTCCGGGCGGCGGCGGCGATCGTCGCCCCGGCGGCGGCGGCGGCGGTCGTGGCCCCGGCGGCGGTCGTGGCCCCGGCGGCAACGCTCCCCCGCGCGGCCCCGGCGGCTCCGGCCCCGGCTGGCCCACCGCCCACGGCGGTCAGTCTGCGGCCCCGGCTCCCGCCGCGGCCCCCGGCCCGATCGTGGAGAAGGTCGGGCCCCGCGGGACGTCCTCGCACGGCGGCAGCGAGCCCTCGGGCACCTGATCCGCGCCTTCTCGCGGTGACCGTTGGCCACCCGGAGCGCGCGAGTCGCCCCCGGGTGGCCGTCTCCGCCCCTGACTTTACACCTCACCTGTATTCGTTCCGCTCACCGGAGCCCGTAAAGACGGGCTGATGTGCGCGGGCCCAGAAATCCCAGCAAAGACTCAAAGAGGCGAATCGATGGCCGCAATCACCGCAGCGATGGTCAAGGAACTCCGTGAGCGCACCCAGTCCGGCATGTCGGACTGCAAGAACGCGCTCGTGCAGGCCGAGGGGGACATGGCGAAGGCCGTGGAGATCCTCCAGAAGATGGGCAAGGCGAAGGGCGACAAGGCCGCGGGCAAGGTCGCCGCGGAGGGCTCCGTCACGGCGCGCGTCAACGGCCACGTGGGCGTGGTCGTCGAGCTCAACTGCCAGACCGACTTCGTGGCCCGCGGCGAGGAGTTCAAGGCCGCGCTGCGCGACCTGTCGCACGCCGCCCTCGAGCACAAGCCCGCCGACAAGGCGGCGCTCGAGGCCATCGCGTTCTCGGGCATGACCTTCAAGGACCGCATCGAGGGCCTCACGGTTCGCTCGGGCGAGAAGCACGACGTCCGCCGCGTGGCGGTCATCGAGGGCGGCGCGGGCTCGCACCTGCACACCTACGTGCACTCCAACGACCGCATCGCGGTGCTCGCGGAGATCGCCAGCTCCGACCCGAAGAACGCCAAGGTCATCGAGTTCGCTGACGACATCTGCCTGCAGGTGGCGTCGATGAACCCGAAGTACCTCGACCGCGCGGACGTGCCGGCGGCCGACATCGCCAAGCAGCGCGAGATCTTCTCCGCGCTGATGGACAAGGAGGACGCCGAGGCCGTCGCCGCGCCGGTGGACTTCCTCGCGCGCATCCAGGCGATCATCACCGAGGTGGCCGCCGAGGAGGGCCGCGCGCTCGGCGACATGGACGCCGAGGTGAAGGCCCACCTGGAGAAGTCCGAGAAGGACCGCGCCACCCTCGAGGGCTTCAAGAAGGCCGCCGAGAAGGCCAAGGGCCGCGCCCCCGCCGCGAAGGAGAAGATCCTCGACGGCAAGGTCGCCAAGTGGCTCACGGAGATCGTGCTGCTCGACCAGAACTCCGTGAAGGAGAACAACACCCCGATCAGCAAGGTGATGGCGAACGTCGCGAAGGAAGTGGCCGGGACGAAGATCGTCCGCTTCGTTCGCTTCGAGGTCGGCGAAGGCATCGAGAAGGCCGCCGCCAAGGACTTCGCGACGGAGGTCGCCGAGATGGCGGCCGCCAGCGCCAAGGCCTGATCCCGCTCCTCCCTCCGATGCGCCCCACCGCGGCGAGGCCCTGGTCCTCTAGCCTCCTGCGGTGGGTGGCGCTGCTCCTCCTCGTCGACGTCGCGGCCTTCCTGGTCGCGCTCTCCTTTACCCTCCAGGGTATCTTCGCGCTGACCCTCGTGGGCGCCGTCGCCTTGTGGGCGGCGCTCTCGCTGCTCGCGGTGTGCGCGCTCTACCTCGACGCCGCCCGCGGGGGCGACCCCGGGCCGCTCCTCAAGGGCCAGCGCCAGCCGTGGCTGCAGCCCCTGTTCTGGCCCTTCCGGGTGGTCAGCTACGTGGTCTTCGCGGGCGCCCGCTGGTGGCGCCGCGCCACGGTGGTCGACCAGGTGACCCCGGGGCTCTTCCTGGGCCCTCGGCTGTTTCCGTGGGAGGTCGAGGCGCTGCGCTCGCGCGGGGTCACCGTGGTGATCGACCTGACCAGCGAGCTGCCCACGGCGGCGCCCTTCGCGAGGGCTCCCTTCGAGCGCTACGGGGTCCCGACCCTGGACCGTGGCGCCCCCCCGGCGGCGGTCTTCGACGAGGCCGTGCGATGGACGGCCGCGAAGGTCGCCTCGGGCGCGTCGGTGTACGTGCACTGCGCCTTCGGGCGGGGGCGAAGCGCGACGCTGGCGGCGGCGGTGCTCATCGCCCTCGGGCGGGCGAAGGACGCCGCGGAGGCCCTCGCGATGGTGTCCGCGGCGAGGCCCTCGGTGAGCGTGAAGGGCGAGCAGCTCACGGCGCTGGAGGGCTTCGTGGAGAGGCGGAGCGGGGCGCCGTAGCGTACGCGCGGGGGGGGTACTTCTTACGGGGAGCGCGCGGCGGTATACCGCTCCCACGATGGCACGAACGAGCGTTGGTTACAGGGTCTGGACCGCGGCGGTCGTGCTGTCGGCGCTGGGGTGCGCGGCGGATCCGCCGTCGGCCTTCGACGAGGCGGCCGCGGAGACGGGCCTCGACGGGACGCTCACGGTGCTGCCCGACGAGGTGCGCATCCAGCAGGGCGGTCCGCGCGTCGCCGCGGGGGCCTCGACGGAGGTGTGGTCGGTCACCAACCGATGGAGCGACACGGACACCGTCGCCGCGCGCGCCGCGGGCGTCGCGTGGCCCGCGGGCTCCGGGCTCGACTGGGAGCAGAAGTACGAGCGCTGGCTCAACGCCTTCCGCCGCGTGGCGCGCGAGGGGGGCTACGGCCACACGATCCAGGTGCCGACGCCCTACGGCGACCGGGTGATCGGCGCTCCGACGCTGGAGTGCGCCGAGGTGGCGGTCTTCCTCCGCGTCTCCTTCGCGAGCTTCTACCACCTGCCGTTCTTCCTCCAGGGCTGGGACTCCCAGGGGCGCCAGGTGCTCTACGCCGGCCACTTCGGCTTCGTGAACCGCACGGGCCAGCGCGTCGCCCGCTTCCCGCTCTTCCGCAGCCAGTACCGCGACCACGAGACCACCTGGCGCGCCGGCGCCGCGTGGCCGAAGGACGCCACGCTCCGGAACTACCACCTCGGCGACGACGACACGGTGTCGTGGCTCCCCTCGACGGGCGGCCGAGCGCCGGGGGCGGGCGCCTACTTCGACGAGATGTTCCTCAACAAGCGCGTCGGGTACTTCATGCGCCTGGTGCTGCTCTACTTCGGGAGCGCCAACCTCGCCGACGGGGCCAACATGTTCCATGTGCGCCCGGAGGCGGTCTCGCCCGGCGACGTGCTGCTCGAGCGCTGGCAGCGCACGGGCATCGGGCACACCATCCCCGTGGTGCGGGTGAGCGAGCCCATGACCGGCCGCTTCGCGGTGGACGTGATCTCCGGCTCGATGCCGCGTCGGCAGCCGGTGTGGGACGAGCCCGCGAGCGCCCGGCGGTACTTCACCCTCGCGTACACGGGCGGCGAGGGGCAGACCTCCGAGGGCGTGGCCTACGCGGCGCTGGGCGGCGGGCTCCGTCGGTGGCGCACCGCGGCCCTGCGCGACGGCCAGTGGATGAACGAGGTGTCCACCCGCGACCGCGACGAGGCCATCGACGAGGCCGACCTCGCGAGCATCTCGGCGAGGCCCACGCGCTTCGGAGAGCTCCTGGTGGTGCCCAGCCTGGAAGACCGGCGCAACGCGGCGCTCGGGCAGATCCGCTCGGCCCGCCAGCACCTGCGGATGTACCCCGCGAGCTGCTCGGCGCGGGCCCGCCGCGAAGACGCCTTCGAGGACCTCTATCGCATCGAGGAGGAGGCCGGCCGCTCCCGGGCGCAGACCGACGGCACCCACCGCCTGCTGGAAGACTGGGTCTTCGGCGAGCTCACCTACGACCGCTCCCGCACCTGCTGCTGGAACAGCAGCACCGCGGCGATGGCCGAGGTGATCCTCGACTACGCGGCGACCGAGCAGCGCAGCAACGCGGCCGCGGGGATGTGCGCGGCGCCGACGGTGTTCCGCGCGGAGGGCGCCTCGACGACCAGCGACGGCTACCGCCGGTGGCGCGAGCACGCCGCGACGATGGGCCGCGGCGCCGACTGGCGCATGTGGAGCGAGGACGAGCCCTGCACGGCGCGTGGCAACACCGACGACGTGCCCAGCGGGCGCGGTCCGGCGTTCACCTGCCGCTAGCGACGGAGATCACCCCGCCCAGTCGGTGCAGGTTGTCGGCCGACAGCCGCACGAACTCCAGCCGCAGCCGGTACGGCCCCTCGGGCGACCCCTCGCAGCCGAGCACCCTCGCCTCGACGTCGTGGAAGGCCACTCCCCCGACGGAGAAGGTCGCCCACGCGTGCGTGCGCGCCTCCACCCACGACAGGGTCTCCACCGCCGCGCCCCCGACGCCCGCGTCGAGGAGCGTGCCCTCGACGGTGATGCCCGGCCTGCCGAGCGCGCCCAGGTCGCCGCCGCACTGCACCGTGGCCGCGCCGCCGGGGCGCACCCGCGCGTGCCGCCGCCGCTGGGTGCGCGCGGGGTGCTCGTCGTGGCCGAACGCGACCCGGCAGCCCTCCGCGGTCGGCACCACCGACAAGAGCTCGCAGGTGACGAAGTACTTCGCCTCGTCGAGGTGGACGATGCTCAGCGCGAGCCTCGCCCCCGGGGCGACCGCCGGGAGCTGCGGCAGGGACAGCGAGAAGGACGCCTCGGAGACCTCCTCGACGACGGTGCGCGCGCCGGCCAGCTCGACCGGCATCCCGGGCTCGAGCTCTCGGGTGCTGATGATCGCGTCGTGCGGGCGCAGCGTCGCGAAGCCGAGCCGCAGGCGCAGGCGGTGCGTGGCGGCGAAGACGTCGCCCTCGTCCGCGGAGGTGATCCTCGCCCGGCCGTCGAGCTCGGCGGCGACCGCGCGCTCGAACACGTCGAGGTGCCTCGCCGCCGCCAGGGCCGTGGTGTCGCCGCGCGCCGCGATCGTGTGGAGGAGCGCGAGGTCGCCCTCGTCGAGGCCCCGATCGCGAGCGAGCTGAGCGAGAGCCTCGACGTCGGCGCGCGCGGACTGCCAGCGGTCGAAGACGCGCCAGGCGAGGGTCGCGACCAGCCCGACGGCGACGAGCGCCGCCAGCACCACCAGGGGCGAGACGGTGCCCGAGCGGCTCTCCTGAAACGCCCGGCTGAACGCGCGGAGCATCCCGTTGAGTCGGTTGTCCTCAGCCGCCGAGGGCTGGAGGAATCCCACGAGGATCAGTGTGGCCTTCGGCATCGGGATCGGTGCCTCGGCGATATCACAACGCCGCGACGAGGGTTGTCGGGTCAGCCCTTGCCGCACACCGCGACCACCTGGCGCAGGTCGGTCTGGCCGTCGAGGGCCTTCTCGATGCCGTCCTGTCGCAGCGTGGTCATGCCCCCCGCCGCGGCGAGCGAGCGCAGCTCGGTGATGTTCGCCTTGCGCTGGATCGCCCTGCGCAGCGCGTCGTCCACCACCAGGAACTCGTGCAGCCCGATGCGGCCCTTGTAGCCCGTCTGCCCGCAGGCGGTGCAGCCGCGCGCTCGCACCAGCGTGGCGCCGGGGTCGTCTCGAAGCGCCTGGATCTTCGGGTGCGGACGGCCGTACCAGCGCTCGAGGTCGTCCACCTCCCGGGCCTCCGGGTGGTAGTGCTCCACGCACTTCGGGCACATCCCGCGGACGAGCCGCTGGGCGAGCACCCCGACGAGCGCGTCGCCGAAGGAGAAGGGGTCGACGCCCATGTCGATGAGCCGGGTGACGGTCTCCGGCGCGCTGTTGGTGTGCAGCGTCGAGAACACGAGGTGACCCGTGAGCGAGGCCTCGACGGCGATGCTGGCGGTCTCCTCGTCGCGCATCTCCCCGACCATGATGACGTCCGGGTCGGCGCGCAGAAACGACCGCAGCGCCGCGGCGAAGGTGAGCCCGATGCGCGGGTGCACCTGCACCTGACGCAGGCCGGCCTGGGTGATCTCCACCGGGTCTTCGGCGGTCCAGATCTTCACGTCGGGCGTGTTGATCGACCCGAGGAGCGAGTGCAGCGTGGTGGTCTTCCCCGAGCCCGTCGGGCCCACGCACAGGATCAGCCCGTGAGGCTGCTCCACCGCCTCCCTCACCGCCGCGAGGTTGCGCTCGCTGAAGCCCAGCCGGGCGACGGGCAGCGGCCTGGACGACGCGAGCACGCGCATCACCACGTCCTCGTTGCCGTTGACCGTGGGGATCGTCGCCACCCGCAGCTCGACCATCTTGTCGTGGAAATGGAAGCGGATCTTCCCGTCCTGCGGCTTGCGCCGCTCGGAGATGTCCAGGCTGGCCATCACCTTGATGCGCCCCACCAGCGAGCTGCGCACCGACGCCGGAAGCTCCTGGAACACGCTGCATTCGCCGTCGATGCGGAAGCGCACCGTCACCCCGCGCTCGTCGCCGTAGGGCTCGATGTGGATGTCCGACGCCCCGCGCCGGCAGGCGTCCCCGATCACCTGGTTCACCAGCTTGATGACCGCGCTGTCCTCCGCCGCCTCGTCGCCCTCGCCCGCGCCCTCGACGCTGCTCGCCCGCGACTCGCTCGCGAGCTGCGCCAGGATCTTCTTGAACTCCCCGTCGCCCTTGTCGACGTTTCCCAGCGCCGCCGCGACGAAGCGCTTGAGCTGCGTCGGGGTCGAGAGCACCTCCAGCACGCGGCGCTTCAGGTGCAGCCGCACGCAGTCGATGCCGTCGGTGTTGAGCGGGTCGGCGAGCGCCAGCGTGACGGTGCGGTCGGTGAGCGCCAGCGGCAGCATCATGTGCCTCTCCAGCAGCTCTCGCGGCACGGACTTCACCGCCGCCGGGTCGATGGTCATCTGGTCGAGGTCGACGAAGGGCACCGTGAACTTCTCCGCCAGCGCGAGCGCGAGGTCGGCCTCGGTGATGGTCCCGAGCGCCACCAGCACCTCGCCGAGCTTGCGCCCCTGTCGGCGCTTCTGCTCCGCCAGCGCGACCTGGATGTCCTCCTCCGTCGCGAGCCCGGCCTCCACCAGCACCTCGCCGATGCGCATCCGGCTGCGCTTCTGCAGCTCCACCGCCTGCGCGATGGCGTCCTGCGAGAGCCCCCGCTGCTCGACGAGGATCTGCCCGAGCGGCAGCGCGCGATCCATCGCCTGCGCCTCGAGGCCGCGCGCCAGCGGCTCCGGCGACAGCACGCCCTTGCGCATCATGATCGCCCCGATGGGCTCGACCAGCTCCCTCGCGTTGACACCGTGGTGGTAGAACCAGATCTCCCCGTAGGGCCCCTCCTCCGCGCCGGCGCCGAAGAAGCCCAGCGGGTGGGTGAGCGCCGCGGGATCGACCCTCACCTCGAAGCTCCTCCCCCCGTTGGCGTGCACCCGCATCAACTGCGTGGCCCGCTGTACGATCGGGCTCTCGGGGGCTCCATGCTCCCGGTGGAAGCCCACCCACGCGACGCCCTCCGCGGCGAACATCCGGGTGGCGCCGCGCTCGCCCGACTCGAGGCGATGGTCGATGGCGTTCGGGGCGAAGGCCTGCATCTGTCCGGTCGACAGCTCGCCGCGAATCGTCGCCAGGGTGACCGTGACCTTCGCGGCGTGGGCGTGAGCGTCTCCAGGGCGATCTCCGAGCATGGGACCTGTCCTCCGGCGGGGCGACGACAGCGCCACCGCACTTCACCCCTCCATGAACGGACGCCGGGACGATCTCAGTAGGGAGCGCGGGAAGATTTTCCCGCGTATGTGGCCCATAGCACCGCCGAGCGCCCGCCGTGTCGCGTGGTGTAGGAGCGATGGGGGCCTGCGGGCTGCGCTAGCCTCCACGGCCCATGCCGCGCCGCACCCTGCTCTCCCTGCTGCTCGCCATCCCCGCCGCGTGCAGCGAGCTCCGTCGCTACCACTCCAGCGTGAGCTTTCAGCTCTCGACGGACGAGCCCTCGGCGGGCCAGCCGGTCGAGGTGCGCTTCCAGTACCTCGACGAGGCCCCGCCGGGGTCGTACTCCGTCGTGCTGCTGAGCATGGACGCCCGCGTCGAGGTCGATCAGGCGGAGGTCACCGACGCGTCGAGCCGCCCGGTGCTCACGCCGCCCTCGCCCGGCGCCTACTCCGTGGAGTTTCGCAAGGACGGCCGGATGATCGCGCACCGCCGCCTCACCGCGCGCTGAGCCCTACCAGGTGAAGCCGGTGGCGGTGACGCCGCTGCCGTCGCAGCTCGCCCTCACGCTGCAATAGTGCTCGCGCATGTACGTCCCGTCGTTGCAGCGCAGCGTGCCGCAGTGGGAGTCGCCGCAGCCGCCCGGCGGGGTCGTGTAGCAGCTCGGCCCGGAGCAGTACGCGGTGCCCTCGCAGAAGCCGCCGCCGCGGGTGATGCACGCGGGGCCGCCGACGGTGCCGACGGGGATGTTCCAGCGCACCGGGCCGGGGGTGTCGCAGCTCGCGGTGGTGCAGCCCTCGTCGGTCATCCCGTCGCAGTCGTCGTCCATCATGTTGCTGCACACCTCGGTGGTGGGCAGGCGCGCGGTGCACCCGCTCCACGCCCCGCGGGCGCAGCGCTCGGTGCCCGCCCCGCACGCCGTCGAGCAGGCGCGGCTGAGCTCCTCATCGACCACCCCGTCGCAGTCGTCGTCGACGTTGTTGCACAGCTCCATCGAGGCGCCGGTGCGGGCGGGGTCGGCGTCGTCGCAGTCGGGGCCCCTGCACCCGACGCCCTGGCCGTAGCCGTCGCTGTCTCCGTCGAGGCAGCAGGCGCCGCCGAGGGGGGCGCACACCGCCACGTCGGCGAGGGTCACGTCGCGCACGCAGCGCAGCCTCCCCGGGCACACCGGCACGTCGGGGTTGCACCGCGGCAAGCAGGCGCGGGCGCCGCTCGACACCTGCACGCAGACGCCGTCGGAGCCGCAGTCGTCGGCCCCGGTGCAGGCGCTGCAGACGGGGGTGCGCGCGCCGCTGTCGGCGAAGAGCGGAGCGTCGACGGAGGCGGTCGCGTCGCGCGCGTCGACCGGAGGCTGATCGACCGCGGGGAGCGCGTCGGCCACCGGGCGATCGACCGCCGCGTCGAAGCCCGCGTCGGCGGGGGCCTCGGGCGCATCGACGCCCGCGTCAGGCTTGGGGGTGAACGCGTTGGCGGCCTCGTCGGCGCACGCAGAGACGAGCAGGACGCACGGGAGGAGCCAGCGGTGCAGGTGCATGGCCGCGGAGGTTGCGCGAGGCGCGCCCGGTGTCAACGACCGCGGCGCTCAGCGCTCCCGACCCGACTCCAGGCTCAGCGCCCGGCAGACGCCCTCCAGCGCGGCGCCCTGCACCCACGGCCCCACGCCGTCGAGCTCACGCCGTCCGTCGAGGCGCACCGTCGCGCCGAGGTCGCCGTCGTCGCAGCGGCGGTTGCCGTTGCGGTCGATGAGCAGCGCGAGGCGCTCGGTGGGCCACTGCCGGCCCGGCATGATCCAGTCGAGCGAGAGCGCACCGCCCTCGACGACGCCGCCGATCACCTGCGCGGCCACCGGGCGCTCGTCGGCGACCAGGGCCGCGTAGGCCCGGCCGCCCTCCGCCACGCCGTCGAGGCCCCGCACGCGGAGCTCGTGGGCGCGGTCGACCAGCGCCGCGAGCGCCGCCTCGGTCTCCGGCGCCGACGGCACCTCGTTGAGCGCGAAGCTCACGTCCTCGTCGCCCAGCGTGGCGTAGCGCTGGCTGAACATCGCCCGCGCGACCTCGCGGCCCGTCTCGCCGCTCGTCCCCGGCGCGAAGACCACCGCGGCCATCTGGGGGTAGCCCGAGCCTCCCCGAGGCATGCACACGCAGGCCTCGAAGGCGCCGTCCCGCACCTCGGCGCCCGCCACGACGACGCCGTGCGCGGTGTTGAGCCCGTCGCCCTCCCGGAGCACGTAGCGCATCGCGAAGCGCGCCCGGGCGCCGTCGAGGCCCGTCAGCCCCCGGGCGTGGCCGCGCACGAACTGCTGCGGCGCAGGACCGCAGGCCGCGCGCACCTCCTCGCAGCTCGCCGTGGACACCGGCGTCGACGGGACGTCCTGGGAGACGGCCGCCGCGTCCCCGCCGGAGGGCGCCGGGGCGGGCGTCACGACGGCGCCGCAGCCCGCGGCGAGGAGCGTCAGCACGAGGAGGGAGGGCGTGTGCGTCGAGTTCATGAGAGCCGGTGTAGCGCCGTCGCCGACTACACGGAATCGATATGTACTGAACGGTATTATCAACAGATTCGATACAATGCGCGCGGCGCCCCCGGGATATGGCGCTCCCCGTCCATTCGCGTTAGTCCCACCGCGCCGTGTCGACCCCCCCTGCTGCCTCCTCTTCCGCCCGGCCTCTCGGGCTCGGCGCCCTCGTGGTGCCCTTCCTCTGCTTCTTCCTCTCCGGCGCCTCTGGCCTCGTCTTCGAGGTCATCTGGACCCGCATGCTCACCCTCGTCTTCGGCGCCTCGACGCCGGCGATCAGCACGGTGCTCAGCGCCTTCATGGGGGGTCTCGCGCTCGGCTCGTTCATCTTCGGGCGCTTCACCGACCGGCTGAAGTTCCCCATCCTCACCTACGCCGCGATGGAGGCCGGCGTCGGCGTCCTGGCGCTGGTGATCCCCCTCGTCATCCGCAGCGTCTATCCCCCGTTCTCGCACTGGGTCACCAACCACGGCGGCAACCGCTTCGACGTCTTCACCCTGCTGCGCTTCGTCGTCGTCGCGCTGGTGCTCCTGCCCCCGACCACCCTGATGGGAGCCACCCTCCCGCTGCTCGCGCGCCACTTCGTGCGCCAGGGCGGCGGCGTCGGCCAGCGCGTGGGCGCCCTCTACGCCGTCAACACCTTCGGCGCCGTGGCCGGAACCTTCCTCGCCGGCTTCTTCCTCCTCCCCGGCGTCGGGCTCTCCTTCACCAACGCCGTCGCGGCCTGCACCAACCTCGCCCTCGCCGCCCTCATCGTGCTCTTCCGCAAGCAGCTCCTCGGGGGCGCCTGGCCCACGTCGTGGCGCGACCTGCTGCCGCAGCGCGAGGCCCTCCCCGACGAGCCCGCGGGCGACTCCCTCCCGGACTCCGCCGAGGCCGGCGCCGTGCCCGACGAGGACGACCTCATCGAGGAGACCCCCACCCGGGCCACCCGCTACGTGGTGCTCCTCGCCGCGGGCGGATCAGGCTTCGCCGCGCTCGCCTACGAGGTCATCCTCTCTCGCGCCCTCGACATGGTGATCGGCTCGTCGATCTACTCCTTCACCATCATCCTGATGGGCTTCCTCATCGGCATCGGCGGAGGCTCGGCGCTCGCTTCTGCCATCCTCCGAACGCGCCCCACCCCCATGGCCACGCTCGCCATCGCGGGCTCCATCGAGGCCGTCGCGCTGCTCCAGTTCGTCGTCTACCAGACCAGCGTGTCGCGGCTCATCTGGGTCATCGCCACCCTGGTGGTGCTCCTCGGGACGGCCATCTCCGCGGCCTGGAGGCGCCCCACGCTGGCGCTCGCGATGACCCAGCTCCTCATCGCCTCCGGCGCCATCGTCACCTACTTCTTCCAGGACCGCGTCCCGCGGATGTTCGTGTACCTGGCGCTCTCGACCACCACCAACTGCGACGCCCACGAGACCATCCGCTTCTCCGAGCACGTCGGCGCCATCCAGTGGCTCTCCTTCGTGGTCGCCCTGCTCTGCGCGCTCCCCGCGGCCGTGGGCATGGGCGCCGCCTTCCCGCTGGGCGTGCGCGCCTTCGCCACGCACCGCGACAAGATCGGCAAGGACACCAGCTCGGTCTACACGGTGAACACCGTGGGCTCGATCCTCGGGTCGCTGCTCACCGGCTTCGTCATCATGCCCTGGGTGGGGATGGAGACGGCCATGTACATCGCCGTCGCGGTCAACCTCGCGCTCGCCCTCGCCCTCCTCCTCGCCTCGCCCGGCGAGGAGCCGGTGAAGTTCCTGCTGGTGCCGCTCTGCGCGGTGCTGCTGGCGGTCACCACCGTGGGCGCCACCCTGGGCCGCGAGGGCCGCCTCGCCCGCTCCCGCGGCACCGTCCGCATCTTCCCCCGCCCGTGGGACCAGTCCGAGATGACCACCGGCGTGTTTCGCCTCTCGCTCGCCGACGGGATGATCCAGCGGCGCGACGGGCGCTGCATCGAGTCCGGCGCCGGCGACCGGGCGCAGCACCTCGGCGGCGACAACCCGATCTACTACCGCGACGGCGTCACCACCACGGTGACCGTCGAGCGCTGGTCCATGGGCGCCGACCGGGTGCACTTCGCCCTCAAGAACAACGGCAAGGTCGACGCCTCCAACGGCGACGACATGCCCACGCAGGTGCTGGTCGCGGGCTACCCCCTTCTGCTCCACCCCCGCGGCCCGGAGAACCTCGACGTCGCCATCGTGGGCTTCGGCTCCGGCGTCACCATCGGCACCGCGCTTCAGTTTCCCGTGCGCCGCGTCGACGACGTGGAGCTCGAGCGCTGGATCCCCGACGCCGCCCGCTACTTCGCCGACGTCAACCACCTCACCTTCACCCGCGAGCGCGAGTTTCCCTTCGTGCGGATGCCGCGGCTCAACCTCATCAACAACGACGGCCGCAACTACCTCGCGGGCACCGACCGCCGGTACCACGTGGTGATCTCCGAGCCCTCCAACCCGTGGATCACCGGGGTCTCCAACCTCTTCACCCTCGACCACTTCCGCGCGGCGCAGCAGTCGATGACGCCCGATGGCCTCTTCGTGCAGTGGGTGCAGCTCTATGAGATGTCGCCCAACAACATCAAGACCATCTACCGCACCTTCGCCACGGCCTTCCCCTACGTGAGGGTCTTCGCCGCCGACGCGTACAGCTCCGACACCATCATGGTGGGATCCTTCCGGCCGATCCCCATCGACCCGGTGCACATCGACCACCTGCTCGAAGACCGCACCATCCGCGCGGCCATCGAGCCCTCGCACGCGACCTCCGCCTCCGACCTGCTGGCCCGGATGCTCTTCGCCAGCCGCGAGGAGGTGCTGCGCTTCGCCCACCTCGACGAGCGCCTCGAGCGCGGAGCCTGGCGCCCGGACCTGCGCGCCAACGGCCTCGGGGAGTGCGCCCTGCCGACCTGCCGACGGCGGCCCGCGCCGCTCAACACCGACGACAACGCGCTCATCGAGTTCGCCGCGCCGCGCGACCTCATCGGCTTCGACGCCTTCTCCGGCTACGTCGAGACCATGTACGCCGAGGACTGGACCTACGGCCGCGTCGAGCGGGAGCTCAACCCCAACGCCGACGCCACCACCCGCGCCCGGAGCCTGGCCAACCTGGCCGTCTCGCTGCTGGCCGCCGGCCGACCGAGCCGCGCAGGAACCGTCCTCAACGACGCCGTCGCCGCCTCCCGCTCCCCGGGAGGCTCCATGGAACTCCCCGAGCTGGGCCGCGCCGCTGGCATCTGGGACGCCATCACCACGCCGAGAGAGCCCACCATCCGGCTTGAGCCGCCGGTGCCTGGCGCGGACATGTCGCAGGAGGGCGCCCGGTTGTTGGACGAGACCTTCACCCGCGCCCGTCGCGCGGTGGACAACGGCCAGTACGACGCCGCGCTGGAGTCGCTGGCCGCGCTGCCCGTCAGCGTGCGCGACCACTCGGGCCCCGGGATGCGCCTGCTCTACGGCTACCTCCTCTACCGCGCCGCCCTGCTGCAAGACCGCGACAGCCGCTTTCAGGACGCCGCCGAGGCCCTGGAGTCGCTGGTCACCGAGGAGCTCGCCTGGGCCGACCGTCACCCCGAGGTCTACTACCTCATCGGCCGATCGCGCTTCCGCTCCGGGGACTTCTCCATGTCGGTGCAGGCGATGGCCCGCTTCATCGAGCTGGCCCGCAACCCCATCCACGGCGAGCACGAGATGCCGAGCGTCCACCGCGACATCGAGGAGCCCGCGGAGACCAGCGCCCCGGTGACCGACGCCCCGGGCGAGAGCCCGAAGGACACCGCCGCCCACCCCTGAGGCGCCCTACGGAGCGGGCACCAGCCCGATGGCGTCGATCTCGTTCCAGCCGGGGACGGCGCGGGAGTCGAGCACCAGGCGCACCGCGCCGATGGTCCTGCGCGCGGGCAGCAGCACCTCGGCCACCACGGAGCCCGCCACCCTGGTCGGCGCGCCCTCCCAGAGCACCGCCGGGGCGGCCGGGTCGGTCACGTCGTCGACCCGGGTCACCGCGCCCGCGTTGAAGGTCTCGAGCCACAGCACCGACACCGCCGCCACCGGCGAGGCGAAGCGCACCTCGATCCACTCCTCGCCTGCGTCGGTCTCGCTCGACGCCCACGCCGCGGCCATGTCTCCGTGTCGCGGGTACACGTCCGGCGCGAAGCGCACCCCCGCGGCGGCGTTGGCGGTCGACGAGTACTCCGAGGAGAACCCGATCACCTCGCTGGCCCACCACACGCTTCTCGCCATGAGCTCGTCCACGTCGACGGGCGACCGCACGATCGACGCCTGGCCGACCGTCACCGAGGGCCTGGGCCTGGGAGCGAGCCTGCTACTGGAACCGGCCCTGCCCGACGAAGGAGCTCGGGCCGAGCCCTTCCACACCGCCGCCCCGATCACCGCGAGCGCGAAGGCCACGATCGAGAGCCCCGCGGCCATCGAGAGGCAGCCGTTGCGCACCGGCGGAGGACGGCGCACCCGCAGCGCCTCGGGCAGGGGCGCCGCCGCGAGGAGGCCCACGGTGTCGATCTCCGCCCAGCCCGGGTTGACCACGTACACCCGCAGCCGACGAACGACCCTCGGAGGATCGACCGCCACCTCGAGCACCCGCGCCCCGCTCTCGGTCCGAGGCATCCCCTCGTAGAGCAACTGCTCGCCGTGGGTGAGGTCGACCACCGCGAAGGTCGACCCCGGCCGGTTGGTCTCGAAGACCCGCACCGCCGTCACCGGCAGCTCGTGGGCGAACTCCACCTCGACCCACTCCACCGCGCTGCGAGAGGGCCCCGGGGCCCACGCTCCGCCGATGTCACCGCAGCGGGGGTACACCCTCGGGGGACCGAGCAGCGCCGACGGCGACCACGACCCGCCGAAGGTGCTCGACGCGTGCGCCCCGGAGGGCCAGAGCCCCCGCTCGAAGGACCACGCATCGCGGCCCTCCATCTGCGCGGGCGAGTAGCGCACTCCCGACCCGTGGGTCGCCCCACCGGGGCCTTGAAGCAGCCGCTGGTGGAGCGAGGCGCTTCCGTCGGTCGACGGAGCGACGGGGGCGACCGGGGCCGCCGCCGTGGTGGGCGCGAGCCAGGTGGTCTGACGGCAGTAGGCGCACTCGAGCGAGCTCTGGCCGGGGCGGCGTTCGAGCGCGGCGCCGCAGTTGCCGCAGCGGGTGACGTTGGTCTCTCTGGGCATCGTGGAGGGCGCCGAGCATACGACGCCCGTCGGGGCTATGCCTTGGGCGGGAGCGTCCCGACCACCCTGGCGTAGACCTCCTCGGCGCGCGCCTCGGCGGCCTCCCAGTCGAGGTGCCGCTTGTTGGCCACGTTGTAATCGAGCTTCGCCAGCTTGTGCTCCGGGAGCCCGAACACCGGCGCGAGCTTCGCCTGGAGGAAGCCCACGGCGACCTCCTCGTTGTCGCTGATGAAGTCGTCCACCGGGCGGAAGGGTCCCGGCCCCAGGCCGTAGTTCACCATGTTGCGCCGCTCCGGCGGGGACACGAGGAAGTGACACGCCTCGTGGAGCAGCTTCTCCGTGTCACACCCGCGGTCGCCCGCCACGAAGAAGGCCCGGCCGTCGTAGCCCACCGGCTGCGCGAAGAAGGGGGTCTTGCCCTGCTCGTCGCCCTTGAGGGCCACGATGCGAATACCCTTGCCGGTATTCCGGGTGACCCACCTGGTGAGCACCTCCCAGCGGGTTCCACATCGGTTGGCGGGGTCGAGGCAGCAGGGCTGGCGTGGCTTCATGACGGTGGTCTCTTCGGGCCGGGACGGGTGCCCGAGTTCACCGCCCCTGTCAACGCGCTATAGGACTCAGTGGGTCCGCAGCAGAGACCGAGGGAGGCTGAGACGCCGATGACCATCCTGTCGCCCGAGCGCTATGTGGTTCGCGATTCCCTCCATCAGGGCATGGCCGTCTTCTCGCTCCATCCTCCCGCGGGATGGCAGGCCTGGAGCCAGGTCACCTGGAACCTCGCCCACACCTCCCACCCGGTCTCCGTCCACGCCCTGCTGCATGACCCCGAGAGCGGTCGGGCCATCGAGTTCCTGCCCGTCGCCTCGCTCTGCTGGGTCGATCCCGACTACGGCCTGATGCGCCCCAACGAGGCCCGCCTCGGCCAGATCGCCCTGCCCCCGATGCCCGCGGGCGACCTGATGGCGCGGTGGCTCCTGCCGCAGGTCCGCGGGCGCCACCCGGGCTTTACCCTGCTCGGTATCCGGTCGAGCCCGGAGCTGATGGAGCGCTTCGGGATGCAGGTCTGGGACGCGTACCCCGAGGGCGTCACCGCGCGCGTCTCCTGGCACGACCGCGGCGTCCCCATGGAGGAGGAGTTCGTCGCCGTGAAGGTGTTGCGCACCTGCCCCACCAGCGGCCCTCTCGGCGGCGCGACGCAGATCAACTGGGGCTTCGAGCGCATCGCCTCGTACCGCGCTCCCTCCGGCGGCCTCGACGCCGCGCGCGAGCTCTTCTGGCAGGTGAGCGCCACGGTGCAGCTCGACCCCGCCTGGCTGCAGCTCGCGCAGTCTCTCCAGCAGCAGCTCAACTCGCAGCATCAGGGCCAGGTGATGGCGCTCTACGCGGAGCGCCAGCAGGCGCAGCGCGAGCACCAGGCGTGGATGCAGCACCAGCACGCCGTGAGCGAACAGAACCAGCAGCGCTACAACGAGCGCATGGCCGCGCGCCCCGCCGACGCGCCCGCCTCGGGCATGGACCGCAACGAGCAGCTTCGCGACGCGCTCGGCGGCGAGCGCACCTACCACGACGACTTCTACACGGAGGCCCAGCAGTCCAAGCACTCCGGCAGCCACGCCTTCGTCTGGACCGACCAGCAGGGCCACTACCAGTACTCCGACGATCCCCTCTTCGACCCCAACGTGGGCGCCTCGCAGAGCTGGTCGCTGATGCGCGAGAAGACCTGAGGCAGAGCCCCGTCAGGTCGGCGCTCATCCCCCTGCGAGCCCCAGCGGGCCCTTCATGTATCCTCCGCCCCGATGAACCGCCGCCTGCGCCTGTCCCTCTCCGCGCTCGCCCTCGCCGCCTGCAGCAGCAACGGCAGCACCCCGACGCCCCCCGCGGACGCCGCCGTGACCGCCGTGACCCTCGACGTCCCCGTCGACGCGGGCGAGCCGCCGCCCCCGATGGCCTGCCGCGCGGGCACCCCGTGGGACCGCGCCACCCCCGCCTTCCGCGAGGTCACCGCCGACTGGGGGCTCTCCGAGCTCACGGCCAAGCGCATGTCCACCGCCGACCTCGACAACGACGGCTACTCCGACCTCATCGCCTGGAACGACGTCGTCAACACCCGCACCGACTTCTCCCGCCCGGTCACGGCCTGGCTGGTGCGTGTGCTCATGAACCGCCCCCGCGAGGGTGGCGCCCCCGGTCGGCGCTTCGTCGAGGCCACCCGGGAGTCCAACTTCCTCGCGCTGCGCGACGGCACCACCACCCGGGGCCGGCTGGTCACCGCCGTCGCCATCGCCGACGTCGACAACGACGGCGACCTCGACGCGTACACCGGCACCATCCCCACCGCGGCGCCCACCGCCACGCAGGACCCCGACCCCGGCGACCGAGGGACCATCCTCCTCAACGACGGCCACGGGGTCTTCTCCCTCGGCCCGGAGAGCGACGCCACGCCCGGCCCCGACGACGCCCCGCAGACCATCGGCGCGGTCTTCAACGACCAGAACCTCGACGGCCACATCGACCTCCTGGTCGGCTATCACTCCCGCGTCTTCGGGCTCCCCATCGGGCAGCAGTCGCAGATGTTTCGCGGCGCGGGCGACGGGCGCTTCACCGACGTGACCGACGCCGTCGGCATGACCCTGGAGTCGACCAACGGCTCGCTGCTCACGGTCACCAACAACCGACCGCTCTATGGAATCTCCGCGTGTGACGTCAACAACGACGGACGCCTCGACGTCATCGGCGCGGCCTACGGGCGTCAGTTCAACCTGCTGATGACCAGCCAGGGCGACACCTTCCGCGACGAGTCCGCGGCGAGCGGCGTGGGCGGCGACGACAACCGCGACTTCTCCAGCAACCAGACCTACCGCTGCTACTGCGCCGCGATGCCCGGCCGCTGCCCCGCCACGGTCCCCGCCGTCTCCACGGGCTTCACCTGCGGCGCCCGCGGAACCTGGAACCCCGCCGTCGACGAGCGCCCCTGGCGCCTCAACGGCAACACCTTCTCCATCGCCTGCGGCGACGTCGACAACGACGGCGACATCGACCTCTACACCGGAGAGATCGCCCACCCCGACGTCGGCGCCAACAGCGACCGCGCCGAGCTGCTGATCAACGACTCCGCCGCGGGCGGCCCGACGCGCTTCAGCCGCCCCGGGCGCATGGCCACCGGGCTGGTGACCCCCTCCGGCGGAGGCGACGAGGGCGTGCTCAGCAACGCCATGTTCGACTTCGACAACGACGGCCGCCTGGACATCTGGGCGGGCGGCAGCGATTACCCCAACCAGTATGGCTGGCTCTTCGTGCAGGGGGCCGACGGGCGCTTCGCCGAGGTGTCTCGCGCCGCGGGCATCCGGCACATGTGCCCCCTCGGCGTGGCCTGGGCCGACTTCGACCACGACGGCGACATGGACATGGTCGTGGGCACCTCCACCGCCCGCACCTGCGGCGCCGCGTGGATGAACCGCAGCGCCGTGCGCGTCTACGAGAACATCGCCAGCGAGGCCAACTGGACCACCATCCACCTGGTGGGCCGAGGCGCCGGCGGAGCCAACCGGGCGGCCATCGGGGCGCGCGTCCGGGTGACCACCGGCACGGTCACCCAGACCCGCGACGTGCAGGGCAACTGGGGCCTCGCGGGCCTCGCCACGGAGCTTCCGGTGCACGTCGGCCTCGGCCAGAGCTGCACCATCGACCGCATCGAGGTGCGCTGGCCCGACGCCGAACACACCGTCGAGACCTTCACCGACGTGCGGGCCAATTACGGCCTGGAGATCGTCCAGGGGTCCGGGCGCGTCCGCTACCTTCGGTAGCGCTGCCGGTCCGTGCTACGGAGCGTTTCCATCATGGAGCGCGCCCACGTCCTCATCCTCGATTTCGGATCGCAGTACACCATGCTCATCGCCCGGCGCATCCGGGAGGAGTCGGTCTACTGCGAGATCCACCCCTGCACGATGCCCCTCTCGGAGGTGCGCCGCCGCGCCCCGGTGGCGATCATCCTGTCGGGCGGTCCGTCCAGCGTCTTCGACGAGGGCGCCCCCACCATCGACCCGGGCGTCTTCGAGCTGGGCGTGCCGGTGCTGGGCATCTGCTACGGGGAGCAGCTCACGGCGCACCTGGGCGGCGGCCGCGTCGAGCCCTCGGACTCTCGCGAGTACGGCGCCGCGAAGGTCACCATCCAGCGCAACGAGGGCATCCTCTCCCGCTTCGAGCCGGGCGAGGTCATCGACGTGTGGATGTCCCACGGCGACCGGGTGGTGGCGCTCCCCCCGGGCTTCGAGCCGCTGGGCACCTCACCCCACTCTCCCTTCGCGGCGGTGGGCCACGCGGCGAAGCGCATCTACGGGGTGCAGTTTCACCCCGAGGTGGCGCACACCCCGCGGGGCACCGACGTGCTCAAGAGCTTCCTCTTCGACGTCTCCGGCTGCGTCCCCGACTGGAGCGCGGGGGCCTTCGCGGAGGAGGCCATCGCCAGGGTGAAGAGCACCGTGGGCGAGGGTCGGGCGCTCTGCGCGCTCTCTGGCGGGGTCGACAGCTCGGTGGCGGCGATCCTGTGTCAGAAGGCCCTCGGCGACCGGCTGACGTGCATCTTCGTCGACAACGGGGTGCTCCGTAAGGGCGAGCGCGATCAGGTGGAGCGGGTGTTCCTCGGCTCCTTCGGGCTCGACCTGAGGGTGATCGACGCGCGCGAGCGCTTCCTCGACGCCCTCGCGGGGGTGAGCGACCCGGAGCAGAAGCGCAAGATCATCGGCCGGGTCTTCATCGAGGTCTTCGACGAGGAGGCCGCGAAGATCGAAGGCATCACCCACCTGGTGCAGGGAACGCTCTACCCCGACGTGATCGAGAGCGTGTCCTTCAAGGGCCCGAGCGCGGTGATCAAGAGCCACCACAACGTGGGCGGCCTGCCCGAGCACATGAAGCTGGCGCTGGTCGAGCCGCTGCGCGAGCTCTTCAAGGACGAGGTGCGCGCCGTGGGCGAGGCGCTGGGCATCCCCCGCACCATCCTCTGGAGGCAGCCCTTCCCGGGGCCGGGCCTCGCGATCCGCATCATCGGCCCGGTGGCCGAGGAGTCGCTCGACATCCTCCGCGCGGCCGACGCGATCGTCGACCACGAGATCCGCGAGGCGGGGCTCTACGAGTCGGTGTGGCAGGCCTTCGCGGTGCTCTTGCCGGTGCGCACCGTCGGCGTGATGGGCGACGGCCGCACCTACGACCAGGTGTGCGCCATCCGCGCGGTGCAGAGCCAGGACGGCATGACCGCCGACTGGGCCCGGCTGCCGCACGAGATCCTGGCGCGCATCTCCTCGCGGATCATCAACGAGGTGCGGGGCATCAACCGGGTGGTCTACGACATCTCCTCGAAGCCCCCGGCGACCATCGAGTGGGAGTGACGGTGGAGGGCGCCCCCTTCCCCGCTGCCGCGCGCCCTACCCCCGCGGGGCGGGGGCAGGGCTCCGTGTGCTGTCAGGTTCGCGCTCGTTCTGATGACGTCGGAGCCCTGCCCCCGCCCCGCGGGGGTAGGGCGCGCGGCAGCGGGGAAGGGGGCCGCCCACCCCACCACCTCCTCCTCTTCGCCGCCGTCGCCGCCGCCCTGGGCTGCGGCGCCGCGCGCCCTCGCCCGGCCACGGTGGCGGGCTCGCTGGTCTTCTCGTGCGAGCCCGCCGACGCGAGGGTGTCCATCGACGACACCGAGCTCGGGCCCTGCGCCCTCTGGGCCGGGCGCGCCGTCGCCCTCGGGCCCGGAACCCACCGGGTGGTGGTCTCCCGCGAGGGGTATCTCCCGCTGGAGTCCGAGCTGGTCCCCACCGGGAGGCGGGTCACGGTGCGAGCGGCGCTCCGCCGTGTTCCGGAGTAGTCGACTGCGCGATGGCCCTGGCGAGGGCGCGCTTGGCCATCTGCCCGATGAGCCAGAGGAAGACCGCCGTCAGCACCAGCCCGCCCACGCCGATGGCGATGTTGCGCGGGGAGAGCGCCTCGGCGCGGTTGGTCGCGAGCAGCTCGAGCGCCGAGCGCACCAGCGACCCCACGTAGACGTGGATCACCGTCGCCGGCAGCAGCCCCACGAGCATCGAGATCACCAGGTGCCGTAGCGGCAGCGCCGTGGCGCCCAGCAGCAGCGAGAGCAGCGGCTGGGGCATCACCGGCGCGAGCCGAAGCAGGATCGAGATGCGCAGCCCGTCCGTGCGCACCACCGTGTCGACGAGCCTGAAGCGCGGGGTCTCCGTGAGCATCCGGCCGAGCGAGGTCTTCGCCAGCAGCCGACCGAGGCCGAAGGAGCAGCAGGCGCCCAGCGTCGCCGAGGGCAGCGCCGCGCAGAGCCCCTTCACCGGACCATACGCGTAGCCCGCGAGCCCGGAGAGCAGCGCCTTGGGCAGCAGGATCATCGCGCCGAGGCAATACCCGAGGACGTATTGCAGCAGCGCGATGGGCTGTCCCTGGTGCATCCGATCGGCGAGATCGACGATCGCAGCGCGCACGAAAGGGGCTTGCAGCGCGACCCAAGGTGCGATCAGCATCACCGCCGCGGGCCACGCTCGGGCGAGGATGCGCAGTCGATCGCGACCCATCACGGCTCCCGGCGGAGTGTGACCCCGGACGGACAACCATCACGGAGGACAGGGCTGCTCATGCGCAATGGGATCGGACGAAGGATGCGTTTCATCGGTGTCGTAGCCCTCGCGGGGGTCGCCCTGCCTGCAGCAGGCTTCGCATACGGCATTGAGGTCCCGGAGAATGGCACGGCGGCGCACGGGCGCGGCGGCGCATTCGTGGCCCGCGCCAGCGACGTCACCGCGGCGCACCTCAACATGGCCGGCGTCCTCGGGCTGCAGGGCTTCCAGCTCGGCTTCTCGGCCAACATCGGCGCGTCCTCCAACTGCTTCCAGCGCTCCGGGGTCTACGACGGCAGCGCCGACGTGCCCCTCAGCGTCGCCGGCACCCGCTTCGTCGAGGGCCCCGACGGCCTCCCCAGCTACGCCGGCCAGCGCTACCCCGAGGTCTGTAGCAACCGCGCGCTCGCCCTCGCCGCCAACGTGATGGCCACCTACCGCGTCAACCGCTGGCTGGCCTTCGCCGCGGGCATCACCACCCCCAGCACCCCGGGCTCGGGCCAGACCTTCAACGACATGGTGCGGCTCCCCAGCGGCGCGTACGCCCCGACGCCCGTGCGCAACATGCTCTTCCAGAAGAACCTCCTGGTGCTCTACCCCACGCTCGGCGTCGCGGTGGCGCCGCACCCGCGCGTGCGCTTCGGGCTCACCCTCCAGCCCAGCTTCGCGCGCTTCCAGTTCGGCGTGATGGCCAACGCGGTCGCGACCTCGCCGCAGTCGCCGGAGACCGACCTGCTCATCTCCCTCAACGCCAGCGGCTTCTTCCTGGCCGGCGCGCTCTCCACCCAGGTGCTCATCAACCGCTACCTCTCCTTCGGCGCGCAGGTGCACTACAACATGCCCATCGGCGCCTCGGGCACCGCCGACACGACGTCGACCTTCTACGCCAGCCCCGTCAGCAACCAGGCCCGCGGCACCTTCAGCATCGACGAGATGAAGGTCGAGCTGCCGTGGAACGCCCGGGCAGGCTTCCGCTTCGCCCTCCCCCGCGCCGGCCGCCCCACGCAGGACGACGGCACCGGCACCTACGACCCGATGACCGACGACGTCTTCGACGTCGAGGCCGACTTCACCTACGAGAACACCAGCTCGCTCGGCGTCACGTCGCTCACCAACAGCGGCAACATCACCATCGGCTCGACGGGCATGACGTCCACGCTGGCCGCGCCGCGCAGCATCGTGCTCAACAGCAACCTCAGCAACGTCTTCGGCTTCCGCCTCGGCGGCGACTACAACGTCATCCCCGGCCGCCTCGCGGTGCGCCTCGGATTCTCCTACGAGACCCAGGGGCTCTCCGCCGACCGCGCCGTGGTGCACCTCCCCGCCTACGCGGGAGCGAGCATCCACGCCGGCGTCTCGTACCGGGTGGGCGCGCTCACCATCAACCTCGGCTTCGGGCACTTCCTCTTCCAGGCGCTCGACGCCTCCCAGGCGGTCGGCTCCATCGTCACCCCGACCCCCTTCACCGACTGCGTCGGCACGGGCCCGGGCGCCTGCGCCATCAACCGCGGCAACTATCACAACTACCTGACCAACGGCTCCGTCGGCCTCAACTACCGCTTCTGATTACCGCCCCAGGTAATCGTTAGCCCTCGACCCGGGCGGCCAGCAGCCGACGCAGCCGCTCCGGGTCGGCGCCCAGCGCCAGCACCTTCTCCCGATCGACCACCACCCGGCCCGCGGGCGACCCCTTGGGCTTCCTCACGTAGCGCCGCTCGGCCCAGGTCACCTCCGCGAAGTCCGCCCCGCGCGCGTCGCTGTGGTGCACCGCCAGCGTCGCGGCGTCCACCAGCAGCTCCGGCGGGCACTGCGATCCCTTCAGCAGCGGGACCACCACGTGCGCCCCGGTGTAGCCCCGCGCGTGCATCCAGAGGTCGTGCATCCTCGCCACCTTCGTGGTCAGCCGGTCGTTGTCCGCCGCCCCCCGGCCCACCAGGATCTTCCCCCCGCCCGCGCCCACGTACTCGATGTACGGCCTCCTCGGCGCGGCCTTCGCTCTCCCCCGCGAGGCCACCATCTGCCCCTTCGCCACGCCCAGCGCCTCGGCCCGCTCGCTCCACGCGCGCAGCGCCGCGGGCAGCACCTCGCCCTCGGCGTCGACCTCCGCCTTCAGCGCTCGCACGGCCTCCAGCGCCCGGGTGGTCGCCTCCAGCCGCTCCCACATCACCCGCTCCCCCGCCCGGATGCGACGGGCCTTCCGGAAGTACTCCGCGGCCTGCTGCTTCGCCCCCACCGCCGGGTCGAGCACCACCTCGATGGTCCCGCCCAGCTCCCAGTCCTCCAGCACCGCGCGCTTCGCCCCTCGCGCGACCCGGTCGCCCTGGGCCAGCAGCAGCCTCCCCACGCGCTGCAACCGCTCCACGTCGTCGAGCCGCCCGAGGTCTCCCTCCACCGCCTCGGCCCGCTTCGAGAGCCGCTTCGCCAGCGCCCCCAGCGCCTTCGCCAGCGCCGCGCGACGAAGCTCCCCCGCGAGGGCGTCGCTCATCGCCCGCAGCCCCTCGCCCGCGGCCTCCCAGCCCGGGTGCTCCGCGTTGGCGTCCCAGCTCCGTGGCGTCGCCGTGGCGTCGCCGCGCCACGAGAGCAGCACGGCGCCCGCCTCGTCGAGCACCCTCACCTCGCCGTGCACCGCCGGGAAGAGCCGCACCCGCGCGGTGATGCGCTCGGCGCCCAGCTCGATCCAGAGGGCGTCGTCGTCGTCGCGGTGGGCCGAGCGCACCACCCGCCCCACCGCGTGCGCCTTCAGCGCCGCGATCAGCGGGTGCGTCGAGGCCGCCCGGTAGGCGGGCTCCCGCAGCGCCCACCCGACGCCCGCCACCCGCGGGCCGACGCCCACCACCAGCCGACGGGCGCCGCCGGGGCACCACACGGTGAGCCCGACGAGGCCCGTCTCCGGCGTCACGAACGCGCCGTCCACGCGGCCGCCCTCCAGCAGCGCGAGCGGATCGTCCATGATGGTTACCGGGTTGTGTAAGCGGCGGACTAGGAGACCTTGCGCCGGAGCTGGTTGGCCGCGTCTCGGGTGGCGGCCTCCTCGGCGTGCTCCTCGATGCGCTTCAGCCGCTGCACCAGCACGGGCTTGCGCTTCGGGAGCTGACCCATGAGCAGCCGCTCGAGCTGGCCGATGGCGTCGCGGACGCGCTCCTCGTTGCGGTGCTCGAGCATCTGGAGAAACACCTCCTGGTCGTCGGGCAGCGTGTGCCCGGCGTTGAGGAAGGCCTCGATGGAGTCGGAGATCGCCTTGGTGCTGCTGGCCGCGAGGATCTTCCTCAGCTGGTCTTGCCGGCGGCTCGGGACCACCTCGCCCTCGGGCACCGCGGCCTCGACCACCTTGGGCATCCGGATCGCGGGCGCCAGCTTCTCCATCGCCTCGACCGCGTCGGGCTTCTTCTGGAAGAGCGCCTCGAGGGCGGCCTTGTACTCCTTGGTGGCGGAGGTCTGATGACCCTTCTGCTCGTGACGCGCGAGCGTCTCGGTGGCGTGGTAGCTCGACGATCGTGCGCGATCGGCGTCACGCCAGCTCTTCTTCGCGGGACCTGGTTCACGCGCCATGCGGCATGTTCCTCGGTGGCATTTCGGTGGGGGGTAAGGGAGTGAGAGAGGGATGGATCTGAAACAGACCGACGGAGTGATGGACTCCTGAGCGGGTCTGCGGGCGCCGCTTCTGGGAATCGCCCGGTGGGAGCCCGACGATGCCGCGTCCCGGGCCGTTCTGCAAGGGCGCCCGTCAGGGGCCCTCCGCCGCTCACCCCTCCCGCTGCATCAGCTCGGTGTACCGCCGGATGGCCTCGATCAGGGCCTCCGGCGCGTCGATGAACTCCAGCCCGAAGGCCGCCCTCCCCCGCTGCGTCGCCGCCCGCTGCCGCGACCAGCCCACCACCGCCGAGCACTGCACCAGGTTGCCGCTGGTGGGCAGCGCGAAGCGCACCACCACCCGCTCGCCCTCCGGCAGCGCCGCGCCCGCGATCACCAGCATCCCCCCGATGGAGATGTCCTCGCTGCGCCCGTCGATCACCGCGCCGCCCTCGGCCACCACCCGCAGCGGGGTCTGGTAGTACGCCCGCACCGAGCGCCGCTTCGGGGGCTCCTCCCCCGCCGAAATCCCGACCCGGGCGCCGGACATCGTCTGCCGCCGCGCCTCGGGCTGGGCCTCGTCGTCGTCGAGAAAGCGCGTGGGCGTACGGCACAGCCCCGAGGCGTCGAGCGCGTCGAGCAGCGAGCGCGCCGACGGAAACCTGAACGCCGGAACCGGGTGCAGCAGCCGGTCGACGATGTCCGCCAGCGAGCGCGGCACGTCGCCGCACACCGACGAGACCGACGGCAGCGAGGGCAGCACCGCGCGCCGCTGCGCCACGTCGAGCCCCCCGGGCATCGGCACCTCGCCGTGCAGGCACTCGAAGAGCGCGATGCCCAGCGAGTAGAGGTCGCTCCGGGCGTCCAGCGCGTCGCCCCGCACCTGCTCCGGGGACATGTACTCCGGCGTGCCCACCAGCATGTCCGCCATCGCCGGGTCGGCCGCGCCCTTCGGCAGCGCCGCCACGCCGAAGTCGAGCAGCTTCGAGAGCTCGCCCTGCACCCCGCGCACGATCATCACGTTGGACGGCTTTACATCCCTGTGTAAGACCCCGACCCCGTGCGTGGCCGCCAGCGCGATGGTCACGTGCCTCGCGACCCGCGCCACCGCCGACCACCCGAGCCTCCCCCGCGCCGCCAGCAGCCCGTCGAGCGAGCGCCCCTCCAGCAGCTCGGTCACCACGTAGACCCGGGAGCCGTCGAAGCCCGCGTCGTGCACCTCGATGACGTAGGGGTGCCGCACCGCCCCGAGCGCCCGCGCCTCGTCGAGGAGCTGCCGCCGCGCGATGGAGTGCGACGCGTAGGCCCCGTTGAGCACCTTCAGCGCCAGGTGCCGCGTCGTGTAGCGGTGCGCCACCTCGTAGATGGCGCTCATCCCCCCGCGGCCTAGAAGCCGCCGCACCTCGTAGCGGTCGTCGATGATCAGTCCCGGCTCGAGGTCTTCCACGCCGCCGCAGGGTAGTCCCTCGCCCTCGGGGATGTGAAGGGTCGAGCTGCCCGCCACCGCCGCAGTGCGGCTCCGCACCCTCGCCCGGCGCGCGCGATGCTGCTCCCTGACGCTCGCCCGGGCATCGGGGATACGATGCCCCATGCGACGCAGCCCCCTCGCTTTACTGCTCTGTGTATTCGCGATGCTGGCCGCGTGCGCCGATCCACAGCGCGCCGTCCCCGTCCCTGACGCGGGCTACCCCAAGGACCTCGACGCCGGGATGTACCCCGACCTGGTGGCGGTGGAGATCCCCAACCGGGACGAGCGCCCCGCGCCCCCCCTCACCGGCCAGCGCTGCCCCGACGACCGCTTCTGCCCGCAGGGCACCCGCTGCATCGGCGGCCGCTGCGCCGCCGACCCCTGCTCCACCGAGAACACCTGCGGCGACACCGCCACCTGCTACGCCCAGTGCGTCGCCGTGCGCGACCCCTGCGCGGGCGTCACCTGTGCTGCGCGCGAGACCTGCGTCGAGGGCCGCTGCGTGGCGGGCTGCTTCCCCACGCCGTGCACCGGCGTGGTGTGCCCCGACGGGCAGTACTGCGACCCCGGCACCGGCGACTGCGAGGCCGTCCGCGGCTGCTCGGCCCCCTGCCCCGACGGCCAGGCCTGCCACCTCCAGTGCTTCCCCCGCACCTCCTGCGACGGCGTCGTGTGCGCCGCCACCCAGTACTGCGTCGACGGCGCCTGCGTCGAGAACCCCTGCGCCGCGGTCACCTGCGCGGAGGGATCGGTCTGCGTCAACGGCCGCTGCCTCGACTCCTGCCAGTGCTCGCCCGCCTGCAACCGCGGCCGCAACGACCGCTGCGTCTTCGGCATGTGCGTCTGCTCGCCCGACTGCTCGCCCGACTCGCCCTGCGGCGCCGAGGACGGCTGCGGCGGCCGCTGCCCCGGCTCGTGCTCCCGCGCGGGCGAGACCTGCGACCCCGCCACGCGCTCGTGCGTGTGCGTCCCCTCGTGCCCCGCGGGCGCCGAGTGCGGCGCCGACGACGGCTGCGGCGGCCGGTGCCGCGGCGGCTGCGGCACCAACGAGCGCTGCGACCCCGACGCGCGCCGCTGCGTGTGCGACCCGCGCTGCCCCAGCACCGACCCCGCCACCGTCGCCTGCGGCTCTCCCATCCCCAACGTCTGCCCGGGGCAGCCCCCGTGCGCCACCGGCACCCGCTGCGACGCCGGCCAGGCCTGCGTGGGCGGCCGCTGCGAGTGCACCGTCTCCTGCCCCCCCGCGGACGCTGTCGCGTGCGGCGAGCCCATCCGCACCGGCTGCACCGGCGCCGCCTGCGCGGGCACCGGAACCCGCTGCACCGGCGGCCTGGTCTGCACCGCGGGCTCCTGCCGCTGCGCGCCGAGCTGCCCCTCGGTCAACCCGCTCTCCGTCGCCTGCGGAGCCCCCATCCCCAACGCGTGCCCCGGGGAGGCCGCGTGCGGCCGCGGGCTCCTGTGCCCTCCCGGCCAGCGCTGCAATGCCGCGGGCGCGTGCGAGTGCGTCTCCTCCTGCCCGTCGCCCTCCACCGTGGCCTGCGGCGCGCCCGTCATCGGGTCGTGCCCGGGCGTCGCGTGCCCCAGCGCCGGGACGATGTGCCCGAGCGGACAGGTCTGCAACGACGGCCGCTGCGAGTGCTCGCCGCTCTGCCCCGGCGCGGCCTCGGTGGCCTGCGGCGCCCCCATCACCAACCGCTGCCCCGGCGTCGCCTGCACCGGCACCGGAACCCAGTGCCCCGCGGGCTACCGATGCAACGCCAGCAACGCCTGCGAGTGCGTCCCGGCGTGCCCCGCCGCGAGCGCCGTGGACTGCGGCTCTCCCATCCCCAACGTGTGCCCCGGCGCCACCTGCCCCGGCACCGGGACGCGCTGCGCCGCGGGGCAGACCTGCTCCGGGGGGATGTGCGTGTGCGCCTCGTTCTGCCCGGCGGCCTCGACGGTCACCTGCGGCACGCCCATCGCCAACCGCTGCTCGGGTCTGAGCTGCGCGGGCACCGGAACCCTCTGCCCCAGCGGCCAGAGCTGCTCCGGCGGAGCGTGCGTGTGCTCGCCCCGCTGCGCGGGCACCAACCCCGCCACCATCGCCTGCGGCTCTCCCATCCCCAACGTCTGCCCCGGCGGCCCGAGCTGCGGCACCGGGACGATGTGCGCCTCGGGCCAGCGCTGCAACACCGCCATCGGCATGTGCGAGTGCGACCCTCGCTGCCCTGCGGTGTCCACCGTCGCGTGCGGCCAGTCGCCCCCCAGCGCCTGCCCCGGCGTCACCTGCCCCGGCACCGGCACCGTGTGCCCCAGCGGCCAGAGCTGCTCCGGCGGCGTGTGCACCTGCGTGCCCCGCTGCCCGGACGGGGCCACCGTCGACTGCGGCGCGGAGGTGGCCAACGTGTGCCCGGGCTCTCCCGTCTGCGGCTTCGGAACGCGCTGCCCCTCGGGCTCGCTCTGCCGCTTCGGCCGCTGCGAGTGCACCTCGATGTGCCCGACGACCAGCCCTGCGACGGTCCCGTGCGGGGTGAGCATCCCCAACCTCTGCAGCACGGCGCCCTCCTGCGGCACGGGCACCCAGTGCCCCGCGGGGCAGTTCTGCAACAGCACCCTCCGCGCCTGCCAGTGCGCCCCCATGTGCCCCGCGGTCGACGGCTCGCTCTACGACTGCGGCGCCGCCATCCCCAACACCTGCTCCGGCGGCCCCTCCTGCGGCACCGGAACCCGCTGCCCCAGCGGCCAGACCTGCACCAGCGGAGCGTGCGCCTGCGTGCCCGCCTGCCCCGCCACGGACCCGGCCTCCGTCGACTGCGGGGTCACCATCGCCAACGTGTGCGCGGGCGGTCCCTCCTGCGGCACCGGCACCCGCTGCACCGGGACCAACCAGGTCTGCGACCCCGCCCGCGGCCGCTGCGTGTGCACCCCGCGCTGCGCCCCGGACGCCGAGTGCGGCGCCAGCGACGGCTGCGGCGGCCAGTGCGTGGGCCGCTGCGCCGAGGGGCGCGTCTGCACCCGCGACACGATCGACGCCACCCGGCTCTTCTGCGCCCCCGCCTCGTGCCCCACCGGCTGCGCCTGCGGCCAGGTGTGCAGCTTCGGCACCTGCGTCGCGCTCTGCGCCCCGGGCACCCGGGTCTGCGGCTGCAACAACTGCTGCGCCGGCTCGCAGGTGTGCAGCGGCGGCGTCTGCGTCGGCCCGCCGCCGTAGCGCCACAGACGCGCGTCGCGCCCATCGAGCACGCCACCCCAGCGCGCCTCACCGTCGCGGAGCGACGGGCGACCGCGCGGCTTCCCAGCGCTACTCGCGCGGCGTGGGTTGAGCGTCGCTCACGCTGGGTTGCCCGGTGGGCGTCCGGTGGGGCACCCTTCGGAGCTATGGGCGACGCGGCCAAGGTGATCGACTGGAACGGCATCGATGTCCCGGCGGGCGTGGGTGAGCTGTTCGCGGAGCTTCCGCCGGGGAGGTACCGACTTGAGGCGGTGCCCGACGACGAGGGCGGCGGCTCGGGCCTCACCGCGGAGGAGGAGGAAGGCATCCGCGAGGGGATGCGGCAGCTCGACGCCGGCGAAGGGGTGCCGCTCGCGGTGGCCGATGCCCGGTGGCAGGCGACGATCGACGCGGCACGTAAGCGCACGGGATGACCGACCGCGTCGAGCTCGCCCCGAAGGCGGTCGCGGACTTCGATGAGTTGCTCGCCTACCTCGTCGAGCGCAACCCGACGGCTGCGGTGAAGCTACGGGTCGCCATCCTCGACGAATTCGCGCCTTGCGCGAACCACCCCCCGGCTCGACGGCCCCGCCGTCACACTGGCGACGGGGGAGCGCTGCCGCCGGTCCTTCGTGTACCCCGTGGCGATCTACTACCGCCGCGCCCCCGGTGTGCTCGAGGTGGTGCGCATCTACCACCACGCACGCGAGCCCATCGCCCGCTGACCCTTGAGGTGTCGACGCGGGATGCTCACCCCGGTAGACCCGACGGGTGGCCGTGGGTGCGTGGCGGAGCGACGCGCTCGGCTTCGCGTGCTTCGCACCCCGTCTGCGCAGGAGCGACCGCACAGCTCGCCCAGCGCACCTCACCGTCGCGGAGCGACGGGGCGACCGCGCGCCTTCCCAGCGCGGCTCGCGCTGCGTGGGATGGGCGGGGGACGGAACTCGGGGGCGGGAGCCGTCACACAGCGCGCGGGTCGTTGGCGTCGACGCCGACCTTCGCGAGGAACTCCCGCGGCGGGTAGACCCCACGGTCGACGTACGGGAACGTCAGCGTCCAGTCCTCGTCGAGGATCACATAGCCGTCCGCGGCGGCGGCCAGGGCGGCTGCGATGTCCGCCATCATCCACGACTCCGCTGGGGGGCGCCCCGCCCCGCTTTCCACGCGAAACCCGAAGCCCGCGCTGACCCACCGATCGACCAGCTCGCGGCGCTGCTCCGGCGAGAGCCCCGCCGCGTGGGAGAGGGGGTCGCCTTCGAGGTCGGAGGCGTAGGTGCGCGACACGAAGATCGTCAGGGCGCTCGGGATGACGTCCCCCTTTGGGGGTGGTGATCACGATGCGGGAGTGTACGCCACGAGCCCCCCACCTGAAGCTCGCCGGGAGTTCCGCGCGACAGCGATGGGATACCGCGACCTGTGGCAGCGTGGCGGGATGCACGTGCGAGGCGCTCCCTTGAATCCATGGACGACTCTCACGCTCCTGGGCCTGCTGGGAGCGGCGGGCTGCGGCGCGGCCACGGTCGTCCAGACCGCCGCGGACGCGTCCCCCTCGGACGCTCCACCGCGCGACGTCGCGCCGGATTCGGGCGGCTGCCCGGTCCCGGCGGCTCCCGGGGATGCCGAGGCGCCGTCCGTGCTCGACCTCGCGGTCGCCGAGCAGCTCTCGCAATGCGCGCTCATGAGCGACGGCACGGTGCGATGTCGGGGGCGCAACCTCTTCGGTCAGCTGGGCCTCGGGCGCGGCGACACAGACATCCACGAGCCGACCACCGTCCCCTGCCTCGTCGAGGTCGAGCAGGTCGTCAGCGGCCTCTCCGCGTCGACCTGCACCCGTCACCGCGACGGCACGGTGCGGTGCTGGGGGACCAATGAGCTGGGCCTCGCAGGCGTCGGCCACGATGCCGATGAGCGCTGCAACACCTTCCGGTGCCGCCCCACGCCGACGCTCGTTCGGGGGTTGACCGACGTGGTCTTCCTCGCAGGCAGCCGCCGCACGAACTGCGCGGTTCGTCGCGACGGCAGCGTGTGGTGCTGGGGAAGCTCCGCGCTCGCGACGTCCTCGGACTCGCCGACGCCGAGGCTGGTCCCCGGGTATCGCGACGTCGTCGCGCTGTGGCCCCGGGGAGAGGGCTTCGTCGTGAGGTTTCGTGACGGGCACTACGAGGCCAACGTGTTCGGCCGCATGATCGACATCCCCTCCGACGCGACCCTCGATGGGGCGGCCGGGACGAACCACCTCTGCTACCGCCTGCCCGACGGCACCGTCCGTTGCCTCGGAACCAACGCCAACGGGAAGGTCGGAAACGGCTCGTCGGCCTGGCCCGGCGACGTCACGGAGGCCGTCGACCCGGGGCTCCGCGGCGTCCGCTCCGTCGTGACGGGCTCCTATCACTCCTGCGCGATCCTCGCGGACGGCACCGTGTCGTGCTGGGGCTCGAACGTGCTTGGCGCGCTCGGGTTCACGACGACGCAGACCTGCGCCGGCATCGGCAGCACATCGGAGTGCGCCACGCGACCTGGCGTGGTCCCCGGCGTCGACCACGTCGCGCAGCTCTTCCTCGGCGTCTGGGGAACCTGCGCCCTGCGCCTCGATCGCAGCGTCTGGTGTTGGGGCGGGCTCTCGCCGACGCGGAGCATGGTCCCGGCGCCGGTCGACTGGTGACTTTCCCCGCGGCAGCGGTGGGAAGCTCCGGGCCTTCGGAGGACGACCGCGAGCGCTTCCCCGGTACGCGCTGAGCCGTCGCATTCATGCTCTCCCCCACTCCGGCCGATAGGGCAGCCGGTGACCAGCAGACGAGCTGACGGTCTTGGGAAGGGCTCCGACACGAAGGAGGCGCCCTCCGTGACGGCCTCCGGGCCTCTGCTCGCTCGGGCCAGGGAGCTCTATCGGCAACACCGCAGTGCCGTCCACCGCAGCACCGACCGGATGTTCGCAGCCCTGCTGGCCTCGGGCTGGCTCACCGCGGTGCTCATGGCCGCCTTCTGGTCGCCCATCGCATGGCGCGGTGTTCCCCCTCCGCCCTCCTTCCTCTGGACCGCCGTGCTGCTCGGCGGCGCGCTCACCGTCCCTGGCGTCACCATGGCGCTGCTTCGGCCCGGCGCGCCGCTCACCCGCCACCTCATCGCGGCCGGCCAGGCGGGCATCTCGGGCCTGCTCATCCACCTCTCGCGCGGCCACCACGAGACCCACTTCCACATCTTCGGCTCGCTGGCCTTCCTCGCGTTCTACCGCGACTGGAGGGTGCTGCTGACCGCGAGCGCGGTCGTCGCGGTCGACCACCTCACCCGCGGCACGTTCCTCCCGTGGAGCGTGTACGGCGAGGCGGTGCCGTCCCTGGGGCGCTCCCTCGAGCTCATCGGCTGGGTCGCCTTCGAGGACCTCTTCCTGATCGGGTCGTGCGTGCGGGGCCAGCGCGAGATGTGTGAGATCGCCCGGCGACAGGCCTCCACCGAGGAGGCCTCGGAGCGGCACGCGCGCTCCGAGGAGGCCTGCGAGCGCGAAGCGGCGCTCACGGCGGCGGCCAACGAGGCCAGCCGCGCGAAGAGCGATTTCCTCGCCAACATGTCCCATGAGATCCGCACGCCCATGACGGCGGTGATCGGCTACGCCGACCTGCTGCTCGACCCGGGCCTCACCGCCAGCGAGCGGCTCGACCACGTGCAGACCATCCGACGCAACGGCGAGCATCTGCTGTCGCTCATCAACGACATCCTCGACCTCTCCAAGATCGAGGCCGGCAAGATGACCGTCGAGCACATCGCCTGCTCGCCGAGCCAGCTCATCGCCGACGTGTCTTCCATCATGCGGGTGCGCGCCAGGGACAAGGGCCTCGCCTTCGAGGTGGAGTTCGCGACGCCCATCCCCGAGACCATCGTCAGCGACCCCACCCGCTTCCGGCAGGCGCTGCTCAACCTGGTCGGCAACGCGGTGAAGTTCACCGGCGAGGGGAGCGTGCGCATCGTGGCGAGCTGCGACCCTCCCGAGACCCCGGAGCCCAGGCTCACCCTGGAGGTCGCCGACACCGGCGTGGGCCTCAGCCCCGAGCAGCGATCGCGGCTCTTCCAGCCCTTCGAGCAGGCGGACAACAGCACCACCCGGGAGTACGGCGGAACGGGCCTCGGGCTGGCGATCTGCCGTCGGCTCGCGCAGCTCATGGGCGGTGACATCACGGTGCAGAGCCTGCCCGGCCGGGGGAGTTCGTTCTTCATGACCGTCGCGACCGGTCCGCTCGAAGGGGTGAAGCGGCTCAGCGGGCTCGTCGAGGCGCAGGGCCCGGACGCCGACGCCGAGGCCCACGCGGCGAGCCGACGGGCGGCGCCGCTGCGCTGCGTGGTGCTGCTGGCCGAGGACGGCGTCGACAACCAGGTGCTCATCTCGACGGTGCTGAAGAAGGCCGGAGCGTCGGTGGAGATCGTCGAGAACGGCCGCCTCGCGGTCGAGCGCGCCCTCGCCGCGGAGGCCGCCGGCGCCCCCTTCGACGTGGTGTTCATGGACATGCAGATGCCCGAGCTCGACGGCTACGGCGCCACGGCGCTGCTGCGGCAGAAGGGCTACCGCGGGCCCATCGTGGCGCTGACGGCGCACGCGATGGCGGGCGACCGCGAGCGCTGCCTCACCGCGGGCTGCGACGACTTCCTCACCAAGCCCATCCACCGCGCGAAGCTCATCGACGCCGCCCGGTGCTGGGCGGAGAAGCGCCGCACCCTGGAGCCTTCGGAGGCCGGGGTGCCGCCCCTGCGGTCGGACTTCGCCGACGACCCCGACATGGCGGAGATCATCGACGCCTTCGTCGCGGGCCTCGTCGGCCGGGCGGAGGCGCTGCGGGCGGAGGTGGCGGGGGGTCGCCGCGCGGAGGTGCAGCACCTGGCCCACCAGCTCAAGGGGGCCGCCGGGGGCTACGGCTTCGCGCCCATCACCGCCGTGTCGGCAGAGCTCGAACTCGCCGCGGCGCGGGGTGCCTCGGTGGTGGAGATGGGAGAGCTGGTGGCGCGGCTGGCGGGGCTCTGCGGGAGGGCGCGGCGGGATTGAGGCCGTGGGCGGGTGGTTCCCCGGTACGACCGCGAGGCCGTCAGCAACCCGAGCCAGACCCTGAGAAGGTCAGCATAAAGGTCCCGCCGGACGTGCCCGGAGCCCTCGCGATCTGCTGGTGGCTCGTCGATCGTGCGAAGCGAGTTCGTCCCTGCGCCTGCTCGT